>CAWJVA010000012.1:0-246168 GCA_963846185.1 uncultured Acidobacteriaceae bacterium | reverse complement strand
CGTTTTACGACCATGGTGGAGGCGACGGAGGCTTAGCGGTAGTGGCGCGTCCAATCAAGTGGGCGTTAATCACAGGAAGTGAGTGTGATCCCGAGTTTCGAGCACCTTCCGGGTTACCGAGAAAGCGTATAGCTAGAATGAAACTCTTTACTGAAGCGCCCTTCATTGGGCCTCGCTACGGAGGACGAGTCGTGCGGCTGCCGGAAGTACTTGCGTCCCTTCTTTCCAAACTGTCGTCCGCCGCCCAGACGGTGGTAAGCGGCCTAAAGGTACTCGCGCCGTACCGAACGGAGCTAGTGGGCTTGCTTCTGGTAATCGTCGGATTTCTTGTCGTCTGGCTCGTTCCACAGTGGGAACTCAACCAATGGCCAAGCATTCCTGTGAAAGATCAGTTCAGCAGTGTGAATGAGGCACGAAAAACGGTCGCTACGGTCTTAGGTGGATTCGTCGTCTTGCTGGGGGCATACTTCACGTGGCGCAATATCAGCATCGCCAGGGAAGGCCAACTGACTGATAGATTCACGAAGGCAATAGAACAGCTTGGTGCAGTGCATCCCGACGGGAGATCAAGGATCGAAGTTCGCCTTGGCGGGATTTATGCGTTATCGAGAATGGCACGCCAGAATCAAGGTGAGTGGCCGATTGTGGAAGTCTTTTGCGCTTACGTTCGACAAAACTCCCCAAGGGTGGCCGCGACAGAAGGCAAGGAGCGCCCTAACTCGACGCTTAAGCCCAAAGCGGACATTGATGCGATCCTAAGATTTCTGAGTAGCTTCGCACTTCCGGATCGCAGCACGCTCGATCTCGGCCATGTCGATCTACGGAACGTTAAGCTCCGAAAGGCAGCCTTTGGGGCGTTGATTTATCTCACAGCGACCTCAGTGGCGCCGACCTCCAGTACGCGGATATGGGGAACGCTAACTTGACAGGTGCAAAGCTGGATTTCGCAGTACTAGAAAATGCCGATCTCCGACACGCAACACTAGTCAAAGCTTCTATGGACGCCGCAAAATTGGGCTGGGCGGACTTAGCGGATGCTGACTTGTCAGGGGCAAAGCTTAACTCGACAGATCTACGAGCCACCAACTTAACGCGAGCGAAACTCTTGTGGGCAGAACTAAACGAAACTTTCCTTGGCGGGGCGGACCTTTCCGAGGCTCATTTGGTAGGGGCTACTTTGAACGATGTCAACCTGGGAAGTGCGAACCTCACGAACGCCATCCTTTCGGGAGCAGAGCTTGGAGCTGTTAAATTTGCCAACACAATTCTGCAAAATACCGATTTGAGCGATGTGGACCTTACGCTTAGCCGCGAGTTAACTGCGCAGCAGCTTCAAGCGGCAATAGGCAATTCGAAGACTTTTCTCCCGCGAGATTGTAAAAGACCCGAGTCTTGGTCTTAAGCGAACGAACACGAATCCACACGAATTACTATTTCGTTTTGGAATCAAAAAACTTGTGAGTGCTGACAGCGGCGCCGGGACGGCCGGGTTGTGGATACTCGGGCGAGATGGCAAGCCAGCGCAAAGGTCCGGGACAGCGTGCGGGCGGGGGTCCGAAGAGCGCCGAAGGGAAGAAGAATTCGAGCGGAAACGCGAGCACGCATGGTGTGCTGTCGAAGAAGCTGATTCTGCCAGGCGAGAGCCAGGAACAGTTTGATGAAGTCTGGAACGGGTGGTGGACGGAGTACGAACCGGAAGGCTATGCCGAAGAGCGTTAAGTGAAGCTGCTGATTCATAACGACTGGTTTTGCAGCGGGCGATGCAAGCGCTGGCAGAGGCGGAAGCGGCGCTTTTGGACAGCAGGATTTGGAGCCGGCGGACTGGACGGAAGCGCAACGCTCGCATCTGCAGGTGATGCAGCGGTACAAGACTACGGCGGAGCGGTCGTTTTACCGCTCACTGGCGGCGATGCAGGGATTGCGGAGGGACAGGGTTTACATGCTCAAGGAATCGACACGGCAGGAACGACGGATCCGCGAGCTGGAACGGGAGAAGGAGGAGTTGAGGCGCGAGCACGAGCAATTCACGAAGGAATTGCCGAAGCCGGAGGCTGGGCCGCTGGGTGACTCGTCACGTTTGCGTACGGCTGCCGCACCGGCACGTTCCGCTGCGCAATGCCATCGCCTATTGGCGGGCAAGGAACCTTTGCCGAAGAACGCGGGGTCCGGACTTTTTGGTGGAACCGGTTGACGTGCGACCCGGTTTAGTATCTGGATTGGGCTTTACTTGTCCAACATCGCGGGATGCAAGCGGGACTTATCGGTACCTATCCGCAGAGGTTGCGTATTGCCGAAGTCGGCTCAGGATGTAGCGCGCGCAGGATAGGAAGGGGAGCCGCTAGACCAATCGGCGTGGACACGGGCAATCGCGCCCGGTCCCCTGCGGAGTGCCTAGAAAGGAATGTCTTCGTCGTCTGTCAAGCGGCGCCGCGCCTTTGCAAACGGGTTGCGCGGTGACGTTGCTGTGCAAGTTAAATAGCTCTTGATTTTGCAAACCCAACGTTCGCCTGCTTCGGTCACCCTATATTCCGACCAACTTCGGTCGTCATAGCTGTCTTGAAACGACTCCATGAATCCGCGGTTCTCCAAGAGACGGAGGCTTATTGAGGCAGCCATCTTTGAAAATCCGGCCTTGACCATCTTTTGCTGGATGTGGTAGCCGTCATGGCATCTTGCGGTGCGAGCTGATCTTCCATAACTATCTGGAGAGCGGCCATCTCATGCGGGGACAAGCGCGCCACGCTCTCGGAGGATTTCATTGCAGCCATCGTTTCCGCTTTCGTCGACGCATCAATAAGCGCCTGCAGCCTCCGGGTAATCTCCGATTGCAGTTTGGCGAAATCGCGAGGAGAGTCCGGTGCATAATTCACCACCGTGCGATGTCGCACGTCGAACGGAAACGGTTCCGTTCGTTCCCTCGAATTACAGATCATCACTAAAAGCTTCTCATTTGCGATGGCCAAGCCGAGTTCGTACCAGACGTTGGGGTTATCCGTTGTTATTTCCGCAATACACGCATCACTCGAACGTATACCGTGTTCGATAGCTTCTATCAGCACTTTGGTCGACGGATCCCGATCAACGCGGTAATCGTCCAGGCCGGCTTGCTTGATTGCAGGCACAATCACGTCTTCATAGCGCTTGTCGTACGCCCCTTTGTCGAACGGCTGAATGACAAAACACCGACCCATCAAAACCCTTCCAAGAGTTCATTCATCTACGTGTGAAACTGTATCACGCGTTACAAATATGGTCGTATGCCAGGACCTCTTCGATCACTAATGCGGACAAACGCGCCAGCGCACAGCCAGGTGGATGTTCACGGTCGCAGATCTGGCCGGAATACTGGCTGGCATGGCCAAGAAACGCAAACGCGTTCCCAAATCTGTACTTAAGCTGCCCGACCTCGAGCATTCGAAGTCTGCCATCCTCAACAGCCTCCCGTCTGTTAGCTCGCAACGCTCATAGATCATGCGATCCGCCGGTTCATCGACTGGTATTGTTCAGAACCTCGCCCGCTTTCAACAAGATCGTCGTAACCCGGTACCGGATCTTCCTCGAGCAAGCGCACTACGCGTCGTCAACAATCAATCTCCGACTCGCAGCGGTACGGCGTTTAGCCTACGAGGCTGCCGATGCCGGCTTACTCAGCCCGGACCTCGCTACCGGCATACGCCGCGTCAAAGGTGCTAAGAAGCACGGAACTCGTGTCGGGAATTGGCTCACAGTCGAGCAGGGCCGGGCTCTCCTATCGACCTTCGATCGGACCTCCCTGCGTGGCAAGCGAGCCTACGCCGTCGTCGCCGTCCTCCTTGGGTGTGGCCTGCGACGCGCCGACTTGGCTGGAGCGCAAGTCCAAGATCTCCAGCAGCGGGAAGACCACTGGGTCTTTGCCGACCTGATTGGGAAGGGCGGTCACGTTAGAACGGTTCCGATACCTGACTGGGTCGCCGACGCTGTTCGCGTCTGGTTGATAGAAGCTGGAGTGACGGAAGGAGCCGTGTTCCGCGCCATCAACAAGGGGGGCGGATAGCGCCTGATGGCTTCAGTCCCAAGGTTGTCTGGGGAGTGGTCAAGCAGGATTCTGCCCGCTGCGGGCTGGCGAATATCGCGCCCCACGATCTCCGTCGCACTTGCGCCCGCCTGTGTCACTTGGCCGGTGGAGAACTCGAGCAAATCCAGTTCCTGCTCGGGCACATCAGCGTGCAGACCACGGAACGGTACCTGGGTTGCAAGCAGCGGTTGCGCAATGCCGTTAGTGACAAGCTTGGCCTCGAGCCCCAACAGTGAACCGCTGGAACGGGACTTGTCGTTTCGTATCTGGATTACAGTTCTGTGTTCTAGGTCACTTCTCGTCAACTCGGCTGTGCACTGGCTAAGGGTGGCGGCAAGTGCGCAGGCGGAGGGGGTCTTTTTCGGCATGTTGAGCATTCACTAGAACGTACCGGTGAGTTCACCGCGCATCGCAGTATGGCAATCATGAAGCGTTTCCGCGGCGCCCTTCAGCGCCGACGTCAACTCCGGCATCGGATCACGGTTGAACGAGAAGCTCTGAACGATTTCGTCATCGTCGTTGACAAGCAGAAACGCTTTAACTGGCTCCTTCTTCTGTTCCTTCAGCGCCAGAAGCTCACCCACTGACTTTTGAGCGATGGACGATTTCACTTGATCTGTTGCCGCGTCTTTTGTGACTGGATATCTTGAGTGCGTGCCGTCTGGATCAAACAGTTCAATCGTATCGATTTGAGCGGCCAGTTCAATGGGGAAGCTCCAATCCGTGCGAGTGTGTGAGGCCAGAAAGTCCTGATGCTCAACAAAGAGTTGCGAGAAATAGTTGTGCAACATCTTGATACTGTGAGTTTTATATAGCGGTCGCCACTTCGTCCCAGTAACCCGAACCATAGGATCGGTATCCCAAGGCTCCGTTCCGAACGGCAACTTCTGAATCCGATGGAAGATGATGATGCCCGATTTCAAATACAGCTCTATCGCATGACGACGCAGGAAGTTGATTGGCAGATGCCCGTTGAAGTGGGTCAGTTCTCCTCCATTCACCTCAAGATAGTCTGCCGCGTCGTTGTATGAGTCCGCAGTTGCTCCAAACCCAAGATCGGCATGCTTATGAAGCGGTGTAAGTAGATAGTTCATCTTCGATACGTGAGTCGATCCAAGTTTCAGCGCTCATTTGAGAGCTAATCACGCTATTTGACGCGCCTGAGCATGAATTGTCCGATCAAGTGCGGGCGAGCAGCAAGAAGAAGTTCAAGATGGCTGTCGGGCCACATCATAATGCGCAACGCTCGATCTGCTTGATTATGTTGTTCAACCAATGCAACGGCATCCGCTGTGAACCGGCCGCTGGTAGCGATTACTAGACCATCAATCCGGGGGGCTGCCACAACTCCATTTGAGAACGCGCAAGTCCGACATCGGACGGACCGACGCTCTTGGATAACCAATGCTTGCATTGGATGATAATCCGATAACGCCTCACTCCGGCTAATGGATCATTCTCAACTCTAGTAACAGACAAGTCGCGACCCCGATCAGGAGCATGCGTATGCTGCAGCCATTCAGGATTCTCGTAGCCGGGGGTGTCGGCAATTAGCAGAAACATCATGCGTTCAAAATCTTCGTCTGACAGAACCGACCAATTTAGTTTCGTGGGCACACGGCCCTGTGGGCGAGCCGCCACTACGTCGCCAAGATCAGTTACCTCGACTGGAACCGGATCGTGTTCGCCGTAGAGATCCGTTCTAATGGCCGCCTTGACCCGCGGCCAATCAAGCTTTTGGATGTCGAGTAGATCGCAAATCATACCGAATCCAATATGCCGTCGCAGGTTTCCCCAGCCCGATGGCCTTTCACTTCCTCCTAGTAACGTGTTGATTTCGGCGAGCGACTCTTTGAGTGCAGACCAAGCTGGCGCTGCGAAGTCCGCGAGATGCTCGTTGCTGCTCCGACCTTCGGCGGCTGAAATAAGCATCCCCAGTGACTCATCCACTTCATCCAGTAACGAACACAGGCGGTCGCGAACGAGCTCACGCCGCTTAGCCTGCAGTTCGAACCGGTATTCGCGCAGGAGCCGTCCCTGTTCTCCGAGGCAGTTTTCTACTGAGATCTGTGCCTCGATCTCACCTATCTCAAGAGCGTCGAGGCGCATTTGGCCCACGGCATCGTAATCATGCAACTGATCGTCAACTCGAAATCCATCGATTGCGGGCAGGGCTGGCAGAATCCGACGGAAGGCGAGGCACAGCTCTTCGTACTCTGGAGGACTGCCGAAAGCAGGTCCGCTCGGAATATGTTTCTCTATATCGTTCCAAAGCCTTTCCAATTTCTTCAGATTGCTTTCAGTCGCTTCGAATTGCCGCAGGGCGCCATCCAGGTCTGCCATGTCTTCCCTCAGTGTAGGTGTACATGGACTCAGTCATCATTCGAGCGGAGGGGGAACGGCGTTTCTGGGCACTACTCCTGCTAGACGCGCCTGGCTCCGCTCATCGCCGACGTTCCAGTTCGGCGGATACAGGAAGCTTTTCGGTACGTATTTGTTCTTTTACCTTCCGGGCTGGGGATTTAGCGGCTTTGCACCGAATCGTCCAGACGCACTCCTCACCACCGTCCATTGCGATCGATACCACACCTTGTCATCACATTGGCCGGCAGGTGACTCGTTATGTCCCCAACCAGAGCTCTGGCCGGGGAGGGTGCCCGACAAGTCTGAGCGAGTCGGTTCGTTCGTTGGTCCTCACCGATCTCCAGATCTGATCCACGCCATACGCTTCCGCTCCTTCTCTCGAGAGTTGGCAGCAGCGCTGCAGTTGCTGGTAAAGCCATGCTACAGTGCGGGAGCCTAGTGGCGTGCATCGAAAGCACACTCAGCTATGTCTATATGCCTCTGCCAATCTTCGATCGAGTCGAGCGCGCTGATTTGTCTCGTCGTCGGTACTCCGAATCCGCTTACAACTTTCTGAACCGCTCGTCGATGTCAGAAACCGAGGCGGTGCGCGGTCTGGTGGATGACTGGGCGGTCCGATTCCCGCCGAGCACAGTGGACGACCTTGTAAACCGCCTGCGGAGCTCGAATGATGGCGAGCACAGAGCTGCACTCTTCGAATTGTTCCTGCACGAGTTGCTGATCAAACTTGGTTGTCGCGTTGAGATTCACCCGACCGTGCCAGGCCGCCGAACTAGTCCAGACTTCCGGGTCCAAGGCCCCAATGGAGAGAGTTGCTACGTCGAAGCCAGAATCGTAAATGATCAACTGCAAGATCCAGAAGGGGTTGAAAGGCGGCGGAACCGAATACTGGACATATTGAACGGTGATATCTCGCCGGACTTCTGGCTGTCGCTGGAAGAGCACAATATACCGAGCACAGATCCTCGAACGTCGGCGATAAACACGCAGATTTCCACATGGTTACGGACACTGAATTGGCGGGAGGAGCGGCGCAGAATGGAGTCGGACTCAGGCACGGAACACCCGACCAAGACCTTTAACTTCGACGGATACTGCGTCACAATACAGGCGATTCCGCGCGCCGAAGAACGCCGTGGCGACAAAGCAGGAGGAAATGTGGCAGTACCGCCAACCCGCGGAGCATTCGTACAACGTTGGAACGCAGTTCGGGACGCGATAAAGGCCAAAGCGTCACGCTACGGTGAATTGGGTGCACCATTTGTTATCTGCCTTGACGTGGTAGACAGCACAGTTTGGGATGATCAGGACATCGTTGAAGCTTTACTCGGCGAGGAAGAACATGTGGAGGTTAGGCAGCCGGATGGATCCTGGGATTCGCAAATGCGCAGAGCGACTTCCGGCGCCTTCGTCTTCAACAACCAACCTCGCAACACGCGAGTGAGTGCTGTTGTGGCATTTAGGCGTTTGCACCTGCCTTTTCTCGAACACGCACTGGTCCGATGTTTTCACAACCCGTGGGCGAAGTACCCATATGAAGGGCCTCTGCGTGAACTCCCACAGGCGAGAAATGAGTCCGGCACGTACCGTTTTGTACAAGGCCGCTCGATCGCCCAGGTTAAGCTCGCTACGACGCGATAAGATTCGCGCTGGCAGTAAGCGAGTAGGCTTTCGAGTCTTCGACGGGCGCCCGGTGCTTGCACTGGTCAAGGCCCGGTCCTCGTCAGTGCGAAACTTTGGATCCAAGTTAGTATCCCGATGTCCGGCTCCGATTCGGGTGTCATCGTTCACGGTACGGGAACGACCACCGTGCCAACGCCCTGATCTATTAGGCTAGCCTGGTGTCCGAAAACGAAGGTGTTGGTCGCACCCGCATCGATAAATACGTCCGCAGCCGATGGTGAAAATCAGCAACATCGTTCAAGACGGGCGAATTATCGCCAGGCATTCCCCCGTTCAGGTCGATCAAAGATAGCGCTGCTCTGGCGCGTCCGCGCACCCTGTTGTTTAGCACTGAGTTGCCCCGCGAGAACCCCTGCATTTCGATGCCTGCGCTCTGACCGGTGAAGTGAGTGCCATTTGGCGCCGACATGGTGACGTCGTTGTCAACGACGATGGCGTTTGAAATCGGCATCATCGATTCTTTGCCAATCACATTGATGCCTGTGGCTGTGGCGCCTGTGGCCGTTCCGTTCTGCCAACCGCAATCTATTGTATTGCGGGCAATTACATACGAGCCAGAACCGACGAGACGGATGACATCAGCCTTCGCCACCGAAATGTTTCCCGTTATTAGCACGTTTCGCTCGGCGAGCGCTCGCCCGCCCACAACTCGAAAATTGATTGCGGGCGCTGTAACATGCATTATCGTATTCCCGGAGACTAAAATATTGACCTCCTTATTCGCGGTCCCGACCGCGAACATGACAACGCCCAGGAGAGCTGCGTCGCCTACGTCAAAGTTCGCGCCGACGTCGATCTCATTGCTAAGGACTGCCGGTGTACCGGAGAAATTATCGGGTATTCCCGGGTGGCCTGTGCCAGGCGGGTGCGGGTCAGCGCCGGCAAAAATGCGCAGGCGACGGCATGGTCCGCATCCGCTTGCATCCCAAACTCGGCACTTGCCTTTACCCCCTGGATCCGGCAGCCACTGATGAGTAAGCCGCGGACTGAATAGATCCAAATCGCGCCCGCCAGGGGGCGTACAAAGTGCAATCCGTGAATCGTGACGTGCGCGTCCCCCGCCGTTGATGAGGAATGGCCAATTTCCACATTCGATGATTGGCATGTGGCCGTTTGCATCAAGGTGGCCTGAGATCGTAACGCCGTTTGATATGGTGACCATGCGCTTATAAACCGGCGGGGTGGGTGCGCTCGGAGGCATGTCGAAGGAAAAGTGTCCCTTCAGGACGACATTGCCGCCTGGATTTCCATCGACAGCCGTTTGTACGGCCGGGACGTCCACATTGGGGTTACTTGTGCCGGTTACCACGGGTGCCATAAGCTCAATCCTCGCTGTAGGTTCTTCATGTTCATATCTCCTTTGTCATTCCCACGGACCTTTCGAATGGACCTACTGACCTTCGCAGCTCACCCGGTTATTCCAGTCCACGAAGGCGCCCTTGGGGTTGTCCCTCCAGGCCCAAACATGCAACCCGAAATGTGCGGGCAGGTTGTATCGGTTCGGGCTGCTGATGAATTGGAACGTCTGTCCTTCGAGCACCGGGGGGCTGCTGTGATGCGCTAGCCACGAAGCAACTCCTGCTGCGGCAGGACGTGCGGCTGGTGACGTTCACTGGTGCGGGCGGCAGCGGAAAACCCGCCTCGCATTGCAAGCCGGAAGACGTTCTGGAACATTTCGCGGGAGGCGTGTACTCGTGCCACTGGCCTCAATCACCGACCCAGGCCTGGTGGTGCCCAGCATCGCGCATACGTTGGGCGTGCGGGAAACTACAGGCAAACCGCTGATCGCAGACTTGAAAGAGCATCTGCATTATTCGCATCACCCCGCCATGCTGCTGTTATTGGACAATTTCGAGCACGTGATCAGCGCTGGCGCGATGCTGGCGGAGCTGCTTGAAGCTTCTGCCGGCGTGAAGGTCCTGGTGACGAGCCGGGCTCTGTTGCACGTCTATGGCGAACACGATTTTCCGGTGCCGCCGTTGGCTCTTCCGGACCTGAATCTATTGTGCGACGTGGAAACGCTATCGCGAACCCCGGCGGTTGCGCTCTTCCTGCAGAGGGCCACCGCTCTATAGCCAGACTTCGGACTCACTCATGAGAACCTGCGCGCCGTGGCCGAGATCTGCACCCGGCTTGACGGTCTGCCGCTGGCTATCGAGTTGGCGGCAGCGAGGAGATTATCAGTATTCGCTTCGGGTTGCAGCATCGAAGCTGCGGAAGCAGTATGCAATGCGGCCAATGACCTAGATGCGGACCCGCTCGATGTGGTCGCGTCATTAGCCGATAAGAGCCTGCTGCAGCAGAGCGAACCTCCAGACGACGAAGTGCGCCTCGGCATGCTGGAAACGATTCGCGAGTATGCGCTCGAACGGCTGGCATCCAGTGGCGAGGAAACGGCTACCCGCCGCGCGCATGCCGCTTTTTCGGCCGACGATCTTGAAGTAACCACTACCCCTCTATGAAGGGGACTGAAATTCGCAAAAGCCAAGTCGTCCCGGGTCTCGCCGGGTTTTTGTCTACAGAAAGTAAGTGTTGTTACTATTGGCAGCGAACGACGCTGGTAGGCCTACGTGTTCAGTTCTTTTCGTGATATGCACACATCTGACCGGCGTCGACGACCTCAGGACTGCAGTGCTGGGAACCGCAAGTGTGCTGGCGTATTCGGCGGCAAGTTGCTGGAGGGGGCGAGTTTTAGTCCGGATAAGGCGCTGGGAAGAGGGCATGTGGGCCGACGGGCCTGGGGAATTTGCTACGCGTTCCGCAACATGGCAACCACATCGTCCACCGTAATCACGCCGATGAGCGCCTGATTATCGTCTACAACGGCGAGCGCCAGCAGATTGTATTTGTCGAACATCTCCGCGATGCGGTCCAGGTTCTCGCTCGAATGCACACTTACCAGCGTGTCCGTAGCAAGTTCTTTGAGCGGCGTGTCGCCGGTGGCAAACAGAAGCTTCGCAAGAGGCACTTCATAGCAGAGGCGGTTGCCGGCATCCACCAGAAACACGCTGTGAAGGCTCTCGAGCGCATCCTCGTTCTTCTTCAGTTCTTCCATCGCCTGGCTGACCGTGGCTTCTACGGGAAGCGCCAGAAAACCGGTGTCCATCATGCCACCCGCGGTATCGTCGGGAAATTCAAGCAGCTCCTCCACCTGCTCGGCGTCCTTCGGCTCCATCTCTTCCAGGATTTCCTCGGAGCGCTCCTGCTCGAGCTCATTCAGGACGTCTGCCGCTTCGGAAGGTTCCATCTCCTCGAGGATGTCGGCCGCCTTGTCGGGTTCGAGCGACTCAATGATGCGCGGCTGCAGCTCGGGATTGACTTCGGTCAGGAGCTCCGCGGCAGCTTCGCTGTCCATGGCCTGGAATAGCGCGGCGCGATCTTCGTGGCCAAGGTTCTCGACGATATCGGCGAGATCGGCAGGATGCATTCCTTCCAGCAGCTTGTTCGAGATATTGAGGCGCACGCGGCGCTGCGGATCGGCTTCGAGAATATTGCAGAATTCCCAGCGGATCGAATGCGCCGGAATGCGGCTCTGCAGTTTGCGAATCATTGACGGCGGAACAATGCCGCGCAGGAGCCGGCGAACAATCGAGCGAACACCGATATCGACCTCGAGGATGTGCAGAACGTCGCCTCCGCCCTCAAACTCTTTGAGGAACGTGACATCGTTGACGCGGACCACCTTACGTCCCTCGGTGTCGATGATCTGCTGATCGAGAAGATCGCGGACCATGCGAAGCATGTACTCGTCCGAATGGTATGGAGTGAGCCGCTCGTCCTTCAGATGAATGCCGGCGGTCGTAATCGTTTCGACCTGGTCGTAGCGGATGCTCAGCCAGCCGGGGCCCGCGCCGACCAGATAGCGGTCCAGGCGCACCGGGTCAATCAGCGGAACCAGGGCGGCATCCCGAAGCGTACCGATATTGCGGCCCTTCAGGTCGTAGACCGGAAGTCCGAGCAACTCCGTGAGATAGAGGATCTCGTCCGCCATGCTGTCCGAGGATGCGCAAGGTATGGGTGCACGCCCTCTTTGAGCATAACCGGGCACGTAATAAACTAATACTTGTTTGCGGCATTTCGCGTATGTCCTCCGTCCGCCCGAAGCGCTGAAGCCGAGCCCGAAGCGTAAGGCCCTTGTCACTACCCCCTACTGAGGAGACCACCGCCCGCCCGGGCCGGCTCTCGCCGCACAGTTTCTTCGGCCGGAACGGCATTCTGGCACAAGCGCATCCGAACTACGAGTATCGGGAAGGACAGCTGCAGATGGCCGAGGCTGTTTCCGCGGCTCTTCGCGAGCGCCGCCACCTGATGGTGGAGGCCGGAACCGGAACAGGTAAGACCCTGGCGTATCTGATCCCATCGATTCTCTCCGGCAAGCGTGTGGTGATTTCAACCGGCACCAAGAACTTGCAGGAGCAGCTGTATTTCAAGGACGTGCCCTTCGTTCAATCGCTCTTCCAGCAGAAGCTTGCCGTCTGCTACATGAAAGGCCGCGCCAATTATCTCTGCCGCCAGAAGCTGTACGATGCCGAGCGCGAGCCACTTCTCTCCGGCATGGACGAGATGAAAGACTTGCGGGTCATCCGCGAATGGGAGAAGACGACGCAAACGGGCGATCGCAGCGAATTGCGCGAGGTGAATGAAACAAGCAGCGCCTGGTGGAAGCTGGACGCGCGCGCCGATCTGTGCGCAGGCCAGAAGTGCAAACAATTCGAGCGCTGCTTCATCACTGAAATGCACCGGCGTGCGCTT
The DNA here is from genome assembly GCA_963846185.1 of uncultured Acidobacteriaceae bacterium. Lineage (GTDB taxonomy): Bacteria > Acidobacteriota > Terriglobia > Bryobacterales > Bryobacteraceae > Bog-105. The sequence goes on along the minus strand of CAWJVA010000012.1, from coordinate 233,315 downwards.
GAAAGCGACATCATCATTGTCAATCACCACCTGTTCTTCGCTGATCTGGCGGTTCGCGAGCAGGCTTTCAGCGCCATTCTGCCTGAGTATTCCGCCGTGATTTTCGACGAGGCTCACGAGATCGAAGACATCGCCGGGCAATACTTCGGGATGAGCGTCAGCAATCTCCAGATACAGGAGCTGATCAAGGATACGTCGGCGATTTCGCGGAGAAAGCTATTCGCTACGCCGGAACTGGACCGGAGTTTGGTTCATCTAGGAGAGCGTGCGGAACAATTTTTCCGGCTGTTTCCGCAGGAAGGGCGGCAGGGTTTCGGCGAACGCGAACAGTTCGTGGCGGAGAACGAAGGGAGTTATGGCGAACTGCTGTTCGCACTGGACGCGTTTTGCGCGCGCCTCGAAACGGTCCAGGGCGCCGTTGAAGACACGCTGCCGCTGGTGCGCCGGGCCAAGCTTATCCACCAGGCGATCCGCTTTTTCCTCGAGCAAGGCGACGCGAGGTTCGTCTACTGGACAGAACGGCGCGGGCGCGGCATGTATTTGCAGGCAACGCCGATCGATGTCTCGGCCGTGCTTGCGGCGAAGCTATTCGACTGCGTGGAAACCGTCGTTCTCACTTCCGCGACGCTGACGGTAGCCGGCGAATTCGATTTCGCGCTCGGCCGCCTCGGGCTCGAGAATGCGCGAACGCTGCGCATCGACAGCCCGTACGATTACAACCACCAGGTCACGCTCTATGTACCCCCTCATCTGCCGGACCCGCGGCATGCGGAGTTCACCAGGCGCGCTGCCGATGAGATCGAGAAAGTTCTGGCCGCCTCGCGGGGCCGGGCATTTCTGCTGTTCACCAGCTATCAGCAGATGCGGCAGGTGTATGAGCTGCTGCGGACACGGCTGGAGCATCCACTTCTCATGCAGGGGGAGGCGCCCAGAACGGCACTGATTGACGCCTTTCGCGCGACGAGAGGAGCAGTCCTCTTCGGCACGTCCAGCTTCTGGCAGGGCGTGGATGTACAAGGCGAGCAATTGAGCTGCGTGGTGATCGATCGTCTGCCGTTCGCGGTACCCACCGATCCGGTGGTCGCAGCACGCAGCGAAGCGGTGCGCACAAGCGGAGGAAACGCGTTCTATGAATACCAGATACCGCAGGCTGCCCTCGCGCTGAAGCAAGGATTCGGGCGCTTGATTCGGAGTACGGCAGACCGCGGCGTACTGGTGCTGCTGGATAATAGAATTACGAGGCTGCCATACGGGCGCGTCTTCTTTGAGAGCCTGCCTCCGTATAGATTCACCACCAAGTTAAGGGACGTTCAACAGTTTTTCGATGTTTGAGATCTTCGTAGAGCACACATTCGCCGCTGCGCATGCGCTTCGCAATTATCGTGGAAAATGCGAGAACGTGCATGGCCACAACTATCGCGTGCAGGTGGGAATGGAGGCGCCGGAGCTGGACGAGAACGGTTTGCTGTTTGACTTTTCAGATCTGAAACACAGACTTCGCGAGACGAGTGCGTACCTTGACCACCAGTTCATCAACGAACTGAAACCGTTCGATCAGATCAATCCATCCGCAGAAAACATCGCGAAGTTCATTTTCGATGAGATTCAGAAAAATCTCGAACAGGGCTCACTGTCGTATGTACGGGTCTGGGAGACCGATACTTCCTGCGCAATTTACCGGAGATAGAGCCGAGCGCTTATCGGCTAAAGAAGGCTGCATTGCGCTGGGTGAATTCGGCCCACTTTTCAGGCAGATCGTCAAGCGCGAAGATAGCTGAAACGGGACAGACGGGAACACAGGCGCCGCAATCGATACATTCGACAGGATCGATGTACAGCATTTCTTCCTTCTCAAATTTCGCCTCGTCCTTCTTGGGGTGAATACAATCGACCGGGCATGCGTCTACGCACGCGCTATCTTTTGTTCCAATGCAGGGTTCGGCAATTACGTAAGCCATCTTATTTCGTTAGATTCCTTCGGCCTTAACTTTTAGGATTAGCATACTCGGCAGGTTCTATGCCAAAGCCCTCCAGCGAGCGGGAATGTAGCGGATTGAACGGCGCGCAGAGCCGGGTCGACGCTGAAGCGCAGGGCACGCTCCCTATAATGACGAGTGATGATTGCAAAGGTGCGTAAGGCGGTGTTTCCCGCCGCCGGGTTGGGAACCAGGTTTCTTCCTGCCACCAAGGCACAACCCAAAGAGATGCTGCCGGTTGTCGATAAGCCCTTAATTCAGTACGGGGTGGAAGAAGCGATGCACTCCGGCATACAGAACATCATCATCGTGACCGGGCGGGGAAAATCATCCATCGAAGATCACTTCGATGTCAGCTTTGAGCTGGAACAGCTGCTCGAATCAAAGCACAAGTTAGACATGCTCTCCATGGTTCGCGGGATATCGGAAATGATCGATGTCTGCTATGTGCGGCAGAAGGAAGCGCTGGGTTTGGGACACGCCGTACTGCGGGCAAAGGAGCTGGTAGGGAGGGAACCGTTTGCGGTCATTCTTTCCGACGACATCATCGCGTCGGAAACACCGTGCGTGCGGCAATTACTCGATGTCTATGAATACTACGGGGCTTCTGTGCTGGCGCTGATGGAAGTGCCGAGGGAGCAGATTTCGGCTTATGGCGTGGTGGACGCCGAACTCGTCGCGGATAACGGGCGCGAGAACCGCCTGTATCGGATCCGCAACATGGTGGAGAAACCAAAGGCGGACGAGGCGCCGTCGAACCTTGCAATTATCGGGCGGTACATTCTCACCGCTGAGATTTTCGAATGTGTCGAGTCGATTCAGCCGGGCAGAGGCGGCGAAATTCAATTGACGGACGCCCTGAAGTACATGCTACGAAACAGGCCGATTTACGGGCTCAAGTTCGAAGGCACGCGTTATGACGCGGGCGACAAGTTAGGGTTTCTGAAAGCGACGGTTGAGTTCGCGCTCAACCGGCACGACCTGGGCGAGCCTTTTCGCGCCTATTTGAAAAATTTGTGCATACAGTAGTTCGGTCCCTGCTTTGCGTAAGTCTGCTGGCCGGTGCGGCGCTCGCACAGGATCGCGCAGGAGAAGAGCTACGGCCAGCCTCCCGTTCCGAAGGTTGTCGCCTATGTGGGAATGGCGCTGCAAAAGGGAGATCTCGAATCCGCCCGCGCGATGGCAGCCCAATATCGGCGGCTGTACGGCGACACACCGGAAGCTTTGTACGCACTCTCGTGGGTTGCGCGCGGGGAACTGGCTGCAGGCAATGTTGAAGCGGCGGTGAAAGACGCGGAAGAAATCGAGAACATCTCGCAGACTTCGCTCGGCACTAGAAAGTTGGATGCCGAGCCGTACCTGCCTCTCGCGCTCGGCACAGCTTACGAAGTGCAGGCTGAGGCACTGGCGGAACAGCATCGCCGCAGCGAAGCCCTCCAGTTACTGCGTACGGCGCAGGCGAAGTGGCGCGGCACCTCGCTCGAAGACCGCTTGCAGAAGAATATCAATCTGCTGACGCTGCAGGGGCGGCCCATGCCGCTTTTGAAGGAGACGCAGTGGATTGGGCCTAAACCGCACAGCACGGATCTTCGCGGCAAAGTGCTGCTGCTTTTCTTCTGGGCGCACTGGTGCGCGGACTGCAAAGCCGAGATACCCGTAATCGCAAAAATCGCTGCCGAGCTGGAACCGAAGGGACTGGTCGTGATTGCGCCCACGCGTCTGTACGGCTATACAGTGGACGAGGAAAACGCGCCGGCAGCAAAAGAAACCGCCTTCGTCGAAAAAGTCTATTCCAAATACTACGGCAGCATCCCGAGGCGCGAGCGTACCGCTGGATGCGGGCAATTTTCAACGGTTCGGCGCCAGCACCACGCCAACCATCGTGCTCGTGGACCGGCGCGGCATCGTCCGGCTCTATCATCCCGGCGTGATGGACGAAGCCGCTTTGCGCGCAGCAATCGAGCCGCTGTTAGAGCCCGCACATGCCGTTCACGCCGGCCGTTGACGCGCTTACGCGATAATTCATAGCATGAACGTGCGTTTGCCGCTGGCTTGTCTCCTGGTGGCAGTTACTCTGCCGGTGCTGGCCAGCGCCGATACAACCATACGAGTGGTTGTCAAGAATCAGTACGACAAGCCGGTAGACAACGCCGCAGTCATTCTGGATTTTCTTGGTTCGCATCAGGTGATGAAGCTTGGAAAGCGCAAGCCCATCCACTGGGAAGTGAAGACGAATCAGGAAGGCACGGCGCATTTCCCTCCAGTGCCGGAAGGAACCGTGCAGCTACAGGTGATCACGAGTAAGTATCAGACGTACGGCAAGAAGCTCGATGTCGCAGGGGAGGAAAAGACCATCGACATCACGCTCAATCCTCCGCAAAAGCAATACAGTGCGCATCCGCCTTTAAAGCCCGCGGATGCGCCTAAGCAGTAGCGTTCACTTAGCGAACGGATATTTGTGCGACGGATCGATGGCGATTGCCTCGATCTCAATGTGAACGTCACGCGGGAGTCTCGCCACCTCGACGGTTGTTCGCGCAGGTGGATGCGGACCGAAATAACTGCCGTACGTCTCATTCATCTGAGCAAAATCATTCATGTCCTTCAGGAACACGGTTGTTTTCACGACATCCTCGAAGGCGAGCCCGGCCGCAGTCAGAACGAGTTTCAGATTCTCGAGCACTCGTGACGTCTGCGCTTGAATGGATCCGGTAACGAGCTGGTTCGTATCAGGGTCGAGCGGAATCTGACCGCTCAGAAAAATCATCCCGTTCAGGCGGACAGCGGGACTGTAGGGGCCGGCGGCCTTGGGCTTTTCCGGTGCGATGATTTCCTTCATTGCTCTATTTTGCACGGCTGCATTTCCTTGGTCGTGGAGCGCGCCAGTACAGACGAGTCCACGGTGCCTACCAGCTGCTGGATATTGCTCAGCTTCAGCCGCTCGGCGAGCTTGCCCAACTCGCGGGCAATGAGCAGCGGCGCACGCGGATCGATGAAAGTAGCGGTACCCACCTGGACGGCCGATGCTCCTGCGATCAAGAATTCGGCCGCGTCTTCTCCGTTGAGAATGCCGCCGAGACCGATCACGGGAGGTTCACGCTGCGCGCTGTTTCATACACCAGGCGCAATGCGAGGGGCTTGATCGCGGGACCGGAAAGTCCGGCGAAACCTGCGCCGATGCGAGGCCGCCGCGTGTCCACGTTTAGCGCGAGTGATATGAACGTGTTGATAAGCGAGAGGGCATCCGCGCCGGCCTCTTGTGCCGCGAGGGCGAGCGGCTTGATGTCCGCGACATTAGGCGAAAGCTTCACGATCAGCGGACGACGTGCGACGGTCCGCACGCGCGCGATCACATCGGCAAGAAGCGAAGGTTCGCTCGAGAAGAAGATTCCGCCGTGTTTTGTGTTCGGGCAGGATACGTTCAGCTCATAAGCGCGAATCGCCTTCCGCGTCTTCGAGAACCCGGACGACTTCAACGTAATCTTCCGCCGCAAAGCCGAACACGTTTGCGATCACCGGGACCGCATAACGGCGCAGTTTCGGCAGCTTGTCCAGAACAAAAGCACGAACCCCTACGTTCTGCAGGCCGACCGAGTTCATCATGCCGCCCTCGGTATGCCAGAGCCGCGGAGGCGGATTACCGGCGATGGGCTCGCGTGACAATCCTTTCGTCACCAGACCCGCCGAGTGCGTTCAAGTCGAGAATTTTTTCGAACTCGATGCCGTAGCCAAACGTACCGGAGGCAGCAATCACCGGGATTGCGGAGCGGGATTCCGCAGAGCGTTGTTGCGAGCCGCTGGTCCGTCATGAAGTCAGCTGTCCGCGGCAAATGCCGCCTGCTCACGCACGATGCTGCTCGGCCAATTGCTGGATCAATTCCCACGTTTCAAGGATGTCCTGCTCTGTGGTTTGAAAGTTGCCGATAGCGAAGCGCAGAACAAAGTTGCCGTTCAAGACTGTGTGAGAAAGAAAGGCCTTGCCCGAGGTATTGATCTCGGCGAGCAGTCGCTGATTTGCGGCATTATCGCGCGCATAGACGGAAGCAAACGAGCGAAAGCGGCACGGGAGCGGACAGCTCGAAGCGGCCGTCCGATTCAATCAGCCGCTTCAGCATCTGTGCGAGGCTCAGCGACTGCCGCAGCATCGCGATGATTCCTTCGCGGCCGTAATAGCGGAATACATACCAGAGCTTCAGCGCGCGAAAACGGCGCCCAAGCTGCACGCCGTAATCCATGTAATTCGTGACGCGATCGTCTTCCGTTGTACGCAGGTATTCCGCTTCCAACGAGGATGCGCGCCGGAGGACGTCAGGATAGCGCGTATAGAGAACGCTGCAGTCGAACGAAACGTAGAGCCACTTGTGCGGGTTGAGGATCAGCGAGTGCGGCACGTTCGACGCCATTCAAGATATGACGCATCTCGGGGACAACTGCCGCCGAGCCGCCATACGCCGCATCAACGTGCAGCCAGGTATTGTAGCGGTCGGCTGATATCGGCGATCTGCAGGTATCGGATCGATCGCGGTGGTTGAGGTTGAGCCGACGGAAGCGACGATGCAACACGGCCTGCTACCAGCCTCGATATCAGCCCTGATGGCGTTCTCCAAGGCGTCCGGCCGCATGCGGAATTCACGATCGACCGGGATTTTTCGGACATTCTCCTGGCCGAAGCCCAGCGTGATGGCCGCCTTCTCAGCAGACGAATGCGTGTGTTCAGAGATGTAGACCGTGAGTCCTGGACGCATCCCTTTCGTCCGGCACTCCGGGATCGATGAATTCGCGCGCGGCCCCAATCGCCTGCATCACACCAACCGACGCCGTGTCATAGATGATTCCGAAGTACTGGTCGTCGAGGCCGAGCCACTGCCGCAGCCAGCCGAACGTAACCTGCTCTAATTCCGTTGCGGCGGGGGAAGATTTCCAGAGCATCGCGTTGACGTTCACCGTAGCGGTGAGAAACTCCGCGAGAATGGATGGCGGCGTAGAGGAGACGGAGAAGTAGGCGAAGAATCGCGGATGATTCCACAACGTCAGCGCGGGAAAGATAGAAGACTGGAATTCGGTGAAGATCTGCTCCAGCGGTTCGCCTTTTTCCGGAGCTGCAGGGGGGAGAACGGCTGTGATCTCGCCCGGTTGAACGGCCGGGGCTACGGGCAAATCGCGAACACGCTCAAAGTATTCGGCAACCCAATCGGCATGCGCGCGCGCTGCTTCGCGAAATTGATCCGTTGTCACTCTTCTCAGTTTGCACGAACAGTTTATGCGACCGGCGCCGGAGCGCTCTGCTGGCATTCCGCAAGCACGCCGGGCAGCCAGTCTCGAAACCAAACGTGGAAGGCAATGAGTTCCGCGGCCATGTCTTCGTCAAGCGGCACGGCCAGATCGCTCGATGTCCAGCCGCGCGCGACAGTTGCCTGCTTGATTGCAACGGTTGCCGGAAATTTGTCGACATACGTGACAAACTCAGCGAGCTTGTCATTCAGACGGGCCGCACGAGTTTCATCATGCGCCCGCATAGCACGGTCCAAGCCTACGATCAGTTCGGGAACCGCCCCCGCTACTCCGGAAACGATTCCTGAAGCGCCTGCCTGCATTGCGCGCAGAAAGATCGATTCCCTGCCGACCAGGATCTGGAACGGATGATCGCGCTGCAAAGTCTGTAAGTGCTCGAACATCTCCCAGGCGCCGCCCGAATCCTTGATACCGGCGAAGGCACCGCTCGAAAGTAGCCGCTCGATATTACGCGGCGATAGTGGATTCGTGAAGAAGGGCAGATTATAGAGATAAACCCGCACTTTGTCGTCAAGTAATTTCAGGAAGTGCAGATAAAACTCGGCTATTTGTTCGTCCGCATAGCGATAAAAATATGGCGGCATTAGCAGCAGACCGCTCGCGCCGGCATCAATCGCGTTCTCGGCCAGATCGATCGTACCGGGAAGGCTCGAATGAGAAACGTTCACCAGAACGGGCACGCGGCTGCGCTTAACGGCCAGCGTAAAGACGCGCACCCGCTCGGCGATGTCGAAATGCACAAACTCGCCGGTCGAGCCGAATAACACCAGGCCGTCCACGCCCGCTTGCACGACGCGATCCACGTATTCGAGCAAAATGCCGGTATCGGCCTCCACCGAGTTCTGGCGGCGCGGTGTGACGAGGGCGGCGTAGACACCGGCGGCCGGCTGCTGGCTATCAGTCATATTCAAGACGCCTAAATCCGATTGAATAACGGGAATTCAGCTTTTTTGAATTGTACTGCGAGGGGCAGCCGATGCGCTAATTAGTTTCGATCGCAAATGCGAATGAGCGCTTGCTCACGCCCGCCTCAGTTTTGCGGCGGCAGTAATAATGAGCGCTTGCTCACGCCCGCCTCAGTTTTGCGGCGGCAGTAATTAGGACGCGAAGGTTCGGGGATCCAACAGATGACTGGGGCGGAAGACCTTTGTGGACCACTGATATCTCTCGTCTAGCTGAACGCCGAGCATATAGCCTCCCTCGAGGTAACGGCAATGGCGGACAACTCCGGCAAGCGATATTTCTCCATGCGCCAGTTCCACCTCTGTGCCGGGGCACACCGGAATATCGAGTTGCAGGGAAATCCCGGAAACGGATATATCTTGTAAATTAGCGACTGAGCGCCGCCGGCGGCCCGACTGGTCGCGCCAAATCACTTCCATCAACTCCGCGCAGAGCAGGCGGGTCTGTGTTCTTCGTTCTTTGACCTGTTCCATACCACTCTCATCGGACAGAATCGCTGCAGTTAGGATGAGATTGTCATCGGAACGCCTCCCGCTCGAACGCTTTCGTGAGTATGGATCAAACGCCCGGCCTTAGTACTCCCCCAGCCCGTACGGATACACGGCTCGGGTTAATCATACGCCTCGCATTTTTTGTTGCCTCGGTCATAATCGGGCTCCGTCTTTTTCCCCTTCTGCTCTATACGCTGTTTGGCGTTCTGATCGCGGGCTCCGTCGGGCTTTGCGGTACAGCGCTATTGGCGAATGTGCTGACAATGCGAATATTCGACCGCAGACCGCTGGCGGATATCGGGTTGAGGCTCAATAGCGCTTCGGGCCGCAACTTCGTTATTGGCTTGCTGTTCGGAGGGGTTGCGGCCGCACTCATGCTGTGTGCCCCGCTGATCGCCGGAACCGGGCATCTAGTCCCGAAAGAAAGCTCGACATTCAGTTGGGGAAGTTTGGTGTTTTACCTGGTTTTGCTGTGGGTGGCGGCGGCCGGCGAGGAAATGATCTTTCGCGGCTACGGATTTCAGCTGCTCGTCGAGAAGATCGGCCCTTTTGCGACCATTCTCCCCGTTTCGCGTCGTGTTCGGATTTGCTCATGCGTGGAACCCGTCGGCTTCCGGGCTGGGAATCGGCAACACGATCCTCTGGGGCGTGCTGCTTGGATATGCATTTCTTCGCAGTCACGATCTCTGGCTACCGATCGGTCTGCATTATGGCTGGAATGCTGTATTGCCGCTGTTCGGAGTCAATCTGAGCGGGCTTACAATCGATGTAACGAGGTATTACTATCGATGGGATCTCTTGCCTCTCTGGAGCGGGGGAGCGTACGGACCAGAAGGGGGCCTGCTGGCTACGATCTTCATCATCGGCCTGTTCTTTGCGCTTCGCAAAGCGCCCGTCAAGGCACAATACGCCGCGATCGCTCGCGTTCTCAACGATACATTTCCACTCTGAGCCTGATCTGCGCGCTCCTGGGCGGCCTGTGCACCACGGCGCGCGCCGACAAGCTCAGCTTTGACGAGCGCATGGAGATCGAACGCGGCCTGAGCGCCGAATTCGCGACCGCGAAGGTTGTGCTCCCGCGCTCGAAAAAGCCGCTGCCCATTGAAAGCGACGGCCGTTATGATGCATCTGCCTGGACAAGAGCGCTGCAGGAGCAAGGGCCGGCAGCCCGCCTTGGCGATGAAGTGCAAATTACCCGCGTTCTAATCGAAGACAGCAAGATCGTGCTGGAGATCAACGGCGGGACGAAAGGCGGCGGGCACTGGTACGATCACGTGCAGGTCGGGATGAACGGCAACACCCAGCCGGTTTCGAAGAACCAAAATACGGCAGCTAATGGCACGAATCTCGAGCTGCTGTTCAAGGGAGGCGTGCCTTCGCTGAAATCGGCCGATATCCGGCAAATGCTGTCCGGCGTTCTCGATTTCGAGAAGCATTCGCGCATCGCAGCAATACGTCGATACGCTTCCGGAGCCCATCAAGAAAGCGATCAAAGAGCAGCGCGCCGTTACTGGGATGAATCGTGACCAGGTGCTGCTGGCTCTAGGCAAGCCGCGCAACAAGAGCCGCGAAACCACTCCTGACGGAGACGAAATCGAAGACTGGCTCTACGGAGATCCTCCGGGCAAGATGACATTCGTACGCTTCAGTGAAGGCAAGGTCGTCAAAATCGACGAATCGTATGCAAACGTGGGCGGCAGCACCGCACCGCCTTTGCCTCCACCCAGATAGACGGCCGCTTCCGCCAGGCCGCTCACGTGTCAAAACGCGCTGAAAACGCGCCACCCGTAAGATAGAAGATATGGCAATAAAAGTGGGTATCAACGGCTTTGGCCGTATCGGGCGAAATGTCGTCCGGGCGGGACTGAACAATCCCGAAGTGGAGTTCGTGGCAGCCAATGACCTTACCGATACGAAGACGCTGGCGCACCTGCTGAAATACGATTCGATCCTCGGCCAATTACAAGATGAGATCCGAGCGGACGGCGAATACATTCGAGTCGGCGATAAGAGCATCAAGATTTTTGCGATCAAAGATCCCGCTGCCATCGACTGGCCCGGGCTGGGCATTGATGTGGTGGTGGAATCCACGGGCCGGTTCACGGACGCAAGCGAGGCGAAAAAGCATCTGCGCGGATCCGTCAAGAAAGTAATCATTTCGGCGCCCGCAAAGGACGAAGACGTTACCATCGTGCTCGGCGTCAATGACAATGCTTATGATCCGAAGAAGCACAACATCATCTCGAACGCTTCCTGTACGACCAATTGCCTGGCACCCTTAGTGAAAGTGCTGAATGACTCGTTCGGTATCGAGAAAGGCTCGATGACCACGGTTCACAGCTACACGAACGATCAGAACGTGCTCGATTTCCCGCACAAGGATCTGCGGCGTGCCCGTGCCGCGGCGTTGAACCTGATCCCGACTTCGACCGGCGCGGCGAAGGCCATCGGGCTGGTATTGCCTGAACTCAAAGGCAAGCTCGACGGCTATGCAATGCGCGTTCCGACGCCGGACGTCTCGGTTGTGGATTTTGTTGCGGTCCTGAAGAAGGATACGACAACGGAGGAAGTGAACGCGGCATTAAAGCATGCAGCGGAGAATTCACTGCACGGCATCCTGGCCTACACGGAAGACCCGGTGGTCTCGAGCGACCTGCTGCGCAATCCGAACAGTTCGATTGTCGATGCGGATCTCACCAAAGTGCTTGGCGGGAACCTGGTGAAGGTCGTGTCGTGGTACGACAACGAATGGGGCTACTCGAACCGCATCGTCGATTTGATTGTATTTCTTGGGAAAAAGGGTCTCTAAATCGTTAGCCGCGGAGCCGCGCCGTGATTCGCTTTGCGTGCGCGGCTCTGAATAGCAGCACTCAGCTCTTGATCGTCCTCACCACCGCATCGGTAAAATCCTCCGTCGACGAACTCCCGCCGACGTCCCCGGTCAGGTGTTTCCCTTCCCGGTAAACCGCTTCAACCGCGTTCTGCAGTTTGTTAGCAGCTTCTGTCTCGCCGATATGGATCAGCAGCATGACGGAGGAGAGCATCAGCGCGGTCGGATTCGCTTTCCCCTGACCGGCTATGTCAGGCGCACTTCCGTGAACCGCTTCAAATACCGCGTGTGTCTCACCCATGTTCGCGCCCGGCACAATCCCGAGTCCGCCAACCAGCCCAGCGGCCAGGTCCGACACGATATCGCCGTATAAGTTCGGCAGCAGCAGCACATCGAATGTCTCCGGCCTGATCACAAGCTGCATGGATGCGTTGTCGACAATGAGCTCTTTATATTGAATTTCCGGAAACTGCGCAGCAACTTCGCGGCAGCAACGCAGAAACAGACCGTCGGCGAGCTTCATGATATTTGCTTTATGAATAGCCGTGACCTGCCGGCGTCCGTTCTTCTTGGCATAGTTGAACGCGTAACGCGCGATTCGCTCCGAAGCAGTACGCGTGATGACCTTCAGGCTGGTAACGACGTCCTTCACGATCTCATGCTCCAGTCCTGAGTAGAGATCTTCGGTGTTCTCGCGGAAGATCACCATATCGATCCGAACATCCTCGAAGCGCGTTCTGATGCCCGGGAGCGTGCGGACGGGGCGCACATTGGCGAACAGGTCGAGCGTCTTGCGAAGGGCCACATTGACGCTCTGAAATCCGCCCGCAACAGGAGTGGTGACGGGCCCTTTCAACCCGACCCGCGTCTCATTCAGTGAATCCAGCAGGTATTGCGGCAGCGTCTTTCCCGCTTCGAGAATGATGGCCTCATTCAGCTCGGCTCTCCGCCAGACGATGTCCGCGCCAGTCGCCTCCAAGGCGCGCACTGCGGCTTGCGCTACTTCAGGACCGATGCCATCTCCGGGAATGAGAGTGCAATAGTGTGGCACATTTCGATTCTAGTCATCGCATCCATCGCGTAAACTCCATGAGCAAACCGGCTGCTTTGTGACAATGTGCTTTTATGGCCAAAATCGAGCGCGCGCTGTTGAGCGTCACTGACAAAGAGGGGCTGCTGCCGTTCGCCCAGAAGCTGCACGAACGCGGCGTGGAGCTGATCTCGACGGGCGGCACCGCACGCCTGCTACGTGAAAACAACGTTCCGGTTCGCGAGGTCTCGGAGATCACGGAATTTCCGGAGATGCTCGACGGGCGGGTGAAAACGATTCATCCGCGCATCGCCGGAGGAATCCTTGCTATCCGTTCGAACCCGGAGCATATGCGTTCACTCGTGGCGCACAAGCTGCCGGTGATTGATATGGTCGTTGTCAATCTATACGCCTTCGATAAGTTCGCCAATAAGCCCGGCGTGAGCCGCGAAGAATTAATCGAAAACATCGATATCGGCGGTCCGACCATGATCCGGGCAGCTGCGAAGAATTTTCAGGACGTCGCGGTGGTGGTTTCGCCGGCTCAGTATGAGGCGATTCTGCAGGAGCTCGAGCAGCACGGCGAATTAAGCGCGGAAACACATTGGAAGCTGGCTCAAACAGCGTTTCTGCACACGGCCGCTTACGATCAGGCAATCTCGGCGCGGCTGGCGCGAGTAGATGCGCAGGGAACGACGGTCGACGAGCCGCTGCCCGCAACACTCAGCATCTTTGCACAGCGCGCCGCCACGCTGCGTTATGGCGAAAATCCGCACCAGCAGGCCGCGCTTTATCGTCTGCGCAATACGGGAATCGCCGGGGCCGAACAACTGCACGGCAAGGAGCTATCGTTCAACAATCTCGTGGATCTCGACGCGGCCTGGCAATTGATCCAGGAATTCGATGGCCCGGCTGCCGCCATTATCAAGCACACGAATCCGTGCGGATGCGCCGAGCAGAGCACACTGCTTGAGGCTTATAAGCGCGCGCTCGAGGCCGACCCGGTCTCTGCGTTCGGCGGCGTGCTCGCCTTCAACCAGGATCTGGACGACGCAACGGCAGTGGAAGTCGCGAAGCTCTTCGTGGAGGCGATCGCCGCCCCTTCCTATTCGGCGGGAGCTCTCACCACCTTGACGTCGAAGAAAAATCTGCGCCTTATACGCGTGAAGCCGGACGACAAACCGGAACTGGCTATCAAGTCCATCTCCGGCGGCCTATTGGCGCAGACCGCCAGACACGGGGAAGCTCGATGCTTCGACATTGCGTGTGGTGACCTCGCGCCGGCCTACGGACGAAGAGATGAAAGCGCTTCTCTTCGGCTGGAAGGTCTGCAAACATGTCAAATCAAATGCCATCGTGTATGCTCGCGCAGGGCAGACGATTAGCGTGGGCGCCGGCCAGATGAGCCGTGTGGATAGCGTGAAGGTGGGTGCGATGAAAGCGGTTCTGCCGCTGGCAGGAACGGTACTCGCGTCAGACGCATTCTTCCCGTTCCCCGATGGAGTGGAAGAAGCCGCCCGCCACGGAGTGACTGCGGTGATTCAGCCGGGGGGATCCGTGCGCGACGATGACGTGATAGAAGCTGCGAACTTATTGAATGTGGCGATGGTGTTTACCGGGGTTCGGCATTTTCGGCACTGATTGAAACGCCGCTTACTAATTGCCCGCGGCTTAGTTGCTGGCGGCAATGATAGTTACCAAGCCGGTATCCTGGGTCGGAAGCTCAACCCTGAGGAACACGGCTAGGCTTTGAAGGTCATTGGCGGGTCCACATACAGAAAAGGCCAGGTGAACTATGATGTCGAGATTTCTTAAACATCCATGTTTGAAGTCGTCTACACGACTTGCATGATGTTTGGGCAAGTTAAAAATCGTCCGGACGGTTACTTCCTGGAACAAGGGGAAATAACTGGCCTCCGGGATACAACCGCTTGTCTTAAAAAGGGGCAAGTCCATATCTGTAATCGTTCGACGCTACCTCCTGAGCGTCACTAAGGTTGAGGATCGTATTTGCCCCTCTTCAACAAGGCGGCGCAGAAAGGCTTCCAACTCTGGCTTTAAGAATGAGTCATTATCGAAGTGACTCCTTTGAGGCCTGCCGCTAGTACTAAGAAAATTATCGCTTGGACGGGCAGACAGCCCTTTATGGATACTGGACGTGGTAAACTTTCACCTCGAGTTTGACAGGATCTTTTTCCAAGGATGTACAACGGATCACGACAGGTTCTCCTGCTGCGAAGTGGCTGAGTTCACCCACGCCCCACGACAATCCGCTCCAGATGACCTTATCGTAATTAATTCGCACGGGGAGAGTTTGGCCGCGCTGAAGCGCTTTCATCTCGAGGACTCGGCCCATGTGTTCGCCCTTGGGTGGCCCGCCTGCCCACGTTCGCCGTATATCGCCTCCAGGTGTTCGCTGCTGAAGCACGACGCGGATTACGCCATTCGAGGGCGCTGGAACCCATGCCTCAACCGCATGAGATCCCACGGACTGAAACGAGGCTGTGATGGGCTGTATAGATTCCGGTATGGTGATGTCGTCCTCAAGGCCCATGTCATACTCGGATCGCGCATATTTGCCGAACCCAATCACGACCATCTGTTCAGGGCCAAGCGAAACAAAGTGGCCGGAGAGGTCTGGCCGGTAGCCGGCATCGCGAAAGAGAATACGCCCGCTCCCAAGATCCCGTTGTTCCCTCGATAGGCTCGGCAGCTCAATCCTGTTCACTGCCTGCGCAGGATTGACAACCGTGTAGACCGAACCATCTGCGTCGAGCGAGGCGAACCCATACGGCTGCACTTCACCGGGAATTCCGCCAAACGTCTTTGGCCGCCCTAAAGCCTTCAGAGGCAAGTATAGCCGGAATGCCCTGGCCATCCAAGCGCCTTTCGTGTCATCGATCAACTCCAGATTTCCGTGGATGGTATTTACCCAACCCCCGCGCGCGAGCATCATCAGAAGCGCACTCTTCCACGCGGCCGTTTTGCGATAGTAGATCGTGCCGGTGGTCCCGTACATCACACTTGTGCTATCAATCCGCTCGAGGGGCAATCCGCTGTCCTCGAAGCGCCGCACCATGTGATCGCTGTATACGTCCTGCGAACGCCAGAAATTCATCATGGGAACGTCGGAAGGCCGTGGGTCGCCCGAGTAGAGGGAATCAAAAACAGTCAACCAACGCAGATCGATTGTGTTCCGAAAAGGAAAAGGCCCAGAGGTCATTTCCATGTCGCCGCCGAATCCATTGAATGCAACCAGAACCACACTCGGATTTTTGCCGCGGAACTTCTTCAATGCTTTTCGGAACGCTGTTTCATTCTGGCGGCGGATTTCCTCCTGAGACATCGAAGCCTCAAGGCCCGGCGGAACGGCTGTGAAGTCGACAAAGTCAAACTCGAACATCCGCACGCCTCGGTCGTACCAAAGCTGGAGGGTATCCATAAAGTGGGGAAGGAAGCCGCCCTTGAAAAAGCACATGGCTGTGCGCTTCTTATTGAGCGAGTCCTCCCATTCGGGTGCGGGATCGAGCTGCACCAGAAGGTTCGTCCCAAACCACATACCGGGCTTAATGCCGGCTTCGCGACATCTGTTCAGCCACACGTCCGGGCCGTTTGGCCAAGTTGATTTGCGCCACTCACGGTATCCGCCGTCTTTCGCGTACCAGAATGCGTCCATCATGTAATAGTCAAAGGGCACGCCATCGCGGCGGAGGCGCAGCATCTCGTTCATCTCTCGCATGGCGAGCTCTTCTGTAAGCGGCACGTTGTCAGAAAGCTCGTCATAAGAAGACCAATTGTTGTAGACCACGATGGGATCCTGAATGGTCAGGAAGCGCGCGTCGGGGGCATCGCCGGCCAGCAACACTAGGCATGCCACAGCCGAGAAGAACGGCAAGGAGAGTTTCATCGGTCAAAAGACATTCCTGCATATTCAGGATCACCAATTAAGGAGCGCAGCAGAAGCCCAAGCTCGCCGGGTTGTGTAAATCCCGCTCCCCGCCAGGCGATCTCTCCGGATGGGTTCACCAGTATAAGGGCAGGCACCTGACTTAGAGAGAGGGCGCGCACTCGTTCTTTGGAATAGAAGAGCAGCTGTATGTCGCCGGCATTCCAGTTATAACGAAGATTTCTGCGGTCGTTCTGATTGGACAGGCTCTGCCCGTCCACGGCGATTTGTATCTGGAGGTTTGGAAACTGGGCATGAACACTTTCGAGCATCGCGACTTCGCCACGCGATGCATGCTCCGCCTCCGAAGCAGCCACGAAAGCGATAAGGCACCATTCATGTGGCTGCCCGCAAAGCGGCACTCGTGCGGCCGCCGCATTCTGTAACGGGAGTGAGGGCAGAGTTTCGCCCGACACACTGGGGCGCACAGAACTCTTCTCGATGTGAGTCTCATTCCCGTGAAGGTCTTGCCCGGATTGCTGCTGATAGTTCCGGAAGCCCTTGAGGCTTTTTCCACCGTATTGCCACTGTGGAACTCCGCGCCCGAGATACTGGTAGGAATTTCTGTCAAACAGGAGCGATGCGTTACTGCGGATCATCACTGGCGAGGAAGAGCGAATGGTGTTTTGCTCGAAGATACCAGTCGCCACAAAATCGGCCAAGTTTACCACCGCGGCCGCCGCGAGGGGTGGATTCCAAAAAAGTCGATTTCCCGATATATGGAGGCCCACGGATCTTGCCCCCATTCCAAGTTGATAAGAAAACCGCCCCTTGGCGGCTTGCGAGCCGCGGGCTCAGCCCGTTCGCCGCGCAAGTGTTGTTTCGAACCATGCTGTTTCCGGTCACCCATCCAGCGGCAAAGACGGCCACACAATAGCCTTGCGTATCGTGCGCATAGTTCTCCTCCACTGTGTTGTCATCGTTTCCGTAATCGATGTCGAAGGCGCCCCCGTCCACGCCTGGGCTGTCGGTAAGAAACGCTTCGTTATGGCGTACAGCGCAATTGCGGCACATCCAGGTCCAGATCGCATTAGGCGTGCCAATTGTTTCCGTGTCCTGCATTCCGGTGCGCCAGGCAACGCTGTTCTCAATCAAGCCATTGTTCACTTCAAAGAGCACAATGCCATCGCCTGTCACATCGTGGACGATCGAGTTACGAATGACGACGTTGGTATTTCGGGATGCCTCTGGTGGGTAACCATGGGCGACGCCGCCGACAAGAATCCCGGCCCACTGCGTTGTGTGGTAAGCCGTGACGCCATCGATCAGCACGTCATCGAAATGCTGTTTCTCGCTGGCGGAGGCGATCACTACAAGACCGTCCTCTTTCGTTTTTGGTGCGCCGGCAACATCGTGAACAACGACGTCCTTTATATGGATGCCGTGCAGAACGCCCTTTGATCCACTGACGAAAACACCATGTGGCTGGCCCCTGGAGAACTCCAGATCCTCTATGGTCCAGTACTCCTGGTCGAACAGTTTCATCGCGGCCTCGTCACCGTGAGCCGCCTCGATTCGCGGCAGTGCTCCAGTGCCCCAGGCACCCAGCCGAATCGGCGCCGCCGCCGAGCCGGACCCCTTTGGCGCGAGCATGCCGGAACAGACCGAACCACGCCGGAAATAGATGGAGTCGCCTGGATGAAACGTGTGCCGGGAGACCGCCTGCACAGACGTCCATGCGGTGGACGGGCTCAGTCCGTCTCCATCAGCAACGCGGCTGTTGCAGTTTACATACCAAGCATGACCGTCAGGTTCGGTTGATGCTCGATTCCAATTCAGAACTGCGAGGAGGCCCAAGAGAACCGCGGCTTGCTCTTTCGGAATCACCCTAAATTCATTACCACTGGAAGCGCACGCCGAACTGCCCTTGACGCGGCGTCGAGTTCACGCTTGTCACATAGCCGAAAGTGGGGCTAGTTAAGTTAGTGTCGGGGTTATTGAACGTATGGCGATTGAGGATGTTGTAGAACTCCATCCGAAATTGCAGATTAAATCTTCCTTCGGGGCCGAAAGCCGTGTTCTTCAGCAAGCTCACGTTTTCACTCGTAATACCGAAGCCACGCAGGGCGTCAATCCGAGCCGGTCCGGTCCCGAGCTGGCCGTAAGTTGGGTTGGCGACGAGTGGCGCTGGGAAGTAGAGATCGGCGGCGGGAGTGGGATTAGAGTCCGTGGGCTGCTGGAAGTACCGGGGCACAAACGTGTTACCGGAAAATCCTGCAAGATTGTAGTTCACATAAGTTGTCGCCCACAAAGGATAGTAATAGTAGTTACTGGAGCTAAAGCTAAGGGGTGTTCCTGAAGCGTACAGTACAATTCCGTTTACTCTCCATCCGCTTACTAAGCCATTTACAAATTTGCCTTTGTTCGCCAAGAATTCACGCCCATGTCCAAATGGCAGTTCATAAGTAACTGCGCCTTTAAAGACGTGCTTCTGATCGTACACGGTCAGAGTGTGAGCGGCTTCCGTCAAATTATTGAAATTTTGAATACTTGCAACGTCGTAACTCTCGCCAAAATTATTAACGCTGTCCCCTTCGGAGCGGGAGAGCGTGTAATTGAGATTCAGGGTAAGGCCGGAGCCGAGCCGCTTGAGGAGTTGGATAACCATGGAGTCGTAATACGACTGCCCGAGGGGCAGGCCCACGTAGTAGAGATTGGGATAGAACCAGATATTCGCTTCAGCTGCGGCGAGTTGCGGATAAGGAGCGATCGCGGCAAGGGCCGGAGCACAAAATCCGGAATACGGGTAAGGTACACCGCTCGCAGCCGCATCCGACGGACTACAAACAAAGTTAAATCCGTTTCCGGAATTAACGAGGCCAAAGAACCGTTGGGCCGTAGGCTGATTATTGTTGAGGCCTGAATCCTGTAAGTGGTGGCCTCGATTTCCGACGTAGCTGGCTTCGATACTCATGTTTTGCGTCAGCTGATACTGGACTCCGATATTCCAGTTATCGGTATAACCGGCAAGCAAGGCATTCGGATCGACGTTCACGACGGGAAACAAGGTATCAGAAGGAGTGGTGCTCTTCGTTCCCGGTATGAAGATGCCTGGATACCCGCTATCCCAGTTGAAGGGCGCGGATGTCGAATTCGTGCCGCGATATTGGGGAGCGAAGCCGTACGGCACGCCGTTGTAATAATTGATGCCAATCGGTACGTAGAGGATGTTGAAGGCGCCACGGAACACAACTCGCTTCCAGGGATTCCAAGCTATGGCAATCTGAGGGCCGAAATTATGCCAATCCTGGTTCTTTTCGAAGCTCCCGCCACCGCCATTCAAGTACTCGAGCGAGCCTGGAACGCCAAGATTGGGATCGATTGCGTTCAGGTTGTAATTCGCCCAGTGGCCGTACTTCTCATGGAAACGGAAAGCTGCGTCCCAGCGAAGGCCGAGGTTCAGGGTCAGGGTCGGCGTCAGTCTCCAGCTATCCTGAGCGAATAGATTCATGGCCTTTCTGCGGCCGTACAGATCGAAAGGGGTCGTTTCGTTGGCCGATAGCACGTCACCTAACAGGAAGCTGGCAAACCCGTATCCAACCTGATTCGCGTATGACTGGTTTACCGCGCCAGTTGAGTTATTGGAAAAGGTAAACGATAAGGCGCCCGACCCGCCATGGCTATTGAGCTGCATAGCCCGGAAGCGACCGCCGAAAGTAAATACGTGTTTGCCCTTTGTCCACGAGAGATTGTCTTCATAGATGAAAGTGCCGGCCACAGAATAGCCCTGCCACGTGTTCCCGATATTAGTCGTCTGGTACCCATTTACCGCCCCTCCAAAGTTGATCGCCGGGAAGTTGTCAGCCCCAGTGTTTCCGAAGCCGAGCTGCGCGGGCCAGTTCGTTCCTGACTCGGACGGAGTGGATCCGTTCCAATACCGGTTGTACGTTGCGTTGAAAACATTGACCAGGTTCGGCGTAATCGTATCGGAATCGCTCGCGCGGAATTCATTCCCGACAACCTTTTGGTGCCGAGCATTGGCGAGGGGACCGCCCGTCGTACTTCCGAGCTGCCAGACACCGCCACTGTCGACTAGAGTGCGAGGCCGAAAGTCGTAGATCCAGGAACCCGAGAGGTGGTTGGTGCTGGTCAGGTTTTCGTCTATTTTGACGACGGCCTGATCTGGAGTCTGCGAGGGGGTACCTCTGGTTGGGAACCGGTCATTCCCCAAAATGGACGACCCTTGAGGCGCATAATCTTGCTGGTAAATCGATAGGATCTTCTTTGACACGGAGCTGAACATGCTGCTCGGGATGACGTTTCCGGGGAAAACAGCACCGGGGTCGCTGGGGTTGAAAATCGCGCCCGAGTAAATCGGCAGCCCGTGGGTGTCCGTGCCCAACAGCGTAGTCTTATCGAGCAGTGCGCTAAAGTCACCGTTCAAGAATGCCTGCGTGGGTACGGTAGCTGCTCCGCTGTTCGTGCCCAGTGTGCCAAGCGTGAAGTTATTCTCCTGATAGCGCTCGAACGCTCCGAAAAAGAACGTCTTGTCCTTGCGAATCGGACCACCCACACTCGTTCCATAATCCCAGAACCGTGATTTCGGCTTATTCGGGTTGCCCCATATACGGGCATCCAGGAATTCGTTGTGGCCGTATATGAATCCGCTACCGTGGAATTGGTTGGTACCTGACTTTATGTTGAACATGATCACACCACCGTTGGTGATCCCGTTCTGGGCGCTGATGCCGCTGGTTTGGGACTCCACTTCCTGAATCGCTTCCATGCTTGGTCCGATTTCGATCGAGTCGCCCTGAATCTGCGCAGTGCCCGACGTGCCGTCAATGGTGAAGTCTTTCGTGAATCCCTGCGTGCCGTTGACGACCGCGTCGTAGATGTTGCTCTGGGCTGAATAGCCGGGTGTAAGAGCATACGCGAATTGTTCGATCTGGCGCCCTCCTGAGACGTTCAGCGGAAGATCTGTTACTACCTGACCGGTCAGGTGAGTTCCCTGGGTGGCGGTCTCAGTATCGAGAATCGGCGACGGCGCCGTTACGGTGATCGTTTGGGTAGTGGTGGCGACCGCCATTCGCTGATCGATCTTGGCGACTTGTGTGGAGAGCAGCGTGATCGACGGCAACTCGATGGTTTGGAATCCGCTCTTGCTGAATTTCAGCGAGTAGTCCCCCGGAAAGAGGTTGAGGATGGAATAGATGCCATCGTTGTTGGTGAAACCGCCGGTTTCCACACCGGTACCGAGATTTTTCGCGGTAACCTTGACTCCTTCCACGACAGCGTTGCTCGGGTCGGTAACTGTGCCGGTGATGGATGAGCGGTTACCTTGTGCGTAGAGCAGATTTGGGGTTGCGAAACACAGCAACACTGCCGTACACAGAAACACACTGCAAAATGACACGCGTCCCATAACGAACTCCTCATGCACGCGGCCCGCGATTTTCTGATTGTGGGTACGAGAGCTGGCTGGGTATATTCTCGATCTAATCAAGAAAGCGCGCCGCTGAAACTTTTACCAGGCTTGCAGGTAGACGGCCGCGACATTGATTGGGTCATCTTTTATCTAACCGAGCCAGGAAGCTCAGCCATCGCGGCGTTACCGCCGTGAAATGCTCCCGCTCTCCCGGAATGAGATCCGCCATCGATGCATGCCCGCTTTCTTCTTCCAGGAAGGCTCATTCATACCACAGCCGAAGACGCCCGACCCGAACGGCTACATAGCCCTGGCCGTGTACGATTTAGCGAGCGAGGGGGGCAATAACAATGGATGGATTGACCCTGGCGATAAATTTACTCCAAACTGCGGGTCTGGGTCGACGCCGACCAGGATGGTGAAGCGCAGCCGGCCGAGTTGCATACGCTCGATAATCTAGAGATCAGGCGCATCGGGCTGCGTTATCATCTAGCCGAAAAAGTGGACCAATACGGGAATGTGTTCCGGTATGTATCTCAAGTGCTTGATGAATCCGATCCCAAGGCTTACGACGTATGGATCAAGGCAGATCCCGACTCGTACGCTGAAAATGGCGTTTCCAGGACTATCGGGCAAAGTAGCGTACCTACGCTCAGTTTCGGAGTGCAACGCCCGAAGCCCAGTCGGCGGGCAGCGTTCCTGCAGGTAGCAATTGGCCTTTTTCCAAGTGCCGCACCGTTTTAGCGAATTTGGCTGCGTGCGGGTCGTGCGTCACCATAATGATCGTCTTGCCGTACTCACGATTGAGCCGGGTCAACATGGTCAGCACATCTTCCGCCGAGGCGGCATCCAGGTTTCCGGTTGGCTCGTCAGCAAGGATCAGATCAGGATCTGTCACGATGGCCCGCGCGATCGCAACGCGCTGCTCCTGCCCACCCGAAAGCTGTTTCGGCAAATGACCGAGCCGGTCTCCTAAACCAACGAGCTTCAGCGCCGTCGTCGCGTGCTCAAAGCGATCTTTACGATTCAGGCGAGTGAGTTTGAGAGGCAGCTCTACGTTTTCAAGGGCAGTCAGCACAGGGATGAGGTTAAACGACTGGAAGATGAAACCGATGTGCTCATTGCGCCAGTGCGCAATTTCAGCGTCGCTCATGGAGCGCAGGTTTGCGCCGAGCACGTCGATAACGCCATCGGTCGGGCGATCCATGGCGGCAATCAGGTGCAGCAGAGTCGATTTGCCCGACCCTGACGGCCCCATGAGCGCCACGAAATCTCCGCGGTGCACTTCAAGATCAACGTCGTCCAGCGCGACCACGTGAAATTTGTCTCGCACATATTCTTTGGACAGCTTACGTGTGACAACAACTGCATCGCTCATGATTGATCAACCTTATGTTTTGCTCTGAACCTTCTGGCCATCTTTCAAGCCCTGGGGCGGTTCTACTATCAGGTCTTCGCCGCCCGTGAGGCCGCTTTCGACCAGCACTCCCTTTTCGGTGGTGCCGGCAACCGTGACGGCTCGTTTGCGTGCGCGGTCGCCCGAAACGATGAACACGCTTCCGCTTTGGACGGCGCTGGCAGGAATGACGATGAATGACTTGGCACTTGTGGACGGCGCGGACTGGGCTTCGTTGTAGAAGGTGACCGTGGCGTTCATGTCGGGCCGCAAATAGCTATCCGGATTGAGCACCCGCACCTTCACCTGGACGGTTGCCTTGGCCCGATCGGCCTCCGGTGACACCTGCTCGATGACGCCTTTGTACTTACGGTCGGGATAGGCGTCGGTCGTTATGATCCCTTTCTGCTGCGGACCCAATTTCGGAAAGTCGTTCTGGCTGATATCGAGCTCAACCTGCAGATCATTTAAATCGGCCATGGTCACGATGTACCCCTTCGCGCCCTTGTCGCCGACAAACCCTGTGGTGATGAACTCGCCCTTTTCGACATTGCGATCGAGAATAGTCCCGCTGACCGGGGCCCGGATTATCGTGTTATCGAACTGAGTCTGAGCGTAGGCCAGCTGCCCGCGCGCCTGCTCGATTTGTCCTCTCACCTGATCAATCTCTTCCTGGCGCGGACCGAGTACGGCAAGATCCAGCGTCCGCTGAAGGCTGGCGACTTTGGCAGCATCAGAATCGTACTTGGCCTGTGCATCGTCAAGCGACTGCCTGGAAAGAACACCTTCTGCTACAAGCTGCTTCGTGCGATCGAGCGTGGCCTTCGAATCCGATAGGTCGGCGCGCGCCTGCTCCACGTCCGCATGAGCTTTCTGGACCTCTTCCGGACGCGATCCATGCAGATCTTCGGCGAGCTTCGCCTCTAAATTAGCGAGCGCGCCCTTCTGCTGCATAACCTGAGCGCGATACTCGTCATCTTCGAGACGCACTAAGACCTGCCCGGCCTGTACCTTGTCGCCCTTGTCTACTCCGATCCAGGCAACGCGCCCGTTCACCTTCGACGCAACTTCGATTTTGTGCGCCGCGATGATGTATCCGGTGGCGGTCAGAATCGTTTGGTCACCGGATGCTGCAGCTGCTGCAGGCAGAGGAACCTGCATGGTCTGCACCGGAGTGGCGGCATTCAGTTTCTGATAGGCGAAGAGTCCCGCGGCAGCCGCGATCACGCAGATAATCGCAATGGCGATGATCTTCCCGAGCGGCCTCGATTCGCGTGGCCGCCGGGCGGACCGGTCAATTTGCAGACTCTTGAGCTCTGTTTCCATAGCTTGTTCAAGATTTAGATGTCACGTAATGCAGTCAGGATCTCTTTGCGCGCAGCTTGCCGCGCCGGAAGCAGCCCGCCCAGCGCACCGAGAATCATCGAGAAGACCAGACCCGTCAGCATCACCGCCGGCCCGATCCGAAAATTGAAGTTCGTCTCACTGAACGTCACAAAATTGCCCAGGCTGGTAGTGACGGTGTTGAGCGGCAGAACGATCAAGCAGGCAAGTACCCCGCCGACCAGCGACAGCAGCATCGATTCGAATAGAAAGCTCAACAGGATGCTTCCTTTCTTAAATCCAAGGATCCGCAGCGTGCCGATCTCTTTCGACCGCCGGGCCACAGCCGCATACATTGTGTTCATGGCAGCAAAGCAACTGCCCACAGCCATGATGACGCAGACAAAAAAGCCCAAAAACTGCACCGGCCGCGCCGAGACGGTTTGCGCATCGTAATAAGCCTTTTCGCTCATGACGGTAACGTTCAGCCTGCGGTCTGCCTCGAGCGCCTGCTGCAGTGCGCGCGCTGTGGACGGGCTGGTTGCCTGCACCAAAGCGGAACTATAGGCGTCCGGGCGGTTGAAGTCCTGCGCGACCTGGTTGCCGTCCGCGAAGATCTCACTGTTCACCGCGCTATCGCCGGCGTCCATCACGCCTACCACTGTCCACAGGCCGCGGCCGAATTTGAGTTGCTGGCCGATCTGAGCGCGTGGATAGCGCTTCGCAATACCCTTGCCGACCGTCACCTCACGCTCGCCCGGCCGGAACCAGCGCCCCGCTATCAGCTTCAAATGGCGCATCTCTATGCCCCGCTGAGAAAGGCCACGCAGCGTGAGGTTGTTGCCAAGCGGGCTATCGGCGTTCGGTAGATTGATGATGGTGACCACTTCCATGGATGCGACCGGCTGTCCATCGGGGCCTGTAGCAATCCCCGGAAAACTCTTCACGATCTGAAACTGCTCCGGAGTGAAGATGCTCGTCAATTCGGCGTTGCCTCCCTTGCGCATGATCAACACATGGCTCGGATCGCCAGTTGAAGCAAACGCCGTCCGCAAGCCGGCGACAAGACCCAGCACGGCGAGCAGTACGGCAACCGTCATGGCCACCCCGGCGGCCGTCATGATGGTCGTTGTCTTGCGAACGATGAGATTGCGAACGTTGTAAGTGAGAGGAATCGCCATGTTTATCCCGTGTAGCGAAGCGAGTCGAGTATATTTGTGCGAGCCGCGTTCCAGGCAGGCACAAGCGAACTGATAATCCCGACCAGCGCCGCAATCAGCAGCGAAACGATGGCAGTAAAGGGCGTCACCGTAAGCCCGTGCAGCTGCCCCAAGAAGTCCTGGCCTGCCTTTCCCACAACCACGGTTGCCCCCTGCGCGAAAATCAGACCCAAAATGCCGCCGGTGAGCGCGATGGCGATTGCCTCACCGATGATCAGCAGCAGAATCAGCCGATTCGTATAGCCGAGCGTCTTCATTACGCCCACTTCCCGTATGCGTTCGCGTACGGACATCGCCATCGTATTGCCCGAAACCAGCAGAATGGTGAAGGTAACGGCGGCGCAGACACTCAGCAGGAACAGTTTGATATTTCCAATGAACGAGACAAAGCTGAGGGCGAACTGCTGCTCCGATTCGCTCCGGGTCGGCCAGGCGGAATTCTCGAACATGGCGTCCACTGCTTTCGCGATCCGCGGCACATCCTCTGTACTGTCAGCCAGTACGGCGATGACGCTGATGTAATTGCGGCGGCCAATCGGAAGAGCATCGCGCAGATAGTCGTAATTGAAAAATAGCGTGTCGCTGGCATCGGGATCGTCAAAAATCCCGACTACTTTCAACTCGAGATCAACAGGATAGATGTCGCCTTTCAGGGTGATGCGATCGCCCAGCTTGAAATTCAGCTTTTGCGCGAGATCGCGCGAAATAACACACCCGGTGCGGTCCTGGATAAAAGCTCTTCGCTGATCTTCCGGCATCTGCATCTGAGTGCGAATAGTCATGAACGCTTTTGGCTCCACGCCCAGGCGCGCAAAGAAGTTCTTCGGATCGCGGTTGTCTTTGTAGGTCCCGCCAAACCAGTTCCAGACCGAAACTTCTTTCACGCCAGGAACCGTTCTTACCTTCGCTTCGTAGGCAACCGGAATCGGCTGGGCAAGCGAAACACGATGACGCACCACTAATCGCAGAGCCTGACCGGGTGTTTGTTGGCTGAAAAACAGTGCCTGGTACATCGCGATTAACACGCTCAAAAGACACAGCGAAACCGCCATGTTCGCGATGGTGAGGATGCTGCGCCGCGGGTTCCGCAGCGTGTTCTTGAATGTGAGTGGCAAAAACCGGAACATACCGCTCCCCTTTTTTGTTTAGGGTAACTTAGAACTGGCGAACGCGCCGAATCGCCGCCCAAGGCAGCATCTTTTCCGACGAACGGCCCACAGGAGGATACGAACCGCTGGCAAATTTCGTTCAGCCGAATTGCGAGCCCTGGACGGAATCCGACCGGACGTGCATGCGGCGCTGCCTCGAATTGGCCCACTTCGCCGAGGCGGAAGGCGAGGTTCCTGTCGGCGCTGTCTTGATAGTGGATGGGGAAATTGCGGGCGAAGGCTGGAACCGGCCCATTTCCGCTGCGGACCCGAGCGCGCACGCCGAAATGGTGGCGATGCGCAGCGCCGCCACGAAGATCCGAAACTATCGTTTGCCGGGTTCGACGCTCTACGTCACACTGGAGCCTTGTGCGATGTGCGCAGGAGCGCTGGTGATAGCCCGCGTCGAGCGCCTGGTGTTCGCCGCCCGCGATATTCGGTTTGGCGCAGTGCGCAGTAAGTTCCAGCTGGCCGACTCAGACCGCCTGAATCATCGTTTGATCGTTCATGAGGGGCTGTTCGCAGCTGAAGCCGGTCAGCTGCTGACGGAGTTCTTCAAGAGGCGGAGAGGACAGGATCAATAAAAAAAGCCATGAGCCGCAACTTTTTGCTGGGGCCCATGGCATCCGAGAATTCCGCTCCGGTCAGGCGGCTTTCTTGACTGGAAATTTCCAGATCTTTCGGATTTTCGGTGCTTCCGGTGTCTCTACCTTGAATTGCGAATCGGTCACCGGGGAAGGGTTGCGCGGCGTTCCGCTGAAATATTCGTCCACAGGAAACAAGGCATACGGCTCGACTTCGCGGAAGGCTCGCCCCAGCTTTTGTTCGATGCGATAGATGTCGTGGAAAAATGTTCCCCGATCCACGTTCATCCGCCGGCAGCAGAGCCGCCAATCGGCACCCAGCAGAAAGTGGAACTTGAACACTTTGTACTCGGTCTCCGAGAGCGTGCGTTTCGCTATGAGGCAGAAATCGGCGATGAATTCCTCATCCTTTAAGCCCCAGACCGATTTTCTCTGGCGTCCTGGATTTGACTCCAGCGAAACGCGGCTAATGTACTTCTCCTTCGAAGCACATTGCCGAAAACGAGCGTAGCAGGCCCTAAAAATTGCACGAAAAACGCAATTGCAAGGGGTTGACACCCCTGCCCGTCCGGGGCGGAGACCTAAACCATAACAATAGGTGCATGACTGCTGGGCAAGGCCGAGTGTTTCTGAACGAGTCCACTGCATTCTGTTTGTTTTCTTTGCCTCGAAGTATTCTTTGCCTAGGAAGAGCGACCAACTTGCCGGTCGCTGCATCTCGGATATACAAACAGTACGTTAATGCGATCTCGTGGTGGAAAATAACGTAAATCTTTTCCAATTTAATTCTGAGATTTATCAGGAAAAGCCGACACAAACCGTAATGAATATTGGGTTTATATACCTTCGGCTACCTAGTAATATAACCTGGTAAATTTGCCCGATTTGCTGTAAATTTGGGGGGTCTATTTCCGCTTGGAATCACTTCAACCGATCGAAAAGATCACGCTTGGCGATCTTCATGCGCGACTCCTGATGCTGATCAAGGGACGCATTCACAACGGTGAACATACAGAACGCGGTCTTGCGCGTCTGCTCGGCGTCTCGCAACCTCAAATTCACAACGTGCTGAAAGGCGCGAGAAGGCTGCACCCGGATCTGGCGGACAGAATGATTACCAGGTTGGGGCTGACGGCCGTGCAGCTCTTCGATGTACCGGAGCTGGAAGCCGGGCTCGCGCTGCACAGGAACGGCCAGACGTCGCGCGGGGTTTGGGCTTCTCCCGAAGCGGTGAACGGCACTGAACGGGAGCGCCTCCGCCGAATTAAGAAACCGGCGTTGCCGGCCACCTCTGCCCGCCTGCACAGAGCTGGCTGAGCGGTTGCACATTCCGGGCAAGAGGTGATTCCCGGGTTGCGGTGAGTCCCGGGTTGCGTAAGGATGCTTCAAAAAACCATTAATCGAATTTTGTTGAACGCGTCGCCCTTGTTGGTGGCCGCTTGGATCAATGGCGCAGATCAATGTCGCTCGTGGACTGCGTCATACCGGCCTCAGTAATGGAACCGCCACTCTCAGCATGTCCGGCCCAGAACGCCGTAATCAGCTTCGAATCCACTTCCTTTGTGTAAGCAGCGCCTCAATGTGCTCGTAGTGGCCGATCCATTGCACAAACGCTGGAATGCTGTTGAAAAACTCCGGACTGCGCTTGGCCTTTGGAGTCGGTGGGACAACTTCCAAGTCACCCGTGATCCGCTCGGTGTTGGCACTAAAACCCAGTTCGACGAGCAGGCGCGGGACTACCTCGGGCCGCTCATTCTATACTCACCAACGTGCGTGCATTCACTACGCGATCTGAAAAACACGGAGGAACAGTAGGCCTCGCATTACTGCGCGAGCAGTTGCGCCATGTGTACTGGATGGGCGGCGGAAGCTGTGCGGGAAAGTCGACTGTTGCTCATCGAATAGCAGATCAGTATGGCTTGTATCTATATGCGACCGATGACGTGATGGCGGAGCACTCCCGCCGAAGCAGGCCGGAAGACTCACCATTTCTTCACGAATTTATTGCTATGGATATGGACGAGCGATGGGTGAGCCGATCGCCGGCGATAATGCTTGAAACGTTCCATTGGTTTCGTGGTGAAGGCTTTAATATGATCGTCGACGATCTCCTCGGTGTTCCGACTGATGTTCGAGTAATCGTGGAGGGCTTCCGGCTATTGCCGCATCTGGTAAAGCCTATTCTCTTGGCTTCGAATCATGCCGTCTGGCTCCTTCCGTCGCCCGAGTTCCGCGAGGCCACGATCGGGCGGCGGGGCGGACTGACATCAGGCTTCCTTGCGAAAACAAG
Source organism: uncultured Acidobacteriaceae bacterium (assembly GCA_963846185.1). Classification (GTDB taxonomy): domain Bacteria; phylum Acidobacteriota; class Terriglobia; order Bryobacterales; family Bryobacteraceae; genus Bog-105. The sequence goes on along the minus strand of CAWJVA010000012.1, from coordinate 203,458 downwards.
CAATCCTGAGCGAGCTCTACAGAACCTGCTCGAGAGAGACCGGATGTTCACGGATCGACTCAGGAAGAACGTTGAACACTTGGAACTACGCACCATAGAGATTAACACTGCAATAAATGAGAGTGAGTCGGCAAACTTAGTTGCGAAGATATTCGGACTCTGATCGGCAACCGCCCTTGCCGCTATGAAAGGGGGCAAGTTGCTGCGAAGCGCTTATTGTGTGCCAAGAATATATCTCTCTCGAGCGGATCGTCGCTACCCTTAATCGGAAATGATGTGGTGCGGTGAGCCGAGGCACAGCAGTGAACTTGAGACTGCGTCATTTTCGATAAGCGAATGACTGGGCTGGGGGCCAGAGAGAAACCAAGGAACGCAGGGAGAGAGAGAATGCGCAGCGGAGGAAGCGGCAGCTCCGGCCCGAAGTCGCCATTGGTGCGTACGAAGCCCGTCGATAAGCGTGAGCCGGGGGATGTTCCGGCAGATCGTGGTCGTAATAAGGCTTGAGACACTGATAGGCCAAACGTCAGCAGTTGGCGCTGCGCAAATGGATATTGTGTCCATTGGCCAAAATATTCCGTTGGTGGAGAAGTGCGGGTCGGCTAGGCCCGATGCTTGCGCAAACCTTCGGTTCGCGCGCTCCGGCTAACCAGCATCGCCAATTCAGACGAGCTCCAAGCGATCAACGGGTTTTGGATGTAATCCGCACCGCCACTGATTCCCGGGTCGCGTTTCAACTTGAAACGAAAACTACCGTTTCGAATTGCCCGATGCGGGACTGCGGTGGCCGCGGGACTCGGCCAAATCGTCCGAAATCATTGTGAATACGGCGCTTAGGCGATAGCGCGGCGCCGGCATGGCGGCTGGCGGCACGAGTGCGCTTTCTTCCGCGTAAGCCGAAGAAAAAACTCTTCGGTCGGAGGATAAACGTGACCGCCGCTTGCAGATTAGCTCCTGCTACACCAAACACTGACCAGAACGTCCGCCGCGAGCAGCTCATTTCCGAGCATATCGATCTCGTGAAGACGATTGCGCTCAGCATTCAGAAGTCGATACCGGCGCACGTCGAGCTTGACGATCTGATTCATTCCGGCATGGCAGGTCTTTTCGATGCTGCCACGAAATACTCGGAAGAGAAAGAAACCAGCTTTCGAACTTACGCCCAGTATCGGATTCGCGGTGCGATTTTAGATGGCCTGCGCCGGCTAGACTGCGCGTCGCGCGACCTTCGCAAGCGGTTCAAGAAAGTACAGGCTGCCATTCAGTCGCTGACGAATCAACTCGGGCGAACTCCGGCCGAATCCGAGATCGCGGCGACTCTCGGCATCGAGTGCTCCGAGCTGCGCGCCTGGAACGTGGATTTTCGAGCGCTGGCGCCGAGCACGCCGAGAACGCGCGATGAGCAGGACTCGCCCGCGCCTGAAGCTCCGGCCACACCCGCTCATAATCCGGATCAGATTTTCGCGCGGCACCAGTTACGGCTTAAGCTCAAGGTGGCGATGCTCTCTCTCCCGGTGCGTCATCGCGAGGTGGTGGAACTGTATTACGAAGGAGAGCGGACTATGCGCGAAATCGGCGAGATCATGGGTGTGAACGAAAGCCGTATCTCTCAGATCCACAAATCCGCGCTCTCTCAAATGCAGAAGACGCTCTCAGCCAACGGCATGACTTCCTGCGCTGCTTTCTGCTAAGCGTGACGCGCGGCTACTGAATGCTGAAGCGGTAGGGCAGCACGCGCTGGATTCCGCCTTTCAGCATGGCCGGATTGGGCAGAGACGGAAGAACCTTACGAAGCTTGGTTTCAGCCATCGAATCCGCCATCGCATCCGGTGATGAGTTGGCCAGCATCTCGAACAGGCTCCGGCGGGGAGGATACATCACCAGGTTTGTATCGCCGCTCGGCGGCAGATTCGCTTTGCGGCGAACCAGCGCGACCGCCTGATCGAAACCACCCAACTGATCGACCAGCCCGTTCTGGTCAGCCTGCGCGCCCATCCAGACCCGGCCTTGTCCGATCGCATCGATCTGGTCATAGCTCTTCTTCCGAGCCGTTGCCACTTTGTTTACAAACGCTGTGTAGGTGGCCTGAATGGCGTCGTGCAGTTTCTGCCTGGCTGCGTCGGAGAGCGGCTGGTCGATAGCGTCCATGTCGGCCAGCTTGCCGCGCGAGATCTGGTCGGACGAAATGCCCAGCTTGTCGAATAAACCTCGAATGTTTGGCCGCGTATAAAGGACCCCGATGGAACCCGTAACGGTATTCGGATATGCGACGATCTGGCTGCCGGTCATCGAGATGAAGTAACCGCCCGAAGCGGCGTAGTCCGACATGGAGATAACCAGCGGCTTGGTATTGCTGAGAATTTTCAGCTCGTGGAGGATCTCGTCGGATGCGACAGCATCGCCGCCCGGAGAATCCACTCGCAGGATTACGCCTTTGACACCGGAATCGTCTCGAACCTGCCGGATCAACTTAATAAAGCTGTTGGCAGCAATTTCGGTTTCATTGTTGCCGAATGTGTTGGTGGGATCGCCCTGAACGATTTCTCCCTCCCCGACCAGCAGAGCGATCCGATCTCCTCGCGCCGGAGCAGCACGAAAGTAAGTGCGGATGCTGGTCTTCTTCAGATCGCGAATTGACAACTTCTTTTTGAGATCGCCGTAGATGTCGTCCTCATAGCCAAGCTGATCGATCAGCCCTGCCGCCTTTGCCTGGCTGGCGAGAAAGGGTCCCGAATCGATCAGAGCCTTGATCTCGTCCGCAGTCTTATGCCGCCCTCGCGCTATGGTTGAGCAGAAATCGCCGTAGATCTGATCGAGCACCTGGTTGTAGACTTCGCGGCTTTCCGGCGACATATTCGTCCGCGTAAAAATATCGCCGGCATCTTTGAACCGTCCGATGTGGTCCACCTGCATTTGTATGCCGACTTTGTCGAGAATGCCCTTGAAGAACAGCGCCTGGAGTAAGAAGCCCTTGACATCTACGTCATCGTCCGGCGACACGAATATCTTGTCGGCCGCGCTCGCCAGATAGTATTCATGAGAACCCGGGTTGCGGAGATAGGCATAGACGGGTTTGCCCGATTTTTTGAAATCGACCAGCTCCTGGTGGAGCTCCTGCAGTTTTCCCCATCCGGCGACCAAGCCGCGCGGTTGCAATACAACGGCTTTGATACGGGAATCCGTTGCTGCCTGATGGAGCGAAGACCATATGTCGCGCATGGTCGGCACGTTCTGCTCCTGCAAGAAAGGGATCGGCAGTTCGATAGGAGCGGCTTCGGGAATGTCCCCGTTCAGCGCCAATACGAGAACCGAGTTGCCAGCTATGGAGGGTGGCTTACTTGCGAAAAACCTGCCGAGCGCAAAGGCGATTACGAAGATGCCAACGACGGTAACTACAATCCCAATAAAAACGCCCAAGAGGAATTTCCACATAGCCGCGAGCTAGTTCTCCCATTGGAAGCGTAGCAGGATTGCGAATAGTGTTGCTTAGCGGTCGATTTCGGCGGTAGCAAGTCCAGCCTGAACCGCGTAGGCGATCAGACTTGCCCGGTCATGCAGATCGAGCTTACGCATCAGATTCAATTTGTGCGCCTCGATCGTTTTGATACTGAGCCCCAGTTCGACAGCTGCTTCACGAGCCGTGCACCCGGCCGCCAGCATGCGAACGACTTCCTGTTCTCGTGAAGTCAGTTGAGGAGTTCGGGGAAAGGAGGACTTGCCAGTAGTAGCGGCGAGGGCCTGTAGGTCGGGAATCATCCTGGAAACCCCGCTGGGCTCTTCATCGCTGGCCAAAGCCAATTGGCGGAAACCCGCCAAGAGCTGGTCCGGAGCAGACCCTTTGACCATGTACGCTCTGGCGCCCGCGAGCATTGCCAACTGCAGCTCCTCATCCGTCTCCTGTTGAGCCAGCCACAGCACTGCGCAGCGAGCCTCCCGCACCAGAGCCGGCAGCTCGCGCGCGAGAGAACTGTCAAGCACAATCAGGTCAGGCTCCGCTGTGCGCGACTTCATGATCGCCTCGATCAGGTCTGCCGCTTCGGCCACAACCGCCATATCTGGTTCGGCAGAAATAAAAGATCGCAGCCCGCTCCGAAACAGCGGACTGCGATCGGCGATCAAGATCTTGATTTTTGTGTTATTCGGTCCCACGTTCTCGGTGCTCACTTGGCATATCGGCAGAACAAGCGCGCTCTTTAGCCAAGGTCAGAACGAGGGATCAGGTATTCCGGGGGTTAAGCGCTCTCCGGAACCTGAACTGCTTGCACGTGCTTGTCCAGCATCTTCTGGAATTCGGGCTTGCTGGTCAATCCGACCTTCTGCTCCACTACCTGGCCGCCCTTGAAAAGGAGCAGTGTTGGAATGCCGCGAATCCCGTACCGGAAGGCGGTCTGCTGGTTCGAGTCCACGTCGAGCTTGCCAACCTTTACCTTTCCGGCATACTCGGTCGCAACCTGGTCAATGGTCGGCCCCATCATGCGGCATGGTCCACACCATTCCGCCCAGAAGTCCACCAGAACGGGTGTGTCGGCTGTAAGGACGTCTTTATCGAAAGACTCGTCGGTAAAGGTCAGTGTGTTCGATCCTGCCATTTGTATCTCCTGTTAATTGATGACGCAAACCCTTGTTTTGATTCACTCCAGCCCTGCATAGGGTGTGGCCGGGCCGCTCTGCGCCAGTGCTTCGCCCAGGATACAGCACGTCCAGCAGAGGAGAGATAAGGCTGGGCCGTGCGCACCCGCACTCACCCGGGGTGGGAGGCCTTTTAGCTCGGGGCAAAGCCCGGCCCTAGGCTAAACTGAGGGGCAGATATTCATCGATCCAACCAAGATCGATTTACCAAGGTTGTCTTGATCTTTCGCCTCGCAGCTATTGCTCTTTCGCTTACAGCCGTTTTGACTGCCAGCCCCGTTCAAAGCAGCGCGGCGCCGAAACAGGATCAGCGCCCCTCCCGCGCAGCCTCTTCGGAAAACGAATTCAGCGTCAGTCTGACCATGTTTACGACGCTCGCGGCCATCAACGCCGCCGGCTACGATACCGGTCTCGACTCTCCGCTCAACCAGACCTACAAAGTTCGACAGCAGGTCCGCGATGCGCTCGCCAGCCGGAAGATCGAGTGCCTGGGAGAGCTGAAGGAGTTCTACAAAACGCATCAGAAGCCTTCTCCCGCCGCCGAGCTGGGGCAGTACCTCTCCTTCGCGCTGGTAGCCGGCGATCCGCCCGCGTTCGATCTGCCCTCGGGTGAACTGCCGCCGGATGTCGAACCGCTGCGCGGCTTAAGTCCGCTGCTGGCCCGCTTCTACAAAGAAGCGAACATCGAAGATCTCTGGAACCGCTCGCAGCAGGCTTACGCGTTTGCTATTGCGCAGTACCAGGACCCTGTCATCAACTCACTCTTCGAAGCAAACGGATACCTGCGGAACCCATCGGGCTATCTCGGCCGCCGCTTTCAAATCTTTCTCGACTTACTCGGCGCGCCCGACCAGGTACAAGTCCGCAGCTACAAAGACGATTATTTCGTCGTCATCACACCCACCAGTACACCCGTGGTGGATGAAATCCGCGACGCCTATCTCGCCTATGTTCTCGATCCGCTCTCGTTCAAATACAGCGACGCCATCAAACAAAAGAAGGCGCTGCAGAAATATGCCGAGGATGCGCCCGCGCTCGATCTGCCTTATAAAGACGATTTCTCGCTGCTGGTAACCAAGTGCCTGATCAAAGCGATCGATAGCCGGTTGATGCACCAGGGACCGGAAGCACGTCAGGCTTTCGTCAATGAAGCGATGCGTGAAGGATTCATTCTGACCGCCGCCTTTGCCGATCTTCTGCCGAACTACGAAAAGCAGCCCGACGCCTTCCGGCTGTACTACCCGGACCTCATCAATGCCGTCGATGTGCGCAAAGAAGAGAAGCGCCTGAAGACGGTTCAATTCGTGCAATCGCGGCCTCCGAAAGTGATCGCTCCTCCGGCAAAGATGCAAATGGATCCCGCCGAACAGGCGCTGGAGAGCGCGGAGGGGATGTACGAACAAGGCGATTACGATAGCGCGCGCAAGACGTTCAAGCAGGTGCTCGAACAGACGGCGGACAAGAGCATGCAGGGGCGCGCGTATTATGGCCTCGCACGCATAGCGGTGCGCCAGAACCAGAAGGATGAAGCGGTTACGCTATTTGAGCGCACCGCGGAATACAACCCCAATCCCGCCATTACAGCCTGGTCGCACGTCTATCTTGGGCGCCTGGCCCTGGCTGCCGGCAATCCAGGCAAAGCAAACGAGCAGTTCAAAGCCGCACTGGCCATCGACGGAGCATCGGCCATGGCACGTGAGGCCGCCCAAAAAGGTATGGACAGCACCTACTCAGGAGACAAACAGCAATGAGATTGCGATCGATATCCACGATGACGTTACTGCTGATCGCTCTACCCGTTTTTTCACAGCAGGCGCAGCAGCAGCAAGGGCCCAAGCCCAAATCGCAAAAAGAAGTAGACGCGCTGCGCAAGGTGCAAGCGGATCAGCAGGCCGGCAACTGGAGCCAGGAGATTCAGGACATCAATGCGGTTCTCGAAAATTTTGCCGACACGGAATTCAAACCGCAGCTGCTCAATATGGGCATGGATGCCGCCACGCGCCTGGGCGATTATCCGCAGAGCGTCGCCTGGGGCCAGCGAGTCATTGACAACGATCCGAATGACATAACAGCTCGCGTCCAGCTCGCCGAGACGATTGCCAACCACACCCGCGATACCGACCTCGACAAGGACCAGAGCATCAAAAAGGTAAACGACTACGCCAACAAGGCGCTTGATCTGCTGAAGGCTGCGAATACGCCGCCGCAGGGCATCCCCGCCGAACAGTGGCCCGCCTACAAAAATCAACTGACGGGCCAGGCTCACGACGCACTCGGGCTTGTAGCCGCGGTTCAAAAGGACTATCCGAAGGCCATTCAGGAATACCAGACGGCGCTTTCGACCTTTCCGAACCCCATCATCATGACGCACATGACCACGGCGTACATCGGCAACAAGCAATACGACGACGCCATCAGCACCGCCGACAAGGTGCTGGCAATGAACGATGCTCCCGCCAACGTGAAGCAAGTGGCCCAACAGCTCAAAGACAATGCCACAAAGCTCAAGGGGGCCAAATAAGACCTCGATCGCTGGGAGCTTGTTGAACAGGACTAACGGGAACAGAAAAACGCGGGCGGAAGCGCCTACGCCACATCGCAGATCAATTGCTTACAAGGCTTGTGGAGTAGGCCCTTGGCCTGCATGTCCTTCAGCAGACTATTATCACCTCAGTCGGAACGAATCATGTCCTCGAGCTTTCTGTGGGCGCCTTTAAATAACTATTGGCCCTGCGCAAGATCATCCATGACCGAACTTGTTCCCCGCTGATGCAAAAGGGTGCGAAGTCTCTGACGCTCTAACTTGCAAGCGGTCTGGAGGCCTGTGCGAAACTCGTCCGATCTGCCCGAAGGCGTTTCCGGTACCGGACGTTCGGCGTCCAGGTCGCTTGAGAGCGCCTCAACTCCCTGCGCATCGGTCAGTTGCCATAATCGTGTCCTTTCGTCACGGAGGCCTATCAACATTCCTTTTATCCGGTCAGACAATCCGGACTTGTCTGGACCCCAGTCTCCGAGTGTCGAGATGGCAGAGTTCAACGTGCTTGAGTCTTCTACCAGCGCGACGTAGTCCGTCGAAAGGTGGTAATACGGTTGAGGACCCAATAAAGGGATTTGCCATTCGACGTCTACGAACTGTCCGGGACTAAGAACTTGATCCTTCTCGGGAACCGCACCTGACAGCTGCATTCGGTTGGTGACAAACTTGATCTTACCTTTGTTGTCCAGCAGTTCGAGACGAAGTACAAAACCCTTAACATCGGTAGTGGAAATGTTCGTAACCCTCAGCGAAAGGGTTTCTTGTTGCGTTTTGTCGAGAGCCTTTTCTGTGATCTGCACAGAGATGGGGCTGTCGGGCGCCGTTTGTGCAAATACGCAAGATACCGTTAACGAAAACAACGCCGTCCATGTTGCTCGTCTCATTAACATCCACCCCCGGAACAGCCTGAACAAGCACAATCACATGCGGCGGTTGTACTCTCATATTGACCGAGAGTGCAATTTGGACAGCTTTGGCCATGTAAGATAAGTGCCAGGATCGACGCAAGACAGATCGTGATGACCAGACGCATACATCTTTTGAGGAGGATACCCTTCGTCATAGGACCTCGTGACAACCCATCAGGCAGTGAATAGCAGAAAATCCTAGAGCAGTCAATTGTTATTTCTGCAGCTGTCGTTAAGATACGATCTGTCCGGTCGAACTAACAGATGATCTGTCCGCTTAGGGAGCGGAGCTTGGAACGTGGAGCTCGGCCGGAAGCCGAGCCGAAAGTAGACGAGCTGCGAGATGGAGCGGATGATGGACAACGAGACGTGCTGTAGAGAGCAATGGCCAAGAAGCTCATCTGGCGTGAAGCCGCGAAATCGAGCAGCCTGCCATGAATGCCCCGATCGAAACGCTGGAAGAAAAGCTTGGTTACCGGTTCAAAGACCGGGACCTGCTGATGCGGGCGTTGACCCATCGCTCGTGGGTATCCGAGCGAATCTCACCCATGCCGGAAGACGCCGACAACGAGCAGCTCGAGTTCCTGGGTGATTCAATCCTAGGCTTCGTCGTGAGCGAAGCATTGGTTCTGCGCGATCCGAACACAAGAGAGGGTCAGCTCTCGCAATGGAAAGCGCATCTGGTCAGCGCAGCCTTTCTTCACCGTTGTGCCGTCGAGATTCAGCTGGGTGACTACCTGCAGCTAGGTAGAGGCGAAGAGAAGAATGGCGGGCGGCAGCGAAGAGCGCTACTCGCCGACGCCTTCGAGGCGGTGATCGCGGCTATGCATCTGGATGGCGGAGTGGAAGTTGCGCGAAATTTCATCAAGGAGCACGTTCTTTCCGCCCTGAACACGCCGGAAGAGCTGGAATCCATTGGCCTGCTGAACCATAAGAGCGTACTGCAGGAACGAACCCGCGAGCTGGGGCTGCCGGTCCCGCGCTACTCGACCATCAGCTCGACCGGGCCGGAGCACGCCAAAATCTTCACTGTCGAAGTCCGGATCGGCGACTACATCAGTTTTCGTGCAACGGGAAGCTCCAAAAAGTCCGCCAGCCAGCATGCGGCCGAAGCGCTGATCGAACAGCTCAAGTCCAATAAGGACCTGCTTCTCGAGTTGAATCGCAGCGCAGGCAAAGCGAATTAAGCTTGCGGTTTGTCGTCTAACAGCGCCAGAATATCCTTCAATTCGCGGCGCAGTTCCTGGCACAATGTAGCGGTCCCGGAGAATAATTCGCCTTGTTTGCGCGGCGCCGGAGTTCTCGCGGCGGGCTCGCGCTTCGGTTTCGCTTCAAGCACCTTGCGCGCACCCTCAATGGTGAACCGCTTTTCGTACAGCAGGCGCTTAATCTCGAGCACCAGCTCGACATCTTTCCGCCGGTAAAGACGGTGCCCGGTACCGGATTTCTTAGGCCCTAAACTGCCGAATTCCGATTCCCAGAAGCGCAGCACGTACGGCTTGATGCCGGCCAGTTTGGCGACTTCGCCAATCCGGAAATAGAGCTTGTTCGGTATCTCCGGATCTGCAGTGACATCGGGAGCCAGGTCTTCCATCACAAGGCGAACCAGTCCGCCAACAATTGTACTCGCCTCGGCCGCAGTTGCAAAGTTTGTTACTCGACCTGCAGCACGACCGTTACTCGTGCCGTAACGTCCAGGCTGCCCGCTTCAATCGGCGTCGGTGCGGCTTTTGCCTGCATGGCAGCCATCGCCACCGGCACAGGACGGAAGCTCGGCATCTCCACCGGCTCGGCCTGCAGCACGCCGGTCACGTGCAGATTGAGAGCATGAGCGATTGTCTCGGCATTCACCTTGGCCCTGTTCGTCGCTTCCACCAGGGCCTTCTCCTTCACCGGCGTTTCGTCGCGCAGCGTGAATGAGATCCCATTCACACTGTTGGCGCCAGAGGACGTCGCAGCATCGATCACGCCGCCGAGCGTCGAGAGATCGTTATCGGTGACCAGAACGGAGTTGCTAGCCTCGTATCCGGTCAGCTTTGGCGCATGCCCGTTGCTGTAGTCGTATTGAGGCGATATGGAATAACCGGTTGTTTTGATGTCGCCGTTGCTGCCTAGCGAGCGCTTTATCGAGTCAATCACCTGTGTCGTTTCTGTTGCGTTCTGGGCGGAGGCGGCCTGCGCGGTGGCCGCTCGAGTGACAACGCCGATCGTAATCTGGGCGCGGTCCGGTTTAGCGGTTATGGTCGCTTCGCCGGACGCCCTCACGAAATGCACCTTTGACACGTCTTGTGCATAGAGAGAAAACAGGGGAATAAGAAACAACAGAGTCGTTCGCCGCATGCGACCACGCTAGCAGGAAAGCGGGCTGGCACTTCTACGAATTGCTTTGAAACATTGGTAAGAAGGTTGATATCTCTCTGACAGTGGAAGTCTGCAGCACACCCAGAGCCCATGCGTAAATTTGTCGCTTACGCCGCGGTTGTTCTCTGCCTGCTGCTGACGGGTGGGGGCATATACGTAAACAGGTATCTGCGGAGCATCAGTCCACGAATCAAGCAGCGGGTGATAGCAGCCTTGGAGGACAGATTCGATGGGGACGTAACCATTGATTCCCTGAAGGTTGCCATCTACCCGGAGCCGAACGCGGTGGGTGAGGGTATCACTATCCGCCACCGCCAATGGCCTGAGCGTGAGCCGCTTCTCCATATCAAGCGCTTTTACGCGCGCACGGATTTCGCTACTCTCGTTGACCGCAGTAACCGGGTCAGCCTGGTCCGCCTGGAAGGCCTCACGATCCATCTCCCGCCGCGCGGGCAGGCAGTCAATGAAACCCCAACCGAGCTGAATCGCGAGGGCGGCAGTGAGCCGGGCCAGGACAAGACGGAATTTAAATTCCTCATCCAAACCATCGAGGCGGATGGCGCAGTGGTTGAGATCCTGCCGAAAAGAGCGGGCAAGGACCCGCTTCGCTTCGATTTGCACAAACTGCTTCTGCGCTCAGTCGGATCCGGACATCCGATGGCATTCACCGCGAAACTTACCAATGCCAAGCCCCCCGGCATCATCGATACCAGCGGGACCTTCGGCCCTTGGCAACGCGACGACCCACGGTCTTCAGCCGTCTCGGGCGAGTATCGGTTCCACAATGCCGATCTGAGCGTGTTTAAAGGGATCAGCGGGATGCTGGCGTCCAATGGCAAGTACCGCGGCGTTCTGCAGGCAATCACCGTAGAGGGTAAGACCGACACACCGGATTTCGCGTTGAAGCGCGGCGGAGATTCGGTGCACCTCACTACAACCTTCCATTCGATTGTGGACGGCGTAGACGGCGACACGATCCTGAATCCGGTAAAAGCCAGATTCCGCAACTCGCGGTTCATCTGTAGCGGCGGGGTTGTTCAGGAGAACGGGCCGAAAGGTAAAACCGTGTCTCTCGACGCCAAAACTTCCGACGCGCGCATGGAGGATATCCTCGCCCTGGTTGTCGGCGGCAAGCCGTTTATTACTGGCGATGTGGATTTCCAGAGCAAAATCATCATCCCTCCCGGCCCGCAGGATGTTATAGACAAGTTGCGTCTGGACGGAGAATTTCTACTCTCGTCCGCCACGTTTACCAGCCCGAAAGTTGCAGAACGCCTGGTTGTCCTTAGCAATCGTGCACGCGGAATTTCGAAGGACGAGCAGGACCAGGGCCAAGGCGTGCACGGGAATGTCGCTTCCCAGCTTCGCGGAGTTTTCAAATTACAGAATGGAGAGATTACTTTTTCGACCTTGTCTTTCGGCGTGCCGGGCGCGCAGATCCGCCTGGCAGGCAGCTACCATCTGCCTTCCGGCCGCATCGACATGCACGGCGTGTTCCGCATGCAGGGAACTTTAGCCGATACGCAGTCTGGCATCAAACAACTGCTCTTGAAGCCTCTCGACCCGCTATTCGAGAAAAACGGCGCTGGCTTCGAAGTGCCTGTAAAAATCTCAGGAACCAGGGAGCATCCCGAGATCGCGGCGGACGTCTTTCACCACGAGTTCACCATAAACTAGAAACACGCTTTCCCGGCGACAACTATTTCACAACTATGAAGCTCAACCCAGGCAGGATCGGCGCAACTGCCGCCGTGATACTTTTTCCAGCAGCTATGGCTTTCGCACAAACAAAAACCGATTTAAACAAGCAGCCCTTCGGCAAGACTTCGGATGGAACGGAAGTCTACCTTTACACGCTGCACAACAAATCCGGGATGCAGGTCAAAATTACCAACTTCGGTGGCCGCATCACATCCGTCATGGTTCCGGACAAGAATCACAACTTCAATGACGTCGTGCTAGGCTTCGACAGCCTGGATGGCTACACCGCGAAACCGGCCAGTACCGCATATTTCGGCGCGCTGATCGGACGTTACGGCAACCGTCTGGCGAACGGCACATTCACCCTTGACGGCAAGACCTACCACGTACCCACGAACGATGGTCCAAACTCGCTGCATGGCGGCAAGCAGGGGTTCGACAGCAAAGTCTGGGATGCGAAAGAAATCTCGGGCGCGGACGGGCCGGCCCTCGAGCTGCACTATCTAAGCCCCGACGGAGAGGAGGGCTTTCCAGGTAATCTGAATGTCACCGTGCGGTACTCGCTCGACAACAAGAACGGCCTCCATATCGACTATTCAGCCACTACCGACAAAGACACAGTACTGAATCTCACCAATCACAGTTACTTCAACCTGGAGGGCGCGGGTAGCGAGACCATCCTCAACCAATCGATCATGATCGGAGCGGATCGTTATACTCCCGTGAACAGCACGCTGATTCCCACCGGTAAAATCGATCCGGTCGCCGGAACCCCGCTCGATTTCCGTAAACCCATGGTCATCGGCTCGCGAATCAACGACGACTTCGAACAGTTGAAGCTGGGGCACGGCTACGATCACAACTTCGTGCTGAACCATCCCGGGGACCTTTCGGCAGTCGCGGCGCGCGTCACAGATCCGAAGTCAGGACGTGTGCTGGAGGTTCATACTACGCAGCCCGGAGTGCAGTTCTATACGGGCAATTTCCTGAACGGGCAAGTCCACGGCATCGGCGGCGTGTACCGTTTCCGCTCTGCGCTTTGCCTTGAAACACAGCACTTTCCGGACTCGCCCAATCACCCGAACTTCCCCACCACCGTCCTGCATCCCGGGGATACATTCCGCAGCACGACGATCTATCGATTCTCGACCGAATGATTGCAACGGCTATTTGTTAAACCGGCGCAGTGTGAAAGCATCCGGCCGCAGGCTCGCGTTCTGCAGCTTTTTCCAGTTGTCGGTGACGTGAATCAGCTTGCCTGTTATGTGATTCGACTGTTCGGAGGCAAGAAACGCGGCGTGTTCCAACTGCAGTTCGGGAGAGACTCCTCCAGTGCGCCGCGTCTCTTTCGCTTCGTTCACGACGGCAGCCTCCAGGCGTCCCTCGGCCCGGATGATTTCGTCCGTCAGGTTTGTATATGCCGCGCCAGGATCCAGGCAGTTGATCTGAATGTTATGGTCGGCGACTTCTACCGCCAGCGACTCAGCGAAATGAACGATCGCCGCTTTCGAGGTGCTGTACGCGGAAAAGTTCAGCTTCGGGGCCGAGTCACTGTCACATGTCAGCAAAATAATCTTTCCCGCGCGCCGTTCAATCATCGACGGCAGCACCGCGCGGCACGTATGCACGACGCCCAGCAGGTTAATGTGAATGACTTCTGTCCAGGCTTTCAAGGGCACCTGTAAGAAGCCGTCGAGCGGGCCTGCGGTTGCCGCCGCGCAAATCAGCACGTCCACTGCGCTGCCAAAAACGACCCGCATCCTATCAACGGCCAGAACAAGCTGCTCGGGATCGGTCACATCGCCTCGAATACGAAGAGCATTGCCGCCTGCCTGTTCAATCTCGATATGGGCGAGGTCGATTTCGGCCTTGCTTCGTCCGAAAAGCCCGATGCGCGCACCCATGCGTGCGAAGCCAAGCGCCAGGCGCTTTCCGATTCCACGGCCAGCGCCCGTAATCAAAACGTTTTTGTTCTTGAATTCGTTTTTGGGTGGCGACACACTACTCGATCAGTCGGCTGGAGTCAGGTCGGACGTCTACTTTCGATGCGAGGTGAACAGTGGTCGCGGACGGCGCCTTGAGTTACACCAGGAACGCTCCACAGGGCATTCTACACCCTGCTGGAACGTGCTCAGGATTGCAGTGGCGCGCTATACTCCGAGTAGTAGGCCTAGTATGTTTTGTGGCCTGACTCCACTCAAAGAGGCGAATGAGTAAAGAAGACAGCATTGAAGTAACTGGAACCGTCGTAGAGAAATTCCCGAGCGGCCTGTTCAGTGTTCAACTCGATCAGGATCGAACCGTTCTCGCCCATTTGGCCGGGAAGCTCCGACGCAACCGCATCCGAGTGTTAGCCGGTGATCGCGTGACCCTGGAGATGTCTCCTTATGACCTCACCAAGGGCCGAATCACCTACCGTCACAAGTAGCCATTCCCGCCCTCGAAACGCCCGCCGTGTTCTGGTCATAATCGGCACGCGCCCCGAGGCCATCAAGCTGGCGCCGGTCATTACTGCGCTGCGCACAGCACCGGCCTGTTTTGGAATTGAAACGGTGGTCTGCGCCACCGCTCAGCACCGCGGGATGCTCGATCAGGTTCTCGCACTTTTCGATCTTCGGCCTGAGTTCGATCTCGATCTGATGCTGCCAGGCCAGCAATTGCCCGACCTGACCGCTCGCCTGATGCCCGCGCTGGCAGCTGTTTTCAACGACGTCAAGCCGGCGCTCTCCATCGTGCAGGGCGACACAACGACTACCTTCTGCGCCAGCCTGACTTCCTTCTATTCAGGCGTCCCGATCGCGCATGTGGAGGCCGGACTTCGCACCCGCGATCCGCTCGCACCGTTCCCTGAGGAGATGAATCGCGTGCTAATTTCACGTCTCGCGACGCTGCACTTTGCGCCGACGCGCGACGCTGCCGACAACCTGGAGGCAGAAGGGATCAAAAGAGAAGCAGTTGAAATCACCGGTAATACCGGCATCGATGCGCTGCTCCAGGTGAAGACAGGACTCAGCGCCGGCCTATTGCGCTCTCAAGCCCCCCAGTGGCAGCTTCCCTGCAAGCGCATGATACTCGTTACCGCTCACCGGAGGGAAACCGAGGGGCGCGGGCTGGCAGAGATCTGCCAGGCTGTATCGCTTCTGTCAAAGCGCCCGGATGTGCACGTCGTCTGGCCCGTTCATCCAAATCCGCGTGTGCGGAGAACAGTTCTTGAAACTGGCTTCAACCCCGGCGCCGTCAGCTTGATCGAGCCTTTGGACTACGTCTCATTCGTCGATCTTCTTCGGACGGCACACTTCGTCATCACGGATTCGGGCGGAGTGCAGGAGGAGGCGCCGTCGCTTGGCAAGCCGGTTTTGGTGCTCCGTGAACTCACAGAGCGGCCGGAAGGCCTGGCAGCCGGAACCGCCACGCTGGTGGGAACGAATTCAGCGCGGATCGTCGAAGAGGCCGAGCGGCTTCTTGACGATAGCGCCGAGTATGAGCGCAGAGCGCTGATCAGGAGTCCTTACGGCGACGGTACCGCCAGCTTCAAAATCGCTGGGCGGATCCGCCGCTTTCTCGAGGTCTGAATATAGGCCGCAAGGGAACCGTGTCCACAGTTCACTACCATAGGAGGTTGTCACCTCTCCGGTCAGTCCTAGAAGCGCAAAGGGCGCGGATGCGCACCGCCAGACAGCAAAGCGAGTCGCTCAGCGTTGGGCTGGGGCGCTTGCAATCGCGCCCGGTTTACGCAAATTCGTCGATCGAAACAGAGGACCGCGCAGGCCGCCGGCATTGGCCCCAGATTTACTTCGGCGTTCTGGCGACCTCCATAGCAACGTTGCTGCTGGAACTGACGCTCACGCGTTTGTTTTCAGTCATCTACTTCTACCATTTCGCCTTTCTGGCCATTTCGATTGCACTATTCGGTCTGGGCGCGGGCGGAGTCTTCTCGTATGTCGTCGCAGGTTGGCCCGGATCGCTATTTCAGAAAGTCGGCGCGCTTGCGACCGCGAATGCAGCGCTGATCGTTTTCTGCCTTTCCTTTCTCCTTAGCCGCACCGGTGAAATGGCTGCGCCGGAGCTGATGCTGGCCTACTTCGTGGCTGCAGTGCCGTTCCTGCTCTCCGGAACCATCGTCTCGCTCGTCATCGCCGACACGATTGATCGCGTCAACCGCGTTTACTTCTTTGATCTGATCGGGGCTGCAGCAGGCTGCGCCGTTCTGGTGCCTCTGCTCGACCGCTTAGGGGCGCCGACTACCATCCTGGTTGCGGCCGTCCTGTTCGCTGTTTCGGCGGCCATCTGGTTTCACCTCTCACGATCGCCCCGCAGCCGCGTCGCCGCCGTCATGCTCGGACTGCTGCTGGTCGGATTGATCACCTACAACGGCAAGTACCCCATTATCGACGTGAAATTTGCCAAGGGCCAGGAACTGAAAGGCGAGGAGTTCGTTCGCTGGAACAGTTTTTCGCGCATCGCGCTCAAGCCGGAACCGGGTAGCGGTCTAAAGAGCATCGTGATCGATGCCGACGCCGCCACTGGCGTCGCCCGCTTCGATTTTGCGAATCTCTCTGCTCAACAGCGCTTCGATCTCGCGTATCACGGCCCGGGGTTTCCTTACCTGCTGAGGCCCGGCGCGAAAACGTTGATCATCGGTCCGGGTGGAGGCTGGGACGTATCTCGCGCGCTGGCCTCCGGCAGCAAGAACATTACCGGAGTCGAGATCAACCCGATTATCGCGAAGGTGATCATGCGCGAGCGGTTCCCCGGGTACAGCAATTATCTCTACTTCCGGCCTGAAGTGAAGATAGTGGTGGAGGATGGGCGCTCCTTCGTCCGAAGATCACAGGAGCACTACCAGGTTTTGCAGGCGACCCTGGTGGATACCTGGGCTTCAACTGCGGCCGGCGCGTTCGCGCTCTCTGAAAACAATCTCTACACGACGAATGCCTTCGTCGACTATCTTTCGCATCTCACGCCGGATGGCGTCATGGCGTTTACCCGGTGGGGCTTCGATCCGCCGCGCGAATCGCTGCGCGTGGTTTCCCTCGCAATGTCCGCCCTCAAGCAATTAGGCCAGCCGAACCCGGCGGAAAACATCGCCGTTGTCCGTGAAGACATGGCTAAACTCCACACCTGGGGCGCGCAGGACACGATTCTCGTCTCGCGAAATCCTTTCACGCCCGCCGATCTGGCGAAGCTGCAGACCGCCGTGGAGACGGCCAAAATGCAAATGATCTATCTCCCCGGCACGTCCAAAAGCACGCCGTTCCGCGACCTGCTGCTTGCGCACAATCCGCAGAGCTTTTACGATTCCTATGCCTTCGATATACGCCCCGTAAGTGACGACCGGCCGTTCTTCTTCTATACCGTTCAGCCCCGCGACCTATGGGCTTTCGTCATGCATGCATCGCGCGCAACGGAGGACTACAAAGTCAATACCGCGCTACCCGTCCTTTTTGCGCTGATGGCGATCAGCATTGTTGCGACCGTCATAATGATGGCTCTGCCGCCGCTGCTCCTCGGCAAACGGCTGCCGCTGGAAGCGGGAATCCTCAAGGCGCTATTGTTCTTCCTCTTCATTGGCGCCGGCTACATTCTCATTCAAGTTGCGCTCATTCAGAAGTTCGTGCTCTTCCTCGGGCACCCGACCTACGCATTGACCGTGATCGTCTTTTCCATGCTTCTTTCAAGCGGGTTCGGGAGTCTCTCGAGCAAGAACATCGTGCGAGCGGATCCTCGGCGGCTCAGCGTCATTCTGCTGGCAATCGTCGCCGCCATCGCTTTGTTGTCTTTCGTGATCACTCCCGTGACCGAGAGCGGCGTGGCGCTTCCCTTTGCGGTGAAAGTCCTGGTGTCCGTACTATTGATCGCGCCTGTCGGGTTCGCCATGGGCATGCCGTTTCCAACAGCTCTGACTCTTCTCGAGGAGATCTCTCCGTCCTCAGTTCGCTGGGCATGGGCGGTCAATGCCGCAGCAAGCGTTCTAGGCTCAGCAGCGGCGATGGTCCTCGCCATCTATCTTGGGCTGAAGCTGACGCTCATGCTGGGCGGCGCTCTGTATCTCGGAGCTCTGCTGAGTCACGTCCTTTCGCCGCTCGGACGCAAAGCTCTCACCGGCTTCGGAAGCGTCATGCGGGTCTGATTCGGCCTTTCATAACGGCTCCGCTGGCCTGCAAGATCAGTTGGGACGGGCAAACGATTCAGCGCACAACCACTGTCGAAGGATCAACGGTGTAGCCTTCGTCAGCCGCGGTCTTTACAGCGGCTTGACGCAACGTATTTTCGTCCGCATTTTTCGGTTCGTTACAGTGGCGGCGGATCACCTCTCCGCCTACCTGAATGCGAATCACCCAGCGCCCATTCTGTTCATCTCGAAACACTTCGACGCGATCTGCGGTCATGCTACTAGCATTACCAAATGATCAGCGGCCTCGGCGTTGCACTGTTTCATCAGGATTGAGTCGAGCGCGAACAAAGTAACTGATCAAGTGCAATCTCAGTGGTGCAACGGGTCCCGTTGGTCCGCTCGGATATACAGGGCGTTTCATTTTCGAACGCCCTGTCTCGGAATCGGGCGGCTACGGTCGGCGTGGTTATTTACGCAAAGAAGAATTCGTAACCGCAACCAGGGTGCCCGCGCGGTCCGCAATAGCCTGATGGCGTGCAGCTTTGGGGGTGGAAAATTCGTACGCTTTGCCCTCAACGCCGGCTTGATACTCGATGACGAAGTAGGTGCCGTTCACCTTCTGAAGCTTCAGATAATTAGCGTCAGAAGCTTTCTCGGTGTTCGTGACGATTGGCAGCACAAAAGCATTCGCCGAGCCGCGCACGACGAAGACTTCCTGCCCGTGCGATAGATCCGGAAGGGTCATGGAATAGTCCCCGGGTTCGAGAACAGCCATGCCCCAATGAGCCTCAACGGGCAAATGGAACGTCGCTTGCCCCCCCACTCCGTTGCCCGCGGCGAAAGTAACCGCTGCGGACAGCATGCCAAGGGCGAGAATGCGATTTAACGATAGACTCACGGCAGAACCTCCATGTCGGATGAGTAGTAAGGAACCGTGCCGGTTCCCGATCCGTACACCCATTCAGACGCAACGAGTGTTCGTGCCGGATGTCAGCAGAAGGTTAGAAGAAGATCAGGAACTTGTCAGGAGAAAATATCATCTCGCTGAAGTAGTGCCTTGCGAGAACCTCAGCATGCCGGAAAATTGTAAAGAAACAGAACGCAATTGTAAAAAAATTCGCTTTGACGTATTCGAAGTAGATTTCGAGCAGCGCGAACTTCGCAGGTCTGGCGTGAGGCTGCGTTTGCAGCGCCAGCCATTTCGCATCCTCGAATTGCTTCTCGAAAATCAAGGTTCGCTAGTCACGCGCGAAGAGCTCGCACGCCATCTCTGGCCCGGGCTGCACGTCTGCTTCGATCGTGGCTTGAATACCGCCGTAAACGCTTTGCGCCACGTCCTGGGCGATTCATCTCGCAAGCCGCGCTTCATTGAAACTCGTCCCGGCCTCGGCTATCGGTTCATCGCACCCGTGGAAGTGATCGAGACATCGTCTTCCTTGAAGAATTCAGCAGGCAATCAAGGTAAGCCCGCTGCTGGTGAGCGGCTGGACAATCTGCGAAAGTATGCGGCTAAACTCGACGCGTACCAGGATTACCTAAAAGGGCGCTTCTTCCTGAGCAAGATGCACGCCGAAGGTATCTTGAAAGCCATCGCTCATTTCGAAGCGGCTATCGCCGAGGACGCCAATTGCGCTCCCGCCTACGCCGGGCTGGCCGATTGCTACTGCGACCTTGCACTCCTCAGCTCTGCTCCAGTCGACAACTACGCAACTCGCGCGCGCGCTCTGTCGAGTGGCGCCCAGGACCTCGATCCGGAGCTTGCGGAAACTCACGTTGCGCTCGCACGCGTAAAGATGCTTTTCGATTTCGATTGGGAGGCGGCCCAGTCCATCTGTCTTCGAGCGCTCGATCTTGCGCAGGACCACGCCGATGCGCACCGGGTACTCGCGCTGCATTCCTCGATTCTGGGGAATCACGAGAGCGCTCTCCGGATCGCTGGCCGCGCTCGCACGCTGGAGCCGCTCTCGCTGCCCATCAACGCCGAAATCGCCTGGCACCTGTTTATCGCGCGCGATTTCGAGCGTGCCGCTGAGCAGTGCTGGAAAGTCCTCACCATGGAACCGATGTTTTCTCCCGCGCAGCACACGCTCGGGCTCGCCTATGAACAACTCGGCATGCATCAGGAGGCGCTCACCGAACTTAAGAACGCGGACTCCTGTTTCGGCCACCATGAGGCGGCGCTGAGCGCACTGGGGCACGCGTACGCGAAGGCGGGTATGCGCCACGAGGCTCTGAATTCATTGCACGACTTAGAAGACCTCTCACGCAAAAAACACGCATCGCCTTACTGGCAAAGTCTGGTTTACGCGGGACTCGGGGATCACTCGTCGGCGCTTGCAGCCATCGATCGGGCCTATCAATCGCGCGATGTTGCCCTGCTCTGGTTGAATGTGGATCCGCGCCTGGACGCCTTGCGCGGCGACGCCCGGTTCCAGCGGATACTTCGGGAGATGAACTTCTCCGCCGAGGCCTGCACCGCCGCACTGGCGTAATAACGTTCGATGGAACTCGCCTGCTTCTGATATCGTTCTCATGGTTGAAATCAGGAGACGAATATGTTTTGTGATCGCTGTGGAGCCAGGCTGCAGGAAGGTCAAAACTTCTGCCCGAATTGCGGCAAGTCCGTCAGTAGCGTCCCTCTTATGCCCGTGCAAAGCAGGCTTGCCGGACATGTGCGCTTGCTCGCGATCTTCTGGATTGCGATGTCCGCGTTCCGCCTTCTCTCAGGATTTGTGCTCGTCACGCTGTTCCGGCCCAGCATGGGACTGTTTCCTCCCGACGTTCCATTTTTTGTTCACGGGCTGCTGAATGCCTTGGGTCTCGGCTTCCTCGCCATCGCCGCGCTTGGTTTCATAACGGCCTGGGGATTGCTTGAGCGGCAGCCCTGGGCCAGAATGTTGGCCATCATCTTCGGTTGCGTCAGTCTGATCGATGTGCCATTTGGCACGGCACTCGGCATTTACACTCTTTGGGTTTTGCTGCCGGCTCAATCGGAAGAAGAATACCGCCGCTTCGCCAAGACAGCGTAGCCGCAGTCGACGCCCGCTCGCCTCCGCAAGCGATCACATCGTCCGCTCGAGCGCAGCAGATACAATCAAACGTTCAGTGATGCGGTTTGATTTTCGCAGCAAACGGGTTTTCGTGACCGGCGGCGCGAACGGAATCGGGCTCTCCATCGCTCAATCCTTCAGCGAGGCCGGCGCTTCGGTCTGGATCTTCGATCTTCCCCACGAGAACCCTTGCGACGTCGCTCGCCGCTTCGGCGCACAAGGCTGCGCGGCAGATGTCACGGACCGCGCCTCGCTCGAGAATGCGTTTAACCTGGCTGGAACTCCCGATATCGTGGTAATCAATGCCGGAATTGCGCCACAGGCTTCGCTTCTCGACACCACGCCTGCTCTCTGGAGCCGCGTCCTCTCGATCAACCTGACCGGCGCCTTCCATGCCCTTCAACTGGCCGCCGCCGGCATGGAGCGCCCTGCGGAAGGATCCATCGTGCTCGTCGCGTCCACCAACTCATTCGATGGCGAGGCCGATCTGACAGCCTACAACGCGAGCAAGGCCGGCTTGCTCGGATTGCTGCACACCGCGGCGAACGAGTTAGGCCCCTTCGGGATCCGGGTCAACGCGGTCTGCCCGGGGCTGATCCGCACCCGCCTCACGGCACCCTATTTCAATAAGCCCGAACGGATTTCGGAATACTTCAGGCACATCCCGCTGGGCCGCGGCGGCGAGCCGCTCGAAGTCGCCCATGCCGTCCTCTTCCTCTCCTCCGGTTATGCGTCCTACATTACTGGAACCACGCTATTCGTGGATGGCGGCCAGATGGCATCCAAATTCGGAACCTGGGATTCTACATCGGATTCCTTCGATGGACAGCGCTGGATCAGGCCCTCACCTGCACCGGCGGACTAAATTGGAGATACATGACACGACGTACCGCGTTGAAAAGCGCTGCCGGCTTGCTGGCGGCTTCACAAATCAAGGCAGCGGAGCCGACCCCGAAAGGCAGGCTGAAGCAATCCGCCGCGCGCTGGTGTTACCAGAAGATCAGCATCGAGGAGCTTTGCCGTAATGGCGCAGAAATGGGCCTCTCGCGGTATCGACCTGGTGAAGCCGGAGGAGTGGCCCACGGTGGCCAAGTACGGACTCGTTTCCTCCATGGTCTACGGCGCCGGCACCATTCCCGACGGCTGGAATCGCAAAGAAAATCATGATCGCCTGGTGCAGGAGACGCAGGATGGCATTGAGCGCGCCGCCGCGGCCAAGCTTCCAAACGTCATCACCTTTTCCGGTAATCGCAGAGGCCTATCGGACGAGGAGGGCAAGGAAAACTGCATCATCGGCCTGCGCCGCGTCAAGAAGATGGCCGAAGACAACAACGTAACCATCTGCCTGGAGCTGCTGAACAGCAAGATCAATCATCACGACTATCAGTGCGACCACACCGCCTGGGGCGTAGACGTGATGAAAGGAGTGGACTCACCGAAAGTGAAACTGCTCTACGACATCTACCACATGCAGATCATGGAAGGAGATATCATTCGCACCATTCGCGAAAACATCCAGTACATCGCTCACTTCCATACGGGCGGAGTGCCCGGCCGGCATGAACTGGACGAAACTCAGGAACTGCAGTGGCGCACCATCGCGAACGCAATCGCGGATCTGAATTTCCAGGGATTCTTCGCCCACGAGTTCGAGCCGACCAAGGATCCGTTGACGTCACTGAGGCAGGCAGTCAATTTGTGTACCGTTTGATTCGAGCCCGCTCAGAGCAACTGCCCTGAACGGACTCGAATCGAAGTGGCTAGGCGGATGCCGCGGCCGACCTCCGGTGCCGGCGCTCCTCCCGCAATTCCTGGCAGGCGCGCTGCCAATCGACCTCTGGCGAACCGACCGGACAGCCCCGTTCGTGCCAGCATTGATAAGCGCGCGCTGAGACTTCCTCATGGGTCGGCGCATACTCCTCGCTCGACAGGTCAACGCCCGGCGAAGGATTCACTCTCATTCCTGAGTCACTGAGCGGGGTGACACCCGATCCTCTGGACCCCGGAACAACGTTGGGCGCAGGCGATTCGCCTCGCGCTCCCGGCGTGCTCGTTGTGCTGCCCGCACCAGAGCCCGCGCCCGCTGCCACGCCCGATACATTCACTCCCCTGCCCCCCACCGACAAGGTGCTATCCCCGGCAATTGTTTCACTTATGCTCAAACCTGCTCTGTTTCTGCTCCGCAGCCGGGCGGCCCGTTGCTCCTCAGAGAGCGAGGTTTCCGAATACTCCTCGAAGTCTCCCTTCGCGTCCACGGGTAGCTCGTTCAGTTTGGGATCAGTCATGTTACCTCCATGCTGTTTGAGAGCATTTCCGGAAGAAATAAAACAACCCAAAAGTGGGTTTAGATCCGTTTCCGCGGCAGATGGCCACTGCGCGATCCTACTTGCTGCCGGTCGGCACTCGTCTGCATCGGTCCTCGCCCACTGTTACTTTGGGTACGCAATGCGCTCCGAGGCAACAGCCCGGATGCCCTGCCTTGATAGCATGACTAGAAAGAGCGAAATTCAACCTGTTGCTGCGCGAAACGCCGCCGTAGCGCCGGTTGCCTCCCTTCACAACCTGAATGATCCGACCCTTCCGCGGAGTGATGCCGCGTATCGCACAGTCCGCGTATATCGATTTGAGCGCGCAAGTCATCGGTGATGTCGTCATCGGCGAACGCTCCAGCGTCTGGCCCAACGTTGCGATCCGCGGCGACGTCAACTACGTCCGGATCGGCGATGAAACCAGCATCCAGGACAACACCGTCGTTCACGTCGACCATGACGAATATCCGTGTCTGATCGGCAATCGCGTGACGGTCGGGCACCGCGTGGTGCTGCACGGCTGCGTGGTCGAGTGACGACTCGCTCATCGGAATCGGCGCGGTCGTCCTGAACGGCGCGAAGATCGGCGCGGGCGCCGTAGTTGCCGCCGGAGCGCTGGTTCCAGAAGGCATGGATGTGCCCGCCAATACGCTCGTAATGGGCATGCCCGCCCGCGTGCGGCGGGAAGTCACGCCCGAAGAGCAGGAACGTTTTCGCAAGAACTGCAACAACTACGTTCGCATCACCGCCATCTACAAGGAAGAACAGGCGTGATCCAGAGCGTCAAAGGCATGCGCGATATTCTTCCGCCCTCCAGCATCGTCTGGAATCAGGTGGAGGCCGCTGCCCGCCGCATCTTCCGAAGGTTCAATTACCAGCGAGATCCGCACGCCGATCCTCGAAGAAACCGCCCTGTTTGCGCGCAGTGTCGGCGAAGAGACCGACATCGTCAGCAAGGAAATGTACACCTTCGAAGATCGCGACGGCAGTTCCTTGACCCTGCGCCCCGAAGCTACCGCCTCCGTCTTGCGCGCTTATATCGAACATCGGCTCGATCAGCAGCCTGGGCTGCAGAAGCTCTACTACATCGGCCCGATGTTTCGCCGCGAGCGGCCCCAGAAAGGCCGCTACCGCCAGTTCTTCCAGATCGGCGCCGAAGCAATCGGTTCGGATTCGCCCGCCGTCGATGCCGAAGTGATCGAGATGGTGATCGCGATTCTCAAAGAAGTCGGGATCGACGGCTTCGAGCTGCTGATTAACTCCGTCGGCTCGAAAGAATCGCGCGCCCGCTACAATGAGGCGCTTGCGTGAAGCGCTGCGCGATGTCGCCCCGCGCATGTGCTCCGATTGCAGACGCCGCGCCGAAACGAACCCCCTGCGTGTGCTCGATTGCAAGGTTCCCGAAGACCAGCCGGTCATTGATCAGCTCCCCTCCATCCTCGACTACCTGAGCCCCGAAGACGCCGAGCACTTCCAGCGCGTGCGCGAGTTCCTTGACGATCGCGGCATCGCCTATACTGTCAAACCGCGCCTGGTTCGCGGGCTCGATTATTACGCGCGCACCACGTTCGAGATCACACATGGAGCGCTCGGCGCGCAGAACGCCATCCTGGGCGGCGGCCGCTATGACGGTCTCGCCGAAAGTCTCGGCTCAAAAGTTCCGGCGCCGGGTATTGGTTTTTCCATTGGCGAAGACCGCCTGGTGATGACGGTAGAAGAATCGCGTCGCGCGACCGGATCCGCGCTCGACGTCTACATCGCGCCGATGGGGGACGCGGCGCTGCGGCTATGCGCCGGGCTCGCCTCCGATATTCGCAAGCTCGATGTCTCCGTCGAAGTGGGCACTGACCGCAAACTGAAACGCATGCTGGAGCTGGCAAACAAGCTGGAGGCGCGCTTCACGCTGATCGTAGGCGACAACGAAATCGTCACCCAGTCCTACACGCTGAAGGACATGTCCTCCGGCGAGCAGCACACCCTGAATCGCCAGGCGCTGCTTGAGACGCTTGCAAATTCACGCTAGAAAGCACCTGAGAAAAACACCGAATGGCTGAAGTGAAACTCGATTTCCTGGGCGATTTACGCCGGACCCACACCTGCGGCGAGCTGCGCGCGACAGATGCCGGAAACTGCGCCCTGCTGATGGGCTGGGTTCATCGCCGCCGCGATCTGGGCGGCGTGATCTTTATCCATTTGCGCGATCGCTACGGCATCACCCAGCTTGTCTTCGATGAAAGCAAGAATCCCGCGGCGCACAAGCGCGCGCAGGAACTCAGCACGGAGTTCGTCATCGCCGTTGAGGGCGCAGTTGAGCTTCGCAGCGCCGACACCGCCAACCCGGCCATCGCGACCGGCGAAGTAGAGGTCGCTGTTTCAAAACTCTGGATCCTGAATGAATCGCGCACGCCGCCGTTCCCGCTCGAAGACGAAGTGGACGTCAAGGAAGAGACCCGGCTGAAGTATCGGTACCTCGATCTCCGCCGCCCTCACATGCAGCGCAACATCATCATGCGCTCAAAGATCTCCTTTGCCGTGCGGCAAGCCCTCTACGCGCAAGGTTTTCTAGAAATCGAAACGCCGTTCATGACGCGCTCCACGCCCGAAGGGCGCGCGCGATTACCTGGTGCCCAGCCGCGTTCAGCCCGGAACTTTCTACGCGCTTCCGCAATCTCCGCAGATCTTTAAACAGTTGCTGATGGTCAGCGGGTATGAGCGCTACTTCCAGATCGTCCGCTGCTTCCGCGACGAGGATTTGCGCGCCGACCGGCAGCCCGAGTTCACCCAAATCGACCTCGAAATGTCCTTCCCGCAGGAAGAGCAAATCTTCGAAGTGATCGAACCGCTGATCTGGAAGGTCTGCGAAGCAGCCGGAGCCAGCGTCGAAAAAAACATCCCGCGCATTTCCTACGAGCAGGCTATGCGCTCCTATGGCAGCGACAAGCCGGATCTCCGCATCCCTCCGTTTCATTGCGTAGAAGATCTCTTTGCCGGGACCAACCTGGTCAACCGAAGGATTGCCGTTGGTCGCCATTCACGTGCCCAAAGTAGGCCAGCTTAGCCGCAAGGAACGCGACGAGATCAAGGCCTTTGGCCAGGAGCGCGGCCTGCGCGTGTTCGACGATCTCAAACGTCTGGAGCGCGATTATCCGGATCCCATTAAGGCTGTTCGTGAACGCGCCGGCGCCGTCTGATGACGATCTGTCATGCTGGCCGCCTGGGCGGGCGAAAAGAAGGGCGCGCTGCCGGAGCACACCGTGTTGCAGGCCTGCGGTCAATTGCGCCTGTACATCGCGCAGCGTTATAACGAGCGCCACAAACTGCTCGATCCTGCGTCCTTCAAATTTCTCTGGGTGATCGATTTTCCGATGTTCGAGTGGGATGAGGAAGAAAGCCGCTGGAACGCGGCGCACCATCCCTTCACTTCCGTTCATGACGAAGATCTGGATAAGCTGACGACCGATCCCGCGCACTGCCGCGCCAAGTCCTACGATCTTGTCCTGAATGGAGTCGAGCTAGGCTCGGGCTCGATCAGAATTCATCGCCGCGACGTGCAGGCCAAGGTCTTCGCGGCACTCGGCTTCACCGAAGAAGAAGCGAAACGGCGCTTCGGTTTTCTCCTTGAAGCGCTCGAGTACGGCGCGCCTCCGCATGGCGGCATCGCGCTTGGTCTTGACCGGCTTGTCATGGTTCTCGCGGGCGAGCAGTCCATTCGCGAAGTCATTCCGTTCCCCAAGACCGCCAAGGCAGCCGATCTGATGTGCGAAGCGCCATCACCGGTGCCCGAGCGCCAGCTTCGGGAACTTGGAATCAAGCTGATAAATCAGTAAAGCGCGTCGCTGAGCTGGTCACAGCCTACGCAAATATTGCTATCCTCCAGGTCCGAATGGAGTTAGCACTCATCAAGCCAACCCGCTCGATCCGTTTTCGCCCGTTCTCATGCTATGGTCAGTCAGCCTTTTTATGCCCGCACCTCTGACCGTTCTTACATCTCCGCTCACCGGCCGCACCGTCCTCCTGCCCAGCGATGACGCCGCAGCCTACCGCCGGTTGCTGGAAACTCTGGCAAGCCATTGGACGCCCGCCACGGACATGGAACGCATGCTCGTTCAGTCCGTCATCGACACGGAGTGGCGCCTGATGCGCATCCCGTGCCTCGAATCCGGCATTCACGCGCTCGGCCGGCTCGAGTTCGCCGATCTCTTCCCCGACGGAAGACGAGGGCAGCCGCAAGCAGTTGATCAACGCCAAAATCCTGCTCACGTATCAGCGGCAACTCAAAGATCTCAGCACGCAGGAAACCCGCCTGCGCCGCCAGCGCGACAAAGACACCGCCGCACTCGTCGAATTACAGGAAAATCGCAAGCGCGCCGAGCAGCAGCGCCTCGATGATGCCGCTCGCGAATACAGCGCCGCCGTCCGCGAAAATCGCGTTGGACAGTTCGAGCCCCGCCAGTTTGGGTTCGAATTTTCAATTGCCCAAATCGAAGCACGGGCTCGCGAGCTGGAGCAGGGCCAGACTGGCGCCGCCGGCCGCCCTCTGCCGTACTCGCAAAGGCGCCGCGCAGCCTGAAACGGAGCGAACGGCGCGATTCCTCGTTGTTAAACTTCAGGTTTGACCGACAAAAATCTCACGCGGCGCAGTCTGCTCGCGCTTCTCGGCCTTCCTGCCGCTCATGCGCTCGGCCAGGTCTCGACCCGCAACGTCAAGCCGCAGCCGCGCGGCAAATCATCCGGCTTGCCGTTTCATGCCTGCTTTCGAGACGTAGCCGCCCAGGCCGGCTTGCATGCGCCGCTGATCTATGGTCCAGAAGACCACAAGACCTATATCCTTGAAACCGTCGGCTGCGGCTGCGCTTTCATCGATTACGATAACGACGGCTGGCTGGATATCTTCCTTCTTAATGGAACACGCTACGAAGGCGCGCCGCCGGGCACAACGAACCGTCTGTACAAGAACAATCGCGACGGCACGTTCACGGACGTGACCGAAAAAGCAGGTCTCGTGCGGGAGGGTTGGTCGTCCGCCGTGGCGATCGGAGACTACAACAACGATGGTTTTGATGATCTCTTTGTCACTTACTACGGCCAAAACGTGCTGTACCGCAATAACGGCGACGGCACCTTTACAGATCTGACCGAAAAGGCCGGCCTGATGCATCCAGGCACTCTGTGGGGCGCCGGCTGCACATTTGTAGATTACGACCGGGACGGTCACTTGGACCTGCTCGTCTCAAACTATGTCGATTTCGACAAGAACAGAGTTCCCAAGGCAGGTGAGAGCCCCTCGTGTAACTGGAAAGGCATCCCGACTAACTGTGGACCGCGCGGCCTTCCTCCCGGCCGCCTCTGGCTTTATCACAACAACGGAGACGGCACTTACACCGATGTTAGCGATAAATCGGGCGTCGCCAAGCTGACCGGCAGTTACTGCATGACGGCCGTCGCCGCTGATTTCGATAATGATGGCTGGCCCGATATCTATGTCGCCTGCGATTCCACTCCCAGCTTCCTGCTGAAAAACAATCACGACGGCACCTTCACCGACGTCGGACTGGAGACTGGGGTCGCGCTGAACGAGGACGGGATGGAGCAGGCCGGTATGGGCCTCGGCATCGGCGACTACAACTTAGATGGTAATCTCGATATCCTCAAAACTCACTTCGCCGATGACACCGCAGTGCTCTACCGCAACGACGGCAAGGGCAGCTTTGAGGACGTAACCAATGCCGCCGGACTCGGTGTCGAAACTCGCTTTGTAAGTTGGGGTGCTGGTATGTACGATTTCGATAATGACGGCTACCCCGACCTCTTCTGGGTGACCGGCAGCGTGTATCCGGAGGTCGAAAAAGTTCTGCCCAACTATCCGTTCAAGAGTCCGCGCATTCTCTTCCGAAATCTTAGAAACGGAAAATTCGAAGAGCTGCTGGATCAGGCCGGCCCAGCCATGTCTGCTGCTCACGCCAGCCGCGGATGCGCGTTCGGTGATTTCGATAACGACGGCGATATCGACATTCTCGTCATGAATCTCAACGAGCCGCCCTCACTGCTTCGCAACGATCTCACCGGCACGGACCGGAGCATCAAGGTCAAATTGCTCGGAACGAAATCGAACCGCAGTGCTATCGGCGCGCGCGTCACCGTGCACTACGGCGGTAAGATTCAGACGCAGGAAGTCCTGAGCCAGGCCAGCTTCTATTCGGCCAATGACCTCCGCCTACACTTCGGCTTGGGCACGGTCGACAAAGTTGCTATCGACGTTCGCTGGCCGAGCGGTGGAATAGAAAAATTCACAGCCGTAAATGCTGGCTCGATCGTCACCATTCGCGAGGGCCATGGAATCATTAAGACCGAGCCCTTTCAGAAATCGGTTCAGCAGCCTTCTACGTAGTTCCTGGTATAACTACAACACGACTTATGCGCCGTCCCATACAGCCCGGTATCGGGCAGTTCGGCAACGAGGGAGTCGGCCGTCTTCTTGGCCCGGGTAGCCAGATCTGGGGCTTCGCGGCCATCAAAAACCTCAAAATCGGAGAACGCTTCAGCTTCCAGCTTCGCGGTGAATCGTTCAACACCTTCAACCACACCAGCTTCACCGCAGTCAGTTCGAACATCAATGCCACCAACTTCGGTCAGCTAACGGCGGCGCACAATCCACGGAACGTCCAACTCGGGCTGAAGCTAAACTTTTAGTTTGGCTGGTTCCGTAACGTCACAGGCCGTCCGATGGCGGACAAAGATCCGCAACCGGGCGGCCTTCTTTTGTTTACTGCTATTAGCTCCAGTCGTTATTGCGGCGCAGCAGGATCCCGCCCAAACTTCTCCGGAGCTGCGGCCGCTGCTTGTCGAGGGCTCGCAAGCCCTGCAGCGCGGAGACAATGCAGCCGCCGAAGCGGCCTTCACCCGCGCTTCCAAGATGGCCCCGAATTCTGTCGAGATCCTCAATGATCTGGCTATCGCTCTGGTCCGTGAAGGAAAACACGGCGAAGCCATTTCGGTTTACAAGCGCGCGCTCAAGATCGCACCCGGCGATTTCGTCACCAGCGCAAATTTAGGGATCGCTTATTTCCGTTCCCAGCACTATGCGGAGGCGCTGCCTCTTTTGAAAAAGATCGCGGAAACAAAGCCGAGCTTTCAGAGCCTGGAACTTACCGGCCTGACCCTTTTCGCTCTTGACCGCTACAAGGAATCCGCGGAGTATCTGGAGAAAGCAAACCGTCTGCAGCCCGGCGACATGACTACGCTTGACATGCTGGGCAAGGCCTATCTGAAGAGCAAGAATTATCAGGGCGCGGCGGACGTCTTCGCTCGCGTCATGGCGGTGAATCCGAACTCGGCCGAGGCCCACATGTTTATGGGCATGGCTTACGACAAGATGAACCGTGAAGCGGAAGCCCAGCAGGAATATGAAGCGGCCGCGAAGGCCGACTCCGCTTTCATGGGCGTGCACTCAGGCCTCGGCTTGATCTACTTGAGGGAGGGCAAGACGGATCAGGCCGAAGCGGAGTTTCGCGCCGAGCTGGCGCATTATCCGAACGACTCGGTTTCGAACGGCATGCTCGGTGAAATTCTGCGTAAAAAGAATCAGCCCGCCGCGGCAATTCCCTTTTTGAAGCAGGCCCTTGCAGTGAATCCAAACTACAAGGAAGCTCTGTTTGAGCTCGGCAAGTCCGAGGTTATGCTCGATGAAGCCCAGCAATCACTCGAACCCCTGCGCAAAGCGGTGGCGATAGATCCCGATTACTATGAAGCCCATTACGTGCTGGGCACCGCGCTGCGCAAGTTAGGCAAGAACGCTGACGCCACCCACGAATTTCAGGTCGCCGAGCAGATTCAAGCCCGCGAACGCGCCGGATTGATCAAGAAAGTAACAAAGCCCGAAGACCAGCAACCTTGATTGCCCAACGTTGATTGCCCAATCTTGATTGCCGCCTCCGTTATGAAACAATCTAGGTGGCGGCTCCCGCATGCGGATATCGTTCATCCTCTGGCTCGCTCTTGCAGCAGGTGTCGCGGAGCCCGCACAAACGACTGCTCCTCTTGACCAATCCGCGATGCAGCCCTATGAGGCGCATGCAATCGCCGTTGCTGGACAAGTCTCCCGCCTTCGCGATCAGCAGCTCTGGGCCGTCAGCACGGGAGAGCGGGTGCCCGTGCGGCAGATCATCACGACCGGTCCCGACGGCTATGCGCATTTCGTCGTCGCTGGCGGCAGCAACTTCGATGTTTACGCGAATTCGCGCGTCGTGTTTCGCAGCAACACGGCAAGCGTCGGAGATCTGCTCGATGTGCTCGCCGGCCGCGCGCGCGTTCATCTGCAGCCCATGCCCGGTATGCAGCAGGAGCGCATATTCACTCCGGTCGCGGTCATCACGGTGAATCAGCGATCAACGGTGGCGCTGGCGGTCGACGAAGATGGAACCGTGCGGATTGATGTGATTGAAGGTGAAGTGCGGGTCCAACACTCACTGCGGCCTCGCAACGAGCCGACCCTGGTGCACGCAATGGACGCCATTGTCGTATCGCGTGACCGGCCCATTTCCCGCCAAGTCGATCGCGGCTCGCTGTATCGCTACACGGTGCGATCTCTAAAGGATATCTGGGCTGCCGTAACGCCCGGGCACTCGAACAACCACAGCGGAGACCCGATCGAGCAGAAATTTCTCGCCGATGCCGTCCGCTGCGATCCTGGCGATCTGATCGGATACTGACGCTTCGCCGTTAGAATGAATGTGTGATAAGCGCAGCCAGGCTTGCGGGCGCTGCCGTTTTGCTCTGCCTGCAAATAGCGCCGTTGTCGGCCCAGGCGCCGCTCTCGCCGGATCTTCAGAAACAGCAGGCTCAGGAACAGGCGGGCATAGAGAACTCCTGGGACGTTCGTCCCATGCTGCAAAAATTATCCGAGCGGAATCAACAGTTAGCGCCTATTCTCAATTCCCTGAAGCCGCAGCAGTGGTTCGATCAGAAGGGCGCTCCAACCACCTATATCCTTCAATGGCAACTCGCGCAGCAGCAGGTGAAAGACGTCTCGAGCACTATCTCTGCGCTGATGCAGCAAACGGACAATCTTTCGCTCGGGCTCGATTTGTATTTCCGGCTCGAGGCGCTGGATGTAACCAGCCGCTCATTATCAGAAGCCGCAAACAAATATGCCGACCGGGTAACGGCTCAGAAACTGAGTTCGCAGCTCGCGCAAAACTTCGCCGATCGCGAACGGTTCCGCGATTATTTGAAGGACCTCGCGGCCAGCACGCAGCAGAACTTCAAAATCGCGGATGCCGAAGCACAGCGCTGTCGCGGTATGATCAGCAAGGAACCTCCGAAAAAGATCCGTAAATAATCGGTTCCGAAGAATAAATGGAAGTCGCCACTTTTACCTGTTCAATCTGCAACGAAGCATCGCGCGACATCTGCGTGTACTGTACGAAAGACGCCTGCAGCAATCATTTATGCGAACGCTGCCGGCGGTGCAGCGACTGCTGCCAGTGTGAGCTGGCGCTCACCGAACTGCATGAAGACGGAATAGCGATCAACACGCACTTTCATGGCAAGAACGGCCATGTCGTGCTCGAGACTGTTCTGGAAAACCCGGAGCAGTTGAATGGAAGTGCCGCACACGAGCCCGCTGAGCCGGGCGATGAAGCGCAGAACGAGATCGAGTAACCGCTACTCGCCTTCCATCTCTTTGGACCGCCGTTTGGCTGTGCGAAGCGCCTTTTTCAAAACGGCTTCGCGATTTCCGCTCACCCAGGCGGCATTGATTTCCTGATCGTTCAGCGCGGCGATGCGTCCCGCCAGAATGAATGCCGGCAGTGCACGTTGAAGATCGTGCCAGCGCGCCATTTCGATGACCGCGAGGAGCGCCCGCTCGCGCAGCAATTCCAGAGCTTCCGGGTTCTTCTGGTCGGTCAGGTTCACCAACGCAAGGCTCGCGTTCCGCCGGTCGGACCACACGACGGAGTTCATAAGCTCGACATACCAGGTAGGCTCGATCCGAATCTGCTGCTCCGGATGGAGCCTGGCTCCTACCATCACGGCGTGCAAGGCGCGGTTGGCGTTATCGCGCACGTTATCGTCTGAATCGAGCAGCCCGTACTGAAGCGCATCCACGATGACCTTTGAACCCCGGGGATTGCGCGGACCGTACTGCAGCAGGTAACCCGCGGCCGCCCGTTGTTCGGGGTCCGAGGATTCGCGCAGCACACGGTTGATCACATTGAGATCGCGGCTGACCAGCGGCAGGAGCGACTCCTGTATTTCGCGGCAGTCGGGATCAGCCATTAGCGAGTACCCGTTGGTGAGGTCTTCGTCGGCGTTTCGTCCGCGAATGCTGCCGGCAACATTGTCGAGGAGCTGATGATAAGCATCCATGACATCGGGAGAGAGCGTGATATCGCCGGTCGGAGCCGGGTGATACTCGACATGCGGTTCGTCCTTCTCTTCGATGCCGATATACAAGACCATGCGTTTGTCCTGGCAGCATGCTGCCTCGACCCGCGACGCAAGTACGCCGGAGACCTTGTCGATCCGCTCCTCGGCGCCGGCGCGTGAGGGGAGGGCGTCGCCTGCATTTGCCCCAAGAGCAGCCTTGATCTTGTCGACGGGGACCTTGCGGACGCCGTAGATCTCGATCAGGCCAATGCGGGGGGTAATGTCGTTTGCTCTGATGGAAACGCACGCCTGAGACGCAAAGAGAAGAGCGGCAAGCGTCCGGGCGCAAAAGTACTTCACAAGATTAAGGGTACTGGACGCAGTACGGAGAGTATGGGTTTACGCCTGTTTCTCGGCGAAATCGCCGATGAGCGGCAGCTTTACCTTTCGGTTGTTGTATGCAGAGTACATCAGATAGAGCCACAATACGAGAACCAGCAGCCCGTAGAGCGGGAAAAGCAGCACTCCGAGGCCATGCGAAAGGATGGTAAACAGGATCCAGATGATGATAATTGCGAGATGCCCAAAGATGGACTGGAAAGCGTGAAAGCGCACCGTTTTGTTTTGGTTATACGGCGGCAGAACCAGGAAAATGATTCCCGTAACCAGGCCGAGTAGATAACAGAGCGCGCTGGCGACGTTCTCCGACATGCCAGCCGGCTGGACCGCGGCCGCCGGTGCACCCGGGGGCACGTAGGCGCCGCTTGGAGCATTCGGCGGCGGCGCAGCAAGCATCGAGCGCTGCACCGCAATTCGGACAGAACTTACCAGTCGCTTCGGTACCGCAGTTCGGACAAAAGGCCATAGAGTCTCTCCTGTTAGTCTATTGCAACTTGCAGGGAATACAGAAAAGCACCAGACAAGCCGCAACCTCTTGTAACGGGCTGTTCTACCGTCGCAGGATGCCACAAATTGAGTCCTATTACAACTAAGTACCGATCGTAACTGAACGTTGTTGATCAAACCTGGCAGACTCTGCGAGAGTGGAGAGGTTCGATCGTTGGATTCGCGATGAATTCCATGCCTCTAATTGGCTTATCTGTTTCGCGGCTCGTCTCGTTACTTCCGTCCCTTGTGGGATCCTATGAGCCGCTGCGCGAAGCTACTCTGCTCGATGACATGCTTTGCCACGGCGAGTACGAGCAGGCGCTCAAACTCGCTCGTCGCAACCTGCAACGCACGGATTTCGACAAAACGCTGGTCGTGCCCTATATCGCCGCTTTATTCATCGACACCGGCCGCTTGCAGGATGCCGAAAGCGTGTTGAACTCAGCGGGATCAAGCTCCATATTTGCCTCCGAGATCGGCCGCGCGGCGATTGCTAGAGAGCGCGCCGCGCTATTTCTGGCCTGTCAGAAGTATGATCTCGCTGCAACAGAAGCGATCAAGGCATACCGGCTGGCCCAGGAAGACTCGCTCACTGAGGTTAGGATGGCTTACGCGGGAAGTATCGCGGCGGAAGCGCTTGTTCGCTTGGGAGATCTCGATGATGCCCGGTATCTTGCGCACCAGATTCTGAAAGCTGTCCCACGGGGCGTCAAAAGAGCTCGTTTCTTCGTGCCACGAATCCTGTATGCCGCGGCGCTCGTCGAAACTTACGCCGGTTCACCGGAACGGGCGGAAGCCATTTGCCTCCGAGGAGTTTCCTTCTCGGAAAAAGGGTCGTCGCAAACCAGAGATGTGAGCCTGGGATATTTGGTGCTCGCCGAAATCCGGCTGAAGGCGGCCAACATGACCGGAAGCATTGACGCCGCGCAGCACGCCATGTTCCTAACTGAACGGCTCTTCGGACCGGCCCATCAGGACATCTTCCGGGCGCGCGATGTCCTTTTGCAAGCACTTGACAAGCGGCCGGGCGAGGCGCATAGTGTAGACATCCGACACTATGGCGCCGGAATCGAAACTCGATCTGCTGCAGGGTACACTGGACCTGCTGATTCTGCGAACGCTCAGAGCAGGAGCGTTGCACGGCTGGGCTATCTCTGAGCGCATCCAGCAGATTTCACAAGACGTTCTGCAGGTAAATCAGGGCTCGCTCTACCCCGCCCTGCACCGGCTCGAGAACCGCGGCTGGATTAAAGCGGAATGGAAAACCTCCGAACTGGGCCGGCGAGCACGCTTCTACACTCTGACCACCGCAGGCCGTAAACAACTGGAAATCGAAGCCGATGAATGGGCGACGTCTCAGGGAGGCGATCGGCCGTGTGATGGAACTGGCGTGACGGTATGTCGGGGCGCGGGTTCATCCGAAAGTGCAGATCGCTTGTTGGGCGGCGGCGCGCCGAAGATGACCTCGAAGATGAACTAGCTCTGCACCTGGAGCTGCAAACCAGGAAGTACATGGCGAGCGGCCTGAGCCGCGAGGAAGCTCACAGACGGGCACGCCTGGAGTTTGGCAGCATGATCGCCGCGCAGGAAGAATGCCGGGAAGCAAACCGCTGGGACGCTCTCGAAGCTTGCAGCCGGAACTTGCGATACGCCTTTCGATCACTGCTCAGGAATCCAGGATTTGCCGCGATCGCAATCGCGATCCTTGCTATGGGCATGGGATCGACTTTAGCGGTTTTCAATCTGGCCGATGCCTTGATGCTTCGTCCCTTGCCGGTTCGAAACGCGGCGGAGCTGGTGCGGATTTCCGCTCTCAGCCCGCAGGGAGATCTCTATTCGCTCCCTAGCACGATCCTGCAGCCGCTGAGCGAGACGCGGGACTACCAGGGTGTATGTGGATTCGATACCGAATACCCGGGCGTCGAGGTGGACGGGACCGTTACTCCCGTTGGGGCGCTCGGCTTTTCCGCCGATTGTTTCACCACGCTCGGGATACGGACACAACTCGGCCGTGCTTTGACGCCTGAAGATGACCGGCTGGGAACTGAGCCGGCAACGGTCATTACCGATGCATTTTGGGCTCGCATGTTCGACCGCCGCGTCGACGTATTGGGAAAGCGAGTGACGATGGACGGCGCCACTTACACCATTGTTGGCGTTGCCGAGCCGCAGTTCAAAGGTCTGTTGGTCGGGTTTCCGGCAGGACTGATTGTACCGGTGCGCCAGAAATACACGTCCGTAATGCCGAACGGAAGGCTACCGATTTATTGGTGGGTGAACGTACTTGCCCGCCGAAGACCGGGCGTCTCAGAAGAACAAGCGAGAGCTCGCTTGAGGGCGCGCTCGCAATGGTTACTCGAAGAGAGCCTACCTCCGCATTACGATGCTCTCCGTCGAAAAAACTATCTGGAAACAGAGTTAGCCGTGACATCAGGCAGGAATGGAGTTGATTACTTCCTGAAGCGCAGATTCGGGACATCGCTTTACGCGGCTGCCGGGATCTGCTCGGCGATTCTGCTGATCGGTTGTATCAATCTCGCGAATCTGTTGCTCGCACGCAGTCTCCGCCGGCGGCACGAGATGACGGTACGATTCGCGCTTGGCGCAAAACGAAGTCATGTTGCCGGTTTGTTCGCAACCGAAAGCCTGGTCCTGGTGGCCGCCGGTTCGGTGTTGGCCGTTCTGCTGGCTCAGGCTCTCGACCACTGGCTGGTATCCGACCTTGCGGGTATGTTCGGCAACTTCGATCTCGGGCTTTCTTTCGATTGGAGAATTGCGCTGTTCCTGGCAGCGATTATTGCCGCGATCACCGCTGGCCTGGCGGCCTCCTCGGCGTGGCAGGCAGACCGTTTTCGAGGTGGAGAATCCCTGCGCGAGTGCGGGCGGGGAGTCGTGAGCGGCACAGGAGCCACTCAGAAAATTTTGATGCTGGCGCAGATTGTTTTCACGCTAACGCTGGTCGCCGTTAGCAGTCTCTTTAGCGCATCCCTCCGGCATCTCTATGCGATCGACCTAGGCGTGCAAACGCGCGATGTTTGGGACGTGATGTTGTCAGACCGGCCGGGTGCGAAGCGTTACTTCAACCGCGGCCCTTACTACCGGGAGCTGCTCGACGAGATCAGAAACATATCCGGCGTGAAGTTCGCCAGCCTGGCAGATTTTGTTCCCTTTTTCACGGTACCGGATCCAGAGCCAATTGCCGCCATTGACACCGGGAATGCGCATAGTGAGGTGAACGGAGCCGCGTTTACGACATCCGCCGATTTCTTCCGGACACTCGGCATCAAGATCAAGGAAGGCGCA
The DNA here is from genome assembly GCA_963846185.1 of uncultured Acidobacteriaceae bacterium. GTDB lineage: Bacteria > Acidobacteriota > Terriglobia > Bryobacterales > Bryobacteraceae > Bog-105. Next base: position 165,293 of record CAWJVA010000012.1, on the reverse strand, counting down.
GAATTTGAGGAGAAAGCCGGCGGCGAGCCAGTTGTACTGATCAGTGAATCACTGGCATCGCGGTTATCGCCCTCTCCGAGCGGGTTGATCGGCCATCACATTCGCGTGGGAACAGATAGCCGGTATCAACGCCTGCGGATCGGCGGGGTGGTTTCAAACGCCAAGTTGGACCTGGTTCATCCGGAAGAGCTTGCTCCTCCCGCTGTCTATCTGAACATCTGGCAACATCCGGACGAGCAAGGATATCCCGTTCTCCTGATTAAAACAGAAGCCAGCAGCTTAGACATTGGCGCGCTAAGGAAGTTAGTGGACGCGAGAGGGCATCAGTACGTGGATCGCGTGCGGACTCTCAGCAACGAGAAAGACGGTGCCCTGATAGAGAACAAGCTGCTTGCCTACCTTTCAGAATCGTTCAGCATCCTGGCGCTGATCATGGCGGCTACCGGTTTGTTCGGCCTGCTCAGCTACCAGCTGGCGAGCCGGACAGGCGAGATCGGAATCCGGATGGCGCTAGGGGCGGAACGCGGGCAGATTCGATGGATGGTTTTGCGGCAAATTATCGTGCTGGTTGCAACCGGGAGTGTTTTGGGCATCACCTTGAGCCTGGCAACAGGAAGAATGATCGCAGGCTTGTTATATGGAATTAGCCCCTACAATCCGGGGCTGCTGGTCTTGTCCTGCGGCGTGTTGATGGCGGCGTCGCTAGGCGCTGCGTGGCTACCGGTTCAGCGTGCATCTTCGATCGATCCGGCCACCGCATTGAGGCATGAATAATTGCCCGTCATGTAGTTCTGTGCTTCAGTTTCCAATGAGGCTGCCAGTGCCCATTACCAAATGCGTGGCCGCGGCCCTCCCAGTGACCGGCTTCTATACTTAGAACGCCGCCGGCACAGATCAGAAGCGTTCCGGCGATGGCCATGGAACCGGGAACATTGCCGAAGAACCACCATCCGAGCAGGCCCGAGAAGATGACAACGGTGTAATTGAATGGCGAGAGTTGCGCGGCATCAGCATAACGGTACGCGAGAATAATCAGGTACTGCGTGGCGGCATAGAACACGCCGACACCTATCAACAGCATCCATTGCCTGGGAGTGAGCGGTGTCCAGGACCAGATGCAGGCGGGAATCAGGAGCAGCGTTGACAACCCAAAGTTGTAGATGAGTATGCGCGCAGGCGGTTCAGTTTCGGTGAGTTTATTGGTGGCGACCAGCGCGATCGCCGAGAGCAGTCCGGCCACAAGGGCGATGACCGACGCGGGATTCCTGACCAGCTCTGGCCCCGGCTTGATGATCAGCACGATCCCGACTAGGCCAATCAGCAGGCTCAGCCAAACGAGCGGTTGAACAGCCTTTCGAAACCAGACATAGACAACGAGAGGAATAAACAGGGGTGCGGCATTCGATAGCAGAACGGCGTCCAGCAGCGGTATGGAGCGGACCGCGACGAAGAACAATAACTGGCAGGACGAACCGGCGACACTGCGGAACAGCTGCAGCGCGAAGCGGTCGGTTTTAAGGCGGGGCAGGCCGAGCTGAAGGCCAGCCGGGATAAACACCAAGAAACTGATCCAATACTGCAGAAACAGGATCAGGAGGGGCGGGACGCCGATGGCGGCTTTGCTTAACGCGCTCATCACGGCAGCACAGAAGAATGCGAGCGTGATTAAACTGATACCTCTAGGCAGGCTATGCCCAGCAGTCTGCGCTCTGATGTCCATTTCCAATTGTCGCTGCACCCGGTTTCAAAAAATTCGGGCAGGCATGGCTGCGATTTGCGATCTTAATGGAGATGGAGTCAACTCCGTTCACAACGATCGAAAGCGCGGAGGAGTTCCTTCTGCTTCTGCACGTGGAGATCGACAAGGTGCGGGTCGAGATTGAGACTTTACTTAACGTCGACAACTCGGGACCGCGAGGTGAAGAGGCGCTGCGCCTGGTGGCACATAAACTGAATCAGCTGCACTCGCATACGCAGACCAGCATCCGTATCCTGCGCGATTTAAAATCGCTGCGAACGCTCCTGTTGAAAGACCGGCCAGAAATCGCCCAGGCGTGAGCGCGGTTGCGTGGGGCATGGCGATTTTCAGCACGGCGGGTGTGAGATCCCGGATGAGAACGGGCGCGACCCACGAGCAGCTTACATCGTGGCCGTCGAAGGGAGTGCCGAGCGTGAGTGACCACCGCGCTTTGAGAGCGCGCACAAGATCCGGCAACTGCGCTAACCATGCTGCCCGCTCCGGGATGGAGCTGCAGGCATCCGCGAGCCGCTCCGGAATTGTAAAATTCATGAGCTCATTCCGGCTGAGAGCAAGTAACGGTCTGAAGCCACAAGTCAAGCATGGGGCACGTTACGAAAATAGCTTGCGCTTCTATCTGTCAAGGAGGTACAAATAGGTAGAAGCCAAAGCTATGGCCGATCCTACGCCGAAATCCGACCTCCCCCAAGGCACGCTGGACCTGCTCATCCTCAAGATCGTGGCCGTTCAGCCGGTGCATGGCTATGCCATCGCCCAGCGGTTGCAGCAAATCTCTCGTGACATCGTTCAGGTACCGGGCGGTTCCCTTTATCCTGCCTTGCACCGATTAGAGAATCGCGGATTGCTGAAATCCGACTGGAAAGAAACGGAAACCGGGCGCGATGCCAAGTTCTATCGCTTGACCCGTAAAGGGCGAGTCCATCTGGACGCCGAGGCCGCAAGCTGGCGACGATTGGCCGAAGCGGTGGGTATCATTCTCAATCTCTCGGAGGAGGCTGCTCGATGACGTGGTGGTCACGTTTTTGGCGGCGGGGCGAATTAGAACGCGACCTGTCAGCGGAGGGCGGCAAGTTGCCGTCAGCGTTCGGCAACGAGTACGATCTCGTATGCAAACAGCCCGGGGAAAATGGTGGTCGCCAACTTGAATACACGGTTAGCGAGACGAAGGGGAACGCTCTCGGGACGCAGCGGGACCTTTCGTTCGAGCGGGATGACAGTGTAGTGACACCCAGTGATGCGGTAGCCGCGCTTGCAAAGCAATTCCCGGATGGTCTTGCGCGTGTAAAACCGCAGATGTGACCAGTCGAGGATGCCGCGGTTCTTATAGCGGAAGACGCCGAACAGAACCATTAAACGGACAGTGAAATTCACCGCGTTGGGAACAGAAGCAATCAGTTTTCCGCGAGGCGCGAGCAGATGACGGCAGTCTTCGAGCAGCGGAGTGGGATCTTTGAGATGTTCAAGGCGGTCGAGCAGAACGATGCGATCGAATTGCCCGCTCGAAATGCGCGGTAGCGGACCCAGGCCGCGATCGAGATCGGTTGAAATGACGTCTTGGTAGGCGGTGCCGGGAGGCACAGCAGGATCGCAGTCCGCCCCTGTGACCATGTTGCCCGCCTTTGCGAGTTCAACTCCAAAGTCGCCTTGCCCGCAACCGATCTCAAGTACTCGCTGCCCGGTGCCGATCAGACGCGAAGCGTAATCATGAGCAGAATAGCGGCTGCGCTTAATGGCATACGGGACGAAATACTCTTCGTATTCGGGATGCGGGCGGACAGCCCGGGCGGTCTCCGTGTAACGATGAACCGCGCGCACGATCGCCTTTGCGTACTTCAGCCCGTTTACACGGCATATTTCGTCGCCATAGAAGGTTGGGATGGGAACTTCGAGAATGCGGAAGTTCTGGTGATGCAGCTTGATGATGATTTCCGTGTCGAAGTGGAAATCGTTCGTCAGCTTGTCGAGCTTAATCTGCGCGAGGGCGTGCACGTTGTATGCGCGATAGCCGCTGTGGAACTCGGTTAAGTGCAGACCCAGCGCTCGATTTTCGAACATGGTCAGAACGCGATTGCCGACGTACTTATATAGAGGCATTCCGCCTTTGAGCGGACCGCCGAAATCTTTCATCATGCGCGAACCGAAGACAGCATCCGCTTCGCCGCGCACGATGGGTGCGTACATATGGGAGAGAAGCTCGGGCGCGTACTGCCCGTCTCCATGCAAGAGGACGACGACATCGAAACCTTGTTCGATGAAGTATCTATATCCCGCCTTCTGATTGCCCCCGTAGCCCAGATTCTTGGCATGTTTCAGGACGCGAAGCTTGGGCAGATCCGTCATGGTCTGAATTCCGACTGCAAGCTCGTACGTCGCATCGGAGCTTGCATCATCGAAAACAACCACCTGCTCCACATTTCGCCACACGTCCGGCGTAATTCGCTTCAAGACGTTACTAAGCGTCGTAATGGCGTTGTAAGCAACAATGAAGATGCCAATACGCTTGCCGCGGTTATTGGCACGTTCTGCGGATTCGTCGAGCGCGCTCTGCCGAAACTGCGGGAGCGGCTCAAACGGCAGTGTCAGCCGGGGTAAAGGCTCCGCCGAAGAGGCCGGAATAGCAGTGAAATTCATCAAAAAAACGCGGGCTTATAGCCCTTCTGATCCGATCGTATCATCCGGCGACAATGTTAAAGATAAACATTCCTGAAAGAATGATCATGATGAAGGCGGTTGCCCAGGCAATGGCATTCTGCCAACGCTTGTTCCTGAAGGCGCCCATCAGCCGCGGCCGATTCACCAGCAGCAGCATGTAAACCAGAACGAATGGCAGCAACATCCCATTCACTACCTGCGAGTAGAGGATTAGCTTGATCTGCAGGCGATTGGGAATCAGGAGAACGCAACAGGCTCCGCCGCCGATGAGCAGGCTGTAAAGCCAGTAGAAGACCGGCGCCTCTGAAAAGCGCTTGTCGATTCCGGATTCGAAGCCTAATCCCTCGCAGATGTTGTACGACGTCGCGAGCGGCAGAATGGCAGCGGAAAGCAGCGACGCGTTCACGAGGCCGATAGCGAACAGAAGCGATGCAAACTGTCCGGCGAAAGGCCGCAGTGCGGTAGCGGCATCGGCGGCTTGTGTCAGTTCGGTGTGGCCTCCAGCCTTATAGATCGTCGCACCGCAAGCAACCACGATGAAGAACGCAATGACATCGGTTACGATGCAGCCGACGATGACATCGAGGCGACACAGGCTATAGTGGCGGGCGTCGACACCGCGCTCGACCACGGCGGCCTGCAGATAAAACTGCATCCAAGGCGTAATGGTGGTTCCGATCAGCCCGACAATCACGGCCAGGTAAGCCGGATCGCTGCTGAGCGTAGGGATGAAGGTCTGCTTGAGGGCGAGATCCCAGTTAGGGCGGGCGAGTATGGCGGAGACGGGATATGCGAAGTAAATGAGCGAGGCAATGATGAGGATGCGCTCAACCGGTTTATAGCGGCCGCGTACGACTACCACCCACACCAGGGCGGCTCCCAGCGGCACTACGATAAATTTGCTGGCGCCGAAGATTCCTAAGCCAGAAGCGAGCCCGGCGAATTCGGCAATGATGTTCCCGAAATCGGCGAGGCCCAGGACCAGCATGGTGAAAAAAGTCGCTCTGAGTCCGAACTCCTCTCGAATGAGATCAGAGAGCCCTTTGCCGGTGATTGCTCCCATGCGCGCCGCCATCTCCTGCACGATGATCAGCGCGACGGTGGTGGGAATGAGTGTCCAGAGCAGCGTGTAGCCAAACTGGGCGCCGGCTTGCGAATAGGTAAGAATGCCGCCCGGATCGTTGTCCACGTTCGCCGTGATGAAACCGGGTCCGAGGACAGCCAGAAAAGCGGCAAGACGGGCGCCGATCAGCATGAACGGAGATTTCCGGTGGACGGCGGTTTGGCTCATGGGCGTTTGAACGCGAAACTTTCATTCTGAATCACGGTTATTTCCAGATAAGTTTTGTCGGGCAGTAATCTTTGCGCGATTTGCTGGTCTACAGTTGAAGCGTAGATGCCTAAAATCCAGCTTTGCTTTCTTTGGCACATGCACCAGCCGCTCTACAGGGATCTGCTGAGCGGAACATATCGCCTGCCATGGGTCCGGCTGCATGCCTTGAAGGATTATTACGGGATGGTGAAGCTGCTGGACGGCTTTCCAGCAATTCATCAAACGTTCAACCTGGTGCCGTCGCTGCTGATCCAGGTGGAAGATTATGCGGAAGGGCGGGCAGTGGACCCGTTCCTGGAACTGGCTCTCACTCCGGCCGAACATTTGGATCGTGCGAGCAAAGAATTTATCCTGAGTTACTTTTTTCAGGCGAACGAGCAGAATGTGATTGACCGTTACCCGCGTTATGCCGAATTGTTTCGGGTGATGCGGGAGAACGAGCATAATGCGCAGCGCGCAGCGCCCAAATTCGATACTCAGATGCTCCGTGATCTACAGGTTCTTTCGCAGCTTGCCTGGTTTGACGAAGAGTACCTGCGCAACGACCCGGAGATCAAGAGACTGGCGCAGAAGGGACGGGGGTACGATCTTGGCGATCAGCGCCTGCTCGGTCCCAAGCAGAGGCAGGCGATGCGGAACGTTCTGTCGGTGTATAAGGATTTTGCGGCACGCGGACAGATCGAGTTGTCCGCATCGGCACTGTATCATCCGATCCTTCCGCTCCTGTGCGACTCGAATATTGCTCAGATTTCCCATCCGTACGTTTCGCTACCATCGCAATTCGCCTATCCGGAAGATGCGGAGGAGCAGATGCGGCGATCACGGCTCTACTTCGAAGACAAATTCGGGGTACAGCCGGTTGGATTGTGGCCATCGGAAGGATCGGTATCCGATCAAATGCTGGAGCTGGCTGCGCGCAGCGGCTTTCGCTGGACGGCATCGGACGATGGCGTACTGGCCATGACGCTCGAACATGACGCCGGCCCTGAGGACACATACAGGCCGTACCTGTGGAAACGCGATCGGAGCGAGATTCAGGTGCTGTTCCGCGACCATCGTTTAAGCGACCTGATCGGATTTGTGTATTCGCGAATGGACCCGGACGAAGCGGCCGAGCATTTTCTCGAAAGCGTGATCACGAACTGCATGCCGCTGATCAGCCGCGGTGAAACGCCGGTAGTTCCGATCATTCTTGACGGCGAAAACGCGTGGGAGAACTATCCGGAGAACGGCAGACCGTTTCTTCAATATCTGTACCGTTCCGCCTCCGAAGATCCGCGCGTGGCGTTTGTGACAATTTCGGAAGCTCTGGAGGCTACGGCGCCCCACGAGATATCGCACATTCATCCAGGTTCGTGGATCGACGCCAATTTCGATATCTGGATCGGAGCGCAAGAGGACAACGCAGCTTGGGAATTGCTTTCGCGAGCCCGCCGGAAATACGACGAAGTGATGGCGTCCGGCAAGCTCAAATCTATTCCTGAAGCCGACAGACGAACCGCCTGGGAAGAACTGTTGATTGCGGAAGGTAGCGACTGGTGCTGGTGGTACGGTCCGGAACACTATTCGGCAAACCGGGCAGAATTCGATCAACTCTATCGCGACCACTTGAGCAACGTGTACCGGCTTCTCGGCGAGCCAGTTCCAGCGGAACTGAGTAAACCGATTCTGCTCGCGTCTGAGACCAGCTTTCATGAGTTGCCTAGCGGTCTCATACAGCCCACCATCGACGGCAAGGTGACATCACGGCTCGAGTGGCAAGATGCCGGGCGCTACAAGATGACGGGGCGGTCGGGATCCATGCACAGCCGCCGCCCACTGGTCCAGGAACTCTATTACGGCACCGACGGGCAGAATATCTTTCTGAGACTGGACCTGATGGAGCGACCCGCAATTGCGCCGCTCACGTTTCAATTCAAGGTTCGGACGATCGAGAAGGAAACGTTTTATGTGAGTGTCGGGTCGGGTGAGCGGTCGCCGCTGAACGCGGAATCGGTATCGCAGCCCGCGATTTCATCGGCGTTTGGCGATGTGTGCGAAGTGCAAATCCCGATGTCTCTGTTGCATGTGCGCCGCGGCGACCCGATCTTCTTGAGCTTGACGATTTACCGGGACGGGCTGCCGGTGGGGCTTGTTCCGCCCACGGGTGAGTTAGAACTGCGCTACAGCCCGATGACTGCGTTCGCGTTTTAAGGGGTTCATAAAAACCTAATTGATTCAGCCCGATTAACCCACAGATACTGGAACTGCTGCGGAGAGCCGGTTGCGCTGCTGGAAGCACTGCGGGGCTTCACTTAACAGCAGACCCGCCGGGGAACGGCGGGTCGGCTTGAAGCAGAAAGGAGGTTCTTATGGACCTTCTGGTGTTCGTACTGATCCTGATCGCAATTAGGAGAAGACGAACCCACATAAAACAAACCAGGATCAAACTCGAAATCGAGTTATGACCTGATCGTAAGGGCCGGCCGCGCACCGGCTGGCCCTCGATGCCATCTTATCTCAATTTTGCGATCCGTCTAGTACTGCTAGTTGTTTCCTGCCGATTTTGGGGCCTCGCCGATTGGTTTCGTGTACTGGTTGAGCCAGTCAATGACGGTTTGATACCAGAACTGGCTGTTCTGCGGCTTCAGGATCCAGTGACCCTCGTCGGGGAACTGCACCATTTTTGAGGGGATCTTGTTAGCCTGCAAGGCCGTGAAGAGCTGCTGGCCTTGGCCGATCGGCACGCGGAAATCAAGCTCGCCGTGGGTGACCAGTGTCGGTGTCTTGAAGTTCTTTACGTAATTGCTGGGAGACCACTTGTTATAAAGCTCCGGATTTTCCCAATAGAAGCCCTGGAACTCCCATTTCGGAAACCAGAGCTCTTCGGTGGCGCCCATTTCGCTGCGCAGATCGAACACGCCGGCGTGTGAGACCAATGCCTTGAAACGGTCTGTATGGCCGAGTATCCAATCGACCATGTACCCGCCGTAAGAGCCGCCCGCTGCTGTCATGCGGTCTCTGTCGATGTAGGGCAGGTTGCTGACGTAGTCCACGGTGGCCATGATGTCGTCGTAGGCGCGGCCACCCCAATCGCCGTTGACGGCGTCGGTGAAGCTTTGACCGTAACCGACGGAGCCATGTGGATTCGGCAGGACGACGATGTAGCCTGCGCCGGCGAATACCTGCGCGTTCCAGCGGTAGCTCCAGGACTCACCCCAATCGCCTTCGGGGCCGCCATGGATGGCAAACAGGACAGGGTATTTATTAGCGGGATTGAAGTCGGGCGGTTTCACAACGAAGCTGTCGACCTTGTCGCCACCCCCGCCATCCACGGAAATGGATTCGAGCGGTGTCAGGGCGAACGAGTTTAGAACAGCGTCGTTCAAATGTGTCAGCAGAGTGCTGGCGCCGCCTTTCGACTCCGCGCGTTTGATTTCAGCCGGTTTTGAGCCGCTCTGCTCGGAGTAGATCATTACCTTGTCGTCGCTGGTGAACTGGACGGAACCGATCGAGGTGGGTCCTTGAGCAATGGTGCGGATAGAGCCTCCTGCCACCGGAATCATGTACAGAGGCGTGGTGCCGCGATCGTCTACGGTGAAGAAGATTCTCTTCGAGTCGGGCGACCAAGTGTAGGATTCGACCCATCGATCGAGCGAATCGGCGATGGTACTCATTTTTCCGCTCTGCAGATCAAGGATGGCGAGCCGCCAGAGATCGCTCTCATAGCCGCCGCGCAACTGCGTGCGGTAAGCCAGATATTTGCCGTCGGGCGAGTACAAGGGCCCTTCGTCCGCCCCAGGATTGGTGGTGATACGGCGCGCGGTCCCGCCGGCCGCCGCGACCGTGAACAGATCGGAATTGGTGCTGGTCGCAAGCTCGGGATCGATGTTGGCGACATACGTGACCTCGGTGCTGTCTGGCGTGAATACATAGGCTTCCAGGCTTCCGAGGCTGAAGGGCGGGACGTTGAGATCGCCAGGCGTGAGGTCGCGAACCGGGGAGCCGGGCTCGATTCCCTGAGCGAGAAGATGCTGCCGGCGGCTGCCCTGGTATTGCGTCCAGTGCCGGTAGAGGAGCGAATAAAAAACGCGGGCGTGCATCTTGCTTGCGGCCTCCGCATCGAGCTTCGCTTTGTTGCAGGCGCCATCGTAGGCCACTCCTGGCGCGGCATCCGGCGGCGAGCAGGGCGGATACACGTTGCTGGTGAGCAGGATGAGCTTGCCGTCAGGAGAGACAGTGACGCCGTCGGCCCCGGTGGGAAGATTCGTGATCTGTTTGGCGTCGCTGCCGTCGGGATTCATAGACCATATCTGCGAATCGTTTGTGCGGTCAGAGACGAACAGGATGCGCTTTGAATCGGGCATCCAGCGGGGGCGAACATTGGTATTACCGGTGTTGGTGATCTGCTTTGCCGGGGCGCTGCCATCGGAGGGAACTACGTAGATCTGCGCCGGCTTGCTATTGCTTGGCATGTCCACGGTCTGGACCGTAAACGCGACCAACTTGCCATCGGGCGATAGCTGCGGATCATCGATGCGCGCGATGCGCATCAGGGCGTCAAAGGTAAAAGGGCTTTTGCCAGGCGCTGCGGAAAGGCTCACCGCGTAAATCAGGAACGCGCACAGGGCGCCGTTTCGCATTCCTACATTTTATAGGCGGTTTTGAGGAGCCTAACGATACGGTCAGCGCCCTGGCGCCGGAGGCGGTTCGGGCTTCCGGTCCGCGTGGTGATCGTGCGCTTCCATATCACGCGCTCGGCGCTCGTGTTCGGCGACGATGCGATCATACTCGGGAATCTGCTGCGGTGTGAGTATGGCCTTTACCCGGCTGATCTGCTCGTTCTTGATGGCGAGCATCTGCGGATGAAACTGGTCGCGAACTGATTTGTACTTGGCCTTGGTATCGTCGAGGATCGCCTCGAGTTGCTGCTCCTGAGCAGGAGTGAGCTTCAAGCGGGATCTCATTTCACCGAGGTAATGCCGCCGGAAATTTTCCGCCGTAGGGCCGGCAATGACCGCTCTGCTGTCGTAGAAGCGCTGGCCCAGCGCTCCGACAGCGATGCCGCAGAGAAAGAGCACCACACTCAGGAGCGCTGCCGCCAACTTGTTTCGCTTCATAGCACCATGAACTCTTGACTAATGCAACGGAGAGCCGCTGCCCTGCTCGGGCGCCGGCGTACTGCGAATGCCTTCGGTGTAGTAGAGACTCTCCGCGCTATGGTCTGCCATCAGCGCATCGGTGTAAGTCGGGGCAGGCAGATAAGACTGGACGGGAACGAACAGATTTAAGATCAGCAACAACAGACAGAGCGCGGCCGAAGCCGTCACCGTGGTTCGCGCTAAGCGTTGAAAGACGAACCAGAAGTTATGGCGCGCCTCGATCTTCTGCCAAAGCGCGGGCATAAAGTTCGGGCCAGGCTCTATCTCGGGACAGGAAGCACGATAATTCCGAAAAAGCTCGTCTAATCGCGATTCAACATTGTCCATTTCACATCTCCCCACAATCTATGCTTCGGTGGCAGGCTCATTCCCCAAAGCCTACAAACTACCGTCCTCTACTGCCGCGTTATACGCCTTCAGCACGCGTTGACGAGCGCGAAAGAGCCGCACCTTCAAGGCATTCTCACTGACGTTGTACACCTTTTCCAACTCCTTCAGAGAGAGGCCTTCTACCTCCTTCAACGTCAGCAACAACCTGTCTTCCTCGGATACATGGCGAAACAACGCCTCCATAAATTCTCGTATCTGGCTCTTCTCGCGCTGTTCGGCGTCCTGCTTGCCGCCCGCCAGCGAATCCGCCCGGGTCACCTGCTGCTCGCTCAGATCCGCCATCCTCGACTCACCGCGCCGTTTGCTGCGGCGCAGATAATCGTAGGCGGCATTGACAGTCAGCCGATAGAGCCAGGGCTCGAAGACCTCCGCTGTGCGCAGTTGGTCCAGCGAATAGTAAAGGCGGACGAAAACCTCTTGTCCAACATCCTCTACGTCTTCGGGACGTCCGATCAACCGCGAAATCGTTCCTAAAATCCGCTTTCTGTAAGCCAAAACTATCTGATTGAACGCGGCAGCGTCGCCGGTGCGCGCTTTTTCAATCAACTCTGGCTCAATGAGCATCCGGGACCCAACCGCCGGACGCTTGTCTTAAGTTTTCTAGGCGCTCCAGCAACTTGTTAGGTTACAAGGCTTTGACCAAAACGCCAACCCTAGCGGAGGCAGTGCGTTTGCTCCCGATTCCGAGCTGCGCCCGGGCGAATTCACCCAAATCGCATCGGAATACTAAACAAGCCGGGCCAGGCAGGGACCCGGGCGGTCCGGAAAACTGTCGTGCAAATTTCATCCCGGCATTCGGGCATTAGTAAAGTACGCTCATAGAATGCTTAAGGCCGCCAGGTTTGCCGACTGGAGTAAATTGGCAATCGCTGGCGCGGTTCTTGCCATTTGCCTGACCAGGGCAAATGCCGCTGATTACGAGTTGCCGGCCGGCAGGCTCCTCGACATACGCCTGACCCATTCGCTTGCCTCGTTTTCTACGCATAAAGGGGCTGATGTCGAAGGCGTGATCATTGAACCGGTACTCGATGCCGGCCGGATCGTGATCCCGATGGGGGCGAAGGTAAGCGGTTCCGTTGTTCAAGCTACTCGCGTGGGACTAGGTCTCGTTCACGAGACCGCTCTTCTGACCATTAGTTTCAGCAAGCTCACGATGCCGGATGGCGCGGTGATTCCGCTGGCCACTCAGGTTACGGAGGTTGACAACTCACGCGAGTCCGTGGACAAGCGTGGGCGGGTGAAGGGGATCCGATCGACCGGAACCATCGGTTATCGCGCGAACAATGCCATCGCGGGCGTCGCGATGTTCGATCCGATTGCCTATGTATATGTAACGGTAGCCGCGGCGCGCGTGCTTCGATTCTCCGAACCGGAAATCTGGTTTCCGGCTGGTACGGAGCTCAATGTCAAGTTAGTTTCACCAATCCACCTGGCTCATGCATATCAGCTGCCGGTCAGTGGAATCGAGGCTTCGAATGCAGAACAGGCGAAACTGCAATACCTGATTCGCGAGTTGCCTTATCGCACCGCGACGGCAAACACAAACAAGCCATCAGATCTGACGAATCTCGTTTTTATAGGAAGTCCGTCCGCGCTCAAACGCGCTTTTGAAGCTGCCGGATGGGTGCAAACGGACCGGCTGAATACCATTTCCGGTTTTCTTACCGTACGGTCGATTGCCGAAAACCAGGCCTACCAGAGCGCCCCAATGTCTGTGCTGCTGCTGGACGAACAGAGACCGTACTTTGAATTTTCAAAGTCGCTCAATACCTTTGCGAAGAGGCACCATACGCGCATCTGGCTGCGTTCGGAACGATGGGACGGGAAACAGGTGCTAACGGCCTCGTCGACCGAGGACATCGGCATCCAGCTGTCGCGCAGAAACCGGACATTCATCCATGTGATCGACACGAACATCGACAACGAACGCAAAAAGATCGTGGATGATCTGATTTTTACGGAATGCGTCGAGGGGGCCGAGCTGTATCCACGTCCATGGCTACCGAAAGACGCATACAATGCGACCGGTGAAGCGCTGAACACGGACGACCGTGTTGCGGTTCTGGAACTGAACGATTGCCGGAAGCCAAAAGATCCGGTTAATTTGCAGGCGCCACCCGATCAAGCAACGACCGGAAATGTTGTCGAGCGCGGATTCCGGCAGGGGATATTGATTACGCGCAATGACATCTACAGAGGAAACCTGATCTATCAGGGGTACGAAGGAACGAAGTACGGCATCGAGCATCTGAAGCACAAAGATCATTCGCATGGGCAGGACTCGTCCACAACCAACGAAGAATATTCGATTGCACTGGCGCCCGGTGAACCGAGTTTAGAGACCGCGCTGCCCGCTCCCGAGCGCGCCACTACGTCGCCGGCGCCTGTGCCCGAAAATCCCATGTACGTGAGTCCCGAAGAGAAGGCGCCATTTATTGAACTCGGTGTGGAGGGCGGCTGGCTGCGCTTTGGAGACACGCTGAGTGTAACCAATATCGGGCTGGAGTCGAGGACTCCGGACATTCCGTCCTTCACGCTTCTGCTGCAAAACCGGCTGCACAACGGATACGCGGTCGGAACTACCGTCACTTTGAACACGTGGAAGTACTTTTCAAACGAATTCTCCTTCGATTATCAGCGCGGCAAATACCGGTTGGGCGCCTCATTCAGCGGCTTCAGCGGGCAAGCGCCACTCAGTTATCAGGAACAAACGACGGGGTTGCTAACCAACCAGTTCGGTTACGCTTTCATGGCCAATCTGCGTTCGCGTGACAAGCGGTTTCGGCCCTATGTAACGGCAGGCCTTGCGTTCCAACTCTTGCACATCACGGATGCGCCGTTTAAATCATCGGGCGGCATTTTCAGAGTTGGTTTGCGGAACGTAGGGCTAATCATGGCGGCTTACAATTTCGCAAACAATCCTCCTCTCGATGGCGGCGGCGTATTCCAGTTCGGATTTCAATATGGCGGCGGCATCAAGTACCGGGTCGCGCGGCGCTGGATGGCTCGGATTGATTATCGGGAGACGCTGAGCCCGCAGCCGAACTTCATCGAGCGCTCGATTCACGTGGATAATCCTTCCGCCTCAGATGAGTTCACCATTTACAAAGAGACGAGCGGGCCAGCGGGGCCACTTCGGGAGGCGAGGCTGACAGGCGGACTGGCGTTTACGTTTTGAAAAGATTGTTCAGGTCTCGAGGAAGTGCGAACCCCGGCAGGGCTCTAGCAGGCGTTCCGCTAGTGTGCATGCAAAAATTCGGCCGCCTCGTTCAAGGAAAGGCGTGCCTCCGGAAGCCACGGAAGGATTTGCCAGCAGTGGGGGACCACCTGCCAGACCTTCAGTTCCGCCTGCGTCCCCATCGCGCGGGCACGGCTCACGAATCGCGTCGAATCATCGAGCAAACCCTCATCAGCGCCGACGTGAACGAGCAGTGGCGGCAGCGATCTCAGATCGCCATAGAGGGGCGACGCGCGCGGATCCATGGGGTGAGTCGATTCCAGATAGAGGGCGGCTACGTGTCGCAGGTAGTCCTGGCTGGCCAGCGCGCACCGGTTCTGGTTGCGAGTTACCGATTCACCGGTAATGGTGAGGTCAGTCCACGGTGAAAATAGGGCGGCCGCTTTGGGCATTTGACTTGCTTCCGCGTGCAGCAACATTATCACGGCAAGTGCCAGGCCTCCGCCCGCCGAATCTCCAGCGACTGCAATCGGCCGCGAAGAGGCGCTCGCAATTGCGATGAAGGCTCTCTTGGCATCGTCAATAGCGGCCGGGAATGGATGCTCGGGCGCCAAGCGGTAATCGGGAGAAAAAACGCGGAAGCCGCGCATGGCCAGGCCTGCCGGAATCGCCCGATGGGAGGCCGCGCTTCCTTCAATGTAGCCACCGCCCTGCAAGTAGAGAAGGGTGCCTCGAACATCATCAGTTTCGATCCACTCTGCGGTCACACCTCCTTCTTCTCCTGCTGTGACGCGAGCTGTCGATGGCAGTACGAAAGAAAGGGTGTTTCATAGCGCGTCTGAGGTGATTTAAGTCCCTCGCGGCAGTAAACCGACGCTTTAGAAACCGTCTCGTGTACCAACCTGCAAAGTGCGCCTGCCAACTTGCCAATGGTTATTCCTCTGCGGAGGGCTGCCGGCATCGTTCTGTGAGCGTCAGTTCTCTCCGCATCTTCGCTATCTAACGAAGAATATTCCATTACGCGGCAGCACGGGTTGCCGAGGAGGAGCGACTGCGACGCCGGAGGGTTCTCGTTACGGTGAGCCCCTCGCCTGCCACCGGTGCTGCCGTTGAAAGGTTCATTTCGCAACAATCGACAGGGATACGCCAGTCGCGCCAGAACGCCCCGCGAGTTTTTCTCCGCGTACCCGGTGTACCTGGTAGTTGTAAGTCAGCCCGACCGGCGCGAGATGCACAGAGCGAACGCTATTCCCGACGATAAGCATCGAGCTGCCGCCGGAGTGGCTGGTAAAGTCCATTCCCCGCGGCAGAATGAAAGCCGCCTGATCGGTTCCCCGCGTAACCAGAATGTGCCCGTTCAACACGGCGTGATCGAGCGTGAAAGTGTAATCACCAGCAGGCAATATCACCGTTCCCCAGTGCGTTTCGGCCGGCAGTGTAAAACTGCCCACTACATCGGCTGCACCGAGCGAGCTTGCCGTGAGGCCTATCGCGGCTAAAGCCACGAACAGAGTTGTTCTTCGATTCGATTTCATTTCAGTTCTCCTTTGTGGGCGGAAACCAGTAAGATCGTTCGCCCACTGCTGACTGTGAATCAGCACGACGGGATCGTCCATGGACCGGAGATGTACTGCGATTGAATCCGGTTTGGACGTGTAAACGGTTCAAAAACAACAACCCAAATGGAAACTTGAACAGATGAAAATTTGAGTAATGCCGTTCACTTCAATGCCCCGGAGCGGTGTTATACTTCAGCCACCCGAAGCTTGCTGCCATGGAAGATGAACCTCGATCAGCGCAGATTTTCCGCTTCGGGGTCTTTGAAGCTGACCTTGCCAGCGGAGAACTGCGGAAGCAGGGAGTCAAGATCCGGCTGCAGGAGCAACCCTTTCGGATTCTGGTCCTGCTGCTGAGCCGCGCGGGCGAGGTGGTCAGCCGGGACGAGATCTGCCGAACCGTTTGGCCATCCGATACCTTCGTCGACTTTGAACAGGGCGTCGGGACCGCCGTCAAAAAGCTCCGCCAAGCCCTGCGCGACGATGCGGAGACCCCTCGCTATATCGAAACTCTTCCGAAGCGTGGCTTTCGTTTCATTGCGGCGGTAGACGGGTCTGCCGGGCTGAGAACTCCGCAGACCCAAGATACACCGGCCCCGATTACTTTGCCGCCCGCCAAGCCGAGTTCCGCGCCCGAGCGGCCAAGACGCAGGTTGCCGCAGATTTCCCGTCCCTTCGTAGCGCTCTTATTAGTGTTGGCGACGGTCGGAGCGGCGGTCCTTATCTGGACCCGTACGGGGCGCCAACCCATCCAGCCAGAACTCATAGCCACACCTTTGACCAGCTATCGAGGTGCGGAGTCGGGTCCGTCATTCTCGCCGGACGGCACACGCGTTGCGTTCTCTTGGGACGGGCCGAATCAGGACAACTGCGACATTTACGTCAAATTGGTTGGCCCGGGCGATCCTTTGCGACTAAGCACGAGCCCGGCCTGTGACCACGACCCGGCCTGGTCACCGGACGGAAACTGGATCGGCTTTCTCCGTGACGGGAATGATGGGATGACAACAGCCCTCATACTCATTCCGGCTTTGGGCGGACAAGAGCGGGAGGTTACGCGCACCAGGCGGCCGGAAGGCACCTTTCATCTTGAACCCGATTCTCCCGCGCTTTCGTGGTCGGCGGATGGCAACT
Organism: uncultured Acidobacteriaceae bacterium; assembly: GCA_963846185.1. Classification (GTDB taxonomy): domain Bacteria; phylum Acidobacteriota; class Terriglobia; order Bryobacterales; family Bryobacteraceae; genus Bog-105. The sequence continues at coordinate 148,150 of CAWJVA010000012.1, read as the reverse complement.
GGTTATTCACGCTTGATAAAAGTAGCGCGAATAGTCGGGCCTATGCCGTAATCTGTGTCTCTATTGAATCCGGCGAGAAGCAGCAACTGACGTTTCCGTCCGCCGACAGAAGCGACAATGCGGTCGCGGTCTCGCCAGATGGTCGTGCATTAGCTTTCACCCGATTAGTTAGCGGCACGAGGATTGATTTGTATGCTCTCTCTTTGTCGGAGCAGCACCTGCCAAAGCGGGCGCCGGAACGCGTCCTTTCAGGCGGATGGGTGGAGAGCATCGCCTGGACAGGACATGGCCGCGAGTTATTGTTCTCGGGGAATGTGGGCGGGAAAGAAGGATTGTGGCGAACCGGGGTGTTCGGATCAAGGAAGCTTACCCGGCTGGCGGGCATCGGGCCAAACACTACTCCTACCAAGCGGCAGGCCGGATTAGGATCGGCCAGCAGAGTCAATCTGACCGTTTCGCGCCGAGGCAGCAGACTGGTTTATAGCCAGGGGCTCGGGGACGCCAATATCTGGCGCGTCGCTCTTGCGGGCGATGAGAGAGGCAAAACTGCTCGTTTCGTTTCGTCCACCAGAGATGAGACGAACCCCAGCTATTCGCCCGACGGGCAAAAGATTGCTTTCGAATCGGACCGCTCTGGACACGAAGAAATCTGGGTATGCAATGCGGATGGTTCCGTTCCATTTCAATTGACCAAGTTCGGGAGTGGTTGGTCGGGAAGCCCGCAATGGTCCCCTGATAGCCGCACCATTGTCTTCGACAGGCTGGAGGAAAAAAGATGGGACATCTATCGGGTCCAGGCTCAAGGAGGAAAGCCTGTTCGGCTAGTCACCAACGCAGGAGACAATAGTGCTCCCAGTTGGTCGCGGGATGGGCATTGGATTTACTTCGACTCGACTCAGACCGGCCGCTTCGAGGTCTGGAGAGTGCCATCCGCGGGTGGACAGCAGATCCAAGTCACAAAAAATGTTGGCGGCGCGGCGATGGAATCGGCGGACGGCAAGGACCTCTATTACTCCAAGTTAGCCGGCCTCAACGACGCCGAGCTGTGGAAAATGCCACTGAACGGAGGTGAGGAAAAGAAAATACTCGCGCACCTGTTTCGTCCTCGGGCGTATGGTCTCGCCGAACACGGTATCTACTTCGTTGAAAGGCCACAGGGTACACCACTGCTTCGCTTTTTAGATTTCAAGACGCAACAAGTCTCGAGTGTCGCGTCACTTCAGGGATTTGCTCTGGGTGGCCGCGTCACCGTCTCTCCCGATGAACGTTGGTTCCTCTACGCTCAGGATGATGGGACCGGTACCGATCTCATGTTGGTGGAGAACTTTCAGTGATTATCGAAGTCGAAGATAGCTCATGACGCCCAAGTGGTAACCAGGAAGGGTTGCTACTGACCTGAACGAAAACGTTGTCTGGTATAAGACCGGCGGAGCGCCCTACAACGTCAGCTCTCTGCTCACTCACTTCATTCCGGGCGGCACATTCCTCACCATTGAGGACGACCTGGCTAACTCGCGCGCAATCTGTCACGGCCTCATGCTAAACGGCTGCGGAGACCATCAATATCTCCGCGAATACGACGTGGCAGGGAACGTAATTCGACAGACCAGCTGGGCGGTCCTAAACGATCGCATCAATGCCATCCGCGCCACGCAGGGCCTTCCGCCGGTGAGGCTGAACTATCTCTCGCATGAAGGAATTCGCTTGCCAAACGGCTATACCGCCACCTACGGCACTAATGAGCAGGTGAAACATGGCGCCTCGGGCACGAAAGACTATTTCGGCGATACGGTGATTGTGCTGGATGCCGAGTTTCAGCCGGTTTGGGCTTGGGACAGTTTCGATCATCTCGATATCAACCGCCAGACGATCCCCGCCACTTGCACTCGCGGAGTTCCGGCCTGTCCGCAGCAATATTTCCAGAAGCAACCAAATGGGCAGCCCTACACAACGGCTATCGACTGGACCCATACCAATTCCATCAGCTACGATGCGCAAGACGGCAACCTGGTCATTTCCGTTCGCCACCAGTCCTGGGCGATCAAAATCGCATACCAGAACGGGGCCGGCGACGGTCACATCATTTGGAAGCTCGGTTATGGCCGGCAGCTTCGCGCTCCCGAGCGGATCCCCTGTGGCGGATTGGTTTTCAGGCCAGCATGACGTCGAGGTCCAACCGGACGGAAGCCTTACGTTGTTCGATAACAACAACCCGAGCAGCGTCACACAACAGCCCGGTGGTAATGCTCGCGGCCAGGCATGGAGGCTCAACACCACCAACATGATTGCCACACCGATCGAGAATATAGATCTTGGTGTGGTCTCGCTAGCCTTGGGAAGTTCGAGGTTGCTCTCAAACGGAAATTATGAGTGGCAGGCGGGCTTTATCAACATGAACGAGGCAATCACGCTCGAATTCACGCCGTCGGGAACCCTGGTTTACAAACAGCAGACCGACTCGCCAGCTATCGCAGCTTCCGCTGGCCGAATCTCTACACGCCGTAGGTCGGAAACAGCCTGAGCGCGATGCGCCAGTCAGGTTCATTCAACCTGGCTGGCTACTGCCGCAACTTCCTTTCGGCCGGAGTACTCACGCCGTGTGGTCGAGAACGATGCGCCAGCGGCCCTCGCGCAATTGCCAGACGAGACTGAAGATGCCGCCCGCCGCACCGCCAGCGCCGGCTGGCCGCTCCAGATGCCAGTTGCCGGTCACGACAGCGATCTGCGTGTCGAGCGGCTTTACCTCGATATTGCTAAAGGTCAGAGTGCCCATGGCCGCGCGGGAGCCGTACCTCTCGCGATAACGCCGCTCGAGCGCATCCTTCCCGTGCAGCACCTGCTGACCGACAAACGTGCAGTCAGCGGCGTAGCTGGTCATGAACTTGGGTATGTCGCCGGCGTTCCAGGCGTCCTGCTGGGCCGACATTTCGGACTTAATCGCGGCCTCAGGGCTCCCAACCGCGCGAGCCAGCGAAAAGCAGCCGAGCGCGAGGAGCACACACTTCACCATGGTCATGGGTCACATGGTACAGCTTCGAGCCGGTGTGCAGATTCGTTGCTCTGCTTGTCGATCGCTATCCGTCTAGTTTATGGATCATGTCTCGGCACCTGGGCGAGGTCCGGATCGGCACCTCCGGCTGGCACTATAAGCACTGGGTGGGCGCCTTTTACCCCGCGCGCACGCCGCCTGCCAAGATGCTGGCGTATTACGCCGCGCGGTTCGATACGGTTGAATTGAATAACAGCTTTTATCACCTGCCGAAGGAACCGGCGCTCCATTACTGGCGCGAATGCACGCCGGAATCTTTCTGCTTCGCCGTGAAAGGCAGCCGCTTTCTGACCCACATGAAGAAGCTAAAAGATCCCGAAGCGGGTTTGGACAAATTCATGGCGGCCGCCGAGACGCTGGGAGCGAAGCTGGGTCCTATTCTGTTTCAGCTACCGCCGAACTGGGAATTGAACCTGGAGCGCCTGCATCTGTTCCTGAAGGCTCTTCCCAGCTATCACCACTACGCGTTCGAGTTCCGCAATTCGACCTGGGACGTGCAACCGGTCTACGATCTGCTGGCGCAGCACAACGCCGCGTACTGCGTGTTCGATCTCGCCGGGTATCAATCGCCGCTAAAGGTCACGGCGGATTTTGCATATATTCGCCTGCACGGCCCGGGCGGCAAATATCAGGGCAGCTATAGCGAGGAAGCGCTGTGCGAATGGGCGCGGCAAATCGCTGAGTGGCAGCGCGGGCTGCGAACAGTGTACTGTTATTTCGATAATGACGATTCGGGCTATGCCGCCTGGAACGCGCTGCGGCTGAAAGAACTTATCGCGACTGAACCGAGATAGATCCGTCGCCTGTGCGAACCCTCAGCAGAGGGCCGCCGCCGTTGATCTTGCCGCGGATTTCATGTTCGTTACGGAGGCCGTTCACGGTGACCGGTATGTCGAGATGAATGCTTCCATCTCCGGTATGAAGCTCGATATCGGCGGCCAGATCATGCGGAAGATCTAAGCGGACGCTTCCATCGCCCGTTTCCACCTTCCAATCGGAAGACATGTGCGAGCCGGGGACCACGCTGGCATCTACGGAACCATCCGAGGTGTGCAGTTGGAGAACATCGAAGCGGCCGTTGACGTGAACACTACCATCTCCGGTATGGGCGGTCAGCGCGCCGTCCAGGTCGTCCCCCTGAATGCTTCCGTCGCCTGTGTCCAAACGAACCGAGCCATGCACGCCGCGCAGATGGATGGAGCCGTCGCCGGTATGAACTTCCGCGGTCAGTTCGCGCGGAACTCTGATCTCGATGGAGATGGAACGAACACCAAAACTGAAATGGGAGGATGGTTCACGAACTTCGAGATCGACGCGGTTGCCAGATTGGTGCTCGATTATTTTGACGCCGTTGTCGCCAATGGACCACCCGCGCGTTTTGACCGTAGCATCGATCGCATTTTCATCGCCGGGCTCTATCCGGACGGAGGCGTCACCCGAGGCCACATGCAGCTCCGGCTTCGGACCGACCGTCCAGTGTTTGTTCCACTCCTCGGCTGCCGCATTTGATTGAAAAAGAGCAAGTCCGGCGAATGCGACGGTCAGTGCGAATCTCATGACGCGAATCTCCCTGCCTGGCTATACGAGAAATCCAGGATACTGGTTCAGAAAACGTTTTACTCGGTGGCAAAGCGCCGGAAAAAGCTGTCCGGCTGCCAGGTTGGGCGTCGTTCGGTATCCGCGACCGCCCATGCTGTCCCTTTCATGATCTGGTTGAAGAGCGCGGCAGCACCCAGATCCACGGGCTGATTCAGATCATCGCTGGGTGCGTGATAGCGCGTATGCAGCCATTCGATCTGCTGTTGTTCTTCCTTCGAGCCCGGCTTGGCTCCCACCTGGCAGGCTACCGAAGGGATGCCGTGCACGATGAAATTGTACTGATCGCTGCGGATGAACACATTCCGAGCGGGCTGCGGGTCGTCCTGCACCTCGACATTGTGCTGCGCCGCGATCTGGCGGACAGTGCCGCCCAGCGAGGACTCGTTCAGACCGTATACCGTTAGCAGGTGCAGCGGAATGATGGGCAGGAACATGTCGATGTTAATATCGGCCACAATCGAGTGCTCCGGAACGGTCGGGTGCGCAGCGAAGTACTTTGACCCAAGCAATCCCTTTTCTTCGCCCGTTACGATCACGAACAGAATGGAGCGTTTCGGCCGGTCAGAGCTGGTTTTGGCTTCCTTGGCGATTTCGAGAAGCGAAGCGACGCCCGCGGCATTGTCCATGGCGCCATTGAAGATGCTGTCGCCGTTGATGGGATTCCCGACCCCGACGTGATCCACGTGGGCGGTCATCACGACGTATTGCGACTTCAAGGCGGGGTCGCTGCCTGGCAGAATCGCGGCGATATTTTGCGAGACCACCTTCGATTTCGAGACGACCGGCTCAACGCGCAGCGAATATTTGAGCGGGAAATGTGGGAGCGGCTCGCCTTTCTGGCCGGCCTTCAGAATCTCTGAAAAGGTGTGGCCCGAACCCGCGAACAGCTTTTCAGCATGAGCGGGGTTCACTGTGAGCGCGACTTTCTCGCCCGCGGTCTCCTGCAAGGCCGGTTCTTCGAGAAGCATACCCGGTTGGGATGCATTGTTTCGGATGCGCGGCCACGGGATGTCCATCATTTCGGGATTTGAGACGGATACGACGCCGAGCGCTCCGGCGGCTTTGAGCGCCAGCCAGCGTTCGTGAGACGCGTGCGCGCGCAGATTGCCGGGAACCTTGGAAGGACCGGCGCCGGTGAGAAAGACAACAATCTTGCCCTTCAGATCCATCCCTTTCAGGTCGTCGTAGCCGGCGCTGGGCGCGCTCATGGCGTACCCAAGAAAGACCATGGGCGCAGTCATCGGACCGGACCATTCGCAACGCGGACTGAACAGCACGTCCTCACCGGATGCGAGCGGCGTGACTTTCCCGCCCTGCACCAGTTCGGCCTTCGACCGGTCCTGATCGACTTTGACGACAAGAAACGGCACTGGCTGAATGTACCCTTGCGTACCAGCCGGTTTCAGGCCGTCCGCCTTGAACTGTTCGGCGACATAGGCGGCGGCCTGCCTGTGACCTTCGCTGCCGGTTTCACGGCCCTGCAGCTTGTCACTCGCGAGAAATTTGACGTAGGCCCACCAGGCTTGTCCTTGTGCTGAGCCATTCGTGTCGGAGAAGGCGAGGGTGACGCCGGCGATGGCGAGCAGCGAGACGAGCGTTGGTATCCGTTTAGCGGTAATGCGCATAAGGGTGCATACCAGCTTACTCCGCGATTGCGGCGGAGACGACGAACTCGATGAAGCGATGGTTGCATGGGAAGCCGCCCAATGCGGATCGTCCGTGGTTACACAATAGAAGCATGAGTGTCAGCAGCATAGCCGTTCCAAAGCGAACGGAAACAGACAGCATGGGCGCCATTGAGGTCCCGGCGGACCGCTACTGGGGAGCGCAGACGCAGCGTTCTCTCGTCCACTTCGATATCGGCGAGGACAAAATGCCGCCTGAGCTCATCTGGGCTTTCGGAGTGCTGAAGAAGGCCGCGGCGCTGGTAAATCATGACCTCGGGAAGCTCGACAAACACAAGACGGATCTCATCACGAGGGCCGCGGATGAGGTGATTTCGGGCAGATTAAACGATCATTTTCCGCTGAATGTCTGGCAAACGGGCAGCGGCACGCAGACCAACATGAATGCGAACGAGGTGATCTCAAACCGCGCGATCGAGCTCGCAGGCGGCGTGATGGGCAGCAAGAAACCCATTCACCCGAACGATCACGTCAACATGTCACAATCCTCGAACGACACGTTTCCGACCGCCATGAATATTGCCGCGGCTGAAAAAGTCGAACGCAGCGTTATTCCGGCCGTGCAGCGATTGCGCGATACGCTGCATCGCAAAGCGGAAGAGTTCCGAACGGTCATCAAGATCGGCCGGACGCACCTGCAGGATGCAACGCCTTTGACCGTGGGGCAGGAGTTTTCAGGCTGGGTATCGCTGCTCGATCGAGACATCGAGCGCCTGCGCATTGCCCTTAAAGGCCTCTATGACCTGGCGATTGGCGGCACGGCGGTCGGCACAGGATTGAATGCGCCGCCCGAGTTCGCGGAACGCGCAGCCGCGAAGATTGCCGAGCTGACCGGCTTACCGTTCCGCTCGCACCCCAATAAATTCGCCGCGCTGTCGGCACATGATGAGCTGGTGTTCGCGAGCGGCGCGCTGAAGACTCTGGCCGCATCGCTGATGAAGATCGCGAACGATGTGCGCTGGCTCTCATCCGGACCTCGCTGCGGCTTGGGCGAAATCACCATTCCCGAAAACGAGCCCGGCTCGTCGATCATGCCAGGCAAGGTGAACCCCACGCAGTGCGAGGCCATGACCATGGTGGCGGTTCAGGTGATGGGCAACGATGCGGCGATCGGGTTCGCCGGCTCGCAAGGTAACTTTGAACTCAATGTTTTTAAGCCGGTGATCATTTACAACTTTCTGCATTCCGCGCGTTTGCTGGCGGACACCTGCGAAAGCTTCAACGAACACTGTGCGATCGGTATCGAACTGAACCGGGAACGCATTGGAGAATACGTCGAGAATTCATTGATGCTGGTGACGGCGCTCAGCCCCGTGGTCGGCTACGACAAAGCCGCCAAAATTGCGCACACCGCGCACATCGAACGGTTCGAATTTGCGCGAAGCCGCAATTAAGCTGGGCTTTCTCAACGGAGAGCAGTTCGACGAGCTGGTGAAGGCGGAAAAGATGGTCGATCCTGGTTAAGGATCAGATAAACATCTCCTCGTCGGAGGTGGCATGATCTACCGTCGGGCGGCCTCCACGCCCGAGGTGCTGCAAAGCGGTGCGAAATCCGGTCAGCAGTCCGTGGACTTCGCGGATAGGCCGAAGGACGCCTTTTTGCACTACGACAACCGTATCCTGAACGCGCGTCATGGTGTCGTCGATGACCATCTCGGCGCGTTCTATCTGGACCTTCGCCCGGGTAGTGGCATCAGTCAGCAGCTCGTCTACCTTGGCGAGCTGCTGTTTGCTGACGTTCAGAATGTCAACGCTGGTGGCCCCAATCTTCTCCACATGACCTTCCGTCCGCTCCACCGTGCGGCGTGTGATGCCGATGATGTGCTGGATTTCCGGCCACATCGGCATCAGCTTATTTCGCAGGTCGCGTGCCACGATAAATACGCCAAGCAAGGAGATAGCTTGTATCAGCAGGGCGATTGACGAAACGGCAACGAAGATGATGAGAAGGATGAGTAGGGTATTTTGGTCCATCGCAGCGTTCTAGTCCGATTCAAAAGTCAAAATCGCTAAACGCTCTCGCTCGTTGTCCCCTTGTTAGGCGTGTTTGAACCCAGACCAGTTCCGGCCGCCGCGGACTTGACGTCGCTCACCGCATCGCGATAGGCCTGCTTGCCCGCTTCCACGGCGTTGGTGAGGGTGTCCTTCTGACGCTGAACGGTCGTGCGGCCCTTGTCATAAAGGTCGGCAGCCGACTGACGCAGGTCGTCCGCACGGCTTCGCACATAGTCCGTACCTTCCTGCGCGCGATTCTTCAGGTAATCCGCACTCTCGCCTGCTTTGTCGGCGAGAAGCTGGCGCGTCTCTTCGCCGGATTTTGGCGCCCAAAGAATGCCGGCCGCTACCCCGATACCGAGCCCCAGTAGAAAATACCCGAAGCCGCTTCTTTCCTCCATGTTATTTCTCCTTTAAGACCTTCCTGAGGCCTTTCAATTGCAGTTTACATCTTTGTAGAGCATGCTACATTAGCAAACGTTTCAGCACGATGGCCGTCCGGAACCCTAATAGATTGAACGCAGAGCAGCTTTGGGAGTATGCTCTGCGCATTCTCGCAATCCGGCCCTACTCGGAAGGTGAATTGAGGCAGAAACTTGCAGCGCGCGCCGAAACTGCGGCCGATATTCCGGCGACGATGTCCAGGCTGCAGGAATATGGGCTGGCTGACGATCGGAAGTTTTCCGAAACGTTCGCTTCCGGGCGGCTCCAAAATAAGGGCTTCGGCCGGCTGCGCGTGCTGCGGGATTTACGTGCGAAACGCGTCGAGGGTGTAGTAGCGGAACAGGCCGTTTCGCATGCATTCGCGGGTGTTGATGAGCAGGAACTTGCCTCCGCGTATCTCGAACGCAGATATCGAGGCAAGAATCTGGCCGCATTTCTATCCGAAGAGAAGAATTTTGCTTCCGCGTACCGGCGGCTGCGCACTGCCGGATTCAGTTCGAGTTCGTCGCTGTCGGTTTTGAAGCGATACGCGAGAGCCGTAGAGATCGACGACGTTCTCGAGGAAGAAGAACAATAAGCCGCTCCGCGCATTAGCGGCATTCGTGCGGCGTCGCGATTGCAAGCCACTGCCCCCATCCCGAACCTCGATCCTGCGCGAGCATTCGCACGCGATCTACTTCCGGCGGAATCGGGATCCGCCAGAACGTCCACCACCTTGACCGCTCCTGCATCGGAACGGTGGCGAAACTTTGCCCCGTATGATCGTTTATTAGCGAGACGGAAAGCCCTTGAATGAGCGGCCCTAACAAAACAGGAACGACGATGCAGCGATCAGGCGGCGCCGCGAAGGCGCTGGATTCGATGCTGGCCTGAGCAGCGTCCTTGCCTTGCCAGGTAGAGTACACCGGGCCGGGTGGATTGATGATGAATGTCAGCGGTGTTCCATCGGAGAGGTGCGGTGGCTCGGTTCGCCATAACAGCGAGGGGATTTGCGCGCCCGTTTCATCTTTATTTACGAGCCGAATTGCCGGCACCGGAACCGGCGAGCCCAGCGCGATCAGACCTGCAGGCGTCCGTTCGTAGGCAGAGATCGCAGCCGAAGGAATAGTGAGGTTCGCAAACCCGACCCAGTTCGAGGACAACTGCGATCTCGGGAGCGGGATGCAGGCCGGCCAGCCCGCCGCGAGCGAGCGTCCGAAACCGACAGTTTGCCGCTTCTCATTCGCAAGCAAAATCTTCCCTCGCCCGCTCCGCCTCCCGGCCAATTCCAGGCCGTTTTCAACCGGGAATGTGTACGTGATCCGACCGGACACCGCGCCGCTAACGATTTGTCCCAAGTTACTCAGCGGTTCGCCGAGTACATTGTTATTCCCGTTTGAGTAGATGGAGAGGTGTTCGCCGCGGAGTACGGGTAAGTAGCGCCTGACAAAGCCAGGGTCGGGGAATAACATGGCCATGACATTGTCGTCAGTAACTCCATTCTCAACGGCTAGAGTGGCAAACTGCCGTTCAGCAAATTGCTCCTGATGATCTCGAAACCACCATCGCAGCTTGGGCAAGCCGATGAGTAACAGGAGAGAGATGATGACCGTTATCGCCCAAGGACCGGGGATCTTCCACCCGGATCGCGCAGAGGTCCAGATGCCTGCAGCTACGAATACGGCCCAACTTACCAGCGGGAGAGTAATATATCGAGCGGCCTCGGCGCCGGTGTAATGAGTGTCTGCCGGATCCAAGCGGCCGGCGGCGGTCAGAATTGCCGTGAGCAGGCCGAATGCATATGATCCAAATAACACGACGGCCACGCCTGATCCGGCGCGCCTGCGCACGCATGGCGCATCGGAAAAAGAACGCCATCATCGCGATAGAGACGATGCCGGCGTAGGCGCCGAAACGTGGCGATTTCATTCCGCCGAAAGGCATGCCGATATAAGCCCCGATGAATTCCAGAGAGTAGATCGGGTGCAGAAAGAAATTCTCGAGATGAAGCCTTGCCGGCGCGTTGTAGCCGATGAAATACAGCCCTATCGCAAGTGAACCAGCAATCGCTACGGCGGCAATCTGGCGCCTCTGTAGCCGCAAAATAAGACCTGAGCAAATCAGCAGGGGCCACACAAGCATCCCGTTGCCCGAGCTGTAAGTGGCAACTATTCCGGCCACAATCGAACAAAGAACAAAACCGCTGCCATCCGGCCGCACCTTTATCAGAAAGGCGAATGCGGCGACGACGCTAAACTGCGTCAGAGTCCACTGCAGAAGGAACGGTTCCGCCAATACAAATACGTTGCCTTTCCAACCCATAATTACGGCCGCCAGGAGAACGGCTGCGTATCTCACCCATCTGGATAGCGCTTTATCGCTAAACAGAGTGGCGGCGAGAATAATCAGGATTCCTAAGTAACAGGCACAACTCAGCGTTAACGGGAGGAGCCGGCGTCCATGCGCCAGAAGCATGTCGCAAGCGAATATGATTTCAGGGAAGACGATGCGGTGTTCATTGTGCGGCGTCCAAAGGAAGCGCAGGTCGAACGATTTATATTGCCCAAGGTTCTGAACTACCCGCCAGTAGTCTTCGACCGGAAGGGGAACGTAATCGCGGAAAATTGTTTTCGCGTCTGTGTACCAGTTGATTACGGCCCAGACAAAAAGGAATAAGACTAAAACAAAAGCAAACGCGGTTCGCGGAACGCGCAGCGTCTTCAGCACGCCTCGCTAGAACTTGACCTGCGGAACTTTCTTTTCTTCCTCAGTGGTCTTGAAGTAGGCGTTATCCTTCTGGAAACCGAAGATCGAGGCGGCAATGTTCTTCGGAAAGAGTTCGACATCGGTGTTATATCGCTTTACTGCCTCGTTGTAATCGCGGCGGCTAACCGCAATGCGATTCTCGGTGCCCGCAAGCTCGTCCTGAAGACGCAGAAAGTTTTCATTCGACTTCAACTGGGGATAATTTTCGGTCAACACCAGCAAGCGTCCCAAAGCGCCGCTAAGCTGATTATTAGCGCTAATCTCTTCGTCTTTCGAGCGCGCTCCGAGCAGAGCGGCGCGAGCATTCGCAACTTCGCCGATGACGGTCTGTTCCTGTTTGGCGTAACCTTTGACCGTTTCCACCAGGTTCGGGATCAGGTCGGCGCGGCGTTTCATGTCGTTATCGACCTGGGCCCAGCGCGCGTCGATCTCATTTTTTTCGGTGACCAGCTGATTTCGCTGACCCATCAGCTGGCTGCCGAAGATGAGTACCAGTAAAACGATGACGCCGAGAACGATCAGTGCACCTTTCATAACTTGCTTGTTCCTCTCCAACCCGGAAATCAATTATGCTGCAGCCCATCCACGAAACGCACCAGCGCTTCGGTTTCCGCCAGGTAGCTGCTAAACAAAGACTGCGCAGCTACTCCTGACGCTTTTTTTCCGGCTGCTCGAATCGACAGTATCTCATTTACAGCAGGAAGCGGCTTACCCATCGCCTTCTCCAGGGCCGCGACAATATCTCTCTTTCGCCACTGGGGCGGGTTTCCACTCAAAATGAGCGCGTGGCGGCCAAGCACACAGAAAGTGGAAATAGAGTCCGTCAGGAGCTTCACCAGGCGCTCGGGGTTGCGGACCAGCTCTGCCGCTTTCTGCCGCAGCCGGATCTGCTTGGCCCGCAGCTCGTGTTCTACCTGCGCGCGGTAGAACGAGTTATCGACTGTAATTCCGGCGATGACGTCGGTTCCGTAGAGGATCCGGCGCCGCTCCTGCATGTCGTGGAACTCCATCGGGAAGCAATCGGTGGAGGTGTTGACCTCTTCGAGAGTCAGCAGCAGTGGGGGAGGATAGCCGCGCTCACGCGACCAGCGAAACACCGGCTCGGACTTGGCGATCTCCTCAGGTGACAGGCGATCGAGAACGCAAAGGACGTTCAAGTCTGAGCTATGTTCGTTCCAATCTCCGATCACCGCGGAGCCGTACAGCACCGCTGAGACGAGCCGCTCCGAAAACGCTGTCTTCAGACGTTCCACCAACTGGGACAGAATCTGCTCCAAGCATCCTCCTGTTTCGATTACCAGTCGCTACTCGCGCCGCCACCGCCGAAATCGCCGCCGCCGAAGCCACCAAAGCCGCCGGAACCGCCGCCGAAACCGCCCCCTCCACCGCCGCGCCAGCCGTCGTCATCGCGGCGCCCACTGTTCAGCAGTCCTCCCAGGATCATCCCTGGAATGAATCCTCCGCCACCGCCACCCCGGTAACCGCCGCCGCGCCTTCCGCCCCGGCTCAAGAGCCAGAATAGTAGAAAAATCCCCAATATAATTAGCGGTCCGGGGATTCCGCTTCGGCTGTCGCGTGCGCGCGGAGGGGGCCTCGGGGGCAAAGGGCCGGAGAATGCGATGCCTTTCCCTTGGGCGATTTGGGCAGCCATGGACTGCGCCGCTGTCAGCAGAGCGGCTCCGTACTGGCCCTCGCGCAATTCAGGACGCATGGCGCGCAGCGTGCTTCCGGCGAAGCCGTCGGTAATGTAAGGTTCAATGCCGCGGCCGGTCTCGATATCGCTTTTCCGGTCCTTGATAACAAGCAAGAGCAGCACGCCTTGGTTGTCTTTTTTGATGCCGACGCCCCATTCGCGCGCGAGATCGAGCGCAAAGTCGCGGATGGGCTGATCGCCGATCGAGTCAATCGTGACTAGGCCGAACTGAACTCCGAGCTGCTGCTCCACGGCAGTGCAGAACTGCTCGAGCTGCTCTTTTTCGGGAGCGCTTACCACGCCGGCGAGGTCGCTCACATAGCCGGTGGGCTTGGGGAGGGAGCGGACATCAACGGCGTTGGCGGAGAGCGCGAAAGCTGAAAGCGCAAGCGCAATCGCGATGGCCGCTTGCAACAGCGGCGCCGAATGTCGGCGAAATGGCATGAAAAATGAGCTTATCAGTAAGTTTCGCAGGCGCTTACTCGTTATCCGGGCCGCCGTGAGCTGTGGCCGCCTCAGCGAGAACGGGCTCGGCCGGCCGGGGTACGAGCTCGTCCATACGCCTCAAGCTGGGAAACAGGACGGACCACAGAGCAACGATCACGATCGTGCCCAGGCCGCCAAGCACCACTGAAGCAATAGTGCCAAACCACTGCGCCGTGATACCGGATTCGAACTGGCCGACCTCATTCGAAGCGCCCACGAACACCATGTTCACCGCGCTTACACGACCGCGCATCTCGTTTGGAGTGCCGAGCTGAATCATAGTCGAGCGAATGATAACGCTGACCGTATCCGTCGCGCCGGTGACAAACAGGAGGGCCAGGGAAAGCCAGAGATTGCGAGACAAGCCGAAAGCGACCGTTGCAAGGCCGAAACCGAATACGCACCAGAGCATGGTGATTCCTGCGCGCCGCTTCAGTTGCCAGTGTGCGAGCACAATGCTCATGGCGACGGCGCCGACGCCTGGCGCACTGCGCAGCAGGCCGAGACCGGGCGCACCGACTTTGAGGATTTCGCGCGCATACACAGGCAGCAGTGCTACCGCACCGCCCAGCAGCACCGCAAACAGATCAAGCGAAATTGCGCCCAGAATCAGTTTGTTCTGGCAAATGTATTTAAGACCCTCGAGCACCATCCCTGCCGAGCGCGAAGTAGCCGCGGCGAGCGAGGTGGTGAGTCTAACCTGCGTGACCGAGATGAACGCAACGAAGTACATCACTGCCGCACTGCCATAGACAAACAGGGGACTGCCGGTGAAGCCGTAGAGCAAGCCCTCCCATCATTGGCCCGGCGATCGTTGCGGCCTGAAAGATCGAAGAATTCCAGGCAACCGCGTTCGGAAAGTGTTCGCTCGATACCAGCAGCGGTACGAATGCCTGGCTCGCGGGAGCATTGAACGCGCGCACAATTCCATTGCATAGAAGGACGGCGTAGATGGGATAAGCCGACCTGAGCCCATGCGCCGTCAGGAAAAGCAGGGCCAGCGAACACAGCGAGAAAGCGGAGTAGCAAGTGCGGATAATCTTCTGGCGTGCTACGCGATCCGCGGTGTGACCAGCCACCAGAAACAGGCAGATGCCCGGTAGGAATTGGGCCATTCCTACGAGCCCGAGATCGAGCGGGCGATGCGTTAGCGCATAGACCTGCCATCCCACAGCCACGGATTGCATCTCAGACGAGAACGTGGTCAGGAAACGGGCCGCCATGTAAAACCGGAAATTGCGATAACGAAAGGCGGCGCGGGGGGACGAGTCGGATGATTCTTCGTTCATTCGCCTCAATCGCCAGTTTCCCACAGGACTCGGGCTGGTATGGCATTCTTATTCACAATGCAGAGTGCCCCGACGGTTCTTATCCTGATTGGAATGGCGAGTGTGTGCAGCAACAACCATGTTCACTGCCGCGCATTGTGCCGGGTCGCGCCGCTCTCAAGTGATCGATTCAGGTGCTTGCGAAGTTCGGAAATAGCCAAAAGCATCCCCCAGCTCGGCTGTGGTGTGATGATACCGGATGAGGTCACTGCGCCGTGCGCAAAACAATTCGGCTCTTCCTTTTGTTCGAGGGCATCGCATTCATCCTTGCGAGCCTGACCCACTTCGGTGTGCTGATGCACGGCTACGAGCACCGCGCCGCCGGGACGGCCGAGAGCGTAATCGGCATCGTCCTTCTGATCGGGTTCCTGTTGACGTGGATCTTACTAGGATGGATCCGCGGCATCGGAATCGCCGTCCAAATATTTGCCTTATTGGGGACTGGGGTTGGACTTTACACAATCGCGATTGGTATCGGTCCCCGTACGGTCCCGGATCTCACCTTCCATGCCGCCATCGTAATTGCATTGATAGCCGGTCTTGTCGTGACCTTTCGGGCCCGAAAGCCGGCTGAAGCTAGCGCTCCACATCAATTACCACAATCGTGATGTCGTCTGCTTGCAGGTGCTTATTTTCGCCGCCCGCCCACGTAAGTACTTCTTTAAGGAGTCGCCCGGCAAACTGGTCTGCCGAGAGATGTGTGTGACTTCTAATGAATTCCTCTAACCGCACCTTCCCAAATTCCAGGCCTTTCGGGCTCCCGATCAGCTAGCGAACGGACGATCGCCATCCCTTGCCGTAGAAATCTCGAAACAGCAACAGGGCCGGAACTAATAATGCGAGGTCGACGAATGCTCCGGCGAGTTGCCACTCGAGTCTCGGTTCGCCGAAAGCCAACCGGCATAGAGAGGTGTTGGTGAGTAACCGAACTCCGTACGGACAAGCAAACAAAGCCGAACCAAAATAGAAATCGCTCTCTCGGATGCCTGCGGAATAGATGCACGGCGATGGCGTCGAGTCCAATTGCCGCAATCACCGATCCACCTGAAGGTCGATGTGGTTAAAAATCATGATCACTCCTGTGCGTTGATTTCTGTGTCGTGTGTACCCGCCGTTTTAGGCAACATCGCTCCGACGGCGATCAACCAGAGAAAACCCCCGAATCGCGTCAGCGGCAGTGTAAACGTCAGCGGATAGGCAACGAGGCTGATCGACGAGAGTTCGCCCGCTAAAGCGATAAGAAGGCCGAACCAGATCAGCCAGCGCGGAAGTAAACGCGCGAAGAAACTAGTCACCGAGACTCCCGCCGCCAGCAATCCGAACCCGATAGCAAACGCTACGCCCCCGGCGAGGAAGCTCAGAAAATGCATCAGCCGCAGAGTAGGAACCGAGGAATTCACTTCAGGTACCGACAGCACCCAGGAGCACAGGGCAGACACGGCCAGGGCTACCGATGCGGCAAACCCTCCGAAGAGAGCGATATTTGTCCCCGCCGCTCTAACCCCCAGGAAGCGCAGCCGGCTGGCGATCGTGGCCGTATAGATACCCAGCGGTACTGCCGATCCGAGGAAAAGGAATGCGGACCAACGAAGCGCCTCTGGATTCGCGCCAAAGAATCGCTGGGCATCCCCGATGGGACCGTAGGGATTGGCATAGCTCGGACCGTGACGCAATACAGCGCCAACGGCGAGGCTTGCGGCAAACAAGAGTACGTGGACCAGCGCGACGGGCAATAGGGGCGGTCCGGCAAACCTGGGAGGAGGCTGAGTCCGTTTCATGACACAATGATTTATATCATAAATGATTGTGGCCTGCAATAATAAAAGCACGATCTATGGACATCTCCCGCAAGCTCTCCGGGCCTGCTTTCCTGCTCGCACAAGTCGGAGCCCACGCAGCTTCGAAGTTTAAGGAACGTATCGCCACTATCGGGTTAACCCCGCCCGATGCAGGAATTCTCCGCCTGCTTGCGACAACCGGGGGAATCAGCCAGCAAGACCTTTCGGCAAAGCTCGGTATTCATCCCAGCCGCCTGGTGGCCATCCTGGATGAATTGGAACGTCGTGAATTGCTGGAGCGGAGACCGAATGCTGAGGACCGCCGCCAATATGCTCTTCATCTCACAGACAAAGGAAGAGAGGTGTTCACAAAGATCGGCCAGATCGCGCGCCAGCATCAAGATGCACTCTGTGCCTCACTGACAGGGGATGAGCGCGAGAAACTCGCCGAACTACTGCGGAAGATCGCGGACGAGCAAGGTCTCACACCAGGCGTGCATCCCGGCTATCGCCGCCTCGGGCCCAAGCAGTGAAGAAGGCGCATTCTACTGTGTTGTTGGTGGCGCCACCCGAAAATCGCATTGATGCACATGGCAGTACAACCGATATGCGGGCGTGCGGCCTCCGATCAGCGCAACGGCGTTTTCGCCATCAGTGATCATGCAGAGGCGCCGGGCTGCCGTCCGACCAGTTTGGTGCTACCACAATATAGGTCGTTAAAGGCTCTGGGGCACCCTGAAACTGAGAATTCAAGAAAACAGGTGAGTGTTCGGCATCGGCGCCCCACTCCGATCCGTCGGATCGGCTGCCATAAAACATGAGGTGCGGATGCCAATGTCCAACGGCATCGCCCAAGTAGCTGCCTTTCGCCATCATGTAGGACATCGATCCGGCCTCGAGTGCGGGGAGTTCCTTGCGCGCGACTGCCTCCGTGAGCCGGGCAGTTATCTGAGCCTTCGTCAAACCAGCCAATGCGAGCTCGGTTCTCTTGAAAGTGATCGGCAGAACGGACCGCGCAGCGGGCGGATTGAAGCAAATGGCTCCCCGTAACTTCGGGTTCCAAAAGTTTGCGTCATCCAGTGGTCCCATCCAAGCACGTTCCACAAGGCACACGAAACCGTTCTTGCCCTTTTGTGCCATCTCATACCCGCTGCGCTTCAGCACCAGAACTGTGGCGTCCCGGGAGATAGCAGCAGGGGCAGCGCTGCGTGCCAGAGCCGCCTCGGCCTCGAAATTTGTATCGAGATATTCAGCGACCGGCGCCATTTGCGTATATTGACTATTGACCGTTTGGGCGTGCGCGCCGTTGTTCACTCCAACGATCACCGTGAGTGCGAGGCTTAAGAGTCCTGATCCCCGGGTTTGAAAAGACAGAACGCGACCACCTTTCTGATAGCTTAGAAAGTCAACTTCATAGTCAACTGCAGCTGCCGCGGATTGCTGGAGAACGCCTGACTCCATTGCGCGAAGTTTGCAGAGGTTGGCTCAATGGCGGTCCGAGCCAAGTCACCGGGGATTGTACCTGCCCCATAGGCCACGTCCGCGACGTCGCTGAGGTTCCCTCCAACGTATTGAGGATGGTTGAAGATATTGAAGGCGCGAACCGAGAATTCCAGGTTGAAGCGCTCGGTTACGCTGAACCGTTTCAGGGCCGTGATGTCGATGTTATTGATCGGATTCATGGTCAGAAGACTTCTTCCTCCGTTCGGCAGGGTACCTTGCGGTGAAGCAACGTAGCGCGCCTTAGGATTGATCGCCATGTAAGCAACGATGGGAGGAGTTACGCCGGAGGGCTCGGCCGGGCAGACGGGAGCAGTTGGGCCAGAGCAGAGCGGCGTGGCGCCGGTTCCGACATTGTTCGTTCCATTCGGGTTGATCATGACACGATCCGGCGCGCTGTCACCGTTGAGGTTCGAGTCCACCGCGCTCTGGGGCGTGACTAACTGGCCGGTCTGGTACTGGTAGACCGGTGCCAGTTCCCAGTTCCCGACAACATTTTTCATGAACCAGTTTCTGTTCTTGAAATACGGCACGTCGTAGATCATGGAAAACACGACGCGATTGCGATGATCCAACAGGGACGAAGCCCGCTCCATGGCCAGGTTCTGAAAATCTTGCGGCCGACGCGGCGCCAGAACCGTTGAGTCGAGGGCGGCGGTGGAATCGTCTATGGCATGACTCCAGGTATAGGACCCTTGAAATTGCAATCCGTTCGACAGACGCCGGGTCAACTGATTGGACCAACCATGATACGTGGAGTTCCCGACGGGCATAAAAGCCGTAATGGGACTTATGAAACCAGCATTGGCGTACGCAGGCACGATGTTTCCGCCGTTCTCGTAAGCCGCTTGGAGGGCTGGCAAAGTACTGGTGAGCGAGTTCAGGGTGGCTACGCCTGGCATCGCCAAGTAAACGGGCAGAGCGTTCGATGAATTGACGGTGGGCTGTCTGTTGAGCTGGATCTGCATCGGGAGAAACAGCCCACGCGTGCCGACGTAACGGCTTTCGAAGACATAATTAGCCGCGAAGACATGCTGGATGCCGAAGTTCCAGTTATAAGCTTCGGGCCGCTTCTGATTCGGAATGAAGCCGGCCGTGGCAGCAATTGCGGCGGCGCCCTCCGGAATGGCGACGGAGGTGTTAGGAGGAATTCCTCCGCCGGCCAGGAAGCCGGTTCGATTTAAGCCGGTTACATCGACCGTCGTACTTAGCTGGGGAGGCAAAGTGGTACTTCCCAGATTGTCGTAGAGCACGTCATCGGTGATGCCGAAACCAGCGCGGATGGAAGTCTTACCGCTGCTTCCGGGTGAGTAAGCAAGGCCGATGCGAGGCATAAAGTTCTTCTTCTGGGTGGTCGGCGAATGGAAGGTGATTAAGCCGGGCACGCTTGCGCTAGCGTTCAACGATTGAGTATTCTCGCCCAGCGGAACAGAAAGATACTCATAGCGCAATCCGAGATTGATAGTCAGATTGGGTGTCAATTTCCAGTTATCGTTGCCGTAGAAGCCAAGGTATGCCTGGTTCTGATAAAAGGTCGGATTCCCCAGCGAGCGCTGCGCAATTCCGTCCGGGTTGGTGTCGTACAGATAATCTGAGAGGTAACTCCACTCATAATCACCACGCGACCGCTGGGTGAAGCTGGAAGGCGAAATCGAACTCCAACCATCGAAGCCGAATTTGAAACTATGGCTCCCTTTAGTCCAGCTGAGATTGTCGGTAGCTTGATACAGGTTCTGGATCGTGTATTGGGGTGCGCTCGTGTCCGGGCCAAAGGCTGCATTTAGCTCATACACGTTTATGTTGGGAAATTGATCCAGGCCAGGGAAGGTTTGATTTCCAGAGACCGGAACAGTCTGGTTGAAACGATTGAATCCCAGGCGGAATTCATTGAGGAGAGTGGGTGTGAAGGTGTGATATTCGGAAAGTGTGGCAAGATACGCGTTGACGGGTTCAATCGCGAAGAAAACGGAGGGGAAGCCGGCGTTATCTATGGTTCCAGTCCGGTTTAAGATGAATCGGCCGCGGAGGGAATCTTTTTCGGAGATGTTATAGTCGACCGAACCTACTCCTAATTCGTTGTTTGTGAATGCAGGGAGTGACGAAGAGATTTCTCCCACCGGGATTGTAAGTGCGCCAGGAGCCCCGGTAACGGCAAATACACCGGTCCCGAGACTTTCGTTACTCCCCGGGCCGGGCGCAACCAGAATCGGCGCCTGGTTAGGCAGCGCGGACGGGTTAGCCGGCGTTGTGGCTGTACCCAAATACTTCTGAAACTGCGCCAGGTTGTTCTGATTGATACCGGGCAATCCGGCAAGCGTGGCGTAGCCGGTAGCAGTGGGGGCGTAGTAATAAGTGGAGCTGGTTCCGCCGATCGGGTTGTATTCGTAGTCGACAAAGAAAAACAGCTTGTTGCGCTTGATGGGGCCGCCGAAGTTGCCGCCAAATCGATTCTCATCGAAGCGGGGATGCAGCGGATTACCTTCGACGAAGTTCAAGTTATCAGCGGCATCGAGATTCCGATTCTGGAAGTATTCGTAAAGCGTTCCGTGGAACGCGTTGGTACCGCTCTTCACTACCTGATTGAATTGACCCCCGGAAGAATGACCGAAATCCGGCGAGAATTGATTTTGCAGGACGCTGAATTCAGAGACTGCGTCGTTTGGAACGGTCACGGCTGGTCCGGTGACCGATAAAACGTTATTGTCCACCCCTTCGATCGTGAAATTGTTGTTCGTCGGACGCTGACCGCCCACAGAGGGCCCTGTGCCATAGCCCACGCCCCCGCTGGTGGTGACACCGGCACTCAGCAGGGCCAGGTTGATCACGCCACTTCCGCTGCTGGCCGAAGGCAGGTCAGCCATCTGTTTCGCTTCAAACGTGGTTTGAATCTGAGCAGTTGTGGTGTCGATATTGGCAGCTGACGTATTCACTTCAACGGTCGTGGCAGTCTCGCCGATTTGCATCGTCACGTTAGCCGTCACAGTTTGGTTGATGTCGATCGTGATGTCATTTACGACTGACTTAGTGAATCCGCTTGCGTCGACAACAACGGAGTACTTACCAGCGAGCAGGTTCTGAATCCGATATTCACCAGCTGAGGTGGACACGGTGGAATTTTCCACGCCTGTGGCGATGTTCTTGGCAATCACAGTCGCACCAGGCACAGTGGCGCCTGACTGGTCATATACCGTTCCCTGAATATTCCCGCTCGTTAGTTGGCCGAAAAGCGGCCTTCCGAGTGAAAAGAAAGCCAACAATACGGCACTCATCCGCAAGTTGCAAAGGTTCATAACGTTCCTTCCATTCCAGGACGCGTCGGGTGAGATGGCCAATTGTGTACTTGCGCCATCCTTATGTTCGCCCGAGAAGCGAACTAACCCGTTGTGCCTTAACCGGGCCGCGGCCGGCAAGGCTGTTCCCTTGTCGCGTCGCGAACCGTTTAGTTTCCCCTGACATGATGTTAGATTGACGAATCTCGCCAAACTCATCGGTGCCGGCGGAAAAATTCGGATCGCGCAGCGCTCAATGCTTAGGAGGGAAGGCGTGGCGGCAATTCGAATTTGGGGAAGAGCGTCTCCGTGTCCAGAAACGAGTTCCAGCCTGCAATGCGGTCGCCGGAGAGTTCTAGAACGACTAAAGCGAACGGCTTATGCCCACCATCGGGGTCTGCCTTGTATTGACCGAAGGCCGGTGAACCGCATGCCGCAGTTGCCAGAAGGCGAGAACCCCGGCAGCCCGCGCCGGTACCCAGAAGCCAGGCGCGAACGGATTCCGGGCCTTGCAGCCAGAGGGAGTAAGGCGGCATGGAGAACGTCGCGTCGTCGCGCAGCAGCGCTACCAGTTGATCGACGTCATAGTTTTCAAAAGCGGCGACGTATCGATTCAGCATCTGTTCCTGGGATTCCGTCAGTGCGGAGGGGACGGCGCGCCAGTTCCGGCCGGCGAGAGTAGCGCGGGCCCTCTGAAGTGCGCTGTTGACAGAAGCAATGGACGTGCCCAGTGTTTCCGCCACTTCGGCGACAGACCAGCCGAGCACTTCAACGAGGAGTAACGCCGCGCGCTGTTTTGGGGCGAGACTCTGGAGAGCAGCGACGAACGCGAGCCGGATGCTTTGGCGCAGCATCGCGCGTTCGAAGGGGTCGGCGTCTGCTGGTATTGCACGCGCATCCGGAACGGGCTCGATCCAATGCGTGCGCGGGTGCTGGACCAATCCATCGGTAGGTGCACCGGCCGGGCGCTCTTCAATTGGGCGCGCCCGGCGCCTGCGATCGGACAGTTTAGCGATGCAGACGTTGGTTGCAATGCGATACAGCCAGGTCAGTAAAGCTGCCCGTCCTTCGAACTGATCGGCATTCTTCCATGCTCGGATGATGGTTTCCTGCGTGGCGTCATCGGCGTCGACTGCCGAGCCAAGCATCCGGTAGCAGTGGCCCGTCAGCGCCGGGCGGTGTGCTTCGATCTGCTCGATATGGGCGATCATTTTACGACCAATCTAGCATTGCCACAGCTGCCGCGGCAGTGGAAGAGGCCGGGGAGACAGCCTGGTCTCATATTGAAATGTTTCCGAAATGTTGTTGCCGGCCTGCTGCTCGGGCGCGTGCGTTTTCGCGCCTGCAACTGTGCGCGGCTGCCAGCCGTTCATGCGGCTTGCAGGATTTAACCGCGTTGGATTCGCTGCGGGATCAGAGACAGTTTCGACAAGAAGACGGGAAACGGTTGCGGGGTCCACGTACAGTCCGCAGGCCCGAACAGTTTGGATGGCGGCGGAAAAGGGACGGAATCAACTTCCGCTGTACGGAAGCAACGATTAGGCCCAAGGTTCCTGCGAGTGGGATACCAAGGGCGCATGCTGCCCGTCGCGCAGCCTTGTCATCAAATACGGCAATGGTGCCCGGATTTCGTCTTGCGTACTCGAGCACCTCGCTTTCGCCCTGTCCCAAGCGCCATGTGCCAAGGGTGACAGCACGGGCGGCAAGTCGATAACAGGAAGCCACGAGGGTTGGGCGAAAAATTGGAGTGCTGCATCGTCTGCCGGTCCTGCGTTGATCTCCGCCGCTACCGCACGAGGAATTATAACTGGGGAGACGAGGTTCGGAACGAGATCGAGATAGCCCGCCTTTGCCAGTATGATCAGCGGCGATGCATTCAGCACCGCCGGTTCACCGCGGCAGGCGATACACTTTCTGTGAATACCCGGCGGCCGCCGCGCGAAAGGATTCCTCGAAAGATGTCTGAAAACGAATTTGATCGACGCGATTTTCTGAAACGAGCAAGCAGCTTGGGAGCGGGCGTTGCCCTCGCTTCGAAAGCAGTTGCCAAAGCGAACAACAAGCTGAATCCATCGCGCGTGATCGGCGCAAATGATCGCATCAATGTCGCGCTTGATCGGTTGCGGCGGGCGCGGCAGCTCAGACGCGCGATCATTCACGAAATACGCGCGAGAACCACAACAATGCATGCCAGATTGTCGCGGTTTGCGACGTTTACGAGAAACGCAAGCGTGAGCAGGCCGAACTATACAAGGCCAAAGGCTTTCTCGATTACCGCGAAGTGCTGGCGATGCCGGATATCGACGCGGTGATTGTTGCGACGCCGGATCACTGGCACGCGCGCATCGCGCTTGACGCGATGGACAAGGGCAAAGATGTTTATCTCGAAAAGCCGATGTGCCACACCGTCAAAGAAGCGAAGAACTCGTGGACACCGTGCGCGAGACCAAGCGAGTGTTGCAGGTAGGTTCGCAAACCACATCGGCGGATCAGTGGTGGAAAGCGAAGAAGGCGATCGCCGACGGCATGATCGGAAAGATGATCATGAGCCAGGGCTCGTATCATCGCAACTCAGATTGAAGGCGAGTGGAACTGGCCTATCGATCCGGGTGCGGGGCCGGATGGGAAAGGCGATGATTACATCGACTGGAAGATGTGGCTGGGCCCAGCGCCAAAGCGCCCGTAGGATGCCGACCGCTTCTTCCGGTTCCGGAAATATTGGGACTATTCGGGCGGCATCGCGACGGATCTCTTTTTCCATGTCGTCGCGCCGCTGAATATCTGTTGGGACAAGCCGCAGTATCCGACGAAAGTTTTGGCATCGGGCGGAAAATACGCCTTCACGAACGATCGCGAAGTGCCGGATACCTTTCACCTTTTAGCCGAATATCCGGAAGGGCACTCGCTGGTGCTGAGTTCTTCGATGGCGAACTCGCAGCACATTCCCGGCCTGATTCGTGGGCATGAAGGCACCATCATCATGGTCGAGCACGGGATGTTCGAAGAGCCGACCGACGAACATTATCGTGCGGCCGGAACTGGTGCGCCTCCGCTGACCCGGCACAGCCGACGCGAGCGCAACGATGGCCGTTCCCCGGTTACAAATTCGGCGCCGAGGAAATCAAAATCCCGGTGGAGCAGTACGACACGATGCAGGCGCACGTCGGCAACTTTCTGCAGTGCATGCGCACGCGGGAGAAACCCCATCTCGATGTCGAAACGGCCGCGCACGCGCAGATACTGATCAATCTGGCGGTCGAATCGTACCGTGACGGGCCGTGAAGTATTGGGATGAAGAGAAGTGGCGGGCCGTAGACAAACCGGTGAAGGCGTAACGGAACACGAGGCCATTACCGCTCGTGCATCAGCTGAGGTTTTTGATCGGCTG
Organism: uncultured Acidobacteriaceae bacterium; assembly: GCA_963846185.1. Classification (GTDB taxonomy): domain Bacteria; phylum Acidobacteriota; class Terriglobia; order Bryobacterales; family Bryobacteraceae; genus Bog-105. Next base: position 123,191 of record CAWJVA010000012.1, on the reverse strand, counting down.
GTTCGTATGAAAGTATTTCTTGTAGGCAGCGATCCAGTCGCGAGAAATTTCCCGCTGCGCCGTGGACAAATCGAGCTGCCCCGCGCACACGAGCTCACGCAGACGGGTTTCCAGGGCATCTTTGACGCGCGCGTTCCAAACCGTATTGAGGGAGGGCTCCGGCCATAGATTGCGGACATTGGCGTCGCCGCCGAGTTGCGGCGCCACCAGGTAATCGATTTCGTAAGCGTTGCCGGCTACGGAGGTCAATCCATATTTCTGCAATACTTCCCGCTTTAACGCGTCAGGAATGGCGGGATCATTGCTCTGAAATAGCAGCGCTGCATGCGCTCTGTAACGTAATGGGCTTAGTGGCTCCGGGCGTGAGCCTGATATCAGGAACAGCAGCGACCTGTGCGATGGTCCGATAGGTCCACCGATGTTCGTGTCCCCACGCCATGGCCATAATTCCGGCCAATAGAACTAAGCTCGCGGACGCTCCTGCGATGCGGATCTGGCGTATTTCCGTGAGCCACGGGTTCGCCGCGCGGCGCCGAGTGAGCTGCTGCTTCTGCTAATCGGGCCTTGAATAGAGCCCGTGGCGACTCTACGGCCGGAACACTTTCATTGAGTTCAGTTCTATATAGCTGAACGAAGCGATCGATATTCTGCTGCAGTTCAGCCATCCGCGCGCGGCAGGTCCAGCAGGCGCTCAAGTGCTTGCGAACCCTGGCGGAACAATGCGCCGAAAGCTCGCCATCGATAAAGAGCAGCACGTCATGATCACTGAGATGAAAGCTCTTCGGTAACATACGCTCACCTTTGGTCCGCCCGCTGGAACCGGTTTAATGACCGTTCGAGAGACAGGGCAACCGAACCGAGCGACATTCCGGTGACTTCCGCGATTTCGCGGTAACGGAGGCCTTCTGCCCGCAGATACAGGCAACGGCGGTCCTGTTGCGGAAGGGCAGAGAATATCGCGCTGAACTGCTGCTGCCTGCGATTATTCAAGAGTTCCTGCTCGGGATTCATTGCCGGATGCGGCAGTCTATCCACGTCCGTTATGGTTTCGGCAGCCTCGATGGTTCGCCGCTTCAGAGCCATATTATGCGCCACCCGGAAAAGCCATGCGCGGAGATTGATCCGCGCTTTATTCTTCTGAAGATGAAAGAACAGGGCAAGAAATACTTCCTGCACGACCTCTTCGCTCTCCTGCTGCGGCAGGCGGAAGGTGGAAAGGTAACGGAGAAGCGACGGCCGTGCCTGTTCGAACAGCAGCGTGATCTCTTCTTCCAGGTGCTTCTTCCCAAGATCACGCGGGATTGCCGCGCCGAGGAGAGAAAGGTCGAGAGCCGAGTCTCCCGTTGAGTCAGACATGCAGAAAAATTCTCTACCATGATTAGAACTCAACCTGCAGCCGTGCGTTGACACTGCGTGTGATGCCAACGGCGGTTCCGGAGAACAGACCGGCAAAATCGATGACATTGACCTCGTTGGTAAGGTTCGTGCCGTCGATCTGGAAGCGCGCCGGGAACTTCTCTCCTTTGTGCAAAACGACTCCGAGCGAAGCGTTCAGCGAGAAAAGAGGATATGGCCGGTACCTCGTAAAATTTATGCGATTCACGATCGCCGGTCCGTATTCCTGCAGGGCTTGTTCGTACGTGCCATCGAAATCGATTGGAAGGCCGCTGTCATAGTTGCCACCTACCGCAGCCCACACGCGCGGATTGATGTTGTAGATGAACCGAGCGCGCACCGTAGTGCGCTGGTCCTGGGAGACGGGGAAGACGCCGCTGGTCGCGCTGATTGCTTGAGCGGCCTCATCGCCGAGGAATAAGCCACCGGTTACCGGGAAATAACCGTTCCCACGCATGTTCGAATAACTGGCGTAGCCGGAGAACCGTCCCCAATGGGGAATTTCGAGCTTCGCTTCAGCCCCGTAAATGTTGGCCAAAGCGAAGCTGATGGGGAAGCTGATCCCTGTATTCAAGAGCAGATCGTCGTCGGGGAAATTGTGATATCTGCGCCAGTAGAAATTCCCGCTGAACCTGAGATGGCCAGAAAAAGCACGCCCGAATCCAGCTTGATAATAATTGCCGCGGGCGGGTTGGACGGGCAATCGTAGAACCTGATCGCTGAGGCTGGCCAGCGCGGGGGAACTCGAGACCAGAAGATTCTCGAAAGCGGGAGTCTGGAAGATACGATCATAAGCGGCGCGGAACACGATCTTTGCCCACGGCCAATAAACGGCGATTCCAGTCCGCGGACTCCAGCCGGCCTGATCCACCACCAGGTTGTAGTGATCGAAGCGAAGACCGCCACTCAGTGTTAGATTTTTCCAATGCAGCTCGTCTTGCCCGAACACACCCTGCTCACGATCGGGCGCGTGACCGTAGAAGTTGAAAGATGACGGCGTATCCGGAGCGAACTGCGCGGGATCGGTAATGAGGTAGTAAAAGGACTCGTCAATCGAGGCGTAGTCAGACTCTACCCCGGTCTTGAACTCGTGTATGCCAGCGTGGACCGACAACGTACCGTTGACATACCCCTCGTGATAGCCACGATCCTGGCCCGCAATCATTGGCGTGGAAAAAGCGTTTGACCAATAGCCTGCAGTGAGGTCGCGCCCCATGGCGCGGAAATTGCCGAGAACGTTGGGCGAAAAGATGTGCTGATAAGAGAACTGGGCGGCGGTCTCGAAATTATCGCGATCCTGGCGTTGACCGGCTTGCTGCTGAACTATCTCGTTCGGCACCAGAAACCTGGACTGTTCACGGCGGAGAATAACTCCGATACGGTCTTTATCGCTGAGGTCGCGTTCGTAATGCAACATGAAGCCGACCAGCGTGCCGTGATTTGTGTAGTTCTGAAGAACAGGCGAATCTAAATAACGGTCCGTAGTGGTTGCGGATCCACTCACGGTGAACGTGTTCTTGCCCCAACCGTACTGCCCTTCGAGATAAGCGCCGGCGGTATCGAAACTGCCGCCTGAAAGCACGGCTTTGCCGTGAAGCCCCGGCCTTGTATCGCGCTGCGTCTCGACCTCGATGACGCCACCCATCTTTCTGCCGTATTCAGCGGGGAAACCAGCTGTGTATATGCTCATTTCCTGCACATTGCTGGCGTCGAAATCGGGCGAGTAGGCAACGGACCGGTTTTCGGTGAGAGGAAGGCCGTCCACCACATATTGGGTCTGGTATTCCTCCCCGCGCGGATGCAGGATGCCGTTCGCTTCGAACAGCCATCCGGGTTGCTGGTTCACTAGTTCACCGAGCGACCGGCCGGGCTGAGGAGTCATTCGGTCCTGCAGAGTCGCGCCGCCAATACGATCGGCGGAGCTGATGTCGTCCGGGTTGATAAGAGTTTCATCGCTCGTGACATTTACAGTGGTTGTCACCTGTCCCAGGCCAAGTGCGATGCGGAGTTCCAGCGGAATAGCGGAGCGAATGTCCACCAGGTGTGAAGCCGGCGCAAATCCGGCATGGCTCACCTTAACCGTATACCGGCCAAAAGGCAGCCGCTTTGCAGTAATTCGCCCTTCCGCATCGCTGCTGAATTCGCGCACATACTGATTAGCCTCGCTGACGAGCCGCGCCTGCCCTTTCAGCGGAAGACCACTAGGATCCGTTATGGTGATTCGCAGTTCTCCCGTATCGGCCTGTCCGAAAGCAAGTGTGGCCAATGCGTAGAGAACGGCGAGTCGAACGAACATTGCTACCCGAATATTCCGTTTACGGCTATTTTGTTCAACCTTTTTCGGCTTGGCAGAGCCCCGGGGAAGTTCTGGCGCCGCGCAAACTGTGCAGGTAGGTTGGCTTATCGGCTCGCGGCGTCTGGATTGGTGTAGCGGGGCCGAAGCGAAAATAGAGGTACGCTCGACGCTGTTTTACCTGGCGGGCATGTCTTCCGGATTTGGGTGCTGGATCTTGACTATAGGCGTGGTCCTTTTGAAAACGATATGAACATGACCGCGAGCTTGCAGGTCGCCTGTCAAAGGGTCGTAATCGGCTTCATCTGCAAAGACAGTGACTCCAGCTGAAATGATCTGAACATGGCCGCGAAGTTTGATTGTGCCGCCATCTTTCATTTCGGTTTGGGCCATGAGCGTGATCTCGTCAGCAGCAGCGCCGGGCCGTTGCTTCTCCTGACCAAATACCGCCGACGCGCAAATAGAAACGATGGCAGCAAGAGCAAGGCACCTCATTGAACTCCTCCACTCACCAGAAGTATAAGTCAAAGTTTGGTCCAGGAAAGAAATACTTGCTGAGTGTCGGTGCTGTTTGCATAACCCCTTTCCCGAGGCGATCTAATTTGTGAGACACTCATGGGAAATGGCGCGCGCTGTAGCGAAGTACGCGTTCGCTGCGTTGCTTGCCTTGCTTGCGACGCAGGTAACGATGCCAGCGCCTCGCTTGAGCGCATCGAACGAGACAGTCTGCTTGCGCAGCGGCGCCCGAAAACAGCAAGTTCCGCACGAACATACTTCTAAGTGCGCCGACGTACAGATCAGGCAAGCCCTAACCACTTACGTATCACGGACTGCGCCTGAACCGGTTCTTCCAGCTCTCTTTCAACGGCCGCCACCCGACGCCTCTCTCTTCTCGTAATTAAGAAAACACCACAAAGAAGGAGAACAGGAGTGTCCCCAGCCACCGTGATGCGGCTGTTCGGGCTGCGCGACCGCGAGTCTGAAAAGCAACTCGTGGCTATTTCAAACCGGCGAGAGAAGTTCTCTGCCGTTTCCGATTCACAGATTAAATCTGCTGCTCTGTCTTCGAAAGGAAAAGCCGACTTAGTCGAGACTTTTGCACTCGTTGCGGTGATAGCAGAGCGTGTGCTCGGGCTGCGCATGTTCGATGTGCAGCTTCAAGGCGCCCTGGCGCTCGCACGAGGGCACATCGCGGAGATGCAAACGGGCGAAGGGAAGACGCTCGCAGCAGTACCCGCCATCGTGTGGCTCGCGCTTCGAGGGCGCGGTGTGCATGTGCTGACCACAAACGACTATCTCGCCCGGCGCGATGCCGAGTGGATGAGTGGCATCTATGAGTGGCTCGGGCTTTCGGTGGCGCATATTTCGCAAAGTATGAATGCTGCATGGCGTCGCGCAGCTTACAACTGTGACATCACATATGCAACTCCGAATGAGGTGGGCTTCGATTATCTGCGCGACGGCTTAGCTCGTAACTCCGGACGAGCTGGTTCAGCGGCCATTTGCTTTTGCGGTGATTGATGAAGCCGATTCCATCCTGATTGATGAAGCACGCATACCGCTGGTGATTGCCGGCGGCGTTCCGGATGATTCGGATCTTGCGTATCGAATCGATTCCGTAATCTCCAGCCTGCAACCGTTTCGGCATTACTTTGCCGATGAGTTCGCGCGTAACGTTCAGTTGACGGACGCGGGTATCCGCAGTGTCGAAGCATGTCTCGGCTGCGGGAGCCTGTTCGATGAACGAAATTTCCGTATTCTGACCGCAGTGCAAGACGCGCTGCATGCGCACGTGCTGCTTAAGCGCAACGTCGATTACGTAGTGAAGAATGGCGCGATTGAACTCGTAGACGAATTCAAGGGCCGCATCGCCGAAAACCGCCGATGGCCGGCAGGGTTGCAGTCCGCGCTTGAAGCAAAAGAGCGACTGAAGCTGAAGACGCAGGGACGAATTCTCGGCTCGATTACAGTCCAATCGCTGATCGGAATGTATGAACAGGTCTGCGGCATGACGGGCACGGCCGCAACACAGGCCGAGGAGTTCTGGAAAGTTTACAAGCTGCCCGTCACGGTGATACCGACGAACCGGCCGGTAATTCGCCAAGACCTGCCTGACATCGTGTTCCCGACCAAGGCTGCGCGGAACGAGGCGTTAGTCAACGAGATTCGGAAAGTGCATCAGACCGGCCGGCCGATTCTGGTGGGAACGGCGAGCGTGGAAGAGTCGGAGTTGCTGAGCCGAAGGCTGCTAGATCGCGGGAATTCCTCATGCAGTGCTGAATGCGAAAAACGATGAAGCGGAAGCCGCGATTATCGCGCAAGCGGGAGCGCTCGGCGCCGTAACGATTTCGACCAACATGGCTGGCCGCGGCACCGACATTCTGCTGGGCGGCAATCCACCCAAGAGATCGCGAGAAGTGCTGGCGTTAGGCGGTCTTTATGTAATTGGCACAACCCGGCACGAAGCGAGACGCATCGACAATCAACTGCGCGGCCGCGCAGGACGCCAGGGCGATCCGGGTACGTCGCGCTTCTTTATCAGCCTGGATGATGATCTGCTGGTGCGTTTCGGTATCGCGGACAATCCGGACGTCGATAGCGTGCAGCGTACGGCCGAGAGCCAGAATCTCGAAATACGGCAGATGCTCTGGAAATACGAGTCGCTGGTCGAGCATCATCGCCGCGAGGTGTACGCCTTGCGGCGAGAGGTTTTGCTTAGGCCGGACTGGAGCATTGCGTCGATACTGCCGGAAGAAGAATACGTCGAACTGGTCGAGACGCTTGGCAAGGAGCGGATCGAAAAGGCTGGACGGAGTCTGGCTTTAGCGGTAATCGACGATCTCTGGGCGGACTACCTGGCCAATGTTGCAGAATTGAAGGGCGGCATTCACTGGGTTTCCTGGGCCGGCCGCGATCCGCTGCATCGGTTCCTCACTGGCGCGAGAAGATTTATGACGAATTTCCATGCCTTTCTGGAAAGAGAGATTGCCGAGGCGTTCGCGGGCGCCGATATTGTCAACGGCGAAATCAGGTTTCGAGAACCAGGAACGTTTCGAACGCAGCGCGACCTGGACATATCTCACAACAGACCAGCCCTTCGGATTGCTGAGCGATCGCATCATGCGCGCGATCAGGCATAGATTCCAGAGACGGACGCGTCGATGATCGACTGCACCCATTCGCAATGACCGGGATGGTCGATACAGTAGGAGGCACTCGTCCAGAAGATCATCGACCGGTCTATACTAGATCCATGCCCAGGCGCGAATCTCCCCTGCAGAGCGAAATGCTGCAGGGAACTCTCGACATGCTGGTGCTGCAGACCCTGGTGCTCGGGCCGGCTCACGGGCATACGATTGCGCACGCGATTGAGCGCGGTTCGGAAGACGTCCTTCAGATCGAGCACGGTTCGTTATATCCTGCGCTACACCGCCTGGAGGACCGCGGCTGGATCGCTTCCTTCTGGGGAACTTCGGAGAACAACCGTAAAGCGAAATACTACCGGCTTACTCCCGCAGGGCGGAAACAGTTAGTCGCACAGACAACGCGTTGGGAGCAAGTAGTGCGCGCGATTGGCCGCATCATGAAGCCGGTTGCGGAGGAGAAGTCATGAGTGTGTGGCGTTACTTTCGACGGGCGCGCTGGGACCGGGAACGGCTTCAGGAGATCGAATCGTACATACAGATCGAGACCGATGAGAACGTCGCCCGTGGAATGCGATACGACGATGCTGTGGCTACCGCGCGCCGCAAGTTCGGCAACAGGACGCTGATCAGGGAAGAAATCTACGCCATGAACACGGTGAGTCTGGCGGAAACGATCGTGCACGACGTGCGCTATGGCTTTCGCATGTTGCGCCACAACCCTATGTTCACGGCCGTGGCTCTCATTACGCTGGCAATCGGGATTGGTGCGAATACCGCGGTGTTCAGTGTTGTGAACAGCGTGCTGCTGATGCCTCTGCAATATCCACAACCGGATGAACTGATGGCTATACGACAGCTCGCACCCGGCGCGGCGGGGCTCGCGAACGTGTCTGATGGCCTGCACCTCTCGCCGTCGATGTACTTCACGTACTCCGAGCACAACCGCAGTTTCCAATCGATGGGCATCTGGGCCACAGACTCGGCAAATGTTACCGGTATCGCCGAACCGGAGCAGGTGCGAGTTGTCGGCGTAAGCGATGGCGTTCTGCAGGCGCTGCGGGTGCAGCCGGCTCTTGGGCGCTGGCTTTCGACGGCAGATCAGATGCCCACCGGTGAAAAAACCGTGATGCTGAGCTACGGATACTGGCAGCGCCGTTTCGGTGGAGACCGTTCGGTGATTGGCCGCAGCATCAGAGTAGATGAGAAGCTCCGCCAAATCGTGGGTGTGATGCCCAAAAAATTCCGGGTGGTGAACGCAGATTTCGATCTGATCGTGCCGTTGGCTTTCGATCGGAAAAACGTTATTCTGGCCGGCTTTGGATATGAGGGAATCGGGCGTTTGAAGCCGGGGGTGACGATTGCTCAGGCGAATGCGGATATAACGCGAATGGTTCCAATCTGGATGGACTCATGGTCGAATGGACCCGGAACCAACCCGCATTTTTATGAGAACTGGAGAATCACTCCAGCGATTCGCACATTGAAGCAGGAAGTGATCGGCAATGTTGCCGACCTCCTCTGGGTTGTGATGGCGACGATAGGCCTGGTGCTGCTGATTGCTTGCGCAAATGTTGCAAACCTGGTGCTGGTTCGGGCAGATGCGCGGCAGCAGGAACTCGCGATACGAGCAGCTCTCGGAGCCGGCTGGGAAAGAATCGTTCGCGAACTGCTGATCGAGAGTATGTTGCTGAGCTTGTTGGGCGGCGTGCTGGCGATATTGCTTGCCCACGAAGGGCTGCGGCTGCTGACCGCTTTAGGTCCAGCCAATCTTCCTCGCCTGAACGAAATCTCATTGGACGGGCAGGCGCTCGGATTTACTTTGCTCCTGTCCGTGTTTTCGAGCCTGCTGTTCGGATTGATTCCAGCATTGAAATACGCGGGGCCGCAGATTGCAAAGGCTCTGCGCAGCGGACGTACGTCCAGCATGAGCCGCGAACGGCATCGCGCAGGAAATGTTTTGGTAATTGCGCAAGTCGCGATGGCGCTGGTGCTTTTGATTAGTGCCGGGTTGATGATCCGGACATTCGAAGCGATGCGAACGGTGGAGCCCGGATTCACGGATGCCAAGCATCTGCAGACAATGCGAATTTCGATTCCGTCTTCGCTGATCCGCGAACCGCAGCGGGTGACCCGCATGCAGAACGACATTCTGGAGAAGCTTGCGGCCATTCCCGGTGTAACGTCTGCCGGATTCAGCAGCCAAATGCCGATGGAGGGATTCGGCATGGACTGGGATGAAATCCATGCCGAGAATAGGCAGGTGACGAGCGAGGCAGTGCCGCTGCGAATGTATAAGTATGTGTCTCCGGGGTTCTTTCGGGCAGCAGGCACGCGACTCGTCGCAGGCCGAGAGCTGACCTGGAGCGAAGTGTATGGCCTTCGACCGGTGGTGGTCATCTCAGAGAATCTTGCGCGCGAGTTCTGGGGCACGCCTTCCGCGGCGATTGGAAAGCGAATCCGCGAGTTCTCCGGTATGCCGTGGCATGAAGTGATCGGAATTGTCGGGGATGTTCGGGAAAACGGTGTCGATGAGAAGGCGCCGGCTATCGTCTACTGGCCTCCCCTGATGAATTATCTTTTCGGATCTCACGAGGTGGATGCCGTGCGCACTGTAACATTCGTCGTGCGTAGTCCGCGAGCCGGAACTGAAAGCTTTGTGCGCCAGGTGCAGCAAGCAGTCTGGTCAGTCGATGCAAACTTGCCGGTCGCGTCCGTGCGAACCATGCAAGACATATATGATCAATCCCTCTCGCGCACTTCCTTCACATTGCTCATGCTTGGGATCGCTGGTGCGATGGCGCTCGTGCTGGGGATCATCGGCATATACGGAGTCATTTCTTATGCGGTTTCGCAACGCAGGCGTGAGATCGGAATCCGCCTGGCATTGGGGGCGCAGCAACGCGAGCTGAAGACCATGTTCGTACGCTCCGGGCTTGTGCTGGCGAGCATCGGCACGGTAATCGGACTGGTCGCGGCGATCGGGCTTACCCGTTTGATGAAGTCGCTGCTGTTTGAAATTAGTCCGATTGATCCTCTCACTTATGTGGCGGTAGCCGTGGTTCTGACAGCAGCTGCTGTCCTCGCGAGTTATCTGCCGGCGCGGCGCGTAGCAGCAGTGGATCCGGTCGAGGCCTTGAAGGCCGAGTAAGCCGATACCGGGCTCAAGGACGCGAGGCATCGGGCGGCGGACGGCGCCGTCCCATCTCTCGTTGTGCCGGCGCCGGATTCGCTGAGGGATCGACAGCGGCGATCAATTCCGCCTGAAGGCCTGCCGCGGGATTATGGGCATCTCGAAAGGTAACGTGCGCAATTGACAGCTCTCCGTGTTGGTCTGTGAACACCTCATCTTCTGCCTGCGTCGTGCGGTGAATCTTGTGTTGCCGGTACGGATCCGATTCCATCAGCCTGACGGCAAGCTCTTCGGGAAAGAAGATCTATCCAAGGTGCGAAGTGTGTCCCGCAGCGTAGGTATGCCGCGACGCTTCGCCGCCCACGCGAACTTTGAAATGGATGTGATTCGTGCGGCCCATGTAGACGCCAGGGAAAATGGTTTCGAAGCTCACAACGCCGCTTCGGTCAGCGAGCTGTATGCCGCGAAGGAAGGTCAACTGGTCGGTTGGGTGATTCTCGGGTGGAGGTCCCATTGCTTCGGGCGGGCCGGGGCGGTTGCCAGGATGCTGCGGATCGAAACCGGGCGGAGGACCTCCCGGCCCACCGAACGGACCCATCGGATTCTGTCTCGTGAACCCTCGAGTAGAGACCCAGCGCATCGCAGTGCCAGAGGTCTACCGCACCATGCGGGAGAGGCTTGCAGGTACCGCTGTCCAGCACCACGATCCGCAACGAGAGAGGTACGCCAGGCTTGTCTTCCCGGATATTCGAGCGAAGAAGCTCGCCCGCGATGTAATACGGCCCGACTTCCTGTTCCGCCACGAGCTTGCATACTCTCGCATCAGGAGAGAGACCGAGCGCTTGCGCCGCTCGAGCGAACTGAAACGCGCCTGCTACACCGATGCCAGTCGTTACGAAGCGCCGTCGAGTGGAACTGCTATCGTTCAGCATTCAGTTCTATAGTGCCGTAGCGCTGTTGAGAAGCGCGGCTGACCGCGAAAGCAGGGTCTTGATCAGTTGGGGAGGTTCTGATCGAGCTTCTGAACCTTCCAGAACGAAGTTGGTAGCCTTTGCTCGACGGATGGGAGCGGAATCAGCGCTTGATGCGGTTCGGTTTGATACCAGAACGCGATACTTGTGTATTCATCTTCGCGATCATTGGCGTGTCCATGTTCGATGCTGGCGCGAAGCGAGGTTTGGAAGTAAATCGGGTCCTGGATGTGGAAGCGGTACATCGTGTGGCTGCCGGTCCAGTCGCGATTGCCTTGCTGTGAGTATCCGGTGAACGGGTAATTGAACTCGTTCTGAAACATCCAGGCGTTATTAAAGTAATCCTCGAGACCCGTGCCGTTGATGGTTGCGCGCGAAGTATCCCCATCGATGAAGAACATGTCGTCGCCCTCGCCCCACCAACCGGTAGACCGCCCGAAGATGTTCAAAATAGTCCCGACATATTGGCCCTTGCCTTTCGCCTCCATGAAGACGTAGTTATCGGCGCCGTTGACGTTCTTGCCGTGTGATTCAGATTCAGGAACGGGCCGCGTGAGCTGATGATGCCATTGGGCGTGAAAGCGGCCTTTGTTTTCGACCGCACGGGCGTCTGCGAACTGCTGGTAATCGATGTGAAAGTACAGGTTGGGAACATCTTGCGCGCCGTCGTTGGTAAGCGTCACGCGCGCTCCCGCTCCGAACGGCATTTCGAAATAGCAATTCATCGCCCGATCCTGCACAGTGATCGGCAGAGACCACCAGGACTGATACTTCTGGCCGCGGTGGCCGCCGGGAACATCTTCATATTCGAATCCGGTGCCGAAGAAGTCGCCGATGGGCACTTCGACGCTCGGGTTTGTCTCACCATCCCAATACATACGCAGGACCAGTTCACGCAGATGAAAAGGGCTTGGAGAGTTGATCGTGAACCAGATGTGGCGGATGGAACCGGGTCCCCCGATATCGGCGAGGGTCACGGTGGAGTGCGCCTTTACTTCGATCCAATCCGCATTTCCACCAGAGCGGTCGGCACTTGACGCACGCTTCGAAGCAGCACTACTGAGATTCGACGAGCCATCGAGAGGACCGCTTTGCCGCGCAAAAGCAAAAATCGAAGAGCAAAGAAAGAAAGTGAAGGATCTACGAATCACTTTGGCTACACACTTTGGACACATCTGGCGGTATAGAACGTTAGCATACTCAGGCAGCGGGCTTCATTTTTCGATCAGTGGCGCGGCTGACGACTTGGTCAGCGCACCTGTTTGAGGATGTTACGCAGCGGGAATGTTAGTTCACCACCGCAACCGGAGCGGGAACCGTATGGCAGAGCGTAATAGAGTCTGTACGGGTCTTGTCCCATTCCTGAAGAGTCAATCCGTGGGATTCGAAGAATGCCCGGATCTTGGTTGAGTTCCAGCCGAAAAGATCCTCGAGCATCGGGATCAGCACGCTGCATGCATTCTCACTTAGAATGGTGCGCCGCGCGATCGGCGTAAGATACTTGTTCTCTGACACGGCGATGGTGAGGCCGTCCAGACGGTTGATGTGCAGCATCACGTGGACATCGGAGCTGCCGTCTCCGACATAGACAAGGCTGTCATGGCCGATGCGCATTTCAGAGCGCAGCTTGTCGACAACGGCGACTTTTCCATAGCCGGCCGGGAGCCGGACGATCGACTCGATCTCGCCCGTTTCAGGATGGTAGCGAAAGCGCGCGCCATGGATATGATCCGGCGCAACGATGCCTTCGAGCGCAGACTGAATAATTTCTTCAGGCGCTGCAGAAACGACATGGAACGCGAACTCGTTTCCATCGAGATCGCGCAAGATGCTGGAGAGCAGATCGATATTCTCCTTCAAACGGATCTGCTTGCCGACTGCTGCCAGGTGCTCTTTGCGCACGCGACGGAACTCGGGATCGTGAAGAAGCAAATAACTCAGTTCACCTCCTTGTTGGACGAGGTGGATTTCCGACAAGCCTGCAACGCGCTCTTCGAAGTTATGGATATTGAGAAGCTTACTCAGGACCAGCCCTGAATCGTTGAAGCTCAAGGTCTGGTCAAAATCACTGACGAATAGATATTGTTTCGCTGATTGGGTCATGCGACCTCCTTACGAGTATTTATGAATTCTTATGAATTGAAGATTGAACGCTGTCGAAATACGCGTCGGCGAGCTGCCACTGGCTCTGACGTGCTTCCTAGCGACCAGGGAGGAAGGACGGTTTCGTGATGCAACGTCCTCTCATACATTTTAGACTGCGGCGCGGCGCCTCAAGTTGCAGCGCGGATCAGAAAGCTGCTATTTCCGCTGCGGCTTCTGAAAGCTCGCTTACAGGCAGCAAAGAGCCGAGGGGTTCATCATGTGAACTGGGCCGCAAATAGCAGGAGGATTCTGCGAAACGAACTTCGGCATAAATAAATGTCGAAGACGCAAATTAGCGGAATTCGCGGGCGAAGTTTTTATTTAGTGTGTGGAATGAGAAGCTTGCGGGTGATTCGGAGGAGGCGACGCACGGCCATCTGCGGATACTCGGGCGAGATGGCAAGCCAGCGCAAAGGTCCGGGACAGGGTGCGGGCGGCGGTCCGAAGAGCGCCGAAGGGAAGAAGAACTCGAGCAGAAACGCGACCACTCATGGCGTGCTGTCGAAAAGACTGATTCTGCCGGGCGAGAGCCAGGAACAGTTTGACGAAGTATGGAACGGCTGGTGGACCGAGTACGAGCCGGAGGGCTATGCCGAAGAATGTTTGGTGACGCTGCTGATTCATAACGACTGGTTTTTGCAGCGGGCGATGCGCGCATTGGAACGGGCGGAAGCGGCGCTTTTTGGCCAGGAGGGTTTGGATCCGGCGGACTGGACGGAAGCGCAACGCTCGCATTTGCAGGTGATGCAGCGGTATAAGACCACGGCGGAGCGGTCGTTTTATCGCTCGCTGGCGGCGGTGCAGGGATTGCGGAGGGACCGGGTTTACATGCTCAAGGAATCGACACGGCAGGAACGACGCATCCGCGAGCTGGAACGGGAGCACGAGGAGCTACAGAGGCGCGCTTCGCAACCGGAGGCTGAGCCGCCGCGCGGTCAAATAGAAACTTCACCCCGCGAATCCGCATCAATTTGAAAACGCGCGTTTACTGAGGCGCGATCCGAGGCGTGCAGAGCGCGTCTGCTTTAGCACGTGAGGGAGCGCTCCTCGCGAACGCCTATTTTTAACGGCGAAATAGCCCGGGCCGAAGTTCGTTATTACGAGCTGCGTTCGGTTACCAGGTCAATGATGGAGTTCAGCGCACGTTGCGCCGGGCTGTCGGGGAATGCTGCCAGGTGTTGCCGTGCTTTTTCAGTGAAGCTGTGCGCGCGCTCATAGGCGCGCGTTACTGCCCCGTGCCGCTCCAGAATTTGAAGCACGTGCATGAATGGCACCTGTTCATAGCTGCACTCAGTCAGCACGGTCTCAACTGCGCGGCGCTCCTCGGCAGAGGCGCGCTCGAGTGCGTAGATCATGGGCAATGTGATTTTGCCTTCACGCAAGTCGTTACCCGCCGGCTTGCCCAGAATCTTTTCGGTGGACGTGAAATCCAGGATGTCATCGACTAGCTGGAAAGCCATGCCGAGATTCCAGGCAAACTCTCCTAGCTTGGATTCGGCAGCTTTCGTCCGCGCCGGCCGAAACGGCGCCGAGGCAGGCGCAGGCGGAAAACAGGCTGGCTGTTTTGCGATCCACCAGCTCCATGTAATCGGCCTCCGTGATCTCAATGCGGTGCAGCCGGTCGAGTTGCAGGAGCTCGCCTTCGACCATCATTTGAGTCAGAGAGATGAGCACGTCGAGGATGTGGAAGTTGCGTTCGCGCAGCGCGACCTGGAACGCTTGCATGTAGAGCCAATCGCCAGCAAGCACGGACGTATGGTTTCCCCAAACGACGTTGGTGGACGGCCGCCCACGCCGCGTCTTCGCGACATCGATCACGTCATCGTGCACCAACGTTGCCGTATGAATCATCTCGACGACGGCCGCGAGCCGCTTTGCGCAGTCCGTTGGCGCTCCGAACAGGCGTGCGCAAAGCAGCAGCAGGGCAGGGCGCAGCCGCTTGCCGCCACCCGCCTGCAGGTATTGATTGATGGTCGTGATCGCTTCTACCGATGCCACCGATTCCACGCTGATCTCGCGCTCTACCTCCTGCAGATCCGGCTTGACGAGTTCGAAAGCTTCGCGAGCCGTGATCGATTGCCGGATTTTGCTGAACATTTCGGGTGGCATCTCAGTTTAACTGGCGCACCCAAGGAAAATGCGCTCGAAGTTTGCGGTGGTTTGAGCTGCGAGGTCGTCCGGCGCGATGCCGCGAACATTCGCAATTACGTCTGCCGTGAGCGCGACATACGAGGGTTCGTTGCGTTTACCGCGATGCGGCACGGGTGCCAGATATGGAGCGTCTGTCTCGAGCAGCAGCCGGTCCGCCGGCGTGATGCGGGCCGCTTCGCGAATCACCGCTGCCTTCGGAAAGGTTGCCACGCCGCCGAAGGCGAGACAAAAACCCAGATCGAGGCACTCTCGAGCCTGCGCCGCATCGCCAGTGAAGCAATGCATGACGCACGGAACTCCTTTCTCTGCCCAATGCTCGCGAAGCACTGTCAGCGTGTCCTCCCACGCATCGCGGGTGTGAATGACTACCGGCATACGCGCCGCGGCAGCGATCTCGAGTTGCTGGATAAAAACCGGCATCTGCGCTTCCTTCGGAACGCCCCAGTGATAGTCGAGACCGATTTCGCCTATGGCCCTGACTTTGTGATGCGTGAGCAGCCGCTCCAGATCTTCGAAAGTGGCGCCATCCACCTTCTGTGCGTCGTTTGGGTGTACTCCGGCGGTGGCGAACACAAATGCATGCTGCTCGGCGAGCCGCGCGGCAACTGCTAAATCGGGCGGCCCATTGCCCGTTCCGATGGTCAGAATGTATTTCAGGCCGGCGTCGATTGCTCGCTGAATAACGTTTTTGCGATCCGCCGCGAACTGCGCATCATCAAGGTGGCAATGAGAATCGACGAGTTGCACGCGGCTGGCTATTTCAGGCGCGCGCCAGCGGGAATGTCTTCGTGAAAGCCCGCGAGCACGGGCAGCCCTCCGTCCGTGCTGGCGGCGACGATCATGCCCTGTGACGTGACGCCGCGCAGTTTGCGCGGCTGCAGGTTCGCGACAATGACGACTTTGCGGCCGATGAGTTGCTCCGGCTTGTAAGCGAGAGCAATGCCGGCGACGATTGTGCGCGGTTCGGCTTCGCCCACATCCACTTTCAGATGCAGAAGCTTGTCGGCTCCTTTGACGGGTTCCGCGGCCTTCACCAGCCCGACGCGAAGATCGACCTTTGCGAAGTCGTCGATCGAAATCAGATCCCGATTCTCATCGCTCGTCTCACTGGGCTTGGTGAACAGCGCTGCCTGCCGCCTCTTTTCGGCGTCTTCGAGTTCCTGCATTTTCTCGATAGCCGGTTTCGCATCAAGACGTGGAAAAACAGGCGCGATCGCCCCAATTTTTTGGCCAGCTTGCAGACGGCCCCACTTGAGTTCATCGCTTGTCACCCCGCTGACCGGCGTGGTGAAACCGAGCTGCGACCAGATAAGCTGGCTGAATGCGGTAAGACCGGGCTTACCAGTGCGCACACGAGGCGCAACGCTTCGGCCGCGGTATAGAGCGTCTCATCAGAGCGCTGTGGCGCCTCCCGTGCGGTGTCTTTGACGAGCTTCCACGGGGCGCGCTCGACGATGAATTTGTCCACACTCGAGATGATGCTCCAGGCATGCTCCAATGCACGAGAGAATTCAAAACGGTCGTACGCTTCAATTGCTGCTGCTACGGATCTGGTTGCCTGCGCGGCGATAGCGTCGTCTCCCGAAGAGGACGGGAATGCGCCGTCGCGATACTGTTGAACCATGCTGAGCGTTCGGCTTGCCAGATTCCCAAGGCCATTCGCAAGATCCGAGTTATAGCGCCCGACGAGTGCATCGAAGCTGAAACTGCCGTCCTGGCCAAAGACGATTTCACGCAAAAGGAAGTAGCGCAGCGCGTCTGCTCCCATCACTTGTGCGATGGGAGAGGCGCGCACGAGGTTTCCGCGCGACTTACTCATCTTGTCGTTTTCGAACAACAGCCAGCCGTGCGCAAAAACCTTCTTGGGTAACGGCCATCCTGCCGCCATCAGAAACGCCGGCCAGTAGACGGCGTGGAAGCGCAAAATCTCCTTACCGATCAAGTGCAGGTCGGCCGGCCATAACGGGCTGTTTTGATCGCCGATCGCGCTTATATATGTCGTCAGAGCATCGAACCAGACGTAGAAGACGTGGGATGGATCGCCTTCGACCGGAATGCCCCATTTGATGCTGGTTCGCGTGATAGATAGATCTTCGAGTCCCTGCTTTACGAAGGCTAGGACCTCGTTGCGGCGAATCTCGGGCAGAATGAAATCGGGGTTTTGTTCGTAGAACTCGAGCAACCGCTCCGTGAATGCGGACAGCTTGAAGAAGTAATTCTCTTCCGTGAGTTCTTCATAGGGCTTGCCCGTTTCGGGATCGATATCGCCGGGCTTTGCGTCGTTCACGAAGGCTTCGCTCACAACCGCATAGAGCCCGCTGTAAGTGCCTTTGTAGATGTAGCCGTTTGCCTTGCAGGCGTTGAACAGACTGTTCACCAGCTTCGCGTGATTCGTGGCAGTCGTCCGTTGAAAACGATCGATGTGCAGATCGAGCTGCTTCCATTGCTCCCGGAACTCGTTTGAGATGACGCTCACGAACTCTTCGGGCGTCTTGCCTTGCGCTGCAGCCGCGCGCTCCACTTTCGTGCCATGCTCGTCCGTGCCGGTTGTCAGCGTGACGTTGTAGCCCGTCATGCGCTTGAAACGCGCAATCGTCTCGGCCGCAATCGTCGTGTAAGCGTGGCCGATATGCGGGGCCGCGTTCACGTAGTAAATCGGAGTGGTGAGGTAGTACTTGCCCTTACTCATTTGGGGATGTTTGTTTCTCTGCGGAAGGCTTCGCTGGCTTCCGCCATCACGGTACGCAGCGAGACGCCGTGCGATTTCGCTGCTGCGCGGCAATCGTCGTACTCGGGCGCAAAGCTGCCGGTTTCAGTGTACTTGACGCCGATCGTTCCGTACTGCGTCCGTACTTTCGCAAGCTGACGCGCCAAAACGCGGCGTTCCGCCTCCACAATGCGAACGCCGAGCGTGCTTGTCTCGGCAAACACAATCGCTGCAAGTTCGTCCACCAGCTCCGGGACGGTCATCACTGTCAGTTGTGTCGCCGGCCGGTTCTTCTTCATGAACACGGGCGTCAGCGTCACATCAAGCGCACCCGCCTCGAAGAGGCGCTCCATGGTGTAGCCGAGAACTTGCGGAGTGGAATCGTCGATGTTGGCCTCGATCAGTGTGACGGACGTCGATTCCGGCGCACGCGTGCGTTCGCCGATCAAAACGCGGAGAACGTTGGCCTGCATGGTGAAATCCTTCTCGCCCGCGCCAAAGCCTTGCGAGAGAACACGCACTGCCGGGAGCACGCCGAAACTCGACGACAACGTGGCGACAAGTGCCGCGCCGGTGGGGGTGGTCAGCTCCGTTTCCGGGCCGGACGAATAGACCGGTCGATCTTTCAATAACTCGGCCGTCGCCGGTGTAGGGACCGGCAAAACGCCGTGTTCCGTATTTACTGTTCCGCTTCCAACGTTAATGCGCGAAGTGCAGACCTCTTCCACGCCGAGGAGATCGAGCGCCGTGCACGCGCCGACGATATCGCAGATGGAATCGACCGCACCGACCTCATGGAAATGAACTTTCTCGAGCGGCACGTCGTGCGATTTCGCTTCTGCCTCGCCGAGTTTGCGAAAAACAGCCAGCGCATTCTTCTGCGCGCGCTCAGAGAGCTTGCCGGCCAGAATGATTTTCTCGATATGCGGCAAGTGGCGATGTGTTTTTTGTTCGGCAAAATCGACTGAGAACTTCGCTGCGGCAATGCCTCGCCGTTTGGTTTTCTCAAGGCGAAACGTGCGCTTCGAGATGCAGGCTTTCCAGGCTAGCTTTGAGCGCATTCCAGTCCGCGCCGGCATCCACCAGCGCGCCGACAGTCATGTCGCCGCTGATGCCCGAAAATGCGTCGAAGTAGCAGATTTTCATGTGATTACGCGAAGCGTGCCGCGCTGAAGATACAACTTTCAGTTTACAGGGCGATGCCGTTTGGCGCGTTGGGCGAAAGACGATCGCGGGCGGCCGTGACATCCTTAAGCGGCCTGCTCAGTCGAGGAGGCGAGAGATGTGAGATGTCCCATCTTCCGCCCAGGGCGGGCGCTCAGCTTTGCCGTACAGATGAAGTTTTACATCCGGGATGCCGGCCGCCGCAGCCCAATCCGGCTCGCCGCCGTTCCACAGATCGCCCAGCAGATTCGCCATTGCGGCGGGAGAAAGCTGAGTAACCGCGCCAAGCGGCAAGCCGCACACCGCGCGAAGCTGCTGCTCGAACTGGCTGGTGATGTTCGCGTCGAAGGTGAAGTGGCCCGAATTGTGTGGGCGCGGTGCGAGTTCGTTGATCAGAAGACCGCCATCCTTGCGGACAAAAAACTCGACGCAAAGCACGCCGATCACCTCCAGCTTTTCGAGAACTGCGCGGGCAATTTCGACCGCTTCCGCCGCGATCTTCTCGTGCACACACGCCGGCGCGAGCGAGATGTCGAGAATGCCGTTGCGATGCCGGTTTTCCACCGCGCCATAGTGAACGAAATCCCCCGTGCAGGCTGCGCGCTGCAACTACTGAAATCTCGCGATCGAAATCCACAAAAGCTTCGAGCACCGCCTCGCTCTCTCCCACTGCTGCCCAGGCTTCCACGAGATCCGTCTTGTGGAGAATCCGATACTGGCCCTTCCCGTCATAACCGAAGCCGGCAGTTTTGAGAATGGCCGGAAGCCCAAGCTCTTCGACAGCGCGCTCCAGCTCCTCGAAGCTGGTGACGTGGCGGAATTCCGTAACGGGCAGGCCGGCCCTTGCCAGGAAGGTCTTTTCACGCAGCCGGTGTTGCGCGATGTGTAGGACATGGCCGCTCGGGCGGACGGGCGCGCACTTTGCCGCGGCTGCAGCGGTCTCCGCCGGAACGTTTTCGAACTCGAAAGTCACAACCGACACGGCGCTCGCAAACCGGCACACGGCATCGAGATCTTCGTATGGAGCGTTGATCTCCACGTCGGATATCTGGCCGGTGGGAGTGTCTTCGTCAGGCGAGAGCGTATGGACACGGTAACCCATGCGCCGCGCTGCAATCGCGAACATGCGTCCAAGCTGGCCGCTGCCAAGCACGCCGATAGCGCTGCCGGGAAGAATCGGCCTGGATTCGGCGGCAGTCAAAGTGTCCGGTCCTGCAAAACGGATTCGGTCTGCTGCTGACGCCAGCTCTGGAGGCGATTCCGGATCTCCGGATATTTATTGCCCAAAATTCCGGCTGCGAGCAGAGCGGCGTTGCTCGCCCCCGCGTTGCCTATGGCGAGTGTCCCGACCGGAACGCCGGCAGGCATCTGCACGATCGAAAGGAGCGAATCGACGCCGTTCAACACGCTGCTTTTGATCGGAACGCCCAGCACCGGAAGCGTGGTGTGAGCGGCCACCATGCCAGGCAGATGCGCTGCGCCGCCCGCAGCGGCGATGATGACTTCCAGCCCGCGTTCGACGGCCGATTTCGCGTACTCGGCCATCCAGTCCGGCGTGCGATGAGCGGAAACGATGCGGCACTCGTGCGGCACTTCCAGCGCCTGCAGCAGTTCGCTCGTGCGCTGCATGGTCTCCCAATCCGATTTGCTGCCCATGATCACGCCGACCAGCGGCTTGCAGCCGGCGTTGGGAGAGATGCTCATCCCTTATTCGGGAGTTATGCGAAGGCCTTTTCGCCATCGAAGGTATACAGGTTTTCTGTCTTGATGAAATCGAGCTCGGCGTCGTCGATGCGCTTCAGCAGATCGACAATCTGAGCATGGGAGACGGCCTTGCCGTCCTGATCGGCCTTGAAGCGGGCGCGCCAGTGATCGGTGCAGAATGTTTCCTCGAAGCCCCCGGGATACACCTCCGTTCCGCGGTTGCTTACCAGCGAGAGCTTGAGACCGTTGCCGTTGAAGCTTTCGAGCCGCTTGCCGAATTCGACCGGGTTGCGCTGCTTCCAATCGAGGAAAATGTCGACGCCGATGAGCTCTTTGCGCGAAGGAGTGTGCTGCTTCAAAGGTCGGGCGAGCGTTTGCTTCGGCGCCTTGCTGTGGGCCGCCGGTTTCAGCTTCTGCGGCTTCTGACCCAGCCGCGACACGACGGCGTCCGCGAATTCTTTCGTGCCGACCTTCTGTTTGCTGATGCCCTCTTTGTAGATGTCGTAAGTGTGTACGCCGTCTTCAATGGTCCGCAGCCATGCGTTTTGAATCGCCTCGGCGAGCATCCGGTTGCCCGATGTGAACCAGCATCAGCAAACCGCCGTGGAGCAATCCGGATGGGTTCGCCAGATTCTGGCCCGCGCGGCGCGGAGCCGAGCCGTGGATCGCCTCAAACATGGCACACCGATCACCAATATTCGCCGAGCCGGCCAGTCCAACCGAGCCTGCGATCTGAGCCGCGACGTCCGAAAGAATGTCCCCGTACAGGTTTGGCATAACGATCACATCGAAGGCCTCCGGCGTGTCGGCCATCTTCGCAGCTCCGATATCCACAATCCAGTGCTCTTTTTCGAGCTCTGGATAATCCGCGCCGATTTCATCGAAGACCTTGTGAAACAGGCCGTCGGTGAGTTTCATGATGTTGTCTTTGCTGAAGCACGTGACCTTTTTGCGGCTGTTGCGCAGCGCGTATTCGAAGGCGTAGCGAACGATTTTCTCCGATCCCGGGCGGCTGATGAGCTTCAGGCATTGATAGACCTCATCGGTCTGCCGGTGTTCGATACCGGCGTAGAGATCTTCCTCGTTTTCACGAACGATCACGACATCCATACCTGGATGCTTGGTTTGAATGTACGGGTCATAGGACACGCAGGGCCGAATGTTCGCGTACAGGCCGAGAGTTTTGCGGGTGGTGACGTTCAGCGACTTGAAACCGCCGCCTTGGGGCGTGGTGATCGGAGCCTTAAAAAAGACCTTGGTCCGGCGCAGAGATTCCCAGGCGCTCGGTTCAATTCCGGAATTGATGCCGCGCAGATAGACCTTTTCGCCGATCTCAATCGTTTCGATATCGAGCTTCGCACCGGCCTCCTTCATGATGTGGAGACAGGCGGCCATGATCTCCGGGCCGATGCCGTCGCCGTGCGCAACGGTAACAGGTACAGTGTTCGATGCCATAGCTAAAGGATCATTAGAACAAAGACGGTCACGGTACGCTGTGTATTCTCGCCAAACAAGAATGGGTACACTGTGGGTGTTGGCCGGCGACTGCGAGTGAAGCATCTCCTCACGTTGACCAAAATTTTCCTCATCGGCGCTGTTCTGGGGCTTATCGCGTGTACAGATCCCGCCAGCAAGCTTCCTGACTACGGCGCGGTACCACCGTTCCAGATGACCGACTCGCATGGCGGAGCATTTGATAGCAGCGCCTTGGGCGGGAAGGTGTGGGTGGTCGATTTCATTTACACCAACTGCCCGGGAGCGTGTCCCATGATGACCTCCAAGATGCACGCCCTCGAAAAGAAACTGCGGGATGACGCCGATGTCAGGCTTGTTTCTATTTCTGTCGATCCGGCCCGAGACACGCCCGCCGCGCTGACTGCCTTCGCCCATCGCTACGGCGCTCCCACGCCTCAGTGGATTTTCTTAACCGGAGCGCCGGGCACGGTGCATCTGCTGGCCTATACGACTTTTCATGTAGGAGACGTGCTGGGCAAGATCGAGCACAGTACGAAGTTCATGCTGGTGGATAAGCGAGGACATATTCGTGGCTACTATTCGACGCTGACCGGCGATGAAGGTCAATCGGGAGACGATATGAACACTCTGCTGCACGACATCGGCCTGCTACGACGAGAGAAGGCGTGATCTTTCCGGCTTTTCTGAACGTTCATGATCTGCCCGTCGTGAACGCGACACTGAACGGGTTGGCAGGCATCCTGCTGCTGATTGGGTTCATACTGATCCGCCAGCGAAAAGTAAGCGCGCATCAGAAGGTAATGTGGACCGCGTTCGTGGTTTCCTGTGCGTTCCTGGTGTGCTATCTCGTGTATCACTACAACGTAGGCTCAGTGAAATTCGATAAACCCGGATGGGTTCGCACTGTGTATCTTTGGATTCTCGGAACTCACACCATACTTGCCGCCGCCGTGCCTTTTCTGGCAGTTATCACACTGACGCGCGGACAGCGCGGCCGCATCGCGAGACATCGCGCCATCGCGAAATGGACCTGGCCGATCTGGATGTATGTCAGTGTAACGGGCGTGGTCGTTTATCTTTTGCTGTACCAGGTTCGGCCGCTGTTATAGCCCCTCGGATGCCTGCCGCCAAATCAAAATGGGATGCGGAATTATACGAGGCGAAGCACGGCTTTGTCTGGAAGTTCGGCGAGGATCTGATTAAGCTGCTCGACCCGAAGCCCGGCGAGCGGATTCTTGATCTAGGCTGTGGCACCGGACCGCTGACGCGTCAAATTGCCGATTTCGGGGCAAAGGTGGTTGGGCTGGATGCGTCGCCCGAAATGATCGGCCAGGCCCGACAAAACTATCCTGAGTTACAGTTCGTTCTTGCGGATGCCGCAAAGATGGAATTCCGCGATGAATTCGACGCAGTCTTTTCCAATGCAGCTCTGCATTGGATGCTCGATGCCTCGGCGGTCGCCCGCAGCGTAGCGCGATCGCTTAAACCCGGCGGGCGCTTTGTCGCCGAAATGGGCGGACGCGGCAACATCGTACGTATCGCGAAAGCTATCGCGGCGGAATTGG
Source organism: uncultured Acidobacteriaceae bacterium (assembly GCA_963846185.1). GTDB lineage: Bacteria > Acidobacteriota > Terriglobia > Bryobacterales > Bryobacteraceae > Bog-105. The sequence continues at coordinate 99,344 of CAWJVA010000012.1, read as the reverse complement.
GCGAGCGAGGGATCGATTTCGAACGTTTACGGAGGACCTTCTTTCCGTCTATTCCCGAGTACGGCGCGGTGCTCGAGGCGGCGGGTCTGGAGCTGCAATTTGCTGCGCTATTTGATCGACCGACGCCGCTCGAAGGAGAAAACGGAATGAAGAACTGGCTAATGCAGTTCGCCTGGTATTACTTCGAGAATGTTCCCGCCTTTTCACGCGAATCCGCTCTGGACGCAGTTGTCGAGAGGCTGCGTCCAGAGCTGCTGATCCAGGGAAGCTGGCAGGCAGATTACCGCCGCTTGCGGATCATCTCTCAAAAGAACTAACGTGAGGCGGTTGCCGCTTGCGGGTTCACTGCGCCTTCGGCGATCTGGGTCAGCTTACGGTCCGCGGCAACTTCTTCATTTAATGTCTGTTGCAGTAAGTTTGCTGCCTGTGTCAGCCCCAGCCGCTGGGCGAAAGTCCGTGCTGTGCCGTACCCTGACATCTCGTAGTGCTCGACACGCTGCGCGGCAGCGATCAGAGCGGCATCCTTGACGTCCGAATCGCCTTTGGCGCCGATCATCTCTTCGCCTTCGGCAATCAGACCCTTCATTGCCTCGCAGACTTCGCGCTTCGGTTCGACATTGATCTCGCGGAAGATGGTCTCCAACCGCGATACGTGACCCTGAGTTTCCGTCAGGTGCGTCTGGATGGCTTGCCTTAGTTGCGGCGAGTGCGCAGCCTCGGCCATTTTGGGCAGAGCTTTTGTGAGCCGGTTCTCGGCGTCATACAGATCCTCGATTTGATCGATGAACAAATCTTTGAGTGAGTTGAACTCGGTTGTTGAGAACAGTGCCATGTTTTTCCTCTCAGCTAACTCGGTTGAGGCCCGGGGTTTTTCTCAGCGGGTCACCTGTGTGACTCCGCCTTCGGAGCTACGTTTCGTGGTGTGTGCGCAAGCATAATTTGCAATTTGCGGAGGTACTTTTTTCTCCTCTATCTAAGTTGTCTGATTGGCTGTACCCTTGAGACACGGGCAGTAAAATTATGCACCCGCTCCAGCCAACTGAATAGCTGTCCAGTTTTCTGTCAGAAGTGTCGACGGAGATTGGCGCTTGCTGGAACAGGAATTGCTGGCCGAGCTTAGAAAGGGAGAATGGATGCCGAATCTTTCGAAGACGACTAGGGACCACGAGGAAATTCGAAGGTGGGCCGAGGAGCGTGGCGGAACTCCGTCGCACGTGATTGGGACAGGATCGGGTGGCGACATCGGGATCCTGCGGTTTGACTTTCCCGGGTATAGCGGAGAAGGTAAGTTGGAGCCGATCTCCTGGGAGCAATTTTTCGAGAAGTTCGACGAGAGGAACCTCGCGCTGCTTTATCAGGAAGAAACAGCAGGCGGCGCCAAGAGTAACTTCAACAAACTGATTAGTGAGGAGACGGCTGAAGAAGCCGAGGAGGCAAAGCAAGAGCGCGCGGCACGGCGCGGATCCGGCCGTCATTCGCACCGGGCTGCCTCAAAGGCGGAGAAGAGTACCGGGGCTGCTGCGAGCGGAAAATCGGCAACTGCCACGAAGTCCGCCGGGAACGAGCAAGAAATCAGCTCCTGCTAAGAAGAGTGTGGGCGCCAAGAAGTCTGCTGCGAAGAAGCCGGCTACCAAGAAGTCCGCTACAAAGAAGTCCGCTACAAAGAAGGCTGGACCCGCTGCAAACAAAAGAGCTCAGCCCAGAAAACAGGGCGGTTCCGCCCGGGCGCGCAAGTCGGCAGCGGGGAAGAAAGCTGCCAAGACGGCCGTCGGGAGCGCTGCGACGAAGAAAGCCGCAAAGAGAAGCGGACCAAAGGCAAAAAAGAGTACAGCGAAGCGCCGGTAAATACCTGGCGAGCACGCATTATTCTGGGGCGGCCATTCAGGTTCTGCTGTTTTAGACTTGCTGTTAGCGGATGGCTTCACAGGCGACGACAGATAAAGCGCGCAGCCCTGTTTTGATCGCGGTCTGCGCCACTTTGCTGGTGCTACTGATTGCGGGAGCCGTTTATCTGAGCCGGCCCGCCCCGCCGCCCGTAGCTGCGAATGGCCCGGCATCGGCCGAAGCAAAGGCATACCTCCCTTACCTCGCCTTGAGCGATGTCGGAATGGATGCGACCGACAACTTCATGCAGCAGCGCGTGGTCGAGATTCACGGAAAGATCACGAACAAAGGTCCCAGGCAGCTCGAGAGCGTTGAAGTGTACTGCGTCTTTTACGGTGTGGATGGACGCGAAATCTATCGCGAAAGGCAGGCGATCGTGACTCCCAAAGGCGGTCCGCTAGGTCCGAACCAGACGCGACCGTTCCGGCTGCCTTTCGATACTCTGCCGGATGGCTGGAACCAAACGCTTCCTCACCTGGTGATTGCGAGTATTCACTTCGCCAGGTGAGCCAATCGGTGTCACACAAGTGAAGGTTCTTCTGGCGGACGATGATCCGGATCAGCTCGCAGTACGCAGCATGCTGCTTTCTGCGCGCGGGTTTGAGACGATCGAGGCGGGGGACTGGCCCTCCGCGGTGGAGATGGCGGTGGCGGAACGGCCCGACTGCGCGGTTGTGGACCTGCGCTTTCCGACAGAAGAACTGGGCCTGCGCACGGTCCGCGAACTGAAGACACTGGATCCGGGCATGCGTGTCTTACTGCTGACCGGGATGCGTTCGGAACGGCTGGCCCAAGCGCCGGAGCTCGCCATGGTAGATCACGTGCTTGCAAAAGGAAACGGTTCGAGAGAACTGATCGAGAAGCTGGAGACGATTCGGGACGAGGCTGGATCGCTACGGCCGCGGGTCCGTTAACGGTGTTGTCGAGGCGCTCCTGCGAGCCTTTTCGAGGTCGAGAGCCAGTTGCCGGGCAATTTTAGCGGCAACATCGGCACCGGCGCCGCGAAATTTCGCTCCGGCGCTCTCCTGTGTAGTGGACCAGAGCACGTCGCCGTCTTTGCTGCACAAGCGAACGGTGGCGTAGGCTTCGTGTTTCCGTTCCCGTGAATGCAATGATTCGTTGTCGCCGACCGACGAACCCGGCATCGCTCCGCCACCCAACAGAGTTCGAGCCCCTGATCCGTAGCGGCTGCCGTTTTGACGCGTAGTAGCGTTGTTATCGACATCGATGCTGTCGGTATAGGCCTTATCATCCGCCGCGCCTTTCAAGACCGCGTCCGCCCGATCCGGGTTATCGGTGACGATGAAGAGCTTCATGCCGTCGATCCCGGCAATGATGAGCTCGCGGAGAACGTCGGCTTGAACCCCACCGGTAAGCTGCGCAACGTAAATTCGCCTTACCTCTAGCAGGCCGTTGATGCCGGAATCGGCCCCTGTTTTCTGGGGGAAGAGCGGGCACGCGACTGCCGCGGCAAGCAGCGAGGTCAAGATAAAGCGGCGGAGTGAGTAGCTCATCCCTTACCAGACATGCGGGCTTCGTTGTCCTGATACTGAACCTCGCGCCCAGTGCGCGCCTCCAGCGACACCAGCGCCATCCGGATATCGTCTTTGTTCACCTTGAACACCAAGGCCTGCTGCTGGCCCTCGTCATCCTGAAAACCGACTGTAAGGAAGTGCTGGCGTTTCTTGGCCAGCATGAATAACGGAGAAATCAGCACGGCCGGGAGATATCGCCGGTCCACGCGCTGGCCATACTCGAGCAGGTCGATGCGTTCGTAAGGAATGCGCACTTTCGTGTGCTTCGATTCGAAAACGAAATAGACTTTATCGGAGACCTCTAGCCGCCCCTCATCGTTGGTAGCGATATCGGGCCGCGTTCCGCCTATGTATTGGGCGCGACTGCCGACGTTGCCGGCCGGGGAAACTGTTGCGTAGGCAGAGAGCAGGAGGAGGACAACCGCGGTTCGCATAGCTTATGAGAACAAGGTCAGAAGCTATGTGCGGGACAGAAGGCGATGCTCTCGAACTAAGTCCAGACCTTCTGAACCGGCACGCCGCGTTTGCAGAGTTCACAGGAAGCGGAGTCTTTATAGTAGACGGCGTCCATTTTTGCGAGATAGAAGAGCGGAGTCTGCCCGAGGTCCTCTACCGTCGGATTCGGCTGATAGACGGCTACGGCAAGTCCGACGATATCGGCGCCAGAGCGCTCAACCAGTCCTTTCAGCTCCTTCAGGCGGCGCCCGGATCGCAGAATGTCGTCAACCAGCAGAACTTTCTCTCCTTCGGACGGCTCCACGAACTGGCGGAAGCGCATGGGAGACGTGTCCGTGTCCTGCTCAGCCCAGTAAACCTGGCGGGCGCGCAATGCTTCGCATACACCGAAGGCAATCGGCAGGCCTCCGGTATTGGGGCAAACGATGGAAAGCTCCTTGATCATGGCGCGGATCTCGCTATCTCCGCGCAGACGGCGGCTCAGGCCGACACTTAGGATCTTGGCGTACTGAAAGTAGCGAAAGGCGAGCGCCACTTGCAAGTACTCGTCGGCGTGCATGCCGTTGGGATATTCGAAGTGGCCATCACGCAGTGCGCCTGTTTCTCGCAGCATGCCGATGACTTCCTGATTGGTGGGTAAGAGGTGCATACGATCCGTGCAGCCAGCGAGTTGCTAGTGCGCGCCTTTGCCGGCCAGAACATGAGGAATGGTTCGCAAGAGAATCGACCAATCGAGTTTCAGGGACCAGTTCTCTATGTAGGAAATGTCCATCTTCATCCAGGAGATGAAATCGATCTGGTCACGTCCTGAGACGGCCCACAGGCAGGTCAGGCCGGGGCGCATGCGCAGACGGCGACGCTGCCAGGTTTCGTAGAGGTTGACCTCCTCCTGAACTGGAGGACGTGGTCCGACGAGGGACATGTCGCCGCGAAGGACGTTGATACAGCTGCGGCAATTCGTCAATTGAGAACTTGCGGATCCAGCGGCCCACGCGCGTGGTGCGCGGGTCATCCGGCATCTTGAATGCGATGTCGCGATGGCTCAGGTGCGCCAGTTCCGACTTCATGCTGTCGGCGCCCTCAACCATGGAACGAAATTTGTACATGACGAACCGTCGCCCGTTCAGCCCACAGCGATATTGACGATAGATCACCGGCCCGGGAGAGGTCAGCTTGATGGCGATTGCAACGGCCGCGAAGAGAGGTGACAGGAGCGCCATGGCGGCAATCGAGAGCACAATATCGAGGAAGCGCTTGACCAGCAGACGCATGTCATCGAGCGGCGCCGCCGAGAATGTGAGGAGGGGCAGCGAACCCACGCGGTCAAAGCTGATATCGCTATTCACGTGAGGGAAGAAGTCGACGGCAACACGGGTTCGTACGCCCTCTTCATCGCAGCGCAAGAAAACTTCTTCCAGGGTCGCGAGCGTGCTGCTATCCACATCGAAGATTACTTCGTCCACTACTTTTTCTTGAAGCAGCGCAGGCAGCCTGACGGCACACTCTTCTTCACTGAGCTGAGCGGCGATCTGGATTTTGAAAGGCGAGCCTTCGGAGAGCGTGCGCGCGAGCGCGGCGTCCTTTCTTCCCCCCACCGACGATGACCAGATGATATGGAGTTCCGAAGCCACGCTGGAAGGCGCCGATCAGACCCGGAGAACACCACCGGAACAGGCCGAGCAGGAAAAGGTCGTATGCGAAGAAGAACGACAGGAAGGTGCGGCTCATGGGCGGATCGGGCCGCAGCAGGTAATGGAACACGACCAGCAGTACGGTTCCGAAAATCATCTGCCTTAGCGTGCGGCGGACCACCCGGCGCGTGCTGCCCGAATCAAGCGACTCATAGATGCGCAGCGCAGACCCGAGCCAGGCCCAGACCACCGCGCAGAACAAAACCATGAGCACATGGGTTCCTAGCGGAAAGAAAAAGGGCCGCTCCAAGCCCGATGCGCGCGCGCGTAACGTAAGCGCCTTCAAAAGCGAGCGCAGTTAAGAGCGCGTCGGCGAAGGCGAGCAGAAGTCTTATTCTTTGTCTTTGATGCGCGAACACGGAATCGAGAGCTGACGCAAGCGTGTGGGCTAGCAGCGGCTAACCCATCCCAGTGTACTCTTCAGGCGGCTCTCAAGGCCTGATCAAGGTCCTGCATGATGTCCTCAAAGGCCTCGATTCCGGCCGCTATTCGCACCAGGTTTTCGCGAATTCCCATTCGCTCGCGCATTTTGGGCGAGACGTTGCGATGCGAAGCGATTAAGCGGATAGAGCAGCAAGTGTATGGACGTCGCCCAGAGAGGTACCCGGCACGATCATCCGCAGGCGGTTCATAAAACGCCAGGACCGCTCTTTATCGGCATCCTTTGATCTCAAAACTGAAAATGGCGCCGAACAGAGCCGGGCGCAAAGGAACTGCGGATGGTAGCCGCATCGGGGTGGGACGGATCGCCGCAGTAGTAGACGCGTTCCACGCGCGGATGCGAAGACAGCCACTCGGCGAGTATCGTGGCATTTGCGCTCTGCCGTTCAAAACGCAAGGCAAGAGTTTTGATGCCGCGCATGGTCAGGTAACTTTCGAATGGGCCGAGCAGCGGCCCGTCAATGCGTGCGATCGTGTGGACGATCGCATCGTGCTGCTCATCGCTGGTCAACGATCCCCCCGAGAACATCGCCGTGGCCGGCCAGGTATTTCGTCGCGCTATGGACCACGATGTTGGCGCCCAGCTCAAGCGGTCGCAGCAGCATGGGGTGGCAAATGTGTTGTCCACCACCAGGCAGGCGCCGTTTTCGCGAGCAAGTTCCGCAAGTTGGCGAATGTCGCCGAACCCGCAGCAGCGGATTCGAGATGCTTTCTATGAAGATACAGCCCGGATTGCTTCTCTTCGATTGCGCGCTCCAAAGCATCCGAGGTCACAGATATCGACATACTTGACATCGACGTCGAAGGCAGCGAAAACCTGTCGAGCAAGCCGACTGGTGGCCCCATAAATGCGCGTGCGACGCGAGCACGCGATGCGGGCGGTCGAGCAGGGCGGCCTGCAGCGCGATCTGAACGGCGGCCATCCCGGAAGCCGTTGCCAGCGACCCGTGCCCGCTCTTCGAGCGTGGTCACCAACTCTTCCAAAGCCGCGTTTGTCGGGCTGGAGTAACGCGAGTAGCTGAAACCTTCTTCTTCGTCTGCCAGGACGCGATCGAGTGTTTCGGCCGAATCGTAGAAGTAGGTGGTTCCCAGATGAATCGGCGTGGTGGAGGGAACGGGCAGCACCGGCACCTGCCGTTTGCGATCTCCGGCATGCACCACTTCTGATTCGAACTTCATTTTCGTTTCCAGCGGACCCCTTCCTTAGTGTCCTCGAGAACGATTCCCTTGTTTTCCAGCAGCATTCCGAATCTCATCCGCCCGCGCGAAATTCCGCTCTTCTTGCCGCGCTTCCGCTCGCTCGATCGAAGCTTCGATCTCGGAGTCGCGTCAGCCCGGCGAGTATCGGCGCGTCTCGAACGGCCGTTCGCCGCATCGTCGGCTTCAGCACGTCGAATATCGCATCGAATACTTCCAGAACGCGCGCGGCATCCCAGCGGTTCTCCTCGAGCAATTGGCCTTCATCAATGCGCGGTGTTCATGACGCGCACGTATTCGAAGATGGCGGCCAGCGCCTCGGCCGTATTCAGATCATCGTCGAGCGCGGCTTCGAACTCCCGGATTGCTTCGCGCGAGCGCTCGCTGATCCCTTCGTTCTGCCGGTGCGGAAGCGGCGTCGACGTCAAGCGCAGCTCAAAATCTCTTAGCCGCTCGATAGTCTTGGCGGCGGCCCGCAGACCCTCAAAGGTGAAATTCAGCTTCTTGCGATAGGGGACCGCCGCCAGCAGATACCGGATCGCCTCGGGCTGATAGCCCTGCTCTAACAGGTCGCGCAGCGTATAGAAATTGCCAAGCGACTTCGACATTTTCTGCGACTCGATGTGCAGGTGTTCGGAATGCAGCCACAAGCTGGCAAACGGTCTACCGGTGATAGCTTCCGATTGCGCAATTTCATTTTCGTGATGCGGAAACACCAGATCGATGCCGCCGGCGTGAATGTCGAGGGTTTCGCCCAGATAGCTCATCGCCATTGCGGAGCATTCGATGTGCCAGCCGGGCCGTCCTTCTCCGAACGGCGTCTCCCAGTAAGGTTCGTCATTCTTGCGGCCCTTCCAGAGGACGAAATCGCGGGCGTCGGCTTTGTCGTATTCGTCGACATCTACGCGAGCGCCTGCGCGGATGCCGCTGAAATCGTTATGGGAAAGCTTGCCGTACTCCGGGAAAGTTCGAGATCCGGAAATATGTCGACCCGTCGTTGGTGTACGTGTACCCTTTGGCGGCCAGATCCTCGATGGCTTTGACCATTGCCGGGATATGCTTGGTGGCGGGCACCACATGCTCGGGCTGTTGGAGCCTCAGCGCTGCGGCGTCCTCAAAGAACGCTTTGGTGTAGACCGACGTGTACTCTTCTATCGACTTGCCCTGCTTGGCGGCTTCGCAATGATCTTGTCGTCGACATCGGTGACGTTCATCACGTGATTGAGCTTGTAGCCGCGATAGTTCAGCCAGCGGCGCAGGATGTCTTGAAAGGTAAAGGTTCGAAAATTGCCGATGTGGACGAAGTTGTAGACGGTCGGTCCGCAGGTGTACATGCGGACTTTTTTGTCGTCCAGTGGATGAAAAGTCTCGAGCTCCTGGGTAAGAGTGTTGTAAAAACGAAGCGCCATTTCGGGGAATCAGCGTCAATCGTAACAAGCAGAGCTGGTGTATTCGCCGGTCGTGCCTCGGTGATGGCTGGAAGCGGCTTGGAGCTGCTAGGATGTCGCTAGGAGACACCTATGCCAACGTATATCGGTGAGAACGTTCCTCGAGGATTTGTATGACGGCGTTGCGGCCGCCGGTCGCGTGCAACATCGCCGGCGATGGCGTCGGAGGTTCTCGACTGCGCGAGAGATTGAACGTGACCGACGGAAGCTGGGTCGGAGGCGCCGGCGGAACTTTCTGGTAAAACGAGCGTATGCCGAGTACGGAGTATTCACGGCTCGCAGTTCCGGACATCACCTGAAAACGGGCCTTGCTTCCGCGGTCTCGAGATTCTCCGATCAACACGATGACGCGTCTGAAGGCTCCGGCCGGCCGGTCAGCAGGTCGCAAGCCAGGCTGACGCCATCGACAGCGAGCGTTGGAGTCCCGTTCACCTTCAGCTTTTCAAACGCGTCCCCCGACCGGTCGGCATCCGGCGTGAAAGCCTGGGCGACCCGCGACCTCGTCCGAGACCGCAACTACGGCGGTCAGGCTTTGGTGTCCCGGACTCCATTCATGGCTTATGTAGCTGCTGATCACCGACGCCGTTTTGCGAATCTTCGCTAGGGCGGCCTCACCGCCCCGTTGGTTTGCAGAACGAAGCGGCATGCACCGGCAGTGGATCCGATCCTGGGCCAGCACTTGGGCGCGCTGCGGGAACCGTCGCCTCAAGACAATGAAATCGTCAGGTCCGAGGGTTTCCACCGGCTTGCCGGCCTTGGTTTTGACCGAAACCGGAACCACCACTTCACGAGCCCGCGTTCGGAATTGGGGCTGCTGGGCGCCGCCGATCCCGGCGGCGAGCGGCAAGCAGAAAGCCGGCCGCCTCATTGTGCCGGAGGACCGTTGGCTCGGCGCAATCTAGCGCTCGCTGCCCGACAATAGGGCTTCATGTCCGCCTTTCGCTTCGAAATCCAGCGGACCTGCCCGGAGACAGGCGCGCGGGCAGGCCGGCTGCACACTGCTCATGGAGCGATCGAAACGCCGGTATTTATGCCGGTCGGTACGCAGGGCACGGTGAAAGGGTCTAACGCCGCGTGAGCTCGAACAAGATCTGATGCCGCAGATCATCCTGGCCAACACGTATCATCTCTTTCTGCGGCCGGGGCATGAGCGGATCGAGCGTTGGGGTGGGCTGCACCAGTTTATGGCGTGGCCCCGCGCCGATCCTTACCGACTCCGGCGGCTTCCAGGTCTTCAGCCTCGAGACGCTGCGCAAGGTAACCGAAGAGGGCGTCCTTTTCCGATTCGCACCTTAACGGAGACGCTCATTTCTTTTCTCCCGAAGGCACGGTAGACATTCAACTGGCGCTGGGCAGCGACATTCTCATGATGCTCGACGAGTGCCTGGGCTACCCGGCGACCCACAGCTGCGCGCTGGACGTCCATGCACCGAACTATGCGCTGGGCGCGGGCCGGCTACGCACACTATCTGCAGCGCAGAAAGGGCTCGATGCGCCCTGTTTCCGATCGTGCAAGGCTCCATGTACCCGGACCTGCGCGCGGCCTGCGCGGATGCTCTGCTGGAGCTGGATGCGCCCGGCTACGCGATTGGCGGCCTGTCGGTTGGTGAACCGCGTGACCTGAGCCAGGAGATGGCCGCCATCACCGCCCCGCTGCTGCCTGCGGACCGGCCGCGCTATGTGATGGGCGTGGGCATGCCGGAGGAGCTGGCCGCAGTATGTGGCCCAGGGAATCGACATGATGGACTGCGTGCTACCGACCCGCAACGCGCGTAACGGATCTCTGTTCACGTCCGAGGGCAAGGTTGTGATCAAACAGGCCCGTTACGGCGAGGACCAAGTCTCCGCTCGATCCGGCCTGCAGCTGCTACACTTGCCGGACCTTTACACGCGCTTATCTTCGCCACCTGTTTCAGGCGGGGAGATCCTGTTTTCCACTCTTGGAACGCTGCACAATATTCACTACTTCCTTGAACTGATGCGGGGAATGCGAGGCACGCTATCCTATTTGCGGGCAAGCGTTCTGGCCCGGTATCTGGATCATCGAAAGCGGAGCGCGTCTCGTAACGCTAGCTGACTTTCTTCGAACGCGCTTGGCCTCGCTCCACGAGGCCAGACGAGCTTGCCGCCTGACCCACTGAAGCTAGAACAGAATCTATGTTGTCCTATCTTCCTTGTTACTGCAGGCTCAAGCCGCCCCATCGTCCGAGCGTTCTTTTCATGACCGGCATCCTGCCGATCGTGCTGATGATCGCCATCTTCTACTTCCTTGTCTTCATGCCGATGCGGCGGCAGCAGAAGAACCAGAGGAAATGCTGAAAACCCTCCAGAACGGCCAAACGGTTCTCACCAGCGGCGGAATCATCGGGACGATCGTGGCGGTCAACGATGATACTCTGATACTTCGCGTTAAGCCGGATAACCTGAAAATCCAGGTCGCCCGAAGCGCCGTGACCAGCGTTGTCGGCCCAGACGACGCCGGCAAGAAGTAAGGCGCGCAGTGACAGCCGTTGCGAATCCGGAAATGAAACGCCATCTACGATTCAAGTTCTTCATTATCGTTGCCGTTATTCTGGTCTGCCTGTACGGCATCATCGGCATTCCGCGCAGCAAAGCTGAACTGGTCGACAACTGGCAGAAGAACATCCATCTGGGGCTCGACCTGCGCGGCGGAACATATCTCGTGGTCCAGGTCCAGCAGCAGGATGCATTTAACGCTCAGGCAGCGACCGATGCCGACCGCCTGAAGGAAGTCGCTCGCAGAAGCAGAATGTCACCTATTCCGAGATCTACGGTGGACGAGGCGAAGGCTTGCAGGAGCGCGATGAAGGCCGCCATTGTGGTGAAAGGCGTGCCCGCCACGCAGGCCGGCACCTTGCGGGGCCTCGTCAATGACAATTCAGCCATGGATTCTGACCCCTCTCAACGCGACCGATTACCGGCTGACCATGCGCCCGTCGGACGCGATGAAATTCTGGCAAGACGTTTTGGCCCAGACCAAGAACACACTCGATCGCAAGATCAATGCCCTTGGTCTGAGCGAGGCGACCGTGCAGCAGCGGCGGGAAGATGCGCGATTCCGAACTGCTGGTTCAGTTGCCGGGCGTGGATGATCCGGCGCGTGTGAAGCAGATTCTGCAAACCGCGGCTCAGCTCGAACTCTACGACGTTAAAGGCGGCCCATATGCCAGCCGGGAAGAGGCACTGGCCCAGAACGGCGGCGTGCTCCCGGTGGCACAAAGCTGATCGGGACGCCCGATCCGGCAACAACGGCAGCAGCGGCGGCGTGTATCTGGTCTCTCGAGCACGCCCATGGTGCGCGGACCCGACATCCGCGACGCCCGGCGCAGCAGGGCCAGCTGCCGCGGGCTGGGAGACGGGCTTTCGTTCTGAGCCAGGACGCGGCCCGGCGCTTTTCGGCCTTCACCGGGGTCGCATATTGGTACAGCGGCTTGCGATCGTGCTCGACGGTAAAGTCCTGAGGCCGCTCCATCGATCAACAGCCAGATCAGCGATCAGGGCGTGATTGAGGGCGCTGACACCCAGCAGGAAGCGGCCGATCTGGCTTTGAATCTGAAGGCTGGATCGCTGCCGGCGGGAGTGCGTTACGAGCAGGAAGAATACGGTGGGACCGTCGCTTGGCGCCGATTCGATCCGGGAGGGCTTTATAGCGGGTATTGCGGGCGTGCTCGCCGTGATCGTCGCAATGCTCATCTATTACAAGAAGAGTGGAATCAACGCGACGCTGGCACTGGTCCTGAATGCGCTGATCCTGATCGCCTGCCTGAGCTACTTTGACGCTGTCTTACGCTGCCCGGGATTGCCGGCATCATTCTGACCATCGGTATGGCGGTGGACAGCAATGTTCTTGATATTCGAGCGCATTCGCGAAGAATTGCGGGCGGGCAAGGCCGTGTGCCGGCCGTGGATACCGGGTTCAGCAAAGCGCTTCTGACGATCATCGACACGCACGTGACCACCGTCGTTTCCTGCGCCATCCTCTTTCTGTTCGGGTCAGGACCGGTAAAGGGTTTCGCCGTCACGCTCGTGATTGGCTTGGTGCCAACGTCTTCACGGCGGTCTTCGTGTCGAAGGTGATCTTCGATTGGGAGTTGTCGCGGCCCAAAGCCGGCGAGCGCGCTCAGTATTTAAGATTTGCCGACGAATGGACTTGCGAGAATCAGCGATCTGTCGCGGTTCAATGGGAACATTTATAACAATCCGGTGTCTATTTCTATAGTTGATGCCGGCTTCTAGAGCTAGATGGAAATCTTCAAGCAAACGAATTTCGACTTTCTCGGGAAGAAGTGGCCGTTCATCTTCCTGTCGCTTGCGCTTACGGCGGCGGTCTGATCAGCCTGTGGATAAAGGGCGGTCCGAGGTACGGAATTGATTTTACCGGTGGAGCGCTGATGGACGTGAACTTCACAAACGGCCTCCGGCGGAAGACATCCGCGCGGCTCTGCACAAGAAGATCCCGGGCGAAGTTGAAGTGCAGGAAATCAGCAATTCTCAGGAAGTCCTGATCTCGACCGGGCGCTCATGACGATCGGCCGCTGGAACAGACGGCTCGGACGCTCCAGACGACCGTGACGACATGCTCGCCACCTTGAATTCCGCTTTCAACCCGAATGCGGGCGGCAAGCTCGACATCAACACGGCAAGCCAGACGACACTGGCTGATCGTCTTGCGGGATCCGCTGACCCGCGGCGGGGTGGTGCTTTCCGACGACCAGCTGCAGGCACTGACGCCAGGCTATCACCAACTTACCGGGACACGCCACCGCCTCCGGCCTGATCCGGAACCTGGACGATCTGTCGGCCGTTCCGGGAGTGACGCCGGCAGTTCTCAACGTGATCAAGCAGGAGTGCTTCCCGGGAAGCTTTCACGTCCGCAGCTTCGAGTTCGTCGGTCCGAAGATCGGCGCCGATCTGCGGCAGCAGGCGATCAATGTTGTTCTGATCGCACTCGCGGCCATGCTGGTCTATATCGCTTTCCGCTTCGAATGGATCTATGGGGTAGCGGCCGTGATTGCGGTGTTTCACGATACGATCATCACGATCGGTCTGTTCTCGCTGTTCAACAAGCAGATCGATCTGACGGTGATTGCGGCGCTGCTGACCCTGGTCGGATACTCGATGAATGATACGATCGTGACCTTTGATAGGATTCGTGAAAACCTCCGCATGCAGATGCGCGGGATCGTTCTCCGACATTGTGAACACCAGTATTAACCAGACGCTGAGCCGGACGGTGCTGACGTCCGGGCTGACCTTCCTGACCGCGCTGTCGTTGTTCCTTTTCGGTGGTCAGGTGTTGAATGGGTTTTCGTTTGCGCTGGTGGTCGGTATCATTATCGGGACCTATTCGTCGATCTTCATCGCCAGTCCGATTCTGATCTTCTGGCAGGACATGGCTGAAGGACGCAAGAGGAAGGTCACGGCCCGTCGGTTGTTGAGAGCCGGGCGAGAAATCTGGCGAAACCGGACAAGCCGGTGAAGGCCGGAACTAAATAGTTTGCGATGTGTTGTCGAGCCGTTTGCCGGCTCGTTGGAAGTGGGCCGGTGAGCGGGCCGGAGCGAGGGAACCTACATGTTTGAACAAACATTTGTCGACGGAACCAGAAAACGAAGAAGCCATACACGATCTGTGCTTTCGTTGCTGCTGCAGATCGGCGTTATCGGAATATTGATTCTGATCCCGCTGATTTATACCGCAGACGCTGCCGAGCGCGCAATTGAAGAGCATGCTGGTGGCCCCGCCACCACCGCCACCGCCTCCGCCTCCACCTCCGCCGCAGGCCCCGAAAGTGCAGCCGAAGCCGGTGGTCCGGCAGTTCGTTGCCAACCAGCTGATGGCGCCGAAAGTAATTCCGAAAACGATCAACAAGATCGAGGAAGCCGCGCCGCCACCGGATACCGGCATGGGTGTCGTCGGCGGAACGGGCGAAGCAGGTGGTGCCGCCGGTGGCGTTATCGGCGGCGTGCTGGGTGGTGTTCCCGGCGCTCCGCCGCCTCCTCCTCCGCCCAAGCCCAAAGCTCCGTCCGGACCGGTCCGTATCGGTGGCCAGGTGGCCGAGGCGAACCTGATCCGCAAGGTTCAGCCGGTGTATCCGCCGCTGGCGAAATCGGCGCGTGTGCAGGGTACGGTTGAATTTACCGCGGTCATCAGCAAAGAGGGGAATATCGAGAATCTGCAGCTCGTTCGCGGCCATCCGCTGCTTGTGAATGCTGCCAAAGAAGCCGTCCTGCAGTGGAAATACCGGCCGACTCATGCTTGAACGGCCAGCCAGTAGAAGTGGTTACTGATATCATCGTGAACTTCACGCTGAGCCAGTGAGGAGTTCGAATCGTAGTTCGATTCTGAGTGTACGATTCAACTTAGGAGATAAGCATGGTTATTACAACTTCAAGTATGGGCTTTCTGGCTTTTCCAGGAAGCCGAAGGAATTAGCTTCGACCCGCGGTCGGTCTGGGGCAACATGGGTGTCCTCGCCAAGTTGGTGGTGCTCTGCCTGTTCATCATGTCGGCCTGGTCCATCGGCGTCATGATCGATCGATTGATTGCCTATAATGCGGCGCGCAAGCAATCACGAGCGTTTGCGCCGGCCGTCGCCGGTGCTCTCCGCGAAGGTAAGCTCGACGAAGCCATCAAGATTGCTGATCGTTTCAACAAGAGCCATCTGGCCAAAGTTGTTGTTGCCGGGCTTGCAGGAATTCAAGGCTCACCAGATGAGCACCGAAATTCCGGGTGAAGACATCGAAGCCTCCCGCCGCGCTCTCGAGCGCGCCGAAGCGATTGTCCACGCCGAGCTGAAGCGCGGCGTCAGCAGCCTGGCGACGATTGGTTCCACTGCCCCGTTCGTGGGTCTGTTCGGAACGGTGGTCGGCATCATGAACGCGTTCAAGTCGATTTCGACCTCCAAGTCCACTGGTCTGGGCGCGGTCGCCGGCGGTATTTCGGAAGCCCTGATCACTACCGCCGTCGGTCTGTTCGTGGCTATCCCGGCGGTCTGGATGTTCAACTACTTCACGAATCGCATTGAGGCGTTTGACGTGGAGATGGGGAATTCCAGCTCCGAGCTGATTGACTACTT
This sequence comes from uncultured Acidobacteriaceae bacterium, assembly GCA_963846185.1. Classification (GTDB taxonomy): domain Bacteria; phylum Acidobacteriota; class Terriglobia; order Bryobacterales; family Bryobacteraceae; genus Bog-105. The sequence continues at coordinate 83,595 of CAWJVA010000012.1, read as the reverse complement.
CCTGAAGCGCACGCAGCAGGGTTGCAGTCGAAGTAGCTGCTCGTATTCTTGAATTGATCTTACAGTCGAGTTGAATTGAGACCGGTTCAGGGAGCGCTGGGAGGCGCTCCCTGGATACGGATGCTTCGCGGCCAAGCCGTTACTGCATCCGGGGACGAACCAGCTCGATTGAGGTGAAAAGGATCGATCTCAAGAGGTAAGCAAAATGGCGAAATTACCAAAAGCTCCTCCTGTTGTTTCGGACATCAATGTCACGCCCATGGTGGACGTCATGCTCGTGCTGCTGATCATCTTCATGGTTATCACGCCTATGTTGTCCAAAGGCTCAAACCGTGAACATGGTGAAGACGCACAATGACATCAAGATGCAGGAAGCGGATAAGGAAGATGCCATCCTGATCGCGATTACGCGCGACGGGCGAGGTCTTCTTGAGCCCTGGAAATCGTTGATTCAGCCGGATGATCTGTCCCGGAAAGTGAAGGATCTGCAGACGAACCGCTCGGATAAAACGGTCTATATCAAGGCCGACGCGCGGGCGCGGTTTTCCAGCGTGACGGATGTGATCGATAATCTGCGGACGGCCGGTGTGGATCAGCTCGGGCTGATTACCGAAGCCATGCAAGACAAGAAGAAGCGGCTCATTAGGCCTGTAAAAGCATTTCTCTGAAAGGGATCATTTCTATGGCAATGGCAGTTGGCGGCTCCGGCGGAGCCAAGGCGGATATCAACGTTACGCCGCTTATCGACGTTCTGCTCGTGCTGCTGATCATCTTCATGGTCATCACCCCTCTCACTCCGCACGGTCTGGACGCGCTGGTGCCTCAACCGCCGCCGCCCAACCAGCCGCCGCCTCCGCCCAATCAGGATCCGACCGTTGTGATTGAGGTGAAGAAGGATGCCAGCATGGAGATCAACGGCCAGCCGATTAAGGAAGCGGATCTACAAGCCCGGTTGGAAGACATCTTCAAGACTCGCGCAACGAAAGTTGTCTTCGTGAAGGGCGATCCGGATGTCGATTACCGCTATGTTGCCCAGGCTATCGATGACGCGAAAGGTGCGGGTCTCGACAAAGTCGGTATCATGACGCCCAAAGTTGAAGCGGGGCAGTAGCTGCCCACAAAAGGACCTAGCCCATGCGAAATTCCAAAGTGGTTGCTGCTGACGGTTTGTTCGGCTGTGACTGTACTCGAGCACCGGCTGCGCCAAGTTGCAATCGCGGGATCAGATGAACCAGGGCGTTCAGGCGTACAAAAACAATCATTATGCGGACGCCGTGAAGCACTTCAAGGAAGCGGTCCGGCTCGATCCGACCAATCAAAACGCTCAGTTATACCTGGCCACGTCGTACATGATTCAGTGGGTGCCCGGCGCGGATTCGCCGGACAACAAGAAGAACTACGACATGGCGCAGCAGGAGTTCCAGAACGTCCTAACAAGGATCCGAAGAACTCCCTGGCGCTCGCTTCCATGGCCACCATGGCGTACAACTCCGCGACAGCGGGCACGCCAGAGCAGAAAGCTGGCGGCGCTGGAAGAAGCGCGTAAATGGAATCAGCGCCGGATCGAGGTCGACCCGAAAGACGTCGGAAGCCTACTACTATCTGGGCGTTATCGACTACGCCGAGGCGCTTGGTCCCGATCAGCACGGCGCGCGTGGAAGAGAAGCTGAAGCCGGACGATCCGGGGCCGCTCAAAGATAAGAAGGTGCAGTGAGCTGAACGACAAAATACGCCAAGATCATCGATAGCGGCATCGATAACCTCAAGAAGGCCCTCGCGCTCGACAAAGAAAATGAGGACGCGATGTCCTACATCAACCTGCTGTCTTCGCGAGAAAGCGGCGCTGGCAGTCCTCACCGGAGGAAGCAAAGGCACTCTTCGCGCAGGCAGACGAATGGATGAACAAGTCGCTTGACATGAAGCGCATCAAGGCCAGCCGTCCGCAGAAGGCTCCGAAGCCAGCTAAGAACGAAGCTACGTTCCCTTGCGGCCGCAGTTCGAAAGGCGACCGCGAGCGGATGCGCAATTCAACCCCTTCGTTCAGTTCAGGAAATACGTCCGGTACAACGTTCGCGCTGCTTCGGGACGAACCCCGCGTCCCGGATCAAACGCCGTAACTGTTCTTCCGTTGCCCGGTGATGAGTGCCGGCCGCCGAAACCACGTTCTCCTCGATCATGATGCTGCCGACGTCGTTGCCGCCAAACCGCAAGCCTAGCTGGCAGACCTTCAGGCCTGGAGTGACCCAGGAAGCCTGAATGTTTTCGATGTTGTCCAGATAAATGCGCGAGAGAGCGAGCATCTTGAGATACTCGACCGCGGTGGCTTCCTGCTTCACGAAACGCCCCAGCGAAGTATATTCGCGCTGGAAGAACCACGGGAATGAACGCCGTAAAGCCGCCGGTGTCTTCCTGAATCTGGCGCACGATCTCGAAGTGATTTATGCGCTGGTCGATGGTCTCGCCGGTGCCGAACATCATCGTGGCCGTCGTGCGCATGCCGAGAGAGTGCGCGGTCCGGTGAACGTCGATCCATTCCTGAACGGAGCACTTCAGCCGGCTGATCCGATGCCGTACCTCATCGATCCAGGATTTCCGCGCCGCCGCCCGGAATCGAATCGAGCCCTGCATCGCGCAGACGGGCGATCGTGTCTCGCAGTGATAGGCCGCTCACTTCGGCGATGTTCACGATTTCCGGAGCAGAGAAGCAGTGACACCAGATATTCGAGTGAGACTTGATCGTGCGCAGCAGCTCTTCATACCATTCGATCTTCAAATCGGGATGCAGGCCGCCTTGCATCAGGATGCCCGTTCCGCCAAGATCGATGGTTTCCTGGATTTTTGCCAGGATCACTTCAGCCGGCAGGATGTATCCTTCCTTGTGGCCCAGCGGACGATAGAAGGCGCAGAAGCTGCAATACTCGGTGCAGAAGTTCGTGTAGTTGATGTTCCGGTCGATGATGTAGCTAACGATTCCGTGCGGGTGAAGCTTTCTGCGAATAGCGTCGGCTTCCATGCCGATGCCGACCAGGTCATCGCTCTGAAACATATCGATTGCTTGCTGTCGAGTGATCATTGATTCCCCTCAGGCATGCTGCGCCACTTTATCGCCCTGTTTCAGGCGTGCAAGTTCCCAGAAAGCGCGAAGCCCGCGTTCTTCGGGCGCGCCAATCTCGAAACGGATGTGCTCGCGAAGATAACGGTCGGCCAGCTCGTGTGTGATATATCGCTTTCGGTATTCCTGATCGACAATCTCAGAGAGACGAGATTGTCCGAACTGGTAGGAGCCGCGGGTTAGCGAAGAAAGCTTCTGCGCGGGAATCCCGGCTTTTCCTGCCCAGGCGGCAAACACCATGGGAAGCCCGGTCAAGGCGAACCATTCGGCACCGAGATCGAGCCATTCCATCCCGGTCCGATCAGCGTCGATCCGCAGCGCAGGGTCGCCAATAATGAGAGCGGCATCTGTGGTTAGCAGCATCTCGTCCAGGAGCGGCTGCATTTCGATGGTCACCGGCTCCACCCCGTATTTTTCCCTCAATATCACTTTCGCGAGCTGGACGGATGTTCTCGAGCTCAGATCCGCAGCCAGGGTCCGGATCTGGCGCCAGGGCACACGCGAAAAGAGCAGAATGCTGCGTACCGCACCCAGGCACGTGATTCCTACTCCCGGCACAATCTCCAGCCCCTGGCGCGCGATTTCAGCGACGGGCACGAGCCCAATATCAATCGAGTCGTCCTCCACCTCTTTAGCGCACACCGAAGGGATGGAAAAACTAAGGTTGACTTCTTCCCTTTGCGGTCCGTGCCACATGCCCCAGACGAGTGGAACGGTGTTCAGATAGCTGACAGCGCCGACGCGATGCTTCAAGCAAATAGACCCATTTCCAGTGTATCGGGCTGGTTCAATCGGGGTGGCTCAAACGCCTCGCCGATCGCCCCAAAGATCGATGTGAAGGCGCGGGCTAAAGCGGTATCCGGTGCTCTTGCATACCTCGGCCAGCCAGCGGCCACGCTCCTGCAGAACGCCTGGCTGGGTACCCTCCGGCATCAGGATGATGCTGCCGGGGCCGGCCTGAAGGTCCCGGCGTATCGCTTCGATCTCTTCGAGATCGGCGGGTGCTGAGACTACAAACTTGAGCTGGTAAGGGTATGCGGTCATCAGCTTTCGCAGGATATCGGGCTGAGAGCGCAGGCGCTCGTGCTGAGCAGCCCAGCGGCCGTTTTCGCGGCTGTGCGGAGTTGAATTCGAGAGTTTCGGGCTGATGCTCATCAGATCGCATTCGACTGGGGCGTACAGCGTGCCTGCGGTCTCAATCGTAATGTGCAGCTTCTCCGCATGCAGAGCGGATGTGAGGCCGACGATATCGGGCGCGATCATGGGTTCGCCGCCGGTGACAACAACATGGGCGGACGGATATGCGCGGACGCGCTCGAGGATCTGCTCGACCGTAAACTGATCGCCTTCCGGATGCCAGGACGTATAAGGCGTGTCGCACCAAGTGCAGCGAAGATTGCAGCCGGAGGTGCGGATAAACACCGAAGGAACGCCTAATAGGCTTCCCTCGCCTTGAATGGAGTAGAAAATTTCGGAGATCTTCATGCAAGGAGCGGGTCGGCAACGCCCGCTTCCTCAAAACCCTTTCGCCGCAGCAGGCAGGCATCGCAATGCTCGCAGGGCCTGCCCTGCCAATCGGGATCGTAGCAGCTAAAAGTCGAGCCGAGATCCACGTTCAACTCAACTGCTTTCCGCACAATGTCGGCCTTAGACATGGCGATAAGCGGAGTCCGGATTTTGATCCGGCTGTGGCCTTCAACACCGGCCCTGGTCGCCAGACGCGCCATATGCTCGAATGCTCGAATGAACTCCGGCCGGCAATCCGGATAGCCGGAGTAATCGATGGCATTCACGCCGATGAAGATATCCGGCGCTTCGCTCACCTCCGCGTAAGCAAGCGCGAACGACAGAAAAATCGTGTTGCGTGCAGGTACATAGGTGACTGGGATTCCAGCTGCCATCTGTCCCGCACTGCGATCCTTGGGCACCTCCGCGCTCCCTGTCAACGCCGAGCCACCAAACTCGCGAAGGTCGAAGCGAACGGTACGGTGCTCAGCGGCTCCGAGATTCTTTGCCACGCGTGCAGCCGCTTCGAGCTCTACTGTATGCCGCTGGCCGTAATTGAATGAGAGGCAGTAGCACTGATAACCTTCCGAACGAGCAATGGCCAGGCAGGTGGTGGAATCCAGTCCGCCGCTCAACAGGCATACGGCCCGCCCGATAGAATTGCGTTCCAAAATCCCAGTATAGGTTTGCTTGCAGCTTTAGCTGGTGGGGTCAGACTCCGCTTCATCGTGGACGGCTGTTACGGCGGCGTCGAGTTCGCCCCGATTCAGCCGCACGCGGATGGCTTCATGCGGCCGAACGTCGCCGGAAGATCTGACGACGCGTCCCTGCGTATCCTGCACGATGGCGTAGCCGCGTGAAAGGACGGCCAGCGGGCTGATCTGGTTCAGATGAGCATGGGCGAGCTCCTGACGGCGCCGCGCGTTCCAGAGTACAGTTTCCATCGCCTTGATGCCGCGCCGCGTCAGGAGTTCGTTTCGGTGGCGGTCACGGGTGAACCGCAGTTGCAAATCAGTGGCGGCCAGGCGGCGAGTGAGACCGGCAAGTCGCTGTGACCGGTTTTCGATCAGTTTGCGGTATACGTTGCGGAGGCGAGTGTCCAGCTCATCCAGCAGCTGGCTTCGTTTCGCAATGGAGCGATGAAGAACGCGGGCCGCGCGCTCGGCGCCGCGCTCATGCAGCGCACGGGAGGCCAGCAGCACCCGGTAGCGGGCAGCTTGCAGCACCTTCGCTTTGCAGTTATCGATCTGCTCAAGCTACGCTTTGGCGCGTGCGAATGACGAGTTCGGCCGCAGCGGATGGTGTAGGTGCTCGTAGATCGGCAACGAAGTCAGCGATCGTGAAGTCAGTCTCATGGCCGATGGCCGAAATCACAGGCACGCTCGAGCACGCAATGGCGCGCGCGACCGCCTCCTCATTGAACGTCCACAGATCGTCAAGCGAGCCGCCGCCGCGTGCCAGAATGACGACGTTGGCCCAGGGCTTCCGGCTGAAGAATCGGAGACCGGCACAGACTTGTTCGACCGATCCCTCGCCCTGCACCTGTGCCGGATAGAGCCGCACGTGCAGTCCTTGAAAGCGCCGCTCGAGAACATGCAGGATGTCACGGATGACCGCGCCCGATGGTGACGTGACGATTCCGATCCGGGACGGGAACTTCGGAAGCGGACGCTTGCGGGCGCCGTCGAACAGACCTTCGGCGGCCAGCTTCCGTTTGAGCTGTTCGAAGGCGAGCTGCAGCGCTCCGGCGCCCTGCGGCTCGAGCAGCTCGACAATAAGCTGGTACTCGCCGCGCGCTTCATACACTTCGAGGCTGCCGCGAGCGATCACGGACAGCCCGTCTTGCGGTTTAAATCTTGCCAACCGCGCTGCTCCTTTGAAGAGCGCGCACTTGAGCTGGCTCTGCTCATCTTTGAGCACGAAGTAAAAATGTCCGCTATTCGCGGCGCGGCACGCTGAGATCTCACCCAGCACCCAGATGGAGCGAAAGCCGGTTTCGAACATGCGCTGCACGGCAGCGTTCAACTCGCTCACCCGGAATACCTGTCTCTCAGGCTGCAACGAGAGCGTCAGCTGCTTTTCGTGTACGGTCGTATCGGCGCCCATCTTTATCTATTAATACCTATAGTTTGAGCCATCAAAATCTTGGATCGAAAAACGAAATGCGCTATTCTAACGAGTTCCCGGGAGAATCTGACTCCCCGTCTGAACCCATGATGATTCCGGGCTCAAATCGCCTTTCTGGAGGAACATGACCCCGCAAGAAGCCCTGGAATTTGCAAAGAAGAATGATGCCCGGCAGTTCGATCTGCGCTTTACAGACCTGCCCGGGCTGAGCCAGCATATTTCGTATCCGATCAACATGCTCGATGAAGGATCGTTCGAGGATGGCTTTGGAATTGATGGATCCAGTATCCGCGGATGGGCGGCCATCAACGAAAGCGACATGCTGATTATTCCGGATCCCTCGACCGCGTTCATGGATCCGTTTGCAGAGACGCGCACGCTGGTGATGCTGGGCGATATCATCGACCCGATCACGCGCCAGCACTATGACCGCGACCCGCGCTGGATCTCGAAAAAGGCTGAGCTTTACCTGAAGAATAGCGGGTTGGCCGACACGGCGTATTTCGGCGCTGAAGCGGAGTTTTTCATCTTCGATAACATCCGCTTTGACCAGAACGCAGCACAGCGGCTTTTACTTTATCGACGCGGAAGAGGGTCGATGGAACTCCGGCCGCGAGCACAACAATCTCGGATACCGGCCTCGCTATAAAGAAGGTTATTTCCCGGTTCCGCCCACCGATCACTATCAGGATCTGCGCAGCGAGATGGTTGCGACGATGGTCGAATGCGGAATGAACATCGAGTGTCACCATCACGAAGTGGCGAGCGGGGGTCAATGCGAGATTGATCAACGCTTTGACACGCTGGTGAAATCCGCGGACAACATGATGCTGTACAAGTACATCGTGCGTAATGTTGCCTACCAGTACGGGAAAACGGTCACCTTCATGCCGAAGCCGCTGTTTGGCGATAACGGAAGCGGAATGCACACCCACCAGAGCCTGTGGTCCGGCGAAAAGCCGCTCTTTGCCGGCGACAGCTACGCCGGACTGAGCCAGCTTGCGCTGAACTATATCGGCGGTCTGCTGCGGCATGCACGAGCGCTCTCGGCCATCATTGCGCCGACGACTAACAGCTATAAGCGCCTGGTGCCGGGTTATGAGGCGCCGGTGAATCTCGCCTATTCGCGCCGCAATCGCTCGGCTGCTGTTCGCATTCCGATGTACTCGAATAGCCCGAAGGCAAAGCGGGTCGAATTCCGGCCTCCCGACCCCGCTTCAAACCCCTACCTCGCATTCGCGGCGATGATGATGGCGGGTATTGACGGCGTCATTAACAAGATCGATCCAGGTGAACCGCTCGATAAGGATATCTATGATCTTTCGCCGGAGGAAATGAAGAAGGTGCCCTCGATGCCGGCAACGCTGGACGAAGCGCTTACCTGCTTAGAAGAAGATCATGCATTTCTTACCAAAGGCGATGTATTCTCAGAAGAGTTGATTGAAACTTTTGTTTCGTATAAGCGAAAAGCGGAAGCGGAAGCAGTACGTCTGCGCCCGCATCCCTATGAATTTGCTTTATACTATGACATCTAGACTCGAGTTGTAGGCTCTTTCACCGGCCGCCTCTCGCCTAAGGGGTCGGCCGGTAACTGCCCAAGAGTTTGATGAAGCGAGTCATCTCTCTCAAATTTGCAATTGCTTTTTGCACTTTATCGTCGTCTTGGCTGCCTTGGAGATCGACATAGAATAAATATTCCCAGGGTTTACCCCAAAGGGGTCTGGATTCTATTTTTGTCAGATTGAGTCCTCGCAACGCGAAACAGGCGAGCGCCCGGAAGAGAGCGGCCGGTTCATTCGGCGTCGCAAATACAAGGGTTGTCTTCCACGCTCCCCCGGCTGAGCGCACCGCAGGCTGTTTCGTCAGCAGAAAAAATCGCGTAAAGTTTTGCCGATTATCCTCGATGTTCCGTTTGAGTATGCGCCCATTGTAGAGCTGTGCAGCCGCTTCGGATGCGATAGCCGCCGCATCCGGTAGACGCGTTTCGGACAATAACTTGACACTTCCTGCTGTGTCGTAATAAGGTACAGCCTCAAGCCGTTTGTACTTCTCAAAAAAGCGCTTGCATTGATTGAGAGCGACCGGATGAGAGTAAACGCGCTTGAGATCGCGGAAGCTCACACCTGGCAGCGCAATCAACTGGTGCGCGATTCGAATGCTGGTCTCACCTGAGATAACAAAGTCATATTCCAGGAAACGGTCGTAGTTCTCGTGTATGCTTCCGTGAAGCGTGTTCTCAATTGGTAGAACTCCACTGCTCGCCTTTCCCGATTGAACACTTTCGAAAACGTCGCGAAAAGACGGGCAGGGAAGCGTCCTTGCTTTGGATCCACGCAATTTCATTGCAGCGGAATGACTAAAGGCGCCGAGCTCTCCTTGAAACGCTACAATCTCTGATCTCTTCGGTGGCATTCTGGTTGGTTCGACCGGGCCGGCTCCGAGCATCCTTTTCGTGAGTCCGGTTCAGGTCTGAACTTTACCTTACCAGTGCATAACGCGAGGATGTTCCGAGAGGCAGTTGGCGCGGGGTAGGGCAATGTTAATGGGTGTGCGACGGAGCACAGTGGATTCGGAGTCGCAGGGAACACAGGTGGTACACTGGTTCAGTTTGTTCTGAAATTGGAACAAACGCAGCAGGACGCTGCCATTCGGTCCCGGCGATGCTTTCGGACCGGCACGCGTCCGGGAATAAGGTGCCTATACTCGAACCAGGACGCAGGCTCAGGAAGGCTCGCGAACATTTGCGGCTCAAGTACCGGGATGTCGAAGAAGCGAGCCAGATGATAGCAAAGCAGAGAGGCAACCAGGAATTCGCTATCGGATTGAGCCGCCTTGCTGATATCGAGAATAAGGGTACGGTGCCGTCCGTGTATCGTGTTTACTCGTTGTGCGCAATTTACGGCCTCGGATTTTCAAAAGTGTTGCATTGGTATGGGGTGGAATTAGACCAGCTGGTAGCCGATGCGGCCGCCATCTCCGTAGCGCAGACGCGGCCGATAGAATTTGAGCATTCCGCAGACGCAACTTTCGATGTCCCGGTAGAGTTTCATCAGGCATGGGATACGGCCAAAACTTCTTTTATCAGCCGGCAAATTCAGTCCTGGGGAAAGTTGCCGGCCAGTCTGCTCACAAATCTGGATGGACGCTACAAGTATGGGTTGATTGGTGAGAGCGATTGGTCAATGTACCCGATCATCGCACCTGGGGCATTCGTCCAGATCGATGAATCGAAAAGGCGCATCGCGACGGGCGGCTGGAATCATGAGTACGAGCGGCCGATTTACTTTGTGGAGCACCGGAATGGCTACCGCTGCGGCTGGTGTGCGCAGAAGGACGGGGTTCTGCTGCTTCAGACGCATTCGGGATCGCAGGTATCTCCGGACATTTTCCGCTATCCGGGCGAGGCGGACGTTATTGGGCAGGTAGTTGGGGTGGCTATGCGGTTGGATCTGGGGAGGCGACCCCATACACGTTCTTAAGGAGACCGAGTATGGCTTCAAAGTCGGAGATGTGTTTCCGGCGCTCGGGTCCTTGAATCGATCCGGGAACAAGGTTCTTATAGGGCGTCAGGCGAAGCCAGGCATCGATTAATTCAGTTCGGTCGACCTGGTCGATCCCAGAAATATATCGCTCAATGTCAGACTTTTTACGTTCTAGAGGGTACGTAACCCACTCTGTAAAGATTACTTCGTGAATTCGCTTCAGACTGCGGCTAATAGCCAGGATATCCGACGAGCTGTCAGATACGGCGTAATGCTCATAGCGGCCGCTGTCCGGGTCTCGTAAACTAGCGAGGTAAACCAATCGCCCATACGCGGTATCAATCTGTGCAAGCTCTTTAACCCAAAGCTCTTGCACGAAGTCCCGCTGCCGATGTTCTGGGGCTTGACGCGTCATTAATCCGCTTTTTTCAATCATACACGGATAATATGCCGGGACAAGGCAAGCCAAGTACTGGTAGGACTATGCCCGTTCCGATGTTAGAAAACAACGGTAGCCATCACGTTGAGAAGAAAGGGACTCAACTATTCTACTTTCGAGAGAACCAAAAAAATACCGGGAAAATTACTCGAAATCGACTCTATGAAAAACGGCGTTCTGAGTGTAATTGTTACCATTTCTCTGGCAGCGTGTGCGCATGCTATGAGTGCGGATTTGCGCTTGTCGAATCCAGTAAGTTCGAAAATAGCCGCAGTTTCGCAGGCTGAACCACCCATTCCGCATCCAGGCGATCCTTACCCTCCCATGTTGGCCCAGGCTGAACCGCCCATCCCACACCCGGGCAGTCCGTATCCGCCGATGATGGCACAGGCTGAACCACCTATTCCACACCCTGGCAGCCCGTATCCGCCCATGATGGCTAAGGCTGAACCACCTATCCCGCACCCTGGCAGCCCGTATCCGCCGATGCTGGCTACGGCTGAACCGCCGATCCCGCATCCTGGCAGCCCGTATCCGCCGATGATAGCTAAGGCTGAACCGCCCATCCCGCATCCGGGCAGACCCGTATCCGCCGATGATAGCTAAAGCCGAACCGCCGATCCCGCATCCGGGTGACCCGTATCCGCCCATGATGGCGAAATCCGAACCACCCATTCCGCATCCAGGTGATCCATATCCGCCCATGATGTCACGCAGTTAAGGAAATCCCGATTCCTTTTGATTTAGCAAAATACATAGGATTTGTCCGCGCTCAGGAGTTGCCCTCAGTGCAGGTTTGCACTACCATCCAAGGAAAGCCGAACGAGCGACTAAATGAATTTGACTCGTATCATCCAACTCGTGAGCGAGTTGTTGACGATCGCGCTGATCGTTCGTATTTTTTTTCTTCGTCTGCATGCGGTTTATCGGGTTTTCTCGATATTCCTTATTTTTGAAATTCTTTCTACCTCCGTCGCATTTCTGGAGCTCATCCTCCATAGCAAGGTCCTGGATTACCGGCTTACCTGGATGGGCATGAAGGTCATTGCCTGGGTGCTCTGGATGTGGATGGTCTATGCGCTATTGAAGGCAATTTTGGCGAACCTCCCAGGAATTTTGAGTCTCTCGCAGAGAGTACTAAGTTATGTTTTCCCGGCCGCCATCATCGTGGCGGTGCTCTCGGCAAGTCCTGAACTTTCAGCGTCGGGCGCGACTGGCGTGACCAATCCGATTGACCGCGCTGTAGCCGTTACCCTAGTACTAGACCGTGTGATTGCGACCGTAGCGCTGCTGGTGCTGCTCGTCATGCTCGTGTTTATTCTCTGGTTCCCGGTTCAAATGCCCAGAAATTTGGCTCTGTTTAGTGTCGGCTTTGTTGTTTATTTTGCTGCAAAGACGATTTTCCTTATATTTCACAATTATCTTGCACGCGAAATGACCGACCGAATGACGGACCTGATCAGCAACGCAACATCACTGGTATTGATTGGCTGTTTCGTCTATTGGTTAGCTTTCATTAATCCTGCCGGCGAGTTTTCCACGGTCAGAATGGGGCACAGTTGGCGGGCAGACGAACAAAATCGCCTCATCGGACAGCTGGAGGCCATGAACGCAGCGTTGCTCCGCGGCGCGAGACGCGAGATTTGACAGCAAGTTGCGTATTCTTCGCCCGTAATTCCAGGGATTCTTTCGCTTTCTTCACAATCAGCGAATCAGAACGCAAAAAAATCCGTTTAGCTCTTGAAATGTGTACCGTAATCCATTACTGTGGACATTACGGAGACAAATTTGAATCCCGCGCTGGTTCTGACTCCCATAGTGGTGTTAGCTGCAAGTCTCGCACTGCTGCTCCCGATCCTGTCGAGGCTTTTCAAGACCTGCAAGGTCGAAGATATATCAGCCGATTGGCTTGAATCCTTCTCGTGTTCGTCTTACTACGCGATGGAGGGCCTTCTCAGCGACGAAGATTTCAAATTCCTATCCCGGCAACCCGGTTTCGACCTGTCGCTCTATCGCAAGCTGCGCCGCGACAGAATCAATATCTTCAAGCAGTATCTGAATCGATTGATTCTGGACTTCAACCGCCTGCACGTTGCTGCCCGCTTCCTGCTCGCCCAATCTCCGAAGGATGAGTCCGCTTTGGTCGCCCGGCTGGCGCGACTGCGGATCCGGTTCGCATTCGCAGTAATTCAGGCTCAGATCAGCTACCTGCTCTGCTGTGTCGGGTTCCGGTGTATAGCCGTAAAGTCGGTTATCTACTATCTCGAAGAGATGAGCGCTCAGTTGAGTGCCATACCGGCGTCGCTGGCTTCGCCCTCGTCCATCTAGTTCTTATCGGCCTTCGACGAAAGCTCTCAGGGCGAGCTTCGCCTCTTCGTACCCTTCGAACTGACGTTCGGCTTGCTTGAATTCCTTTGTATGTACGCAGCGGCGCGTTCCCCTGTGCTGGGTGGGGTAACGCAGATGAAGCATTTCGTGGAACATGACGAATTTCACGAGCAATTCCGGTACGCACTCGTGATCAAACAGGCTGGTCAGAACGATTACGTGATGCGACGGATCGTAATGTCCGAGCGTTGTGCGCGAAGGACGTAAACTCCATCCAAGCTGCGGTCTCGCCATCAGGCCGTGGAAATACTTCAGGTTCAAATCCTCGAATATCGCGCATAAATCGAAATGCCGCCCCAGCGGATGATTGATAGCCTTGCGCCCGCGTTGTCGCTTGGCGGCATGCAAGCTGAGGCGAATGTCGGCACGATTTAAATAGCGCCGATACCGTGCGATGACTCCGCGTTCCGGCGCCTTGCGGAACAGCTTCGATAACAGAATGATCGCCAACGCCTCATGAATGGGGGCAGGCGCTTCTTGCAGCAAGTCGCTGATATCGACTGCGAGCCTGCCGCGTATCTAAACGGATCCGGCTGTTCGCATTGGCGTACTTACGAAAGCGAACTTCGATTGCGGGCAGCGGGGTACGCGGTTTCAGAGTCCGGAAAACACGAGCATAAATCTGCTCAACCGACTCAAAAAACAGAGCAGTCTCAACTGGCACTTTTCCCCAACTGTAACATGGTGATTCGGGTTCCCGGTGCATGCGTTTCGCGCTATTCAGCACCCGAAACGGATGGTAAAGGGGTTTTCTTGTCAACAGCGAAAATAACCGCGCTGGGCTGTTTCGTACCCGAGCGCATTTTGACGAATGACGATCTCTCGAAGATGGTCGAAACCAATGATGCCTGGATCGTTGAGCGTACCGGTATGCGCGAGCGGCACATTTTGGAAGCGGAGAAGGCGACTTCGGACATGGCCGTCGCAGCCGCCCGCCAGACGCTTGCCAACCGGGGTATCTCGGCGCGGAAGTCGATTGTATCCTGCTCTGTACAGTTACTCCGGACATGCTGTTTCCTTCCACCGCGTGCCTGGTGCAGGAGCAGCTCGGCGCATCCAGCGCGTGGGGATTTGACCTCATCGCGGCGTGTTCCGGGTTTCTGTATGGTCTGACTACTGCGGCATATTTCGTTAAAGCAGGCGCGCACGAGCGAGTTCTGGTAATTGGCGCCGACTGCATGTCCCGCATTTTGACTACACGGACCGGTCGACGTGCATCCTGTTCGGCGATGGCGCGGGCGCCTTTCTTGTGGAACCCTCCGACGACGAATACGGCTTTATCGGCGCGTGAATGAGATAGACGGATCGGGCGCTCCGTTCCTCAATATGCCGGCGGGAGGAAGCCGGCTTCCTGCCTCGGAGGAAACAGTTAAAAACCGGCTCCATTACGTGAAGCAGGAAGGTCAGCAAGTTTTCAAATTCGCTGTCAGGAAAATGCACGAAGTCTGCGACAATTGCTTCGCAAGCATGGATTTAGCGCCGCCGACGTGGATTTATTTGTGCCGCACCAGGCCAACAAACGCATTATTACGGCGACAATCGAACGGCTCGGTATACCACCCGAAAAGGTCGTCATCAATCTCAACAAATACGGAAATACGACGGCCGCGACCATACCGCTGGCCACGGGCGATGCACAGGTGCACGGCCGCCTCAAAAAGGGCGATCTGGTTCTGTTTGCAGCAGTGGGCGCGGGCTATACCGTGGGTGCGAGCCTCTGGAGATGGGCTTACTGAGCGGCTGGCGGCTGGCGAGAGCCGGGCAGACCGGTTCTGGCTGGCCAGAGCCTTCGTTGATTGGTTCCTGCGCTCCCGCTCATATTCGCGGAGCACGCGCAGGACGTAATTCCTGGTTTCTTCGTAAGGCGGGATGCCGTGGAAGCGATCCACCGCGCCCGGACCGGCATTATAGGCGGCGAGAGCAAGTGCCGAATCGCCATGGTAACGGATCAGAAGCGAACGTAGATACTTGGCGCCGCCCAGCGCATTTTCAAAAGCATCGTTAGCATCCACACCGAGTTCGGCGGCCGTCGCGGGCATGAGTTGCATTAACCCCGAAGCCCCTTTGGGGAAACTGCCGACTGCCGCATCCCCGACTCGATCTTCGGCGACGCTGCGGACGAACTCAACATAGGAACCCAAGCCCTGCTGATTGGCGGCCTGCAAACAGAAATCTGAGGTTGGGGCCGGATTGGACCTGTATAGACATCTTTATCGGGCTAAGCAATGTGCTGACCGCGTTTATGCTGACGACATCCTGGGAGGCCACTTCGATGGTTCCCGAACCTTGTGGAGACGTGAGCCGCCATCGGCGGAGAATGAGAATCGACGTCTAGACAAAATCCGGACTTGAGGCAGATCGTTTCGGCCGCGCGCACTGATTCGCGCTCCTGCGAGGAGATAAGGAGCAGCAGAAGCAGATGCGCGTTTGCATTCGGAACTTCTAGTACGAACTGGCTTCTACCCGTTCGTGATCGGCTTCAATGGGAATTTCGGCTTCGGACTCAGAAGCAGGAGCTCATGTTCCAGCAGCGTGGAGGACACGAGAGTCTTTACGGCGATTTCGGCGATACTGCTATCTCTTCCGTATCGCGCTGTAAATAAATCAGAAACGTCCTGAAGCTGTTTTCGGATACCTGAAAGATACCGCGACATCGCAGCGTGTTCGTCCCGGCTTAACGGATACTGCACGTGCACTCCTTGGATTTAGGATTTAGGGTTACTGACATTGTGCCACACGCCCTAATCTCGTGGCCAGCACGAATGAAAAACATTTACGCCAAAATGAGTGCTTCTTAAGACAAGAGCTACAGTTACATCTGGAATGGGCGAACCCACGGAAATTGTTTGCAGCAGGTGCGGAAATAAATATGCTCCTGGCCAGTTGCTGAATTTGTGCATCTGTGGAGGTCCGCTCCTGGTTGCTTACGACCTTATGGCAATCGCGAGCCGTTGGAGGAAAACGGATCTGCAAAACGCGGTTTCAAGTATGTGGCGGTATGATGCCGTACTGCCGGCCAGTCGTCAGGAGGCAGTCACCCTAGACGAAGGCTGGACGCCGGTCCGGCAGGCGGTTGCTCTTGGCGAGTCGTTCGGAGCGAGCGACATTTGGGTCAAAGACGAAGGCCGCAACCCTACCGACTCATTTAAGGCGCGTGGGTTGTCCTGCGCGGTGACCATGGCGCGCAAATTTGAGGCCACAAGGCTGGCTATTCCCTCCGCCGGCAATGCCGGGAGCGCACTGGCGGCGTACGCTGCCGCCGCGGGGCTGGAGGCGCACGTTTTTATGCCACTGGATGTTCCGCAATCGAATTTCGTCGAATGCCGCTCCTATGGAGCGAAAGTGACTCTGGTGGATGGCCTGATCGGCGATTGTGGCCGGATGGTCAGCGAGCGCAAGCAGCGCGAGGGGTGGTTTGAAGTCAGTACGCTGAAAGAACCGTATCGGATTGAGGGAAAAAAGACCATGGGGTACGAGCTTGCCGAGCAGTTCGAATGGCAGCTCCCGGACGCAATTCTGTATCCCTGCGGTGGCGGAGTAGGACTGATCGGCATGTGGAAAGCCTTCCACGAGCTCGAGCAAATCGGCTGGATCGGCAGCAAGCGCCCGAAAATTATCGCCGTGCAGGCGAAGGGCTGCGAGCCTATCAGCGAGGCGTTTCGGAATGGTCAAGAGACGAGCCGGCCCTTCGAGGGCGCTTACACGGTTGCCAGCGGTCTGCGCGTACCGAAAGCGCTCGGCGATTTCCTCGTTTTGAGAGCACTCCGCGAAAGCAAAGGCACCGCAATTTCGGTGAGCGACGAGGAGATGCTCGATGCAGGAGTGCTACTGGCTGAGCGCGAAGGAATCTTTGCCGCTCCGGAAGGAGGCGCCTGTGTTGCCGCGCTGCCGCATCTCTTCGCGGCTGGTTTTCTTCGTCGAGACGAACGCATCGTGATTTACAACACTGGTTCGGGGCTGAAGTATCTTGAGGCGTACTCCACCAGATTTCCACGGCAATCTGCGTCCCAGTACGATAAATTAGGTGGTTTGATTACACCGCGATGAGGATGCGGATGCAGCGATCTCTGTATAATTTCCAGCATTGTTTCCGCTTTTTTGGCGGTTGAAATCTGTGGGAGTATAAAAGAGTCAGTTTGGAGTTCTCGGTTTTTCCTTTTGGAGTGAATCCCTCGTCGGTCGCCCATCCAAGATATCCGGTTTCCGAACAACAGTCAGGAGAGTTCAGTGACAAAGCTGTTCGTGGGGAATTTGCCCTACAAAGCCACAGAAGCAGACGTACAGGCATTTTTTGAGGAAGCTGGTATTCACGTCGATTCGGTGAATATCCTTCGTGATCGGTTTAGTGGTGAGGCGAGAGGGTTCGGATTCGTAGAAATTAATGACGACGCCCTTGCGAATCAGGCTGTGCAGGCCTGTAACGGGAGAGCGCTGATGGGTCGAGCCCTCGTGGTGAACGAAGCGCGGCCGCCGGAGCGTCGTGAACGTTCGAATGCAGCCGGCGCCGGCCAACAGCGTGATTTCGGCGGCAGCAGGAATCGCTGGTAATACCGCCCGCTTAGTCAAAACGATAGAATCGGGGCGGCAATGATCGCCGTCCACCTTCAAGCCGGACAAGTTTCGATCGTGGATGCGGATATACCGCGCTTGCGGGACGGTTTTGCGCTTATTCGCATGCTGTTCGCGGGCGTCTGCAACACCGATCTCGAACTGCAGCGCGGCTACTACGGATTCAGCGGCATCCCGGGGCATGAGTTTGTCGGTGAAGTAGTCCGCGCGAACAATCATTCCCTCATCGGCAAACGAGTGGCAGGAGAGATCAATCTCGCCTGCGGCAACTGTGAGTTCTGCAAGATCGCTCTTGCGCGGCACTGCTCGCGCCGGACGGTGCTGGGTATCGTGCAACACCCCGGTGCTTTCGCCGAGTTCTTGAGCTTACCCGAAGAGAACCTGCACGTTCTGCCCGACGAGATCTCAAGCGAAGAAGCGGTCTTCATCGAACCTCTAGCTGCGGCTTGCGAGATCCTTGACCAAGTACAGATTCCGCGAAGCACCCGGGTTGCCGTTCTCGGCGATGGAAAGTTAGGCCTGCTAATCGCTCAGGTGCTGCATGCGCATGGTGCGCACGTGACGCTCTATGGCCGTCATGAGCGAAAGCTATCGATTGCGCGACGGATGGGAATCGATGGCGCCACCTCAGAGGCGGCGAACGGAGCATCCTACCCGGTTCTGGTCGAAGCCACCGGATCGCCTGACGGCCTTCGCCAGGCCATCGGCATGACGCAGCCGCGCGGGACCATCGTTCTGAAGTCGACCGTGCACGGCGATGTATCATTCGACAGCGCACCGTTAATCGTGAACGAAATCAGCCTTATCGGTTCCAGGTGCGGCCGATTCGAGCCTGCCATCAAGCTCCTTCAGGAAAAAGCAGTGAACGTGCAGCCGCTGATTTCATCGGAGTTCCCGCTCTCGAGAGCAGTTGAAGCATTTGCGGAAGCGCAGCGGCCCGGTGTTTTGAAGGTTCTGTTGCGAAATGATCAGGCCGATGGTGTGTCCTGAACGCGGCCTTTCCAGGTTCCACCGACTCCTCGCCAATAGCGGAAAGCGGAATGGACGGTTGCGGCTAAGTAAAAGGCCGCGATAGCGGGCAGAGCGAGTGACCAGAGAAACCGCTGTCTGTAAAAATGCACCATCGGCAGATAGGCAAGCGCCATCAGCGCCCATGCTGCCGCACCAATGATTACGGCCGCGGGTCTTCCGCTCAGGAGCAGCAGTGGCGGCGCAAGATACGTGATGCACAGGCCGAGTACCGTTCCCAGCAACAGCCACCCGGAGTGGTGGAGCTGATTAAACGCCGTGCGTGCGATCATATGCTCAATCTCGCCGAACGTGCCGTAGGAGCGCACGCTTCGGGTCTGGTCTGTGAGTCCCATCCACACCTTGCCGCCCGAACGCTTGACGGCGCGCGCGAGAGCGCAATCGTCGATCACTTCGTTTCGTATGCTTTGGACACCGCCGATGCGGCGAAGAGCTTGCGCGCGAATCAGTATGCAACCGCCCGCCGCACCAGCCGTATGGGAGCTGCTCGATGAAATCCAAGCCGGCGGGTAAAGCATCAGGAAGAAGAACACAAACGCGGGGATGAGTGCCTTTTCGGCGTTGGTCGAACAGGCGAGTTGGACCATATACGAGGCGAGATCGTATTGGCCTGACTCTGCAATTGAAACAAGCTCAGCGATGCTGGTCGCGCCGTGGCGTATGTCGGCGTCTGTGAGCAGCAGGTAATCGGGACCGGCTGCGAGAGCGCGGTTCGTGCCCTGATGCACAGCCCATAGCTTGCCCGTCCAGCCGGCCGGCAGAGGCTCAGCTTTGATCACCGTCAAACGATCACTCGCACCCGCCTTTTCGGCAGCGGCGTACGCGACCCGAGCCGTTGCATCGCTGCTCGCATCATCCACCAGATAAACGTGAAGAGTGGGCCAGTTCTGGACCAGAAGGGAAGTAATTGGTTCACTCACGACGTCCGCTTCATTCCGCGCGGGAATAACAACCGCGACCCGCTTCTTTGGAACGTGTGACAGATCGACAGTTGGAAGCTGCCGGCGCACGCTCCAGAAGCGGCCACGGCCCACCAGGAGATAGATCCAGATGGCAAGCGACACGCAAGCAACGATGGTCGTTAGCAAAATAAGGTTTTATCAGGCCGGCTGCTGCTGCGCCATGCAGTGCAGCGTGCCAAGCCCGAGGACCAAGTCAGTTGACGCGATACCAATCACTTCACGGTCCGGAAACAGCTCCGCAATCTTGTTCAACGCAATTCGATCATTGGCATCGTTGAAAGTTGGCACAAGCACCAGGCGATTCGCGATGTAAAAGTTTGCGTAGCTCGCGGGCAGGCGCTGGCCATGAAAAAACACCGGCTGAGGCATGGGCAAAGTCTCCACTCGCAGTGCGCTGCCATCTTGATCTCGCATCTCGCGCAACAGAGCAAGATTCTCTTTCAGCGGTTTGTAATTCACCTCGGACGGATCGTTCTCGCTCGCGATGACGACAGTGTCAGGTGCGGTAAAGCGCGCGAGGTCGTCGATGTGCCCGTGCGTATCGTCGCCTGCGATGCCATTGCGTAGCCATAGCGTGCGCTGCGCTCCCAGGTATTTCGAAAAAATCTCCTCATAGTCGTTGCGACTGAGTTGCGGATTCCGCTGCTGCACCGTACTCAGCAGGCATTCCTCGGTGGTAAGAATTGAGCCCGCTGCCGTTGACGTCTATGCTGCCGCCTTCAAGCACGATGCGCTGTCCGTTCCACTCGGGAGTGCACATTTCGATGCCGATGGCGCGGGACACGTGGGTCGTAACGGCGTCGTCATATTGCGCATTGTCGTATTTTGCCCAGCCGTTAAATCTCCAGTCCAGCATGGCGAGCTTGCCTTGCGGACTCCGCACGAAAATGGGACAGAAATCGCGGGTCCAGCTTCGGTCCGTCGGAATCTCAAAAAATTCGACTGCTTCGAGCTGAGCTTGGCACTTCTCGAGAAGCTTGCGGGCGCGCTGCGCGGCGTGGCCGTCCTGCACCAGAATTCGAACCTTCTCCACTCGCGACAAATGCCGCACGATTTCACCATAGACCCATGGAATGGGTGCGAATTTGCCGGGCCAATCGCTGATTTCATGCGGCCATGCGAGCCAGGTTGCTTCGTGTGGCTCCCATTCCGCAGGCATGCGAAAGCCTGCTGCGCAAGCAGCTCATCGATTCAGGCAAGCCAGCGCTGCGTGATGGGCGAGTATGCGTCGATGCGGCGGTCGCGCAGAAAAGGCCAATTGCGGCGCACTTCGTCCATCTGTTTCGGATCACATTCGGCTATCAGCACCTGCTCTTCGTTTGCCGGAGCTTGCGCGATCACACGCCCGAACGGGTCGGCGATGAAGGAATTGCCCCAGAATTCAAGACCGTTATCAGGCGGTCCTTCGAAGCCGGTGCGATTCACCGCCGCTACGAAAACGCCGTTCGCGATGGCATGGGCGCGCTGAATTGTTCGCCACGCATCGAGCTGTGCCTCGCCGAACTGCTCTTTTTCGGAGGGATGCCAGCCGATCGCGGTCGGATAGAAAAGCACGTTTGCGCCTTGCATGCTAGTGATGCGAGCGCCTTCCGGATACCACTGGTCCCAACAAACCAGCACACCGATTCGTGAATAACGCGTTTCGAAGTTCTGAAACCCGAGATCGCCAGGGGTGAAGTAGAACTTTTCGTAATACAGCGGATCGTCCGGAATGTGCATCTTGCGATAGACGCCAATGAGCGAGCCGTCGGCGTCCAGCACAGCGGCCGTGTTGTGATAAAGGCCCTGCGCGCGCTTCTCGAACAGTGAAGCCACGATGGACACGCGAAGCTCTCTAGCAACGCACCCGAGCGCTTCCGTAGAAGGCCCGGGAATGGTCTCCGCCAGATTGAACAGCTCAGCATTCTCCTCGCGACAAAAGTACTGGCTGCGAAACAACTCCTGCAGGCAAATAATCTCGGCGCCTTTGGCAGCCGCTTCGCGAATACCCTGGATCGCCTTCTGCAGATTTTCTTCAGGATCGGTCGAGCAGGTCATCTGCACGAGCCCGATGTTGAATGCGCTATCTCGCTGGGCTTGCGGAGCAGTTGTGTGGACGGCCATGCCTTGTTCCTCATTCGATGCGCCGGAAGCATCGCCTGCTACATGTAAATGCCGCCGTTTACATCGAGCACATGTCCCGTGATAAAGGAAGCATCGTCGCTGACCAGAAAACGCACGGCACACGCGATTTCAGCGGGCGTTCCCATACGCCGCAGAGGTGTCTGATCGATCATCTTCTGCTTTAATTCCTCGTTCAGCTGCTCTGTCATGTCTGTCCCGACAAAGCCGGGCGCCACGGCATTTACCGTGATGTTACGGCTTCCAACCTCCTGGGCAAGAGATTTGGTCAAACCGATCAAGCCGGCCTTGGATGCAACGTAATTGGCCTGACCCGGCATTCCCCGTCTCACCGACAACAGAGGAGATATTGACGATTCGGCCCCAGCGTTCGCGCATCATACCAGGCAGAACCTGCTGGATCGCAAAAAAAGCTCCGCTCAAGTTCGTGTTCAGCACAATTTCCCAATCGGCTTTCTTCATACGTACGGCCAGCCCGTCTTTTGTGATGCCGGCATTGTTCACCAGAATGTCAATCCGTCCGAATTCTTTTGCGGCCTTGGCGATGCCGGTGGCGATCGAATCGCTGTTCGCCATGTCGATTTCGAGCACGAACGCTTCAGCTCCGGCGATTCGAAGCGATTGAGCGGCCTCTTCCAGATTTGCGAGAGTTCTGGCGGCCAGAACGATGCGATGACCGGCCTCAGCCAGTGCTTCTGCACATGCTCTCCCGATGCCGCGGCTTGCTCCCGTTACGAGAGCGGTTCGTTTGCTCATAAATCACTCTCATGATAATGGGTGTACGGCAACCAATGGCTTTTGACGATCTGCGCGAATTTGTTCGCGCTCTGGATAAGCAAGGCGAGCTGAGAAGAGTCGCGCTGGAGGTCGATCCGCATCTTGAGATCACTGCCTTTGCCGACCGCGCCGTAAAGTCAGGCGGTCCGGCACTGCTGTTTGAGAATCCAAAACGTTCGCCGGTTCCGGTTTTGATCAATGCCTTTGCCAGTATGCGGCGGATGGAGATTGCTCTCGGAGTCGTCAAATATCGAGCAGATCGCGCAGCGTATCTCGGGTTTTCTTCAGCTACAGAAGCCGGAAGGCTTGATCGAAAAACTGAAACTCTTGCCCAAGCTATCGGAGTTGGCCTCCGCATTTCCGAAAACTGTCTCGAGTGGCCCCTGCAAGGAGATCATCCGCCACTCCGATTTTTCCCTCGATTACTTCCCCATCCTGCACTGCTGGCCCGGCGATGGCGGACGATTCATCACGTTGCCGATGGTGTTCTCAAACAATCCCGAAACCGGTAAGCGCAATTGCGGGATGTACCGCATGCAGGTATTCGATGGCCGGACCACGGGCATGCATTGGCAGAAGCACAAGCAGGGAGCGGAGCATTACCGGCGGCTTCTCGCGCATGGTAAGCAGACGCGTATGCCGGTTGCCGTGGCAATTGGCTCAGATCCGGCGACCATCTTCTCCGCTATCCTCCCGCTGCCTCCGGAGATTGATGAAATGATGTTTGCCGGTTTTCTGCGCGGCAAACCGGTTCAGATGGTCAAATGCGAAACCTCCGATATCGAGGTCCCAGCCAATGCGGAAATTGTGCTGGAAGGTTACCTCGAACTTGGAGAACTGCGGCGCGAAGGGCCGTTCGGAGATCACACTGGCTTCTATTCGCTCGACGACGAATATCCCGTGTTCCATATCGAATGCATCACGCACCGCAAGCACCCGATCTACGCCGCAACAATTGTGGGGCCTCCGCCCATGGAGGACTACTACATGGGCAAAGCGATTGAGCGTATATTTCTTCCGCTGATACGTATGCAATTACCGGAAATCCGCGATATCTGCATGCCTGCCGAAGGCGTCTTTCACAATTTGATTCTGGTTTCGATGCGCAAGTCGTACCCCGGGCATGCAAGGAAAGTGATGCATGCGATCTGGGGAACGGGACAGGCAATGTTCAGCAAGTGCATCATCGTTGTCGATGAAGACGTCGACGTACAGAATGTCCGGGAAACTGCCTGGAAGGCGCTCAATAACGTCGACCCGCAGCGTGATATTGAGTTCTGTCTCGGTCCCGTCGATTCGCTCGACCATGCCAGCCGGCTGCCAAATTACGGATCGAAGATGGGTGTAGATGCGACCACAAAGTGGCCCGGTGAGGGGTTTACTCGCCGCTGGCCGAGCGTGATTGAGATGTCGCCGGAAGTAACCAGGCGTGTCGATACGCTCTGGAAGCGCGCCGGCCTGGACAGCAAGTGAATGGAGCGGCTGCCATTCCGTGCAACTGAAGCCGCGGCGCCCTATTCTGGTTTACGTCTGCCCGTCACCATTCTGCTCGAAAATGTCCGCAGCATGTACAATGTCGGCGCGTTCTTTCGCACGGCCGACGGAGCAGGTATCGAGCGGCTGTTGCTCGCCGGGATCACAGCCCGTCCGCCACATAGCGCAATCAGAAAAACAGCGTTGGGCGCGGAAGAACGAGTGGCCTGGGAATCACTGGAAGACGCACGCGACAGAGTAAGCTCGCTCAGATCTGGTGGCTACGAAATCGCCGCGATTGAAACCAGTGTAAACGCGGTTGACCTGTTCGACTGGAGGCCGCACTTTCCTGTGTGCCTTCTTTTCGGGCACGAGGTGGAAGGACTTTCCCCTGCACTTCTGGATCTGTGTGACACACATATCCGCATCCCTATGCTCGGGTTGAAGCACTCCTTGAACGTCGCCAGCGCCGGAGCCGTCGCAATGTACGAGCTGCTGAGGAAATACCGTACGCTGCATGCGGCACCCGGTTTTAGTTAATTAGCCGCCCCCTCCGTGTGGGCATGGCGGCGCGACCAGTAATGACTGTTAGCCGATGGGGCGCCAGGCGCGGCCGTCCTTCCGCAGCAGTTCGTCTGCGGCCGCTGGACCTTCGCTTCCGGCCGCATAGTTGGGAAAGTCCTTCGGAAGATGCTGATTCCAGAAATCGAGTACCGGTTGCACAACCCGCCAGCCGGCCTCAATATTATCGGCGCGTTGAAAGAGCGTGGCATCGCCGATTATCACGTCATAAATAAGCGTTTCATAGCCGGTGGCGGGAGCCTCACCGAAATAGTCCTCGTATTTGAAATCCATGCGGACGTCACCGAGTTTCATGACCGGGCCGGGAACCTTGGCGCCGAACTCGAAAGCAATTCCCTCCTCCGGTTGGATGCGCAGCAGCAGCCAGTTAGGCACCGGCCGGCTCGCCTGCGTGTCGCGCAAGAGCGCGGCCGGAATTTCTTTGAAGCGAATGCCGATCTGGGTCTTGCGGCCCGCGAGCCGCTTCCCTGTACGAATGTAGAAGGGCACGCCGGACCACCGCCAGTTATCGATGGTCAGCTTCATGGCAGCATACGTTTCGACATCTGAGTCACTCGCCACGTCAGGCTCACTGCGATACCCGGGAACTTCCTGGTCCCCGATCTTGCCCGGTCCATACTGACCCCGCACGGCTGTGCAAGGTACATCCTTCGCCTCACAGATACGGATCGCCTCAATGGCTTTGGCCTTCTCAGAGCGCACTGCATCGGCATGAAATGAATTGGGTGCTTCCATTGCCGTCATGGCTACCAGTTGAAACACATGATTGGGGACCATGTCGCGCAGCGCGCCGGTGCGCTCATAAAAACGCCCCCGCTTCTCGACCCCGACCGTTTCGGCCACCGTGATCTGAATGTGATCAATCCGGTCCCGGTTCCACACCGGCTCAAACAGGCCATTAGCGAAGCGGAACATCATGATGTTCTGCACCGTTTCTTTGCCGAGAAAGTGATCGATGCGGTAGATCTGCTCTTCGGTCAGTACCTTCAGGATTTCTCGATTGAGAGCCTCGGCGGACGAGAGGTCATGCCCGAACGGCTTCTCAATTACGACTCTTCGCCACTGGCCGTCTCTCTGCGTTGCGAGGCACGACTGACCCAGCTTCTGAACAACCGTCCCAAAGAAACGGTCCGCAATGGCCAGGTAGAAAAGGTAGTTGCCCGACGTGCCACTCTGCTTGTCAATTTCTTCCAGCTTGGCTTTCAACCTTTGGTAGCAGCCGTCGTCATTCAAGTCTCCCTGCAGGTAGTGCATGTTGCCGTAAGGCATTTCCAGACGTCCTGATTGACGGTGCCCCCTTGAGGCGTGGTGGACACAAACTGCTGTGTCATGCTCAGCAGGTCTTTCTCCCAATCTTCTGCAGTCTTCTGCGCCAGATCCACGCCGACGATAGCGAACTCTTTCGGAAGCAGATGGTTGCAGCCCAGATTGTAAAGGGCGGGCACGACGAGTCTCTTGGTGAGGTCTCCTCCTGCTCCGAAAATGACCATACAACAAGGTCCAGCTTGTTTTGCACCGCTTGCTTGATCGAGTGGCATTCCCCTATTCTCCACTTACGCTGCTGGGGCTGCCTGTTCTTGCTCCTCGCGAACGGCCAGAGGCTGCACCATGTCCATGCCGATGACCAGCAGGAGCCCTGCTATGGCAAAGAAAAGCGCTCGAAACGTGAATCCCAAGAAGGTGAAGGCGCCGGCTGCCGCACCGAAGACGTACGCCAGCCAAATGCCGCCCAGAATGGAGGCCTGCTGGAAAGCCTTGTGCCGCGGTGATTGCAGCACCGGCCGCCAGGAGTTCTGTTTCCGGATTTCGTCCGTGAGCCAGGCAAGATACTTGGCCGCCTGCTCGCTGGCTTTGACCAGAGTGCCGGTCACGAACCCGGTATGCAGCGTGAGATTGCTGAAGTGAGTCATGGCCGCGTTCTGGATGCCCATCGCAGAGGCCAGCAACGCGACATAGATGACCTGCAAATTCTGCGGAACGTGTTTTGCGGGTGGCGCGCCGGCAGCCACAAAGAGCAAAAGAACTACCTCGATGCCGGTGGTCACGGTCGCCATGCGCGTAATCTTTTTCCGGGCGCCGAACTCTAATAGTAATCTGCAAAACAAAAGTGCACTGAAATAAATGACCACTGGCCACAAACGCGTGAGGAACTCCGGTACATTCTGGCGTACGGCTTGGATACCGATTGCCACGCTGTTGCCGCTCATATTTGCGGTGTAGATGCTGCCTAAGGAAAGAAAACCCACCGCGTCGACCAGGCCGGCGATCCAGGTCAGTATGGCCGCCACGTAAAGCGGGCGCAGGTCCTGCACGGCCATGAGACGCTTAGTACGTTCAAAATTCGTCGCTTCCAGCGTCTGAGGGATAGTTCTTGCAGGAGCGTATGAAGAGCCTCGGCGAACAATTCGCGTTTTTATTTCTGCTGGCGATTCCAATTGCGTGTGTCGCCTGGACGGTAACGCATGAAGAAGTCTTTCGTGAGCCGCGCGAATGGTGCAAAAAGAATAGCGAGATGTGCAGGGGCCTGGTCTCGCGCAAATTTTTCTATCTGTTTACGTGCGAATATTGCTTCAGCCATTACGTCACAATCGTGTTCCTGATCATTACCCGTTTCAAGCTGCTGTTTGGGGACTGGCGGGGTTACCTGATGTCATTCTTTGCCCTGGTGTGGGTGGCGAACATCTACATGAACCTGTATGCTCACGTGCGGCTGGATGTCAAACGCGAACGTGTCGAAATCGCCGCCCGCGAGAAGACAATGGACGAGGCGGAAGAATTGCCCGCGAGCCGCCCGGTTAGCGTCCCGCAGCGGCGGAGTTAGGCGCCTTCGTCGAGCTCGGCCCACATCTCGGCTGTTTGGACCTGGATCGAGGTTCCATCGGGCAATCGAGCTTCGAGAACATCTTTCGCTTCGATCAAATCATCAGCAGTGAGGGTCCAGGCTTTGCGCCGCTCGGGCCAGATGACCCAGCATGCTGGAGTGCCGGCCCGGACGATGCGGTCGGCCTTGCCGATGACGTCCGCTACTGTTTGCCCGGGCGAAAGAACCTCAACGCAAAGAATCGCTGGGCTTGCCAGATCACCGCGGTCAAATTGAGCATTCTGATCGACTACCGTTACGTCAGGAACCAGCCGGTCGTTGCCGCACAAGACGTTCAGAGCCGGTCCGGCGAGCAAATTTTTGGGCAGCAAGCGCGTCAACGTCAGAATCAGGAATCTCTCGATTAGAAAGTGGAGCTTCTTCGGCAACGGCTTTTCAATTTCGCGGCCATCAATCAGCTCGACATGGTAGAGCGGTTCTGTCGCGCTGATCGCCATAAGACTAGGTTAAGCCACCGAATCACTACTGCGCGGTCCGCTCTCTCACCGTGAACGTATAAGTTCCCGAGCCAAGCTCGCACACCACATCCTCATGGAAATGGTGAACCGAGGTGATGCCCGGATCGCCCGCGGGCTGCTCCTTGTTCTCGGCGAATAACGTCTTGTCGCTTTCCGTTATGACGGGATCTTCGATTTTGAGCAATGGAAGATGCACCGAAGCTGTCGTTCCCGCCGGAATATTCACCTTCAACCGATAGCCGTTGCCTACGCGGTTCCATGAACTCGATACCAGGCCGTGAATCGTTTGAGTCGAAGCGGAGGCCCACGTCAGGTCATGAACCAGTTCCGGCTCGATCCGGATATTCGAATAAGCCATGCCTTCACCGCGGTTGATGCCAGCCAGCACGTGATACAGGAACGTACCCGCGCTTGCAAACATGTGATGGTTGTGCGAATTCATTTCCGGGCCGGTGCGTTCCTGCCAGAGCTCCCAAAGCGTGGTGGCGCCGTGTGCAAGCATGAAACCGAAGCCGGGATAATCGCGCTGGGTAAGCACTTCGTATGCAAGGTCTGCATCCCCGCGCGAGGCCAGCACTGGAAACAGGTATTTCGTACCCAGAATGCCTGTTGTCAAATGCACGTTGTGATAGTAATTCACGTCATCGAGAAGCCGCGACATAGCGTTACCTTCTACTCGCCCGGGCATTACGTGCGCTTCCAGCGCTAATACTTGAGATGCCTGCGATCCCGTTCCGTAGTAGCCCTCGGGAGCTCGAAACTTGTCATTGAATGCCGTACGCGCGGCGTTCGCGAGCGCGCGATATTGCCCTGCATCATCCGTCTTCCCGAGCACCTGGGCAGCCATGATGACCACGTCCAGAGACTTGATATATGCCCATGTGGCGGCAAGCAGCTTCGGCGTCGGCTCAATGGCCACCCAGTCGCCGAAATAGGAATAGTTGACCGTGCCATCCGGTGCTCGCCCGTGCAGAAAATCGGCCCACGCCTTTAAACCTGCATAATGTTCCTCGAGGATTCGCTTGTCGCCGTAGTTCTCATACATGAACTCCGCAATCAGTGGATACGCCACACCCCATGAGGGGTCGCCGACCCGCGACGGGTTGAAACGGCTGATGTAAGGAACGATATTCGGCACCTCGCCTTCGCTGCCTTGCGCATCGCGAATGTCGCGCAGGAAATTTGTGTAGAACGCAGCCATGTCGAAGTTCAGGATTGCGGTTTCGGCAGAAAGATGTGCATCGCCCATCCAACCGAGTCGCTCATCGCGCTGATCGCAATCCGTCGGTATGCTCGCGAGGTTGGTTTTGATGCTCCACAGAAACATGTGCTGCATGCCGTTCAAGAGCGCGTCCGATGATGAGAAGCTGCCGATTGAATCGACGGCCGTGTGTACTTCGCGGCCGCGGATGCTGTCGATTGTCGGTACTTCCGGAAAGCCACTGAGCTCCGCATAACGGAACCCGTGATACGTAAAGCGCGGCTCGTAAACTTCGCCATCGGGATCGCCCCGGAGTATGTAGGTATCCGTCGCACGCGCGGTCCGAAGATTATCTACCATCAGCGAACCATCCGGATTCACAATCTCCGCGTAACGAATCTGCACGCGCGTTCCGGCCGGTCCTCTCACCTTAATTTCTGCCCAGCCGCTGAAGTTCTGGCCGAAATCGAAAACGTAAATGCCCGGAGCCGCTTCCAACATCTTGTGCGGGATCAGGGTATCCACAATCTTGATGGCCGGCATCATCTGTGCGGAGAGCACAACGCCGGGTAAATCGACCGCTTGTACGGGTGCGCCCTCTTCAGAGAAACCGGGCCTGTCCCAACCGGTCTGCTCGAGGCGGGCATCATAGGTTTCACCGTCGTAGATGTCGTCGCGTGTGATCGGGCTTTTGAATGCGCGCCAGTGCTCATCAGTCGTGATCAACAGCGGTTTGCCGGAGCTGGACGGCGCCTCAATCTGGCAAATCAGCTTTGGGGGCTGGTTCGTAATTTTCGAATACCAGGCGCGGCCGAGCAGCACTGCGATCGCATTGGGACCGCGGCGCAGATCGACGGTGTATGCGGAATACAATACGCGCTTCGAATAATCTGTCCAGGCCGGATCCAGTACGTGGTTTCCAATCTTAGTTCCATTGATGTGCAGCTCGTAGTAGCCGGTCGCAGCAATAAAGATCCTTGCCTGCTTTACATCGTGAGCAACGTTCACCTCTGTCCGCAGCAGATTGCCGCCTGCTATCCAGTGGGCCTTCCAATCGGAGGGTTGAAGCAAGCCGGTTGAGAAGCTGGCCGGCTCGCTCCATACGCTGGCATCGCCGGTTGCGTCCCAATACCGTACTCGCCATAAATACTTCGTGTCGGAGGTGAGTGCTGCGCCGCGATATTCGACCTGGATGGAATCGCCACTGTCGACCTTGCCGGAATCCCACGCAAGATTGGACCGGAACTCCGGGTCCCGGCTCACTTGTATTTGATACGCCGATTGCCGTTGAGCGCGGTCCGTATGATTCAGATCCCAGGCGAAGCGCGGCGACGGAACGTCAATTACTGAGGGGTTGACGAGATATTCGCAGCGCAGCCGCGTGGGTGAAAGCGGTCCTGCAAAAAGCGAAGTTCCTGAGGCAACATACGCAAAAGCAGACAGTACGAACAACCGTAAACGCAAAAAGATCCTCCTGACTGCGGACGTCAGGAGGATCTTACTATATAGCCTCGAGAGGTTCTGATCTTACTCCGGAGGGGCGGGCCGACCGCCCGCGCCCCGCCCGAAGCGACTCGACGCGGGAGCATCTTCCACCTTGTAGCCGGACGGAACCTGGAACATGCTGGCCGCCGGTTCACTCGTGGTTAAATTCGAAAGCGAATAGGTCGACGTACCGTAGCGGGGATCTGCGTGAGTCGAGTAAACGACCGTCTGAAGATCTGTCGCGTACCAAATCGTACTGGTGGACACGATCGGTGCACTATTCCCTATCTCGCCGGCAGGGATCGTGTGCGTAATCTGTTTTCCGGTCACATTCACGTTCCAGTTCACCGGAGGATTCGTCAGGGCTGTCACCGTCACTCCCGGCGGATTCTTCGGTTCCTCTAAAGGCGAACCGTCATCCGCTTTTGCATTGGCGCCGTTCCGTGATCGGATCGCGCGCCGCATCGCAGTCTTCGCCTGCGAATTCAAAACGTAGCTGTAGCCGGCGACAGGGTCGAAAAGAAACGTGAGCGTTGTCGGCCCACTCTGCGCAAGCGGGCCCTTATTAATTGTCTCGGTGAAGTAAGTGCGGCCCTGGCTGTCACGCGCGATCGTTCCGGTCGTGGTTCGACTGATTGTATTGCCCGGTAATGTCTGTGATGACGTCTCAGTAAATGTCGCGCTGAACGGCGCGCCTGTTACCACCTTGCCGGGATGCATTCCGGCAAGGTGCCCCGGTCCAAAACCACGTCCGAATTCACCGGGTGGCCCAGGAGGGCCACCACCAGGACCTTGGGCCAAGGCAGCGCCACTCACCAGGAGTGCGGCTACCACCAAACTAACTCTCTTCATTCAAACTTCCTCCTGCTTGCAACCCCTCGACAAAAACTGCCAACTTCAATCCACTCCCAAAATGTGCACGCCCAAAGGCTGTCCGTCGGCACCTATCAGAACATCCGCAAGCACGGTACGGTCTGCAGTCCGATAACTCGCCGCCACGGGCTCAAATACGATGCCGGCATCGGCAAGCGACGAAACAGGAAGCTGCATTTGCACAACGCGGGACGTATTAACCGGCAGATCCGGATTCGAGTAGGGAAGTGGAATAAAGGTCTCACCATCTATGTCGAGCGCGCTTGCCTGCAAAGAAACAGGCGTCTTTTCCGCAATCGGCTTTCTCTTCGCGTGCGATGCAATCATCACGCCTAAGGCCAGGGTGGCCGCGATGGCCATGCTCCAACCGAAGCGTCGCAGAACAAGTCCTGCGTTCTGATCCGCGCTCTCCACTCTTGCTCGCCGTCCCTGACGCGCGTCCATCCGGCGCATCAGTTGCTGCCTATCGGTAAACGAACCGTCCACGGGGACGGCGTGAACCAACCTCTCCAATTCCGCCGATAGCCACCCGAGCTGTTCAAACATCCGGCTGCATTCCTCGCACGTCGCCAGATGCTCTTGCACGCGAAGCATTTCCGCTTCCGGCAGTTCGCCATCAGCGGCTCTTACCAAAACATTTCTATCGAGATGCATGCCCGCCCTGTGGTCGGGATTCATAGCATTTCCTTCAATCTGCCGAGCCCACGCTGCACGTTCTCGGCGACACTTGATACCGAAAGATTCAGCACTTCCGCAATCTCACGGTACTTTAGACCCTGTGATCTGAGCACCAAGCATTGTCGCTGCATAGCGCTCAGTTGACCAATTGCCTGATGCAGCAGCACCAAGCGCTCTTTCGCGAGGAGTTCCTCTTCGGCCGATTCGTTGCCCGAAGCCGGTTCTCCCGCCGAGGTTATATCTGCTAGGAGATCTGTTTTACTCGAACGAAATGCCGATTGCGCGTTCCGCGCGAGATTGTGCGCTACACGGTACAACCATGCGCGCAGGTTCGTGCGATCACCGTCGGCAAGCAAATGCTCGTGCAATTTCAGGAACGTCTCCTGCACAGTTTCACGGGCCGAATCGGGATCCATTCCAAGAAAGACCAGATAACGCCTCAAAGGAACGCTTTCGCGATCATAGTGAGCCAGCACAATGTCATGGGCGTCTTCCACTACACGTGCAGGCTCCCAAGCCGCTGATTGAGGGAGTTCCAGGCTTCTGGCCGTATCCATCCTGTCAACTCAGAGTACAAAGAAACGCGCGTTTGGCTTTAGCGGCAAAAACCAGCGACGGCCACAAGAGGACTTTGTGGGGAGTTGCACTTGGGGTTGGGTTAAACCCTCTTGTGGCCCGCTGTCTCGCATGCTAGTGCCTATAAAACAGGTCAGCAGGCGTGTTTTTCGGTTCAGAGCGAAAATTTTCTTGTTCAGCAACAAAAAATCGTGTACCGCTGTGTGCAATCAGCGCCGGCTGCGCTGTTTGGCGGGCTTGTGGTCGGCCGGAGCAGTCAAGTTGTGGGCGGTATTCACCAGCGCGAGGTGGGAAAAGGCTTGTGGAAAATTCCCCAGCATGCGCTTCTCTTTGGGATCGTACTCTTCTGAGAGTAGACCTACATCATTGCGAAGCGCCAGCAGCCGTTCAAATAGCTCACGCGCTTCTTCATGGCGGCCCTGCATGTGGTAATTGTCCACTAGCCAGAAACTGCAGGCGAGAAAAGCTCCTTCACTTCCCGAAAGCCCATCCACCGAACTGGTGGGATTGTAGCGAGCGACAAGCCCATCGCGCAGCAGTTCTTTCTCAATTGCCGCCACTGTATTCTTCATGCGCGGGTCCTCAGGCGGTAAGAAGCCAACCAAGCGGCATCATCAATACGCTTGCGTCCAGATCCTTGCTGCCGAAAAATTGCACGAAGGATTGCTTTTCGAGGCTGTAGCCCAGGCGGCAGACCTCTTCGTGAATTTCAGCTCTCACCTTGCGCCATCGCTCGATGGGTCCTTTCTCGCCGAAGCTCTCGATACTGCGTACAGCACGGTCAAACGCCACCCAGGCCATGACTTTCGAGAAAACGAAGTGGCGACGTCCGCCGCGCACCTCCCAGATGCCATCGTCCGGCTCCGGCCAGATCTTCTCGAGATGCGAAACAAGCGCGCGTTGCACATCCCATGCGACGTCTGATTCTCCGAGCCCTTTGCAGCGCGCCTGATACAGCGAGTCGAGTACCTCGCCGTAGACATCCAGTTGAAGCTGCTCGGAAGCTGCGTTCCCTACCCGCACAGGCTTTGAGCCCTCGTAGCCCTGCAGATGGTCCAGCTCAAATTCGGTTAACCGGCGCTCGCCCGCCACGCCGTACATGATTTGAATCTGATCCGGGTTGCCGGCCACCGCACGCACGAGCCAATCGCGCCACTCACGCGCCTCCTGTGTGAATCCCGCGCCCACCAGTGCATATAAGGTGAAGGTGGAATCTCGCAGCCAGCAATACCGGTAATCCCAATTGCGAACGCCGCCTATCCCTTCCGGCAACGAGGTAGTTGGCGCCGCGATGATTCCGCCGGTTTGATGATGCGCCAGCGCTCGCAAAGTGATGATCGAGCGCAGCACCGCTTCCGCGTACTCGCCCTGCGGAGTATGCCTGCCCGACCACTTCTGCCAGGCGTGAGTTACGTTTTCAATGCTCTCGGCGGCATTCACATTCGCGGGTTCAGCCTTGAATGAATTCGACCAGGTGAGCACAAACGGAATCTCCTGGCCCTCCGCAATTTCGAACCACGAGCGGGTCATCAGGTCCTCGCCCTTCACTTCGACAGGAGTCGCGAGTGTCAAGCGATCAGCCCCGGCAATCGCCTGCACACGGCCGTCATCAAGTCGCGTGACCCAGGGTGTCACTGCACCGTAATCAAACCGGATCGAAAGCTCCATCTCGACTGGCACGCGCCCGTGGAGGCCTCGCATAAGGCGTAGCACGCGCTGGTTTTCTTGATGCCTGTCCATGCAATCGATCAGCACGCAGCTGCCTTCGGAGGTCTCGAACTCTGTTTCAAGAACCAGCGTGCCGTGCCGGTAGCGGCGTGTGACTTTGGGGTGCTCGGCTTGGGGCGCAATGGACCAGTGTCCGTTCGCTTTCGTACCCAGCAGCGCAGCGAAACAGGCCCCCGAATCAAACCGGGGGAAGCTCAGCCAGTCAATCGAGCCGTTGCGGCCCACGAGCGCTGCCGTGGCATTGTTGCCGATCAGCGCGTAATCTTCGATCAGCAGAGTCATCGTACCGTGTTCGCGGCCGCAATGTTATCTGGAAGCGAATTCAATGACGACCTTGATGTCATCTGGCCTCCGGTCCAGCGCCTCATGGAAATTGTCGATCGGCACCCGGCGCGAGATCAGACGCGAAAGCCAGCCGCGATCCGATTTGAGCAGGGCCTCTTCGGCCAATTCATAGTGATGCCGGTTCGCGTTAACGGTCCCGAAGATGACGCTGTTTTCGAGAACCATCATCCTGTTAATCGTTCCCAGATCGAGCGTTTCCTGCTGGTTGTGTGATGAAACGCCGGCGAGGCACAGAATCCCGTCGTTACCGAGCTTCGCCATCGCGCCCGCAATCACCTGTGCAACTCCTGTGCACTCAATAATGATGTCCGGGCGGAAGCCGATCTTCTCGATGGAGTCGGTGTGATACGTCCCGCCCAGACTCTTGACCAGCTCAGGCTTCAGGCCTTCCTTGACGACATCAAGCACGTGCACATCGAGTCCC
The DNA here is from genome assembly GCA_963846185.1 of uncultured Acidobacteriaceae bacterium. Classification (GTDB taxonomy): domain Bacteria; phylum Acidobacteriota; class Terriglobia; order Bryobacterales; family Bryobacteraceae; genus Bog-105. Next base: position 48,379 of record CAWJVA010000012.1, on the reverse strand, counting down.
CGCTGTTTGCCCATGAGCGCAGCGATCAGCCCGATCGGCCCGGCTCCGGTGACAAGCACGTTCTTCGGTTGCCACTTCGCCCGTTCGCCGATCCTCGTGATGTGGTCCCACGCTTTCGCGAGAATGGTCGTAGGCTCCATCAGGACGCCTACATCGCGTAGGCTCGGGTCAAGCTTGACGGCGAAATCCGGTTCTGTTCGCCAGCGCTCCGAACCGAAGCCGTTCCGCTCTTTTATACCTCGTTCGGTGTATTCGCCGTTGCGGCACATGTCCCATTCGCCAACCGCGCACGCCAGGCATGGAACCGGATCCGGATGCCGCACAATTCCAACGACCAAATCACCTTTCTTAAACGGGCTTCCCGCAGGTGCGTCCTCTACAACGCCCAGCGATTCGTGACCCAGCACAAGATAGTTGCGGCCCTTCGGCGGCCAGCCGTATTCGGCGGAAATCAACTCGAAATCGGTTCCGCAAATACCAAGCTCGAGCGCCCGAACCAACACGCTCCCTTCACTTACTTCAGGTTCAGGGACATCTTTGATAGCGGCGGAATTGGGTGTCCCTGGAATGATCGTGATGGCTTTCATGTGCGTGTGGCCCCTTACCCGGAAGATTTCGTATGCGCAGCGTAGCCTTGCTCTGCTCGATACAACTCTATATGTACCCTATGGCTTGTTTTCCCCTACGTTTAAATGCCCCGGATTAACATACGAATGGACAGCATCCATGAGCAGAACTAGAGAAAGACGGCAAGCGTGAAAGCGCTGGTCAAGAGCTGTCGCACCCCGGGCCTCTGGCTGCAAGACATCCCCGAACCCACAATTGGAATCAATGACGTTCTGATTCGCGTGTCACACACCGGCATTTGTGGAACAGACCTGCACATCTACGAGTGGGATGCATGGGCACAAGCGACCATTCCCGTCCCGATGGCGATTGGCCACGAGTTCGTCGGTGAAATCGTTGAAGTCGGCTCAAATGTCAGTGACTTTCATCCTGGCGAAGTTGTCAGCGGAGAGGGTCATGTGGTCTGTGGCCGCTGTCGCAACTGCCTCGCCGGACGACGGCATCTCTGTGCTCACACCAAAGGCATCGGAGTGAACCGGCCGGGAGCATTCGCCGAATATCTCGCGCTCCCGATGAGCAACATCTGGCGGCACGAGCCCAACATTAACCGCGAAGTGGCAGCTATCTTCGACCCGTTCGGAAACGCCGTGCATACTGCTCTTTCGTTTCCGGTTTTGGGCGAGGACGTTCTGATCACAGGCGCCGGTCCCATCGGTCTGATGGCGATTCCGGTCGTTCGTCACGCCGGTGCTAGGTTTGTAGTCGTAACGGATCTGAACCCGTACCGCCTGGAACTGGCGCGCAAAATGGGCGCTACGATGGCTATCGATCCAAGGCAGACACCGGTTCGCGAGGTTCAGAAGCAACTGGGCATGCAGGAGGGCTTTGACGTGGGACTCGAGATGTCAGGCAGTCCCGCGGCTTTCCGCGAAATGATTGCCAATATGAGTCACGGAGCGCGAATCGCAATGCTCGGCATCCCGGCACACGAAATGGCGATCAACTGGCGCGACGTAATCTTCAACATGCTCACGATCAAAGGCATCTACGGCCGAGAGATGTATGAGACGTGGTACCAGATGACCGTCATGTTGCAGTCCGGTCTCGATATCACGCCGGTGATTACGCATCGTTTCTCGTATCGCGATTTCGAGCAGGGCTTCGAAGTGATGCGCTCCGGCAACTCGGGGAAGGTAATTCTTGACTGGACGGATGTCTCCTAGCCGAAGGCGAATCGAGCGAGGTGCTGGCAAATGAAGACCAGCATCTTTGATCTGTTCAAGATCGGCATCGGCCCTTCGAGTTCGCATACGGTCGGGCCGATGCGTGCCGCTCTCCGCTTCATGACTGAAGTGAAGCAGCAGGGCGCGCTCGAACGAGTCGCTCGGGTGTGTGCGGAGCTCTACGGATCTCTCGCACTGACCGGCATTGGACACGGCACGGATCGTGCGATTCTGCTCGGGCTCAGCGGCGAAACTCCGGAGCATGTCGATCCTGCTCAGATCGATTCGATTGTCTCCCGCATTCGGGCCGAAACGCGAATGCTTTTACTCGGCACTCATTCCATCGCGTTCAATCCCGAAGTCCGATCTGCTCTTCCATGCGACTCAAATCCTGCCCGGGCATCCGAACGGTATGCGTTTCTCTGCCTTCGATAGGGACGGGGCGACGATCTCGTCGGACGTTTACTACTCGATCGGTGGCGGATTCATTGTGAAAGAAGGCGAGCCCGCCCCGGATAAGACCGGTTCACTTCCTGTTCCGTATCCGTTCTCGAGCGGTGCAGAGCTTCTCGATCAGGCGGAGTCAAAGCACATCCCAATCTGGCAGCTCATGCTCGAAAACGAAAGCGCGCTGCGAAGCGAGGCCGAAGTACGCGAGCGCATCTTTCATATCTGGTCCGTAATGGATGCGTGCATCGAGCGGGGCCTGCGTACCGAGGGCATCCTGCCCGGCGGACTGAATGTGCGGCGCCGTGCTCCACACCTGTTCGCGCGCATTCGCAGCGATGCGGGCGTTGATCCGTTGCGCGCCATGGATTGGGTAAACGTCTTTGCCATGGCGGTGAACGAAGAGAACGCTGCGGGTGGCCGCGTTGTAACCGCGCCCACGAACGGCGCGGCTGGTCTGGTTCCGGCAGTCGGGCGTTATTATCGGCAGTTTCTTCCGGAAGCATCCGACGAAGGACTACTGCATTACCTGCTGACCGCCGGAGCCATTGGAATCCTCTATAAAGAGAACGCGTCCATTTCGGGAGCGGAGGTTGGCTGCCAGGGTGAAGTTGGGGTGGCGTGTTCGATGGCTGCGGCCGGGCTCACCGGTGCGCGCGGCGGCACGAACTTTGAGGTCGAGCATGCCGCCGAGATTGGCATGGAGCACCACTTAGGTATGACGTGTGACCCGATTGGCGGCCTGGTGCAGATCCCGTGCATTGAGCGAAACGCCATTGGCGCGGTGAAGGCCATCAATGCCTGCCGCATGGCAATGCAGGAACGCGAATACAAAGTTTCACTCGATCAGGTGATCCGGACCATGTATCAGACAGGTCTCGATATGCAATCGCGCTATAAAGAGACGGCGCTTGCCGGACTGGCTGTTAACGTCAAAGACTGCTGAGAAGAAGAGACATATGTTCACAACTGTCGAGCCATTTCTGGCGCAAAAGATCAATGACATCGAGAAAGCCGGGCTGTTCAAACGCGAACGCCTGATCAACGGGCCACAGCAGGCGGAGATCCGCGTCCGCGAAGGCGGTACCGTTCTCAATTTATGCGCCAACAACTATCTTGGTCTCGCAAATCATCCCGCAGTTGTGGAAGCGGCGCGCCGTGCGCTCGATGAATGGGGCTATGGCTTAGCTAGTGTACGCTTCATCTGCGGCACGCAGACCATCCACAAGAAGCTCGAGGCGAAGTTGAGCGAGTTCCTCGGCACCGAGGACACCATCCTCTACAGCTCCTGCTTCGATGCCAATGGCGGGTTGTTCGAGACCCTGATGGAGCAGGAGGACGCCATCATCTCCGATGAGTTGAACCACGCCAGCATCATCGACGGCATCCGGCTTTCGAAGGCCGCGCGGTTCCGATACAAAAACAGCGATATGGCCGATCTCGAAGCGAAACTAAAAGAGGCAAGCGGCGCGCGCAACCGGCTGATCGCAACGGATGGCGTGTTCTCCATGGATGGTTATGTCGCCAACTTGCCGGCCATCTGCGATCTCGCCGAGAAGTACAACGCGATGGTGATGGTCGATGACTCGCATGCAGTCGGCTTTATGGGCAGGCACGGCCGTGGAACGCACGAGCACCACAACGTCATGGGCCGCATCGATATCATTACCGGAACGCTTGGCAAAGCCCTGGGCGGAGCCAGCGGTGGTTACACGAGTGGCCGCAAGGAAATCGTCGATCTGCTTCGCCAGCGCTCGCGTCCTTACCTGTTCTCCAACTCGGTTGCTCCCGCTATTGTTGCGGCTTCCATCAAAGTGCTTGAATCTGCTGACCGAAACCTCGGCATTGCGCGAGAAACTCTTCGCGAATACCAAGTTGTTTCGCGAGCGAATCGGCGCGCAGGGCTTCACCATTCTGCCCGGCGAACATCCGATCGTCCCGGTGATGTTGGGCGACGCGGCATTGGCTACTCGCGTGGCCGATTCGCTATTGAAGCGCGGGGTTTACGTAATCGGATTCTCTTATCCTGTGGTGCCGCAGGGCAAAGCGAGAATCCGCGTGCAGGTATCGGCCGCACACACAAACGAAGAACTTGAATTCGCGGCTGACCAGTTTGCGGCAACGAAAAAAGAACTCGGTATCTAAGTGCGTCTGTTGCAAACCTGGCTTTTCGCTGCGCTGATTGCCCTTGCGATAGACGCGCAAACCATCCTGCTATGGCCAAACGGCGCTCCGGGGGCGAAGGGCGATGCTGATAGAGATAAGCCAACGCTGGCACTCTATCCAGCTTCCGGCGCTGACAAGGTCCCGACCGGTGTTGTAGTCTGCCCGGGCGGTGGCTACGTTAATCTCGCGATGGATCACGAAGGTAAGCAGATCGCCGAATGGCTGAACCATTTGGGCATTTCTGCCTTCGTTCTGAAGTATCGACTGGGCCCCGAGTATCACTATCCTGTCGAACTTTGGGATGTGCAGCGCGCGATTCGTTACGTACGCGCCCACGCACAGGAATTCGGCATTAGCCCGAATCGCATCGGCGTCTGGGGATTTTCGGCCGGAGGTCATCTCGCCTCCACTGCCGGAACCCACTTCGATAAGGGCGATCCCAATGGTTCGGATGCGATAGATAAGCAGAGTTCCCGGCCTGATTTCATGATCCTGGCATATCCTGTGATCACGTTTCTCGAACCATATGCGCATCTGGGATCGCTGCATGCGCTGCTCGGCGAAAAACCCGATCCACAGCTGGTGCGGCTCTTATCGAACGAGCTTCAGGTCACACCACAAACGCCGCCGGCGTTCCTCTTTCATACCAGCGATGACACGGTTGTTCCCGTACAGAACAGCGTTCAGTTCTATCTCGCGCTGCGGCAGGCCGGTGTTCCTGCTGAAATGCACATTTATCTGCACGGACGCCATGGTGTCGGGCTCGCGCAGGACGATCCGGTCCTCAAGACCTGGCCTGATCGGCTTTCGGATTGGCTCAAATTGCAGGGCTTGAGACGGTAATCGCCTGCTACCATGACGGAATCCGGGACAGGAGGTGTTTCGATGTCCGATCACAGTTCTCGGCGTGATTTTCTCCAGAAGACGGTGCAAACGGCGGCAGGTATTGCGGTCAGTCCTGCGCTTTGGGCGCAGTCCTCGGTGGCACCCATCCAGGATCAAGCCGCACCCAACCTCGAGTGGCGGAACAAGCAGCCTGGTATGGCGTACCGCCGGCTGGGCCGCACCAATTTGATGATTTCCGAAGTGGTCTGCGGCGGCGACCCGATCAGCTCCAGCAATTACCAGCACCTTGCTTTGGCGCTCGAGATGGGTCTGAACTACCTCGACATGGCGCCTGCCTACGGGAACGGTGACTGCGAGATCGCCTACGGCAAGTTTCTTGCGCAATCCGGTAAGCGCAACGATGTATTTCTGCAAACCAAGGTCAGCGCTTTTGGCAACCTTCGAAATCACCTCTATAAAGAGATCTTTAACGGGCTGCCCGCCGATAAGCAGAATGCAATTATGCAGCGTGTAGCGGAGATCCGCCGCACGAACCTGGCAGAGAAGCCGGGATATTACCTGACGTACTTCCCCGGCCAGCACGAACAGTTCGCCGGTGCTTATCTGAGCAGCGCGATGATGCCGGATTACGCCCACCTGGTCGAAGGCAGCCAGCAGTTTCGCAAGTGCATCACGGATTCGCTCGAGGGAAGTCTGAAGCGTGTAGGGACGGACCACTTTGATCTGCTGATGTGTCCGCACGGAGCGAATGTCGCGAATGAGCTCGACAATCCCCACATCTACGAGACGTTTCAAGAGCTGAAGAAGCAGGGCAAGATCCGCTTTCTCGGGGTTACATCTCACAACGACCCCGCGGCGGTCCTCCGCAAAGCAACTGAATTGGGGCATTATGACGCGGTCCAAATGGCTTACAACGTGATCAATGGCGGCTACGTTGACCAGGCAATCCTGGACGCATCGGCGCGAAATGTCGGCATGATCGCGATGAAAACCGCGCATGCAGTCGCCACCCACCACAAGGAACTGCAGCCCTTACCGGAGTGGCGGATCGATAAAGTGAACAAGATCGTCCCGGGAGATATGAAACCGCCGCTAAAGGCTTATCTCTGGGTTCTTCAAAACCCCCACATCTCGGCGGTGAATTCGAACCTCTGGGATGAGACGTTCGTCCGAGAGAATTTGTCACTGGCCGGCAAGAAGGTCGACTTACAGCCAGCGTGAATCATCGCCATTCAAACCGAAACTGAGCCCAGAGCGTAAGCGACGGATCGAAATTGATCTCTGCCTAACTGACCTCCGCCACCGGCTTGCCCTGCGCCAATTCCGGACTGAAGCCGAGAACCCGGCCCAGCGTCGGTACCAGGTCGGTAGATTCGATCGGCCGGTCAACCACTACATTCTGTTTGATGCCCGGCCCGAGCACCATCATCCACGTCGTGCGTGAGAGCGGATCGCCCGTGCGATGATGCTGGAATCCGTTCCCGCCCGGATCCGCATCTGAATCTCGCCCAAAATCCGGAAGAATGAACATCGTCGTCTTATTCGCGTATTCGGGCTCGCTTTGAATCGTCTTCCAGATCTCGCCACATAGCCTGTCGGAACGCTTGATCCCCTCGAGATAAAGCGAGTACGCGCCCGAATGAGCGATGTCGATATCGTGTAGCGTAATCCAAAGCAGGCTGGGCGCGAGTTCGCGCATCAACTGCCGCGCGATATAGACCGATAGCTCATCCGGACTCGCCAGATTGCGCGCATGCGCGGTGAAATCACTGACGGACAACTTCAGGATCTCCGCCATTTCGTGCAGTTGTACTTCGTCGCCGGCTACTTGCGGGGTGTAAAGCGGCGTCTCATAGTTGTCGCGCAGCAAATGTTCGTACTGGCCCTCACCGCTCGCCGATAATGCCGCCGAAAGCAGCCGTTTTGGCAGAATCACTCCCGCTCCCAATCCATGGCCGTACGCCTTGTGACCGCTTTCGCCGATTCTGTTGAATCCGTTGCTTGGCGCGACTACCCATGCGTCCGTTGCCGGCCGGTTTAGGTCTTTGCGGAAATATTCGAAGACGGTCGGGTTGTCCGGCGCGACCGCCGCGAAATTATTGAATGTCTCGTAGACGCCGGTTGCGAGGCTTGCAGTGGCGACGTAGTGCCCTAGAATGCCGCGGTTGACTACCTGCGTGTAGAACGTGGATTGCGGGATCAGCTCGTTTAGAAGATGCGGGATGTTCTCCTGTCCATCCGGCATGAACGTCTCCTCATCGCGCGCGCCACCGCCGAACGTAACTACCACCGCCTTCTTGGTGCGCGGCAGCGCCAGCGCGCGATGCGGCAGCATGCTGAAAAGCGCCGTCCCGGCAGTCGCGCCTGTAATCCTACGCAGAAACTCACGCCGATTCCAGGAGATTGCCTGCGCGATTTGCCGCGGGCTGCCCGTCAACGCGTAAGGCAGAACGTCTGAACGAATACCGCACCCCTTTGCTGTGTGTGTCTTCTGTTCTACCATTCTGCGCCTTGGGAGAACCAGTATAATGCCCGCACGGTGATGAAAAAAGTGCTGATTGCCGTGCTCCTTGCTGGCGCCTGGTTCGCGCTGACGGCCTTTCAACCTGAGTCAAAGTCGAGTGAAAGCAGCGGATGGCCTGGCTACGGAGGCGGTCCTCAGAACACGCATTACTCGACGCTCAGCCAGATCAACAAGGATAACGTTCGCCAGCTTCAGGTGGCATGGACCTACGATGCAGGAGACGCATTTCAAGGCTCCGAAATGGAATGCAATCCCATCGTCGTGGGCGGCGTGTTATTCGCCACGACGCCCAAGCTGCGCGTCATTGCGCTGGATGCTGCGACCGGCAAACTGAAGTGGAGCTTCGACCCAAATGAAGGCCGCCGTGTTTTCACGAAAATGCGGAATCGCGGTGTAACCTACTGGGCCGATGAGGACGGCCGGAACAAACGGATCTTTATGGTTGCCCGGCAATATCTGTACGCGTTGGATGCCGCGACAGGTAAGCCGGTCAGTGCCTTCGGCCAGAACGGCCGCCTCGACCTGCGCTGCGATCTGGGCCGTGATCCCGCACAGCAGTTCGTCTCGAACACCAGCCCGCCGCTGGTCTACAAGGACGTTCTAATCACGGGCAGCATCGTAGCTGAAACACTGCCTGCTTCGCCCGGTGACGTTCGCGCCTATGATGCACGGACTGGAAAACTTCGCTGGTCCTTTCACACGATTCCTCATCCGGGAGAGTTTGGATATGAGACTTGGCCTAAGGACGCCTGGCAGTATATCGGCGGTGTGAACGCCTGGTCGGGCTTCAGTCTGGATGCAAAGCGCGGTATTGTATTCGCGCCGCTTGGCTCCGCATCCTTCGATTTCTACGGCGCCAATCGCCTCGGGGATAACCTGTTCGCCAATTGCCTGCTCGCGCTCAACGCCGAGACGGGTGCGCGTATTTGGCATTTCCAGACAGTCCGCCACGATCTCTGGGACCGCGATCTTCCGGCCCCGCCTGCCCTGATCACGATTCACCGCGACGGACGCGATATTGATGCGGCCGCGCAGATCACCAAGTCCGGCTACGTCTACGTTTTCGATCGTGCGACCGGCGAGCCGCTTTATCCCATCGAATACCGCCGCTATCCGGCCAGCGACATAGATGGAGAAAGAGCTTCGTACATGCAGCCGCTCCCGGCTGCGCCTGAGCCGTTTGCGCGTCAGGTGCTCACCGCGGACATGCTGACCACCCGCACGCCTGAGGCGCACGAGGCTGTGCTGAAGCAATTTCAGACCGTTCGCAGCCAAGGCGAGTTCGCTCCGCCAAGCCTCATCGGCACCATTCTGTTTTCCGGAATGGATGGCGGCGGCGAATGGGGTGGTCCGGCGTTCGATCCTGAAACGGGCATTCTGTATGTGAACTCGAACGAGATGGCATGGATCCTGCAGCTCGTACAGAACGAGCCTTCTAACGGTGAGCCCGCCACAGGCAGAGATTTATACCTGAAAAATTGCGCGACGTGCCATCGTGCGGACATGAAGGGTTCGCCGCCTGAATTTCCCTCTCTTGAACATATTTCCGAGCATCTGAATGAGGAGGAGGTAAAGGAAGTCGTGAGGCAGGGAAATGGACGCATGCCGTCATTTGCCCGGCTCGCCGGCCAGGAGCTAAATGCGATCGTTCGCTATCTCGAATATGGCGAGAACCTGACCGTGAATGCGGCAGCGAACGCGACTACACCGCTCGATCTGAAATATCGATTCGGTGGTTACAATCGCTTTCTCGATCCCGACGGCTATCCGGCGATTCAGCCGCCTTGGGGAACGCTCAATGCCATTAACTTGAACAGCGGCGAATTCGTCTGGAAGAAGCCGTTTGGAGAATACCCGGAACTCGCCGCCCAAGGTTTGCGCAACACGGGAAGCGAGAACTACGGTGGAGGTGTGGTTACCGCTAGTGGGCTATTCATCATCGCGGCCACCAGCTTCGATAAGAAGCTGCACATCTTCGACAAAACCACCGGCGATCTGCTCTGGGAAACCACATTGCCCTTTGCCGGAAATGCCACACCGGCCGTGTACCAGGCAAATGGAAAGGAATACATCGTCATCGCCTGTGGCGGGGGGAAGTCAAAGGCTCAGACGGGCTCAACGTATATTGCATTTGCGTTACCCAGTCCGCGCTATGCTTCGAATTGAGAAAGCGGTCTGATCCTATGAATAGACGACGTTTTTCGAAAAGACTTACCGGCATGGCGATGGGCGCGGCGGCTGCGAGCGTCATTGCAGATCGGGCGCAAGGCACACAAAATAACGGAGGGATGGCCGCGCCTTACGACATCTCCGTCATGATGTGGGCCATCTTCAAAGATCTCCCCTTCGACCAGAAACTCGACAAAATCTCGCAGGCAGGCTATAAGAATGCGGAGTTGGTCGGCGAGTATCGAAAATGGTCCAGTGCTGAATTTGATCGTGTTCTGGCTAAGAAGAAAGAGCTTGGGATCAATTTCGATACCACAGCCGGCCTGCGCCATGCGGTGGGCAATCCGAACGATCGCGAAGCGTTGCTCGCCGATGTCAAGAACGAGTTGCCGATCATGGAGCGGCTCGATTGCCCGGCCGTTATCGTCATGTCCGGGAACGTCGTGCCCGGCATGCCACGCGAAACTCAACATCAAAGCTGTATCGAAGGATTGAAACGCGCGGCGGCTATCGTCGAAGGCAAGCAGATCAATGGACGTCCGGTTCGGCTACTGCTCGAGAACATTGATCCCGAGGAAAATCCTCACTACTATCTGACTTCGGTTGCCGAGGGCTTTGAGATCATCCGTGCGGTCAACCACCCGCAGGTAAAACTCCTTTACGACTTCTTTCACGAACAGATTGCGGAGGGCAATCTGATCGAGAAGCTTCGAAAGAACATCGATTATACCGGCTTGGTGCATATCGCCGATGTTCCCGGTCGCCACATACCCGGCACGGGCGAAATCAACTACGACAACATCTACAAAACGCTTGCGGAATTAAAGTATGACCGCATCGTTGCAATGGAGTTCCTGCCATTGGGAGATGGTGTAGAGGAACTCCGGCGTGCCAAAGCGCAAGCGCTCCGTGCGGGAAGCGCATAGCGCGCATAGCGCAAGGCTATGAAGGAATCTGACGGAACACGTCCACTCCAGGTTGTCCTCGCCGAGGACAATCCGGGAGATCGGCTGCTGGTCAACGAAGCCCTGCAGCAGCATGGGTTCAACTATGTGCTGCATACGGTGGAGGATGCTGACAAAGCGCCTCTCTATCTGCAGCAAATCGACAAGTCGCCGGATATGCCCCGTCCTGACGTCATGCTCATTGATCTGAATCTGCCCAAGGCGAGCGGTTATGAAGTTGTACAGATGTTCCGGGATCATCCCGCCTGCGCTGAAGCGCTGATGATCATCATGACCTCTTCGGATGCGCCGAAAGATCGGCAAATGGCCGCGCAGCTTGGTGCGGCGCACTATTTCCGAAAGCCGTCCGACCTCGACGCATTCATGGATCTTGGCCGCATCATTCGCGAACTGCTCGAAAAACGCAAGCTGCAGGCGCCTGCAGCTTCGTAATCCCTGCGCTCCTATTCGAAACGATAAACGCGTACCTTTTCGATATGGACGCCCTGCGGCGAGAAGCGCCAGTAGCGACCCTGGTCGTTCTCATCGCCGTTCAGCCTTCGTCCGGCAACCCAGTTTCCGTCTTGAAATGCTCCCTCTTCCACGTAGCCGATGCCAGCATGTGGCGCGCCACCAGGTGATCTCGGACTGAATGCGACTCGAAAGCCGTTGCCTGCTCCAATAAACTCGTTCGCGCCGGTCGCGATGACAAGTCCGTAGGCTTTCTCTGCGCGATGCCCAAAGATGTCATCCAGGCTGACGGTCACCTGATACCCGTTCATCACGAACGACGTGGATTGCTTCTGTGGATCCAGTAGAAAGCCGGCCATCTCATGCCTGCCTTGATGCTCCAGAATCAGCGGCGCAAGTTGCGCCAGAACTTCATAGCTGGTTCCCAGATCGCTTTTCGGGTCCCTTGCCGAATCGATGGCAAATGGTGAGAAACCCATTGCGTCGCGCTGGCCGATGGCATAGAACACGTTCTGCTCGCCCGCGGTGCCGCCCGTCGTCTCCGGTATAAAGAGCGGATTGCCAGCCCTATTGTAGCGGGTACACCACTCTTCAAAATTCGCCTGATAGATATCGGGCGAATAGATATCGATGGCGCTACCGGCTGCTTTCCAGATATCGATGACGCGCGGCTGTGGTCCGCCGCTCGGGTAATCGCCCGGTGTCGCATCCTGATATGCAAGCCAGGTGTTCACGTACATAGGCAAGGGGTACTCGGCTTTGCCGGCCGCCGCAACGTGGTTGACGTACCGGCTGTAGTTCCAGGCCATGAAGATCTCATCCGCGCGCGGCGAATCGCCGAACACTTCCGCCCACGTGCCGGAAGTCTTCCCGCCGTTTTCTTCCCATAGTTCGCGCAATTCCGGATAAAGAGATGCATGGTGCTGCTGCAGATACGCCGTGAGTTCGTGCGGTACGGCGGATGCAAAGGCCTTGTTCGCCGCTTCCGAGTGGTCGCGCGTATCGCCCAGTACGCCGACCTCGTTTTCCACCTGCACCATCAGCACCGTGTGCTCGCGGCTATCTACTTCACGAATGTGGTGCATCAGGGCGGCAAATGTCTTCGCGTCCGCATCTCTCGTCGCTGTCCCGAGCGTGCTCAAAATCTCGATTTCATTGCCGTTCTCCACTACCCGCGGGAAGCGGCGCGTATCTTGCTTTACCCAGAGCGGTGGATAACTCGACATCCCGTTCTTCCAGCTCGCCAGCCATAGAAATACTATGTGCAGCTTGTTCTGCCTGGCTTGCTCGAGCAAGCCGTCTACCAGCGTGAAATCGTACTTGCCCTCGCTCGGTTCGATCAGCTCCCATGAAAGCGGAGTCAATACCGTATTCAGCGGAATCGCCGCTAGACGGGGCCAAATCGACTTCATATATTCGAGGCTGGAAGAGCTCGAGTTATGGATTTCGCCGGCCAGCATCAGAAAGGGTTTGCCGTCGACGACGAGCTGTGTTGCCGTGCCTTGCTTCCGCAGATGCGGAGCGTTCGAATCCTGCGCTGAGCTGAGAGCTGCAACCAGGACCGCGGCGGCAAGGGAGCGAATTAGTCTGTCCATCGCTACTGCACTCGTTCAAAAATGACCGCCGTGCTGTCGAAGTCACCTTTGAGAATGACTTGTATTCCGTGCTGCATGAGATAAGCGCCGCTCAACTCCGTTCGTTTGTCCTGTAACTTGCCGTCAATTGATTCGACTTTGTATACCGCTTGCGGATCGAGACCCCGCAGGTAAATGACGGGTGGGAGCGTGTTGTATTCCTGGGAGTGGCGAAAGGCGAACAGCACAGCCTGTTTCCCGTCTTGCGAGACGTTCTCGTTCGCTGTCGTGTCGTGCGTTCGCGGTGAGAGCAGACGATATAAATTGCCGAACTGTACGGTTTGCCGGATTCGCTTATCGAGTTGCGATCATTCGCGTGGCAAGTTGCGAATCCTCCTCCGTCCACTTGTTCAGATTCGCCCCGATGCCCAATGCGCCCTGCATCGCAACCAAGAACCGGAACTGCAGCGGCGTGCTGCGCCCATTCATATTCGGCACATCTGTGACCCATGCCGACATCAGCTTCGGTGCGTACGCCTGCGAGAAGCCTTCCTGGATGCGGAGACGATCGAACGCCTCGGTATTGTCGGATGCCCAGAATTCGTCGACATATCGAAGGATGCCGAGATCCACGCGGCCGCCCCCTCCGGAGCATGATTCGATCTCCAGATTGGGATGTTTCGCCCGCAGTCTGGCGAGTATGTCGTACAGGTTTCGAACGTATTTGACCCACAGTTCCTTCTGCTCATCGGGCGCGACCTCCGGCCAGCCCGGCTCAGAAAACGTGCGGTTCATGTCCCACTTAAAGTAGCGGATCTTATATTCGCTAGCGAGTTTATCGAGCACGTTGAAGATGTAGTCGCGCACGTCATCGCGCGCTAAATTCAACACGAGTTGATTGCGCAGTTCGCTGCGCGGCCGGCCGGGAAAGTTCATGACCCAGTCCGGATGCGCGCGGTAAAGATCGCTGTCCGGATTCACCATCTCGGGTTCCACCCACAGCCCGAAGTCCATCCCGAGTCCATTTACGTACGAGATGAGGCTGTTCAGCCCGTGCGGAAATTTTTGCGGATTCACCACCCAGTCGCCCAGGCCCGCATGATCGTTGTTTCGCTGTCCGAACCAGCCGTCATCGACTACGAACAGCTCCACTCCTAGTCTGGAGGCCTTCTCGGCGAGTGCTTTCTGGCCCGCCTCAGTGACGTTGAACTCCGTTGCTTCCCATGAGTTGTAGAGCACCGGCCGGACGCGCGCGTTCAAGCCGTTCGGCTCAATATGCGCGAGCTCCAGGCGGTCCAGCAGGCGCGATGCTTCTCCGAATCCATGTTCCGAATAACCTGCAAAGAACTCAGGAGTGTCGAGGGACTCACCCGGCTTGAGCGGGTACGAAAAATCGAACGTGTTGAACCCGCCGGTGACCCGCACCTGTTCATACGGCGTTTGCTCGATTGTGATCCGCCAGTTGCCACTCCAGGCAAGAGCTCCAAACCAGACCCGGCCGCTCTCTTCTCCGGCATTGCCTGGATCAATCGCAAACCACGGGTTCAAATTGTGCCCGGTGTGACCGAGCCGGCTCTCCAGAACCTTCATGCCTTCCTGAATAGGTTCCCGATTGAGCTGCGTTTCGGCCGCCCAGCGGCCGCTCAGGTAGGAAAGTCTGTAGCCCGCTCCGCGCGGCATGTACCAGGCGGCTGATTGTGCACTCTCCACCGTGATCTTTTGCTGCGTGCCATTGCGAATTGTGGACGAGCGGCTGATAATTCCGGTATCCGGGTACACGCGATAGTGCAGAGTGACTTCGATATCGTCCCGAATGTCTTTGAGAGTGATGTCGAGATCGTTGCCGCTCACGTGCTGGTCGACGTAGTGCAGCACCAGGTCGCGGTCACCGTCCGCGCGCGTGATTTTCAGCGCAGGCTCGTAATACCGCGGGCCACCCCAACCCGGATACTCCTCGCCTTCCAGCATCTGGTGCGGGTCAAAAGAGGAGATGTCGCGCTGCTCGTCGCGCCGGCGCCAGGTCCTCCATACGCCACAGCGGACCACCCCAATACAGATGCTGCAGCTCGCCGCTGGGCCCAACGCCCATGGCGTAAGAGCTGTGCGGCGTACTGATGAGCCAGATCTTACGGCCAGCATCAAACTGGATTTGAGCGGACATCATCGAGGCGAACCAGAAAAGGAGTGCGACGCGGCGCATGGTCTCGATTGTAAGGCGAGAGTCTTTGAGCAGAAAGTCAGACGGTGCTCTTACGATGCGCCTGCGTAACTCCGCTGGTCAGTTCGTATTCTTGTCTCAAGGAGAACTCACCATGTCAACCGAGCGAACCTTCCCCTACGAGACTCGTCTCAACATTCTGCACAAGCCGCTGGAAGTCATCGACGAAAAGGCGCTCGCGGATGCGTGCGAATATCCCTGGTATAACCAGACGCTCTGCAAAGTAAACGATTCCGTCGTCCGGCTCGGCGTGGTGAAAGGCGAGTATCACTGGCACAAACATGATCATGAGGACGAGTTCTTCTATGTCGTTGAAGGCCGTTTGCTGATCGACCTTGAAGATCATCTCATTGACTTAGCGCCTCGGCAAGGATTCGTAGTGCCCAAGGGAATCATGCATCGCACACGCGCGCCGAGAGGACAGTCATCCTGATGGTAGAGAATGCCGGGGTTATCCCGACCGGGAACTAGAGCACGACTTTGTCAATGTACAACTCGACGAAAAAGAACCTGCTGCTTGCAGTCTGCCTGCTTGGCGCTTGTTCGGCCGCGCGGGCCGCTTCAGCAATCACTGCGCGCCTCGATGATCCTAAAGCGGTGTATCTAGCACCGCCCGAATTTGCGGTGCACGGCAATGGCGCCGACGACGACAGCGCTGCGATTCAGAGCGCGATTGACAAAGCGGAAGGCAACCATCACGAGGGAATTGTCTTCGTGCCGTCAGGCCGCTACCGCTTAACGCGCACGGTTTATGTGTGGCCGGGTGTGCGCATCTTCGGCTACGGCGCGACCCGCCCCGTCTTTCTGCTTTCCGCAAATACGCCGGGTTTCCAGAGCGGGATGGGCGTGATGGTAATGTTCACCGGCGCGAGCCCGGCCGACCAGGCACGTATGGGTGGCCGTGTTCCGTTCCCGCCGCCAGGGAGCGTGCCGCCCAATGACAACATCGCCGACGCGAATTCGGGAACCTTCTATTCGGCGATGAGCAACATCGATTTCGAGATCGGCGATGGCAACCCCGCCGCGATCGCCATTCGCTTCCATGTAGCGCAACACGCCTATCTCACTCACATGGACTTCCACACCGGCTCCGGGCTGGCCGCGCTCACCCAGATCGGCAATGAGGCCGAAGATCTGCACTTTTACGGCGGCCGCTACGGCATTCTGACGGAGAAGACGTCGCCGGCCTGGCAGTTCACGCTCATCGATTCAGTGTTTGACGGCCAGCGTGAAGCGGCTATCCGCGAGCATGAAGCGGGGCTCACACTCATTCGCGATACGTTTCGCAACGTGCCTGTCGCTATCGATATCGATCCACATTATTCGGACGAGCTCTGGGTGAAAGACAGCCGCTTCGAAAACATCTCCGGCATGCCATCACCATCAGCAACGAGAAGAGCCCTCTGACAGAGATCGGCGTTGAGAATGCAGTGCTCAAAGAGGTGCCGGTGTTTGCCCTCTTTCGCGAAAGCGGGAAAAAGATCTCCGGTAAGGGCTCCGTTTATCAGGTCGGCAACTTCAATTACGGTCTGATCGTCCCCGCCGAAGGTGTGATGGGCGCCATGGGAATGCTATGGAACGCAAAGCCGCTGACCAGCATGCCTGCACCGCTTCCGCCTGCCATTCCGGCCCTCCCGCCATCGCAAGACTGGGTCAACGTTCACACTCTCGGCATCGCTGGGGACGGCACAACAGACGATACCGCCGCTATTCAGAAGGCGATCGACGCGCACCGTGTGCTCTATTTTCCGAGCGGTCACTATCTTATTCGGGACACGTTGACACTCAAACCGGAGACGGTGCTTATCGGCCTTCATCCGACCCTGACGCAGTTCGATCTTGCCGACAACACCCCCGGATATCAGGGTGTTGGCGCTCCTCACCCCATGATCTTTGCCCCTGGCGGCGGATCGAATATTCTCAGCGGATTCGGTGTCCTCACCGGCGGCATCAACGCGCGTGCGGTCGGAGTGCTGTGGTCCGCCGGTGAAGCTTCTCTCATAGATGACGTGCGTTTCCTGGGCGGTCATGGCAGCGGTACGAACCCTTACAACAACAACCACACTGCCGACCCCGATCCGCACAAGCGCTGGGATAGCCAATATCCCAGCCTCTGGATCGCACACGGCGGGGGCGGCACATTCGCCGATATCTGGACGCCGGATACCTTCGCCCAGGCGGGATTCTATGTCTCCGATACGAAGACTCCCGGGCATGTTTATGAGTTATCGAACGAACATCACGTCCGCAACGAGATCAAGTTCGATCATGTCGAGAACTGGGATCTGAACGCGCCCCAGACTGAGGAAGAGGCCGGCGAGAGCCCTGACGCTCTGTCGCTCGAATTCGACTGGTCGAAAAACATCACCATCGCCAATTACCACGGCTATCGAGTCACTCGCTCGCGAGCTCCCTTTCCGGCCGCCGTGCGTCTCTACAATTCCTCGAATATTCACTTCAGGAACGTTCACGTCAATGCGGAAAGCGGCTATGCGACCTGCGATGAAAACGGCTGCGGCACTTTCCTGCGTGTCAGCAAATTCCCGTACGAGAATGCCGTCCAGGACATCACGCACCATCTCGAGGTGCGCGAGCGCGAGTTTGCCGTCCTTGACATTCCCTCTGAGCCTGTCAAACCAACTCCCGTCGATTCGTCTGCGGTCCTCGAGCGCGGCTCGCGCGTCCAGAAGCTCGAAGGCGGTTTTTATTCCATCTCAGGTGCGGCTATGGACGCGTCCGGCAAGCTCTATTTCGTCGATCACCATGAGCAGCGCATCTACGGCTGGTCCGCCAACGAAGGACTCACCGTTGAGCGCGACAATCCGCTCGATCCCGTGAACCTCGCCTTCGACAAAGCGGGCAACCTGCTGGTGCTCTCCTCTGCCGGGCCGGAGGGCACTGTCTATTCCTTCCGTCCGGGATCGTCTGCGGATCAAATCACCGTCCTTGCACCGCAGCCAAGTAAGCCGCATCCCGGCGCGCTGGCCATCCTGCCAGTTAATTATTGGAACAACGGCGAATTCAAAGATCAGCTCGACCTGAAGACGCTTACTTACACCACCCTGGCCGAAATGTTTGCTGCCGATGTCTCCACCCCGAAGCCGCGCGAATACGTGTCGCCGGATGGCTCCGTGTTCCTGCCTGCAGGCCGCGTTTTCCAGCAGGGGCCGGCGATGCTGGCGGCTGGCGCTTCTCCGATAATCTCGACACCTACGGTTTCATCGGCGCCGTCCCTGGGCAGCCGGTTTACGTCAGCAGCGCCTCTGAAGACGTCACTTATCGGGCCTTCGTGCGCCCAGACGGCGCCCTTATAGACCTGAAGCCTTTTGTACAGCGCGGAGGCGAAAGCGTGGCTGTCGATCAACACGGCAACGTTTACGTTACGAACGGACAGATCTTTGTCTACGATGCCGCAGGCAAACAGATTGCGCAGATTGACGTTCCGGAGCGTCCGATTGACATCATCTTCGGCGGCCCGGACCGCCGCACGCTCTTTATCCTTGCCCATCATTCGCTATACGGAGTCAAGGTACGAAACTGATCGGCGTGCGTCGCCTGGGATCGATCCTGTAATCTGTAAAAAGCGTCGATGTGGAGCAAGCAACAGGAAGACTCAACCAGGACTGTTCCGGCCGCGAGCCGGCTTGATACCGCAGCATCGGAATCACCTTTTGCGGGCACTGGGCGCACCGCCACACCGGATCTGCGGGGCGTTGCTGTCATTGGCAAAGGAATGGTCATCAAGGGCCAGATCAAGAGCGGCGAGCATATGTACATCGCCGGCGAAATTGATGGCTCTCTGAATCTGCCCGGCTACGATTTGACCTTGACCGCGGATGCCCGCGTGCGTGCGGACGTGTCGGCGCGAGAAGTGGACGTTTCAGGCAGCATCCAGGGAAACGTGGATGCCTCGCGCAAAATCACAGTGCGCAAAGGCGGAAAACTGATTGGCGATCTCCGCACGCCCGGCATCGTTATTGAAGACGGCGCATATTTCAAAGGCAACATTGAAATCGTAAACCGCGAAGCCCGCCAGAATGCAGAAGAAGCAGCCGCTGCGGTTCCTCATGCCGCAAACGCGAACGCCTGATCGCGCTAGCCCGAAAGGCAGTACCTTTACATCGCGCCAAGTGGCGAGCTATGCGTACGACCCGCTCCTGCAGTTCGCGATGAAGTTCACTTTTTGATACATCCGCCCGCCTTAGCGGATCCGCCTACTCTCCAAAAATTTCAACAATCGCGCCAGGAATAAATCCGAAAACCGAGTTTCTGCGTAATTGAATGGGTAGAAGCACCCATCGTGAACGCTGCAGCGTGGCGCCGCGCGGCAGCCTCTCGACTCTCGCGGGGGCGTCTATAACTTCAATTCGCAGAAAGGAAATGCATGCCGCAAAGGAAATCGAAATTTGCCTTCACCCTGGCGCTGCTGGCGATGATTCCTGCCACTATCTTGGCCTCAAGCCATCGTGAAGCTCCCATCGCTGCACTGGACCACGCCGCCGATGTTACTGACTGGTACGCGTTTGTCAGCTACGATCACCCGGATCGCGTGACGATGATTCTCAACGTCGATGGGTTTCTTGAACCATCGAATGGTCCCAATTACTTCCCCTTCGACCCCAATGTCCGCTACGTCATGAACGTCGATAACGACCACGACGGCAAAACGGATATCAGCTTCCAATTCCGCTTCAACACCGAGACCCGGCTGCCGGGTGTATTTACAGGTTTTGTCGGCGGCATCGCTGGAATCCCGCCCATCACTTCGCTGGACGGCCCCGGTTCGAAAGGCCTGAGTTTGCGTCAGACATACACGGTAACAATGATCAAGAACGGCGTTGCTACCGATCTCAACAGCGGCCGCACGCTCTTCGCTGTCCCCTCCAACGTGGGCCCACGTACCATGCCCAACTATACTGACCTCTTCCATGAAGGCATCTATGAACTCGGAAACGGCGTTCGGGTATTTGCCGGCACCGTCAGCGATCCCTTTTACATCGATCTCGGCGCGGCTTTCGATTCGTTCAACTTCCGCATGGGTGTGGGCGGCATTCTTAGCCGGGCAGTCGATTCCGACGATACTCATAACTACGCGCCTGACGCTGTCGCCGGCTTCAACGTGAACTCTATTGTTTTAGAAGTGCCCATCTGGATGCTCACCGTCGACGGAAAGACTCACAGCGCCGGCGAGAAGGAAGCAGTCATCGGCACGTATGGAGAAACCGAACGCCAGCAGATCACCATCCGCCGCACGAATGGAACGCTAAATAGCGAAGGTGCCTGGCGCCAGGTCAACCGCGAAGGCAACTCCCTGATTAACGAGTTAATCATCGGAACGGGCTCGAAAAATCTGTTCAGCGTCTCTGATCCGGAGAACGACTCGCAGTTCGCCGCCTTTTTTCTGGATCCGTTGCTGGCGCACGTTTACTCCTCGGTCCTCCACATACCGGTTCCTCCAGCACCTCGCACGGATTTGATTCCGCTGGTTCAGTACACGGCTCCCATTTGTCCTGGCTGCGGACCTGCCGACCGAGGTCCCATTGCTGATCTCCTGCGCCTGAACACCGGTATTCCTCCTACTCCCGTCGGCAGCCAGAAACGTCTCGGTTTCCTGGCAGGCGACCTTGCCGGTTTCCCGCAGGGGCGGCGTCCTATTGACGATGTTGTCGACATCGCCTCGCGAGCCGTTGCCGGAATCCTCGTCAATCCCACCAAGTTCGGCGCGCCAATCGGCGATGGCGTGAATACCAAGAACAGCGGTTTTGCGACGCACCTTCCCTTACGTGTTCCCAGCGCACGATGGCCGCGATAGCCACCATATAGGGGCGGGGCAGCGCGGTTGTAGCGGGCAGCCGAACGACGTCTGCCCAGTGCAGTAAATCCACAGGAGAGGCCGCTGCTCACAACGGCGGCCTCTCCGTTCACGAAAAGAGAACGCTTATGAAACGACTTACTGCTCTCCTGCTTATCCCGATCGCTGCACTGGCAGCACTCGCACAAACGACGAACTCTTCTCCCCAGGAAAAACTCTCGCCGGCGGAACGAAGCATCGCCCA
This sequence comes from uncultured Acidobacteriaceae bacterium, assembly GCA_963846185.1. Classification (GTDB taxonomy): domain Bacteria; phylum Acidobacteriota; class Terriglobia; order Bryobacterales; family Bryobacteraceae; genus Bog-105. The sequence continues at coordinate 27,174 of CAWJVA010000012.1, read as the reverse complement.
GGCAAAACGCATGATAGAGAAAAAGCCGAGCAATTTCGAGGCTTACAATGCGTTGGCGCTGGCCCTTTCCCGCCGCGCGCGTGAGACTTCCGATGTGAAGTACTACGCTCAGGCCGAAGAAGCGCTGAAACAGTCTTTTTCCATTTCACCGGACAATTTTGATGCCGCGCGAATTCATGTCTGGCTGCTGCTCGGCAGGCATGAGTTCCCCACGGCCCTCGAAGAAGCAAAAATACTGAACAAGCGCATGCCGGATGATGTCATGACTTACGGCTTTCTGACCGACGCCAGCATCGAGTTGGGAAACTACAAAGACGCCGAAACCGCCGCGCAGATGATGCTCAATCTACGCGCCGGAAATCTGCCTGCCTTGACCCGCGCTGCTTATTTGCGTGAGCTGTTTGGCGATGTCGAGGGCTCGCTGGAACTGATGAACATGGCGCTGCAGTCCACCGCGCCGGGCGAGGTCGAGGACGCGGCTTGGATTCTCACGCAAATCGCTCATCTGGAGCTCGCGGTGGGAAACACCAAAGCCGCCGAGAACAATCTGCAGCAAGCCCTGACTCTCTTCCCTGGCTATCACTATGCCTTGGGCAACCTCGCTAAAATCAGGATTCAGCAAAAACGGTTTGACGAAGCGGTGGAACTACTTCAGCAACGCTATCGGGCTGCGCCTCACGCGGAAAATCTATTTGATCTTGCCGAAGCCCTGCAATTCGCCGGACGAAGCGAAGAGGCCAGGCAAGCCTTCGCCGAATTCGAACAGAAATCGCTGCTGGAAACGAATCGAAAAGACAATTCCAATCGCGAACTGGTCTTCTACTACGCCGATTATGGGCACGCGCCTGCAAAAGCCCTCGAAGTCGCCAGAAGGGAGTTCGCTTGGAGGCACGATGTCTTCACGCTCGATTGTTACGCCTGGGCGCTGCATGTAAACGGACAGGATCAGGAAGCGCGCACGCAGATCGAGTCGGCCTTGTCGGTCGGCATTCGCGATTCCAAACTGATTCGGCACGCGGGTGAAATTGCGCTCGCTCTCGGAGACAAAACGGCGGCCGAAAATTATCTGCGACAGTCCGCCGCGCTAAATACCAACGAATCGCCGCGAGCGGCGGAAATTCTTGCCCGCCTCTCTGCTCCTGTGATGCGGCCGTAACCTGATCAGTCTCTGTCGTCCTGTCCGGATGATCAGAGCTGCCTTCGTGCTTGCGACCGTCATGTGCATCCCCATGACGGTCGCCGCATCTGCTGGGAACGCACGCCTCGTAGAGCGGCGAGCTCGTGATATGTGTGCAAGACATGCGGGCCCAATCAAAGCTCCATTCCCGATAATCGCCCAAAGCCGCCCCTTTTCGCTGAATGTAAGTACGAACGGGAGGTACAAGCACGCCACCGACAGTGCAAACAACATCGTGATTCGAAAAACAAAAACGAAGCTGTCCTGACCGTAGCGCAAACCGTAAAATAGGCTGAAGATACTGACCGACAGGGATAACGAACCGAACCACAGGGCGGGCGACATTTCTGAATGTCCTAATTACTTCCTCGGCCTCCGACGGCCTGCTCGGAGGCTTATAGCGCCACTCCGAAGCCGAAGATTTGAAACTCGAGACAGTGATAGGAGTTGTCGTCGTATCCCTTTGTAAAGGGACGGTTGCCTGCCAAATGCCTGGTCGCACGAGCTGAAAGGCCGCGATATTGTGCTCGACGGTAATCCGTTCCGGCGCGGTGATGGCGCCCTGGCTCATTCTCCCCAGGGCGCTTTGGTCTTGAGCAGTCGGCGCAGTTTATCGGTCGGCGGCAGCGGCCGATCGAGCAAAGCCTGGAACTTGGCGAAGGCGTCCGCATCGACGGTAAAAAACGTCTGGCTCAGCAGCATATCCTCCGCTTCCCGGCAGGACTCATCGAGCATGAATTCGGAGCGGGTCCGCCCCTGCCGTTCCGCAGCCTGATCGATCAGGTCCCGTTGCCACGTCTTGGCGCGGATATTGATGGAAACTTGTTCCGTGCGGGCCGCTTGTGAGGCATGGCCGTCTCCTTCCTGCTACACATCAGCTATACACTTTCTGTAGGAAATTGCAACACAAACTTGCGGCGGATTTCTCTGGCGATATGAACGTTCTAATGTAACTAAAGCAGGGGAAGGAACCCGCCCTGTACTGCCGTGTTTTAGTCCCTTAAACAGCCAAGCAACAACATGGCCGAGCAGTGGTACACTTCCGTCCTAAGCCTAAATCGGCATTGTAGACAAGATCAATCCACTTCTGAAGTCCAGCATAAACCGAAAAAGGAGGGACGCGTGGAACCGATTACAACAGCGATTGTAAGCGCTCTTTCCACAGGCGCAGCAGTGGGAGGTAAAGAGATCGCCACCCAGGCTCTTAAGGACGCTTACGCTGGTTTGAAAGGCTGGATCAAGGGGCACTATCCGGGTGTCGGCATCGAGCAGTTAGAGAAACAACCGACCTCCAAAGCGCGCCAGGAGGTTGTGGGAGAGGATCTCGAACGCGAGGGTGCCTCGCAGGATACCGAACTCGTAAAGCTCGCGCGCACCATGGTGGAACTCATTCAGAAGCAGGCCCCGGACGTTGCGCGCTCGATCGGCGTCGATGTCGGCGAGCTCGATCAGGCCAACGTGACGTTTGGGAATGTGCTAGCCGGGAGGGGTGCGACGGGCGTCAAGGTCGACAAGGTGAAAGGCGGCACGCTGTCTTTTCAAGACGTGACGGCGGGCTCGGAAACGGATCCGCCAAAAAAAGCGTAGCGCCGGAGACCGATGCGGCCACCACGTTCGGCGTGTGGTTCGGTCAAATCGAGAAGAGTCAGATCGTCTTCGGCGCGGCGGCGGCAGAGGTCAGCAAACTCACATTAGCGGCATATCAGCAGGGTGCTGCCGAAGTTCGTGGATTCAGTGTCAAGCTTGGCATCGCGGAATCGGCCATTGCTGGATTTCTCAAGACGATGCAGGAGGCGCAGGTGCCCCTCGAGCAGGTTCCTGCGAAGTTTCAGGAATTGGCGCTTCGGTATCAGCACTTGCTGGAAAGCGTCCGAACGCTGCAATCCGACGATCCCGAGGTGCAAGGGCTCAAACTGGAAGCGGCGGCCGCAATCGAGGCGGGTCCGAGTTCCTATGACCGTGCGGAAGAACTTCTAAAGCGGGCGGAGGCTATTGATCGCGAAGCAAGGGAACGTCTGGCGGCTGCCCTGGAAAAACGAAGCCTGAATGCGGCTGTAACGCGTGCACAACGCGGTGAATTAAGCCGGTTGCGGTTGGACTATGAGTCTGCCATAGAGCATTTCAATGAGGCTGTGGAGATTACGCCACCGTCGCATTCGGAAGTACGCATGCAATACCGCTGGGCGTATGCAAATGCGCTTTACGAGTACGGTAAAGATCGAGGCATAAATCGCGCACTCGACGAAGCCATTGAAACATGGAAGTTGCTAGTTCAAGAACTGTCCCGCGAGCGCGTGCCGCTCGACTGGGCGACGACTCAGAACAGTCTGGGCAATGCACTCTCGACGCTGGGTGAGCGCGAGTCCGGAACAGCGCGTCTGGAAGAGGCGGTCGAGGCTTACCGCGACGCCCTCAAGGAGTACACCCGCGAGCGCGTGCCGCTCCAATGGGCGATGACTCAGAACAATCTCGGCAGTGCACTGTGGAGGCTGGGTGAGCGCGAGTCCGGAACAGCGCATCTGGAAGAGGCGGTCGAGGCTTGCCGCGATGCCCTCAAGGAGCGTACCCGCGAGTGCGTCCCGCTCCAATGGGCGATGACTCAGAACAATCTCGGCAATGCACTGTGGAGGCTGGGTGAGCGCGAGTCCGGAACAGCGCGTCTGGAAGAGGCGGTCGAGGCTTACCGTGATGCCCTCAAGGAGTACACCCGCGAGCGCGTGCCGCTCCAATGGGCCACGACTCAGAACAATCTCGGCAATGCACTCTTGAGACTGGGTGAGCGCGCGTCGGGAACAGCGCGTCTGGAAGAGGCGGTCGAGGCTTACCGCGATGCCCTCAACGAGTACACCCGCGAGCGCGTGCCGCTCGACTGGGCCACGACTCAGAACAATCTCGGCCCTGCACTCTTGAGACTGGGTGAGCGCGCGTCGGGAACAGCGCGTCTGGAAGAGGCGGTCGAGGCTTGCCGCGATGCCCTCAAGGAGCGTACCCGCGAGCGCGTCCCGCTCGACTGGGCGATGACTCAGAACAATCTCGGCAATGCACTCTTGAGACTGGGTGAGCGCGAGTCCGGAACAGCGCGTCTGGAAGAGGCGGTCGAGGCTTACCGCGATGCCCTCAAGGAGTACACCCGCGAGCGCGTCCCGCTCGACTGGGCGATGACTCAGAACAATCTTGAAAGAGCGCTCGAAATCTTGGAGGCTCGTACAAATCGGGTAGATTCATCCAAGCGGTGGTCGAGCTTTGGAGCGTATTGGGACCGTGTTGTCGGCTACCTACGGAAGTAATGCGTCTATCAAATGCTTGGGCTGGTCCAACTGCAGCGTGAATCCCAGAGCTATGTGCAAAATTCTTGATTTGTGCACGAGATCCGTCTGGCGTGCCGGCGAAGCCTCCGTCAAGCCTGACCTGGCCGGCCCTGCGTGACCGCGCCCTGCTGCCGTTATGGTCTACAGCTTCGCGCGCATCTGGGCCGTGGTCGGCATGAATGTCGAGGCCTATTATCAGCAAGGCAAAAGATGGTGGCTGCGGCTGCACGAAAAATGGCGGCAAGCATTCACGAGCTTCCCGTGCATCACAAAGCGGAAGCCTATCTCCACACCTATCTGCGGATCGGGATCTAAGCATTCCAAGCTCTCGCAGAGCTGAAGTTTGCGCTTCATCGTTGCTCATCACTCGCTGCGAATTCCTCCAGTTCTGGATAGTGCTCGATCAAGTCGGGCGGCGCAGGCGTTGGCTTGCCCTTGAGAACGGTAGTGATCTCGATGGCGTTCACGACAGCCTTGCCCAAATAATGGTTGTTCATCACCACATAGGTGTCGCGCGTGTCCTCGGCGATCTGCTTCGCCCGCGTGACCCAGGGATCGAGCTCGTCCGGCGAATAAAGATGGTCGTATCTCTCGCGCACATCGGCCGTTTTTGAGAACCAGTGCTGATAATTGCGGCCATGCAGCCGGACATAGCCGATCCCGGATGTCACATGCGCGGCCGGCTTGACCGATCTGTGAAACAACGGCTGGTCGATATTGCAGATGCCAATACCGAGCTCGGCGAACAGATCAAGCCCCTCCCCTTCCAGCCAGCTTGCATGCCGGACTTCCACCACAAGCGGATACTCGGAAAAGCGCCGCTGCAGAGCCACGAGATAGGCGCGGTTATCGGGCGAGGATTTGAACGACCAGGGAAACTGGGTCAGCAACGCGCCGAGGCGCCCGGCTTCCATGAGCGGCGCAATCCCATCCTTGAATTCCTTTTCGTCGTTTGGCGCCGGAGCGCGTTCATGCGTGAAGGCATGAAACAGCTTGGCGGAAAACTGGAAGGCACGGTTCGCCGCCACGCTCTCAAGCCATTTGCGCGCCGTCTGGCCGCGGCGCACCGTAATACGACGTGTTGATCTCGATGACATCGAAATAGCCAGCAAGATAGGCCAGCTCGTCAAAGCCGCGGGGCTTGGGCTTCGGATACACGACGCCCTCCCAGTCGCGGTATTTCCAGCCGGCGGGGCCGATGCGAATCATCCTCTACTCTGGGGCCGAAATGCCGAAAGAGAAGCGCGTGGGCAGATTCTTCGTCGATTGGTCCCGAAACGCCAGAATACTACATAGCCGGACAAAAAACTGGCCGCGCTCTCGATCCGGCGATGCAATTGCGCCATACGATATAACTGCTACCATTTCATAAAGTGTCTTCTCACGCGTTTGCCGCCGGTTCTGAAGCAGACATCCGGCCCGCGAGTGTCCCGCCGCGCCACTCCGCGCTCGTTCGCGTGACTCACTGGATCACCACCCTCTCTTTCCTCGCGTTGCTGGTAACCGGAATCGAAATACTTATCTCGCACCCGCGCTTTTATTGGGGCGAAACCGGCAATGTGACCATGCAGCCGCTCTTCAGCTTTTCAATCCCGTCTTCCCGAGCCACCGTCCCCACCGGCTACGGTTATGTACTTCCGGATCAGAACGGCTGGAGCCGGTATCTGCATTTTGAAGCCGCTTGGATCGCTGTATTGACCGGCTTTATGTACGTCATCTACCTGGTCGTGGCAGGCCATCTGCGGAAGAACCTGCTGCCGACCGGCACCGATTTCTCCTGGCGCGCGATCTCGGCGGTGATCACGAACCATTTGCGCTTGAAGCGGCCAAGTCCCGCCGAAGCCTGGTCCTATAACCCGCTTCAGCGGATCACGTACTTGCTGGTCATCTTCGTTCTGTTCCCATTCGTAATCTGGACCGGCCTGGCGATGTCCCCCGCGATCGCTTCCGTCCTTCCCTCTGCGGTTTCCATTTTGGGCGGCCAGCAATCCGCGCGAACGCTTCACTTCTTCGTCTCCGTATTGCTGACTCTGTTCCTTGTGGTTCACGTTCTAATGATTTGCCGCGCCGGCTTCAGAACGCGTATGCGTGCGATGATCACCGGCCGTACCGGTAAACGAAGGGTGCAACGATGAGCAAGATCTCGCGCCGTACATTGATCACGACTGGCCTGGCGGCGACGGCCGGCGTCTCCGGTCTGGCAGTCGCTACTGGCATGGCACGGCGTTACGGGTTGATTCCGCCCGATGCCGCTGGTATTTATGGCCCCGGCGAAACGCTGACCTATGCCGCCCACCGTTTGCTTACTCAGCACTCGCTTGCGCGTGAGTTTCCCCGCAATAAGATCTCGAAAACTCCATTTGCAAATGAAGTGACGCCTCTAGGCGATGCCTTCCAGCGGCTGCAGCAAGCCGGCTTCGCAGACTGGCGGCTTTCCGTCGACGGCATGGTCGCGCACCCCGCGTTATTCTCGCTTTCTGACCTCAGGAGCCTCCCGGAGCGCACCCAGATCACCCATCTCGCTTGCGAAGAGGGCTGGTCTTATATCGCAGAATGGATCGGCACTCCGCTCTCTCACGTCCTGAAAGCGGTCGGGACTCTGCCCCAGGCCCGCTATGTTGTCTACCGCTCCATCCAACGCGGTTGGTGGGAGAGCATCGACATGGCCGATGCTCTACATCCGCAGACTTTTCTCACCTATGCCATGAACGGCGGCGATCTTCCCGTAAAGTTCGGGGGTCCTCTCCGATTGCGCGTTCCACGGCAGCTCGGCTACAAGAGCGTCAAGTACATCACCCGCATCACCGTTACCGACAACCTGAAACGGTGCTCGCTGAACCCGAAGGCGCTTACGCCTGGTACGCCGGCATCTGACCAGCCGCCCCGAACCCGCAGCTCCTAAACTCGATAAGAAGCCGGCAACGGATTGCGGCTTTGGAACTGCCGTTGATGCCAGTATGGATACGGCGCCTGGGGCTCGCTTGCTTCATCCAGTCGCGCCACCTGTTCGGGAGTCAATACAAAACCGGCCGCTGCCAGATTATCGCGCAGTTGTTGCTCATTGCGCGCGCCAATAATGACGCTCGATATGGTCGGCTTTCGCAACAGCCAGTTCAGCGCGATTTGCGGCACGCTCTTTCCTGTTTCTGCCGAAATCGCGTCAAGCGCATCCACGACTTTGTAGAGATACTCTTCTGGGACCGTCGGCCCCTGTTCAGCCGCCTTGTGAAGCCGGCTCATTTCCGGCAAAGGTTGCCCGCGCCGGATCTTGCCTGTCAGGCGTCCCCACCCCAGCGGACTCCACACTAACGCTCCCACGCCTTCCGATTGCGCTTGGGGCATCAACTCCCATTCGTAATCTCTGCCCACCAGCGAATAGTAAACCTGGTGAGCTACATAGCGTGCCCATCCATACCTTTCGCTGACTGCAAGCGATTTCTGCAGGTGCCAACCCGAAAAATTGGAGGCGGCAATATAGACGCACTTTGCCTTGCCTCACCGCATCATCAAGCGTGTACAGCGCCTCCTCAACGGGCGTGAGCGCGTCGAAGCCGTGCAGGTGATAAACGTCTATATAATCCGTTTTGAGCCGCCTCAAGCTTCCTTCGATCTGCCGCGTCAAATGGTGTCGCGAAGAACCCACATTGTTTGGACCGTCGCCAAAAAGAAAGGTCCCTTTCGTGGAGATGAGGATGCTGTCACGCGGCGTCTGCCGGATCGCCTCGCCCAGAATCTCCTCGGAGACGCCCTGCGAGTAAATATCCGCAGTATCAAAAAAATTTACTCCGGCTTCCAGACAGATCGCGATGAGGCGCGTTGCCTCTTTCACATCCGTTTCACCCCACGCTCGGAAGAACTCATTTGCTCCTCCAAACGTTCCGGTGCCAAAACAAAGGACCGGGACCTGCAGTCCGCTCTTTCCCAATTGTCGAAATTCCATATAGATTTGGATACCGAAACCATTGTTCCCGTCGCAGCCCGCGCGCAATCCTCATATCTGCTGTTTTGACAGGCTAGCGACGTGACCGGGCCGCACCAAGGTGTTCTTTCCAACGTTACGCGACTCAGCGATTGTCACGTCCAATGAGTTGGGCGGCGTTTTCCCAAACTGGTGATTCGATAGATCTGACCGTCAGATCGAGTTGAGGGAAGGGAAGCTCGACGCCGGCTTTATCCAACGCGCCTTTCGCCGTTTCCAAGACTGCAAAAAACGCGGGCTTCTCATCTTGCGCATCGGCGATCCAGACAAAAAGCAGCAGGTCTACAGTCGACGGACCCAAATCGTTGAGCACGACTACCGGCGCTGGATTGCTCAGCACATAACTGACCCGTTGAACGGCATCTAGTATCACCGTCCGGGCGCGGCCCACGTCTTCCTTGTAACCGATTCCGATGGGGATCTGCAGCCGCGTCTCGCCGTTTGTCGAGTGATTGATCAGGATCTGTTCGATGACGGTTGCGTTTGGAATGATGATCCATTTGTTATCGCGCGTCTGTACTCGTGTTGTGCGCATCGTGATCTCAGCGACTTTTCCGTAGTGGTCGCCCACCGTCACCCAATGACCCACGCGAAACGGCTTGTCCCAGAAAATAAGGAATCCAGCCATTACGTTGCTTAAAGAGTCTTTGGCTGCAAAACCGATGGTAAGGCCCAGGACGCCCAAACCGGCAAGCGCAGCGCCGACATTAATGCCAAGCTGGCTGGCCGCCATGATGAGACCGAAGGTGATCAACCCTATACGGTAGACGTTGATCAGCATGCCGATGAACGCCGGTTCGAAACCTGTTCTCGCCAGAAGGTGCCGGAGCGGTGAGCGAGTTGACCGGAAGAGCAACCAGAAAAAGAGAAAAATCAAAACGGCTGCGAGCAACGAGGGCAGCCAAGCGACAAACTGGGTAATTAGCTGCTCGATGTCCAGCCGCTGCCAAATGGGTTTCGGTGTCATGCTCTTTTGACGGATAACTGGAAGCGCCTATGTCACGTGCGCCATCTCCTCAGTACCTCGACGGATTATCGTTGAAAGAGGAGGGAACCTTGAGCGCGCAAGCCACTGCACTGGGAACAGGCCTGACCGTAGACGAACTGCGGAGTCAGTTACAGAACTCGGCCGATCCCGACGTCCGGCGCAGACGCGCAATCGTCCTCACATCGCTTTTCGGTATGACCAGCATGGCGATCGTCAGCCTGCTGCAAACAGGCGTGGTCCAGCATCTTCCCGATCCCCCGCTCGATAGCTTCGATTCCGATAAGGTGAATTCGTCCGATACCGCCTATGCGCTCGGCGCGCCCGATGGAACCCTCAGCTTGGCTGGGTTCGCCATCAATTTGCCATTGGCGGCTTTCGGAGGCGCCTCCCGAGCTGCACGAACACCTTACGTGCCGATTGCCGCGGCCGTAAAATCGGGGATCGAGGCCGTCGCGGCTGCCTGGTACTTCTATCAAATGCCAAGCAAAGAGAAGAAATGGTGCGCTTATTGCATCGCGGGCGCGGCCGCTAATTTCACTGTGTTCGCACTGACGCTGCCTGAGGCGATCAAGGCATGGAAACATCTACGGAGCAAGTGAGCTTCGCATCCACCTTGCGGCTGCACGGCTTCGATGCTCTGCATCGCGTGCGCGTACAGACGTTGCAGGTAAACGTCGGCAAAATTTGTAATCAGGCTTGTCATCATTGCCATGTGGATGCGGGTCCGAAACGGACCGAGAGTATGACGCGCGAAACCGCGGAACGCGTTATTGCGCTACTGGACAACACACCGGAGGTCGAAACGGTCGATATCACGGGCGGTGCGCCGGAATTAAATCCGAACTTCCGAACTCTGGTCAAAGAAAGCCGTCGGCTCGAAAAACGAGTGATCGACCGCTGCAATCTCACCGTTCTCCTTGAGCCCGGGCAAGAGGATCTCCTTGAGTTTCTTCGCGACCAGCAGGTCGATATCATCGCAAGCCTTCCGTGTTACACGGCCGAAAATGTCGATAAGCAGCGTGGCCGCGGCGTGTTCGAGCGCAGCATTCGTTCTCTTCGGCTGCTCAACCAGGCGGGTTATGGCCGGCCGGGCTCGGGACTAAACTTGGATCTCGTTTTTAACCCCGGAGGCGCTTCGCTTCCTCCGCCCCAGGAAGCTCTCGAGCGCGAGTACAAGCAGCGCTTGCGGGAAGATTTTGGAATCGAATTCGGCCGTTTACTCACCATCACTAACATGCCGATACGCCGCTTCTCCGATTACCTCGTGCGTATCGGTAAGCAGGAGCACTATAAGACAGCTGCTCGCCAACAGCTTCAACCCGAACACAGTCGAGCGCCTGATGTGCCGCACGCTGATCAGTGTTTCCTGGGACGGGCGATTATTCGACTGTGACTTCAACCAGATGCTTGAGATCCCAATTACGCGGCCTTTGTCCATCTGGGACATCGACTCGTACAGTTCCGTTGCGCGCGACCGCATTCAGGCGGGTGATCACTGCTTCGGCTGTACCGCGGGCACGGGCTCGAGCTGTGGTGGCCAGTTGAGTTGAGCGGAGTTGGCTCCGTTGCGTCCCGATGGAACATCAGTTCAGCCACCGAACGGTAAGGATTCCTGTTTGCATCTTCGCCAAGCCTCCGGTTCCGGGTCGCGTCAAGACCCGTTTGGCCGGAGCTGTCGGTGACAAGTATGCGGCCGAACTTGCAGCCGCCATGTTGCACGATATCTGGTCTGTCGTCGTGAGCGCCAGGGGCGCCATGCCCGTGCTTGCCGCAGCCGAAGACGGGAGCTTCGCGCTCGACGTTCCCCAGGATAGAGTCTGGCTGCAGCACGGCGCCGATCTCGGCTCCCGAATCGAAGGCATTTTGCAGCGCGCTCTCGAAATCGCACCGGCTGCAATTGCCCTGGGAGCCGACACGCCCCTCCTCACAGCGCATCATCTGGCGGAAGCCATGGAACAACTCGAATCCGGAAATGCTGTTCTGGGGCCGTGTGATGACGGTGGCTTCTATCTTTTGGGATTGCGCTCCTGCCCCGGCGGCGTGCTGGCTTCGCATCCCCTGGAGTTGCGAGCTCACTTGCGACGTAACGGAATTGCGCCTCAGGTCCAACGGAATGAAAGTCGCCCGGATCCGCACCTCCTTCGATATCGACACGCCGGCAGGACGTGCGGCGACTTCGGCGCGAATTGGAAAGTTTGCCGCCGGAAATCGCGCCTCGAACGCGAAAATGGCTGGAGGCACTCAGATGGTCAGCATCATAGTTCCAGCGCTGAACGAAGCATCGCAAATCAGCGACACTCTACGTGCCTTGCAGGCCATGGAAGGGGAGAAGGAAATCCTGGTTGTGGACGGCGGCAGCGAAGATGAAACAGTCGCGCTTGCCACAGCGGCGGGAGCGATCGTGCTCGAAAGCGCTCGCGGCCGGGGCACGCAGCAACACGCCGGAGCACTGGCCGCGCGCGGAGACATCCTCTGGTTTGTTCACGCCGATACGACTCCGCCGCCGCACGCCATCTCGGACATCAACGCCGCCTTGCAGGATCAGTTCCGTCGTCGGCGGGAATTTCGGACTCACCTTCGATGGTCCATCTCGGGCAGCGCGGCAATTGACGGCCATCTATCCGACGCTGCGCCGGTTGAACCTCTGCTACGGCGATTCCGGCATCTTCGTACGCCGGACCATCTACGAAGCGGTCGGCGGCTTTCGTTCATTCGCCGTTTTTGAAGATTTGGATCTGCTGAAGCGGCTGCGGAGGAGCGGGGCGTTTCGTGCACCTGAAGACGCGCATCGTGACTTCGTCGCGGCGCTTCGAAAACAGAAACTTCGCGGGTATGTGGCTGCATTGGACGGCGCTGCAGGTTTTGTATTGGGCAGGCGTTCACCCCAACACGCTCGCGAATTGGTATCGGCAGGCTCGCCGGAGAAAGGCTTAGCTCAGCGCATCCAACGATTGCCTGACCGGTGTCCCGTCGTATGCCGGTGGATCCGCTGCAACTTCGAAAGGCAGCTTCAGAGCCTCCACAGCAGTAGTCTCTGTGGGACCGAGAAATCCCGGGAACGCCAAGCGTAAGCGCAGCCTGCGGCGGTTCCGTTCGTAATGTGGAATGCAGCCAATCCCAGATGGTCAGCCCGCTCGACCAGTTCGAATTCACTTCCTCGGGAACGATCGAGTGGTGAATGCCGTGAAGCCGCGGCGTGACCACGAAGCGTGCGAGCATGCGCTCAAGCGATAGCGACAGACGCACGTTCGAATGATGGAACAGGATGCACAGAAACAGGAACACCTGCCAAACCGCCACGGTCAGCGGCGAGGGCCCGATGACGGCAATCTGCAGTGCCCGGAAAGCGAGCGAGATGGTGATTTCGCCGAAGTGAAAGCGCAGAGCCGTGGTCGCATCCATCTCCTGATCGAGATGATGCACCTGATGAAAACGCCATAGCACCGGCACGCGATGCGTCAGGTAATGCCACCAGTACAGAGTGTAGTCGAGCAGCAGAATGCCCGCGTGACGGCTGATGGGCCGGGGCAGCGGCAAACAGCGGAAGAAGGCCCCAGCCGCGCCGCTGCTGTGAGTTGCTGCCAAGCGTGAGAGCCAACGGCATTTCGGCGGCTTGCATCACAGCGCCCGCCGGCGCTGCGATAACAAGGTTGCGAACATCGCGGCGCAGCTTGCTCCTGTGAACGGGACGCAGAGCGCGCCGGCTTTCGAACCAGAGCAGGCCGGCTATCCAGGTTCCGATGACGATGGCTCTGATCGAGTTGGATACGGGATTTTTGACTTGCTGCTTCTGCACAGGAACGCTCAATGACACCCTGAAACGCGGGAAGCCTCGCTGTCCTTCGACTCATACGTTCTGCTTCGCGCTGCTCGTCTAATTCGCAACTGTAAAAGTGGTGCTCTCGCTTCCGCGCTTGCCGAGCGCGTCGGATACTGTGATGTCCAATGTGTGCTGGCCATTGCTTAATGCGGACGTATCGAGGAGGAAGTTCCAGCCGACGTCCGGGCAACCAATGCCGGCCGTGTAAACAGCGCAGACATCCGGGCGAACACCACCATACATGGCGGTTCCGACCTGGATTCGATCGATCGCCACAGTGACTTGGGTGATTGCGGCATTCAAATCGACAGCCCACCCACCGATAGCGGCAGTACCGCTCAACGTACCGGTTTGAAAATTCGGGCGATCGATACTGATCCGGAATGGGCTTGCTCCCGTCAGATTTGCAACCTGGAACGAAGCCGTGGCTGTCGTGTGCTGGCCACTTGCTGAGGTCGCCGTCAGGTCGAGCGTGTGCGGACCATCGGCGAGTGATGTTGTATCCACAGAGATGTTCCAGCCGACGTTCGGACAGCCGGGTCTCCCGGGATAGACGCCGCAGACGTCGGGCCGGCTCCCTCCATATGCCGCATTCCCGATTGAAACGCCGTCTATCGAGACCGTCACGCTGGCAATCGCGGATTGATCGTCAATCGCCCAGCCTCCCCATGCAGCCGTCCCGCTGAATGGAGCGCTTTGTTCACTCGGGACATCTATGCTGATTTTCATAGGATTGGCTGTGCTCCAGTTCGCTACGGTAAACGTTGTGCTAATGGCCAGATGCTCCCCATTACTCGCGATAGCATCTAGCGACAGCACGTGGGCGCCATCTGAAAGCTGCGTGGTATCGACCGTCAATGGTCCAGCCCACATTCGGGCACCCGGGCCTGCCGGGAAAAACGTTACAGACGTCGATACGGCTCACCCCGTAGTTTGCGTTTCCGTAGGAAGCTCCGTCGATAGCTACCGCCACGCTGCTGATCGGCGCATTGTCGTTTACGGCCCAACCCCAAAAGTTCGCCACTCCGATCCAAGTCGATGCCGCAGCGCTCGGTTCATCGATGAAAACTCTAGTTGGTTGCCAGCGGACGAATTCGAAACATAGAACGAGTGAGCCGCAGTGGCGTGTTGCCCGTCTGCGCCAGTCGCGGTGATCCCAAACGTGTGCTGGCCGTTTGGCAGCAGCGTTGTGTCAATAACAGATTCCAGCCGACGTCAGGACAGCCCGCAACGCTGGAGTACACGGCGCACACATCGGGGCGGCCGCCGCCATAACTTGCATTTCCGAAGATCACACCATCGAGCGACATACTTACAGCGGTAATCGGAGCATTCGTGTCAATGGCCCAGCCTCCAACGGCAGCCTGGCCGCCCAATGTGGGGCTCTGAGAATTCGGCTTGTCAATCGAGAGGACAATCGGATTCTGCGAACTCGCGTTCGACACCGTGAAAGAAGCCGTCACGGTCGAGTTGGCGCCGCCCTGATGATTTCCCCGTGACCGCCAGCGTATGAGGCCCGTCGGGAAGAGTCGTTGTGTCGAGCAGGAAGTTCCACCCCACGTTCGGGCACCCTGGTCTACCCGAAAACACATTGCATACATCCGCCCTTGTGCCGCCATACATGGCATTCCCATAGCTGATCCCGTCGACAGCAATCGAAACGTCGCTAATGCTTGCCAGATCGTCCAAAGCCCAGCCGCCGAACGCCGCCGAACCGCTGAACGGAGCGCTGCCGGAGCTCGGGCGATCAATGCTGATGCGCATGGGTCCGCCGCCGCGGGAAGCCAGTTAGCTACCGTAAACGAATTGTTTGCGGTCGCCTTTGTCCCGCCGCGGAAGTCAGCGTGACTTGCAGATTGTGCTCGCCGTCGCCAAAGTCGTTGTGTCCACGGTCAAGGACCAGCCCACGTTCGGACATCCTACCTGGCTCTGGATACTCGCGCATACATCTGGCCGGAGCGTTCCATAATCCGCTGTTCCCACGGGAACGCCGTCCACCGAAATCAGCACATTCGTTATGGGTGAGGCGTTGTCGATTGCCCAGCCGGCAAAGCTTGCAGATCCGAGGAAAGGCCCACTCTGTGCCTGCGGAACATCGATGAAAGCGGCAATCTTTTCAGCCGCCGGTTTATTTATTAGAGCTGTTGCAGGGTGAACCGGCAAAATCATCGCTGCTCGAGGTGGTTGGGTGAAGTCGAAGTCAGCCGAGAGATCTCCCAGAACGGCCGCATCCTCGCGTACGTCAGGCCGAGGGTCCGGCCGCCCATCCGTCGCGGGATCAAGGCGTTGCTTGCTCAAGAAAAGATCTTCGATGAACTTTACGTAGGCGTCAAAGCTGAGAGTCTGATGGTCGATGTAGCCTTGCTTTGCATACGGTGAGATCACAATGCCGGGGACGCGTAACCCGTAGCCGTTCTCATCGACTTGCACGGGTGTAACGTGATCATAGAATCCGCCCCAATCGTCCCAGGCCAGAAAAATAGCGCAGTCTTTCCAGTTCGGGCCGCTCATCACAGCGTTGATCAAAGCAGTAACGTATGACTGGCCGGCGCTGACTAGCGCCGGCGGATGCTCGCTTACGTCCCCTGAAGGCACAACCCATGAAACTGCTGGCAAAGTTCCTGCACTCGCCTGACTTAGAAAGTTCGTGATGGGTTGAATGTTTCCGAGTTCGCTATCGTTCTTTACCGTGTCGAAGTACGGCAGCGGATTCCAGATGCCTGGCGTCTTTGCGTTTTGCGGGATGGGCGGGCAAACTTCGTCTGCATCATTCTCACAATCGGGTTCGGCGCCTTCTACGATGTAATAGCCCCAGCTCACGCCATTGTTGTGCAGCAGATATGTCAGATCCGTCCACGCATAGATTGGGTTTGGCCGCGGCCCATGTGAAATCCGGCGGTAATCCCGGATTCTGTAAGGCGTTCGTACAGCTCGAAGGGTTGTCGTGCTGAGTGCAATAGGCAGACCATTCGGAAACCATGAACAGATGTTCGGGAAGACTCCAGGAGGCATTCGGCTCAAACATTCGATCCTGTAAAACGAAGTTCCTCGCATAAGCCCAATAGTTCGCGATATCGTTGCCGTCGTGATAACCCATCACATCGATAGCGCCGGCACAGGCCGGATCTAAAGGGTTTTGACATGTAGCGCCCTGTTCGCTCTGCGAGACGAATCCGTCCATCTTGCCCTGGTCCACATCGGCGGTTGCATTGTTTGCGCTGTGCGGGCCGCCGCCATTTGGTCGAAGGGATCATGGTACGGCTTGATGCAAGTATTTCGGGCGGGATCGGGAACGCAGACTACCGGCTCGCCGTTCTTCATGGGAATGCCATCCGCGCCCGGAAAGGTTCCGAAGTAGGAGTCGAACGAGCGATTCTCCTGCATGATGATAATCACGTGGTGAATTTTGCCCGCTCCGGGAGATTGCAAAGCGGTAGATACGAGCACGCGTCCGGTTGAGCTGCTTTGGGCGAGAGCGGTCGCCTGGAGTGCCGCAGCAAACAGAGCCATCAAGGCCCATTTGCCGTTCCCCATAAACACCCCTTCCACACCAGCCTGGTGTTTGTCAGATAGACGTAGTCCACGTACTTTCGTCTACAGCAGAGTGTTTGGTGCGGGGTGTGGCCTGACGCCGGTTCCTATTCAGGAGTGGCGTCGGGTTTCGAACAAATACGATTATTTATTCAGACTAACCTGCCGGCGCGCCGCCGCCAGATTAGGATTCCTGCCAGCCCGCTGCCGAGCAGAACAAGGGCGCTAGGCTCCGGAGTAATTGAGACGCCTACCACCGACATAATCCAGTGCCGTAGCGGAAGTAGCGACCGCCACACCGTAATCGATATGACCCGCCCCGGTGAGGTTGCCCCCGCTCCAGATGTCGACCACTTCGCCGCCCCTGATGTTAAACATCAGGCCGTAGATATCGAGGAATCCGCCATGCAGCGGGTAATCGGATGCTGTCTGCGGTGAGCCGCCCGGCCAGAAGAGGTTGTCGTAGGTTAGGACGCCGTTATTCTGCGGAGACAGTCCCGTCGCCACGGCGAACCTGCTGAAATCGTTCGGTGCGAGCAAATTGGTGGGGTCCGGCGTGTCGTGCTTAATCGGCACGAGCGCACCGATGGGCGCGTTGACGATGTTGAGGCCGTTATTCGAGTCAGAAAACGTGCCGCTGATTCCTGTGACCTCGAACGCCTGGGGGATACTTCGCGTCCGTGGCTGTGCCATAAGTCAGCTGGACCATGCCACTTACTCCCGGGCCCGCGA
Source organism: uncultured Acidobacteriaceae bacterium (assembly GCA_963846185.1). GTDB lineage: Bacteria > Acidobacteriota > Terriglobia > Bryobacterales > Bryobacteraceae > Bog-105. The sequence continues at coordinate 9,639 of CAWJVA010000012.1, read as the reverse complement.
AGCTAAAGTTAAATGTGCTAGCGTCTGCGGGCAGAGAAAGCACCGCACCTAAGAGCAACGTCGCTGATACTACGAGTGTTTTTGCCATCCTAATGAAAGCTCCAATTGAGTAAAAGCTACGACTTCGAGCCGCTAACGATCTTATTCATTGCAGCCGGATTTAGCAATGAGCAGAGTACTAGCACTACGGTGACCCCCACCGCTAGCCGTAAAAGCTCCAAAGCATTATAACCACCCGCGGTGAAGCGCTTTGCCCGGGTCTTTGGCGCGCGTATCAGCCTTCTCCATCTGAACGCCACGACTGTACTTTGGCACGACTGTACTTTGGAAGGATGCGAACCCTGTCGTCTCTCTGTCTCGCAGCCGTGCTTGCGCTCACCCTGCCTGCCTCAGGGGCTTTCATTTGGTTCGCTCCCGGCGCGCGCCGAGCCTGCTTGGATGAGCAAAGTTACGATTTACGAAATCTGGCTGAACGCATTCAGTAAGGAAGGAACGCTGAAGGGAGCGATTCCAGGATTGAAGCACGTAGCGGACTTGGGTGCATCGGTCGTTTATCTGGGACCGATTGCGAAGCGCTCGGCAACGCCGCACGCGTCGCCCTACAACATCGCGGATTACAATGCAGTGGACCCGCAATACGGCACGGAAGCCGACCTGCATGATTTCATCCGGTCCGCGCATCAACTCGGCTTGAAGGTGATGCTTGATTTGGTGTACTACCACACGGCTCCGGACGGCGTCATGATGCAGCACCCGGACTGGCTGGTACACACCGACGGCAACCAAATCGCGCGCGGCTTCTGGCCTCAACCCCTTCCGAATTTCTCGAATCCGGAGGTTCGGGATTACTTGATCCACAGCATGGTTCGCTGGGTAAAGGATTTCGGAGTTGACGGCTTTCGGTGTGATGTCGGTGCGGGCGTCCCCATCGCGTTCTGGGAGCAGGCCAGGAAAGCGCTAGACAAGGTCAATCGTGACGTCATTCTCCTCTCTGAATCGGATCGGCCCGACGATCAGCTACACGCCTTCGATATCAACTACAACTTCCAGGGCTTTCTGACACTTCGTTCCGTGATCCGCGACGGTGCCCCGGCTATCAACATACGGAATGAATGGGAACAGGAGAAACACGAATACCCGCAAGGAGCTCGACTCCTGCGCTTCGACGATAACCACGACTGGCGTCGAGCGGTTCTCGAAGTTGGCGACCGGGCAGCGTACGCCGCCGCCGTCTTAGACTTCACTCTCGATGGCGTGCCTTTCCTGTACAACGGTCAGGAAATTGGCGACTGCACGCCCACCCACTGGCTGACGAATGCTCCCATCGACTGGCCTCCGCCGGGTGATCGCAACGACCGAAAGGTGCAAGAGGAGACCTTAGCCAGGTTCAAACGGCTATTCTCTGTTCGCAATCAGCAGCCGGCGCTGCAATTTGGACAGTTGACCTGGATCAACAACACCGAGCCGGACAATATCTTGAGCTTTCTCCGCACGCGCAACTCAGAACAGATTCTCGTTGTGCTGAATATGTCGAACCGGAATACGCATGTGACGATAGATCTGCCCGTAATGGACTATTCGTCGGTTGACGATCTTCTGGCGGGAGGAAAAAAGCATTTTCAGCTCTACTCTGGACGTGTGTCGATGGACTTAACCGCCTACGAAGTACTTGTCGGTAAGCAGATACCGCTCGCGCCGCTCACACCTCCCGCTCAGTAAAACCGAGAGCGCATGTCCTGCCAAGTGGAATCCAATGTCGTCTGATGATTGGCGCCGAGCACGCTACTCCTTGACGTGTGCGTAAGAGAAGGCAGCGACGATCAGACTAAGCAACAGAGTGGCGCTTGAGAGCATGAACCAGCGCAAGGTCAAACGGTATTCGCTAGGTGTTTCGTCTCCGGGCTGCAGGGACCTCCACAGAGCAGTCAATTCCATCACGATAGAGATTAAGAGAATAAACGCGGCGACGACGGAGGAAGGCGTCCATTCACCCGGCAGTTCGAATACCCAGGAGCGCAGAAACAGCAGCGAAAAGCCCAACATAACGGTAATAGCTGTGATGATTCCGCTGCGATAGCCTGCGGGGAGACAATGATGATCGTTCGTTTCGGACTGAGGCGTTTCCTTCATTGGTGCCCTTTCCTTTGAGAATTCTTAGCGGAGGGGATGAATGTGCAAGCAACCGCATTCGTATCGGCCGCGCGATCACTAATTGCCATTTGCAGGGGCTGGAGTTCTGCGACCAAACAACGCTTGAACGCGAGCATAGGCGCTCTTGGGCAGCGACCGTATAATCTGGCTCCGACGATCTCGAAAAATTGTGCGCCGCTGGCGAACCAAATCGCGCAAGATGGATCCCGAGATTTCGCCCATCTTCCATACGCCTTCTCGAAAACTACGGTTCATGGCAGGACTTGCGCGGTGTGCGGTATCGAATGCGAGCGTGTCTGCCGCGAGAGCCATTCCGTGATAGTAGAGAATGCCGGCCGCCAGAGCCCCTTGGGTTAGCTCATCCCCAACAGACTCGATCAACGTCCCCAGAACGTGAAGGCCAACCTGCCCAACGGTCAGTGCCATAGTTGCTCCTAGCTCTAGCGTCTTGGTAGCCATGCCCAGGATGCCGCTGTGTTGGAGATTGAGCGCCTCATCGAAATCGAAATCGCTTTCCGACAGATGCTGCGACGCGCTCTCCATTAGATCGCCGGTGGCCTTGAGGCCCATACCCGCCTTCTTGATCATGAGATTGAGCGCCAGCGAATCCTGACGGTTCAGATAGCTGTTAATAAAAAGACTGGCCCCGCAGCGCTGAAACAGCAGCCGCCACGCGTGTGCGGAAGGGCGTTTCCCCAGTCGGGAGAGGACGTGTAATTGCAGTTCGAGCGCCGCCGCGAATATTGTGAAGAGGTCTATGTATCGGTTTTGGCTGATGCCAACTGTGAGACCGGTCGCCAGAGCGCGTTCGGCAATATCCTTCTCGAGTTCTTCCAGCAGCCATTCTGCGCGCGCCTTCAAAGTCATCCTGAGATTTTGGGCAAGTTCGTTCTGACCAGGCGGGCGATTGCAGCAGTAGCGTGACATACCTCGACCGTTCCTCGCGCTTTGAATGGCTAGCGCGAACGGGCACTGGCTGCCACTTGGAAAGTTTCCGGCGCTCGCGCGAAGTTGGCCAAACGAGCGCAACTCGTCGTAACCACAATCCTCTATACCAGCGACCCAATAATACGAGTGCGAGCACTGCAATCAAAGGTCCCGAACTCAGCGCAATCAAGAGGAACCAGTCAGGGCCATGATGGGGCGGAGCAAACCCGACTGCGATTCGTACCCGTTCGGCCAGAGATATGGCGTAATGATACGTGACCAGCACAGCGCTGCACGTCACAACGATCAGGCCGCCAGCGGCTGCCCAAAGCAAGACCGCGATAAGAAACTGCCCGCGGTTACGAAGGTCCGTGAGCGGCGAGTCAGGGCGGCAATCGGCATCTGCAGCCATACTTCATTCTGGCTCACTGCGGACGCCGTAAGGGATTGCCAAAAAAATCGGCCGTCGCTTTCCAACGAAAGCCTTCACAAAGAAAAGCTAGAGTGAATTCAAAAAGTTGACGAGATCCTGCTTCTCCTGCGCGGTAAGCCCGATTTGGAAGCGCACATCATAAAAGTTCACTACGTCGTTGAGGGTCGCTGCATTTCCATTGTGGAAATAAGGTGCACGGGAAGCCAACCCGCTCAACCGTGGCACCTTGAACTTCCCAAGGTCCGCGCAGTTGCCGGTAATTAAACCCATGCCAGGATCCGTAGTCTGAAATTCGTCGTAAGTCGTGCCGTTGATCGTCACAGGATTGCTGAAATAAGGGATGCTGCCAACCGGGCAATCAAAGGCGAAAAGCGGCTGATCTGACGTCGGCGGTAAAACTGTAGCATCGGTCTGGAAGCCGCTCTTATCGGCGCTGCTGTTATCGCCGATACCCAGATGTCTCGGGCCGCCGATAGTGTCAGATCCGACGTCGAGGTTATTGTGGCACAACGAGCACGCAACAGTTACCGGCCCAGGAACGCCGCCAAATACCGGTACGCCCCCAACGACTGCGTCGTTGAATCCAGCAACGCCATTCACGACGAAGGTCTTAGTATTGAAGATCGTCTCACCGCGGTTTATGGACGCTTGCGATGCGTTTGTAGAAGCGACCCATCCCTGGTATTGAGTAAATATCGGCGAAGGTTCAGGAGCATTAGGCGCTCCTAGCAGCGATAGATTGATCGGGCCTCCAGCTGCGGGAACTGTCGAAAGACTACCCGCGTGGCGATCGAAATCTTGAGCCGTAAAGAGCCCTGTCTCGAACGCTACGCCTTGATTTATCTGGGCATCGCTTGGTGGAGTTGAAGCTTGAGCGTGGCCCAACGTCGCGTCACGGAACTGGCTTTGCAGAGTGGGTTCGCGCCCGTCCCACATGATGTCGCCCTGGAGCGCGGGCGCGGGCGCCGCCACGGCATTTCTGGTCAAGTTAGTAGAGTTCAGAACACGGCGATACATCGAGATCACGCCGGTCGGCAAACCATATGTGGTGCTGTTCTCACACCCGTACGGGTCTCGCAGAATGCGAATCTTGTACTGCGCATTCGAGGGTACCGGCAGAAAGATCCGTATGTTTCCCTTCGTCAGAAGCTGGCTGGACGCCGTGGCCTTCTGGGAAAGAGATGTCGCTGCTGCTCCTTTGTCGGGACAGTTCGCTCCATCCACTGGTGCAAAAAGCGGATCCTTGCCATTCGTCGCGATAAAGATCGCCATCGCGCTGCTCGGATTCATGGCCCAACCGCTTTGTGGCTGATGACACGTAAAGCATGTGCGGCCATTACTGCCAAGCGCCGTGAAATATGCATTCCCCGCGGTCACCGTAGAGCCGTTCGGCTGGTAAGTTCCGACCTTGCCGCTGGCGTCCGGTTCGTCGAAATACTGCGGAATGACGGAAGGGGTGGGCTCCGGTTCCACTTGCGGAGGCCGGGGTGAGCTCAGGACTGCGCCCAGACGGCTGGAAACCAGACTGGAAGACCGGGGAGTTGGAGTTGAGCGTGAGCGGGAACAACACCGATCCGAGTGGTCAACAATATGACCCCCGCTAACATCACAGCCGAAATAATAGATAAGCGCCGCACAGCACCCTTCCTTTCTGAGAATCGGCACCGCCCGATCCGTCATTGCAACAGTTACTCAAAACGCCTTTCCCTATGTCTCACTTACCGGATGCACATTGTTACGTGCTTGTTATGTGCTCGATCACGTACGAAGCTGTTTGCGACTACTGAGCATGCAGTATATAGATGCCAGTGCACAGAAAACTGTTAATATCAGCAGAGTACTCATACTCCGCATTCGGATCTAGTACAGTACCTTTCAACTTTTCCTGAAACGCCTACGCTCAATACTTCAAAAACAGGACCAGCCATTCCAACGCCTTTATAAGCTGGATCGAAATCAGTCATCATCTGAAAATGGATTTTCAACCTCGGGGATCGTCTAAGCCTTGAAATTCGCGGCTGCCGATACGCGAGCTAAGCAGTTTGCAAGAGCGTAACAAACTCGTCCGGACGAGACCAAAAAGAGACTTCAGACAGCGGTTGAACTAGTTTGAAATCCTCAGGCGACCAGATATCTGCTGTGTCGTCGAAAAGTGATACAAATCTTATAGCTTCCGGCCCTACGGTCATGTGGGACAGATCATACCAGCAAGCGACTACGTGTTCGGCCACGCTGCGAGCTGCCGCTCTGCTCCCCGTACTGAGAACGCTTATGAGGCGACTTCGGTTTGGCATGCGGGTGTGAAAATCCGGTCTCCATACGCGCCCGGAGCGCCCAACCAGTGGTCCCGCTCGTTCAAAGGAACTAGCTTTTCGGCTAGGAAATCAGCGACTTCGTCCGTAATCGTTTCTACGGCCCGAGTGCGAAAAGTAAACCAGAGATCGGCAACTCGAATCGCCGCTTGAGAAAGCCGCATGACTGCCGGCGCGATCTATCGCCCGGTCTCACTCGAACGGTCAACATCCCCCTGAAGAGTTCGACGCCATTCGTAAGACACACGTCCTCGATCAACTGCTTCTGTTTGGGCGATTTCCGCGGGGAGACAGTTTGCATCGGAGCCAACGCAACGTCTCACCAAGACCGTAAGAGTTAAAACTGAATCGCGCTCTTTAGCGAACAGATCGATGACGTCGCCCTCAGGATATAGATATGGCGTACGTATCCGTATATGACCGTCCAGGCTGGAACAGCTGAAAAGCTCACCTACACTCTGGACCATTTCCTCACAAAGCGAACTCATAACAGATCCAATTGCGCGGGGGGAGGAGGCTTTAGCACCCCGTTGTGTGTTATACGAGCCTCAGCGCAAAACTGATTCCAGACCCGATGGGATCGTTGGGCACAGATGTGATTTCGATAGGTGTGTAAGCCTCCTTATTGACCTGCTCCCCTCAATTGGCACGAAGATGAATATGATTTCGTACGAGAGAAGGGGAGGGAGAAGTGCCGAAGAGTAAGCACAGTGAAGCTGCGATCATCGCGGCTTTACAGCAGTTGGACGCAGGCCGGAAAGCGGCGGAGGTGGCGCGGGAAGTAGGCGTGAGCCCATACACCATCTACGCCTGGAAAGCGAAGTACGGCGGGATGACCGTCAATGAGGCTCAGGAAGCCAAGCAGCTACGTGACGAGAATACGCGGCTGAAGAGACTGGTTGCCGATCTGAGCCTGGATAAAGATGCGCTGCAATCGGTGATCCGAAAAAACGGATGGAGCTCGCCGGAATGAAGGCAACTGTCGAGCAATTAAGAGAGAGCTTCGCCTTCAGTGAGCGGCGCGCGTGTCAGTTGATCGGCCTCGCCGTATCAACCTTCCGTTACAGGAAGAGACGGGCGGATGGGAGGCTGCGAGAGCGACTGGTGGCGTTGGCGCGAGAGAAGCCGCGCTACGGCTACCGGCGGCTGCGCGTCTTATTGCAGCGCGACGGTATCGAAGTGAATCATAAGCGGGTCTGGCGGGTGTATCACGAAGCCGGACTATCGGTGAAGCGGAGGAAGCGCAAGCGCTTAGTACGCGTGGGCAGGCCGCTGGAAGAGGTCTTCGCAGCCAATGACGAATGGGCTTTGGATTTCGCATCAGACACGTTGGCGACCGGGCGCAGCTACGAGTACTGAGCGTTGTGGATGCATTCACCCGAGAGTGTGTCGCCCTCGAAGCAGACACGAGCTTCGCCAGTCGACGTGTCACCCGGGTGCTGGAGAGAGCGATAAGCGAGCGAGGCAGCCCGCACCGTCCGGATAACGGGCCGGAGCTTACCTCGCGACACTTTCTCGCTTGGTGTATTGACAGACGAATCGACCTGATCCACATACAGCCAGGCCGGCCCATGCAAAACGGCAGAGTCGAAAGCTTTCACGGCAAGCTGCGCGATGAATGCCTCAACGTGAGCTGGTTCCAGAATCTATTCGATGCTCGTCGCAAACTTGGGTGGTGGAAGCGCGAATACAACGAAGATCGTCCACACTCCAGTCTGGCTTACCGAACGCCATCGGAGTTTGCGCAGGGCTTCGCTTCGCCCTCAACCGTGTGGATAACCGCTCCGGAAGCCGGCGTCAAGGCGACCCTTCGGGCTCGCTTCGCTCGGCCTTAACCCCGCCCCCCGCTCCGCGGTGCAGCGACTATCAAGAGGGCGAAGCGAAACAGTGAATCGAATGTTACTTTCTTATAAAGCGGCGTGCGAATTTTGGGGGCAGGTCACCGGCGATAGTCTTCGAACCATCCTGAATCAGGATCTCAAATTCCTCTTGCGTCATCGCTGATATCGTTGTGCCTCAGCACCGCCGCCTGTCGTGAGTGAACAACGCTCGATTACCGGCCGAATCGGATTTGGCACTTTAAACAATCTGCGGCATAAACGTTTGTATTGTAGCGAAATTTGAAATCTCCCAAGACGCCGGCGCCGGACCGAAGACAATAAATACCCGGTGGTTTGTAGAATCGATAGCTATATTCCGTGACCTTGTGTGAGCAAGATGAAGCTCAAAGACCGAACCGCGAAGACGAGCCCGGCCATATCGTTTTGCCTCGTCGCTCAACTCGTTCGCGTAAGTGTCAAAACGGTTCGCCTGATCGAGACTCTGCCGACCCTCTTGCCTACGGTGAATGTGTAACGATAGTCGCGGAGGTGGACCGTGAACTATATCGAACAGGAGATTGTTTTCAGAACCGAACCCTCCTTCGGAGGCGATATCCCGCTGTCGTTGAGTGCACCGCTTCTACGGCGCCTTGAGAGCACGGTGCGCCCCGGTGTTCGCATGGCTCTCGAAGGAACAAGCGCGTCCGTCGGTGCGCCTCCTGCCTGGCTCGAGCGTGCGTCCGATATCCGAACATTGGGTTTCAGCGAGAAAAACGGTCTGTCACTCCTTCATGTAAAGGCTCCGAAATTCGGGGAAGCTACCCCCAAGCTCTTCGAACAGCAATCGTTTTGGCCTGCTGCTGCGTCGCCGGACGATACCGCCCTTCAAGTAATCGGAAAGATTGCCAGGGCTGTTCGTCAGCGAGAAACCGGTAGCGACCTATATGATCGGCCCTTGCTCAAGCACCTCACTACTTGGGGCGGGCTATTTAGGCACGAGTTGAAAAGTATTGAGTTCACTTCTGGCAATGCTGCCCCCGGCCTGCTTTCTCCAATTGACGAACAGGTGGCGGCCAACGCGCAATTATTGAGCGACGAAACACCTTCGCCGCGTCAGGTCCGAGTGGTCGGCAAGCTGGATATGGTCCGGCACAGCACACGTTCGTTCGGCCTGGTCCTGAACAACGGAGACGAAATTCGCGGTGTTCTCCTTAATGAAACATCAGAAGTGCTGCAGGGATATTTTGGTAAAGAGATAACGGTCTTGGGAAAAGCGATCTACCGCCCCTCAGGAACGCTGCTCCGCGTCGGATCCATCGGAGATCTTACCGGTAGCTGACGGCCGTCAGGCCTTCCCGAAAGTTCCGCCCTCGTTAAACCGGTCTCGAAGACCGGAACGCCGGTTGCAAGCCTCGGGAGGCGCCGTGGCCTCATTCTTCGGATCGTGGCCTGGCGAAGAAACAGATCAGGAGTTGCTTCAAGCTCTTGAGGAAGTCCGGAGTTGAGTCAAAGCTATCTGCTTGATACAAGCGTTCTGCTTGCGCTGATCGGTGGCGGAGATCTCGGCGTCCGCATCGATCAAGCCTTTGATCTCAGGGCAAGTTTGCATCGGCAGGTCATCTCGATCGTTACACACGCAGAGCTTTTGGTGATTGCAGATAGGCGTAGCTGGGGATCAGAGAAAAGAGCCACTCTCGACCAAGCACTCGAAAACTTGGTTGTTGTTCCAATTGACGGCGTCGAGCTTCTGGGGGAGCTTATGTGACAATCTCGGCCGCCGACTTATCCGGTTCTGGCGGTGCTCGAAATATGGGCAAGAATGACATCTGGATAGCCGCAACGGCTCTCTACACAAACCTGCCGCTTTTGACAACCGACCAGGACTTTCGTTTTCTGCACAACAACCCCCTCCAAATTATGTGGATCGATCCAACATCCGCATAAACCCCTTCGCTACGATCAACTATCCAGAAGTGCAGTCTATCTGTGGGCGGAA
>CAWJVA010000011.1:0-80642 GCA_963846185.1 uncultured Acidobacteriaceae bacterium | reverse complement strand
CATGTTCCTATTCGTTAGACTACGTATTGCTACTGCGTTTCTGCGAGCAGGCCGGCACCTCCTCATGAAGGCACGCATGCAAGTCGCACCCATCTTCCGCGATCGTGCCGACGCGGGCGCACAGCTCGCTGATCTCGTCCTCCAAACGGTTCAGCCGCTCCCCTCGCTTGTACTGGCCTTGCCGCGTGGCGGTGTGCCGGTCGGCTTTGAGGTCGCTCGCCGGACAGGTGCGGAGTTAGACATCTTTCTGGTGCGAAAGCTTGGTTTCCCGGCCAGGAGGAGTTGGCGATCGGGGCGATTGCCAGCGGTGGTGTCCGGGTGTTAAACGATTCGCTTGTGCGGGAACTGCACGTTTCCGAAGATCTGATCAATCAAATTACTGCCCGCGAAGAGCACGAGCTTCAACGCCGTGAGCGCCTGTATCGCGAGGGCCGCCCTGCCCGCCGAATCGGGGGTCGCGTCGTTATTCTGGTCGACGACGGCCTTGCCACCGGCGCAAGCATGAAAGCAGCCGTACGCGCGGTCAGGATGCACAATCCGAAACGCATCCTGGTTGGTGTCCCCGTGGCGGCTCAGGAGACGTGCGAAGATTTGGGCGCTGATGTCCACCGAGATCGTCTGCGTCTATACGCCAACTCCGTTCACGGCCGTCGGCATCTGGTACGACGATTTCTCCCAAACGACAGATGAAGAAGTCCGAACTCTACTGAAGCGGGCAGAGCAGGAAGTGGGCAGTCACTGACTGCAGTTGTTCGGAGTCTACGCGTGCCGCCGGCTGAAGAAGCGCCAACCAACGATACCGCCCGCCAAGGCGACCAGAGCGAGCAGCCACGGACGCTCTGAAAGCTGAGACCGCCAATCGGTCGCATGTTCAACCCGCTGCTGCAATTCGTTCAGGTTATTCACCAGCTGCTGACCTGCTGCGAAAATCTGCTTGCCGGCTTGAGTCACTTCCTTGATGTTGTCGCTTGCAGACCGATTCGCCGCATTAGCCGTAAGCTGTTCGCCGGAGTTTTGAGTCTCTTCCGCCATAACCGTGTGATCCAAAACGAACCTTGAAGAACACACTCGTAGAAATGTCACACCAGCTTGGACCTGCGCTACAGCGGCGGTGCAGCATGAAACAGGCAGCCCCGCCACCGTACTCTAATGAGCGGTGCGTGGCACCAAGGGTGGGTAGCTGGCGTTGTCGCACGAATTGCGTACCGGCCCATCGCAATCGGGCCGAAAACCGGATACCACTCTATGGAGTCGCGGCGGGCTCTCGTGGCGTGAGCTGCTCGTGCGCACATACCACGACAGCTGGGAACACGAGGTATTCGGCCAGGCGGCCCGCCTGGCCTTTTACCATTTCCTTGCGCTCTTTCCCGCCCTGCTGCTATTGATGTTCCTCCTGCTCAAGTTCTCAGCCGCCAGGGCGGGTGTGCGCGGCACGCTACTCCAGCAACTCCAGCAGCTCTTGCCGAATCAAGCGTTCTTCTTGGTCAGCGGCATGGTCCAGGAATTAAATGGAAGAGCGCAGATCGGCGGCGGTTTCGTTTGGGCCATTCTCGTTTCGGTATGGGCGTCCGTAAATGGCACCTGGGCATTGATGAGCGGCTTGAACACTGCCTACGAAGTGAAAGAGAAGCGCCCCGTTTGGAAAATTACGGCGATTGCCATCGGACTGACCGTTACGCTCGCCATTCTGGGGCTGCTCTCCCTCACCCTTATCTTTTATGGCCATAACATCGCACACGGGATCCCCGGAGCCACAGCCATTCCGCACCGCACGCTGCTTTGGCTGATGGTGGTTCGCTGGCCTATGATCGTCCTGCTGCTGGTCATCTCGTTTGCGATCCTTTACCGTTTCGCTCCGAACCTGTCGAACCGCAAATGGCGATGGAGCACGCCCGGCGCAGTCGTGGCGCTCGCGCTCTGGATCTCAGCCAGCCTGCTGTTGCGCCTTTATTTCACTTACTCGCATTCGTATGAACAGGTTTATGGACACCTTGCGGCGGTATCCATGCTGCTGGTCTGGCTCTACCTGACAAGCGCGGCCATTCTGATCGGCGGCGAAATGAATTCGGAGATCGAGAAAGCGGCTCACGGAAGCGCAAAAACCCCGCCGCAATCACAGCAGCGCCAGGATCGTTCCGGCAATTCCTAGCAGGCCCCTCACTGTGCAACCGCGCTCGTGCTTCTAGCCGGCGGTGCGCTCAGATATCGATCGAACCAGGTGAGCGTTCGACGCATCCGGTCTAACCGATCCTTCGGATCATGAAATCCGAATGTCCTTCGCCGGCATAGACCACCAGCCGCGTGGGAACGCCCAGTGTTTTGCAGCGCATGCCAGAATTCGAATGATTGCGGCGCCGGGCATTCGCCATCGCGCTCTCCCACCAGCACGAGCGTCGGTGTCTTCACCTGCTTGATGAAGTAATGGGCGAACTTTTCGCATAAACTTCGGGATGTCGTAGACCGAAGCGCCGAAGAAAGGAATCATCCATTCGTCAATCGCATTTTCGCCGTAATAGCTGTGCCAGTCGGCGATGCCGGCGCCCGCGACCGCAGCGCGGAAACGGTTCGTCTGCGTAACGGTCCACATGGTCATGAATCCGCCGTAGCTCCAGCCAGTCATGCCTATGCGGTTCGGATCGACGGGGACCGTTTCACACCGTATCGACGCCTGCCAGGATGTCGCTTCAAATCGCCGCCGCCGAAATCCTTGATATTCGCCTTTGTGAACGCTTCGCCTTCGCCATAACTGCCGCGAGGATTCGGAAAGAAAACGAAATAGCCCAGGGCCGCCATGGCCGACATATCGAATTGCGTGCTGGGCCAGTGCGCTGATTTCATTTGGCCGGGCCGCCATGAATTTAAACAACCATCGGATATCGCCGAGACGGATCGTAGTTCTCCGGATATAAGAGCCAGCCCTGCACGCTGAAAGCCGTCGCTGTTCCACATGAGGCTCTCGGCCTTGCCCCAGTGTGGTTGTTGTTCGTGTTGGCATGGGTGATTTGTCGCCAGTCGCCGATAGGACCTGCCGAGACTTCAGGGGCGGGTTCCCATGAGTTGCGAATAGCGGCGCTGGTGCGCCCATCTTTTGCGAGACCGAAATTCGGGAAGTTGCCGTCCTCATGCAGATCCTGGCCACCTTTCCAAAGCACTTCCTGCTGCCCGGAATTGACGTCGAGTTCGGCAATGGCTCCTCCGCCGTCGACCGTTTCTGTGAACACGATCTTCTGATTCTCTTGCCACTTCAGACCGCTCGCAGAACCTTTCATACGGGGCGTCATATTACGAGCCTCGCCGCCGCCTGCCGGGATCCGAAACAGGTCGCCCCCATTAAAGCCCTCGTCGCTCATGAGTCCTCCGATGAACGCGATGTGCTTGCCATCGGGCGACCAGCGTGGAACCGCGATCTGCTGCTCCACTGGAGGATCGATAGATCAGCCGCCATTTGGCCGGAACCTGCATCCAGAACGTACAATTTCGCAATCCACCAGTTGTTATCGGCGGGGCCCGGGCGGCAATCGCGGCGAACTTCGGTTCTTTCGGATGCCAATCGTATTCATAGATGTTTAAGTTTGCTGGCGAGAGCTGCCGCACCTCTCCGCCGTCGCCGTTCACCACCGCGATTCGCTGGTTGTGAATCTGCCCCTCAATTACGCCTGTTTGGGCCGGTTCCGCCTCGAGCGGACCACCACCGCCGCCATTCTCTGCATAGAGGAACGCCAACTGCTTACCGTCTGGCGACCAGCGGAGATCGCTGACGTAACCGTTCACATGCGTGAGCTGTTTTGCGGCGCCGCCCGCCGCCGGCACGACAAAAATTTGCTCCTGCGACGAGATCGCGTTCGACAGAAAAGCCAGCCGCGTGCTATCGGCCGACCATGCGACGCCGTGTTCTTCGAAAGCCCCGGTTCGGTTCCCCGCCGAGATCCGGACCGGCTTTGCATTGCCGTCCTTCCAGCGCAACAGGAAGATCTCGCTTCCGCTGCTATCTCCGGGTGACTCGAGCCAGGTGACGAACTGTCCATCCGGCGATATCGTGACGCCCGAAAACTCGTGCACCTGCTCCAGCTGATGCAGTACGCCATCGATTTTGCTGTCCTGCGCGCAAACGCCCATGCCCCATAACCCACAGAGCGCTATTGCACAAGCTTTGAACACTGCTTTCCGCATTTCTTATTGAATACCAAGCGGGCGGGCTGGTAATTCCGACCGCTTTCCAGATTGAGTATGGCGGCTTCAAATCTGCCGATGATATCGAGATAGACTCTCAATACCGGCTTCGGTCCTCGGCAATCAGCTCCGCGCCGGTGACAGGAAGCACCTTGTCACCGTAGATAGCGTGCAGCCGCTTGAGAAAGTCCGGGAGTTCGGCGTGAGTTTCCGCGCGCTCCGGAATCAGCCGGGCAATTACCCGCCGGCGATTCGTAATTTGAATCTCCTCACCCTGCCGCAAGAGGCGCTCGATCTTCTTGAACCCATAGCGCAGATCCCGGATAGACGCCTTGGTCATGTGATACATTTTGGCACCAAATTGTTGGGCAGTTCTCTCGAGCAGATGCCACCCCTCCTAACGGCAGTCATTTCTTAACTAAAACGAAAGGAACAAGTCATTGATTTGCCGGCTGAAAGGAGTATACTTTTCGAACAGTGGGTTTGTTGCTCGCGCAACGTAGTTGTTTGCAAATCAGATAGCCATTCTCAGGGAATGGTTCTTAGCTAGAACGCTTGGGGGATCTATGTCGAATTGCTCAGCGGCGCAGCTATCGCGCGCCATTTTCACCGCTCTGGTCATTGCGTGCTCCGCATTCGCGCAGTCGGATGTTGGAACCATCTCCGGTTTCGTTCGCGATCAAAGCGGCGGAGTCGTCCCGGACGCCAATATCGTTTTGACGAATCAGGCAACCAGCGAGGAACATTCGGCGACCTCGGATTCGCAAGGCCGCTACGCTGTTCCATCGCTTCCGCCTGGCAATTACAGAATATCGGCCGAAGCGCCCGGCTTCAAACGTTTCGAATCGCCCAATAACAAATTAGATCCCAGCTCGACTCTCACAGTCGATGTCGCGCTTACCGTTGGTCAGACAACGGAGACCATCGAAGTCACGGCGGCTGCATCCGCGCTGCAGACGGAATCCGGCGCCGTTCAGAGTAATGTCACCTCAAAGCAGATCCAGGCTCTGGAATTGAACGGACGAAACCCTTTGTATATGGCTTCGCTGGTCCCGGGAATCCGCAGCGGTTCAACGTTGGGCGATTTCAATTTCAGTCTGACGAATGGCGGATATTCCATTAACGGCGCCCGTCCGCAGGATACGCTCATCACGATGGATGGCGCTCCGGCCGTGCGTACGCGCGCTAACGGCACCAGTATCTCCGTGCCGAACGTCGACGCTACGCAGGAAATGGAGGTTCTCACCGCCGATTACTCAGCCGAATACGGTAATGCCGCCGGAGGCCAGATCCGTATCATCACGAAAAGCGGCGGGACCGACTTCCACGGCGCGCTCTCTGAATACTTTCGCAATTCCGCGATGAATGCCAACAGCTGGCAGCGCAATCTGAGCAAGAGCACGAATTTCGCGTCGCCCTTCCGCTACAACGATTTCGGCTTCGATGTCGGCGGACCCATGTGGTCTCCTGGTCTGCCAAATGGATGCGCCAGAAGCTCTTCTTTTTCGTTGCCGAAGAGTGGACGCGTTACCGTTTCACGGACACGCAGACGCAGGCGGTCCCGACGGCTCTGATGCGCCAGGGCAATTTCAGCCAGTTGCTCTCCCCGAACCCGTTCTACAAGGGCCTCACGCAGCTCTATTTCCCGGGCACCTGCCCCAAGCTCGGCTCCGCTAGTTGCCAGCCAATTCCCGGCAACATCATCCCTGCCAGCTTCCTCAGTCCGAACGGCATCGCCATTCTCAACGCCTATCCCTCCCCTACACCCGGCTTCCAACAAGGAACGCAGGACTGGATCGCGCAAGCCGCCCATCCCATCAATCAGCGGAAAGGCACGCTGAACGGCGATTTTGTGCTAACCGACAACAATCACCTGTCTTTTCGTCGCACAGACTTTTCGTATTTCGAGTATCAGCCCTTCGATCAGGGCTCCGGCCTGACAGGCAAATACTTCAACCGTCCGAACAATGTCAATACGCTCGCCTGGACTTGGACGATCAATCCGACCATGATCAACGAGGCAATGGCGACCGTGAGCCTCGACGATGTTTATATTCCGGTGAACACATCGTTACCCGGCTTCAACCGCGAGGACCTCAACCCGGCCATCACTATCAGTACATCTTTCCCCGGCAAAGATATTCCCACCAAAATCCCGACTGTTAACGTTCCGACCTTCTACGGCCTGGCGGGCGGTCCCTATCCGTCGCATTCGTCCGGCCCGATCTATACAGCTTCTGATAGCTTGACCAAGGTGTGGCGCAACCACACATTAAAGTTCGGCTTCTACTTCAGATACGCCGGTGAAAACGACGAAGACCAGATCAATGTGGCCACCGTTCCCGGCGGCAGCAACAATCAAAACGGGACCTTCACGTTTACCGATACGGGTACGGGCGCGACTTCGGGCGTAGGTCTCGCGAATCTCGCGCTCGGCTATGCGGACAGCTACACCGAAATCGGACCGCGCGCCTATACTCTCTGGCGGGGCCAGTTATATGAAGCCTTCGCGCAGGACTCCTGGCAAATAACGCCCAAACTCCACCTCAATTACGGAATCCGCGAAACGACGAATGTCCCGTTTTATCCGGTTTGGGGCAATGCCGATTACTTCGATGGCAACTTGTATAACCCCGCAAATGCCGTACAGGTGGACCCCAAGACGGGAAACGTGATTCTCGGGACCGGAAATCCATACAATGGCGTGGTGATTCCAGGCTTCAGCAAATTTCCAAGCTCTGCGATCGGCCGCGTGCCTGCGGCCACCGAGCCCATCTGCGACGGAGCGTCTTGTAACAGTCTTTTCGCTCCCGGCCTTTCGAAATCGTATGTCCACGTGACGAACCAGTTCCAACCGCGCATCGGCATCGCTTATCAGGCGGACAGCAAAACAGTCATACGCGCCGGACTGGGCCGCTTCCTCACCAGCATGGGCCTGCTCGACAATATCTTTCCTGGCGGTAACTCTCCGTTTCAGCCTTTCGTAACGGTGACAAACGTCAGAGTGGACAACCCGGCCGCTTCGCTAGTCTCGGGCGTCGCCGCCCCGCTTACCATCACAACTCTCAATCCTAATCTCAATCCGCCTGAAGCATGGAACTGGAACCTCACTGTTCAGCGGCAGCTGTTCTGGAACACTGTTTTTTCGGCTGCCTACGTCGGCACCCGCGGGCTGCACGCGTGGGAAGTTTATGACATCAACCAGCCGGCGGCAGGCTCGATTCAGGCCAATCCTGGAGTGGCAGTGAATGCGTTGCGGCCATTTAGGGGTTTTGCGGCCATTCAAGAGGAGGAGGCCGCCGCTACTTCCCGCTATAACGCGCTGCAGCTTTCCTGGACCAGACGTTTCGCACAAGGATCTACGTTTAGCGTTTCGTACACGTATTCAAAAAGTCAGGACAACGCTCGCAATACCGGGACATCGTTCCCGACACTTACTACACCCGCAACTTGTGGGGACCGTCCGAGTACGATACGCGCCACATGGCCGTAATTACTTACACCTATGTGCTGCCGTTCTTCAAATCCCAAAGCAGTCTTACCGGGAAACTGTTGGGCGGCTGGTCGATCACGGGTATCGCGCAGTTCCAGACAGGTACTCCGTGCGGCATCGGAGCGAACAACGATTACGCAGGCGTCGGTGAATTTGGAAGCTTCACCTCCACCGGACTGTGATAACTCGGAAGGGCAATTCTGGATCCTGAACAGTCCACCTGCCATTACCGGCGGTTTTGCCGGACCAAACGGGAACGCCTCTTCGCCGAAATACTTTACTGCGAACGTCAGCCAGCCTCCGCCGGAACATTCAATTTGCAGAACGGCGTGCGCAATTCGGTCTATGCGCCTGGTTTCCAGAACTGGAACATCGGCTTGTTCAAAACGTTTCCCATAAAGGAGCGTATGGGTTTCGAGTTCCGCGCCGAGGCCTTCGATTTCATCAATCACCCGAATTGGAGCGCACCCAACTTCAACCCGACGTCTTCGCAATTCGGCGAAGTGACAAGTAAGACTACGCTCGCGCGCAACCTGCAGCTCTCGCTTAGATTCTTCTTCTGATAGGAAGCGTGTAAAGCGGCTCAGCGCCACTAAGTTCGTGAGTATCCGGGCTCGATGCGCTTGCTCACGCGCGTAAACTGAGGCGCGCGCGTGAGCAAGCGCTTATTCGCATGTGGCGATCGAAAGTAGCTAACTCGAGAAATAGCCAAAATAGATTTCTCTTGCACAGAATTCGCCCCTAAGTTAGTATCTATTGCAGAACAGGGGCTGGGAATTCATGAGGAAGTGTATCTACGCAGTTGGTCTCGCGGCTCTGTTTGTCGCCGCGGCATTCTCGCAGGAAATTTTTGCAACGCTGGTGGGTACGGTAACCGACCCGTCCGGCGCGGTCGTCCCGGGAGCTTCGGTGACCGTGCACAACAACGACACGAACACCGATCTCAGCACGATTCAATGCGATGGCAGCGGAAATTTCTCGGTCACAAACCTGCCCGCGGGTGTGTACACCGTAACCGTCAGATCGGCGGGCTTTAAAACTTACGTCTCCTCGGAGGTCACGCTGCATATCGCCGAGAAGCGAACCCTCGACGTTCAGGCTGCAAACCGGCCAGATCAGCGAGACGGTCACCGTAGCCGAGAGTACCACGCCCGTGCAAACCGCGAGTGGCGCGCAAATGGGAACCATCACCGGGACGCAGGTGCGCGAACTGCAGTTGAACAATCGCAACTTCGAACAGCTCGTTGTTCTGCAGCCCGGCGTGACCAGCCAACTGCCGGACGTGGTTGGATTCGGCCTGAGTAATACGACAACTATATCGGTCAATGGCGCGCGCTCGACGGCCAATAACTGGACCGTAGATGGAGCAGACATCAACGACAGCGGCTCGAACGCTACTCTTCTCAATGTGCCCAGCGTCGATGCCATTCAGGAGTTCACGCTGGGACGCAGCACCTATGACGCCCAATACGGGCGCAGCGGCGGCGGCCAGGTCCTGGTGGGCACCAAGTCCGGCACCAGCCAGTTTCATGGTGATCTTTACGAATTCGTTCGGAACGATATACTCGATGCAAACTCCTTCTTCAGCAATCTCGTGGGCGCGAAGAAACCGCCTCTCCGCTATAACGATTACGGTTTCACAATCGGCGGCCCGCTGTTCATACCCAAGATTTACCCGCGCAAGGAATCGAAGACCTTCTTCTTCTGGTCGGAAGAATGGCGCAAAACCGGCAATCCTAGTACGAACACGGCCACCGTGCCGACGCAGGCGCAACTGGGCGGAACGTTTTCCGGTGTAATCAATCCCGGCCTTGCTCCCGCGAGCTGCGTAACGTACAACGCTGCTGCGAATACCTCTCAAATCAGCCCGGCTTGTATCAGCAGCCGCGCCGCGGCTTACATTAGTAACGTCTATTCGAAGTTCCCGGGGAATGCCGCGGGCGGAACGCAGTACATCAGCAACTACGTCGCTAAGCAACAATTACCGCCAGGACCTGGTTCGCCTTGACCAGAACATCACAGACAAGATTCATTTGTTCGGCCGCTTTATGCAGGACGTAGTGCCCACGACGGAGCCTGGCGGGCTCTTCGCCAGCAGCCCGCTACCAAACGTCTTTTCGACCGCGACGAATGCCCCAGGCAAGAACGTGGTGGCCAACATGAGCTGGGCGATCTCGCCAACCGTAGTGAACGAGATCGCTTTTAACTACTCGTGGGGAGCGATCAACAGCAACCTGACGGGTATCACCAACCTGCCCTCGTTCTTTGCCGCGGTAGGAACGGACTGCCCTTCACCGATCCGTATGGACGTGTTCCGACCGTTACTATCACCGGCATCACCAGCGTGCCCGCGCCCAGCGCGCCATATTTCGAGCGAAACATCGACAAGAACCTTTACGACAACTTCTCGAAAATTATCGGAGCCCACACCATCCGGACCGGGTTCAGCATTCAATGGATGACCAAGACCGAGAACGGTCCGGTGGGACCAGGTGGTTTCTCGTTCACCACGCAATATGGCAACCCAGCCTTCGCGAATTTCCTGCTGGGCAATGCGTCGTCATTTTCCCATGTCCAGTCCGGACACCATTCCTCACCTGAATTACCAGAACATCGAAGGGTATGTGCAAGACGACTGGAAGGTGACCTCCCGGCTGACACTCAATCTCGGCCTGCGCTACAGCTATTTTCCGCCGCCCTCTGATTCGAACAACACCCTCGTCAATTTCGACCCTTCACTGTTCAGTTCCAGCGCGGCGCCTCTTATCAATCCGAGCGGCAGCAAGTCGGGGGGTAACTTCGTGCCCGGGCAGGTCGTTACACCGACTAACTACGTGAACGGACTGATTTTTCCCACCGGCACAGCCTGCGCGAATGCGCGGAATATCGCGCCCGGCGCTGCTTGCTCGCCGTTCGGCTCGCTCGTAAATCCGACTTCGAGCAAGAACTTCGGCCCGCGCTTTGGGTTCGCATACGACGTCTTCGGCAACGGAAAAACGGCAGTTCGCGGCGGCTACGGCATTTATTTCGATCGCACGCTGAACGGCATTTGGGAACAGAATGCGTTTGCGGATCCGCCGCGCGTCCAGCAGGTCAACATCCCGAACACATTCTTCGATAATCCAAGCGCCGGATCGGCCACTACGCGGCTGAATCCTTTCAATCTCACCGCGACCGGGACTCCGACGTTTAAGGTCCCGTCTTACCAGGGATTTAATTTCTCCATTGAGCAGCAGATCCTCCAGAACACGGTGATACAGATCGCGTACGTGGGCACGCTTGGCCGCCATCTGCTCGGCGATGTAGATCTGAACCAAGTGCCGGTCGGGGTGCGCGAAAGCAATCCAACCATTGCCCTGAATGCGCTGCGGCCCTATCTCGGCTATGGAGCGATTACTTCGCGCGCTCCTCTCTTTCTGAGCAACTACAATTCCTTCCAGTTCTCTCTCAACCGGCGCGTTTCGAACGGGCTGACGCTGGGGGTTTCGTATACGTGGTCCAAGAATCTGGCGACGAATCCCGGTGATCGCGGCACGGGTGTGGCCGATACCTATAATTACTCGCTCGATTACGGCCCGCCCACGCTCAACACACCTCAGGTGTTCATCGCCAACTATGTATACGCTTTACCCTTTTTCAAGGACCAAAGAGGTGTGCTTGGCCATATTCTGGGGGGCTGGGAGTGGTCCGGCATTATCACGCTCGAGTCCGGACAATCGCAGACGATCCGCCAGGCAGATGATCCATTCAACTCCTTCGATTTCGCCGCCGGCACGCCCGGCACGTATCCCGGTGGCATCGGCATCGATCCGAGTTCAATACCGCCGCGCGCGGACGTCGTTTACGGTGTGCCGCGAGGCGGCAACAATTCGCGCTTGAAGTGGTTCAACCAAGCGGCATTCACGGATGCGACCGGGCATTTCGGCACGGCCGGACGAGGCATTCTTCTCGCGCCCGGCATTGAAGACTGGGACATGGCCGGCATTCGCAACTTCAATTTCGGCGAACGCTTCAGGCTGCAATTCCGCGGCGAGTTCTTCAACACGTTCAATCACACGAACTTCAACGGCCTGGGCGTGAATGTCGATACGCCATCCACCTTCGGCAAGCTGACAACTACGCACAGCCCGCGGGTGATTCAACTGGGTCTCAAGTTGTACTTCTGAACCGCCGCCTCACTTGTATGTGAGAAGGAGCGTTCCTTCTTTAAGAAAGGGCGCTCTCTTCTTTATTCGGAGCGCCCTTCTTCATTCAGTTCACTCTACTGCCGGTCTAATGCACGCCGACGTGAGCTTCGAACGGTTGTGGCACGCCGATACGTCCATCGGACCATGCGACGAACAGCTCATTGGAAGCTGACACAAAGTTATCGGTGTAGTCGCCGAAATTGGGCACGATGATCGAGCTTGTAGCGAGCCAGTTGCTCGATCGGTTGGTGACTTTCGTGTTAGCGCCGGGGGTGCTTGAAAGAGTTGGTTTGATGTTGAGCGCACCGAACACATCCGTGTTGCCAGTGTCTGCATCGGCGCCTCGACGGTCGTACCAAGTCACATTGAGCAATCCATCGCTCGATGTGTTCTTGAGACCCGGCATTATGTGCATATCTGCAAAGCTGTTGTCGCTATTCAGTTGCACGGGATCTGCCTGGATATTGTTGAGCGTATCCAGATCGTAGCTCTGCAGCAGGATGTCGCCTAAAGGCGAATTCCTTGCATCATTCCAGACAAGGCTCACCGTGCTGTATGGCTCGCTTACGGCAATGCGCGGGAAATCATTCATCGGAAAACGGTTGTAGCCTGGTATGAAATCGGCATCTACGGACACGATGAGATTTGAGTTCTGGTTGAATGGCGGAGTGCAAGGCGAGGTAGGTGTATGGTCGGGGTCCGGGAGGCAAAACGCCGGAACCTGAGTCACAACCACGGCTGTCGAGGCGCTGTTGACGCAGTAGGGTGAGCCGAGGAAGTTTGTGGCCCAGTTGTATTCGTAGCCAACATAAACATCTCCGGTCGTGCGACGTAGAGCCGGGTAGGCGCCTTCCTGCTCGCAACCACCAGGATCGGTCGGTTGAACCGTGAGATACGGGGCCGCATTAGTGGTGCCGTTTGAGCAAACGGGAGCCATCGGATTGTCTAGGTCGCACGCTGCCAGATCAATCTCGTCCAAAGAAGTAAAGCTGGTGCTGGTGGACGAAAACGTAAAATCCGTATAACTGATATACAACCTCTTGCGGACCGGATCGACAACCAGATAGTCCTTGTCCAGGGAAGGAAAACAGGACGTTGTGGCCGTGTTGGTGATGCCGTTGCAGTTACCGGTGGCCACAATGGTCGGCTGACCGCAGCTCAGTGTGCTGCCGGTTACTTGGCACGCGCTAACCGCAATGGCTAGCCCGCCCAGCGGCAGCCCGGCCGCAGGGCAGCTAATCAAGGTACATGCATATAGGCTGGATATATAGAAGTAGTTGAATCCCGAGTTCGTATATGTCCCGACGCTCGGATCCCCTTCCCACCTGGTACCATTGGTGCAGTTCTGGTTCGGCAAGCCACCAAGATCTGTGAACGTCTTCCCTCCGTCACTCGACAACGCGTAACCGGTCAACTCCTCCTTATAGTTCGGTGAGCCGCATCCTGCAAAAAAGCCGGTCCCGTCGTTCCAGGCCTCAACGACATTATTTCCCGAAGCAGAAATAGACGTTTCCGACTGCCCGCCGATATACGCTCCGGAGTTGGTGCGGTCTTCAGAGATGCTGGCAGCATCGACGTTCGCCAGCCCGCTGGCTGCCGGCGTCGCCAGAGCTCCGAACTGCGCCTCCTCCCCGGGACCATTCCTTTGTGGCCCGAAACAATACATCTGCGCCCCTGAGGATGCCTGCATCGTTTTCCCCAGTTGAGAACAAAAATAAGCCTTGTTTGCGATTCTCTTCTGCGCTTTCGCCGGAAGCGACATTGCAGTGAGAGTGAGAAGCGCAGCAACGCAAGCCGGAACAAGCTTAGACGTTACTAAACGCTCGCCGGCTGCCTTCCTCCTGAACATAAAACCTCCTAATTCGATCAACCACTTGCAAAAGCCCGAATTACGGTCGGAAGTAAGTTCGACTTTTCGGATTTTGCCAGTGGGTCGATGGTAGTCGCAAAGCTACTGCGACAGTACCGGCAGAACTACTTGCCGCAATGTCGGGAAGTACTACTATCCGGAAAGGTACTGGCGATTCGGAGAAAGGGGCTTAGCGTGCTCCGAAAGATCCCTACAATTTTGGCCTTCGGGCGCGACGGGCAAGCGCGCATAAACAGACCATCAAAACAAAAGGACGCCTCGCGAAAGGCGTCCTTTTTCCGAATTTAGTCGATCTTTATCTGGCCGCTGCTTTTGCCTTGCTCGCGACCGGTGCGCGATTGACATTCCCCGCGCGCGTTGTCTTCGCCTTGTGAGTGGCTGTTGCCGACGTGGCGTGGCTGTTGCCATTTGCGACCGTCGGGTTGGACGAACCGTTGCGTACTCCGTTCTGAGTCAGCTTGCCGAGAATAACGGAGCGCTTCGCACCGGTCGCCATCGGAAGATTGGAAGCTCGCGCGTGAGCCGTCTCGTACGCCATTACCGCGAACGCGATTGCTTCCTTGGCATCGACGTCGAGACCCACTTCCGTGCTCTCCATCACGGGAATAGGATCCATCGCCTTGCGCAGCATGCGCATCAGCGTCGGATTGTGCGTTCCGCCGCCGGAGACAAAGATCTCATCGACCCGCATTTCGGGCAGAACGAAATTACGCACGCCGAGAGCAATGCTTTCCGCCGTCAGGGCGGTTGCCGTGGCGATGAGGTCTTCGCTGCTCAGTTCCGTATCGAGGAGCTTTGAAACGTACTCCGAGCCGTACTGCTCGCGGCCTGCCGTCTTTGGCGGCTTGGCGCGGAAATATTTGTCGCGCAGCAGTTTCGCCAGCAGCTTCGGATCGATTTCGCCCGATGCCGCAATCGCTCCGTCGCGGTCATACGTCTGACCGCCGGAGGTAATGCGTGTGACGAGTTGATCGATGACCATGTTGCCCGGACCGGTATCGAATGCGATCACACGATCCGTATTCGTGTTGGGAGGAATAGCCGTCAGATTCGCGATGCCACCGATGTTGATGGCCACGCGGCCGCGCCCGCGATGCCGCATCAGCATGTAATCGAGGTACGGCACCAGCGGCGCGCCCTTCCCTCCCGCGGCCATATCGCACTCGCGGAAATTCGAGATTACATCGATACCGGTTCGCTCGCTGATGATGCTCGATTCACCAATCTGGAAGGTACTCGCGACCTTTTTCCCGAGATACTGCGCAGCCTTGCCCCTCATGGAAAATCGTCTGACCGTGGCAGCCGATCGAGTTTGATCGTGTTCAACGGAATCTGACCACGCTCGGCCGTCTCTTCCAATGCCTCGGCGTACAGTTCGCCGAGCAGAAAGTTCAGGCGCGAGATATCTCCAGTCATGCGCGCTTGTATTGGACATGGCGAGAAGCGCTTCACGAATCTTTCTTGGATAAGGGACCGAGTGACTCGTCAAGACGTTGATTTTCGCCTTGAAGCCCGAACCGGTAATATCGATGATCGCCACATCGATGCCGTCGAGCGAAGTCCCGCTCATGATACCTGCTATTCTCATCTCTTTCGCAACTCTTGCTGCAAATCTTGCAGAATCTGCAATGCTTCAATCGGCCGAAGCTCGTTGATGTTCAACGCCCTTATCCGATCGGCGAGCCCTTGGTTCATCGGGCTCAAAAAGTCTAATCTGTAGGGGCGCGTCAGCGTCGCCCGGGGCCAGCTCCTCACGTAACCGAGTGTTCCCTTACTTCATGATGCAATAAAACTGACCTCGCCCGCTCGATTACTTGCATGGGTAAATCCTGCCAAACGGGCCACCTCGATGCCATAACTGCGGTCCGCTGCACCCGGTTCTACCTTTCGTATGAATAAGATCTGGTCGCTTGTCTCTTTTACCGCAACATGTAAATTTCTTACTCCGGAAAGTTGCTCGGCTAGTTCCGTCAGCTCGTGATAATGAGTTGCAAATAGCGTCTTGGCGCGAATGTGCTCGTGAATATACTCGACAACCGCCCACGCCAGCGCCAAGTCCATCGTAAGTGGACGTTCCGCGGCCGATTTCGTCTAATACCAGAAAGCTGTTAGATGTCGCCGTATTCAGGATCGCTGCCGTCTCGGTCATCTCCACCATGAAGGTCGAGCGGCCCCGGGCCAAGGTTATCTGCCGCACCGATACGAGTAAACACCCGGTCCACAACGGGCAGAATGGCGCCTTCGGCAGGTACAAACGATCCCATCTGGGCCATGATCAGAATCAACGCGGCTTGGCGGAGGTAAGTTGATTTCCCACCCATGTTAGGGCCAGTAATCATACCTATATACTCGCGCGCTGAATGTAAATACAGGTCATTACTGATAAATCGAACGGCTTCCTTACCGGTCAGCTTCTCGATCACCGGGTGGCGCCCGGCATCGATTCGCATTTCACCCGATCCGGAAAACGCGGGCGCTTATAACGGTTCTCAACGGCCACGTGCGCAGAGCGCACAGGCCACGTCTAGTTCGGCGACTGCGGCCGCCGTGGTCTTGATCCGCTCTGCATGTGATGCCGCGAACGATCGCACTTCCTGGAAAATCTCCCGCTCCAGTGTGAGGATCTTGTCTTCCGCGGCTAGTACCTTGGATTCCAGCTCTTTCAATTCGGGCGTAGTAAAACGCTCCGCGTTGGAAAGTGTCTGCTTGCGTTCGTAGCTGCCCGGAACGAGCTGAAGATTTGCTTTCGAGACCTCAATGTAGTAGCCAAATACGTTGTTGAAACGGACCTTCAGCGACTGAATTCCGGTCTGGCTGCGTTCCCGTGCTTCAATCGCCGCGATATATTGCCGGCTGTTCTTGCTAATGTCGCGCAGTTCGTCCAGCTCGGGATGAAAACCGTCGCGGATCGTCCCGCCGTCGGCCAGGTTGACGGGCGGCTCATCGGAAATCGAAGTCAAAATACGATCACGCACCTCCGCGACCGTCTCCAATTGCACCCGTAGCAAATCGCTTTGCAACTGTTCTGTGAATGCAGAAATCTTGGGTATCTGCGCAAGCGACCGGCCCAGGGCCAGCAGATCGCGAGGCGTTGCGGTGCCGAGCGTCAGCTTGGCGAGCAGCCGCTCGAGATCCTGGACCGCTCCCAAGGCCTTGCGAAGTTCGTTTCGCAAAATGACTTTCCCGCACCAGTTCCGCTACGGAGTCCAGCCGCGCTTCGATTTCAGCGCCATCACAGGAGGGATTCAGCAGACGTCGCCTCAACAGACGGCCGCCCATACCGGTGCAGGTTTTGTCGAGAACGTAAATGAGCGTGGAATCGCGCTTCTCTCCGGCAAACAGCGGCTCCACCAGCTCCAGATTCCTGACCGTGGCGCCGTCGAGGATCATGTGGTCCGTGCGCTCAAAGAACGCAGGCCCACTCAAGTGATTGAGCGCTGATTTCTGAGTCTCGCGAAGATAGTGGATCACCGCGCCGGCCGCCGCCACGGCAAGCGGCCGGTTTCCCAAGCCGCAACCGTCGAGTGACAGCAGCCGGAAGTTTTCGAGAATCTGCCTTCCGGCGTAGTCGCCGCCGAATACCCATTCATCGAGCGGAGTCTCCAGGCATTGCACGCCCACGGCCGCCCCCTCCGGATGCAGGACTTCGCGAATGTTCAGTGTTTCGATGGCGGGGATCAGCTCTTCCGTTCCGAGCTCGGTCGTTCGAAACTCGCCGGTTGAAAGATCGGCGTACGCCAATCCGCTACGTCCGTTCCTGGTGAACACTGCGGCCAGGTAATTGTTTTCGTGCGAGCGGAGAAGACTGGAATCAGTGGCCGTTCCAGGCGTGATCACGCGCGTCACTTCACGCCGGACTAGCTTCTTGCCAGCACCAGCCTCCTCCATCTGCTCGCAGATGGCGACGCGGTACCCGCGCTGGATCAATTTCGCAATGTAGCTATCGGCGGCGTGATATGGGACGCCGCACATGGGAACCGGATCGCCGCGCTCTTTGTTGCGCGAGGTGAGAGTGATTTCGAGTTCTCGCGCGGCCTGTACCGCATCGTCGTAGAAGAGCTCGTAGAAATCGCCCAGGCGGAATAACAGCAGCGCACCGGGTACCTGCTGTTTCGCGGCCTGATATTGACGCATGAGAGGCGTCGAAGCTTCCGGATTCATTTAGCGGAGCCGGACCTCCACCTGATCACGCGTACAGCCCACGTCTCTTGATGGCGTATGCGACGCGGTCGAGCGCCAGCATGTAAGCGGCGGTCCGGTTGTTCACGCCGTGCTTTGCGGCGTAGCCGATGACATCCTTGAAGCTGTTCACCATGATTTCCTCGAGCCGGTCGTTCACCATCTGCTCGTTCCAAAAATACCCCTGGCGATCCTGCACCCACTCAAAATAGGAAACCGTTACTCCGCCCGCATTCGCCAAAATGTCGGGAATTACAAAGACTTTCTTCTCCGCCAGAATCGAATCGGCAACGAAAGTGGTGGGGCCGTTGGCGCCTTCGCAGAGGACTCTCGCCCGGATGCGGTCGGCGTTGGCGGACGTTATGACGTTCTCTCGCGCGGCAGGGATCAGTACTTCGCAATCGAGCAGCAAAGCCTCATCCCTGTCCAGGTCCTCCGCGCCTTCGAAGCCCCGGATCGACCCTGTCTCCAGCCGGTGCGCCGTCAGTTCGTCCACGTTGAGGCCGTGAGGATTGTAAACCGCGCCGTCGTACTCGATAATGGCGACAACCTTGAAACCCTTGCGGGTCATCAGACGAGCCGCCATCCCGCCGACGTTGCCGAAACCCTGAATGACAACCCGTGTACGCGAGATATCCAGGCCGAGAAGCTTGAGCGCCTCTTCGCTCACGATCATGCAGCCGCGCCCGGTCGCTTCCGGCCTTCCTAACGATCCTCCAAGCTCCAGGGGCTTGCCGGTCACCACAGCCGTAACCGTGTGGCGCTGATGCATGGAATAGGTGTCCATGATCCAGGCCATGGTTTGCTCGTTCGTGTTCACGTCCGGCGCCGGCACATCGCGCTCAGGTCCGATGAACTCGCAAATCTCTGCGGTATACCGCCGGGTGATTCGTTCGAGCTCGCTTTCACTGAGCAGATGCGGCTCACAAATGACGCCGCCCTTCCCTCCGCCGAACGGAATGTTTACGACGGCGCATTTCCACGTCATCCAGGCAGCCAGCGCGCGCACTTCATCAAGCGAAACGTCCGGCGCGAAACGGATGCCTCCCTTGGCGGGACCTCGGGCAATCGAGTGCTGCACCCGATACCCCGTAAAAACCTCGATGCGGCCGTCATCCAGCACGACCGGTATGTTCACGGTGAGTTCCATCGCCGGCGTGCGCAGTACTTTGCGCATACCGTCGTCCAGCTTCAACAACTCGGCTGCTTCATCGAAACGATGAGCTGCGGATTCCCACGGGTTAATTTCTTGATCGACAGACGGGGTCGTCACTTCCAAAAGCATTGCGTGCAGTCTCCTAGGCGACTGAAAAGGGTGCCGGCAAGCGCGACGCGTTTTTTCTCGGTCATGGAGAAACCGTTCGTGCTGGGCACAAGCAAATGCTCGGCATCCATTCCTAAACTGTCACGAACTCGAGCACACATGCAAGCACTCCAGGCTTGTTTGTACCTAGTCAAAAGCTTTATTCTTCCCGGTAGAACAAAGAGGCGTGCGGCGGCGTCTACCTAAGAGCCGGGACAGACAAAGGAAAGATCACATAAGGACTTCTTCAATGACACCTGATGAACGGAAGATGCTCACCGACTTAGCGAACAAGCTCGCTCAAACTCCCGCTCCGCCGCGAGATCCGGAAGCAGAGGAGTTTATTCGGACCCGTATCGGTAATCGGCCCGACGCATTGTACATGATGACCCAGACGGTTTTGGTCCAGAACATCGCGCTGCAGCGGGCTCAGCAGCAACTCGAGGACTCCCAGCGGGCTGGGCAAAGCGCCGCGTCCGGAGCGAGTTTTCTGGGGGGAGCAGTTCCGCAATCGGCCGCGCGTCCCCAGTACTCCGGGCCATCGCCCGCGCCGCAGTATGCAGCCCCTGCCGCGGCTCCGGCGGGAGGAGGCGGGGGCGGCGGCTCGAGCTTCCTTCGCGGAGCGGCCCAGACGGCGGCCGGCGTTGCGGCCGGCACGCTTGCGGCCGATGCCATCGGTTCGCTATTCCATGGATTTGGCGGCGGCGGTTTGGGAGGGGGGTTCCTCGGGGGCGGCGAGCGGCCAGTCGAAGAGGTCGTTAATAACTACTACGATACTCCGCCGAACGATTATCAGGCCAACGCGGGTAGTGACTATCAGAACGCCGATTATCAGAACGTGGACGACACTCAGGTAGACAACAGCCAGCCATACGACGACGGATCTGACTTGGGCGGCGGCTTCGATGACGGCTCGGGTGGCGACTTCAACGTTTAGCTGTCGCGCCGGCACTTATTGCGGGATTACGGTTGCCTCTAGCTCGCTTTTGCCGTCGGCTAGTTCGATCTGCCGGTCGAGGTAGGCCTGCCGGCTCTCGGTGATGATTTTGCGGGCCTCGCGCGGCCCGCCCCACCCTTTAATCTCGGTTTTCGCCCCTTGCAGCTCCTTATAGATGGAGAAGAAATACTCGACTTCGCGCCGCACGTGGGGAAAGATCTGATCCATCGTATGAATGCTGTCGAAGCGCGGATTACGGTTAGGGACAGCAAGCACTTTCTGATCATTCTCTTTGCTGTCAACCATTTGAAGTAAGCCGAGGGGCCTGGCTTCCATTAGGCATCCGGTAAAGCTGGGCTCATCGACCAGCACCAGAATGTCCAGCGGGTCGCCATCTTCAGCAAGAGTTCCCGGTATGAAGCCATAATCACCCGGGTAATGCATCGGGGAATACAAGGCCCGATCCAGCCGAAACACACCCAAATTCCCGTCGTACTCATATTTGTTGCTGGAATTTTTCGGTATCTCGATGATTACGCGGACGAGCTCCGGGCAGTCC
This sequence comes from uncultured Acidobacteriaceae bacterium, assembly GCA_963846185.1. Classification (GTDB taxonomy): domain Bacteria; phylum Acidobacteriota; class Terriglobia; order Bryobacterales; family Bryobacteraceae; genus Bog-105. Next base: position 59,944 of record CAWJVA010000011.1, on the reverse strand, counting down.
GGCCCGGGATCGATGTCGTACAGCTTCACGGGTTCAGGGTAGCAGAGAATGATCTCTCCCGCTAAGTGGCTGACCATCAAAGATTAATAGCGTTAGGTGGAGCCGCCCGCCCCTTCGAGACGGCGGCTCCTGACCCGGCTAGCCAAACTAGTTCGCCGCTACCACTTGCCACTGCTGGTTGGCCGCGCCACTGCATGTGTTCTGTTCAATAGCAGCGCCGTTATTTCCAGAGTTGCCGGCCACCTCGAGACAAAGCCCGCTATTCACCGGCCGGATTGTGAACGTGCCGTTCGCGTTCCCCGTGACATGGAAAATCTGGTTCTTCCCGCCCCAGTACGGCCATTGCTGCAATACCACGCCGGGCGCAGTGGCGGAGGGTCCGCCTCGAATATCGAGCTGCATCCCGCTCAGTTGAACAGTAATCTCGTATCCGCCGCTAACGGGCTTGAACTGAACGATCTGATTTGGAGTGTTGAAGCATGCCCACTGCTGGGCGGGATCTCCTGCGAAAGTGGCTCCCCATCCGCCTGTCAGGTCGAGACATTTACCGCTATTCTGCGCCACCATCGAGACCCAACCGGTGGGAACAGTCGATGGACCCGAACCGCCTGATCCGGATGTGCCTGTTTTAGCGGAGTTGGGGTCGACTATGAGGCTGGACTCATCGACCGCTTCGAAATTATCGCCGGTCACCTGGGTCAGAGTGTGCATGACATCATCGTTCCAGCGCAGATCGCCAACTCCTCCGAGATGCCATGAGGTACCGTTGTCCGAAAGGATCATGCCGTATTCTTTCAGCGCCGTCAGAATCACCTGGACGGGGGCGGGAAAACCAGAGATGTCGTACGACGCCTTCAGCCGGAACCGCTGGCCCATGGGTGGATACTGCGTGCCGGTAAGCCTGGACGCGCTGCTGCGTGCGGGCCAAATGTGCGCCCCTCTGGTGTGATCGATCGTGAAGAGAAGCGCGTGATTGATGTGACCGGACGCGACCTCGTCATAGCGAACCAGTCCCGGGAAGATCGGCAAGCCGGCGGCATTGGCCGACTCCAAATTGTCGGGACGCAGCGCGTTCGAATTCAGCGACCAGATCGCACCTGAACCGGCCGACCAGGAACTGCCGGATCCGGACAAGTTGAAGATCTCATACAGCACACAACTCGTAGTGTTGATCATGATCGCGTGATGATCTGAGCCGCCTTCGATCAATACGCCCGCAGGAATAGGGTACGGGCCGGGATCACCACTGTAATAGAACGAAACCGGATACTTGGGCGTGGAGCTCGAAACGAGATTGTAAGGCATGCCTCCAGTCAGCATCGTGCCGTGCCCAAAATCAGGGTGAAGTTTGTTGTTAGTTGCGTTTGCAGAGGCAACGTAGGCCGCGGAGTTAGAATCCACCGGCAGCGAATCGACACGAGTGTTCCAGACGTTATCTGCCGGAAATACAGTGCAGCCGCCGATAGTGGGCACTTGAGCGGACAGACAGGCAGCAGTGGCAGCCATCAATGTGAAAGCAATTGAGAAGCGAATGGTGTGTCTCCTTTGTCAGAACGAATCCGCTCGTGTCAGGACAGACCTACGGCACGCCTCAGCGGTGGACGGTATGCCCCTCGATAAATGGGAGCGCTATCGTTCGTCGCCGAGGCCGAGCGGAACCTCAGAAATGTATTAGCTCTGAGGCAGAGTATCACAGCACCCACGGTCGGGCATATAGGAAAATCAATGTTGCTTATAAAAGCTGTGAATTTTTATAACATTTGTTCCTGGAGCGAGATCTTACACCCCGTGTGAACGGTGATACAGTGAGGGGGTGTTCCGGCCGCTAAGTTTCAAAACATGGATCGTCCTGGTGCTTGTGCCGCTCGCGCTCGTCGTGTTTGGCGCAGCCGGCCAGGAGAAAGACGCATTGCTAGGGCAGTGGAAGATGGTGTCATCCACCTCTGACGGCGGGGAGGTTCCGTGGACGCTCACCATCCGCTCTAAAGATGGAACTTACTCGGCGACCGTGGGCGGCGATGAAGGCACGTCGGAAGCGAAGAATTTCAAAGTTGATGGCGACAACGTATCGCTACTTGTGAACTATCACGGCGAAGATTACGAGATCAAGCTGAAGCGCTCTGGACAAAAACTGACGGGAACATGGTCTGGAAATGGCGACAGCGGAGACACCAAGGGTGAGCGGGCCAGCCCTGCCAGTTAAACCGTCGCATAGATACATCCCTAGCGGCATTCACGCTGCCCTCCTGACCTTTCTGGTTTGCTGCACTCTTTTAGGCCAGGCCCCTGCGGTCACGGCTCCCAAACTTCCGACTCCTTTTTTCGCCTACGAACTGGGCGATAAGACGCCCGAAGAACAGGCGAGGCTGATAAGCGAGTCGGGCTATGCCGGAACCGCTTTCGACGGCACCAAGTTGATACCGCAACGGCTGAAGGCTCTGGATGACGAGCATTCCCAGTTGTTCTTTTTGTGGCTGACCGCGGACGTAGGCAACGGACAGATCATCTACGAACCGGGGATGGAGGAGGCGATTGGCCAGCTCAAAGGCCGGGCTACGGTTGTGTGGCTCGCGGTAAAGGGAGGTGGTCCCGGAGCGGAAACTCGCGCCATAGAGGCCAGCCGTCACGTTGCGGATCTGGCATCCGCTGCGAACCTCCGTGTCGCTCTCTATCCGCACTATGGCTTCTACCTCGCGCAATTCAAAGACACGGTGAGGGTAGCCGAAGCAGCGCAGCGCAGCAACCTGGGCGTGACGTTCAACCTATGCCACGAGCTGCGCGCCGGCCTGAGTCCTGAAATCCGTTCCTTGATCAAGCAAGCTTTGCCTTTGCTGTATGGGGTTACGATCAACGGAGCGGATCGTAATGGCCATGATTGGAGCACGTTGATACAACCGCTCGGACGCGGGGATTTCGATACCGCCGGTCTGGTGCGAATGCTGGTCGAAACGGGCTATCGCGGTCCCATCGGCTTGCAGTGCTACGGCATCAAGGAAGATGCCGCCACTCACCTCCGAGAGTCGATGAAAGCATGGCGCCAGATCTCTTCGCAGTTCCCTGCTGAGTAGCGCTCTACTTTGTCCGCGGTTCCAGTTTCGCCTGCTCAGCCTGGTAGCCGATGGTGTACGATTTGAATCCTGCTTTCGCGAACCCGCGCTCTGCCTCGGCGTTCTTCATGAACGTGTTCCAGACGAATGCGGTTCGCAGGTTCTCGGCCATCAGCATGGTGATACCAGTGTCGATACCGATTACGTTGTCGTCATACCAATTGGTCAGCGGATTAAACGCATTTACGAAACCGTAGCGGCACCAGACACGCGCGCCGTACCGGTCTTTCATGTTCCTCAAGACGCGCAGCGTTGCCTGGGGAAGGAACGGCAGCGAACCGCCTGCAGCGCTGGGAACCACGGTACCGTCAATCGGTCCCACTGCAGGCGGCCCTCCCCAGACGACATAACCGTGCTCTGAATCGGACGCGGTGATGCCCCACAAATCGTCGCTGAAATCGGGGAAGTCCTTGTGCAGTTCGATACAGAAGAGGCGGTGCGCTTCCGTCGCGTAGATGGAGTTCAGGAAATAGTCGGCATATTGATCACGCTTGCCGCGAAAATCAAACCACGCCTGAGAATATTGATTGACGAACAGCGGCGCGAACGAACCGATGTAGCGGATGCCATGGTATTCGAAGGTGGTCCGCTTCCACGCGTTCCAGCTTTCTGGGGGTAATGGGTGGGTAGCCGAGCCGATGCCGACGAGATAGATCATCATCAACTCGCTGTAGTATTCCCAGCGATATGGCAGGAATCCGCTTTCAGGAGACCAGCCGAGCGACAGCAGCGACGTATCTTCCGATAGCCATCTCCAATCTATGCGGCTGGTGATTGCATATGCGAGCCGGGTAATATCGGCATGCCGGAAGTAGGCGTGGCAGGTGAGGACGCCGCACAACAAAATGGCGGTATCAACTGAGGAGACCTCTGAATCCCAGACCCTCTCGCCCGTTTTCACATTCGCAAAATGAAAGAAGAAGCCGCGGTGATTCGGCATCTTTTCGTATAGGAAGCGCAACGTTGTCAGAACGCGCTGCCGGGCATCTCCGAGCTGGATGTAACCGCGTTTATGCCCGATGCAGAGAGCGGTCAATCCGAAACCGGTAGCTGCGATGCTGGCGACGATACCCTGGTCCGTAGTCCGCGCATTCGCGCGATCCTTGACCAGACCGGTTGCGGCGTCCGCCTGCTCTACAAAGAACAGGAAACTGGCCTTCTCCAGCTCTTCAAGAAACGCATCCTCGTCGGCTGCAAGAACCGCGGGAGGCGGCGCCTTTGTCTTGGACGCTGGCGTTTGGGCGCCGGCGGGTACGGGTTTTAATCCAAGGGCAAGCGATGCGGCGGCTCCAGCACCCCTGCGAATAAGCCGCCGCCGTGAGATCTTGCCAGCATCATCGTCGCCCTCGTTCACCCGTTTACTGTAGACCATCGTTTAAATGAGACCCAGTGTCACACTGGGAATCAGCAGCGATGCGAATCGTGTTGGAGCCCCGGCTCATGTTGCAGAAACCATCTTTTCTGATGATACGGGTGGAGCTCAGAAGTGAGAGGGCATCGCCTTCCGGAGTTGATCGATGACGCGAGGCCAGAAGGCCGCTGTCGCGGCAGCAATTCTCCTCTTCGCAGTATTTACCGCGGGTGTACTGCTCACCACCTACCAGCGCCGGCCACCGCAGCCGATTTCGCTGGAGGGCGCGGTCATCCGCCAGGATTTCGATCCGCGGGCACGCAGCCCGATCCCGTTCGTAAACATCACGGCAACTAGCGGCACTGCGTCGGAGCAGTTGAAATCCGACTCTTCCGGCTTTTTTCGCGTCACGCTGTCACCGAAGGAGAATACCGGGTTTGTCATCTTGAAATTCGTGAATCCCGAATACCGGCCGCTCACGGTAACACTGTCAGCGAGCACAAGCGTGTTCGTTGCGCAGCTTGCACCGGTATCGGCAGACGTCAGGATTGAACTGCCCAATGCGCCGGAAACGGCCATTCGCGATGTCCGCGTTCGGTACTCGCTTAGAACCATGACGACAATGAACGTGGGAATCCTGGCGAAAACGTTCCAGGTTTTCAATACAGGGGGTGTTCCCTGCCGGGATCACAAATCCTGCTCGCCGGACGGGAAATGGAAGGCGGACGCATATACGGAACCGTACGATGCAGGCGCGAACAATGAGTTCAGTGAGGTGAGGGTCTCGTGCATTGCAGGACCGTGTCCGTTTTCGAAGGTGCAGTGGAACCTGTCGAAAAACGATCGCATATTAACGGTATCTGCTCTGACATGGTTCGGAACAACCACGTTTCTAGTCGAGGCTGAAGTAACTCACCAGACCAACACTGACATCATTCGCGAAGCATACCCTTTCATTTTCGGCGACAGCATGAGTTTCACATTACCTGAAGCCGGGCAGGGTCCCAGTGTTCAGGCCGAAATGAATAAGACCGTTATCGTTTTCCCGCTTGGGCCGGAGGTGCTGCTGCCGTGGGCCGACTGCAGCGTGCGTGTCGATGCTGACAAATCGAAGTTATATCGCTGCGAACTGAAAACCGGTTATCGCTTCGAGTAAGTGGCCGCAAACGAAACGGCGTCAGACAGCGATGGTTGTTACGCTGATTCGATCCGGTACGGAGCGCGCGCGGGAGGATCTACAAAGGCGTTGAGTTTATCCGAATTCGTAATACGCATCTTGCTTGTGTCCCACACGATCATCTCACCCGGAAACCGCTGCGCGATACAGCCGAGCAGAAACGCTTCCGTGACCGGAGTTTGTGATTCGAAGTTCGCGACCGGCGTGGGCCCGCCTTTACAGGCGGCGATCCATTGATCGATAGCCGGGCCGCCCTCGCCATCGCTGCGATGCACGGACGGAGGCGGCTGATACTTCGGCGATTCAGGGTAAACGCGCGGGTGATTGCCATTGAAACCAGCAATCAGGATGCCCTTATCGCCCACGTACAGAACACCCTCGTTGTCCTCGCCGTGTGAAAAGAGTTTGTCATCTTCGGGCCGCAGACCGGCGGGCCGGGGCGGGCGTAAGCCGCCGTCGTACCAATGCAGCCTGAGCTCGCGCCGGCTGCCGTTTGCCGGAAAATCCAAATGAACGATGGACGCTTTCGGAAAGGTCTCGGAGTAGCTCTCGCTTGAACTGGCCTCCACCGACGTGGGCGGCGTCAAGTTCAAAATGCTGAACAGGCCGGCGAAGCTATAGCAGCCCATATCTCCGAAAGATCCGTCGCCGAAGTCATACCAGCCGCGCCACACGAATGGCAGGTAAGCGGTATTGAACGGGCGTTCAGGCGCAGGCCCGAGCCACATATCCCAATCGAGACCCGCTGGCACCGCATCCACGTCTTTCGGCCGCTCAATGCCCTGCGGCCAGAACGGCCGGCTCGACCAATTGTGCACCTCGCGCACGCTCCCGATAGCGCCGTCGTTGATCCAGCCGGCAATAAGATGACTCACATCACTCGATGGGTTGTTGATGGTGACGGAAGTTGCGACCTTGGTCTCGCGCGCCGTCTGTGCGACGCGGTGCGCATCGGCAATGCTGTGGGTCATGGGCTTCTGGCAAAGGACATGCTTGCCCTTGCGCATGGCAGCGACGGTGATGGTCGAATGCCAATGATCGGGTGTTGCGACGTAAACCGCATCCAGGTCGCGTTCTTTCTCCAGCAGCTCGCGATAATCCGCATAGCCGCCGCATCCCTTGTAGGAGCCACTCGCCGAACCTTTTCGCGACCCGTAATACGCCTCAACGACACGCCGTGCCGGATCGCGGCCGCCCATGCCGAGGCTCGTCGAGAACTCGTGTGTCAATTGCACTTGGCCGGGCGACGCGAGGTCCTGGCCCCAGTTCTCATATCCCGGGCCGAGCAGTTTGCGGGCAGCGTTCAGCAAGGCATTGCTGCCATACTCGACATAATTCATGCTTTGTTTGTTGCAGTCGCAGACCGCAACAATCTGGACATCCGGCCTCGACAAAAGCTCCATGGTGATGGCTTGTCCCTGCCGCCCCATGCCGATGGAAGCAATGGTGACTTTGTCGCTGGGTGGAACATAGCCGGTACCGCCCAGCACATGGCGCGGAACAATCATGAAGGTGGCCGCGACCGCTGCATCGGCCACCAGTTTGCGGCGAGAAAGAGTCGCCTGGCCGGTATTCCCGGCTTGGGTACTTACAAAAGCACTGCGCTGGTCCGATGCTCGCGGGTCCGATGCCATATGGACCGCAACATATCATGCTCGGCGGAAAGACCTGCTCCAGATGCGACAGACGCCTGAGCGGCCATATTCGGGATGGCCTCCGCGGGAATAACGTTTTCAGATCATCAGGTAAGTAGCGCGGCCACGGCTAACACGCTCTCTCGGTAACAAGGTAACGCCGCGAATTGACAGCAGTCTAACTAGCGAGAGGTTTTATGCGTTCCTTTTTGCTGGCATCCGCGCTCGCATTGACGTTATCAGCGTTACCGCTGGCTGCGCAAAACTCAGATACAGTACGTGCAGCACAGGAGGCGTTGAAGAGCAAAGGATTCGATCCGGGCCCGATTGATGGGATTGACGGGCCGCGCACGCGGGCTGCCACTCGCGACTACCAGAAGCAGCAGAATCTGACAGCAGATGGCCAACTCGGGCCGAAAACGCTGGACAGTCTACAGATAAAGAATGACAGCGGCAAGCGGCAACATGCATGCCGCAGGATCAACTCTGAAAAAATCCTACTCCACTGGCGGGTCCGATATCGGTCAGGGCAGCAAGGAGTTAGGAACGGACGTAGCGCACGGGCATCCTGTCGAAGGCGCGAAAGAGTTCGGTAAGGGCGTAGGCCACGGCGCGGAGAAGATAGGAGCCGGCACGGGACACGCGGTGAAGGACGCCGCCAAGGGCGTGAAAGACGCCGTGAAGGACCATTAATTAATTCAAGATTTGTTGACCTGATCGCGAAAGAAGCATCCAACAGCCACCATGCGCCGCGTACTCATCGGTCTAGTGATTGCAGTCGTCGCCATCGTCGTGGTGCTGATTGTTATCTTCAGCTTCTTCAATATCAACAAATTCCGGCCGCGAATCCAGGCGGAGATGCAGGCTAAACTGAACCGGCCGGTGACTCTCGGCGAGCTTCATCTTCACCTGTTTCCGCTCTCTATCAAAGTAGATGGCCTGACCATTGGAGAACCGCCTGCCTTCGCATCCGCGCCGCCGTTCGCAACCGCGAGGGAGGTCTACGCAAGCGCAGAACTGGGCTCGCTCCTGCATGGCGAACCGAAGATTCAGGATCTGACCCTGCAGGATCCGCAAGTTGAGCTCATCCAAAACGCAGCCGGCGTTTGGAACTTCAGCGACCTGGGAAGCACAAACGGCAAGCCGGGCAACTCTTCCGGTGAAAGCAGCGGCTTTACTTTGAATCAGTTCAAAATCCTGAACGGACAGCTGGCAGTTACGAACCAGAAAACGAAATCACCGCGAACGGTGTACAACCATATCGACCTGACCGTAACCGGCTTCGCTCCTGGCAAGCAGTTCGATATCGACGCCCAGGTACACTTCCCCGGTCAGGGCAAGGAGTTGCTCAGCTTCCGCGGCAAGGCCGGCCCGCTTGCAACTGGAGCGGCGGAAGCCACTCCCGTCAACGGCCAAATCAACATTGAAGAGGTATCGCTGGCGGGATTCAATAGCGTTGCTGCGGGCTCCATTCCACCCAACACGGATGCAGTCGCCTCGGGCGGAGCGACGGTTTCATCCGCCAACGGCAACATACTTTGCAAAGGCAATCTTACCCTTGCCAACCCGGTGATTCAGGGCGCGAAACTGAATTATCCGATTGACGCGCACTATGATCTGGCGCTGAACCAGAGTACGGACCGGCTAAATGTCAATTTCGGCACGGTGAAGATTGGGCCGACTGCAGTCTCGCTGGCTGGAACTATCGACGCTGGCGTGACGCCTTCGAATGTCAACGTACGCGTCACCACGAACAATGCATCGATTCCAGAGCTGCTGAGGCTGGCCAGCCTGGTAGGCGGCGTGTCCAGCTCCAACACACAGATCAGCGGAAATATCAGTGCCGATCTGACTGCGACGGGAGCGATCAACAATCCACAGGTGCAAGGCAACATAAGTTCCAACAGCATCCAAGCGCAGGAACTTGTACTCACCAATGTGCGTGCGGCCGTGAAGATGAATAACGGCGTGGCCCAATTAGCGCCCGTGACCGCCGGGATCTTCGGAGGTCAGGAAAACGGCACGATTTCGGTGGATACCAAGCCTGCGCATCCGCCATGTTCGATCAATATGCAGCTTACCGGTGTAGATACGAACGCGCTGCTCTCGGCAGTGAGTTCGGTGAAGAATACGCTGTATGGCAGCCTGGCGGCCCAGGCGAATGTCAGTTTCATTGTCAATAGCAGCACGAATCTCGCCGGCACCTTGAATGGGACCGTAAATTTCAATGTCACCAATGGACAGTTGAAGAACATAAATATCCTGAACGAAGCAGCGCGGGTGGGCAAGTTTCTGAATGCCGCGCCGGTGCAAGCAGCCGGCGGTACTGCTCTCAAGAAATTCTCTGGAACGTTAAACCTCAACCAGGGAGTTGCGACGACTAACAACCTCACGGCCGAGCTCGACCAGGGAACGCTTTCGGCGAACGGCTCGCTGAACCTGGTATCGCAAGCGATCAATATGCATGTGACGGCGGTGTTGGCGAGTTCCATTAGCAAATCAGTAGGTGGAACGGGCGTCGGCGGCTATCTGAACACCGCGTTGGCAAACAATAAAGGCGAGCTGGTGCTCCCGCTGATCGTCACGGGCACTACGCAGCATCCAGTCGTTACGCCTGATGCACAAGCCATTGCACAGATGCGACTGAAGAACCTGCTACCTACGACCAGCAATCCGGGCTCACTGGTCGGCTCTTTCCTCGGGGGAGCGAATGGGCAGAAGAATCCGCAGAAGAATCCGCAGCCGCAGGATGCGGTGAAATCCTTATTGAATTCGCTTGGCAAGAAGCATTAACGAGGCAGCTCACAAGATTCGCATGTGGAACCCGCCGTCCACGTGCAGCACCTGTCCGCTCGAGTAGTCGAGCAGACCGTCAGCGATGGCTCGCACTGCTCGTGCAACGTCTTGGGGCTGGCCAATGCGAGGTTGCGGCAGCAGGCCGTTTGCGATCTTCTCTTCGTAAGCACGCTGGACAGAAGCGATCATGTCCGTCCGGATCACGCCCGGCTGGATCTCGAAAACCAGCACGCTATGCTGCGCAAGGCGCGCCGCGAACAGTTGCGCCGCCATGCTTAGCGCAGCCTTCGAGACGCAGTATTCCCCGCGATTCACGGAGGCCGTGAAGCTGGAGACGGAGGTTATGAAAACGATGCGCCCGCTCCCGCGCTGAGCCATTTGGCGTGCGATGGCCTGGGTCAGGAAGTAAGGGCCTCTCAGGTTCGTCGCAAGAACTTCGTCGAAGCTCTCTGGAGTCGCTTCGAGAATGTCCCGGCGCTCGCGCGGCGCGATGCCGGCATTATTGACGAGCAAATCGAGTGGCTCGTGTTCGAGAGTTTCGACCAGCGCGCGTCCGGCTGCGATATCTGCGATATCACGCGGCAGCATGCGCGCACCGGTCGCGGCTGCTACTTCGTCCGCTGCCTGTTTGTTCTCGCGGTAGGTGGCGATAATCCGGTGAGTCCGCGCCAGCTCTTCCACAATGGCGCGGCCGATTCCCCGGCTTCCGCCGGTCACCAGGGCTGCGGGTTGCGGCACGAATAACATTGAAGCAGATGATCATCGCGGATCTAGCGGAAATCGCGGGCCGCACTTACCCGGCCCGGCGGCGCACACAGAATTTGGCCGGAGGAGCGAGCCCGATTCAAGCCTCGAATTTTGCTTTAGGGCATGTCACCCTTGAACCGAACGGCGGGCAGGTGCCGTGGCATAACCAGGAGCAGGAAGAGATCTACTTCGTTCTCGAAGGGGAGGGCGAGATGTGTCTCGGAAGCGAACGGCAAATCCTCTATTCCGGGCAGGCCGTTTATATCCCGCCCGGAGAGTTCCATCAGCTTACAAATATCGGGACGAGGCCGCTCCGCATGCTCTATTGCTACGGCCCTGCCGGCGATGTCGCCCACTGGCGGCAGGAATTGAGCGGCACACTGCCACGCGCCGGCGTGGAAACCCCGCCGCTGCCTGAGGGAGCGCGCCCGCAATGCACGGCCGCTCCAGAGAGCAAATAAATGGCCGAGCACGCCACTGGCATCATTCTGAACGGCGTCACCGGCCGCATGGGCCTGAACCAGCACCTCAGGCGCTCAATGAGGCCCATCATCCAGCAAGGCGGAGTGCGAGTCAGCGATTCAGAAACGATTCTGCCGAAGCTTGTGCTAGTTGGCCGGAATCGCGCCAAGCTCGAAGCAATCTCGCGTGAGTTCGGTGGAGTGCCATTCACCACGGATCTCGACGATGCACTTGCGAAAGACACGTTTTCCATCTACTTCGACGCGCAGACCACGGACCGGAGGGCCGACGCTGTAAGAAAGGCGATCGCGGCCGGGAAGCACATCTATTGCGAAAAGCCACTCGCTATGGATCTTGCGGAAGCGCTGAACCTCTGCGGACTCGCCGAGAAAGCCGGAGTAAAGCACGGCATTGTCCAGGACAAATTGTGGCTACCCGGGTTAATCAAATTGAGAACTCTCCGCGAGTTTGGCTTCTTCGGCCGGATTCTCTCTGTTCGCGGAGAATTCGGGTATTGGGTATTCGAAGGCGACACAGTACCCGCCCAACGCCCGTCATGGAATTACCGGAGAGAAGAGGGCGGCGGCGTCATCCTCGACATGCTCTGCCACTGGCGCTACGTTCTCGATAACGTAATTGCGCCCGTGCGCGCCGTATCCTGTGTCGGCGCAACTCACATCCCGGAGCGATGGGACGAGAACGGCAGGCCTTATACAGCCACCGCGGAAGATGCAGCCTATGCGACCCTCGAACTCGAAGGGGGCGTCATCGCGCATTTCAACTCATCGTGGTGCGTGCGAGTGCGGCGCGATGATCTGTTGACGATTCAAGTGGACGGCACAGCCGGATCGGCTGTAGCCGGGCTGCGTGACTGCTGGATTCAGCCGTATGCCGCCACGCCGCGCCCGGTCTGGAACCCGGATATCCCGAACCCGCTGAACTTCTTCGAAAGCTGGCAGCGACTGCCCGAACAGCAGAGCTTTGATAACGCGTTCAAGCGACAGTGGGAGCTCTTCCTGCTGCACGTTGTAAAAGACGCACCGTTCCCCTGGACTCTGCTGGAAGGTGCCAAAGGCGTGCAACTGGCCGAGGCCGGGCACGAATCGTGGCGCCGCCGCGCTTGGGTCAACCTGGAGCCGTTGGATGTCCCCGCATCTTAAGATTTCGTGCTCGTGAAATTGCCTTATGGACATCCATCAAGTGAACAGCTATGTCACCGGGCAGCAGCGATTCGTCCCCTCCCATCGTCGGCCAAACCGCGCGATCTGTCGATTCGCCTTCCCACCCGCATTTCCACTTGCCGCCGTTGAAGCCGCTGAAGGAGTTTCGACTGGCTGATTTTAAAACGATCTTTTTCCAGGCCTTCAATCAGTGGAATAAGCACAACGCGACGCGGCTGGGCGCGTCACTGGCGTTTTACTCGCTGCTGTCGCTCGCGCCGCTGATGTTGGTCGTGGTGTCGATTGTAGGGCTTGTCTTCGGGCATTCGGCTGCCCAGCAGCAAATTATCGGTGAAGTTCAATCGCTGGTCGGGCCGACCGCAGGCAAGGCCATGGCAGCCTTTCTGGAAGGTTCCCAAAACACCACCCACGGTGTAATAGCAACTCTGTTAGGACTTATTACGCTGCTATTCAGCGCCTCAGGAGTCGTAATCGAGCTCAGGGACGCGCTAAATCTCGTCTGGGATGTCCCGGCGCAGAACACAACGGGCATGAGAATACTGACAGCTTTCATCAAAGATCGGCTGTTTTCGTTCGCGATTGTTCTCGGGATCGGCTTCCTTCTGATTGTTTCGCTCGTGATCAGTACCTGGATCGCCGCTATCGGCGAATTTTCCGCGTCTCTTTTTCCCGGCGAAACGGCCCTGCTGCACATCGGGAACATGATTGTTTCGTTTCTCGTGCTGACTTTCCTGTTTGCAGCTATATACAAAGTGATGCCGGATGTCCATTTAGAATGGCGTGACGTGATTTTTGGGGGAGCAGTCACTTCCATCCTCTTCACCGTCGGTAAGCTTCTGCTCGGGATCTATCTTGGCAGAGCCAGTTACCAATCCATGTACGGCGCCGCGGCCTCCGTTGTGATCCTGATTGCCTGGTTCTACTACTCCGCCCAGATCTTTTTTCTGGGGGCGGAATTCACCAGGGCCTTTGCAGCCCGCTACGGCTCAAAACGCCACATGCGCACTCGCCGCGTCGCTGCTTCCTGATTCGCCGCAAGGACCACACCCGAGCTCAGGGCTAAAGCAATTGGGGTTGCCTCCCCGTTGCCGATTTCGTTCTGAACCTCTATTGTGAATCTTGCGAGGTATCGTCTATGGCGTGTGACCCGGAAGAACTGAAGCATGTGCCCCTTTTTGCCCTGCTGGACGATGATGAACGGGGTGTTCTTGCGAGCCAGGTTGAGATCAAGAAATTCGCTCCCCGACAGCGTATTTACAAGATGGGGGACACGCGCGGCCAGGCTTATATTCTTATTTCGGGAAAGGTGCGCGTCACGACTGTGGATGACGATCAGCAGGAGGTGATTGTGGATGAGCCGCAACACGGCGAATTCTTCGGCTTTGCCTCGATGCTGGACCAGACACCTCATCAGACAGAGGCGTTCGCGCTGGAGGAATCGACCTGCATCGAAGTAGATCGCAGTGATATTGCAGTCTTGCTGGAACGCAAGCCGCTTGCGGGTATGGATATGCTGCGGGTCCTGGGAAGGCAGTTTCATGCCGCACAACAGCTGGTGCGTCTCCGCTCCATGCGCAACCCAAACGATGTCATTGAAGAAGAAGAGACGGTTGGCGAACGTGTGGCCGACTAGCGTGGCGCATTTCGGCGGCTCCTGGTCATTCATCATCAGTTTTGGCGTAGTCCTCGTCATCTACTCACTTATCAACGTGACGCTCGGCAACCACGCCTGGGATCCGTACCCGTTCATCCTGCTGAATCTGATCCTTTCGATGCTGGCATCTGTGCAAGCGCCGGTGATTATGATGAGCCAGAACCGGCAGGACAAGAAAGACCGGCTACGAAGCGAGCTGGATTATGCAGTAAACCGGCGTGCAGAATCGGAGATCCAGGGTCTGTCTCGCAAAATGAATCTGCTTGCGGACAAGCTCGCGGACATTGAGGAATACATGCGCGAGAAGCTGGAAGCAGAAACGCCCAGTTCGCGCTGAACGCCGGTCGCTTGAGCGGCCCGCAGCACTATTGTGGAGGCAATCGTGAAGATATTTGGGGAGCACCTCGCGCAGGACCTGCGTTTTGGCTGGCGGATGATGCTCGCGAAACCAGGCTTCACGGCCGTTGCAGCTTTATCGATTGCTCTCGGCATTGGCGCCACAACGACGATTTTCAGCGTCGTTTATGGCGTACTGGTTGACCCATATCCGTATCGGGCTGCGGACCGCATCGGGTGGATTGGGGCACAGACCGGCGCGAATCAGATTTCGCAGCCGCTCTTTACGGAAGCTCAGTTCCTGGAGGTACAGGCGAGGGCTCACTCGATGGAGGAGGTGATCGCGATCCAGCAGCGCCAGCCGATTCTAACCGGCAAAGACCTGCTCCCACAGATCGTGAATGTCGAAAGAGGGTCGCGAAATTTCTTCGATTTCTTCGGTGTTCCCCCGCTCCTCGGCCGTGAGTTCACGTTGAGGGACTTCCCTCCTGGACAGGAACCGGAGCCAGTCGCAGTCATTAGCTACAACTTCTGGCAGCATGCGTTCCTCGGAAAGCCGGACGCCCTCGGCCGCAGGATCACCATCGATAACAGCGAGTACACAATTCTCGGCGTTCTTCCGCGCCGCTTCACCTGGAATGACGCTGACGTCTACGTTCCGCTCGCTATCAGGCCAGCCAGCCAGGAGTTCGTCCAGATCTACTGTCGGGCACGGGAGAACGTGACTGCCGAACAGGTGCAGGCCGAATTCGAGCCGCTGATTCGCGCGTTTCAAAAGCAGGCGCCGGCTTTCTTCTATCCGCCTGAGCGCTTTCGAGTAAAGTGGGTGACCGTTAATGACGGCATCCTTGGAAGATTCGCCACGACTCTGCTGGTGCTTTTCGCCTCCGTGCTTCTCCTGCTTTTAATCGGTTGTGTGAACGTCGCAAACCTATTGCTGGCGCGGGCTGCAGCGCGCGACGGCGAGATGGCCATTCGCATTTCCATTGGGGCTACACGCGCCCGGCTGATCCGGCAAATGCTCACGGAAAGCGTGCTGCTCGCGGCGCAGGAGGTGCTTTGGGCGTGCTGCTTGCGGCAGCAGGTGTTAGAACGATCACCTCCTTGATGCCGGAGTACTCGATCCCGCACGAAGCGGTTATCTCCCTGAACTGGCCGGTAATGTGGTTTGCGGTAGTCCTGACCGTGCTCACCGGCATTGTGTTCGGTCTGGCGCCGGCATTGCAGATTTCAGCCAAGACCCAGGCAGAAGCCCTCAAGGGAACCGGGCGCGGCGGCGGTGCCGGGGTGAAGCACCGCAGGCTCCATGATGCGCTGGTCGTGTTCGAAGTTGCGTTGTCGCTCGTGTTGCTGACGGGCGCGGGTCTGGCGTTGAAAGGTTTGCTCGTGCTGCAGCAGAAGCCGTTAGGCTATGATCCGAAAAACGTTTTGACCTTAGAAGTGCCACTCGGCGAGGCCAATTACATACAGTACGGCGCCCGGCGAAACTTCTTTGAGTCGATCATCAACGACGTAAACGCTCTACCTGGTGTGGAAGCGGCGTCCATCAGCGAAGATGGCACGCCACCCTGGAACGGATTGCCCACCCGCATGATGCCGGACAACCGGCCCGCCACGGAATCCGTTCTCGGCCGCTTCAACATCGTTAGCGATCGTTACTTCGCGAGTGTCCGCCAGCCACTGCTAAGAGGGCGGACCCTGACACATACGGATATTCTTCAGGCAAGCCCTGTCGCGGTAGTCACACTAGATTTCGCCGCACGCTACTTCAGGGATATCAATCCTATCGGCCATCACGTGCGGATCGACTTGTTCGAGCAGCCCGTGCCCGCTGCTCTTTTGAAAGCGCCGGGTCTGGTGAACTCTTTTCAGATCGTAGGCATTGTTGCTTCGGCTCGAAACAGAGGCGTCGATGACGCTCCCATGCCCGCCGTTTTTGTGCCGTACACCGTTATGCTGTCGCCGGGATTCTTTCTTCTGGCGCGCACTCAATCGGATCCGATGACGATTGCAAACGAAGTGCGGAAGATTGTCACGAATCTCGATCCGCATCAGGCCATCACGCAAGTGCATTCGCTCGAGTACTGGCTGCGATCCGCAATCGCCTATCCACGTTTCGCAACCTTTCTGTTTGGCGCGTTCGGTGCTGTTGGTTTGCTGCTGGCCGCCGCCGGGGTCTTTAGCGTGGTTTCCTATGGCGTCGCGCAGAGAACACGTGAATTCGGCATCCGGATGGCGCTCGGCGCAAATGCAGGGGATGTTTTGGGATTGGTCCTTGCCGGAGTCGGCCGTGTCTTCGCTATCGGCTTACTTGCCGGGCTCGTATTGAGCATCTTTGCCGCCCATCAGCTCTCGGGCCGCATGGAGGGCATGGGAAACGCCGATGCCTCCCTGTTTATCGCAGTCCCTGCCGTGTTGATTGCGGCCACACTCACGGCGTGCCTTATTCCGGCGCGCGCTGCCACCTCTGTACCGCCTATGGATGCGTTGCGCCACGAGTGAGAATGGCTGGTCGCTGCGACTCGCCTGTTCTGGTGCTGCTCTCTCGCACTGCTCTCTGATGGATGTCAGCGTCGAAGGGCGTTGCCAAAGGCACGAACCCAGTCCCCAAACTTCGGAATGTAACGCTTACGCAGTACTTCATGACTTTCCGTGCTGGCCTTCAGCACCAGAAGGATCTCCGACGCTGGGACGCGCGTGGACACGGTATCTACTGCCGCGTAGCGGACTCTACGATCCTGACCGATAACAAAGACGGCGGGTTTGGCGATGCCGCCTTTCTCGCGCGGATTGTAGATGTCCCACTCCTGGACGACGCGCCGCCCGGTATCGCACAAGATAGGAAACGGCAAGGACAGTTGTTGCCGCAATGCCTCGGATCTATTTGGCGGATCGACGGACGCGGCTACAAGCGTGGCGCCAGCTGTACGAATCTCGTTGTAACGCTCGCGGTAATCCGCCAACTGGCGGAGGCAGAATGGTCACCAATACCCGCGGTAGAAGAGCAGGACTACTGGACCCTGTGCCACCAGCTCAGATAAACGATGCTGTGTTTCCGTTGAATCCGGCAATTCGAAATCCGGTGCGAGTTCTCCGGGCGCAGGTAATTTGTTCATGCGGGCAGTTTAGCGCTTGTGGGCTATGGGTGGGGTCGTTAATCCGCTGTGTGCTAACTCTGAAGCGAGATGCACTATAGGCCGCTCGGACGAACAGGTTGGCAGGTTTCCGAAATCAGTTTTGGCGCCTGGGCGATCGGCGGAGCGTGGGGCGGAGTGGATGACCGCGAATCAACGGCCGCGCTGCACAAGGCGATCGACTGTGGTGTCAACTTTATCGATACAGCAGACGTGTACGGCGATGGCCGGAGTGAGCGTCTGATCGCGCGGCTCCGGCGTGAGCGGAAAGAGGAGATCATCGTGGCGACGAAGGCCGGACGGCGGCTTGCAAGACAGACTGTCGAGGGCTACAATCCGCAAAACCTCACCGCCTGGGTCCACGACAGCATGCGGAACTTGCAGACGGATTGTCTCGATCTTCTCCAGTTGCATTGCCCGCCGACAGACCTCTATTACCATCCGGAGGTGTTTGGCACTCTGGACGATCTGACGAAAGCCGGAAAGATACGCTTCTACGGTGTCAGCGTGGAGCGAGTCGAAGAAGCGCTGAAAGCCATTGAATATCCGAATGTCCAGACTGTGCAGATCATCTTCAATTGCTTCCGGCTCAGGCCCGCAGAGCTGTTATTCCATGAGACAAAGAAACGCCGGATCGGGATTCTGGCGCGCGTTCCGCTGGCAAGCGGACTTCTGACCGGCAAACTCACTCGCGCTTCACAGTTCGCACCCGACGATCATCGCAATTTCAACCGGCACGGCGAAGCATTCGATGTCGGAGAAACCTTCTCGGGCGTTGACTATGAGGTCGCGCTGGAGGCGGTGGATGAAATCAGGCGCATTGTGCCGCAAGGCATGAGCATGGCTCAGTTCGCGCTGCGATGGATCCTTATGTTTGACACGGTCAGTTGCGCGATACCGGGCGCCAGAAGACCAGACCAGGTTCAGGATAATTGCGCCGCCTCAGATGCTTCGCCGCTTTCGCTGGAAGAGATGAAGGCAGTTGAGGATGTTTATCGCAGCAGAATTGCGGCTCTGGTTCATCATCGCTGGTGACAACTCTCGATTTGGAAGTTATCGCGGATGTGAGCTTCCACCAGCTTGGCACTGAGCTCGGCAATATCTACTTGATACGTACCGTTCCGATACTGTTCGCGTAAATCCGCGAGTCGGGCTTGGCGCGCGAGATCGCCTTCCTGAGACTCACGCGCAGGGGTCGCAGCAGAACTTAATCCCACAGATACTCCTGTTCGGTTTTTTCTTCATTCTCAAGATCTATAGGACTTATCGCATCTTTTGGGCGCGCATTCTAGCCCATCTTAGCCAGATCGCGAAAAAGTTCTAAGGAGAACTGGTGGGCTGACAGAAATCCAGAAAATCTCTCCTGAAATGCTTCGTCAGCCCCTTACGTTTTGGCGAAGAAGAGCCGAAGAAGCCTGTGTAGGGCACAAGTACCCGCCCTAACAAGCGCTGAATAAGGATGCTAATGACGGCTCAAACGGTAGAGACTTACGGAGCTCCGACGCTTTCAATCTGCGCCGCGGAGCGTGAACGGCTGATTTTGGAACACCTCCCGCAAGTAAAGTTGATCGCTCGCCGGATTCGTGAAAGGCTACCGGTTTCCGTAAGCCTGGATGATCTGGTCTCGGCCGGGGTTCTGGGCCTAATTGCCGCGATCGATCGTTACGATCCCAGCCACGAAGTGAAGCTGAAGACGTATGCCGAATATAAGATTCGCGGCGCCATCCTCGACAGCCTGCGCGGGCTCGATTGGGCGCCGCGCCAGCAGCGCAAGCGGTCGAAACAGATTGAGGCTGCCATTGCCGTTCTGGAGCAGCAGCATCATCGGATGCCGGCCGAAGAAGAGATCGCAAGCCACCTCGGTGTTTCGGTCGCGGAGTATCAGGAGTGGTTGACGGACATTCGAGGGCTTACTCTGGGCAGCCTCGAAAATGCGGGTTCTGAGGAGAGCGGCAGCGATCTGCTGCGTTACGTAGCCGATGCCGACGATCAGTGGCCCTCTCATATCCTGGAACGCTCGGAGCTGGAGCGCCTGCTTGCCGAGAGCCTGGGGAAAATGCCTGAAATTGAAAAGACGATTCTCAGCCTTTACTACTACGAGGAGATGACGCTGCGTGAAATCGCCAAGATCCTCGACCTGCATGAGTCTCGCATCTCGCAATTGAAATCACAGGCGATTCTGCGCATGCGCTCCTATCTGCGGAAGCGCTGGCCAGAGGATCGAGGAGCGGCCGCATGCCAGAGCAGAGTTCAATAGGAATTAATATCCCATCGCTTGCGTTGTCTTTCATAATAACTGGTCATCCGATACTGGAAGTTTCCCTAGGGAAGCCAGAGCTGTATTTCACGTGTCGAAAAGGTAGTACCCGGATAAGGGAAAACCATAGCCGGATTTAGGGAGAATTTATGCAGGAAGATCGCCATGGGCTGATCGACGTGATCCTGCGCAAGAACGGCGCCATTCGATCGAACGACGAGGTGACCTGTAAAGTCGTGGAGCCTTTGCCAGGCAAACCCGCCTTTCGCATCGGGGCGGGTTTGCCCTTTCTTTTCAACTGAACACGTGTTGCAAGACGAAACACACCGGCATCGGCCACAACTGGATCCCAGAGCGATAGTCGTGCTCGTCATAGCTGCTTTGGTTATTGCTCTGTTTGCCTGGTTTCTGCATTCGCGGGGTGTTCGGACGAGTCTCGCTCCATCCCGGCCGCTGATCCCCGACAAGAAGCACTGACGTGCTCAGATAGCAGGCACTCAGAAACCGTCGGTCACATTCAGATTTTCACAACTTATTGTTGGTCGTCATTGACCTGCACGGGTATGTGCAAAGTCTTCTGCCGGTGGTCGCGAGTCAGTTCGACCGTAATGGATTTCAACTGCTGGTTCTGGCCTCGCATGTAAGATGTGACGTCGTGCGGTCCATTGATATCGCGGTCTCCGATGGAGGTGAGGACATCGCCTGCTTTGATGCCGGCCTTGTCCGCTGGACTGTTCTTCTCAACCGCGCGGACCAGCACTCCTCGTTTTACGCCAAAATACTGCGCGAGCTGATCGTCGATCGGCTCGCACCAGAGCCCGAGCAGCGAGTTCTGCCAAATCATGAGCGGGGTCGGAATTTCCATCCCGATAGCCGACTGCTGCAAGCGCGCCAGTTGAGACTGCAGTTTCAGATTGTTCTCCGGCCATACGGGGGGTGAAACGCTCGCGCCAGACTGCAGCAGAGGATTCGGGAACCGCTGATACGAGCCAGTCGTTATGACCGCGGTCGCCGTGTGTCCGGCGCGCCAGTACTCGACCTTGATACGCCGGCCGGGCGGCGTCTCCGAAACGAGCCGCCCGAGTTGCTGGGCTCCGAGCACGTTTTCGCCGTTGTAAGTGAGAATTACGTCACCCGCTTTCAACCCGCCGAGGGCTGCCGGGCTGGCCGGCTGTACCTGTACGACCTCGACGCCTTTGGCTTCGGAAAGCTTCAGCGTAGCCGCACGGTCCGCGTCGATGTCGGCGAGGCGTACACCGAGGTAGCTGCCCTGAGATTGGAACTGGACCTGCACCATCTGAAATCCGTCTTGCGGGAAATACAGACCATCCTGCCTGCCCAAAACAGGTCCGGCGGCAAGGATCACTCCCGCCAGCATTGCAAGCAATTTGGGTGCGTATTGCATTCACATCCTCCCGGCAGGAGCGGCCACCCACCGTCTTTTCAAATAGTTTCTATCGAGTAAGACGAACGGCAGCAAAGATTGATTGGCCGCGAGTGCAATTTTGGCCTCAGTAAACGTCCAGCGGGGCGTTCAACCGCTGCAGCAGTTGCATTGCGCGCGCGCGGGTATAGTCGTCATCATCCGATTGCCCGGATCGAACCACGTACTGGAGCGTATTGACCAGATCGGGGCTAAGCTCTATGGTCTGGTCGGCCGAAGCCAAAATGTCGATTGCCTCGGAGCGCACTTCCGGACTCTGGTCATTTTGCAGAACGAACTTCAGGGCGTCCCGCGTCGGCCCATCCGCCGCAAACCGGCGCAGCCCTTCGAGCGCCTTGATTCGTACAGCGGCATTCGTATCATGCTGCACACTATAGAGCAGCGCATCGCGAACATCGCTGCCCGACTGATCTTTGAGCAGATCCACGGAATCGGCACGGATGCCCGGATCGCCCGGGGCTTTCGCCGCCGCGAGCAATAGCTGCCGGATATTCTCATCATCAATGCGGCCGACAACCTGATGTTCGTTTACCTGGTCGATGATGATGCGCACTTCACCCGAGCCATTCTGCTCGACATCGCGAATATGGGCGCTTGGCCCGAGCAAACCCGAGAAGTTGAGCCCGCGATCGGAACGAACGCCGGGCATGCCGTAGCGATCGATTAGATGCGCACACCCGAATCCGACGAAAACCAGAAACGAGCCCAGCGCGACCTGTGCCGACCAGCGGTTCAAAGAAATATTCAGAAAGCCGGGCCAGTGAAAGCGAAACAAAGGCAACGCCTTCCGCTGCGCCGTTTCGCTCGCAATGGCGTTCCGCAGACCCTGCCGGCATTCGGCCAACAGATCGAGAGGCGCATCGAGTTGCTGCGAATTCAGCGCCGTATGCAGGCTCTTCTCTCGCGCGAGCGCCCGCTGGCAGAATGCGCACTGGTTCACATGCTCTTCAAGCCGTTCTTCCCTGGCGAAATCCAGTTCGCCGTAGAGATAAAGCGAGAGATTCAGTTGAACTTCATGGCAGGTCATACGAACTCTCCCAATGCAGCGCGCATCTTCTGCGTGGCGCGGAACAGGCAGTTCTTGGCAGCCTCCTCGGTCACGCCGAGAGATTCACCGATCGCTCGCAACCGCATCCCTTGAAAGTGCCGCATCTCGAAGACCAGCCGCTCGCGCGGGGTTAGCTGTTCAAGCACCTCCTGAATACGTGATTTCACCTCGGCGCTCAGCAGTTGGCGTTGCGGATCCACGTCCGCGCGCTGCTCGGGGACAAACTGAAAACGATCCACTTCGCCGCCGTTCGTATCGAACGACTGAGCTTCTTCCTTTCGAACTTTGCGCTTTCGAATCTGATCCAGACACAGGTTGGCCACAATACGGTACAGCCACGTGCTGAAGCTGCAATCGAAGCGGAACTTCGAGAGGTTGCGGTAAACCCGAAGGAACACCTCCTGGTAGACGTCGCGGGCATCTTCCTGCGAATGAAGCAGATTGATCGCCATCCGGAGAACCTGCTGATCGTAGGTCCTGACCAGGTGTTCAAAAGCGTCGGGCTCGCCGCGTTGTGCGGCTCGGATGAGCGCATGTTCGTCCGCCCGCTGGTTTGCGCCACGCACGCCTATATTTCCAATTATGTTCGCCTGGGTTAACTCAGCTGTCGAATTGGTTTGAGCATCCACCAAAACGATGGACGTTGGATCTCTGTTTTGGTCACGCCGCGCACTAGGCGGGCCCGGACAACTTACGAATCAACTCGCTAACTCGAGCTCAATCACTCGCTTAGCTGGATCAAGATGGGCGATCCGGAAGCGGCGCACCTGACCTGCGCGCGCGGTCTCCTTGGCTGTCGCAGGATCCGTCGAGACGCCCTGCTTCCATTTAGCCGCCAGCATAGCTGTGAGAGACGTCACGTCCGCAGCAGGTTTGGGCTGCTCTGTTTGCGCCGGCTTTTCAGCGGCATCGGTCAGTTGGCAGGTCGCGATCACGCCTTCGCCGAGCTCCACGCGGGCGCGGTCGCCCTTGACCTCCACCAACCGCCCGCTCACTGTCTCGCCAGGCTGGTGCTCTGAGATAAAGTGATCCACCGTTGTCGGTTCCAGCTGCTTCATCCCGAGCCGTATCCGGCGCCGCTGCCGGTCTACTTCGAGCACCACCGCACGAACGGTCTGTCCCCTCGCGAGTTTCTCCTTGGGGTGATCCAAGCGCTTTTCGTTCGTGATGTCCGAGATGTGGATCATGCCTTCGACGCCGTCGCCCAGTTCTATGAACGCGCCGAACTGGGTCATATTTGTCACCGGACCCTCGACCGTCGTACCAACCGGGAACTTTTCCGGAACGGCATCCCAAGGATCGCCAAGCGCCTGTTTGTAGCCCAATCCAATCCGCTTCTCCGCCCCATTCACCTGCAAAATAACTGCCTCTACCCGGTCGCCGATCTTCAACAGGTCCCCAGGCTTCCGCACGCGCTTGTTCCAGGACAGCTCGGACAGGTGAATCAGTCCATCCACCCCGGGCGCCAATTCCACAAACGCGCCAAAGTCCGTCAGCCGTGACACCGTGCCGCTGACCCGATCACCTACCTGGAACGTGCGTGCCGCCACCGTCCAGGGATCTTCCTGCAACTGCTTGAGACCAAGCGAAATTTTCTTGCTCGCCGGGTCGATTTTCAGGATCTTGACGTCCAGCTCATCGCCGACCTTGACCACATCCGTGGCCTTGCCAATTCGCGAGTACGACATATCGACCACGTGCAGCAAGCCATCAACGCCGCCCAGATCGATGAAGGCGCCGAAATCCATCACGCTGCGCACTTTTCCGCGCACCACCGCGCCTTCGCGCAATTCACCGAACACCTGTTGCCGCCGTTGCGCCTGTTCCTCTTCGAGTACCACTCGGCGGTCCACCACGACATCTTCCTTTTCGACATCGAGCTTCGTGATCCGGCACTGAATCTCCTGGCCAACCAGGCTGGCCATATCGTCGGCTTCTCTCACGCCGCTGCGCGAGGCGGGCATGAACGCACGCACGCCAACATCCACCCGAAAACCGCCTTTCACCTGCTCCGTAACAACGCCCGCGATGTTACGCTTCTCGGCGAAGGCCGTTTGCAGGCCACTCCAGTCCCTCGGACGCTCGACCTTGACCGTCGAAAGCTGGTAATAGCCTTCCTCATTGCGCGGACCTATCGAGACCGTCACATGCGCGCCGACACTCGGTTCTTCCTGGTGGGTTTCCTTCCAGTGGGCAATCGGCAGCGACCCCTCGATTTTACGGCCTACATCGACCAGCAGCGCATCCGGACCCAGCGCCACGACGGTGCCGGAAACGGTTCCTCCGGCGCTTTCGTCAGCATGTTGTCGTTCAAAACTGGAGAGAATTTGGGCGAAGGTGGAATCTTCCCGTGAAGAGACATCTTCCGCGGGAACAACTGGATCGAAGTTCTCATTACTCATGACTGCGGGGATTTCCCCTTATTCTGGCATAGAGCGGCAAAATGACGGTTGATCTGATGGCGGCGCCTCCGCAGGCGCGAGGCGGGGCTCTGCCGCAGGTGCAGGACATCGCGTGGGCGTTGTTTGTCATCGCGCTCATACTCGCAACACCGGAAACAAACTATGACGCGCAGATCCTGCTGGTTCTCATTGGCGCGTTCCAAATCGTCGAGCCGAAGCTGAAGCTATTCGCCTCGCGCCGCGGCCAGATCGCCTCCATTGTGCTGAAGATGATCCTCAGCTACTTATTGGTCGGTTGGACACACGGCATCGACAGTTACTACTACGCGATCTTCCTGATTCCGGTGGTGTCTGCCGCCACCACGTTTGAGCTGACGGGCGTATTGCTGGTAACGTTCCTCTCGATCGCTTTGTATTTTTCGTTCCTGCCGCTGGCATTCCTGTACTACCGCGATTTTGTAGCGACTTCGGACCTGCTGCAGCTCATGTGCCTTCGATCCTCGTTCTATCTGATCGTGGCGTTCCTCGTGTATCAGCAGGCCAGCGCTAAACGGCGCGAGATGGCGCGAACCCAGGAAGCGGCCGAGCGGCTCGCCCAATCCAACAAAGAGCTTCGGCAGGCGCAGGCCTCGCTCCGGCGAAGTGAGCGTCTGGCCGCGCTCGGGCAATTAACAGCCGGCCTCGCGCACGAGCTGCGAAATCCGCTAGGCACCATCAAAGCATCGGCTGAGATGCTGGCTAAACAGTCTATGAAGAGCCGGCCCGAAGTGATGGCGGAGATGGCGGGGTATATCTTGAGCGAAACAGACCGTATGAACGCGCTTGTGTCGAGCTTTCTGAACTTCGCGCGACCATTACAATTACATGCCGTGACAGCAGATCTGATAGCCGTGATGCAAGACGTGGTGAAACAGCAGGCAGAGCCCGCACGCGAGCGTGGCGTTCTCCTGAACATAACCGCTCGCGAATCACCTTTGCTTTTTAACTTTGATCCCGACCTGCTGCGCGTGGCGCTAACGAACCTGGTCCAGAACGCCATCCAGGCAAGCTCGGCGCATCAAACAGTGGAGCTCAGAGCCGAACGCCGTGGCAAGGAAGTCATGATCTTCGTCAGCGATCACGGAGAAGGCATTCAAAAGGAGCATCTCGAAAACATCTTCAATCCGTTCTTCACTACTAAACCGCAAGGCGTAGGTCTGGGCTTGGCAATCGTGGCAAAGATCGTGGATGAACACCACGGCAAAATCGACGTCTTCAGCGAGCCGGGCAAAGGCACGCGGTTCGAGATAATTCTTCCAGCAGCGCAAGCGTGAGCGCATGAGCACGGGCCGAATCCTGGTAGTTGAAGACGAAGACAAGCTGCGGCGCGTGATCCAGCTTCAGCTCGAATCCGCCGGATACGAAGTGGATGGCGCGCCTACAGCCGAGCAGGGCCTGCCGCTCGCTACTGTTGCAAATGTCGTCATCACAGATCTGCGGCTGCCTGGAATGAATGGCCTGGAGTTCATCCAACAATTGCAGTCTCGCGGGATCCAGACGGGCATTGTGGTCATGACCGCGCACGGTTCGGTTGATGCGGCGGTGGAAGCCATGAAGCTGGGCGCGGCGGATTTTCTCGAGAAGCCGTTCTCGCTTGACCGGTTGACGGCTGTTGTCGAGAAAGTAATGGCCGTGCAGTCGCTCCGCGCCGAGAACCAACGCATGCGCGAGGAGCTGGATCAGCGCTACCAGTTCGGCAACATTATCGGGCGCAGTGCAGCGATGCGCGAGATTTTTCACACCGTCGAACGCGTCGCTCCAACCCGTGCCACCGTACTCATCGCGGGAGAAAGCGGCGTCGGCAAGGACATGATCGCGCGGGCGATTCACCAGCATTCCCCGCGGCGGACAAAGCCCTACGTCAAAATAAATTGCACCAGCCTGCCCGAGAACCTCATGGAAAGCGAGCTCTTCGGCTACGAGAAGGGCGCCTTCACCGGGGCCACAACCAGCAAGCCAGGCAAGTTTGAACAAGCCGATGGCGGGACCGCCTTTCTCGATGAGATCGGTGACGTGCCAGGTAACATTCAGGTCAAGCTCCTGAGAATTCTGCAGGAGAGACAGTTCGAGCGCCTAGGCTCAAACGTCACTCGCAACGTGGATGTTCGGGTGATCGCCGCGACAAATGTGGACTTACGCGCTGCACTCGAACAGGGCCGCTTTCGAGAAGATCTCTATTACCGCCTGAATGTTGTGCCCATTAACGTCCCGCCGTTACGCGAGCGCATGGAAGATATCCCGTTTCTGGCGATGTACTTCGTTAACAAACTCTCGGCGGAGCTCGGCTCCGTTGCCAGGCAGATCAGTCCCGCCGCTATAGACCGTCTGCTGACTCATCGCTGGCCGGGAAACGTTCGCGAGCTGGAGAACACGCTGGAGCGCAGCCTGGTACTTGCGTCCGGCGAGGTGCTGGAGCCTGCCGATATCCGCATCGAAGCGCCCCGCAATGTGCAACCGATCGCCGCGGGACAGGCGCCGCTGCTGCCCGAGGGCGAAACGCTGGAACATTGGGAGCAGATGATGATCCGCGAAGCACTCCGGCGCGCCAACGGGAACAAAAGCCAGGCGGCCCGCATGCTGGGCTTGACACGCAATGCGCTTCGCTACCGCCTTTCACAGATGGGCATGGATGCCGGGACGGCGGAAGAAGCCGAAATAAGCGGCACGAAGTGAGCGAAGTCTATATGTTGATATCCTGCTTGGCTTCGAGCTGTCTTAGCAATCCGTCAGATAGCTCCTCTGGTTCTCGGGGGCGCGTCACCTGCTTTGACGTGCGCTCCCCCGCCTTGACTTAGCTAAGCTTCCTAGCTAATCTTGTGTTGTGATCGAAGCGAACATGCTCGATGCCAAGACGCGTCTGTCTCAGCTGGTTGAAGCGGCAGAAAGAGGAGAAGAAGTGTTCCTCAAGAGAAACGGGGTGCGGGTCGCCCAGATCGTGCCCACTCCAAAGCACAAGTTTCCTTTCGGATTCTTGAAAGACAGGATAGGGCCCACTCCGGACGATCTTCTCTTCAGCAGCCCAGAGGAAGAGTTCGACGAGTTTACCCGGCTATGATGCCCGGATACTCGCTGCTGCTGGATACGCACGTGATCATATGGATGGCCAAAGATCCGGACCGCCTGCCGCGCTCGCTGATGCACGCGATCGAAACAGTTGAAACGAGATTTGTTAGCCACGTCAGTGCGTGGGAGATTCAAATCAAGGACGAAAAGCACGGCTCACGATTTGGCTTTTCATTGGATCGGCTCGAGGAGACGATGAAAGAGTTTTCGTGCCGGGAGCTCCCGATCGAATATGGCGACATCCAAGGGCTGAATCAGATGCACTTTCAACACCCCGACCCTTTCGACCGGCTGCTTATGTCGCAGGCCTCCCGTCGACCCGTTTATTTGGCGACCCTTGATAATGACATCATCAAGACATTCGAAATGAACAAGGCCTTCTTCGTCTTCACGAATCGGGCGCAGCAGAACTAGCTCAATACTGCTCGCCTCATAGCCGCACGATCTTGTCCGAATGGAATCCCTTGAGCGCGTTCCGCGTATCGACAATCAGCCGGCTGCGCTCGACAACGGATCGATAATCCACATCCGCTGTGATCGGTGACGATCACCACGCAATCCGCCGCTTCGACGCTCGGCAGCATCTCCTGGCTCTCGAGCATCTGCGAGTCGATGTGAATCTTGCGCACAAAGGGATCAGAATAGGTAATCGCTGCGCCCAGGCGCTTCAGCAGCAGAATGATATCGAGCGCGGGTGATTCGCGAACGTCATCGATGTCGCGCTTATACGCAGTGCCGAGGATGTGGATACGCGACCCACGCACCGGCTTTGGAGGCATCGTTCAGTGCCTTCTGCACCTTTTCCACCACGAACTCCGGCATGCGGCCGTTGATGTATCCCGCGAGCTCGATGAATCTCGCTTCAATGCCCGCTTCCTTGCTCTTCCAGGAGAGATAAAAGGGATCAATCGGAATGCAGTGGCCGCCCAGGCCGGGACCTGGATAGAACGGCATGAATCCGAATGGCTTGGTTGCGGCCGCGTCGATTACCTCCCATACGTCGATGTTCATGCGGTCACAAAGCAGAGCCATCTCGTTCGCGAGACCGATATTGATCATGCGAAACGTGTTCTCGAGCAGCTTCACCATCTCCGCGACCTTGGTCGAACTGACCGGCACCACCGTTTCCAGCGCCTGTTGATAGAACAGCGCGCCCAAAGAAGTGCACATGCGCGTGATACCGCCGACCACTTTAGGGATATTGGCGGTCTGGAATTTCGCGTTGCCAGGGTCCACGCGCTCAGGAGAAAAGCAGAGAAAGAAATCTTCGCCGACCTTCAGCCCGCTCGTCTCGAGTTTCGGGAGCACCAGCTCGTCCGTCGTTCCCGGATAAGTGGTCGATTCGAGCATCACCAGCAAGCCGGGATGTATGTGCGCAGCAATTGCGTCGCTCGCACTCACGACATAACTCATGTCCGGATCTTTCGTTTTGCGGAGCGGAGTAGGGACGCAGATGTCTACCGTATCCAGTCCTTCGATAACTGAAAAATCGGTGGTGGCCCGCAGCTTTCCGCTTTCAACGAGCGGCGTAAAGACGTCGTCCTTGACATCCTTTATGTACGAATGTCCGGCGTTGAACCGCTCGACCTTCGACTCCTGAACATCAATGCCGACCACTTCAAAACCGGCATGCGCAAACTCGACTGCGAGCGGAAGCCCGACGTAACCCAGGCCTACCACGCCCACTTTCGCCGTTTTGTTCAAGATGCGCTCGCGCAGTTTCTCTGCAGTCACCGTCTTTTCAGCCGCATCCACAAGGGTATTAGAGCTCAAAGGTAAATCTCCCGTAACCTATCAATTGCGCCGGTCCTGTCAGGTAAACCGAATTGTCCCATCGCAGATTTAACATTCCGGCGGGAGTACGGACCTGAACCGGGCTTTCAGCTACTTTCCTGAGAATAGCAGCGGCAGCGGCTCCCGTCGAGCCAGTCCCGGAGCTGCGGGTCTCTCCCACGCCGCGTTCGAAGAAGCGCGCCTCGACTGTATGCCGGTCCAGAACTCGAACAAAAGAAACGTTTGTCCGGTTGGGAAACCGTGGATGACATTCGGCTTCGCGGGCCGCCGCCAGCCAGTTCTCAGGAAATTCCTCGACGAAGATCGCGCACTGCGGATTGCCCACATTCAGCAGTGTGGCATCAAACTCCCTGCCAGCGAGCATCAGCCCGGCGTGCAGTTCTTCGAGTCGCGGTAGCCCCATATCCATTTCGAACACGAAGCGGGTTCCTTCACGGGAAATCAAGCGAAGGCTCTTGGGACCGGCCGCCGTGACGATAAGAATCTCATCCCCCGCGATGGCGCCGTGAATGAGACCGAAGGCAGCGGCACAGCGCGTGCCGTTGCCCGAAATTTCAGGTTCACTGCCATCGGAGTTGAAGAGGCGGGTTCGGAGGCCGCCTCTTTCATCCGAAACCAGCATCCAGCCGTCTGCGCCTATGCCCGTCGTTCGAGCACAGATGCCGCGCGCGATTTCAGGCAGATGCTCACCCGGCGCTTCGTGCGACCAGGTGAGCAGAAAATCGTTTTCAGCGCCATGTAGCTTCGTGAACGGAATTTCAATCATGGTTGCGTTCGCCGCGACAGCTTGAGAACGGGATCGCTCTTGGCCTGCACCTCATAGCAAGGCGCATAGACCGGATTCGGGGCGCGCTCCAGAGCCCGGTCGAGCCGGTCCCCGGTCTGCGCGATGGCCCACAGGTTCGGATGGAACAGATCCGGCCGCATGGTTGCCGCAAACCAGGCTGGACCATTGTTGAGGCTTAGGGTTTCGGATAAATGAATCCGTGCCCGGCAGTAGATGCCCGTCACATCGCCCAGCGATGTGAGAATGCCTTGTCCAGTTTGATAATGCGCTTGCATATAGTTCGCCGCCGCGTTCGTCCAGAAGCGCCGCGATATGGAGTTGACCTGCGATTCTTTCCAACAGATCCAGCTCTCCTCGGACGGGTGGATAAGCCATGGCACGATGGCAATCAGCGGAATCATTAGCCAGTAGCGGGCTGTGCGTGTCGGGAGTGCGACGATGATCGCGCCGGCGGCAAAGGCTGCGAGCGGCACGGTTGCGATCCCATAACGCGTGTTGTAGTAAGAGTTCCAGAACTGCGGAACTTCAACCGGCAGCTTGGAGGAATGAATGCTCCAGACGTAAAACGCGGGAGTGAGTAGAAGGAAGAGAATGGGCGCGAGAGCCCGGTTCGCTGCAGCACACAGTAAACCTACAGCGCCTAACGCAACCAGAGCCGGACCGGCACACAAGCGGCATGCGATCGAGTAGTACTGAACAGCGGTTCGCCAGTCGTGATAACCGGGGTATGTGTTCGCGCCCTGGATAGCTGCCGCTGAATAAGGACCGTTGTAGAAATCGAGTGCGTTCCCGGTCTCCCACCAGTTGTGAGCAATCCAGTAGAGCGGCGCGAGCGAAGCCAGCCCGCCGAAAACAACGAACGTAAGAAGTTTTCGCCTGGAGTTGAACGCAAACCAGAAAGCCGCGAACGGAATCAGAAACCAGCCGTCATAGCGCGTCAGACTCGCCAGCCACGAGGCAATTACTCCCAGCCCGATCCAGATGCCGCTCCGCGTATTGCGAAACCGAAGCAGTGCAAACAGGAGCAGCGAGAGCGCAGAAAGAAAGACGACCTCCGTCATGGGAATAGAGGCCAGATACAGCACGTTTGGATTGAGCGCAAAACAAGCCGCCACCGCCGCCGCAGCCGCGGAACGGGCATACGCCTCGTACGCGGCCAGATAGAAAAAGAGACCGGCAATCACAAAACAGATTGCCACCGGAATGCTTCCCGCCAGCCCCGTGCTCCACAGCCAGTCATTACTTACCCAAGGCAGACAAATCACGTGAAGCAGCGGCAGCCACACCGTGCCGATCTGGTCATAACCGGGTGTGCGGGAATCAATCAGCCCGCGGCTGGCATTCAAATGCGCGGTTGCGTCTCCGTAGTAGAGGATGTACCCGCCGCCAATAGAACCACGCCACCGCTCCCGCGGCCAAAGCGCAGAGAAAGAACAGCAGCAGCGCGACTTCGAATGAGCGGCGGGCGCGGTCAGAAAGCGGTAAATCGGCGAAATTCGTCAAATCGCTGATCGATTTCTTGACGTGTAAGGGTGCGAAAGCGTTCGACGCCGAATTGCTCACAGCAGAAGCTGCCCATCACCGAACCGTAAATAACCGCTCGATGAAGCTCTTCGAGATCGAAATTGCCGCTGCGCAGATCAAAGCCACGCTCGGCCAGATAGCCGACGAAACCGCCCGCGAAGCAATCGCCCGCGCCGGTCGGATCGAAAACATCTTCGAGCAGGTAGCCGGGAACCATGAACAGCGAGTCGCGCCGGAATAGCACCGCTCCGAACTCGCCGCGTTTGATCACCAAGGTGTTCGGGCCCAGGTCCAAAATCTTCTGCGCCGCCTTGCGTAGGTTGTTTTCGGCAGCGAGCATACGCGCTTCGCTGTCATTGATCAGCAGAAAATCCCAGTAGCGAATGGTCTCGAGCAGCTCTTCGCGGTTGTTGCTGATCCAGAAATTCATCGTGTCGCCGCCGATGAAACGCACGCCATTCATCTGCGCCCGAACCCCGTTCTGCAAAACCGGTTGAATATTGCCAAGAAACAGATAGGGAGCGTGCGCATACGCTGCGGGCAGCTTCGGCTGGAAGTCGGCGAACACGTTCAGATCGGTTCGCAGCGTAGTGCGGTCATTCATGTCCGGCGAATAGGCGCCAGCCCAGAAAAAAGTTTTACCGGGAACCTGCTCGAGGCCCGCAAGATCGACTCCCTTGGACGCCAGCAACTGGCGATCCTGAGGATCGAAATCGTCGCCCACCACCGCCACGATGGAAGGCTTGGTGAAGAAGCTGGCGCTTAACGAAATGTAGGTGCAGGAACCGCCCAACAGGCGATCACGCTTTCCATGCGGAGTCTCGATCGCATCATAGGCGACCGATCCGACAACGACAAGGGACATCGTCTTGCATTGTACTGGACGGCATCAACTATCAACCTTCCTTCCCGTACAAAAAGACACACGGCTCATGCCGGCTCTCGCCCCCATCATTCACCGAATAAACCTTATAGCTGCGATGGGTGCTCCAGAGTGAACCGGCTGCGTGCTCTCCATCCGTGCGCAGCGCGTAAAACTCGATGTCGAGCTTGTCGAGAATCGCCTTATCGTCGTTATACAGCTTCGAAACCCGCTTCAACGCCTCGAGGACGGCTTCTTTCGGCGACATGCCGCGCCTCATCGCTTCCACAATCGTGTGACCGCCGGCTACACGTATGTTGAGTTCGCCGACACCCGTCGAACCTGCTCCGCCGACGTCCGGATCCACGAACAGCCCCGCGCCGATGATGGGCGAATCCCCGACGCGGCCCGGGATTTTCCACGCAAGCCCGCTGGTGGTCGTAACGCCGGAGATCTCGCCCTTTTCGTTTAAGCCCAGGCAATTGATCGTTCCGTAGGTCGGATGAATGGCCATTTGCCATGCCCAGGCGAGCGTCTCCTCGTCCACCGCGGGGAATGCGCTTCTGAGCTGCTTCATGGGCGCTGGCTGCGCCGAAAGATTCTGCTGCATCGATACCCAGTTGTTGAACGCGCCGGGCGAGCGCAGCGATTCCTTCCAGACCAGCCATGCGGCCCGCGACTTTTCGGTCAGCAGGTCTTCTTTTTGATATCCGTACGCTTCGGCAAACTTCAGCGCGCCTTCGCCCACAATCATGACGTGAGTTGTGTGATCCATCACGAGTTTGGCGATTTTTGAAGGCGTCTTGATGCCTTGGATGGCGGCTACGGATCCGGCATTGCGCGTCGGCCCGTGCATGACAGAAGAGTCCAGCTCGACTACTCCGTCTTCATTTGGCAGCCCTCCGTAACCGACCGAGGTGTCGTTCGGGTCGAGCTCGACGATGTTGACGCCGGCGATCACAGCATCGAGCGTGTCGGCGCCGCTTTGGATCATCTGCATCGCTTTTGCGCAGGCGGCCAAGCCGTTCGCGCTTGAAATCACGACCGGCCTTTTCCCGCCGCCCTGCGGAGCCCCCTTCGCATTGACAGAGGTGATTGCTGCAGCGGCAGCCGAACCGAGCACCCATTCACGCCGATTCATCATGATTTGTGGTTGTACCATAGATCGCGCAAGCGTTTTCGGCTTGCGCTCGGCAAGACCGGGATTCTCAACAGACGATCAAAAAGTTAAACGCTACAATACGGTTTCAATGACTGAAACGGTCTCGCCGGCGCGAGGCATTCACGGCGCTATTTCCATTCCGGGCGACAAATCGATCTCCCACCGTTACGCGATGCTTACCTCAATAGCGCAGGGTACTTCGCAGATTTTCAATTTCTCCAGCGGCGCCGATTGTCACTCGACGCTCGCCTGCATGGCAGCGCTCGGGGTTCAGCATGAATTCACGAAAGACGACGGCCACAGAGTCCTGGCTGTGCATGGAGCAGGGTTGCACGGCCTGCGCGCGCCGGCCGCCGCGCTCGATGCCGGCAACTCCGGATCGACCATGCGCATGCTCTCCGGCATCCTTTCAGCACAGCCGTTTCATACCTCGATCACGGGTGACGATTCTCTGCAGAGACGGCCCATGCGCCGTATCATGCAGCCGCTCTCAGAAATGGGCGCGCACATCACGGCAATAAACGGCCAGTTTCCTCCACTCGAAATCGAGGGTTCGCGGCTGAGGGCGATCGACTACACTCTGCCGGTTGCCAGCGCTCAAGTGAAGAGTTGCGTTCTGCTGGCGGGCCTCTATGCTGAAGGCGAAACCACGGTTCGCGAACCGGTTTCCACTCGCGATCACACCGAAATCGCACTTCGCGAGCTAGGAGCCGACATAACACTGGAACCTCGCCTGGCGCGCGTGCGCGGCGGCGGCACGCTCTCAGCGAAGACGCTGATGGTTCCTGGCGACCTCTCTTCCGCGGCTTTTTTTGTGATCGCCGCTCTCATCCTGCCCGATTCGGATTTGATTCTGACCGATGTAGGATTGAATCCAACCCGCACCGCACTGCTCGACATTCTCCGTTCGATGGGGGCCCACATCAAGCTGCTGCGAATCGAGCAGATGAACGGTGAGCTGGTGGGCAATCTTCAGGTGCAGTCCTCGCGTATCCGTGGTGGAACGATCGAAGGCGCGCTCACGGCGGCTGTGATTGACGAGGTTCCGATTCTGTCGGTGCTCGGGGCAGTCAGCCAGGAAGGGCTCGTGATCCGGAATGCTTCCGAACTGCGTGTAAAGGAAACGGATCGGATCGAAACCATCGCGCAGAACCTGAGGCGGATGAAGATCGTGGTGAACACCACCGAAGACGGTCTGGAAATCCCCGGGAAACAACGCTTCCGCGCCGCGGAACTCAACTCCTGCGGAGATCACCGCATCGCTATGGCATTCTCAATCGCTGCGCTGGCAGCCGACGGTCCGAGCGTCATCGAAGGCTCCGATGCGGCTTCGGTGTCCTTTCCCGAGTTCTACGCCACGCTACAGCAGATCACAAGATAGCCGCCCTTATGGATGAGCCAGTCGATTCCGATCTTACTCACGAAAGTCTCATACACGATCTCAACAACGTGTTTGAGACTATTACCGAGGCGGCTGAGCTGTTGAGCTCCGACCGGCGCTGGAAGCCTCTCGCGGCGGCCCTGACGCGCAGTGTCACGCGTGGCAAAAGGCTCCTTGGAGCCATTCCCGACGGCACGCCCAACCTCGCGCGAATTGTAGATGACGCTATCGCATCCGTGAATGACTATTCTGTGGCGGCGCGGAAGCCGCGCATGCGCTTCTTCAGCAGGACTCCTTCCGACATACGTCTGCCCGGCTCATCAAAGGACTGGGAGCGTGTTTTCGCGAATCTGTTCCTGAATGCCGCGCAGATCATGCAGAAGCCCGGCCGCATCGACATCGAAGCCGAAGCAACGGACGACGGCCTTTCTATCACGATCTCCGATAACGGGCCCGGCATCCCCGCGGATCTTTTGCCGCGGCTGTTCCGCCCGCACGTCTCAACCAAAAAGAATTCTTCGCGGCGATCGGGCCTCGGACTGCACATCGTCTACTCGATCGTTAAAAAATATTCAGGTCGCGTCTCGGCGGCCAATCGGGAACGCGGAAACGGCGCCGTGTTCACCATCTTTCTTCCATCCGCCTGATGCTACTTACAAAGTTTTGGACTTCGGATGCGGCCTCAGCGCATCTATTCTTGGTGATGCCGCGCTATCGCCGTTGCGATTTCCCAGCGCAAAACCCAGAGGAAGCGCTTGCTGACGCGCGCGCCTCGGTTACTGCTATCTCTGTTTTCAGCGGCTGGCTGAGGCGCGACGGTGAGGGAGCGCTCTTTGAGAGTTATTTCGCGGTGGAAAGTCGCGATTCGGAATGAAATATCTCTGCATCCATTGTCACTTCTATCAACCGCCGCGAGAGAATCCGTGGCTGGAGCAGATAGAGCTTCAGGACACCGCGTATCCGTATCACGATTGGAACGAGCGCATCTCAGCGGAATGTTATGCGCCGAATCTCGCCGCGCGTATCCTCGATGACCAGCAGCGGATCACGCGTATCGTCAATAACTACTCGAAAATCAGCTTCAACTTCGGCCCGACGCTGCTTTCCTGGGCGGCCGAGCACGCACCCGAAACGTACCGCGGCCTCATCGAGGCCGATCGTCAAAGCCAGAAGCTGTTTTCAGGACATGGTTCAGCGATTGCCCAGTGCTACAACCACATGATCATGCCGCTGGCGAACAGCCGCGACAAGAAGACTCAGATCCGCTGGGGCTTTGAAGACTTCGTGAGCCGCTTCGGCAGGCTGCCTGAGGGTATGTGGCTTCCGGAGACAGCCGTCGATTTCGAAACGCTGGATCTCATTGCCCAGGCCGGGATTTCGTTCGTTATCCTCGCGCCGCACCAGGCAAAATCAATCCGGCCGGTGGGTGGGAGCGAATGGCAGGACGTGAACGGATCAAAGATCGATCCGACGCGAGCCTATTTGTACAAAACGCTCAGCGGCAACCCGCTCAATGTGTTCTTCTATGACGGGCCGATCTCTCAGGCGGTCGCCTTCGAGAAACTGCTGGACAACGGTGAAAAGTTTGCCACGCGCCTGACCGGCGTCTTTTCCGATAACCGCTCCTGGACGCAGTTGGTTCACATCGCAACCGATGGTGAAACCTACGGCCATCACCATAAACACGGTGAGATGGCACTCGCCTACGCGCTGGATTACATCGAATCGAAGAAGTTAGCCAAGATCACCAACTACGGCGAGTTCCTGGAACGAAATCCACCGGAATGGGAAGTTCAGATCCATCCCGACACATCCTGGAGCTGCATTCACGGCATTGAACGCTGGCGCAGCAACTGCGGTTGCAACGCCGGCCGCTTCGGATGGAATCAAGAGTGGCGCCGGCCGCTGCGCGAGGCCCTCGACTGGCTGCGCGACTGGGTGATTCCGCGTTTCGAAGAGTTAGGATCGACGCTGCTGAAAGATCCCTGGCTGGCGCGCGACTATTACATCAGCGTTGTTCTAGACCGTTCACCGGAAGTGCGAGATCTTTTCGGACAAGAGCATTTCTTGCGCGATCTGCACGCGAACGAACAGGTGCTGGTGTGGAAGCTGCTGGAGCTGCAGCGTCACGCCATGCTGATGTATACGAGCTGCGGCTGGTTTTTCGATGAGCTTTCCGGAATCGAAACCGTTCAGGTCATCGGTTATGCCGGCCGCGTAGTGCAACTCGCCGAGCAGCTTTTTGGCGAACCGCTGGAGGAGCAGTTTTTGCAGCGGCTCGCTTGCGCCAGAAGCAACATCCCGGAATACGGCGATGGCGCAAACGTGTATCGAACGTACGTTAAGCCGTCCATGGTCGACCTGGAAAAAGTCGGCGCGCACTATTCGATCAGTTCGCTCTTCGCGCCATACGGGGAGCGCATCGATATCTTCTCCTATTCGGTCAAGCGGCTCGACTACCATACCGCAGATGCCGGCAAGCTGCGAATGGCGCTCGGCCAGGCGCGTTTCACTTCTAAAGTTACGCAGGAATCCGAAGTATTGACCTTTTGGGTGGTGCATTTCGGCGATCACAACGTCGCCGGCGGCGTGCAGAAAGCGGACGGCGTCACGCGCTTTAAGGAAATGCTCGATTCAATTAGCGAATCGTTCAATCGTGTCGATATCCCGGAAGTCGTACGGCTGCTGGACCGCCGTTTCGGCGAACGCACGTACTCGCTCCGCTCGCTGTTCCGCGATGAGCAGCGCCGCATTGTCCGCACCATCCTGTCATCCACCGTGGCCGAGGCCGAGGCCGCTTACCTTCAGCTCTATGAGCATCACGCCGCTCTGATGCGGTTCATCACCAGCCTCGGCACACCCATGCCGCGGGAGTTTACGGCGGCAGTGGAGTACGCCATCAACAGCCTTTTGCGCAGAGCGTGCTCCAGTGAAGAGCTGGATGCCGACCGTATCCGCAACTTGCTGCGCGAAGCCCAAATCAGCAACATAAGCCTGGACAAGACCACCATCGAATTCCTGCTGCGCCGTAAGATCGAAGCTTTAGCGACAAGGTTTTCCGCCGACCCGTCAAATATCGATAAGTTAACGGACCTGCAAAACGCGTTGAAAATCGCCAAACAGATGCCGTTCCCCGTGAATCTCTGGTCCGCGCAGAACCATGTCTATGCCATCCAGGCCGGTTTGTTTCAGCGGACGCGAAAGCGCGCGCTGCGAGGCGACAGCCGGGCAGCAACCTGGGTAGAAGGGTATCTCTCTCTGAGCGAACTGCTATCGATAAAAGTGGGTTGAGGGTCCTTCAGTCCTGCGATAATAGCGGCAACCATAATGCGCCGCCTGCCCTGCTTGTGCGCCCTCGCGTGCTGTCTTGCTTTTGCGCAGTCGCATCACCACACCGGCGGAGTCTCGACTGAAATCGACATTTCGAAGCTTCCTTCGCCGGAAAAAATCGCCGGCCTGGGACATAGCCA
Source organism: uncultured Acidobacteriaceae bacterium (assembly GCA_963846185.1). Taxonomy (GTDB): domain Bacteria; phylum Acidobacteriota; class Terriglobia; order Bryobacterales; family Bryobacteraceae; genus Bog-105. Next base: position 21,132 of record CAWJVA010000011.1, on the reverse strand, counting down.
TATCTCGATTACGACGAAGTCACCGGAAGCGCAGCAGTGGTTCGATCAGGGATTAGCCCTGCTGCATTCGTTCTGGGATTACGAGGCGATGCGAGCCTTCGAGCAATCTATCCGCCTAGATCCCGACTGCGCGATGTGCCATTGGGGCATGTATCGAGCGCTTTCCTTCGCAGATCACGAGAAGGCCGAGAAGGCTGAATTGGCGAAAGCGAAAGAGCTGCTTCCGAAAGTAAGCGAGCATGAACAGTTCTATATCCGCGCCGCGGTAAATGCACAGGATGACAAGGACAAGGGCAAGGAAAAGAGCACGGCGTATCGCGACGAGATGCACAAGCTCATCGACAGATATCCGGACGATGTCGAAGCCAAGCTGTTTCTGATCGACGGCGGTTTGAGCTGGGGGTATCAGGCAGATGGCGATCCTTTCGCGGACACGATTTATGCACAGAGCCTGCTGCACGAAATGTTGCACGCCGATCCGCGGAATGCCGCGGCGAATCACTACTACATCCATGCAGTGGAAGCCAGCAAGCACCCCGAATGGGCGTTGGACAGCGCGAACATTCTAGGCCAACTGGCGCCTGCATCAAGCCACATGGTCCACATGCCGGGTCACATTTATTATCGTGTCGGGGACTATGACAAAGCCCGGCTGACGTTCCTCGAAGCACTCAAAGTCGATGAAGAATACATGCGGCGCCAGCACGTACCTCCCGCCAATGACTGGAATTATGCGCACAATATCAGCTACCTGATTTCCACCTGTGCAGAGGAAGGCCGTTTGCACGAAGCACAGACTCTGCTGTCGCGGCTGCACGGGCTGGCAGATAACCCGGATGAGAGCGACAGCCCATTCTTCTATGTCTTCCAGATTGGAGCGACCGGCGCGCGTCTGAACATTCGCTTTGCGCAATGGCAAGCGGTAATTGAACATCCGTTGACCTACGGCGTTCCCGACGGCGCTTTGAACCCGTTTGCCATCGCGTATCGTGATGGTCTTCTGGCCTATGCACGCGGGATGCAATCGCTGGAGAACGGAGATCTCGAGGGGGCCGCCCGCCAGTCCGACGAGCTCGACGCGCTGCTTTGGCGCACGTCGCAGAAGGAGCCGCCCGACAAGCAAAAGGGCATGCAAAAGAACGTGCAGAAAATCCTGGCCGTTGCATCGCTTGATCTGCGCGGAAACGTCGCCAGCCGCAGTGATCACTACGACCAGGCGCTCGCGTTGCTAAACGACGCAATAAAGAAGGAGCAGGACATCGGTTACTCGGAGCCGCCGCAATACTCACGCCCTGCGCTTGAGTCGCTCGGCTACTCCTGCGTGCGTGCGCACCGCTGGGATGATGCCCGCGCGGCCTTCGAGAAAGTCCTTGCCGAACGTCCGAAAAGCGGCTTTGCCCTGTATGGCATCGCGTATAGCTATGATCAGCAGGGCGACCGTGAGAAGGCGGTCGCTGCTTACAACGCATTCCTCGAGGCTTGGAAGAACGCCGACACCGACCTGCCCCAGATACAGTCCGCACAGGCCTTTGTTGGAAATCGGAAATCAGCCCACTTACAGGATCAGCCAGTTACTCGTTGACGCGCACCAGAAGTTATGCCTTCGGATGCGCCCGGTCGTATACAGCCTGAAGATCTTTGAGCGTCACCTGAGTGTACTTCTGCGTGGTAGACAGGCTGGCATGGCCGAGCAATTCCTGGATGGCGCGCAGGTCGGCGCCGTCAGTGAGAAGGTGCGTCGCATACGCGTGGCGAAAGCTGTGCGGATGCACAGTCGAATCTCCGGTCGCGAGCAGCGCGTATAGTTTCACCAGGCGGCGCACCTGCCGGTCGCTCAAACGCCCGCCTCGCGAGTTCAGGAACAGTGCACGCTCGTTCGGCGGCCCTGATCGCATTGCTATATAGCGCTGAACCGCCGCGAGCGCCCGCGCGCCGACCGGGACCTGCCGCTCCTTGTTCCCCTTCCCCCTGACACGAAGCCATCCTTCTTTGAGATCGAGATCTTCAAGATCGATCCCCACCAGCTCGCCAACGCGAATGCCACATCCGTATAAGAGCTCGAGCAGAGCCAGATCGCGCTCTTTGGAGGGCCTCTCGCCCGTCTCACCGCTCTCAACGGCGTCAATCAGGCGATTCGTTTTCTCCTCGCTCATGACCTCCGGCAGGCGCTTCTTGTCGCGCGGCGTGCGCAGACGGCTCGCTGCATTCTTTTCGAGCACGCCTTCCCGCAGCAGAAATTTGAACATCGATCGCACGGCCGCAATTTTTCGACGCACGCTGGCGGCGCTCAGTCCTTCATCGTAAAGCCAGCTCAACCACTCTCGTAACAGCGGCAGATCGATCTGTTCAATCTCCGGCGGCTCCTCGCCGGGCGGCGCGAAATAGCTCTCGAACTGCTCGAGATCGGAGCGGTAACTCTTTAGCGTATGCTTGGACGCGCCGCGCCGGTTGAGTTCAGCCAGATACTTCGCAATACATTCGTTCAGTTGTGACATTCAGGAACGTTTCGAAAGCATCTATGGCCCGCCGGCAAACTTCGGCGTGGCGGGCTTTCTTATCATGCCGGAACCTGCGCTTACTTTCATCATCGAGCGGCGGCAGGAGATCAAACGTGATGTTCGCCGGCTGGAAATTCTTTGCGTCAGCTTGCGTAATGTAGTGGCAAAGGCTGCCTAGCGCGGATTCTCTCGGGAAGATCCCGGGCTCTGCGCCGCTCATCAGCGCGGCCGCATTCCGGCCCGCAATCAATCCTGCTGCAATCGATTCGGCATAACCTTCCACCCCACAGATCTGCCCGGCAAAGAAGATGCGCGGTTCCAGTTTCAACTGCAGGGTCGGTCGCAACAACGCCGGCGAGTTGATGTATGTATTGCGATGCATCTGGCCAAAGCGCAAAAACTCTGCATTCTCGAGACCCGGGATCATCCGGAACACTCGCGCCTGATCGCCAAACCGCAGATGGTTCTGAAATCCGACCAGGTTGTAGCTGTCGGCTCGCTGATTCTCCTGCCGGAGCTGAACGGCGGCGTACGGCCAGCGCCCGGTGCGCGGGTCTGTCAGGCCGGCCGGCTTCATCGGCCCGAAGCGAAGCGTGTCCCGGCCGCGCTTTGCGATCTCCTCGATCGGCAGGCAGCCCTCGAAATACGGAGTTTTGTCCTCCTCGATGTGCGCCTCATACGATTCAGCCGCAAGCAGTGCATCCAGAAATGCGCTGTACTGTTCCTTATCGAATGGACAGTTCACATAATCATTGCTGCCATCGAGCGACTTGCCCCAGCGCGAAGCCCGGAATGCGACCGACATATCGATGGACTCCGCAGCCACAATTGGGCTGATGCTGTCGTAGAAAAATAGCCGGTCCGAGCCGGTAATCCGTCCGATTTCTTCGGCCAGTGCCTCGCTCGTCAAAGGTCCGGACGCGATGATCACAATGCCATCCTCCGGCAGCTTGCGGACTTCTCCCCGCTCGATGGCAATGCCCGGATGCGACGCAATTGCTCGTGTGATTTCGCTCGAGAACACGTCGCGGTCCACCGTCAGCGCGTGTCCGCCCGGCACCCGCGCGGTCTCAGCCGCTTTGAGCAGCAGCGAACCCAGCCGTCGCATCTCCTGCTTCAGCAGCCAGGGCGCGGAATGTACCTGTTCAGTCTTGAGCGAGTTGCTGCAGACCAGTTCGCCGAAGCAATCCGTCTTGTGAGCAGCAGTGCGTTTTTCCGGCCGCATCTCATGAAGGACGACATGTGCGCCAGCCTCTGCCGCCTGCCATGCCGCCTCACACCCGGCCAGCCCGCCGCCGATTACGTGTGTCTGTTCCAAATTTCATCTTAGAGACTGTCGCCAAAATTTTCCGGCCGCTGTCGATCTCGGCATTTTCTAATCGTCGTTTCAATGAGCGGGCAAGCGCCCGTTAGTTGCGATTCAAAGGAGATTCTTTATGAAAAGAGCTTGGCAGAAGATTTCGGGCATTGCTCTAGGTCTTTGTTTGGTTTGCGCGGCAGGCGCTCAGCAGATTACTCAGCGAAGAACGGGCACAAGGCGTTCGTTATCTGAATGAGACCGAAGATGGAGTGGTTCAGGCGGTTAAGGGCCTTTCCGCCGCGCAGTGGAATTTCAAGCCTGCGCCCGACAAGTGGTCTATCGCTCAGATCGTCGAGCACCTGGCGCTAACGGAAAAGTTCGCCGATAGCATCTTTAAGCAACTGCCGGCTGCGCCAGCGCCCGAGCCCGGACGCAATGAGAAAGCGATCGATGCGATGGTACTGTCGAAAGTGCCCGACCGCTCAGCGAAATTCCAGGCTCCGCCGCCGCTGGTTCCAACCGCACGAGTTACTGGCGAGGACGCACTCAAGCAGTTTCTGGCGAGCCGGCAGGAAACGGTCGACTTTCTGAAGTCCACGCAGGACCTTCGCGGGCACGTTGTCCCTCACCCCGTCCTTGGGCCACTGGATGGTTATCAATGGACTCTGCTGTTTGCGGCTCACAGCGCGAGACATACCAAGCAAATTCTCGAGGTAAAAGCCGACCCGCATTTTCCGGCCGACTAAGTGAGCGCCGTTCTTAGAACGTCTCGCGATATTCGCCGAATATTTGGCGTAGCCGGTCCGATATCTCTCCGACAGTTACGTACGCGCTGCAGCAATCGAGGATGTGCGGCATCAGGTTCTCCGTCCCTCGTGCTGCGCTTTCCAACCGCTGCAGCGCCGCATTCACATTGATCTTCGAACGGCAAGCGCGTACAGCCTGCACTCGTTTGATCTGCTGCTCCTCGAGAGCCGGATCAATGCGGAATGCTTGCGGCGGTTCAGCCGCCTCGGTTTGAAATTTATTCACGCCCACGACGATCTGACGTCCTTCTTCGACGGCTTTCTGATATTGATACGCCGCGTTCTGAATCTCGCTCTGGACGTAGCCCTTCTCAATCGCGGCCAGCGTTCCTCCCATGGCATCGATCCGTTCGATATAGTCGCGCGCGCCGGCTTCGATCTCATCCGTCAGTCGCTCAACGTACTCGCTTCCGCCGAGCGGATCTGGCTCAGCCGTAACGCCGCTCTCGTACGCGATGACCTGCTGCGTTCGCAAAGCAACTCGCGCCGACTGTTCGGTCGGTAAAGAGAGCGCCTCGTCCTGCCCGTTGGTATGAAGCGACTGTGTGCCGCCCAGCACGGCCGCCATTGCCTGCAGCGCCACTCGAACCACGTTCACTTCCGGCTGCTGTGCCGTGAGCGATGAGCCGGCAGTCTGGGTGTGGAAGCGCAGCATGCAACTGCGATCGAGTTTCGCGCCAAACCGCTCACGCATGATCTTCGCGTACAGCCGGCGGGCTGCCCGAAACTTGGCAACCTCTTCCAGAAAGTTGTTATGCGCATTGAAGAAGAAGCTCAGCCTTGGCGCGAAGGAGTCCACCTCGAGACCGGCATCCATTGCCGCCTGTATGTACGCGATCGCGTTCGCCAGCGTGAACGCCACTTCTTGAATCGCGGTCGATCCCGCCTCGCGAATGTGATATCCGCTGATCGAAATCGTGTTCCACTCGGGCGCCTCTGCTCCCGCCCAGGCGAAAAGATCGGTAATGATGCGCATCGCCGGGCGTGGCGGATAGATGTAAGTCCCGCGCGCGATATATTCCTTCAGGATGTCGTTCTGAATAGTTCCGGATAATTTCTTCCGGTCCACGCCCTGGCTTTCGGCCACCAGCACGTAAAGGCAAAGCAGGATGGCAGCCGTCGAATTAATCGTCATCGACGTGCTGACCTTCTCCAGACAAATGCCGTCGAACAGAACCTGCATATCGGCCAGCGAATCGATGGCGACGCCGACGCGTCCCACTTCGCCTGCGGCTAATGGATGATCCGAATCCATACCCATCTGGGTGGGCAGATCAAAGGCAACCGACAGGCCGGTGATGCCTTGCGACAACAAATATTTGTAGCGGCGATTGCTCTCTTCCGCCGTGCCAAAACCCGCATACTGGCGCATGGTCCAGAGCCGGTGGCGGTACATGTCGGGATAAATCCCGCGCGTGAACGGAAACTGGCCCGGCTTTTCAGATGTCGGCAAGTCGAAAAACCTAGCGGCGCGTGATACGGCGTGCGCGCAGGAACGAAGTTACGCCAAAGAAAGCCATGATCGCCCCGAGGAAAATCGAAAATCCGAGGCCCACGGCATTATTCGCACCCGTCTTTGCGTCGTAATAGCGCAGCGCGTTCCCGAAGAACAGGACCGCAAACAAAATAAACACGAAGCCGATCGCCTGGTTCCAGATGATGCGGGCCGGCCGCACCACTTCCGGCACCACGTGCTGAGCAAAGCGTTTGGCGTGATCGACGTTCGCGTATTTGACGTATTTTACGGCCTTGAATGCGTCGGCAAGCTTCACTACGTCCTCATGCTAGCACCGAAGCAGGTCTAAAACCGCTGATTGCCTAATCTTGCGGAAGCTGCTCTTCGAGCGAGCGCGCCAGATTCTCGACCGCCGTCACCTGCCCTAACTCGGTCACTTCGGGATCGATCACATCTTGGTCTATGCCCATTTTCCGGCTCATTCGCTCGAGCATCTGAATGACCTTGGTGGTTTCTTTCTCGCCCAGTAAGTTGACCTGGAGATCGAGATGGCTCCGGTTATCTGCCCGCTGGCTCATCCGGTTCTGCTTGATAAGCACGAAAGTCGAAAGCACAACGCCTTCAAGTGAAACGATCATGCACAGCAAAGCGAACGGATACGGGTCGAATGCCTTAATGAAGGGAATCCAACCCAGGTTGATCGGCAGCCAGATCAGGAACCACAGCATGTGGAGATACACGAAACGCATGCTGCCTACGAAACCCGCGATCGCGTCGGCAATTTTCTCCGAAGTGCTTCGTCGCTCTTCGGCTTCCTGCTCGAGCCGGACAATTTGCTCGATGTTTTCCTGAGCGACTCGCGGTGTCGCCGGCGGCTGAGATAGAGCGCTCATCTAAGAAATTGGAAGGTGCAGCGCTGGTTTCCGTTTCATTGCAGTCTGGGCCCAGCGCCGGGCCGCAAACCCTTATTTCCAGATCACTTTCAGACCCTCGTAGCGCGAGAATTCCCGATCTCCGCTCACAATCGGTGCATTCATTTCCAAAGCGGTTGCGACCAGCATTCTGTCAAAGATGTCGGTTCGCTGCGGCATCCTGAACAGGTGGAAGGCAAATGCTGGAAGAAATGGAACAACTCTGAGCTGAAGATCGCTGATTGCCATCCGCAACTCGGCTTCGGTAATCTGCAGCTTGCCCAGCCCGCTTTTGATCGCTATTTCCACGATCGACACCGAACTTAGGATGCGATCGGTGCCTCCATCCTCCATCACGCCCCGGGCTCCTTTCGGCAGCTTGGCAGGAGCCAAAAAAGACAGGATCAGCGTCTGCGTGTCTACCAGATAAGAGCTCACAACTTCAATAGGAACCCTTCTCGAGCAGGTCCTCCATCTCTCGCCGGGTGAGGGGTTTGGCCCAGTTCGGATCTAGGATCTTTACTGAACTCGGAGCGGTGCCTAATTTCGGAGCCACACTATTGGAAGCTTTGTATGGGACCAAATTTGCAACTGGCTTGTTGTAGCGCGTGATTTGTACGATTTCGCCGCTCTCGACAGCCTTCAACAGCTCAGGAAGGTTTGCCTTGGCATATGCCGAACTTACTTGCACGTCTTTAATGTATCAGAGTTGTACAGAATTGCTGTACATCAAGCAAAGAAAAAACACCTGACCGCTCAACGCAACGGAAGTATAATCCTTCGCCGAGGGGGCAAATGAAAATCATACTCAGAAATGTCATATTTTCGCTGGCTATTGGCGCCGCAGGCTGGGCCTCAGGTATCAAACCGCAGATCCGCTGTGATCCGACTATCTGCGACTCTACCACTACATGCTGGTGCAGCGGCAAGAGCTACTTTGTTTTACGTCATGCATTTTAGTTCAAGGCTGTGGCCCATGTAACTCGCCTTTTAACTGCTATCCGAATGGGTGCCAGTAGGCTCATAGTCGTTTTCCTGGCGATTTCAGGACAGTGGACAACACTCGGCGCGAAATCCGAACCTTTTGATAATCGTCAAGTTGAAAACCTGCGACTTGTTATTCGCGTGGTGGATCACTCGACTAGCCTTGGTGTACCCTCCTCCGAGGTGAAATTGCAGAAGCTGGATTCCTGGGGTGCGCGCCCGATTGAGGTTTCCAGTGATTCAGAAGGCGAAGCGCACTTTGCGAATCTGAGCAGCGGCGATTATCTGATTGTCGTTACAAAGGGCGGATACACGACGCAAGGCACCCATGTTGTACTGAAGAACCTTGCTTCGACGGCGGATGGGGGTTCCGGAAGCGGAGCTTCGCCCCAAGCCACCGTTGTGAATGTTGCCATCAGCGCCGAGGCTCAAATTTCGGGAAGGGTCACCTACGGTGAGGGAATGCCGGTGCCGGATGCGGAAGTCATTTGCTTATACAAGAGCTTCGATCAAGGCGTCGCCAATTTATTTCCCGTTGCGCAGACGACGACAGATGGCGCCGGCAGTTTCCATGTCTCTGGTCTAGGTGCCGGATCGCATTATCTATTCGTGAAACCGAACGCCGATGAAACTGCCAAATCCGCAGCAAAGGTATCAGCGGAGCTCAGACGCGTGGTCCCGGGTTTTTACCCTTCGGGCGATAACGACGATGGAGTCGGTTCCATTGATCTTGTTGAGGGCGCAACATTCAAAGAAGCTAATGTCCATCTTAAGAGCCAGCCCACATTTCAGCTATCGGGGAAGTTGAGTGTAGCATCTAGCAATTCGTCCAGACGGGATGTATACGCGATCGAGCTACGACCGGCAACGGCCGGCTCACTCTCAGCAAATTTAATGCTTGCACGGCAAGTCGCAGCTCCGCCGGCTTATGAATTCCACTTTGCTGGGATTCCAGCAGGAGAGTACATTATCGTCGCGAGCCCGGTGACCGCAATTAGAACCGCTGTTTCGACCGCGAATGTCGATCTATCCAAATCGGATGTAAAGAACGTCACTTTAAACGTTGGAGCCGGCGCTATTGTTCGAGGCAAAATCGTTGGCGATGCCAGCTTGAACCAACCCTTCGCACAAAGTGGCATCTTTACGAGCTTTCGTATGGAGGCCCGCAATCTAGACAACCCGACGCTGCAGCCAATTACCGTTGTGCCGTCTGCAGCCGGTGAATTCAGGTTCGAGGGACTTCCGTCAGGACGAACGATTTTCACACCTCAAGGGCTTCCAAAAGCACTTTTCGTTAAGCAAATCTCTTCGGCAGGGCATGCGCTCGAACATAATACTCTGGAACTTCATTCCGAGAGCGCGGTTGATCTCACAATTGAGCTTTCATCGCCCGCTGCCAGTCTCGACGGTACCGTTGTGAATGATAAGAGTGCAACGCTTCCGGGCGCAATCGTGGTTTTAAGTCCTGAAGACGCCCGTGATGGCCCACTACGGGTGAGCACTGCGGATTCCGACGGACGTTTCTGTTTCCAGGGCATTTCACCTGGATCGTACAAAGTATTGAGCTGGAGATCTATCGATCGCTCTCGGGTTGAGGATTTCGAGCTGATTCGTCGTTACACTGCACAGTCAGAGAGTATTGATCTCAAGCCTGGTGCGGTAGTCCATCGTTCCGTTGTGGCTTTATCAGCGGCCCCGTCGTACTGATACCCGTCCCATTGATAAGAGATGTACCCTTTACGCTTTATTACGACGGCTTTCCTGGAGAGACTGTCCTACGTCGTTTTGATTTGCACCTGTCTCCTGTTCTCCTGGAGCTTGGCTTTATGATCGGCTCGTATCCAGGCCGCACCAGGTCAAGGGCGGCCTCGTTCGCAGAGCCTGGATTGGAACCGCAAGACACGCTACGTCTGATTCAATGCCCTTCCGCTTCGAAGAAACGTTCCGCTTCGATGGCCGCCATACATCCGGCGCCCGATGCCGTGATCGCCTGGCGATAAATTCGATCCTGCACGTCGCCCGGCGTGAAAGACGCCGGCAATGTTGGTGCGCGCGCCTCCGTGCGTGATGATGTATCCGTCCGGATCGAGATCAAGCTGCCCGGCAAACGCCTTCGTGTTCGGAATGTGGCCGATCGCGACGAAGAATCCATCCACTTCGCGATCGTAGGTTTCCTTTGTGGCCACGTTGTGCAGCTTGCACTCCGGTCACTTCGCCTTTCGCGACGTCGTACACGTCTTTGACCACCGTGTTCATGAGGAACTGTAATCTTCGGGTTGGCTCGGCGCGGTCCAGCATGATCTTCGATGCGCGGAATGTCCTCGCTTCGATGCACCACGGCGACTTCGCTCCCGAAGCGGCTGAGAAAATTCGCCTCTTCCATCGCGGAATCGCCGCCGCCGATGACCATGATCTTTTTACCGCGGAAAAAGAAGCCGTCGCAAGTCGCGCAGGAACTCACGCCATGTCCGATCAGCTTTTGTTCATTCGGCAGGTTCAGCCAGCGCGCCGACGCGCCCGTAGCAATGATCAGATGTCCGTGTCTGAATCTTCTCGCCGTCTTCCAACTCCAGCGTGAAGGGCCGCTTCGACAGTTCGGCGTGCATGACGCGCCCGTGCCGGTAACATCGCGCCAAAGCGTTGCGCCTGCTGTCTTCATGTTCTGCACCAGCACCGGGCCCATCACGCCTTCCGGAAATCCCGGAAAGTTTTCCACTTCGGTTGTGATCGAAAGCTGCCCGCCGGGCTCGTGTCCTTCGAGCACCAGCGGACGCAGATTTGCTCTGGCCGTATAAATAGCGGCTGTGTTCCCGGCACAGCCAGAGCCGAGAATCACTACGTTATGTTTTTCGCTCATCCCAGGAAATGACTTAGTAGGTGGAACGCAATCCACGAACCAGAGTACGCTAGCGCCAGCATGTAAGAGAACTGAAAGACCGGCCACTTCCAGCCGCCCGTCTCCCGCTTCACCACGGCCAGCGTCGAAAAGCACTGCATCGCAAACGCGAAGAATACCAGCAAAGCCACTGCGCCCGCGGTGCTCAGGTCGTGGTGGACGGCCTGCTGCAAGCCCTGTCGATCGGCTCATCTGCCTTCGATGCCATAAATGGTGCCGAGGGTGCCGACAATCACCTCGCGCGCCGCCAGCGAGGTGATCAGGCCGATTCCGATCTTCCAGTTGAACCCAAGCGGCTGGATGGCAGGTTCGATGGCTTTGCCGATCATGCCCGCGAAGCTGTGTTCCAGCGGCGGAGTTTTGCCGTGCTGCAGCGGCAAATGCGCCAGCACCCACAGCACCACCGCAACCAGCAGAATCACCGTTCCCGCGCGCTGCAGGAAAACCTTGCCGCGGTCGACCAGCCGCAGGCCCAGAGACTGCAGGTGGGCCAGCGATACGGCGGCATTTCCAGAATGAACGCCGATCCTGGCTCTTCAAAATGGTGACTTTTCAGCAGCGCGGGCGATCGTCACTGCCGCCAGGAAACCCAAGCACATAAAGGCCCAGCATTGTCACCGCGGGCAGCGAGAGGAAATGCCCGAGTACGGGCATATTCGGCACAAACGCCGCAATCATCAGCGTGTAAACCGGCAAGCCGCGCCGAACAGGTCATCAGCGGCGCAATCATGATCGTCGCCATGCGGTCGCGCTTGTTCTCGATGACGCGGGTCGCCATCACTGCCGGCACCGCGCACGCATAAGCCGAAAGCAGCGGGATGAACGACTTGCCCTGCAGTCCGAACTTGGCCATGGTGCGGTCCGCAATCAGCGCCGCCCGCGCCAGGTAGCCCGAATCCTCCAGGATTCCGATGAACAGGAACAGCAGCAGGATCTGCGGCAGAAATACGACCACCGACCCACGCCGCTCCAGACTCCGTCGATCAGCAGCGAGCGCCAGGGCGTGTCCGGCAGATACCGTTTTCATCCATTGCCCGGAGATCAGATCAAGCCGTCTGCAGGCCGTTCATCAGCGGCTGCGCCCAGGAGAAAATGCTTTGGAATACCGCAACCACGACCGCCAGGAAGACCAGCGGCCCGGCGACCGGATGCAAGAAAGACGGCATCCAGACGGCGCGTCCAAAGGGGAGGAGCGGGCGCCCGGTAGGATGCCGCATCACCGATATTGGCCGCCCACTGCCGGCACTTTGGGATGTCCTGCAGGACCGGCAGTTCGATCTTCGGCGGGCGGCGCGTTCAGCCGTACCGCCGTTCCCATCAGGAACTGCTTGATGCCGTCGAGGCCGGTTCCCTTCGCCGCGCTGATCAGGGCCACCGGACAATTCAGTTCGGCCGACAAGCGCCGAAACGTCCACTTTGCCGCCGCGCGCTTTCAGATCGTCCGCCATGTTCAGCAGAATCAGAGTCGGCAAGCCCAGGCTCAGAATCGGCGCGGCCAGCACCAGATGCCGCCCCAGGTTCGTCGAGTCCAGGATCAGGATGACCGCATCCGGCTTGGGAAATCGCCCCGCTCGCCCTTCAGGACGTCGTGAGTGACCTGCTCGTCCTCCGCGCGCGGATGCAGGCTGTAAATGCCCGGCAGATCCACCAGGAAGACTTCGTGGTCGTCCTTCAGCTTCGCCTTTCCCATGCGGTGCTCGACGGTCACGCCCGGGAAATTCGCTACCTTCTGGTGAAGACCGGTCAGGCGGTTGAAGAGAGTGGATTTGCCGGCATTGGGCGGCCCCACGATTGCGACAATGATGGGCCGGTCGTGCGCCGCCCGCGGAGGTCGGAATCGAAGGGTTCGGCAGCAAGCCCGCAGCGCGGCGTCTCGCCGTGGCAGCTGCTCATGGAAGTACCACGAGATCAGATTCCGGATCGCGGCGAACGAAGACGTCCGCGCCGTATCCTGCCCGCAGCGCGACTTCCGAGCCGTCCACCCGAAAAACCCGTGGACCGCGCCCGGGAGCCCGCCGGCCCGGTATCACCTCATTCCCTGGTAGAAAACCCAGCTCCATCAGCCGCCGCGCCATGTCATCCGGTAACTCCAGATGGTCCATGATGCATCGTTCTCCTCTTGCCAGGTCCGCCAGAGTGCGGTGGGAGGGCGGGTGATTCGATGGTTGAGAGGCGTGTTCAGAGGCGCCATGAGCGAGCCTCTTTGCGGGATACATAATATCCGACCTTTTTAGTATGAGATTAGCACGCGGGCTAGTCAACCGCTTGGACGGCAAGAGGATAAGGCCGCTTTAAGCTCCAGCCTTCGTAATCTGGCTATCAGTGGAACCAGCAAGATCTGCCCTGGGATCGCTCACTCCGCACTCTCCCGCACGTCGTCCAGGAAAGTCTCGACATCATCTTTGGTACCTGCTTGGCGATCGAATGCATATTTGCCTCAAACGGGTTCAGCAGGTACTCGACCTTCTTGCCGATGCGAAAAGCCCCGCCACTCTCGTTTGTTACCTGATACGTATCCGGCTCCCCCTCGACCGCAACCAGATAAAGCACATAGTCCTCTCCCACGACGAAAGCCGGAAAGTTCGAATCATAGGAGACTACTTTTTTCCCATTCCAGATGAGTGAACCTCCGGAACGTGTCACCGTGAGTATGTTTCCAGGAGCGTAGTAGCGGTGCTCCCCGTTCTTAAAGACTTCCGTAATCTTGAATTGCCAATCAGAGTAGAGGAAAGAGCGGTCGGGGTTGAAGGCAGACTCGAAGCTGACCGCCTTCGCCCGTACAACCAGCGCCGACATTTCGGGAAAGATCGTGCAATAGCTCTTCGAGGCCGCGTTCTGGAGTGTTCGGCGGTGCAGTGCTGAGAAGGACCTCCATGCCCCCATTGAGTTCAATCTCTCCCTTGGCATTGGGCTTTCGATCTTCGACAGGTGTTCCTTTGTAGCGTTCGTATAGGTGCGCATGTCGAGCTAGCGCTTGCTGATCATGTTCTGGATTGTTGACTTGCCCCCAGGCGGGCACGATCAAACAGCAAAGTGCGGCTGAGGTAATGAACCTGCACATGGTCGATTATCCTCAATTTTCGCGTAATGCAATTCCATACTAATCAGCTTTTGAGAGGTAGATTCCCGCGTTAAACGGTTGTTTTGATTCGGTGTTATCATTGCCGCATGCTGCGAGACCACTCGCAACATCCGTCGCCGGCCCTGGTGCGCGAAGCGGGTGATGCGTACACGCGCGAGGACGTCTGCCGATTGCTCAAAATCGAGAATCGACAGCTGAAGAGCTGGGAACGTCAGGAACTGATTCCCGAGCTCGTCCAGTACAGCTTCTCGGATCTGCTCACGCTGAAGCGGCTTATGCGGCTGCGGGAACAGAACGCGCACCCCCGCGTAGTCCGCCAGGCGCTGCACTCGTTGCGCGATTTCCTGAAGGAATCGCCAGATCAAGGCGATGACGTTCAGATCTACAAGGAAGGCCGGCGCGTTTGCCTGAAAATCGGTAAGCACCGGCTGGAGCCCGCATCCGGCCAGATGTTGTTCGATTTCCAGGAGGCGGAACTCAACAAACTCTTGCAATTGCCGGTATCTCAGCGGAGCAGCGCTTCCGTCGCGGAACGCCTTCGCAGGAAGCTGGAAGCCGATCGCTGGTTTGAGCACGGCCTGGAACTGGAGCAGACCGGAGCGCCTTTCGAAGAGATCATCCGCGCTTATCAGAAGGCGACAGAACTCGATCCCCGTTCCGCCGGGGCCCTGGTTAACCTGGGAACCGTCTTTTTCAACGGCCACGCTTGGGCGGACGCCGAGGAGCAGTACAAAAAAGCGCTGGAGATCGACCCGGACTACCCGCTGGCCCACTTCAATCTCGGCAATCTCTATGATGAGCAGGGCGATGTGCCGAACGCCCTGAAACACTATCAGGACGCCCTGCGCGCGCAACCCAACTATGCGGATGCCCACTATAATCTGGCGCTGCTCTATCAAGGAATGCACGATGTCATGAGCGCCGTCCGGCACTGGCGCGCGTACCTGAAGCTCGACGGCGGCAGCACCTGGGCCGAGATCGCTCGCCGCGAACTGCGCAAACTGGAAGCGCTGACCGTGGTGGACGGAAACCGTCCTTCCGCGACAAAATTACAGCTTCTGAGAAGCGAAAAGGCCTGACAACGTTACTTTCCGTGGCACAACAGCTCTGAGGAGCACTCGCGCAGATCGTAAGCGCGGCGGTGTGTCAGGGTTTCTTAAAACAGGTCGGCTGGCATTTCGTACTCGTATGACAATGCCAGTATCCCGAACGGCGTGTCTCGCTGAGTGGAGACGATGCTCGCCCGTTTCAGCCCTGACAGCCGCGATGGCGCTACAATCACCGGCGGGCATTTGCCTCAGATACAAAAGACCCATCCCATAAACGCGACCGGATAGTTCGATGCGGGTAAGTTACTGCCGGGCACGAGGAGGACGAAGACCCGCTATGATCGAAAGCATGGCTGTTGTCCATATGTCAGAAGCGGATGTTGTGAAGGACATCGCCGCCGTGCTGGCAAAGGTCCGGCAAGGGAGTGAGATCGTGATCGAGCACGGTAATCGCCCCGTAGCTGTCATCAAACCGTCCAAACCTGTAGGCCGCATGATCTCGGAAGTGATTGCGGAGCTGAAGGATCGCGGAGCGGAGGCAATCATGGATGACGACTTTGCCCGTGACATCGAGGAAGGCATTAAAGCGCACCGCCAGCCATGGAATCCGCCCTCCTGGGAATAGTCCTCGACTCCAGTATCCTGATCGCAGCGGAGCGGCGGAAGCTGAAGCCCGAGCAAGCCATCGAGACGGTACAAACGGTTGTGGGCGAGGTTCCGATCGTCCTATGTTCTGTAACCGTTGCGGAAATCGGTCACGGCATCTATCGAGCTGATAGTTCTGAAACTCGTAGCCGCCGCAGAATGTTCCTCGATGAGCTCAAGGCCACCATTCCTATTTATCCTGTGACCGAATCCACGGCTGAAATCGTTGCCCAAATCGGCGCCGAACAAGCCGCAAATGGAATCAATGTGCCGTTTGGGGATCTGCTGATCGGAGCGTGTGCACTGGAGCTTGGATATGCCATCGGCACCAGCAATGTTCGTGACTTCAATCGCATTCCCGGACTGAACGTTATCCAGCTCTGAGCAACGCCCCTTCCCTCCCCAACTACGTTCCGCAGCGGTCCTCGCCGTCAAGGATAAAGCTTCGCGGCTGACGCGCCCTCGACCGCTCCGGGCCGCTGCAGAAAAGACATCCTCTTATGAGAGAAAGGGGGCTTTCAGTCCCAATAAGTCTTGGTACATATGGCGTTTCGGAGCTGCGCCAAGCATCGGCAGTTGTCCGGCTTCCGCGCCGAACGGCTGGTTCCGCCACACCAACACGCAATACGAAACCGGATCTTACGTGAACACCAGCCCGCATCTGCTGAGCCTGCCTTCGCAGACGGCGGTGCTGAACGGCGGCGGCAGGCGTATTCAGCCTCAAGCTAGTCGTATGACGCAAACGGCAACGAGTTAAGCGTGACGCAATGTGTTGCTTTCCCGCTGCCGTTCACGGTGTCCGGCTGCCCGGCCGCGGACGACCGGTTTCCAATACGACTCGTTTGGAAATATTCTGAAGATCACGGACCCGAATAATCATGTGACCAGCTTTTCCTATATGGACTCTATTTGGGCCACTCACACGGGTCCGCTAACTAAGAGCCTCCGGCCGGCCAGATCCCGACTGGCGGTCAATGAAAGATAGATATGTCAAGTCGATGAGCGGTCCTCCTTTGAGCGATACGTCAAACGGAAAAGTGAGAAGCAGATGCAGACAGGCGCATGCCAGCCTTATTGTCGTTTCCTCAAACGACAGAACTCTCCGTTGGCAGTCAAGTCCTAAAAAGCTTCGAAGAGGGAGACGTTCGAGCTGTTACTATTCTTCACGATCGCCAGGTGATGACCATCGGATGAAGAGACTACCCATTCAAGGCTGAGGTTCGGACCTGACAACACGGTACTACTGGACCCATCTAAACCAACGTTGATTAGTTTTGAATTCCCCCGGCTATCGCGAGCGCAAACCCACAGTGCCTTGGAATCTGCGCTCCAGTCAATACCATACAGTTCAGACCAATGAGGTACGGCAACAAAACGCATCCAATCGCTATCGATCCGAGCAACCCGAAGCCCGAATTGATCGGAGTTCGGACGCCCGTATTGCCAGGCGACATATCGACCGTCGTGCGAAAAAATGCAGTTAGGGTTGTCCACCTTTGCTTCGATCGCGGCCAACTCTTTACGCTCTCCGGTTTCAGGTCTGAACGAGAAGAATTTCAGACTGCCAGTCTCGCCTTCAACGGGTACAGTCTGGATATAGATACAGTGAGTTCCGTGAGTTCTGGGGCATTCAACGTCCCAGAGGTTGGGGACCTCCAATATGAACCTCGGTGGGCCGCCGGTCAGAGGAACCTGCATGATCTTGGAATTGTCAGTATCTGCGCTCGGCTTCGGGCGAACGACATAAATGACAGTCTTCCCGTCGGGTGACATTCTGGGAAGATACAAGTCATCGCTGCCGCCCACAAGTAGATCGGCCTGCGTAGCGTCGATAGACTGCTTGAAGACATGAAATGGGCCGTCCCGATTCGAGTAAAAGATCACGGACTTACTGTCAGGTGTCCAATCTATTGCATAGTCCAAACGCTGATCCAACGTGAGGCGGCGAAGAACACCAAGAGACCTTTCACCCGCCTTCAGATCTGCAACGTAGATGTCCGGCTGGGGATTGTGACGCCGTAACGCGAGGCGTTTGCCGTCGTTGCTGACACTGAGCTGTACGGCAATTCCTTTCCCGCTCGTGATCCTGACAGGAGAACCCGACGCGTGCGTTCCAGAAGAATCGAGCGCTATCGACCAAAGGTTTGTGTCTTGCTGGTTAGGCCGAGGCTCGCGGACCGGATAGAGGAGCAATCCATCTGGAAGCCAAGCCACTGCTGCGCCACCGCGGGGCACGCCCCGCGGCCCGCAATCTCGAACCGGCGTCGACGTGCCCCGAGCTAAATCAAACACTTCTATTTGGGTGTCAGGCGCACGCCGGAACGCATAGTATCTTGTCTTTGTTCTTGCATAAGCGAAGTGATTGCCGTCGGAAGACCATGCCGCTCGGCTAAAGCTGTCTTCGCCGCTGCGGATGATACGTCTCGCCCCACTTCCGTCCGACCGCATGAGCCAGACTTCTTCACCGGGCGAAGCGTGCTTCACGAAAAGGATTTGAGAGCCACCGGGCGACAATGAAGCAGATTCGCCTTCACCACATAGCATTTGTGGCGATCCGCCCATGATCGACAATTTCCATAATCCCGGGGTGCCTTCACCCTTTTCAACCTTTGAGACGAGAAGATGAATGCCATCCGGGAACCAACTCTCAACGAGAGCCTCAAAACCCGGCGAGGTCGGCACCGGATGAGTTTCTCCACCGTCCACTTCTCTTACATAAAGCCCGGTCGGATCGGAGTAAGCCAAGAGCTTTCCATCAGGTGAGATCGCGCTGCTGGTTATAGGGGTCTCGTCAGGATTTGCCGTCAAGGGCGATTCTTTAAAAGTTGCGTGCCCCTTTGACGTTTCTCCGAAATGAGGGGAGACGGCGAAAGGACGCCAGAGTGCGATGCCGACCGCCAACATGGCAAGCGTTATCCCCGCTGCCCCAAACTGAAAACCGCGTTTCCGTCGCCAGAGCGGCGACCGTCCCCTAAGCGGCTCTTTCAGCTCCATCCCGGCCGGCTCTGTTCTCGCTATGGACTCCGTCACCGGGGCGACAAACTGGTATCCGCGTCCGGCAACGGTCGCAATGTAGCGGTGATCCTTGGGGCTGTCCCCCAGGATCTTGCGCACTGTGAAGATGGTCTGGCTTAAATTCGCCTCTTCCACCACACTGCCGGTCCAAACCCGCGATAACAAGTCATCTTTATCCAGCAGGCGGCCCCGGTTCTCGACCAGCACAATCAGCATGTCGAGCGTTTTGCCTGCCAACGGGATCGGCTCGCCATCCCGGCGCAGAAGGCGAGCTTCCGGATCCAGTTCAAAAGGTCCGAACCTATAGCACGGCATGAAATTTCAATGCTTTGAGCATAGCCAAGAATTCTTGAGACCGGATTTGAGAACGTTTGAGGCGCCGCACTGGAGTTTGATGTACCTCCCGCCCGATGATCCGTGGCATGACATACCGCAACACGATCCTAGCTGCTCCCCTTTGCGCCTTATTTCTGAGTTTGGCCGCTCCCTCGATGGCGCAGTCCGAAGCTTCAGATGCTCAACGATGGCACAAAACGTGTTCGAATCGAACGCTGTTTGGCGATTACGGAACCAAGCTGGAAGGTGCGATCCTTGGCCCGAATCTCACCCTACGCACTCTGGTCCTGGCTCATTTTGACGGCCAGGGAAACATGACTTCAAAAGACTATGTGGTTCTCAACGGAATGCCTCCCACAGAGGAGTGGAGGCAACTCACCGGAACTTATACCGTGAACCCGGATTGTACCGGATCAGCAACGGTAGACGTTGCGTCCCGGCAACCACCTCTCAAGTTCCACTTCATCGTGGTAAAGGACGGCCAAGAGATCCTCGAAGTTGTGGATGGGAGTGCAATCAGCGGGACCGCGTACAAGGTTAATCGCGAGCACGACGAGCGCGATTGACCATGGGCTCCGGAAGTCCTAAGCGTTGATCGGAACTCCCGAGGCGGGCGGCTCGTTGAGACACGCCGGAAGGTCGAACGCCAAGGGAGTCTGATAATCCTGCCTGAACGAAACGGTTCTGTCTTCTTTATATTCGGTTCAATGCCCGTTTCGCCCTTGGCCTTTGATTTGGCTCGCTCTTGCATCTTTGCATGTGACAGGCGGAAACTGAACGGCTTCTGAAGACGGAGGTTATCGCAGCATGCTTACGGTCGCGACGAGCGGAGGTCGAGACGACTTGTTCTCCGCAGCGCTTCGTTCGAGTGGCGTTCTCGGAAACTTGCCGATTGATGAACCCGTTGCACAAACGGTTCCGTTTCCGCAACGCAGCCTCATCAGCCTTTCGCTGAGTGCTTCGGCGATTTATCACTCACCGAGATTGAGATGCACTACTCTCGCTCTTGTCGAAAGCGGTCGAGACTCTCACGCTGCCTATTGTTAGTTCTCCGCGGAGCTGGTGGCACTCTGTATCTTCTTTATGTCGGCCGGAGTCAGTTTCGGCGGATCAAGCCCGATGGTCACCTTGTTAATGGTGCCGGTGAATTTGAACGGCACCTTGTAATCGTTGTCATCTACGGGTGTGGGACCGGCGCTGCCGATGTTGAACGTATCGTCGAGCTGCTTGGCGAGGGGAAGGGTCGACCCCAGCGTCTGGGTTGACACTACCTTGCCGTCTACCTTCAGGGTTCCGGTGCCGCCCTTGCCGACACCGCTTACATTGTTGTACGCCAGCGTCCCCTCGCCGAGCCCGCTGTACTTGAAATCGTATTCGATCGTATGTTTGCCGGGAGCCAGCGCCTCCGTTCCCGCCAGGCGGGTCCGCTTCAGGTCGAGCATGTTATACGTGTACACCGGCTTGCTGTTCAGCAGGTACAGCGCCCATCCGAAAGAGCGTCCCCCCTCGCTAACGATCACACCGTCGGCCCCACCCTGAGGCACGTCGATATCTGCCGTTATGGTGTAGGAGGTGTTGAGAAGACCGGGCTGGTTGCCGCCCGGAATACTGACGGTCGAACCCGAATAATTGAAGATTCTTCGTCCCGCTGCCTGGCTCGGGCGCGGCGCAACGAACCGGGTTGCCGCCGAGGCATCCAGCGGAAGCACCTGGTACTTGGCAAATTCGCCGAACATCAGGTCCTTCATCTCCTGCACCTTCTTTGGATTTGCCGCGGACACATCGGTGTATTGCGTCCAGTCTTTACTGAGATCGAACAGCTCGAACTTGAAGGCGCTGGCGGGATCGGTGACTGCCGCCGTCGTAAGTTGCCACGGTGCGCGGAGCGGGTCCGCGCTCAGCATCCAGCCATCGTGGTACAGCCCCTGCATGCCAACCATCTCGAAGTACTGGGTGTGGTGGTGCGAGGGCGCGTTCGCGTTGGCCTTGTCGAACGTATAGGCCATGCTGACGCCTTCGATCGGCTTTTGCCCGACACCGTCGACCATGACGGGTGCCGGGATGCCGGTCACTTCGAGCAGCGTCGGCATGATATCGATAAAGTGGTGAAACTGCCAGCGGATGCCGCCCTTGTCGGTGATCTTCGCCGGCCAG
>CAWJVA010000010.1:0-407952 GCA_963846185.1 uncultured Acidobacteriaceae bacterium | reverse complement strand
TCGTACTGGGGCTGCAGTGAAACCTCGTCAGTCTGGATGTCGGCCGAAGCGACGCCGTCGCGCTCGAGCGTCGTAATGACCCGATGCGCAAATGCCGAGTTCTGAGCGGGCGGGCGTTTCCACCGCGTGCAAAGCACTCGTGTTGACGTCGATACTCACGGTCATCGTGTCCGGAGCCCCGGAGACTCTGCCGGAGCCAGTCGTCGAAATCCCGGCTGTAGGCGAGGCGCTTGCCGCCCGGCCTAAAACGGGAGCGGGGGAGAGACCAGGGGAGTTTGTGGCCGGGCTTGCGAGAAGGACGCCCGGCGTCGTGACTCGTCGGGGCTGGCGCCGACGCCCTGGTTTGACTCGTGTCACAGCCTGAGACCGTGGCTGCCACTGCCAATGCGCCGGCCGCCAGGAGGGCCTTCGTGGTTGCACTCATACCCCTTCGACGCCCCCAGGGAGGTGCCGAGTTCCGGCCAGCACAACGTTGCCGCGTTTTCGGTTCAGCCACCGTAGGACCTCGGCAATCCGAGTGCTCGAGCCGAGAGTAGTTGAGGACCATCTCCTGGGGCACCGGCGCAATCTTCATCAAGCGGGCCTCCTTCCAGTAGCGCTCGACGTCGTATTCAGTGGCGTAGCCGAATGCCCCCGTGGGTTTGCATCGCCCGGTCCACGGCGAAAAACGCCCGCCTACCGACGGACAGCAGCTTGGCCATGTTGGCCTGGTTCGCCGCAGGGGAGTCCGTTGTCGTATCGCCAGGCTGCCTCCCGCACCACGAGGCTGGCGGCATGCAGGCGTGCGTGGGCCTCGGCAAGAGGGAATGCGATGCCCTGGTTGGAACCGATGGGCCGCCCGTAGACGACCCTTTCGTTGGCGTAGGTGACCGCTTTCGAGATCAGCGGCCCGACCGATCCCGACCGCCTCCGCTGCGATGAGGATCCGTTCGGGGTTGAGGCCGTCGAGCAGGTAGGTGGAATCCTCGGCCTTCCTCGCCTACGCGGTGGTCTACCGGGACTCGGAGGTCGTCGAAGGTGACCTCGCAGGAGACCACGGCATTGCGTCCCGCCTTCGGAATGGGCTGGATGTCTACCTCGGCCGCCTGCAGGTCCACGAACAGCAAGGTGAGGCCCTGCATCATTCTTGACCACCTCGGAGAGCGGGGTGGTTCGCACGAGCAGCAGCACCTTCTGGCAGAACAGTGCCTTGCTCATCCACACTTTTCGGCCTCTCACGACGTAGTGGTCGCCGTCGAGGACGGCCCTCGTGGAGATGTTGGTCGTATCGGTACCGGCATCTGGCTCGGTGACCCCGAAGGCGACGTGGAGCCGGCCGGCAACGACCTCCGGTAAGTAGCGGTCCTGCAGCGCCCTGGAGCCGATGCTTTGATGTAGACGGGTTCATCCCGAACATCGAGAGGTGTATGGCACTGCAGCCGTTCATCGCTGCTCCAGAGGCGGCGACCTCCTCCAGGACGATCGACGCTTCCGTGATCCCGAGACCACCGCCGCCGTGATCGGTGGGCATGGCGACGCCGATCCATCCACCGGCGGCCATCGCCTCGTAAAACTCCCATGGAAACTCGTGGCGCTCGTCCAGATCCCTCCAATAGGAGTCGGGGAATGCGCCGCACACCTTGCGGATGCCGTCACGCAGATCCACCTGTAGCTGGTCCTCCTCCGAAGACGCGTACTTAGGACCTCCTCTGCCGAACCTTCGCCGACCTCCGGCGCCTGCGTTCGCTGGCCGAGGCCGGGGCCAGCTAGTGCTGACGCGCCGGATACCGGACGTTGCGAACCCGTCCGAGGCCGGGGGTCTCCTCCACTGAGTACAGGTTGTTGTGCACGGACCTGGGGATCCGCCAGGTGCTCGTCCGGCGAGAGGCACGGTGCGGCGGGGGGGACGTCCTCCCCAGCCTGAATGCCGCGAGCCAGTGGCTGACCACCGCGGGTTGGAATTCACCGGGCGCGAAAGGCGCTCGAGCAGAGCCTGGCTGAGTCCCCGGATCTGATCCCACCCTCCAGCAGTTCGCCCGCCCACTCCGGGCGCTCGACCGCAGCGCATGCGCCACGAATCTGCGAACGGCTGACAGGACTCACGACGAGCCAACCGTCGGCGGCGGCCAGGGGATACACAGGGGCGGCGTGAGGGTTGCTGGGACTGCCATCGCCGTGGTCCAGGAAGGTGCGATGCGACATGCCGGCTGGAAAGGTGGTTGAAATAGGCGGCCGCATCGAGCATGGCGAGGTCCACCCCGTTGCCGCAGCCGGTTCGCTCGCGAGCAACAAGCCGCGGCGAGTACCCGCCTGGCCAGTCATAGCGCCTGCGGATCGCGGTCGGTCAGATAGTTGGGCACCATCAACGGACGGTCGGGGCTTCCAAAGGTCATAGCTGTAGCCGGCGCGGCACTGCACAACTGTTGTCGAACGCGGGGCTTTCCCCCCCTCGGGTCCCGTCCGGTCCGAATCCGGTCACGTAGCAGCGGATCAACCGGGGATTGGCAGC
This sequence comes from uncultured Acidobacteriaceae bacterium, assembly GCA_963846185.1. Taxonomy (GTDB): domain Bacteria; phylum Acidobacteriota; class Terriglobia; order Bryobacterales; family Bryobacteraceae; genus Bog-105. The sequence goes on along the minus strand of CAWJVA010000010.1, from coordinate 405,464 downwards.
GGCAAGCTTCTCGTCGTCCAGTCCGAGGCGGGCGCCGGCGCCGGGGCCTCCAGTTGCACACGAGGACGTCAGCACGCTGGAGCATTTCAAGCAGCAGACTCTTGCCCTCTGGCGTCTTCAGATCGGCCAACACCTGCTCGACTTGTTGCGATTGACATTGACGAACCTGAGGGCCTCCATGGGCGTGGTCGCTCCCATGAACCTCCGGTACGGATCACCCTTGGGTGGCTCCACTTTCGTCACCGACGCCCCCAGGTCCAGCAAGCATCATGGTCCCGGACGGGTGGACCCGGTCTGCACCGCGAGCCCCACGACCTCGACGCCCTGAAGAGGACCGATGCCGGCGCTTTGGATGATCTCGGCTGTGCATCCCGGGCCCCCTTCGATCACAAGTGGCGACGCGTCGCCGCCGATCGTACCTAGGTGCCACGGATGAGAATGCCGAAGAGGGGAGCAGGGCGGGCCAGGAGGAACCCCTGCCCGAGGTCGCATCCGATCCGGCGAAGGTAAGCCGGCGGAATCCGCCGTCTCGATCCCCTTTTGCGACCACGTCCACCTCGAGGGCTTTGGCCAGGCCCAAGACCGCTTCGAGCATCGCTGTTGTGCCGGTGTCGACGCCGGCTCCGATGGCGAAGGACCTGTCCATTTTCAACATATCGAAGGCTTTATGGCGGACGTACCTAACATGGCCACCGTATCCGATGCCGAAGATCGTCGAGTCCGAACCGGACACCCAAACTCCGGATCTGGCGGAGCGATTCCCACGCTGCGTCCTCGTGGGCAAGGATGGCGCTCCTCGGTCACCTCCCGGCGCAGAGCTAGCGTGCCTGGATGCCGCTTTCGTCGATGATCGCCTCCAGGCGGCCTACGAAGCCCGGATCGCAAAGCTGGCTCTTTGAGATGTTCACGCTGACGAATGACACGCCGCTTGTGGCCTTTTCCCGATTCACGCATCTGCCGGCATGCGACCGAGAGCACGAACTCGTCGACACTTGCGATCAGGCCCGTTTCCTCAGCAACGTTGATGAAAGCATCAGGGGCCGGCGAGCACGCCTGTCGGTCTCAACCACCGCACCAGCGCCTCGGAACTGACTTGCCGACCGATGTGAAGGTCGACCACGGGCTGGTAATGGACGACGACACCGCCTGCTCGATGGCACGCCGGAGTTGCGTCTCCAGTGCTCGCTCGCGAGGTTCGGCGAACTCGCTCAGATCCACATCGAACAACTCCGACCGCGCCTTGCCGAGTGCCTTCGCCTGGTAGAGAGCCACGTCGGCCTCGGCGACGACGGTGACCGGATCAGCGGCGGGGTCGTCCGTCTGTGAGATGCCGATGCTTGCGCTTATGCGCACTTCTCTGCCGCCGACTTTGAAAGGGGCTTCGAGCCGCTGTGGACACGGCTGGCGACCGCCAGGGCATCCAGGCGGCTTGTGACGTTGTCAACGACGACAACGAACTCGTCCCCGCCCAGCCGTGCGGCCAGGTCGCCCACACGCAGGACGTCGGCTAGGCGCTCGGCGACCGCGACTGATGAGTTCGTCGCCGGCGTCGTGCCCCAGGGTGTTCAGAGTTGATCCATTTGAACCGGTCGAGGTCCACGAAAAGCACTCCAACCATTCCGTTGGACCGTGCCAAGCGGGCGATAGCTACCTTCAGCCTCTCCATGAACAAGGCCCTGCTGGCCAGGCCCGTCCAGGTTCGCATCGTGGTCGGCTCGATGCTGTACTTTCGAGCCCCGTTCGCTTCCGCTCGGCCACGTAGCGGATTGCCTTGCGAAGCGACCACGCGTCGATTTCCGCTTTGTTCCAGATAATTCCTGGCGCCGTGCTTGAAGTGAGGCGGTCGCCATCTGCTCGTCGGCGAGTCCCGCTCAGGACCACGGATCAGGCACGTCGGGAGCAACCGAGCGTACGGCTGCCACCGTCTCGAGGCCTTTGCCGTCCGGCAGGTTCCAGGTCGAGGAGCACGCAGTCGGCTTTGTTGGACATCAGCCATACCCGGGCGTCCTCGAGGTTCGTCACGACCGACAGTTCCCGGCGCTCCGGGGCGGAAGCGGCGAGGAGGCGCTGCACGAGCACGGCGTAAATGTCACTGTCCTCGACCAGGAGGACGGAGGACGGCTCGAGTACAACAGCGGCCTGTTCCGAGGCCGGGTGGCGCCCGCTGAAGCTCTTTCAACTTCAACGGAATGGTCACCACTATCGGTATCGAGCGCCAGCTTTCGCACTTGAGCAAGAAGGGCCGGATGACCCTCGGGTGCGCGGGACGGCCAGAGGCGTCGCCACGAACCGCGTTTCCGATCTTCGGGAATGACCCGAAAGGCCCTGCTTTTTGCCCCTACGGCCGAAAGCGCCAGCCGATGGCTGTAGCGTCGGGGGCGACCGACTACAGATCATGAGGAACAGAGAGTTCAGCAGATGACCGCAACCACGACCGCAGCCGCCGCCGGCGCAATGAGCATCGGCGGAGACCTTGACGGTCAACCGTCTCGGCTTCGGGGCGATCGAGTCACCGGCGATGGCATCCTGGGGCCGGCCTGCCGACGTCGATCGAGCGAAGGCTGCCCTCCGCCGGGCTGTCGATCTCGGCGTGAACTTCATCGATACTGCGAACTTGGTCCGGGCCCGACGTCAGCGAGCTGCTCATCTCCGAGGCCCTCCATCCCTATCCCGACGACCTGGTGGTCGCCACGAAGGGAGGTCTGGTACGTCCCCGGCCCGGGTCGCTGGGACCCGGATGGTAGTCCGGAGCACCTGAAAGAAGCGTGCGAGGGCAGCTTGAAGCGGCTCCGTATCGACCAGATCGCGTTATACCGGCTCCACCGGCCCGACCCACGGGTAGCGCTGGAGGACTCGATCGGCGCCCTGCACGGGCAGCTCCGGGAGGAGGGCAAAGTCCGCCACATCGGTGTCTCCAATGTCACGGAGCATCAGCTTCGCGAGGCTCAGAGGATCGTCCCGGTGGTGTCGATACAAAACCGCTACAACGCCCATGACCGTTCATCCGAGTCGATGGTTGACCTCTGCGAGCAGGAGTCGCTCGCCTTCCTCCCCTGGGCACCTATCCAGGAGGCGGAGCGCAACCGGGCGATCGGGGCGGTCGCTTCCCGCCACGGTGTCAGCGGACACCAGGTGGTGCTCGGCGTGGTTTTCCAGATCGGCTTCGATCCTTCCGATCCCCGGTTCGGCTGCCCGAGCACGTCGAGGCCAATATTGCGGCCGCAGCAATCAAGCTCACCGACGACGAGGTGGCGTCGATCTCTGCGGGCTGATGAGGATAGGCGAAGTGCCGCTGGGCTCGCAGCGGAGGGGGCTATTCCGTCCGCGAAAACAAGAGGCAAGCAACAGAAAGCACCAGCACCCCGATCGCACCGACGACGACGACATCGAGCCACGCCGGCACTCGCCATCCATTCCAGGTCAGGCCGGCGTAGAAGCGTGCCGTGGCGCCCGTTTTCGGGAGGTAATGGAACACGATGCTGAGCCGACGTCACTGCATAGGTGACCGGGTGAAGAGCCGCCGCGATCTGCAGCCAGTGGGGCACGCCCCTTCCCAGGGGGTACAGCGAACCGGAAAGAAACATTAGGGGCAGCAGAAGCATCTGGGACAAGGGCATCACGAGGTCTGGATTGTCTTCACAGCACGCGGCGAGCACGAGCCCGAAGGCTGTCATCGTGAAGGAAGTAACGAACACCACCGCCATCAGGCCGAGGATGATGCCCGGCCTGTAGGGGACGTGGACGAACCCACCGAGTGCGATGAGCACCAGGCTCTGAAGACTGGAGATTGCGCCGCCCACGCAGCGCTTGCCCACCACGATGCTGGACGAGGAGATCGGGGCAACGAGCATCTCTCGCAGGAACCCGAACTCACGATCCCACACGATCGAAATTGCAGAGAAGACAGCCGTGAACAGGATGCCGGTGACTATAGCCGGGAAAGATGAACGTCTTGTAATCGGCGCCTCCAGAGCCGTGGGAAACAACGGAGGACAGCCCCGCACCGAGTACGAAGAGGAAGAGAACGGGTTGGAGCAGCGACGACACCATCCGCCCCTTGTCGCCCCACATCCTGATCATGCCGCGCTGCCAGACGACGAGGACAGCCCGCACCTCATGGAGCACACCTCCGCCGGCGAGCGAACCGCCGGGTGTGTCCCCCCTGTGGTGGAAGGTGGCCGCGTTAGTTGAGTCGTCATCGCGGCATCCGCCTCGGAGCGGCTGCACCCTCTTCTTCGCCGATTCGTCGTCCCGCGTGAAGCATGAAAACATCATCGAGAGTCGGCCTCGCGACACTGACCGATCGGACCGGGATCCCGATTCCGAAGAGCCGTGGCACGAACTTCTCCCCGTCGGGCACTGCCAGCAAAAGGCCGTCTCGGTCGGGAACGGCCCGGACGCCCAGACGCTCACTTATGCTCTCCGCCGCCAGGTCATTGTCCGCCGTGCAAACGAACACTGTGTCGTCACCGACACCGGCCTTGAGCTCGGCCGGGGTGCCGAGAGCGACTATGCGGCCGTGGTTGATGATCGCGATGCGATCACAGCGCTCAGCCTCGTCCATGTAGTGCGTCGTAAGGAAAACAGTGATGTCCTCCCGCCGGCGCAGGTCGTCGACGTATCGCCACAGGGTCAGTCGGGAGTCGGGGTCGAGGCCGAGCGTGGGTCCGTCAAGGAAAAGCACCCTCGGCGAGTGCAAGAGGCCTCTGGCTATTTCGAGGCGTCGCTTCATCCCGCCGGAGAACGTCCGCACGAGCGAGCGCCGCCGCTCGGAGAGACCGACAAGGTCGAGAACGGCATCGATCCGCGGCGCAATCGTCCGCCGTGGCATGCCGTAGATGGCCGCGTGGAAGCGCAGGTTTTGTTCGGCGGTGAGGTAGTCGTCAGTGTCGTCTCCTGGAACACCAGCCCGATGTGGCGGCGCACCGCCGCTCTGTGGGTCGTCACGTCGAGGCCGGCCACCCTTGCCTCGCCCCCCGTTGGCGTGACGAGCGTGCAAAGAATCTTGATGGTGGTGGACTTGCCGGCGCCGTTCGGCCCGAGGAAGCCGAACAGTTCCCCATGGCGGACCGAGAGGTCGATGCCCTGGACAGCTTCGATGTCTCCGTAGCGCTTGACCAGGCCGGCAACCTCGACTGCTGGTGCGGGATGAGCCTGGATCCCGGGGTTCGGCGCCGAAAAGGTCGTCGTCACGTCCGCCATGATGCCCGGACGCGTGAGTTAAGAGTCGGCCAATAACCTGAGCAGGCCCGGCGCTGCAAGGGCGGCGGCGCAGCTGCCCAATGCGGCGGCCGCGTCCTCGTGCCCGTGCCGGGCCCACGCGCCCGGAGTGCCAGGCGCGGGAGGCGATGCTCGGTCCGCCGACCGGCGGCGGCACCGTCGAGCCCTCGAGCTGAAGCCGCCGATAGCGCCGCCGCGGCGTCCACAACCAGATGGGATACCGAGAGCGTCAGCGGCGCCGGCAACGCGCCGCACCCAATCGGCGGCTTCGTCGCTGCGGCCGGCGAGCCGAGGGCCAGGGCATTGACGACTCCGGTCACCTCCGAGATGGGCCCACGGCCCTGCCACTTGTTTGCAGATTCAGAGCTCGGTCCTGGAGATGGCCTCGTCCACTCGACCAGCGAGTAAGCAGTCTCCGCCACGACCGCGGCCACGCCGGCCACGGGTCCGCGAAGTCGTCCGGCGGGAAGGGAGCTGCAGCACCCGATGCACCCTCCCCGACGGCCACGGCGAAGCTCGCTGCCCAGCCGAGCCAGATGTCTGCCGGGCCTCGGATCAGCGTGCTGAGCCGGGCGATCCCGTCTACGTGTCCGCGCCTCGGCGAGCCGGCCGCTCCACCTGGCCATGATCGCGGAGACTCAGAGCCTGGACTGCCATCTGGGGTAAGGCCGACTGCTCCACCGCGACGTCATGGAGCCGGCGTGCGAACCCTTCGGCGTTGGCGGTCTGATCGGCGCTCCCGCAGAAGGAACGGAAGAAATGGTGCCACGTAAGGGGAATCAGAGCCGTCATTTGCTTGGAGCGGTCGCCCGTGCTGTCGGCGAACTCCAGAGCGTCAGCGAGCCAACGCCGGCACCCGGCGGTCGGTCGGCTTCACCAGGGTCATGAACGACGCCGTCCCGATGATGCCGAGCTTGTCGCCGGCCGCTTCGAAGATGTCGTGTGCGGCCTGGAGCTCGGCGGCGGCCTCGTCCATCAACCCGAGGCTGAAGCAGGCCTCGACGCCTGCGTTCGGCACGCGCCACGCGAACTTCTCGGTGTTGCCTTCTGAGCCCCACCGCTCCGCAACGGCCCGCAGCCTCGGCAGCGCCCACTCCGGGTCGCTGAAGGTCTTGCTGTTGGCGGCGATGTGATCCCGCTCGATTGCCAGCGCGGGATCGTCTGGATCGTCCTCGACGAGATCGAGCGTCTCACGTCCAGCCGTCTCGTCGTTGTTGGCAACCTGGAGCCGGGCGAGCCGGAGGAGGGCAGAGGGCTCGCGATAGCCGAGCGCCAAGGCTCGCTCCAGCATGCGCATCGCTTCCGGGTGCCGGAGAGCTCCAGCAGCTCGAGACCCGCGGTGACCAGCGCCTCGGCAGCCTCCGACCTGAGCTCTTCGTCGTCCTCCAGGTATGTCGTAGAACGGTCGAGATGGCGCGCCCGTTCGTCGGATGTCTTGGCGCTGGCGGCTGCCCGTCTGTGCAACTCTCCCGCACTTGGCGTGGCAAGGTCTCGTAGGCGACCTCGCGGAGCATCGGGTCGGCGGCCTCGTAGTAGAGGTCGAGACCTCGCCTGAGCAGGCCGCATTCGACGAGCGACTCGAGGACTGCTGATGCGTCGCCGGAGCCCAGCGCTGCAACCTGAGCAGCGGTCGCGGCGTCGCCCAGGATCGCCGCGTGCTGGAAGACGAGCTTTTGAGACGCCGAGAGGGCGTCCAGTCTTGCCGCCAGCAGCGCCTGCAGCGTCGCCGGGATGGCCGCCGACGCGGTCAGCTCGTAGGTGGCGCCGCTGTCCACGAGAGAGCCTCCGACCATGGCCATGGTCACGAGCTCGCGGAGGTACAGCGGATTGCCGGTTGCGCGCTCGGCGAAGAACCTGGAGGCCTCGGCACTGAGAGGCTTCTCGCAGACAAACGTGCCTGCCAGCTGCATCGCGTCGCTCAAGCCGAGTGGCGACAGCCGCACTTTCGTGGCAGCGGCAAAGCGGGCGAGCCAGTCTGGGGGATCGGTACGGCCCGCCAAAACCGTGAGCAAGGCGCCTTCCGGCAAGCGCGCCCGGTCTCGTTTATGGTCTCGAGGAATCGCTCACTGGCGCGGTGGGCGTCGTCGATCACCATCAGTAAGGGCTTGTCGGCGACCTTTTCCATCAGGCGGACGAACGCCCACATCTTCTCCTGCTCCATCCCGACCGGTTCGATCGACCTCAGGGAGGCATCCATCTCGCCGGCGATCGAGCGGAGCCGGACATCCACCTCGTCGTCGCCGGTCGGCCCGAGCTGGCGCAGCGATGTCGGCCGCCACCCGGCCCCGCCCATGGCCCATAGGCCGGGTAGGTCGCCCGCACCACCGTCGCCGTCCACCACGGCGATCCGGGCCAGCTCGTTGGCCAAGCGGGTCTTGCCCGAGCCCGGCGTCGCCGCAGAGCAGCGCCACCTGGGCCCGGCCGTCCCGCTGGCACCCGGCGCCACAGGGCCTCGAGGTACGCCAGTTCGTCGTCGCGCCCGATCAGCGGCGGCTCCGTCGCCGTGCGCGGCGTCCGCGGGCCGGAGCGCGACCGCCTCCCATACCTCCACCGGCTCGCGCTTTCCCTTGAGGATGACGGCCTGGCGCTGCGCGGAACACGGCCCGCGGGCCGGCCAGCTCCGCGGTCAGCGGCCCGCACAGCACCTCGCCGGGTCCGGCCGCCTTCTCGAGCCGGGCGGCGACGTTGACGGTGTCGCCGATCACGGTGCTGCCACCCGAGCCACCCACGGCGGTGGCCATCACCTCCCCGGAGTTGATCCCGATGGAGAACACCAGGTCGCCGCCGAGCTTCCGCATGGCCAGCGCCGCGGCCACCGCCCGCTCGGCGTCGTCGTCGTGGGCGACCGGGACGCCGAAGACCGCCATCAACGAGTCGCCCATGTACTTGTCGATGGTCCCGCCGTGCTCGATCACGACCGCGCCGAGCTCGCCGGAAGGCGGCGTCGACCATGCGGGCCACGACCTCGGGATCGGTCCGCTCGGCCAGCGAGGTGAACCCGACGACGTCGGCGAACAGCACCGTCGCCAGCTTGCGTTCCTCCAGCGCCGCCGGAACGGGCGCGGGACCGGCGCTCCTAGTGCCGCCCCGCAGTGTCCACAGAAGAGCTGGCTGCCGCCGTTTATCGCTCCGCACGATGCGCACGCGGCGACGTCGAGCAGCGCACGGCATCCGCCACAGAAACGGTATCCCTCCGGATTGACCGTTCCACATGTCGGGCACTCGTGCATCGGCGCCAAGCTACCGTTCCCGGGGGAATACCCCGGGAGGTAGCGTCGTCTCCATGCAGTCTGTGGACATCGACCTTTCCGACCTGGAGTTCTGGGCGAGGCCGCTCGACGAGCGGGCGGCCGCATTCGCCACCCTTCGGGCCCAGCCCGAGCTGGCCTTCTTCGCCGAGCCCGAGTCCCCCGGGATGCCGCAGGGCCCGGGCTACCGACGCCCTCACCCGCCACGCCGAGGTGGTCGAGGCCAGCCGCCACCCCGAGCTGTTCTGCTCGGGCCGGGGCACCAACATCGGCGACATGCCCGACCCGAGTTCCTCGAGTTCTTCGGCTCGATGATCAACATGGACGACCCCCGCCACGCCCGGTTCCGCCGGATCGTCTCGCGGGCGTTCACCCCGCGGTTCCTCGAGTCGCTCAAGGCCGACGTCGCAGGAGATCGCGGCCGAGATCGTCGCCGGGATCGCCGACCGGGGCGCAGTGCGACTTCGTGACCGAGGTCGCCGCCCTGCTGCCGCTGCGGGTGATCGTCGACCTGATGGGCATCCCGCGCAGCGAGGAGAAGTTCATCTTCGACCGCACCAACGTGATCCTCGGCGCTCGACCGACCCGGAGTACGTCCGCCCGACCGAGCCCGCAGGCCATCGTCGGCGCCGCTGCTCGCCGCCGGAGCCGAGCTGGCCGAGCTGGTCCAGCGAGCTCGGCGAGCACCGCCTGGCGCAACCCCGCCGACGACCTGACCACCGCGCTGGTCACCGCCGAGGTCGACGGCGAGCAGCTGACGCCGGCCGAGCTGGCATCGTTCTTCATCCTCCTGGTCGTGGCCGGCAACGAGACCACCCGCAACGCCATCGCCCACGGGCTCCACCTCCTCACCGCGCTATCCCGAGCAGCGGGCCAGTGGCAGGCCGACTTCGCGGCGCTCGCCCCGACCGCGGTCGAGGAGATCGTCCGCTGGGCGTCGCCGGTCATCCACTTCCGGCGCACCGTCACCACCGACGGGGCGCGCATCGGCGACCACGTCTTCTCCGAGGGGGACAAGGTCGTGCTGTGGTACTGGTCGGCCAACCGCGACGAGTCGGTCTTCGAGGACCCCGACCGCTTCGACCTCACCCGCAAGCCCAACGACCACCTCGGCTTCGGCGGGCCGGGGCCGCACTTCTGCCTCGGCGCCCACCTGGCCCGGCGGGAGATCACCGTCGCCTTCCGGGAGCTGTTCCGCCAGCTTCCCGACATCCGAGGCCGCGGCGAGCCGGACCGCCTCCGGTCCGACTTCATCAACGGCGTCAAGCACCTCGAGGCGGAGTTCACACCCGTTCAGGCGGGGTGACCCCGCCGCAGGCTGATTCAGCGAACAGGCAGCGGAGGAGGAAGAAAGTCCTCCATCAGGTGTTCGTCCTCGCCCACGGCCGGCAGCTCGATACGAACGAGCGTGCCGCCGCCGGCCGGGCTCGATGCCATGACCGTCCCGCCGTGGGATGTCACTACCTCCCGCACGATCGCCAGCCCGAGACCGGAGCCTGGTAGAGCCCGTGTAGCCGGCGCCCTGTAGAAACGATCGAACACCTTCGGAAGATCCTCGGCGGCGATGCCTGGCCCGTGGTCGCGGACCTCGAGCGACCAGTGGTCCCCGCCCCGGAGGTTTACTTCCACGGTGCCGCCAGCTGGGCTCCATTTGGCAGCGTTGTCCAGGACGTTGAGAACTGCCCGTTCGAGCAACGCCGGCTGAGCCAGCACGACGCCGGTGCGGCCGGCGGCGCCGTCGCTCGAGACCTGGACCTCGAAGGTGACCGAGTTCGTGCGCCTGCGCGCACGATCGACAGCGCGGTGAACGACGTCCTGCATGCGTAGCTCGGTCGGCTCCGGCTGCTGCTCGTCCTGGCGCGCCAACTCGACGACGTCACCGACGAGTGTGGTCAGCTCCTCGAGTTGCGCCCGGACGTCGCTCAACAGCTCGGCGTGGTCCGACGCCGGCAGGTCCTGAACACGCATCAATACCTCGATGTTGGTGCGGAGGCTCGTGAGAGGCGTACGCAGCTCGTGGCCCGCGTCGGAGACAAGCTGCGCCTGCTGCTGCCGGGAGGAGCGCAACACGGGAGAGCATGGAGTTGAAGGCGCGTGCCAGGCGGGCCAGCTCGTCGTCTCCCTCCTCGTCGATCGTCGAGTCGAGCTGCTGGGTAATCGCAACACGCTCGGCCGCCGCGGTGAGCTTCTCGACGGGGCGAATCGTCGCCCGGGCCACGGCGTAGCCGAGACCGACAGCGAGAGCGACGCAGGCGAGGACGACAAGGATCAGGATCAGCCGCAGGTCTGCGAGCGTGTGCCGCAGGTCGCCCAGTGGATGGAGTATCTGCGCCGCTACACCCATCCCGCAAGTCGGGGGTGAGCCGATCCCGAAGGTCAGCACCCGGTACCTGACCCCGCCGGAATCGCCGTTGTGGATCACGTACTGCTCAGAAGCCTGAGCGCCTTCGGAGGCTTCCGAAGCGGCGATGCCGACATCGGTCCGGGTTGGGCGCAAGGTTCCGGACGCAGGCGGGCAGGCCTGCACCTGGCTCGACGCAAGCACCTGCCCGGCGCCTGTTATGAGCTGCACCTGATCGGACTGGCGGCCGAGTCCGTAGGCAGCCCTCTGCACGAACCCGCAGGCGTTGGCGAGGCCGAACGCCGGCCGGCTGACGATCTGCTGGTACTCGCCTTTGAGGTTGTCGTCGACCTGGGGGTACGAGCTGGCGGCTCACCGCCAGGTAGGACACAAGGCAGGCCAGCACGACCGCGACACCGACCGCAGCCGCCGCAAGGACGCTCAGGCGGGTCCTGAAGCTGATCTGCCTCATCGGATCACCCGGGGGACCTCACGGCTCTGAGTCTCCCGGGCGCCTGGCGCAGCACGTAGCCGACTCCGCGAACGGTGTGGATCAGGCGCTCCTCGCCGTCCGCCTCGGTCTTGCGCCGGAGGTACCCGACGTAGACCTCCAGGCTGTTGGAGTTGGCTCCGAAGTCGTAGCCCCACCGCGGTCGAAGATGACCTCCCTCGGCAGCACCTGCCGTGCGTTTCGCAGCAGAACTCGAGGAGCAGGAACTCCGTCCTGCGTCAGCTCGATGCGCCGCGATCCTCTCACCTCCCGCGTCCCGGGATCCAGGGAGAGATCGGCGAAGCGGAGCACCTCGTCCTCGTTGAGTGGCGTGCTCCGGCGAAGAGGGCCCGGATCCGGGCCAGTAGCTCCTCCAGGGCGAAGGGCTTGACCACGTAGTCGTCGGCGCCGGCATCGAGACCGGCGACCCGGTCGTTGACCGCCGCCCGGGCGGTGAGCAGCAGGATGGGACGCCGTCGCCGGCCTTTCGCAACCGCCGGCAGACCTCGAGGCCGTCCATCCTCGGCATGGCCACATCCAGCACAACTGCGTCGGCCGGTCGCTGGGCGTGAGCCGCCAGGGCAGCATTCCCGTCCTCGGCTTGCTCTGTTTCGTACCCTTCGAAGCGGAGAGCCCGCTCCAGCGCCTGACGCACTGCTGGTTCGTCGTCAACGACCAGAACTCTCACCGCACCCAGTGTGGCGTATGCAGATGAGAAAGGCCTGAACAGCTACGGTCCCTGACGTGCGATACCCCCGGCGCGCCGTCTCGACCTGGTCGAAGACCTGCACGGCTTCAAGGTGAAAGATCCGTACCGGTGGCTCGAGGAGGAAAGCTCTCCGGAGACCAAGCTCTGGGTGGAGGAGCAGGACCGGCTGTGCTCCGAGTGGCTCGACGGCCTGCCCGACCGTGGGCGGATGCAGGCGCGGCTCGCGGAGCTGATCCCCTCATGCGCGGGGCGCCGACGGTGGTTGGGAGCCGGTTCATCGGAGAGATGGGCTCGACGAAGCTGTTCGCCCGATTGCGGCGCTTTCAAATGGCGCTCGATCACAAGCGCGCGTCGCGAGCAAGGTGGCTCGATGTCGCACACGATCTAGGATATTTCGATCAAATGCACATGGTGAAAGAATTTCGGGCATTTGGAGGTGAGGTGCCCCAAGTCGGCTCCTCCAGAGTTGTGGTGATATCCAACCCTGGTCCATCGGCGCACCACTATCATTCAATAACGTTACGAATCACCTGGATTACGAACGTAGATCCCGGGTCGGCTCGCCAATTAGTACGCTGCGATCTCCCTGTTGACGTACTCAATTGCGGCTCTAGCACTGTCTCTAGTCTCCTTTCACAACGGGTTTCTCGAGAACTGGCTGGCTACCGAGTGGGTCCTCGGCGATGCGGACACAACTTAGTTCCCATCCCGTAGATCTGCCCTTGTCGCGAAGTGTCGACTAATCCGCACCGGCGCAGCTTTGTTCTCGGATCGCCACTCGGGTCGTCAGGACGATCTACCCGTATCAGGTTGGATCCTTCTGAATAACTGGTATCTAATATTTCCATGGTCCGCACGATCTCTCTCTGCCTACTAGCGGCCCTGCTAGGAGATGTATGTATGGCACAAACACCCCGGGCGCCAAACCTTGAGGCGCAACGGACCGCCATGAAGAAACTCGAATTCCTTGTTGGCGACTGGTCTGGTGAGGCCACCGTTCTGCGAGGACCTGGTCAATTTGCCGAGATGGCGCAGACCGAGTCGGCGCATTTCAAACTGGACGGACTTGTGCTGATGATCGAAGGTGTTGGTCGAGCCAAGACCGACGGGAAGCCCTCGCTTCAAGCCCTCGGATTGATCTCCTTCGATGATGACACAGGAATGTATAAGATGCGAGCCTTCAACGATGGACGGTGGCTTGAAACCGAGGTCAAACTGGCCGATAGTGGGAATTCGATCTCTTGGGGCTTTGCACTCGGCGCATTCAAGACGACCACCGTGCTGCGCATAAATGAAAACGGCGAATGGACCGAGCATGGAGAATTATCCATCGACGACCGCCCACCGCAGAAGATGATGGATTTGAAAGTCAGGCGCATTTCCCGGTAACGATATCCCTCCGCTAGTCGGCAAGTACAGAACTACTTGCGGGGTTTACGACGACCTGACCGTTCAAATGCACTCCGCCGTCGCACTCACTGCTTGGACTGCTCAGCCGTGGGAAACAACAACTCATTTCCGTCGGGATCGAGGATCTTTATCACCTCGTACCCCCACCAGGACTTCTCGCTCGGAACGGAGCGCTCGACGATTTCGCGACGCAGCGCAGTGAGTCCATCGAAGGTCAGTTCCACGAATAAGCGCGCCTTGTCTCTTCGCTTAGCATCCTCGCAAAGGATGATCTCGCATTCCCCGCGACTGACTTGGCAGACCTTGCCCGCTCCATCGCCCTCATGCCAACGCTTCTCGAAGCCGAGCATGTCGACGTAGAACCGAAGAGCACGGTTGACGTCAGCAACGAAGAGCACGGGACGCGTGTACCACCGGTGAGTGACTTCTTCTCGGACGGCTGTGTCTGTCATCTCGGTTCCTGAGCCCAACCAGTATAGCCCGATTTGCCCGTGACGATCCGTTTGCCCCGTGAAGAAAGTTTCCCCAATTCCTAGGCTAACTGTCCTCGCCAAAAGCGTCTACACGATGTCTTCGCGCAGCTTCCGGATGACACCTCGAACGACGCCGAAACTCGGGCGATGCAAGTCCAAGTCGCCCCCAATCTACTGCTTCAAGCTCCAGATATTCCCGGTCAACTCTCCAAGATCCATCACGATTTTGTCCCGTGCGACGCCGATTTCGAGAAAGCTGGTGCCGACATTGTCCATTGCCAGCCGGGAATCGTGAAAGTGGTAGACCGCAAATGGTGTGCCGATTGGCCGCTTCGTGCGGTTCTCCACGCGTTGCGCCCAGAGGCAAAACTGACCGTCGCGGTCGGAGACAAAATAGATCAGATTGCCATCGGGCGACCATCGCGGCTTGTCGTCCCAACGACTCGGGTGATCAATCGCAATCCAATGGTCCTTCTCGGGAGTTCCGTCACTCTTCAAAGGGACCACGAAAAGCCGGCAGCCTACCGATTGAGAACAGGCAACCATGACCACTGCTCGATTGTCCGGCGAGAACTTGGTCTGGAACCACCCATCCCCCGACAAGAACACGGAATCTCTCCCGGACGACACGTCGTATGAATAGATATAGGGCTGGCAACACTTTCCAAAATGAAGCAGCCGCTTGTTATCCGCCGACCAATCCCAAATCTTGCGGCCTTCTCCTTTTTCCGTTTCTACGAGCATGCGCAGTGGCTCACTCGCGAAAATCTGAATTCGCTCGTCGTCTGTCGTGAATGCGAGCAGAGTTCCGTCTCGCGAAAACTGCGGCTCGAATTGTTGTTGGTGCTTGACATCCGGGATAGAGGCCTCTTTCCCCGTTGAAAGGTCCTTCACGCGAACCTGGAACATCGACCGCTGATCAGGGGTTCGTAGCTCCGAAAGGTTCGCCTTTTGATTTACGACAAACGCAAGCTTCCGGCCATCCAGTGAGATGGCCGGCTCTGCCTCGCTTGGCCCGTCAGTCAGTTTTTTCAGCTCTCCAGTAAGCTTGGCGTGGTCGGCGTCGAGCGGGATACTCCAAATAGACTGAACCAGATTGAGGCTGGCAAAGACCAGGTTTCCTGGCGATGCCAGCAGGCCGGAAGCTTCCAAAGTGGTACCGGAGGTCAAGCGTTCGGCATGCCCCAAGCTGCGCCCGTCGTCTGAAACCGGCATCCGCCACACATTGAAAGCATCGCCATACACGGCCGAAAACAAAATGAAACCGGGCGTCCACTGTGACAGACGAGGGATTCGATTCCAGCCAATGGAAAAGCCCTGCTGCTTGAGGGACTCAAAGATAGTTGTTCGAATCGATGGCTCTCCGTTCAGGGAAATCACGGACCAGGCAAACTCATTAGAAACGGTCTGAAAAGACACCATCAGATTCCTACTGTTCGGGCTCCAGACCGGATTTCCTGCATAGGAGAGATCCGCCGCGAGTCGGCGCGGCTCCCCGCCGCTTGCCGGAACAACGTAGATGTCACCTCCGCCACCGCCCGTGACTACAGTTTTCCATGGAGTTCCCGTCCAATACGCAATCCATTTCCCGTCCGGGGAGAAGTGCGGGTTTCGACCGCCTGGAACGAGGCGCGTCGGTTCCCCGCCGATCGTCGGGATGGCGTAAATTCCGCCACCATTCTCCGTGGAGTGGAAAACGATTCTGCTGCCATCCGGCGAAAACGAGGGCTCCGTCGTATCAGAGGCGAAGTGTGTCAATTGGACTGCTGTTCCCGCCGGAGCTAATTGCTGAATCCAGATGTTCAGGTTGCGGCCGTCGGCGCGATCGGAAGCGTAGGCGAGCAGTTTGCCATCCGGCGAAACAGCCGGTTCCATCGTCAAGCCGGTGCCGCTGGTCAACTGAATCAATGTAGGTTGGTCCCGATGAGCCGTGTGCCAGAACCGGGGGGACCAGAACCAAAAGCCAACCACCGCCAGCATTGCCACTGCCACAAGGGCGATTGCAAGTACGGACCGGGTCCTGATTCCTGGCTTGGCCGCAAGAGTTGCCGGACGGGTGGAAATCTCCTGAACCAATGACACGGCTGGAACGTTCGTGTTCGCGGGTAACGGCGTAACGTTGCTCTCACCGGGTGTGATCTCCACCGGCGCAATGAACCGGTAGCCTCGCCTTGCCAGGGTCTCAACGAATCGAGGGTTCTCTGCTGAATCACCCAAGGCTTGACGAAGCTTGGCCACCGCGGCGTTTAGGCTTCGCTCGAACTCTACGAAGGTGTCTTCCGGCCACAGAGCGGTGCTGAGAGTCTCCCGTGTAATTACCTCATTCGGATTGTCCAGCAAGAGACAAAGGATACGGTACGGCTGTTCTTGAAGCCTGATCAGGATGCCGCGCTTCCGCAGTTCTGCGGCGCTTCGATCCAGTTCGAAGGTGCCGAAACGATATCTCGCGGGCGCACTGGCCGGCCGTTCCACAGTGACGTGAGTTTAACACTGATAAGGTCCCCATGGACACGCGGTGTTTGAAAATCGCTTCTCCCTACAAACCTTTTGCATGCAGGAACTTACCCGATGATGTGCATTTCTTCGACTGATGCTCTCCAGACGCTGGAGGCAGCCGCTGCCTGCGCCTACTTTGGTCTCGCCACTGGAGATGGCCGGCATGTTCAAGGCAAAGGTCCGATTTGTTTTAGCGGCAGCGTTGGTAAATGGGTGCGTATCAGCATCGCTTGGTTCACAGGCAGATTCGGCGGATCGGGACGTGGCAGCAGCGAAGCGACACGTCCAAATCCGTGTTTTTAACCTTGCCCGTGTTCCGATGCGCGATTTGTCCCGAGCTGAGGGTGAAGTAACCAGGATCTTCGCCGAAGCTGAGATAGAGGTGGAATGGGCCGAGGGGGCACTCGACGATCGTGCATCCTTGATTACGGATCAGTCCGCTAACAACACATCGCCTGCAGGTTGCAGGGTGGCCAGGCATGCGCGCGACTTCCGTTTGCAATTGCTGCCACACGCCCCGCGGGGCGTCGCCATCGGAACGCTTGGATTCTCCTTGCCATGTGCTGCATTCGGTATCGATTCAACTATCTTCGTCGACAAATGTGAGGGCGTAACATACCAGAGGCTAGCTTCGTTTAATAAGGTCCTGGCCTATGCCATGGCTCACGAACTCGGGCACGTTCTATTACGCTCCACCGAACACTCGCCAACGGGTCTCATGCGCGCACACTGGGACACAGCCAGTTGGATTCGCGCTACGGTCGCGGGCATCCCAATTGATCGGGAGCAGGCTCGGAGGATGCGCATTGAGCTGTCCAGGATGGACACTCCACGGTGCGGCCCGCTAATCTTCTTCAGGTGGATTGGCCGTCGGCGAGGGAGTCCCTTTGCCGAGGACTCGGCTCCAGGTGGTTCACGGAACGGTTCCACCGAAATGCGCTCGTAACACACTTCCAGCACGGTCAGGTATTCTGTGCCGCTCGGAGCTTGGAGAACTACGCGATCGCCCGCTCTCGACTTTATCAATGCGCGTCCCAGAGGCGAAACCCAACTGATGTGGTTGCGATTGAGATCGACCTCGTCGGTGCCTACGATGCTCACCACTCGCTCCGTTCCCGCAGCATTGGCATAGCGCACGGTCGCTCCGAAGAATGCCATCGTCGCCGCCTGCCCCGCTCGCGGAGTTCCCGGGTCAACTACTTCCGCGGATTCGATTTGCTTCGTGAGAAAGCGAATCCGCCCATCGATCTGGCGCAGGCGCCGCTTGCCGTACTGATAGTCGGCGTTTTCACTGCGATCGCCGTTCGCCGCAGCCCACGCCACCACCTCCGTCACGGCCGGGCGTTCCCTGGTGACCAGAAACCGGTGCTCATCTTTGAGGCGCTGTAGGCCGCTCGGCGTTATGTAGTTCTTGCTTTGGGTCGCGGGTTCGTCACCTTGCGGTTTTCTCGTAAACCCTTTTCGCATATCTTAGTCTCTCCAGGGCGAATCCAGCGGGTCTACTCTGCGCGAAGAATCTCCACCACATCCATGTTTGCAATACGGCGAGTAGCAACCCAGGTACTCGCCGCTGCAACCAGACAGATCGAGATCGTCGCGAGAACATACGTCGCAACGTCGAAGGCTTTTGCTCCTTCAATCAGGCCGCCCAACAGCTTTCCGGTAACTCGCAGCGCAGACAATTCCGCCGAGAGCGCCAACGGCAACAGTCGTCAAACCATGGCAGACAAACCTTGCGCGCAATCGCGCGGGTGTTGTTCCTAGCGCCAGCCTTACACCCATTTCGTGCGTTCGCTGCGTGACGGCGTACGAAACTACTGCATAAATGCTGATAAGTGCCAGGAGCAGAGCAAAGCTGGTAAAGAAGACCAGCGCCGTTCGGTAGAATTTCGGACGGGCAAAGGCGTTATCCATCCGTTGCTGCATGGTTTCCACCGCGTACACCGGAACGCCACGATCGACCGACTGCACAGCGGCCCGGATCGCGGCTACATGCTTTGCGGGCTGCGCTTCCACCTTTACGACGAACGTCGAGTCAAATCCTCCGGGATTGTTCGCCGGGACGAAAGTTTCTGGCGGGTCCACATCGAAAACGTCCGAGATGTACTGACCCATGAAATCGAGATTCCGGACCACACCGATAATCCTTCGCACCCTGCCATCCGGATCAGTCACCATATGCCCGACGGCATCGACGGGACGCAGCCAGAGTCTCGCGAACGTTTCGTTGACTAGCACGACATTCGCGTCCGAACGAACCTCGGCATCGGTGAACTCGCGGCCATAAAGAATATGACCGCCGGTTGTAGCGAAATAGCCGGCCATAATCGGAATGATGTCCGTACCTGTCCTGTGCGGTGGTGGCTGGCCATCCATCAAATGCGGGCCACCAGCAAACTTGTCAGATAGGAGAGGTAAGAATTCGGTCGCGCTTGCATTCCGCACCTCAGGCAGGTGCCGCAATCGCTGTAGCACTTCTTCGAAATACTGCAGCCGTTGGCCGGGCTTGTCGCGCACCGTGCCATCCAGGGCGACACTCGCGGTAACGAGACCATCAGCCCTAAATCCACGATCGATATGAAGCTGGTGCGACAAAGCATGCAGGACCGAGACTGTAGCCGTGAGCAAAACAATCGTGAGCGTTACCTGTGCCACGATCAGCAGATCGCGCACCAGCCGCGAGGTGCGCAACTCGGTAGAACCTCGGGCCGCGAAGAAGTGCGTCCGGCCAACGCTCAGCGCAGGCAACAGTCCGAACAGCGTTGCGCTGAGCACCGCAAGCCCAACCATGAATCCGAGCACTCTAACATCAAAGATGGTGTAGGTCTGCGAGGGCAAAGCAGCCGGCTGCACTTTGCTCGCCAATGAAGTTGCCCATGCCGCGACAATCAAGCCAAGCCCAGCCGAAACGATCGCCAGCAGAAGACATTCCGTAAGTACCTGCTGGATTAGACGAGTCCGGCTTGCGCCCAAGGCTGAACGGACCGAAAGCTCGTGCTGCCGATCAGCCGTCCGCGCTAGCATCAGATTCGCTAGGCTCGCGCAGGCAATCAGCAGAATCAGTATCACGGCACTCATAAGAAGAAGGGAGGCGTTCTTGACGCGCCCCGCCAGTTCGTCCTGGAGCGGGATTATCATGGGAATCCAGTCAGCCCGGAAACTGCGATGCGGTTCGAGGCGATGCACATCGGCTGCAAAGGCCGCTCGTGCTTCTTTCCAACTGATGCCGGATTTCAGACGTCCGATCGTCGCCCATCCGTTGTTACCTCGCGTATACTCGGGCGCCTTCCACAGAGCCGTGCCTGCCGGATAATCGAAATCCGCTGGCATCACCCCAACAATCATCAACGGCTCGTCCGGATGAGGTTGCAATCCGTGTACGCGGATTGTCTTGCCGAGGACTTGGCTACTGCCTGCATACAAGTCTTGCCACAGCGCATAGCTGATGACCGCGACTGCATGATCTCCCGCCGCAAATGTTCTTCCGATTACCGGTTGCGAACCCAGCAAGGAAACGAAATTGCCCGAAGTCATGGCAATGTGCGCCCGCAACATATGTTGCGGATCGCCGATGTTCAAGTCACCGTCTTCAAACAGGGCGGCATCCTGAAGGTAATTCGAATGCCGGCGCCAGGAATCGAATTGCCCCGCACTGTCATGTGGAGGAAGAAAATGAATCAATGCCGCCAACCTGGCCGGATCTCGGAAAGGCAAGGATCGCAACAAGAGTGCGTTAACGACACTGAAGACACCAGTATTCGCGCCAATGGCGACGCCAAGTGCTACAACCGCAAAGCCCGTGTGCCAAGGACGTTTTGCCCAAAGCCGCAACGCGTGCCGGCTATCGCGTCCGATCTCGATCGCAAGCTGAACCGGCAGCGAAACCGCAAAGTCGAATAGTAGCCGCATCCAAAGCCAGACAACTGCAAACCCCATTTGCTCTTCCGCTAATTCATCCCGAACCTGATCGATCTGTCAGGCCCTGACGATCGCATCCACTAAACCCGCCACCGTGTGCGGGTTCGCCTCAACCCCAACCGTGAACCCGTGTTTCCGAACCGTGTCGGAAGTCACCGGACCTATTGTCGCGACTCTGATCTAACGCACTTTATCTCCACCCACAACTGCTATCAGGTTTTCAAAAGACGAGGAACTGGTAAACGTGATCCAATCCGGATACGGTTCGCGCAAAACTCTCGCCGCGCTCTCTGCAGACTTGCGTGCGCCTCTGTCATCAGGTCGGTGGCGAACCAGACCAAATTGAGTTTGTACTTGGACATGTATCGGTGCAGACAACCGACGATACCTTGGCTGCAAGCAGCGGATTCGCAACGCCGTAAATGATCGAATTGCCATTCAGCCAATCGCCGAGCCGCTTCGGGCCATAGACGAGTGGCCGACGATCGGACACGATTCTTAAACACATAGCGTCATCGGGCGCACGCGCTGTATACCAAGTCGCCCATCGCTCCGCCACCGTTCAGGAACAATCACCGCGTTCGACGAGGAACAATTCCTGCGGGTAACCGGCGCGCCAACGATTCCTCGCTGAATCTTAGTGTGCGTACCGCAGCGGGGCTTGGCGCGCGAGCGGCTCGCGCCAAGCCCCAAAACTGACCTTCGCGTTTGCCGATCCAAACAACAGGAACTAGTTCACAAGGGCGGCTTCTCTCTTCTCGCTATGCCGGGCGACGTCGTAGCGATCGAGGTTCATGACCTTGTTCCATGCGGCCACAAAGTCTTTCACGAACTTCTCCTTCGATCCTGCGCAAGCATAGACCTCCGCGAAGGCACGCAGTTGCGAGTGCGAACCGAAGATCAGGTCGACCCGTGTTCCAGTCCACTTGAGCGCGTTCGTCCTGCGGTCGCGGCCTTCGTACACACCTTCTTCACCGGCCGGCTGCCATTGCGTGCGCATGTCCAGCAGGTTGACGAAGAAGTCGTTCGTCAAAATTCCGGGCCTCTCGGTGAAGACACCATGCCTGGAACCGCCTGCATTCGCGCCGAGCACGCGAAGCCCGCCGACCAGCACTGTCATTTCCGGGCCGGTCAGCCTCAGTAGCTGCGCGCGGTCCACCAGCGCCTCCTCCGGCTGCATGAACTGGGTCCTGCCGCCAATGTAGTTGCGGAACCCATCAGCCCGCGGCTCCAGCGGAGCGAAAGAGGCCACATCGGTTTGTTCCTGAGACGCATCCATGCGTCCGGGCGTGAACGGTATCTTCACCTCGACTCCAGCGCCCTTCGCGGCCTTCTCGATTGCGGCGTCTCCTCCCAGCACGATCAGGTCAGCCAGTGAGACTTTCTTTCCGAATTCCTTACCGATGTTTTCGAGCTTGCCAATCACCTTTGCAAGCTGCTTGGGCTGATTGACCTCCCAATCCTTCTGCGGTGCAAGGCGGATGCGGGCGCCGTTCGCCCCGCCGCGCTTGTCCGAGCCTCGAAAGGTCGACGCCGATGCCCAGGCGGTCGAAACGAGATCGGAGACCGAAAGGCCAGAGGCGAGGATCTTCGTCTTCAATGCAGCAACGTCGTTTCCATCGATCACGGGATGGTCCACCGGCGGGATCGGGTCCTGCCAGATCAGAGTCTCCTTCGGCACCAGAGGGCCGAGATAACGCGCGATCGGACCCATGTCGCGGTGCGTAAGCTTGAACCAGGCGCGCGCGAACGCGTCGGCGAACTGATCCGGGTGTTCGTAAAACCGCCGTGAGATCTTCTCATATTCCGGATCGAAGCGCAGCGAGAGATCGGTCGTCAGCATAGTGGGCACGCGCTTCTTCGTCTGATCGAACGGGTCCGGTACGTTTGCCTGGCCATTCCTGGCCCGCCATTGTTTCGCTCCCGCCGGACTGGCTGTCAGCTCCCACTCGTTTTCGAACAGATTCTTGAAGAACAGATTGCTCCACTTGGTTGGCGTCTGCGACCAGATCACCTCCGGACCGCCCGTGATGGCATCGGCTCCGATTCCTGTGGCGTGCTTGCTTTTCCACCCGAGGCCCTGGTCTTCCAGGGCGCCGCTTTCCGGCTCCGGCCCGACCAGCGACGGGTCGCCGGCGCCGTGGGTCTTGCCAAAAGTGTGACCGCCGGCGATCAGAGCGACGGTCTCTTCGTCGTTCATGGCCATGCGGAAGAACGTCTCGCGGATATCTTTCGCCGCCGCGACCGGGTCCGGGTTGCCGTTCGGGCCTTCCGGGTTGACGTAGATCAGGCCCATCTGAACCGCACCGAGAGGCTCAGCGAGTTGACGCTCACCGCTATATCGTTCATCGCCCAGCCAGGTCCCTTCAGGCCCCCAATAAAGCTCCTCAGGCTCCCACACGTCCGCGCGTCCGCCGGCAAAACCGAACGTCTTGAAGCCCATCGATTCCAGGGCGACGTTGCCGGCGAGAATCATCAGGTCGGCCCACGAGATCTTCTCGCCATATTTCTGCTTGATGGGCCACAGCAGGCGGCGCGCCTTATCCAGGTTTGCGTTGTCCGGCCAGCTATTCAGAGGCGCGAAGCGTTGCTGCCCTGCGCCAGCGCCGCCGCGCCCGTCGGTAATCCGATAAGTCCCTGCGCTGTGCCAGGCCATGCGGATCATCAGCCCGCCATAATGGCCGAAATCGGCTGGCCACCAATCCTGGGAGTCTGTCATCACGGCATGCAGGTCCTTCATCACCGCATCGAGGTCGAGGCTTTCAAACGCCTTGGCATAGTCGAACCCGTCGCCCATGGGGTCGGACAACGTGGAGTTCCGGTGAAGAACCGAGATGTCCAAGGCGTCCGGCCACCAGTCGCGGTTCCTGTGTCCGCGCGCGCCGTGCGCTACGGGGCACTTCGCGGCGCCGGTTACAGATTGACCATTGTTGGCGACAGCCGGCAGTGCCTCTGTTACTTCTTTTTCCATTTGTTTACTCCTTAGTTCGAATTAGAAATCCTTAGCGGAAAACGCGCCGGGGCGCACACCTGGCGCACAGCCCCCGGAAAATGAGTTCGCATTCGCGGAGCACCCGCTTACCGAGCGAGGCTGCGGCAGGCCGGGGCACGTCGTACCAGTCCACGTCCTCGACATTGCCGCAGCGGTCGCAGATAAAGTGGTAATGCCGCATTCCTTTGGCATCAAATCGTGCCGCTCGGCCCTCCACGGCCACTTCACGCACTAAACCAGTCTGCACGAGGTCGCGCAAATTGTTGTAAATTGTAGCTCTGGAAGAGCGCGGATCGACGCGGTTAACAGCTTCGAAGATCTCCGCCGCTGTGGGATGCCCGGTTTGCCCCATCAGAAACGCCATGACAGCGTAGCGCTGCGGCGTGCTCCGCAGACCGCTGTCGGCCAAGGAGCGTTTGATCGCATCGGGGTCAATGGGCAAGCAACTTAGATTATATCTAATATGAAAATTTGTCGAGCTGCTGCAACGCCCTCTGAAGATGTCGAGCGGGCATGCCCGTAGGTCGCCAATTCAGGAGCACTTTCATTTTGCGGGCCGGAAGACCCCCAACAACTCCGCTGTTTCCTCATCCACGCGGACGTAGAGTCGGCGTTGCTTCCCGGTGCTTTCGGTTTCGATGTATCGAAATCAAGATGACGGGTTGCGCATTTCCCGACCAAGTGCCAAGGTTTGGCGGACTCAAGATGACTTCCCGTTCCCTATCACGGCTAGTTCCGGCCGGATGTCGGGCAAAAATGTTCGTAGGTAGTGCGCCTCTTGCGATGGCCGCACCAATGAATGTATCGAACCTCCTTTTGTGAGAATGACGGCGCAAGCTTTTGCAACATTTCGCTGCGAGCCGACGTGCGAGACGCAATCCGAAGAAGGTCTGGCCGGCGCTACCTATCGCTGAACAGCTCGTCTCGAAATCGGAGCTGCGGGCTCGAGTTCTCGAGAAGCATTGACCATCCGCTTTCTTCGATGAACGACGGCTGAACGCTCCCGCGTCCGTGTAAAAGAATACGCGTCGCCGCCGCCGTCCGAACTTTCATGCCCCATTCGCTCTCCTCGTGCATGCTCGGCGAGCCAAGACGAAATGCTCGGACCAAGTCGTGCCACTTGACAAGGATGAACACTTCGGGGAGCCGACCCATCAGCACCTCCACAACGTACCGGTAAGAAGAGAAGTAGTTCTCAGGCTCAGTGAAAACGCGGTTCGTGAGACGCTCGTAAGCCGTCACATGTCCCTGGTGAATGGCCACAAAAGGCTCGGTAAACGAGTACTGCGACAGCATTGCGTTTACGCGCCGCAGTCGTTCGTTCATCTCGCCCTGTCTCCTTTCCACGGCTCGCCGCGGATCTGCCAACTTCCACTCTGCGCAGAATTCGCTGATCACCTGCATCGCCCGCGTCACGTCGGGTTCATCGAGTTGCGTGGCGACCTCTTCGGCAGCAGCCTCATAGAACACGACCGGGTTCGGCGCTTCACGAACAGGCCGGTCAGGAAAAGACGGCCGATTCAAGGCGCACCAGAGAAGGCAGTTCACCAAGCGTTCCCATCCTTTGCCCGTGCGCCCCCGGCGCGAGAACTCCGAAGTAACGTCGTCCCGGATCTGAAGGTAAAGAGAAGCACGGTTCCCGCTCCGGACGAACTCCAGCAGCCGGAAAATAGCGTCTTCGCCGAATGCATCCGCAATGAACCCGAACTGCACGTTGATGGCGCTCGCTTCGAGGAGATGCGTGGTCGTGAGTTGCGCCGGAGAAGCCTCGGGTGGGCGGTCGAATTCCGCAAGCAGCTCCGACCTTCCTTCGTGGTATTCAAACAGGCGGACGAGATCAGCTTGGGCCCGGACCGGCTCGGACGTGGAACGGAGCGGGAGGGGGATTGTTCTGCCCTGCTCGCCTTTCTGCCAAACTTCGAGACCGACAACAACGCTCGGAAGATTCTGCGAGAGATTCAGGTTGATATGAAGCAGTTCCTGCCCGTAGAAGGTCCCCATAAGGTCGTGCGCGTGCCGGATCTCATGAAAGAACGTGGAGAGATAGGCAAGGTACGAAAGCAGCTCTCCTTCTGTCCCGTAGGCTCGGATCATGCCATAGCAATGCTGTGCGTAATCGTGGAACTCCGTCAGGGGAAGGGGCGGTTCGGGAACCTCTGTATCGAACAACCCCGTCAGTCTTCGGAATGCCCGCGCCACCCGCTCCGTGGTGTCGCCGAACGGGCTCCGGTCGAGGTCAATCCCGATCGCGAGACTGTCAGTCGCGGTGGAGCCGAGACCACCGGACGCGTATAGCGGCAACAGGCTCATGCGCCGCCATTGCGTTTTAGGGTTTCCTGAAGCTTTTGCACGTCCACTGAGCTGCCCAGCGGGAGGCGCACCTGCTCGCCATTTGGAAACCGGACAACGATTTCGCCGCCACGAATTCCCGCTCGTGCTTTCCACTTATCCCAAATTTCCTTCACGATGATGCCGACTGCCGCTTTCGCAGCCGTGCTTCCGGTGATCTTCAGGCCCACCCAGACCAGAGTTGCGATAGTACCTGGATCGAAGCTCAAGCCGCCAGTATCGCCCTCTGTAGCAGGCCTTCGCGTTACTTCGACCGTCGATCCTTCGGCACGGTCAGCCACGGCTAGGTCGCCCGCAACATCCTCGGGGACAAGTACCATGACCCGGATAGTTTCACTCATTTACGTTCCTCTCTCTGAATCAGCCACATGTCATGCATTCGGTTCGCGAGTTCCCGCTTGCCGAGCGCTTTGCATCGGGTGACGATCGCCATCGCCGCGTCAACGTCCTTGAAGCAAAATGTCTCAAGAACACTCGCAAAACGCTCGGGCGGAATCAGCTCGGACGCGCAGCAGATGACACCCGGAAGGTCGTTCAACTCCCCATAGAGCTGCGCGAGCCCTCTCAGAACCACTGAACGCTGCTTGTGTTGCATGAGGTCGCCGATCCATGCCAGCCCTCTTTCAATGTTCCAGGCTGCGGCCCGGTTGTCACCTTTCGCCCTGAGCGTGTTGCCGAGATTCATGCGGGCAATACCCTTGTCCTGCCAACGTCCTTCAAACGGAATCTCCAGAATTTGACGAAACGCGAACTCCGCATCATCTAATTTCCCGGCAGCGAACAGCACGTTTCCGAGTGTTGTCAGGTTAGAGTAAATGCGTTGCAGATCCCGGACACGCCACGCGAGATGCACGCTGGTCCGGGCCAGCCGGAGCGCCGCCTCGTGCTTACCCTCGCGCGAGGCCCGCTCCGCGTCAACACCAAGTTGCCATGCAATCCACCCGGTGGCTTCAAGCTCCTGGGGTAGAGGATTCGCGGGCGACCATGACGGACCCAGGCAAAACTCGCGCATTATTTGGAATGCGAGGGCTTCTCGATGGTGGTTGACCGGCGTGGGATCTGGGTCGGTAGTGAAGTCGAATCGGAAGACCTCATGATTTGGGCCTAAGCCGTTCGCCTCCATCCCGAAAGTCTACACCCTGGAAGCATTCGTCGGAATGCCGCTACATGCCGCGATCGATGCGCCCACTGTCCCGGGCAATGCATAGGAGGTTGATCGATCGAAGTCCGAAAGGCAAAGATCTGTGAGCAACCAGCGCCAGCTTCTGATTGGGTCCTTGCGGCGCTCACGCTTATAGCAAGTCCGTGACAATGGCGAAGCTCTCAACACACTGCGTTCGAGGCGATGCGGCAGCACAGATGGCTCGGCGCTTCGAAGCTGGTGATCAATTACAAGGAGAGTAACCTGACACAATCAAACCAAACCGGGGAAAGGGAGCACCACGCATCGTTAGGTCGTCAGTTCGCTTTCATGCCGCGTCGGCCCTCATCAAGCCGAACGGGCAGACCGATTTAGCTGCTTCCGCGTGGATAGGTCCCCACAAACCCGCATCGCGTCTGGAATCCACTTTGCCGTCAAGTCGGCATCTCGTCGAAGTGAATGCCGATTACGCTGCCTTGCTGCGAACGCTTTACCGATGTCCTCGCGCTTCCGGATAGCGCCTCGAACGACGCCCTACCCGGCAATTGGCCGGAGTTTTTCAACAGCTCTATCGTCTGTCGCCTGATATTCAAACTGACGATGTTAGGCCCTGACGATCGCATCCACTAAACCCGCTACCGTGTGCGGGCTCACTCAACCCCAACCGTGAACCCGTGTTTCCGCACCGTGTCGGAAGTCACCGGACCTATTATCGCGATTCTGATCTGGCGCAGTTTATCTCCACCGACGACTGCTGTCAGGTTTTCAAAAGAAGAGGAACTGGTAAACGTGATCCAATCCGGATAAGGTTCGCGCAAAACTCTCGCCGCTCGCTGGCAGGTCTTCCGGCCGCACGTTCCGATACGCTTCGATCACGTTCACCATCGCTCCTCGCTTGCGAAGTTCATTCAGCAAAACGTCACCCGTAACAGCGGCACTCGGGATCAGGATGCGCCGGCCTTTCAAATGTTCGACGCCGAACGCTTCGACTAACGACTCCGCGACATAGTTGTCGGGCGTGAGTGAAACCGTGAAGCCCTCCTTTTCGGCCGCTTCTCGAGTAGCCGCTCCTGCCGCTTCCATGATGGCAGGAGCCGACGGGATCTCGCGCGTTGGCGATTCTGGTCGCGTGCGCTCTGCGTCGGCATGAAGCCGTCGAGTTGAAGGTCTCGGATCTGCAGCACGTGAGCAGCACTGGCTATTGTGGACTGGGTTGGCAAGGCTTCCGCCGTATGCACGACCTGGTGCCGGACTGGGAAAAGGATTTCGCCGATGATTGGCTAGTGTCGGCTAAGATCTCAGTCGGAAAGATCTTCAGGAGAATGACCCTCCTGGCACTGTTTGGGGAAGCGGGCTTAACGAGAGGTCGTCTCGCACGTGGTTAGGGATTACGCGAGAAAAGCCGGTATCGACAAACCTCGCTCCTCATGGCTTTCGGCAAACTTGCGTGGGCCTCTGTCATCAGGTCGGTGGCGAACCAGACCAAATTGGTTTGTACTTGGACATGTATCGGTGCAGACAACCGACGATACCTTGGCTGCAAGCAGCGGATTCGCAACGCCGTAAATGATCGAATTGCCATTCAGCCAATCGCCGAGCCGCCTCGGGCCATAGACGAGTGGCCGACGACCGGACACGATTCTTAAACACATAGCGTCACGCGCGATCTATACGGGGCGAGACATCACATCAGCGAGAAGCGCGTTCTACGGGCAAGTGTCTCGCAGGAGATGCTGGCATTCCTAAACACTGCCTGACATCCCAGGAGTTAGGAAACCATTCTGCGACGGCATCCTAATCAGACGTGCGGGGCAACCCTGCGGGCGAGGAAATCAGCAAACCGATGCCACGCCGATGTCATTCCGATGGGGGCAGCGAAGGCGTTCAGGACGAAGGTAAACGGGGCAGCCCACAGAGTGGAACGGTGGATGCGGTGTAACGAGAAGAGATCGTACGCAATCAGGAGCAGAATGAGAATTCCAATTCCGGCCACTGAACCTTGACCCGGAGCGATTCCGAGCTGCGCCCAGGGGAAACGACCGAATGCGGCTCCGGTCAGACCAATGGTGGCGAGCAGAACGAGCCGCTTATGGGCGTCGGGCATTCGGCGGGTTTGCCAAGCTGCGAAGATCACGACCGCGAAGCACGCAATGCCGAGTAGCGGGATCGACACCGACACTGCCGGATCGAGAGGACCGAGCATCACTTTCCGGTTTAGTGCGCCAAGCGCGACCATCGTGCCGAGCACCACCATCATGGGCGCAAGGCAGAACGCGAAAACGCCGAGAGAACGATGCCACACCACCCGGCGTGCGGAGATCAAACAAGTCTGGACAAAGAAGAGCAGCATCCAAAGCGTGAATACCGCGCCGTGGACATGCACTGTCCGGCTGGGAAGGGGAGCCTTGAACAGGCCCGCTGTGAAGTAAGTAGGCGAAAAGCCGATAACAACGACCAGGCAGAGCAACACGGCCATGCCGGCGAAGAAGAAACGCTCGACGCGCCGACTTAGTGGGCGAGAGACATGCCGAAACGACGGTTTCGACGCTTGCACTAAGGGAGTCGCCATAGGAACTTATAAGAAAGCAATTCTCGGGGGAGTACAGAGGCAGAAGACGAAAGCGGACTGAGGCAAGCGAGCGCATCATGTGTCGACGCACCAGTGCCGCAGGTATCAGTAGCGATACACAACACAGAAAGGAGTAACAGTTGCCGAATCATGAGTGCTCTAGCAGCAGAGTTTTTGGAGAGCTGTCGAGCGGCCGATCCGCGAAGGTCGTGCGAGACGAGTCGTTCGCAAACTGAGGTGAGCACGTTCTCCCCTTGACACAAAGCTTACGTTGCAAAACGGACGACGGCCTAGTAAAAAAGCGCCAAAGTTACTGCGCGGACGCTACCTTTCCGAAGTCGGCGGGGGGTATCAGCCATTGTTCGAGGTGCCCGAAGATGCTCGTGGGTGTGTCCGCGGCAAACTCGCGGAAATCGTGGACCATGTGCATTTGATCGTGATAACCAACCTGATGAGCCGCATTCATCCACGTCACATTTGGGGATGCGGCCTTACATTTCAGAACCGACTCAAAACGAACAATGCGGGCATAAAGCTTAGGTGAGATGCCCGCATATTCGGTGAATCTCCGTTGAAAATTTCGCATGCTGAAGCCGGTTTGGTGAACGAGTTGGTCAATCCTACAGTTCCCTTGCGAACGGACGATTTCACCTGCGGCCAAAGCGATCGGGTTAGCGACGGGCGCACCCGGGCTGAGTTCAACGATGAAGGCGTCGGCAAGTCGAGTTCGATGCTCAAAAGAGCGCGCCTCTCCCAGTTGCTGCCTCAGCTCCGAGACTCGGGCTCCCAAGACTTCAAATGCTGCATAATTTCGATTTGTCAACTCTCCCGCGGAGAGTCTGAACAGTTGCTTTAATGCCGTGGGGTGGAAATGGATCTGGAAATGTTCAAAAGCGCCCTGGA
Source organism: uncultured Acidobacteriaceae bacterium (assembly GCA_963846185.1). Lineage (GTDB taxonomy): Bacteria > Acidobacteriota > Terriglobia > Bryobacterales > Bryobacteraceae > Bog-105. The sequence continues at coordinate 375,205 of CAWJVA010000010.1, read as the reverse complement.
GGGAAAACCGATGCTGCACGCACGTTTCAAGCCCAACCAGCGCCGCCGGTTCAACTAGCCGGCCAAGTCCAGTACTGCGCGAAGAGATTTGCAACATAGCCCCCAGCTCAAAGTCCAGCAACGCACACGATCGCGCCATCACCGGAATTGTTAGATGCTGAGCACCGGAACATCCTTTACGCTGTACGTAGAATTGGGCGAACCTACCCGCTGCTAACGACGGACGGCCGTATTTGATCTCTGGTGTGGACACATTGCTCTCCTCTGCTCGCCAACAAACTTTGTCCAAGCACTTAACTGATCAAAGTTTATCCTTCAAGTGGTTCGGAAGTGATCGGAGATGCAGTTTATGGTCCACGCAAACTCTGAAAAGTGTGCTTATCGCGAGGTGCACTGGCCCATGCTACGTTTGCGATCGTCCCTGACGCCGCAGACATGCTGATGGAGCATTCGGCTCGGAGCGCGTCTCGCACGGGGACTACATTCCCGTAAATTGCGGGCCGTCGCGTCGAGAAGCCGGTTACCACAGCGACAGCAGGCGCAGACTAGACGAAGCCACGCTCAACAGATAGAGCTTGGGCATCATGCATGTGACACGGGATGGATAGGCCCAGGTAATTGAGCATCTCCCGATCCCGACGCGCTCACTTCGCTGTCTAATACCGTTTGGCCATAAATGTGGCGGCCGATAGGTTATGTCTATGGTTTACGCAGCGGAAATGCGTACTTTTAGTAAATGGTCTCGCCAGGTGAAGTCATCAAAAACTACGCTTCTCTTCGCTACATCGCCGGTGACGGCGTAGCATTTGCTAATACTTGGCCGCCAGAGTTCCGGACTCTCCTTTTAACGTTCCGGACCAGGCAGGAGCAAATGGGCATCGATACTTCCACTGTCATCACGTGCGACTTTCGGGCTTTCCGTTTTGGAGATGACAACGACGACCACAGGGGTGTGACATTGCCTTGGACCAGGAGCAACGCCTATGCTGAACTGTGCTTGAGCGCCCTATGCTTGTCGTGGCCACAACTTCGACACCAGAAGCTGTCCTTCCGCTACGCGTTCGCTATCGCGAGGAGATGAACGGCCAGATCGTGCACGACTCGATTCACCGGCGTGAGGGCTGGACAGTGACCTACATGTTGAATGTCGACGGGGTCACCGCCGGTTTCGGTTCGATCGCCCTGGCAGGCCCTTGGAAGGACAAGCCCTCCATCTTCGAGTTCTACGTGCTACCCGAGCACCGGGCACACGGATTCAAGTTGTTCGAGGCCCTACTTACTGCCAGCAACGCACGGTTCATGGAGATCCAGTCGAGCGACGCCCTGCTGGCGGTGATGCTGCATACATACGCGCGCGACATCTGGAGCGAGAAAATTGTTTTTCGCGACGCAATCACGACTAGGCTGCCAGCGAATGGCGCAGCCCTTCAGCAGGTGACGTCTAATCAGGAGATCTGGAACGCCATCGCTCAGCGACAAGGCGGCGCAGAATACCAGCTTGTGCTGGACGGCGCGACGGTAGCCACCGGCGGCCTAATGTTTCACTACAACGTGCCGTACGCGGACATCTACATGGAGACTGTCGGACCCTTCAGGCGTCACGGTTTTGGGTCTTATCTGGTCCAGGAACTCAAACGCTGTGCGTACACGCTAGGGAGCATCCCGTGTGCCCGCTGCAATCCCGCCAACGTCGCGTCACGCGAGACTCTTCAGAAGGCAGGTCTCGTGCCATTCGCGCACATTCTCGTCGGATCGACCCGCGACGAATGACGAGCGATCTGGAATCGGGCGCACATCGGCGCGCATAGATCGCGCAAAACGGTCCAGCGTTTACGAATCCAAGTTGACGTAAAGTCGCCATCTCGTGGAAGTGAATGCCAATACGTTGCCTTGTTGCGAAGGCTTTACCGATGTCCTCGCGCAGCTTCCGGATGGCGCCTCGAACGACGGCCCCTACCGCCAATTGGCCGGAGTTTCTCAACAGCTCTATCGTCTGTCGTCTGATACTCAAACTGATCGATCTGTTAGGCCCTGACGATCGCATCCACTAAACCCGCCACACTGTGCGGGTTCGCCTCAACCGCAACCGTGAACCCGTGTTTCCGAACCGTGTCGGAAGTCACCGGACCTATTGTCGCGACTCTGATCTGGCGCAGTTTATCTCCACCGACAACTGCTATCAGGTTTTCAAACGAAGAGGAACTGGTAAACGTGATCCAATCCGGATAAGGTTCGCGCAAAACTCTCGCCGCGCTCTCTGACAGGTCGTCCGGCCGCACGTTCCGATACGCTTCGACCACGTTCACCATCGCTCCTCGCTTGCGAAGTTCATTCGGCAAAACGTCTCGCGTAACAGCGGCACTCGGAATCAGGATCCGCCGGCCTTTCAAATCTTCGCCGCCGAACGCTTCGACTAACGACTCTGTCACGTAATTCTCAGGCGTGAGCGAAACCGTCAAGCCTTCCTTTTCTGCCGCTTCTCGAGTAGCCGCTCCCACCGTCGCAATCCGGGCCCGGCAGCTTCCCCGCGGAACCGGCAGTTCCGCTGCAAAGAACAGAACAGCGTTGGCGCTGCTAAAGACAATCCAATCGTAGGAATCGCACTCCGCAGCGGCTTCGCGCAAGGGCGCGGGGTCGGCCGCGCCCACAATCGCGATCGTTGGCAACAGGATCACTTCCGCGCCTTCCTCGCGCAGAGGCGTAGCCAGCTCCTCGGCCTGCTGCACAGGGCGCGTCACCACGATGCGCTGCCCGCTGAGCCTCGGCATCAGTCGTCTTCGCTTAGAATGCCGCGCGCGCCTCGCGCGATGAGATCGGCCGCGAGCTGCTCTCCAAGTAACTCCGGAGCACTCGCCGGCCCTTCCATCACACCCCGCACATGTCGCGTGCCGTCAAGCGAAGCCACTACCGCCCGGACGCGCAGGTTGTCGCCGAAGAATTCGGCGTAGACACCCACTGGAAGCTGGCATCCGCCCCCGAGCGCGGCCAGCGCTGCCCGCTCACAGCGAACCGCCCCGCGCGTCGGCTGATGGTCTAAGCCTGCCTGTCTACAAATCATCACAGTGTCGTCGCCTGAACGCGTCTCAATCGCCAGTGCTCCCTGCCCGGCCGCCGGACAAACTCGATCAGGTGACAATATCTCCGCGACCTCCTGCTCCAAACCGAGCCTCCGGAGCCCCGCCGCGGCCAAAAGAATGGCCTGATAATCTCCGGCGTGCCGTTTCCGCACCCGCGTGTCCACGTTTCCGCGAATCGGCTGGATGTCGAGATCCGGGCGCAGCATGCGAAGTTGCGCCGCACGCCGCCCGGAACTGGTGCCCACGCGTGCGCCTCGCGGCAACTCGTCCAGTTTGCAGCCCACCATCGCATCTCGCGGATCTTCCCGCTCGGGAATGGCTGCGATCACGAGTCCTTCCGGCAGCTCAGTTGGCAGGTCTTTTAAGCTGTGCACGGCCAGGTCAATTGTCCCGGCCAGCAGCGCTTCTTCAATCTCTTTCGTGAAAAGACCCTTGCCGCCCGCCTGCATCAAGGATGCGGTCTGCAAATGATCGCCGGTGGTCTTGATGATCTCGATCCGGCTCCGAATGCCTGCCGTCTGGAGCTGGGCAGCGATGTGCCGCGCCTGCCAGAGCGCCAGTTCCGAGCCACGCGACCCGATCACCAGGTTCTTGGTGAGAAGAGATGTCATTCCGCCGTTCTTCGTTAGCGAAGCCGGAACATGCGGCGGACCACGCTCACAAACTCGGCTTCGCGACGCTCCTCGCCCGTCTTGTCGGCCGCCTGGCGGCGCATCTCGGAGATCGGTCCATGCGCAATCTTGTTCACAATCGCGCGGGTCAGCGCTTCCAACGCCTGCTCCTGCTCGCTCGTCAGGTTCCCCAGCCGTCCCCGGTAGCGTGCCAGCCCCTCCTTGCGGATCAGTTCAAGCTGCTCCTGAAGGCTGACGATTGTCGGAACTACATCGCGCTCTCGCAGCCGCGCCTCTATTCTTTCGACTTCCTCCTGGACAATTGCCTCGGCCTGCTCAGCCACTTCGCGGCGCATCTGCAGATTTTTGTCGGTCAGGCGCTGCAGATCGTCGATGTCGTACAGAAAGGCGTGCTCCAGCTCCTGGACGAACGGGTCGATGTTCCTGGGAACGGCAATATCGATCAGGAACACCGGCTGGTGCTTGCGAGCCTCAATCGAGCGCCGGACCATTTCGCGCGTGAGCACAAAACCCGGCGCGGAGGAGGATGTGATGACAATGTCCATCTCGGCCAGGCGATGCGGGAATGATTCGTAAGGGATCACCTGGCCGTGGAATAAGCCCGCCATCTCTTGTGCGCGGTCTTCGGTGCGGTTCGTAATGAAGATCTCGCTCGCCCCGCCACGCAGCAGATGCCGCGCTGTTCCTTCCGACATCTTGCCCGCGCCCACTATGAGCACGCGCTTCTTGGTCAAAGAACCGAAGATCTCTCGCGCTAGTTCCACCGCGGCATAACTCACCGAAACCGCGTTATGCCCGATCTCGGTCTCGGAGCGGATTCGCTTGGCGACATGCAGCGCGCGCGTGATCAGCGTCTCGAGAACGCTCCCCACCGCACCATGATCCCGCGCCTGCGCATAGGCTTGCTTGAGCTGCCCTAAGATTTGCGGCTCGCCTACAATCATCGAGTCCAGGCTGCCGGCAACTCGAAATAGATGCCGGATGGCATCCCGGTTCTCGTAAACATAAACGTGTGGGCGAACCGATTCAGACGAGAGTCCAGTCCGCAGATCGAGCACCGTATCGAACAGCGATTCCGCCGGAGTGGCATCTTCCAGAGCCGCCGTGATCTCGACGCGATTACAAGTCGATAGGATCAGCGCTTCTTTGGCGCCACGCTCCTGCATCCGCACCAGCGCAGCCGGAATCTCATCCATGCGGAAAGCAAGCTTTTCGCGGATCTGGACCGGAGCGGTCCGGTGATTCAAGCCGGCCAACGCGAGTCTCATCGCAGCCAGAAGCCCCGCAATCCCATATGCGTCACCCACGTGACCAGCGAACACCCAAGAACGCTGACCGCCAGCCATGCGATGCGCCGCCCCCGCCAGCCGGCCGAGATGCGCAGAAATATCATGGCAAGATAGAACGCCCAGGTGAACAGGAAAAATGCAATCTTCGGATTGCCGATCCAGTTCGTCCCGTCTTCGATAAATGCCCATATAACACCGGTGATCGTTCCGATAGTTATAAAGACAAATCCGGTATTCATGGATAAGTTAATGATGCGATCAAGTGTCGCAAGCGGCGGCAGCCGGTTAGCCGACGGCATCACCTCTTTCCGCTTCAACTGGCGCTCTTGCAGCAGGTAGTAAACGGAAGCAACTGCCGCAAAGGTTAAAGTTGCGTAACCTATCAGGACCGTCGCGATGTGTACGATCAGCCAATCGTTCCGTATGTCCGCGCTACTCCATGGCGCAACCGGAAATTCGGTCGCGCCGATGAGAGTCATGAAAAAAACCAGTGGAAAAATGCATATGCCGAAGATGGCTATGCGGTAATAGGTGTAACCTATCAGAAAAAGTACAGCTATCAAGAAGGCGCAGAGCGAACTCGTTTCGTAGAAGTTTGCGAGCGGAAGGTGGCCTGTCTCCACCCAAAGCTCCACGATGGATACGAGATGGAAGACCGTTCCAGCCCCGAAGGCGACCATCGCTGGAAGGAATAGGCGCGTGTTCTTCCTGAAGAGATAAATCAGCGCGTACAGGAGTCCGCACGCGTACAGCGCGGCGGCGGTGCGCAGCCAGATGACGCTCATATGAGGGACTCTCTCCAGTATAGGCGGAGTGTGCTTCCGCATACGTCTTCCGCCGGGGGTCGATCTCGACTAGTGTGGTGGTGCCAAAGCACCAGTCAACAGTTAGTGACAGTAGAGGAGTTTAAGGAACCTTCATGGGCGATTCCTTGACCGGTAAGAGAGCACTCGTTACGGGCGGCTCTAGAGGAATAGGGCTGGCAATCGCTCATGCTTTGCTTGCTTCGGGTGCAGATGTTGTTATCTGCGGCCGTAGCAGAGATAGTCTCGACGCCGCTCTCGATAGCTTGCGCAAAGCTGCTCCCCAACGCCGCGTTGCCGGTCTTATCGCCGACGTCTCAGACAGCAATCAGGTCACCGCTTTATTCCAATTTGTGGATAAAGAACTCGACGGACTGGACATTTTGGTAAACAACGCCGGGCTCGGTATCTTCCGTTCGACCGCGGAACTTACCGTAGCCGAGTGGAACCAGGTTATCGGCACTAACCTGTCTGGCGCATTTTATTGCAGCCGCGCGGCGATCCGATGCTTCGAACGCAGCAAGGGAGGTTCGATTATCAACATCAGCAGCCTCGCCGGGCGTAATCCGTTTGCCGGCGGCGCTGCCTATAACGCTTCGAAATTCGGCCTGAATGGCTTGACCGAAGCGACCATGCTTGATCACCGGAACGATAACGTGCGCGTGAGTTACATCATGCCTGGCAGTGTAGATACCGAATTTGGAGGCCCAGGAGAGAAGAAATCGCCTTGGAAGATAGCTCCCGAAGATATCGCGGAGATAGTGATCGATATTTTGCGGATGCCTGCAAGAACGTTGATTAGTCGTGTGGAAGTGAGGCCTTCCCGTCCTCAGAAGAGCTGAACAGGAATATTCCGAGAAGAAAAAAGCCCAGCGACCACTGGATGAAAAACGAAGCTCTGACGATGAAAGGAAGTAGGAAGCAGCTTGGCGGGCTTTGGCACCTTGTTTGCTCCGAGTTGTGCGTAGGCCAACAAAATTTAGACGCCGGGCCAGGATGCTGGCAGGACTTATTGCCCGGCGGGTGTACAGAAAGAAGGAACTATTATGAGCCGGCTCCGCAAAGTACTTGACCCAAGCCGAACAGGCAAGGATGCAGAAGGCCTCGAAAAGAGGCTGCTCAAGCTCGTCGTTGGCCAGGACGAAGCTGTCGAGCAGATTGTCAATATCTACCAGATGCATCTTACCGGTCTTTCTGCACCGGGACGCCCTGTGGGCAATTTTCTTTTTTTGGGTCCGACTGGTTCGGGAAAGACCAGAACGGTAGAAGCAACCGCTGAAGCGTTGCTGCAGAATCCCCGCGCCGTCATCAAAATCGATTGTGCCGAGTTTCAGCACAGCCACGAGATCGCGAAACTGATCGGTTCACCTCCCGGATATCTGGGTCACCGTGAAACGCACCCGCTGCTGAGCCAGGAAGTCATTAACCAGTACCACACCGATAGCATGAAGCTGAGCTTCATTCTGTTCGATGAAATCGAGAAGGCGAGCGATGCGCTCTGGAACCTTCTGCTCGGCATCCTGGATAAAGCAACGCTGACGCTCGGTGACAACCGCAAGGTTGATTTCTCGCGCGCCATGATTTTCATGACCAGCAACCTTGGCGCAAGCGAGATGAGCGCCCTGGTCAGCCCGAAACTCGGCTTCCAGCGCGCCATGTCCGCCAAGCAAGCTGTTGAGGTCAATGGAGATCTCGACAAGAAGATGGCCAAAACGGGTGTCGAAGCCGCGCGCCGCAAGTTCACGCCGGAGTTTATGAACCGGATCGACAAAGTGGTCGTTTTCAAGCCCCTCGGCGAGCCGGAGCTGCGCCGCATCCTCGATCTCGAGTTGGGGCAGGTCCAGCAGCGCATCCTGACCTCGCCGGCCGAAAAATGCTTCGTGTTTACGGTCTCTGATAGTGGGAAGAACTTCTTGCTGAACGAAGGCACGGACGTCAAGTACGGCGCGCGCCACCTGAAACGGGCGATCGAACGTTACCTGGTTCATCCGCTTTCAAACCTCATGGCCACTCACCAGGTTGTGCAGGGCGACTGGGTCCAGGCCGACTTCGACGCGAATCAGGGCAAGCTGCTGTTCACCAAGGAAGCAGAAGGGCTCGAAGTCCATACCATGGCCAACATGATGGGCGAGGATTTCCGGATCTCGCCGGCGGTCATGGCAGCCAGCACTCATGCCGAGATGGCTAAAACGGTTTCTGCCGGTAAGTCCTCAAAGAAGTAGGCAGATGACACAGCGGGCCGGGTACAGGACACCCGGCCCGTTTTATTTTTCCGAAGTCAAACGCGCCTGTTGACGCGCTCGCCTCAATTCTGCGCTCGCCGCTAATGCGTCCGCGCCGGTATGCGCCGGGTGATCGGCATCCTGAGCTTCAGCACACGTTCGCGGGCGCGTTCTTCTTCCAGATTCCGGCTGCGAGCTTGCAGCAGGTCCTTTAACGAAACCATTCCGAGCAACCGGTTATCGCTCTCACCTGCCACCACCGGCATACGTGTAAAGCCGGATTCCACCATGCGGTAAACAACTGCGCGCAGCGGTTCGTCCGCGTAAGCAACAACGGGCCGGTGCACGGCGCTTTCGCGAAGCAATTCGCGGTCGCCCTGCTCTTCCAGCACATTCATAAGATGGTTCCGGCTCACCACGGCAAGAACGTGCCGTTGATCGTCCACGATGGGAAATAGGTGCTGCCCTCGCGGCTTCTCTTCTGGCCGTACCAGTTCACAAGCTTGTTTGAGAGTCGCATTGGCAGGCAGGGCCACTACGTTTGTGCGCATTACTTCGCGAACAAAGAGGATTTCGAGCGGATCGAGTGCATATTCCCGGCTGAGATGATACCCCCGGCGCGAAATCTTCTCCGTCAAAATCGACCGCTTTAATGTCAGCACTGTGAAGGTGTGCGCCAGAAAGCAGGCCACCAGTAACGGCAGCAGCATGTTGAAGTCATGCGTCAATTCCATCGAAAACACAATTCCGGTGAAGGGTGAGCGCATGGTGCCACCTAGAATTGCCCCCATGCTGACCATCGGCCAGAAGCCCAGCCCAAAGTGGGGTAAGAAGAGTCCCGCAAGTCCCCCGAGCGCTGCGCCCATCATCAACAGCGGGGCGAGGACGCCACCGGAAGTTCCCGATCCGAGCGAGATGATCCAGATCAGTGATTTGACGATCAGTACTCCCAGCAGAAAATGGAGCGGGGTGTTGCCCTGCAGAAGCACTGCAATCGTGTCGTACCCTACTCCCAGCGCATGTGGAAAGATGAGGCCGCCAATGCCGACAAATACACCGCCAATCGCCGGCCACCACATCCAGTGAATGGGTAATTTTTGAAATAAGTCTTCGGCTGCATAGACACCCACCGTCAGTAGTGCCGAAAGCAGCTCCTGCTGCCACTCCCACAATCACGCAGCCCATCAGCCCCTCCGGTCCAATGAAGACAGGGTGCGCCGGAGTTGGAAACAGCGGGCCGAGGCCGAGAATATATCGCCTGGCTGCGCCCGCTGTTGCACTGGCCAGCGCTACCGGAATGGCGCTTCGCGGTTTCCATTCAAACAGCAGCAACTCCACCGCAAGTAATGTGGCTGACAATGGTGCTGCGAAGGTGGCCGACATGCCTGCCGCTGCCCCTGCTACTAAGAGCGTCTTGCGCTCTGCGCTAGTGAGATGAAAGAATTGCGCGATCAGCGAGCCGAACGCGCCTCCAGTCATGATGATCGGACCTTCGGCCCCGAACGGGCCGCCCGATCCGATAGAAATCGCCGCCGAGAGGGGTTTCAGAATGGCCAGGCGGGGATGGACCCGGCTGCCGTTCATCAAAATCGATTCAATCGCCTCGGGTATCCCGTGCCCGCGAATGCGTTCAGATCCATAGCGCGCCATCAGTCCGACAATCAACGACCCGATGACGGGTACCGCGATCGAGAATACGCCAAGGTGATTGCCGGCCGGTGAAGTCAGCGCCGTATCAATACGTTGGTAGTAGAAAAGGTTCGTGAATAGCCCGATCAGCTTCAAGAGTAACCACGCAACCCAGGAAGCCATCAACCCAATGACAATTGCTAATACAGAAATCGGAATGACTCTGGCAGTGGTTGTGAAATCTCCGAGTTCGTTTGCCGATTTTGCTTTTGATTTGGTTTTGAGGTGCTCGGGCGGAGCCTCAACCATGCATTCCTCCGCCATCGCCGTTCAGAAAACTGCGATTCACAATGGCCTGCAAGGCTTGCGACAAAGCCGGTCCGGAGGTCTGCAGCTCCTGCCAGTGCACCAGTGCAAGCTTCTGCAGGATCTCTTCTCCCTGGGGTGTCAATTCAATCAAAACCTCCCGCCGGTCGCGGTCGCTGGGGCGCCGGACCACGGCGCCGCGCTGTTCCATGCGGTTGATCAGTTCTACCGTGCTGTGGTGGCGCAGGCACATGCGGTGCGATAGCACCGTGACTGTGGGAAGTGTCTCGGGCGGCAGACCCTTGATAGTAAGCAGTAATTGATATTGCTGGGGTTCAATGCCGTGGGCGCGTGCCGCCTGTTCGCTGAAATGTACAAACTGGCGGATGCAGTAGCGAAATTGAGCAAGTTGTTGAAAGCCGGCATGTGAAATGTCATGGGCTAAGGCTGTAGCAGGTTCTGACATATCTATATCGTAACACGATACAAGTAATCATGTAAAAGAACACTCTTGCTTCCGAACGCAACATTGCCAGACAATGCTTTTAGGCGAATAAATGGCGAACAGGCACGCGACGCTGCCCGCCGGCAACCAGTGGAAAGTTGCCTCGGAAATTCAGGCATGTCCTCCACAAGCAGCCTTTGAGCCTCTTCAAGTCCTTGGCCTTCAATCTGTTCTGCCGGGCGGCCTGCAGCGCGGCGGAATTGCCGAAATTTACGGCAGACGGTCGTCGGGCCGCCTTTCGCTGTGCCTGCACATTCTCGCCGAGGCCACCCGGCGCGGCGAAATCTGCGCAGTAGTCGATCTGAACGACAGCTTCCACCCGGCCTCCGCCGCTGCCGCCGAAGTTCGTTTGGAAAAAATCGTCTGGGTCCGTTGTCAGGGGAATGCCGAGCACGCTATGCGCGCCGCGGATCTTCTTCTGCATGCCGGCGGCTTCGGCGTCATTTTGCTCGATTTATCGGAAGCACCGGTGCGGGCGCTGAATCGCATTCCGCTTTCGTATTGGTACCGTTTCCGCCGTGCGGTGGAAAATTCTGCCACCATCCTGCTGCTATGCGCCGAAACTCCGCAAGCCAGATCGTGCGCCCGCCACAAAATCGAAACAAGGCAGAAAGCCTTTCATTGGTCCGGCAAAGCGCCCGCCCGGCTGTTGCGCGGCCTCGAAGCATACGCGACGCAAGAGAAAGTAGCAGCCATTCGCCCCGAATCTTTGTTCCTCCATACGGCCGCTTGATATGTACGCGTGTCTTCATCTCGCCGCTACCGCGGCCCCTGAATCCTTAATGGATCTGGCATTGCAGTTTTCGCCTGAGGTCGAGCGCGTGGCGGACGACACCGTTGTTTTCTCGATCGCCCCGCTGCGAAAGCTGATCGGCTCGCCGTATCAGATTGCTTCCGAGATCTGCCGTACCGGACACGAACACGAGATGCAAGCCAGCCTGGCCATTGCTTCAAATCCTGATGCTGCCATTCTTCTGGCGCGCAATTTGATTGGTGTCACGCTAGTGACGCCGGGCGAGGAGCATCTCAAGTTGGCGCCGCTGCCGATGACCGTACTGTTCGGGCATGATATCCCGGTCGATCCCGCGCTCCTCGACGTGCTCCAGCGCTGGGGCTTGAAAACCTGCGAAGATCTGGCGGCCCTGCCAGAACGCGGTGTATCGGAGCGGTTGGGCAAGGCTGGCCTGTACTTGCTCAAACTGGCGCGGGGCGAGATACAAAGGCCGCTGCGCATCCCGAAACCCGAAACGAGCTACACGGAACAGGTGTCGCTCGAGCACTCCCTCGAGCTGCTCGAACCGCTGCTGTTTCTGCTGGCGCGGGTGCTGACGGATCTATGCGCCCGGTTGCGCTCACAATCGAGAGCCGCGCGATCGTTAACAGCGGAGTTCGAAATGGAAGGGCAGCCTGCTTATCGCTGCACGCTCGAATTTCCCGTGCCACTGAATGACAGCCCTACCATTCTCAAACTGCTGCAGCTTCACCTGGAACGCCATCCTCCTGGCGCACCCGTGAACACATTTTCGTTGCACATCCAGCCTGCTGCGCCCAAACGCATTCAAGGCGGCATGTTCCTGCCCGCCACGCCGCAACCCGATAAGCTGCAGTTGACGCTCGCGCGCATTGGCGGCATGGTGGGCAAAGAAAATGTCGGTACGCCCATGCTGCTAAACACGCACCGCCCGGATGCCTTCGAAATGACGGCTCTGCCGGCGGACGATGGCCCCTCTGAAGAGCAGCGCGCCACAGAGACACTGCGGCTGGCCATGCGCTTGTTCCGGCCGGCGCTCCAAGCGCGTGTTCGTGTCATTGAATATGCGCCGAAGCATGTGGCCGCTTCGCTGGTGAAAGGTCGCGTAATGCAGTCCGCAGGCCCGTGGAAAACATCAGGCGAATGGTGGACCAGCACCGCCTGGAGTCGCGAGGAATGGGATGTCGCACTGGATGACGGCGGCTTGTACCGCATCTACCAGGACACACCCAGCGGGAAATGGTATGTGCATGGAGTCTATGACTGAATACTTGCCGCTAGAGCCCAAAAATGAACTTCCGGGAATGAACACTCGTATCTATCAGGCATGCTGGACGCATTCTGGTCCGATTTGCGGTTTACCGGCCGCATGCTGCGAAAAAATCCAGGCTTCAGCGCGATTGCGATTGCAACCCTGGCGCTGGGGATCGGAGCGAACACCGCCATCTTCAGCGTCGTCGATCATGTGATTCTGCGTCCGCTTGCCTATCGCGATCCGGGCCGCCTCTACGCGGTTCACGAAGCCGTGCCCAGCTTTCCCTCGGCGCCGCCTCTGCTGCCGGTAAATGCGATGCACTTTCTCGAGTGGCGGAAGAACGTTCAAGCCTTCGACTCGGTCGCCATGCTAAGCGGATCAACCCTCGACCTCACCGGTTCAGGCGAGCCAGTTCGTATACCATCGGCGCGCGTATCCGCGAACCTGTTCGGGATGCTCGGAATTCAACCGCAAATCGGGCGAAACTTTCGTCCAGATGAAGATCAGCCCGGACACGAACATGAGGTCATCATTAATTACGAGCTCTGGCAGGGGCGGCTCGCGGGAGATCCGCACGTCCTCGGACGCAAGCTCATTTTGGACGGAAAGCCGTATGAAGTGATCGGCGTTCTGCCCGCGAAATTCCGGTTCCCGAAACTTTCGGATCTATACGCGATGAAAGTGGATGAAGACCGCCCTGAAGTCTGGCGGCCTTTTGCGCTTCGCAAAGACGAACTGGACGACATGGGCGATTTCAATTATGCGTGTATTGCACGACTCAAACCCGGCGTGTCGCCCGAAAGAGCGCTCGCTGAACTCAATGCCGTACAAAGCAACATTGCGCGTAAACTGCCCGAAAAGGCCGATCTGCGCGCGCACCTCGTACCGCTTCAGCAGCAGATCAGCGGCCGCTCTCAAAGCGGGCTGCAGCTGGTTTTAATGGCCGTTGGAGGCATGCTGCTTATCGCATGCGTGAACATTGCCAATCTGCTGCTGGTGAAGTCGACCGTACGCAGCCGCGAGATGGCGATTCGCACGGCACTCGGCGCGAGTGCCACCCGGCTTGTTGGCCAGACCATCGTGGAAAGCCTGGCGCTTGCCATAACGGGCGGCGCACTCGGGATCGCGATTGCTTACGTCATCATGCGGGTGATCGTTTCGCACGCGCCCGTGGACGTGCCACGTCTGGACGAAGTGCAGCTTGATGGCAGCGTGCTGCTTTTCACGGCGGCTCTCTCGATTTTATGCGGTCTCCTTTTTGGCGTTCTTCCCGCATTGGCGTCTGCACGCCGCGATCCGCAGGAAGCGATGAAAAGTGGAGGGCGTGGCGCAACTACCGGGAAGACCTCGGGCCGAATCCGCTCATCGCTGGTCGGCATCGAGGTCTGTTTGAGCGTCGCCTCGCTTCTTACCGGCGCATTGCTTCTTCACAGTTTCGTAAATCTGCTGAACGTGGACAAAGGCTTCGATGTGAAGCGTGTCCTCACTACTGAACTGACCCTCCCTGAGACGCGTTACCCGACAGACGAGAAAAAAACGCAATTCGTCAAGCAGGTCCTGGAGCGCGTGCGGTCGCTGCCCGGCATCGATTCAGCGGGAACTGTGAGTCAATTACCGCTAAGCGGTGAGGGCGGTAACAATATTATCCAGGTAGAAGGTTCGAATCTGCCCATGATGCAGCGCCCGCTGGCTGATATCCGGCGCGTCAGCCCCGGTTATTTCCGCACTTTAGGCATTGCGCTCAAACGCGGACGAGTGTTTGCGGAAACGGACGAGAAACACAATGTCGCGGTCATCTCTTCTTCGGCTGCCGCTAAGCTTTGGCCGCGTCAGGATGCGATCGGGAAGCGATTTCGCATGGGAGGCGACGAGCGCCCGATGCTGACCGTGCTCGGCGTGGTGGGGGATGTGAAAGGGGCGAGTCTCAATTCTCCGCCTTCCCCGACCGTGTATGTACCCGAGTGGGTCAAGACCTGGGGCAGTTCGACGCTAACGGTCAAGACCACGCTGAGCCAGGCTGTGGCGGCGGCGGAAATCCGCAAAGTACTGCGGGAACTGGATCCGCAGATGCCCGTACACTTCCAAACCATGGAGGAGCTGCTGGACGATTCGGTCGCACAGCGGAGGTTTCAAATGCAGTTGATCCTGTTGTTTGCAATTTCAGCGCTGTTGCTAGCAAGCATTGGGATCTACGGCGTTGTTTCATATTCCGTTGCGCAACGGACAAGCGAGATCGGAATTCGCATGACTCTCGGGGCACAGCGCGCCGATATCGGCACAATGGTGCTCTGGCAAGGGATCTCGCCTGCGATGATCGGGTTGGCCGCGGGCATTGTCCTCTCCTTCTTGGTGGAGCGCATGATCGCGAGTATGCTTTTCGGCGTAAGCGCGTTGGACTTGCCGGCAATAGCAGCAGTAGTGGCATGCTTGCTTGCTGTTACTTTATGCGCGACGTTCATCCCTGCGTTGCGCGCAACGCGAGTCGATCCGGTCACGGCATTACGCTACGAATGAGAACTGTAATCCGAGAGCTTCGCAGGGTACAGGTCAGGCTCTAACAGCAGGATCTTGCGCTTCGGGTAATAACGAATCAGCTTCTTGTTCTCGTCCGCGCCTAGATCGCGAGCGTACACCACGCGCGAGCCATCGATATCCGCGCTGTTCCAGACCCATTCATCCTGATAGATGTGGCGCGGAGTGTAACGGACGAAAACCAGCAAGTCTCCGGGAATGGCGTCCAGTTGCGCCTTCACTTGCTGCCGCCGGTCTGGTTTGTCGTGATTGATCGAATCCCAAGTCTCAAATTGCAAAACGGAATAGGAGGCTGGAGTCTCAAAGAGGTGGAGCGCGTACCACGACAAAAATTCGCCGGCGGAGAGCACGACCAGGACGCGCACGATATCGTGGCCTATTTGTGAGCCACGGACGTGAATGTGTCCGAGCTGGCGCAGACCGATAACAGTCACCAGCACGAACAGACACGTCACCGCGGCGAGGTAGTGCAGCAGCAAATAGGGAAAGAGATTTGTGCCAAGCGCGAATATCAGCAGCGTGAAAAAGATCCAAAGCCGACCGCGGCCGCGCAGCGCAAACAGGAAAGCAATCGCCGCTATGTAAAGAGGCGGAAGAAAAAAGAAGCGGTAATACCGGACGCGATACTCCAGGCGGAGCAGAAATTTTGAGAGCGTATCCGTTCCCGGACCATGCATCAGAGATTGCGCCCGATAATCCAGTTCCTGCTGCGGAGTGAGCGGCAGGTGAGGAATAGGAGCCGGCTGAATGGTTAGAGATGTTGGGACGCCGTATTCGTACTGGCTCAACTGCTCGGGCAAAGTGGACCAACTGTGGGTTACGGCATGGTTCTGTAAGAGAATCAAAAGCCCGACGGGTAGCACCGTGCAGAGCGCGATTGCGGTGGAACGAACAACTTTTCCTCTGCCCCCAGCGGTTCGAAGTTCGGGGAGGAAGAACATCAGGATGGCGAGAAGCAGGAGCAAAGACTCAAACTGACGCGCCAGCATGTGCATTCCAAACCCGACCCCCAAAACAATCGCGTCGCGAGGCCGCCAGTAAAATCGCAATCGGGGAAGCGCGCCGAAAATCAGGCACCCGCCCGTTGCGGCAAATGCCCCGCCCCAATAAGAGTTCATCCACTGGCAGAGCGGGCCAAACTCCATGACGCCGATGATTCCCCCCAAGAGAGCCCAATCTGGTGTAACCCAACCGCGAAGCATCCAATAGCAAGCTGCACAGAACGCGCCTGTGATCAGCACAACGCCGGCCCATGGCACGCCGAATACTGCCTTGCCGAACGCTAGCAGCAGGCCTTGTCCCAGCGGATATATCGAGCTGTAGGTCGGCTGCTGCAGAACGAAGAACGTTTCGAAAAACTGATGCAGCGGATGCGGCGGGTTGGCCAGCCTGCCATGCAGCAGCGTATCGGCCAGCAGGAGATGGCTGAATTCGTCGTAGATTTCCGGCACGGGAACCGGATGATGCGGCAGCAACAATAAGCGCAAGACAACAGGCAGCGCAAAGAGCAGCACGAAACAGGTGCGCGGCCGATGCGCGAGTGCATCGAATCGCCTTTGCACTGACGGTCGCCACGCCAACGCGGCGGATGCGAGCAGTACGGTGAGAAACGCCAGCAGCCAGTCAGCCGGAGCAAACCCGACTGCGCTTTCAGGAGGCATAGAGCAGCTGAACCGGCATCATCCCTACTCCGCGATGCCGATCGCTATCAGCGAAGTAGCCGGCCAGGGTAGGCGATTGTCCACCTTGCGCCACAGCGGAACGAGCAAATCGAAGATGCGCAATTGCAGACGGCTGAGCGTGCGGCGGCGGAGCAGGCGGCTGTTCAAATACCAGCCGGGCCAGGTCACGTGATTGAAGTGGATCAATTCGACGAGACGGAATCCGGCCGCCGAGATCTTCGCTTGCAGCTCATCGGCCGTATAGCGCCGTTTGTGGTGAAGAACTTCATCCATACTTCCGAAAAGTTCCGGATCCTGAGGTACGAGAATGATCGCTGTTCCGCCCGGGCGCAGGCACGCACGAATGTTTTGAAGGCCCGCGGCATCGTCCGCAAGATGCTCCAGGACATTCAAACAAACCACCGTGTCAGCGCTGTTACGGAAGCGCGCCACATGCTCGGGCCGGGAGAAGTCGCAAAGTGCCAGCTTCAGGTTCGGCCGGTGCTGAGCACGCGATTTTAATTCATAAAGCGATTCAGCATCGGAGTCCGTCGCCGTATAGCGGTGGGGGCCAGATGAAAGCAGCACGGTCAAGTTACCGATGCCGGCGCCAAGCTCCAACACCTCGCCCGTAATCCAACCAGCGACCACATCGGCCATCCATCGGTTGAATCGTTTCGCACTTGCCATGGCCACCAGCATGTCGGTCGCGGGGTCACTATGAGCTCGGCTCACGAAGCGTGCCCGAAAGATCGCCGCAAGGGCCTTAAACCCGTCCAGCGGTCCTAACTTCTTGCCTTCTTCGCGCGACCGCCCATGGTATGAAACAGGCACCTCCACAACTCGCGCGTGACGCTTCGCCAATTGGACAACCAGCTCCGGATCGAGCCCGAAACCTCTGCTGTGCAAGGGAACGGTTTGGGCTAGCGATGTGCGGAACGCTTTGAAACCGGTCTCCACGTCAGAAATGTCAAGTCCCGCGGCCATGCCTGCAAGGGAAGTAATGGCTCGGTTGGCGGCTGCCTCCCAGAAGCCGAACGGGCGCCGCTCTGTCGTGTGGATTGTGCGGGATCCCAGAACGAGGTCCGCTTCGCCCGACAGCAGCGGCCGCAGCAGTTTCGGGTATTCCGCCGGATCATACTCGAAATCGGCGTCCTGAATGATGCAGAAATCGCTATTGGCGTGAGCCAGCGCGGTTCGAATCGCAGCCCCCTTTCCGGCATTCGTCTTGTGCTTTATGAGGCGGAGCGGCACATTGGCATGCGCGCGAGAGAACTCCTGCACGGCCGTATACGAATCGTCATCTGAACCGTCGTCCACGACAATGAGATCGGCCTCAATCTTCTCAGCCCGGAAGTAGGCTGCAGGTGCACTGACGACGCGCTCGAGCACGGCGGCGATTGAGTTCGCTTCGTTATACACGGGTATCAAGATGGACAAACGCACCGATAGCATGTTGCGGTTAGCTCGCCTCTGCGAGCCGAGGAAAGCGGGATACGTTCAGTGTACTGAGACGAAGGCGCCGGAGCTGCTTGGATAAGGATTCAATGCCGGCGGGTGCAGGTCCGGCTGCAGCAACCATGCCTTGCGATCAGGAAAATATTGCAGCAGCTTTTCGTTCTCGGAGGAGCCTAAATCATTCGCCCAAACAATCTGTGCGGAATCGATATCCGCGGCATTGTGGACCCATTCTGCGAACTGATGCGCCGACGAATACTGAACGAAAACGAGCTGCTGTCCGGATTGTCGGGCGAGCGTTTCTTGTACGGCGATTCTGCCTTGTGGGTCGCCGAAATTCACGTAATTCCAGGTCTGATAACCGGTCACGGCCATCAGCTCCGGACTTCCGCTCAGATAGACACCGAACCAGAAGAGAAACGAGACACCGCACAAAAGCACCACCGGCTGCCTCAATGTCGCATTCAGGTTCGCGAGTCCCTGAACCGTGACGAGAACAAACAGGCAGGTCACCGCCGCGAGGTAGTGAGGGAAAAAATACGGATAAAAGTTTGTCCCGAGAACGAACAAGCCGATCGTCGCCAACACCCACGCGCACTGCCGCCGCCGAAAATGCGAAACGAACCCAACCAGAGCCAGGTAGAGGGGTGGAAGGAGAAAGAAACGCAAATACCGGAAGCGGTAGGCAAGCCGGCCAAGATACGAAGAAACCGTATCGATCCCCGGACCGTGAATCGCCGCCTGGGCGCGATAATCGAGTTCCTGTTCGGGAGTCAGCGGCAGGTGCGGCGCCGCGTTCGGTTGAAACGTGAACGTAGCCGGAACGCCATACTGATACCTGCTGAGCATGTACGGCATGGTCGTCCAACTGTTCGTGACGGCTTTGTTCTGAAGCAAAGTGACGCCGAGGGCGGCAAGTACAACCATCGAAGGGACAAAAAAAGCCCTTCGAAAAGTGAATAAGATGTAGGCGGCGGCCGCCGCGATCAGAAAAAGGGCTTCGAACGGGCGGGTCAGTATCTGCAGACCGAGCCCCAGCCCGAGCAGAAGTTCGTTTCGTAAAATGGGGGGCTCGCGCATCCGGGGCAGCGCTCCAAAGACCAGGCATCCGGCACTCGCGGACACCATGCCTCCCCAGTAGCTGTTCACCCATGGGTTCAATACCCCAAACTGGATGACTGCGAGAACGCCACCCACCAACGCCCACACCGGCGCGACCCAGCCACGTAACATCCAGTAGCAGAGCGCGCAGAAAGCCCCGGCCGACAGCAGAACGCCGGCCCAATAGCTCCCTACCAGAAGTTTGCCGAACGCAAGCGCGAGCCCCTGCCCAAGCGGGTAGATGGATGCGTAGGTTGGCTGCTGCAGAACAAAAACTTGCTCAAAGAACTGGTGCAGCAGATGCGCCGGATTCGCCAGGCGGAAATGCCGGAGTGTGTCGCCCAGCAGCAGGTAACTGAAATCGTCCGCTCCAGTGCCGACCGGAACCGGACAGTGCGGAAGCAGCACAAGCCGCAACAGAATCGGCATCGCGAACAGCAGTCCCATGGACAGCGAAGTTCGTTTCGCAATTTTGGGGATCCACGGCTTGACCCATGCTTGCGCAACAATCAGAACGCATAGAAGGCCGGCGATCGCCAGCACCACGAAATCACTCGCTCCAAAGCCGATCGGGTTCCGCATCGGCAGGAACGAGCGGAAGATATGAAACAGGTACATCAGCCAATGTGCAGCGCCGGGATGCGCTCATTCGCTGGCGGAAGCGGCGGAAAATCCGTGTACGGCTCGCTCTGGTACCAGTAGCCGACAGAGTAGAAATTGTCGGCGCGATCGTTCGCGTGACCGTGCTCGATGGTGTACTTCATCGATTGGCGGAACGTGATCGGATTATCGGCGTGCCATCGATACATGCAGTAGCGGCCGCCGGCGCGCTCCGGCAGGGCGATGTAAGGCGCGCCGTTGTAGAGATTGGCAAAAGCCACCGCACCGTTGCGGCCGCCGAAATCCCAGGCGCCGCAGAAGTAATCCTCCGTTCCGGTACCGTTGATCAGCGGCTTCGAATCGTTATCGACAAAAATCATTTCGTCGCCTTCGCCGAACCATCCATCCGCATTCTGCAGAACACCCAGCGTCACGCCCATGGCATGACCGCTGCCTCGAGTTTCGAAGAACACATAATTGCCTCGCCCATCGACGTTTTTATCCGAGCCCGACATGGCGCGATTAGGCGCAGCTTGCCGGTACTGGGCGTGGAAATAGAGCGCTTCCGAAGGTAATGCCGAGACCAGCTGATAATCGATGTTCGAGTAGAAGGCGTCTACCGGCAAAGTGCTTTCGTTCGTCACCGTGATCCGGGCCGAACGCCGAAACGGCATTGCGAAGTAGGAGTTCATGGCCTTTACCGAGGAGCAATTGGTAAAGGCGGATTGATAGAGAAAATACTCGCCCAGATTGAGGCCGAAGAAATCACCCACGGGTGTCTCGACGCTCGGCTTCGCATTGCCGTCCCAATAAATCCGGAGAACGATCTCCTTCAAATGATTCGCGCTCTTTGGCGCAATGGTGAACCAAACATGCGTGATGATGCCGGGACCGTCGGATTGAAACACGTCCAGCGATTTGCCGCCGGCGATCTCCCAGAAATCGTGGTTTCCGCCCGTGCGATCGAAACTCGATTGTTTGAGTGAGCGATAGTTCTGGGCGCGCGCATAGGGAGGGAGCACGGCGGTTCCCGCGTTCTCAGCGCCAGCGGTCTGGGCGCGGGCACCGGTTCCGGCCATAAATCCGGCCAAACCGCCGAGCGTAGAAAGAAATCGTCTTCGTCGAGGGCTGCTCATATGCGGATGACTTGAACGAGCTTATCTCAACGACCTTTGATCGATACTGGGCCGAACCAGGCGCCCACAGCTTGCCGCTCCCAGACGGCGCCGGTTCGTGCTCTCTCGGCCGGAGTGGTGAAATCGTACCGATAAAGCAAGGCGCGCATGTAGCGCGGCGGACTCGGGAAAGGCGCCGGGTCGAGGAGTTTCAAAACCGAGCGCTCACCCGTCATGAGCCGATACAGCAGAGCAGCAACCCAGGGGTTCGATTCGTATTGGCCTAACGCTGCAAACCACATCTGCCAATCCAATCTCGGCTGATACGGAGCAACCCAGGGCAATCCGCGGTGCGTGTTGCCAGGCTTGAAGGGGAACGAATATTCCCGCCACGTCTGGTTATCTTCGGAGCCCTCAATGATGATTTCATTCCGGGTGGTTGTCATGACAGCGAAGAGACCGTAGCTATTGACGATTTCGAATGGCCCAACAAAGTCGGTCCAGTCTGCCATGGGCCGCGCGAATCTCGGCGAAACTGTCTCCAGAAGCTGCACTCCCGCGAGGATCATCATGAATGCCACGGCGATGTTGCCGGCTGTCCGCCATCCTGCGGCTCCCGGCATTACGAAGCGCGGGAAGCGCCATAGCAGAATGCGAGACAACGGGCTGAAATCCCTGTCTTCAAAGGCCCAAAGACATAACGCAATAGTCAGGTAATTGAAAAACGCGTAATTGCCCGTCAACAGGATCAGTACCTGGAGGAAGATGAGCAAGCTCGCACCGACGAGCCTTACGCGTCTGGGACCGAACAACAGGAAAGGCGCTGCGAATTCGATCACTAAGGTCGCCAGGGTCGAAAAATCCAGCAACCAACCAGGAGCGCGATACACGTAATACGCGATGGGATTCGGCAACGGCTGCGTCATGAAATGGAACCGCAGGGCGTGCAGATTCCGCCAGTTCGGGTCGTGCGAGGAAAGCTTGACGTATCCGGATTCGAACATCAGCCGGAACAACAGGAACCGATACTCCCAAACCAGCCATGGCGCTCCCGCGAAGATCGCCAGGAAGCCGCTTTCGAGCAACAACGCGTCCCATTGGAAGTTCAGAAACGGCTGGCCGATGGTGACTATCGAGAGATAAAGAATGAAGCAAGTGATGGACGCCAGGCGCGAAACGATTCCCGAAGCCAGCAGTACGGAAGCAAGACAGCCGAGCGCGCAAAACGCCGTTAACGCGCTATCGGAGGAATAAAACAGGAAGAGAGAAGGAACGATGGACAGCGGGTGGGCGCCATATGTTCTACGGACGGCATCCAGATAATACATGGCAGGGCTGACGCCGTGAGAACCGATCAGCCCGACGATTTGCGGCCACAACGACGCAAACGCCGACAGGTAAACCAATCCGAGAAGTCTCAGAAAAAGCGATTCCGTCAGCTGAAAAGAACCAGGTTTCGAAAGGCGCGATAGGAGGCCGCTTGCCAGGGCTCGCTGCATGTATGGAGCTATCGAACGGCCTAAATGTACTCGAACATAGTCATGAAACCGAAATCCATGTGCATCTGATTATGGCAATGGAAGAGCGTAGGTCCGGGGTTGTTGGCGAAAAGCCCCGCTTCGATCTTAGACTTGGGCTGGATGAGCACGACATCCTTTCTTACGCCGCGGGTAGATGCTCCCCCGATGTTTAGCAACTCGAACGTGTGGCGGTGCAGGTGAATGGGGTGCGCTTCATCGCTCTGGTTATCGAAGATGAGCCGGTATTTCCCTCCGGCATGGACGCGTATCGGATCGGTGTGCGGAAATTCTTTCCCATTCACTGTCCACTTATCCTGCCAGTGCGAGCTGATGAACTTCTTTCGAAAAACGAGTGGAAGAGGCTCGGCCGGGGCTGGTGTGTTTTCGCCCTGGGAACCGAAAACCGTGTAGTTGAACGGGGCCGTACTGGCCGGCTGCCATACCGGCTCGCCGGTCTTTCCTGCGTACTCCACTACCACGCCCATGCCGGCTTTTCGATCATGATCATCGGCCGCGCCCAGGATCCAAACGCCGGGATTATTCATGGTGACCAGCGCATCTACACGCTCTCCCGGGCCGAGCTCGAGCACTTCGACGTCCCGCGGAGCAGGGACAGGATTGCCGTCGAGAGCAACAACGTGAAAGCGGTGGCCTGCAATGGCGAGCCGGCGTTGCAGGGTGGCGCTGGCGTTCAGGATGCGCAGCATGATCCGCTGCCCTTCCTTGACGCGCAAGGGTTCGCCGAATCCCAGTGAGTGAGCGTTGATCGAATACCGCTTATAGCCGACGTCCAGCGAGTCTCCTGTGCCGACTTGAGTGGTCCAGAAGGGGTCCCATTCCTTAGTTGCGAGAAAGAATTCGGCATCGTAATCGCCGGGCTCGCTTCGCGGCCGGATATAGAAAAATCCGAACTGCCCGGTATAAGTGGCGCGGTTCAGATCGCGTCCCGCAGAGACATGCGTGTGATACCAACGCGTACCAGCCGGTGTGGCAGTGAAGGTATAGCGCTTGCAGCCATGGGGTGGGACGACGGGCGTTCCTTCTTCCCGCGAACCATCGACTTCTGAGGGAATCAGCAGACCGTGCCAGTGGACGAGTTCCTCGCTGTCAGTGTCATTGAATACATCAATGGAGATTGTCTTTCCTTCGGGAACCTCGAGGACCGGCCCAGGCGATGAGCCGTTATAGCCGATGGTCTTGTAGCGGTGTTTTGGCGAGAGCTCGACCGTAACGGGCTGGATGTGCAGCGTATAATCAGCCGGCGGCGAAGTTTGTCCCTGCGCTGCGGTGATAGGGCGTGCTTGAACGAGAGCGATCCCGCGAGTCCGGCACCCATCGACTGCAAGAAACGTCTGCGATGCATCCTAACCCCTAGAGCGCTATGTGCGCTCAAACTGCGGGTCTGTCGAGCGGCGTCATTTTCACGGATACTTTCAAGGCGTGATCGCGGCCGCCCAGAATGAGGCCGCGGAGCGGGCTCACGTCGCCGTAATCACGTCCCCATGCCAGCGTGACGTGATTGTAGCGAAGGCACCACGTTGTTGGTCGGGTCCACGTCCAGCCATCCAGCGCCCGGACAATAGGCCGACACCCAGGCGTGGGAAACATCGGCCCCCACCAGCCTTGGCCGGCCGGGAGGCGGATAGGTTCGCAGATATCCACTGACATAGCGGGCCGCGAGATTCAACGAGCGCAGACAAGCAATCTGCAGATGCGCGAAATCCTGGCATACGCCGCGCCGCTTCCGGAAGACCTCCTCGGTCGGCGTGCGTACATTGGTCGCCTTCGAATCGAAACGGAAATCCTTGTGGATGCGCGCGGTCAGATCGAGCAGCGCCTCGGCAAGCGGCCGTCCGGGCTTGAAAGACTGCAAGGCATAGGCCGCGAACTCGGCGCTCGGCCGAATGCGCGGCGATTCGAAAACAAACTGATACGCTTCGAGCCCTGCCGGACTGCAGTCGTGAGATCAGTGCTTCTTCGACTTCCTCCCATGGAGGCGTGCTCGCAGGCCACTGCCTCGCATGCTCGTCGATCGTCACCTCGCTGCGCGCTTCCACCACCAACTGCTTATGCGGTTCCTGGACCGTGAATAAACTGAGCTGGTTTCCGAAATAATCGGTGCGCTCGCTATGGTAGCCGGCGGCGGGCGATGCGCAGCGCATGGCGAGTGCACCGATGATGCGGAAGAGATCGCGGCGTCAAGACAGGCCGACGTGGTTTCCGAACGACACCGGATATTTGTATTTGTAGGTGGTCTTGTGGACAATTGGTAAGTCATTCGCCTATGGTGATGGGCAAAGTGCGAGCGTGGCTGAAGTAGGTGTTCGACAAGTTGTTCGACCAGGAAGGCAGCAGCTTTTCAAGTTCGCCCATAAAGCGCCTAAGCTGCGCGAGACGGTCGGAATCACGCATGCGCGCCGGCTGCACCCGGCAGAGGATAATCCAATGTCGTCAGGTCGAAGCTGCGCAGCAACGGCGACCGCGTGCTTGCATTGCCAGCGTGTCGCCGGCGGCGTGGCGCGGAAGCTTCTGGTAAAGATCGGCGAGATGGCTCATCTGAAAATCCAACGAGCGCGGATTTGTTTCGTCCGCCATCAGCACATCCAGCACCGCCACGGGCTGCAGAGTCGTGTAGTAGCGCGAGCGGTAAGTCATGGAACTGTCGGCCACTTCGAGCAAATATTCCAGGAACGGCCAATCCGTCTCGCTGAGCGGGCTTGGTTATCTCCCGTAGCTGTCTAGCCGAGTAGATCGCGCGCTCCAGACGGCGCCCGAGACTCATAAACAGCCAGCCTGGCCCGCGAGTGATATTTTCGCGCTCCATGCCCGAGAACGCCGAGAGCAATTCCAGGCATCCGTTCAGCACAGCCGAATACTCGACGAAAAGCATGTACTCTTCAACTTCGATCGGATTCGGTAAGCTGGCCGATGAGCCGGATCATATCGGCAGAAAGCCGCTCGCGCACCGCTCCCCCGACCCGATAAACCTCGGCGAGGGTTGCAGGCCAGGCTGTCCGGCCGCTTGGGATCGCTCATCAGCGAGATGAGTTCCTGCTTCGAGTTCTCGAGCGCGTACGGCTGCTTCTTCTTGGGCAGCTTGCTGTGGCGCGAATCCAGGCAACCGATGCAGACGGATGAGGCAGTCGCAAGCTCCGCTCTCAGTCGGCGCGCCTGACCCGCGAAATGAGCGTACGCAGCAGGCGCGCGATATTCTCCGCACGCTCGGCATAGCGGCCCAGCCAGAAGAGATTGTCGGCCACGCGGCTGGGCAGATCGGCAGAGCCGCGGCGCAATTCCACCGGCTGATCGCGCGGGCGCAGCATGCTGAACGTGTCCACCGGGCCATCCCAGAAGCACCCATGCATCCTTGCTATGGCCGCCGCGCTGCATGGAAACGACGGGGCCGTCCGGCTTCGGCAACGCGCACCAGCCCGCCCGGCATGGCAATCCAACCGTTGCCGCGTGTTCAGCACATAAGTCGCGCAGCACCACGCTGCGCGGAATGCAAGCGGCCGCTGTCCCAAACGGGCGCGGTGGAGAGCGCCACTTGCTCCTGCGCGACATACTCATACGGCCGCGCGCGCAGTTGCTCGGCAAAGTTGCTGCTTTTCGGCTTTCGCGAGTCTGCGCCCCGAATACGGGCTCCATGCCGCGCGACGGAAACGCCGGTTTGACGACCACTGCGATCCAGATGATCCAGCACCCAATTGAGCGCGTAATCCTGCCCGCACCACCAGGTCGCGACGGAAGGCATCTTGAGACGCTCGCCCAGCAGATGTCTGCGCGAGCCCGGCAGGAACGGCATCATGGCGGCGGTTTCGATCAGGCCGCTTCCCAGCGCGTTCGCCACCCTCACGTTGCCGGCCGCGATCGCGTCCACCAGGCCGGCGACGCCCAGGAACGAATCGCCGCGCAGCTCCAGCGGATCGCAGAAATCGCCGTCCACGCGGCGCAGAATGACGTCCACCTGCTGCAAGCCTTCGACGGTCTTCAGATAGACGCGGCGGTCGCGAACGGTCAGATCCGCGCCTTCCACCAGCGTGAACCCGAGATAGCGGGCCAGATACGAATGCTCGAAGTAGGTTTCGTTGAGCGGGCCGGGAGTGAGCAGCACGATGCGCGGATGATCGCATCCTGCCAGACTGATCAAGGCTTCGCGCTGCGGCGCGGAAGAATGGCGCCAGCCGCTGCACATTCGAATTGCGAAACAGATCCGGGAGAACGTCCGCGACGATGGTTCGATTCTCCAAGCGCATAGCCCGCGCCCGAGGGCGCCTGCGTGCGATCGGCCAGCACCCACCATTGGCCATCGGGCGAACGCGCCAGATCCACCGCAAGGAGATGCAGATAGCTGCTGCGCGGAACGGGCATACCCGCCAGCGGGCCGAAGAAAAGCCGGATTCGCGAAAAGCAAGCGGCGGGAACGCGGCCTTCGGCGAACAAGAGTTCTGCGGCCCGTAAAGATCCGGCAACACAGCCTCGAGCAATTGCGCGCGCTGGATGATGCCGGCTTCGATGTAATCGCCACTCGTCCGGCGGGAATCAGCAGACGGGATGAGATCGATTCTCCACGGGCGATTCGCTCCGAGCGGATCGCCGTAGATGTTGTAGGTAACGCCGTTTTCGCGGATGCGCCGCTCGGCGCGCGCCCAGCGCTGCGCCAGCTCTTCGGGACCGATGGCCTGAAACGACTCGATGAATCCAGTCCAGTGCGGGCGCGGCGTGACACCGTCTGCCGACAGCTCGTCGTAGACGGCCGGATCTCTGCAGCGAGATCTGGAGCAGATCGGAAATCATGAGGTCGATTTGATGACACCGGTTTGCGGAGTGTTCTCAGCTGGACGCCGGCCAGCGCAGATCCAAAGTCATCGGGAAGCTGGGTTGAGCTCTTCGTCGCGGTAACGTCATCGGGCCGGGCGTATGGCCGATAGTCCTGGAAGCGTTCCGCCCGGCGCCGCTCGCGCTTCGGCAGCGTTCACCGGCCGGGTGCTGTACGCAGCTTCCGTCTGGATGCGCCACGTGATAGGTACAACCGCCAATCGAGTGCTCATTCCATTGGTCGACAATATCGAACACAAGCGGCGAATGCACGGGAATGGTGGGATGCAGGCAGGAGGCGGCTGCCATGCGCGGAAGCGCACCCCGGCAACCGCTTCTCCCGGCTTGCCGGTCGGATGAAGCGGAACTCTGCGGCCATTACAGGCGACCGCATAGCGCGATCCGTCAAGCCTGAGACCTTCACCTGCAATCGCTCCAGCGAAGAATCCACGCTACGCGACCGTGCCGCCCGAGCTCGCTTCTTCTCCGAGCACATGCCAAGGCTCAAGCGCTTGCCGCAGCTCCAGTTGCATACCGTGCACGGCGATCGAGCCGATCTCCGGGAAGCGAAACTCGAAGTGCGGAGCGAACCACTGCGTCGCTCAAACTCGTAGCCGAATCGCCGCAAGAGACGGCAAGCACGTCGCAGAAATCCTGCTTCACGAAGTGCGGCAGCAGAAAACGATCGTGCAGCGCCGTTCCCCAACGCAACCATTCTGCCTTCGATACGGGCTTTTTCCAAAACATGGCGACCAAGGCCCGGATCAGCAGCAGCTCCACAAGCCCCATCCTGACGTGCGGAGCCATTTCGAAGGCTCGCAGTTCCAGCAGACCGAGCCGCAGACCCGGAGCCTTCCGGCGGATACAGCTTGTCGATGCAGAACTCCGCGCGATGCGTGTTGCCGGTCATATCCACCAGCAAGTTTCGGAACAGGCGATCGACCAGCCAGGGCGGACAGTCACCGGCGGGCAATTGGCTGAACGCGATTTCCAGCTCATACAAGGAATCCATGCGCGCTTCATCGACACGCGGATACTGGCTGGTGGGACCAATGAACGCGCCGGAAAACAGATAAGACAGCGAGGGATGATTCTGCCAGAACGCCAGCATGCTGCGCAGCAGATCAGGGCCGCCGCAGCACGGGACTATCGCCGGCTGTAGGCCCGCCAATCACGATGTGATTGCCGCCGCCGGTAGCAGCATGTTTGCCCGTCGATACATGAACTTTTCGGCCGTCAAGCGGCGTCGGCGCGCTTCCTCGAATACCAGATTGTTGAGGCTCTCGCAGTTCATCCCAGTTCAGGCGCGGGCGGAAGATTGACCTCAATCACGCCGGGATCGGGAGTGACGCTGAAAGACCGCAGGCGCGGATCGGAGGGCGGCAGGTAGCCTTCAATCCATACCGGCTTCTTCAGATAAAGGCAGGTGTCCTCGACCGCGGTCAGCAGATCGAGATAATCCGGCAGCTTCGGCATGATAGGGCAGGAACACATGCAAGCGGCCTTCGCGCACTCTGAACACAGAGAGCCGGCCGAACGGTTTGTTCGCCGGGTCTCGCGTATTGGCGGTGCGGCCGGAAGCGGATCCTCGGCAGGATTTGCTTCGAACAAATCCATGCGGCTGGTCCGCGCGCGGGAGTGTTCGCGATCGGCAAACGGATCCTGCTCGATACTCGTATTCAGATCTCGTCCGGAGCAACCCAGGGCAGCGAGTCCAGCGGCAAACGATAGCCGATCGGCGAATCCCCTTGACCAGCAAAAGCCGTTCCGGGCGCAGGAACCAGAGCTGGCTTGACCAGTACAGCCGGCCTTCATGCTGGCGGCGGCGGAATGGGCAGCACATATCCGACCGGCTCCGCTAAACCGCGCTCGAACACACGCGCCAGCTCTTCCCGTTCTCGTGCATTCGCCAATTTGGACTCAACCACGTCCACATTGACACTGGAAGACGCCGTCTCTTTCCACAGATAGTAAAAAGCATCCTCGTACGCGGGCAGATGTTTCGCGAACTCACTTGAAGCCGGCGCGCCAGTGCTTCCATGAATTCAAGCGCATCGTTCGGTTGCGAAGTCCGTAGCTCGATCGTCGCGGCTATCAGATCGGTGTTCTCCCAGATCGGAACACCGTCGAGCGCGCCAGTAGCAACTCAACGCCCAACGCGGCAGAGACTCGCCGGGATACCACTTGCCCTGACCGAAATGCAGCAGCGCTCCGGGCGCTATCTTTTCCTGGATTCCGCGAATCAGCGTGATGGCGCGGATCGCTTCAGCGGACCCATCGCATCGCGTTCCACTGCGGGCTCTCGGGCTCGTCGATGCCCACGAAGGTTGGCTCGCCGCCCATGGTCAGGCGCACATCGTTCTGTACAAGATCGGCATCGATCTCTCGGCGCGAGCGCTGAATTCGTCGCCACTGATCATCAGGATACGGTTTGGCAAGGTTCGGACGTTCGTCAAGCGCCGCACCGACATGGAGTAACTGAATTCGACCCGGGATGGCTCGACCGAACCGCTGATGGGAGCGGCGTCCGACACATCCGGAGTACACGCAAGAGGAATATGCCCTTCGGCCGCAAGCAATCCCGAAGTAGGATCAAAACCGATCCAACCCGCTCCCGGCAGATACGCTTCCGCCCATGCATGCAACTCGCAAGAATCTTCAGTTCCTTCACCAGTCGCCTCCGCCTCCGATGCGAGTTGAACGAGGTATCCGGAAATAAAGCGCGATGCTATGCCCAGATGTCTCAGCACCTGTACGAGCAGCCAGGCGGAATCACGGCAGGAACCGGTGCGCCGCTGTAGCGTGTCCTCGCACTTCTGGATGCCGGGGTCGAGCCGGACGGAGTATTCGATTTCGTCTCTCACCCGGCGATTCAGATCGACTAAAAACCCTATCGTCGACCGCTTCTCACGCGATACGCCGTGCAGGAAATCCTTCAGCAGTGCCCCAGCAGGCTCCAGAACCCGATACGGCGCGAGATCTTTCCTGAGGTCTGGCGGATATTCGAACGGGAAATTCTGGGCCTCCGGATCAATGAAGTAATCGAACGGATTGACGGGCGCAAGTTCCGCGACCAGATCTACCTCTATCCCAAATCGCTCGGTCTTTTCGGCAACAAGAATGCGCGCCAGGAAATTGTTATATGGATCCTGCTGCCAGTGCAGCGAGTGCTGATCAGGCTCAATTCTCAGCGAGTAACTGAGGACGGGTGTGCGGCAATGCGGTGCGGGTCTGAGCCGGACAATCTGTGGACCCAGCCTTACCGGCCTTTCGTATTGGTAGATGCTCCTGTGATTGAGCGCAACCTGGATGGCCAAGGTTGATTATCGCCCGGTTCGAGGCCGATTGTGAGAGCTTAAAGCCGTTTTGCGAATCCTATGCTTCGCCCGGGTCATCCTCTCACGCTCTGCCGAAATCGCGCGCTGCAGAGTTAATGACCTCGGTGAAACATTCCGCGCATCTAGGTGTCGCCGTTGCTCTGGTCGCCCTGCCGGAAACAGTTCAGTGTTTCGAACACTCATGGCGACTCGTCGGCTTCCGATCTCGAACGAGCACGTCACTGCGATTAATTTAATCGAGGTCGACTTCTATACGTGGACGGACGCTGATGGAGGTAATCGTCATCGGCATCGCGACTGGGAAAGGTGCCCGAGATCGGGAACAATAACTGTTGTTGACCGAATTTAGTTATCGACGCCGGTGAACCGGTCGTCGGTTGTGAGCTTGAATTTCTTTGCACTGCCGGACGGGACATAAAGATTGGCAAATCCTGGTTATTACGGATGAACTCTTGATAACAAGAGGCCTATAATCGTCATGAATGTTTCTCTAAATCCTGAGCTCGACCGTCACGTTGAACGGAAGGTGAAAATCCGCCGCTACCGCTAAAACAGTGGCCCGGCCACCAAAATGACTGGGGACTGGGCGCAGATTGAGAAGCCTCAAAAGAATCCGAACCAACAAGGAGGCTCGTCGATGATAACAAGACACGAATTGCATCAAGCCATAGATGAAATGAACGAAGAGCAGCTGCAACAGGTTGCCCGCGTAATCGAAGTCATCCAGGCTGATCCGTCATGGCCGCATCGCACGGTCGACCTGACGCGGTATAGTGGCGTGCTGAAATTGACGGAAGATCCGCTCGGCTATCAAGAACGGATGCGCACTGAGTGGCCTTGAGAAAGCTGCTCGATACGAATGCCGTCCTCTATCATCTAGGTGGCCAGCTCAAGGAGCCATTGCCCCCAGGCGAGTATTTGATTTCGGTAATCACCGAAATGGAGCTGCTCTCATATCCGTCTCTCGACAAAAGCAGTGAGCAGCAAATCAGAGAGTTTTTAAACGAAATCGCGGTCATCGGTTTGACTCGAGAGGTGGAAGAGCGTGCTGTGAAGTTGCGTCGGCAAGAACGACTCAAGCTTCCGGATGCCATTGTCGCTGCGACCGCACTCGTTGTTGATGCAGAACTGCTAACCAACGATAAGAAGTTCCTAAGCGTTCCCGGCTTGAGGGTTCGAGAGGTCGTATAAGGAATCGAGCTGTCGAGGCGTGGGAGTACAGGTTTTAAAATCCCTTTCCAGTGAGCCGTTGCGCGTGTCCGCTCAGGCGAAGGTGCGGCAAATTGAAAGTTCAGCTGATAAGGATTGCCGCCGGAGCGGCTGTTTGTTTGTGGGACCAGGCCGGTCGGCTGCGCAGCACGCTACGGGCAAGGCTTTAGTTCGCCGGAGTGTGGATATACTTACTTGGTTTCTGATGTAATTTTCCGTCGGGAGCACAATGGATGTCCTCGATCGATGTTCCTCTTCGCGGCGGACGCTTCGGGAGCACGTCGCGCCGCGATCGCTGGTGGATAACGCCGGTGCTGACCTTTCTCTGGCTTGGGGACCTTTGTCGTCTACGCGACATGGGCGGCGTTCCAGGGCAATTTCTATCGCTTCGGCCCTTATCTGTCACCCTTCTACTCGCCCGAGATCTTTGGCGATCCGTTCAAGCCTGGGGCGGTGCGTGGCCGCTCCTGGTGGCCAGCCTGGGGCACTTCAGCCGCACTGCTGATCTTATGGGCGCCGGGCGGGTTCCGGCTGACGTGTTACTACTATCGCGGCGCGTATTACAAGGCATTCTGGGCAGATCCGCCTTCGTGCACTGTCGGTGAGCCCCGGAAGCATTATCGCGGAGAGCGATCATTTCCGCTCATTCTGCAGAATACGCACCGGTTCTTTCTTTATCTCGCTCTTATCTTTCTGGTGATTCTGGCGCTGGATGTCTGGCGCGCGCTGTGGTTCCCGATCCGCAGACAGGAGCGCTGCATTTTGGGATTGGAGTAGGAACGCTGGTGCTGGCCGTCAACGTGGTTCTGCTTTGCCTGCTACACCTTCGGATGCCATTCGCTGCGGCACCTGGTTGGTGGACGCCTGGATGAAGTATCGAAAGCGCCTGCTGCGAAGCAGCGCATACGAGTGCGTCGGATGCCTTAACCGCCGACACATGATGTTTGCGTGGCTGAGTTTGTTCTCTGTGATGTTTGCCGATCTTTACGTCCGGCTCTGCGCCATGGGGATCTGGTCCGACTGGAGAATTGTTTAATGCCGGAATACCAGACGCACGAATACGATGTGCTGGTAATTGGAGCGGGCGGAGCGGGATTGAGGGCGGCAATCGAGGCATCGGCGAGTGGTGTACGGGTAGGCGTTGTCACCAAGAGCCTGCTCGGGAAAGCTCACACGGTGATGGCCGAAGGCGGCATCGCGGCAGCGTTGTCAAACGTGGATGAACGAGACAACTGGAAAGTGCACTTCGCAGACACCATGCGCGGGGGCCAGTATCTCAATAGCTGGCGCATGGCAGAGCTACATGCGAAAGAAGCGCCGGATCGCGTGCGTGAGCTCGAGGCTTGGGGAGCGCTTTTCGACCGCACGAAAGACGGCCGCATTCTGCAACGCAATTTTGGCGGGCATCGTTATCCTCGCCTTGCTCACGTTGGGGATCGAACCGGACTGGAGATGATCCGGACGCTTCAGGATCACGGGATCCATCTCGGCATGGAGGTTCACATGGAATCCACCGTGCTGAAGCTGTTGAAAGAGGATGGGCAGATCGCGGGGGCGTTTGGTTATGACCGCGAGCGCGGCCGTTTCCTGGTTTTCAAGGCGACAGCGATCGTCCTGGCAACCGGCGGCATCGGGCGGGCATACCAGATTACAAGTAACAGTTGGGAATATACCGGCGACGGACATTCGCTCGCTTACGACGCGGGGGCCTCATTGACTGGATATGGAGTTCGTTCAATTTCATCCCACCGGCATGATCTGGCCACCGAGTGTCTGCGGCATTCTAGTGACGGAAGGCGTGCGCGGCGAGGGCGGGGTGCTCAAGAACAAAGCAGGCGAGCGGTTCATGTTCGACGACATCCCAGAAAATTACCGCTCGCAGACAGCCGACAATGAAGAGGAAGGATGGCGTTACACGCAGGGCGACCGAAATGCGAGGCGTCCGCCCGAACTTCTTACTCGGGATCATGTCGCCAGATGCATTATGCAAGAAGTACGCGACGGCCGCGGGAGTCCCCACGGCGGAGTCTATCTCGATATCGCCTGGATCAAGCAGCGCATTCCCAACGGCGCCGAACATATCAAGAGAAAGCTGCCCAGTATGTACCACCAGTTCAAGCAGCTCGCGGATATCGATATCACCGAAGAGCCGATGGAGGTTGGGCCGACCACGCATTACATGATGGGCGGAGTACGGGTGGACGCCGATACGCAAATGTCGGATGTGCCGGGCCTTTTCGCAGCGGGCGAATGTGCCGCGGGTTTGCATGGAGCGAACCGGCTGGGTGGCAATTCGCTGTCGGATCTTCTTGTATTCGGCAAACGGGCGGGCGAGTACGCGGCGGGCTTGCCAAAGAGAATTGCATCGCAGAACGCGGCAAACGACTGAATCCAGACCAGATCAATGAGGCAGCTAAAAGCGCGCTAGCGCCCTTTGAGCGCAGCGGCGAGAACCCCTACAGGTTCAGGCCGACCTGCAGCAATTCATGCAGAAGCTGGTCGGCATCGTGCGCCGGGAAGACGAGATGCAAGCGGCGCTGCGGCAGATCGACGAGCTGAAGAAAGAGCCACCGCGGTGGCCGTTACAGGTAATCGTGAATATAACGGCGGCTGGCATACGGCTCTCGACCTCTCGCATCTGCTGACCGTCTCAGAGATGGTCACGCAGCGCGGCCATTGAACGCAAGGAAAGCCGGGGAGCTCATTTTCGGGATGATTATCCGCAGAAGAATGAAGCGGACTGGCACTGCAACATTGTGGTTCGGCTAGGCGAATCGGGTGAAATGATCGTCGCACGGCAGCCACCCGAGGAGATGCCTCGCGAACATAAGCAAATCATTGCCGAGATGAAATAAGCGCGAGAAGCATGTATGGCGATAGCGACTTTCCGGATCTGGCGGGGAACGGAAGGGAAGGCGAATTTCGTGACTATGCGACCGAGGTCTTCCCGGGAATGGTGGTGCTGGACGCGATACACCGCATCCAGGCCGACCAGGCGAACGATCTTGCGGTTCGTTGGAACTGCAAAGCGGGTAAGTGCGGTTCGTGCTCTGCGGAGATCAATGGCAATCCGCGCCTGATGTGCATGACTCGTCTGAATTCGCTTCCGCTCGACAGGCCGTGACGCTTCAACCGATGCGCGCCGTTCCCTCGCATCAAGGATTTGGTAACGGACGTCTCCTGGAATTATCGCGTCAAGAAAACCATTCGGAAATTCGAACCGCGGCCGCCAACGAACGGCGACGGCACTTGGCGCATGGCGCAAGAGGATGTCGACCGGGTGCAGGAGTTCCGGCGCTGCATCGAGTGTTACCTATGCCAGGATGTCTGTCATGTGCTGCGCGAGCATCGCTGCATGACCACTTTGCGGGACCGCGCTTTTTGGTGCATTCGGCAGCATTGGAAATGCATCCCGCTGGATGCCGCAAACCGGACGGGCGATCTGAAAAACCAGCACGGGATCGGCTTCTGCAACATTACGAAATGCTGCACAAAGGTGTGCCCGGAAGGCATTGCCATTACAGATAACGCCATCATTCCGCTGAAGGAACGGGTAGTCGACGACTACTTTGATCCGGTGAGAAAACTGTTTCGAATCTTGCGAAGCTGAGCGCGACGGCATGAAGGAGCAAAATATGGAGTTCGAGTTAAAGCTGCTCACAAAAGACGCGATCCCCGAAGCTCTCGAGAAGGCGCACCGATATCGCCTTTTAAATGAGCCGTGGCAGGCGGAAAGTATTTGTCTGGACATTCTCCGGGTTGAGCCTGCGAACCAGGCAGCGTTGATCACGTTATTGCTTGCGATCACCGATCAATTCGGGCCGAATTTCAGCGGCACGCGCACGCGAAGTCGTCCGTAGCATTGAAGGAGAGTACGAGAAGGCCTATTACACCGGCATTGTCTTCGAGCGCTGTGCCCGAGCGCGTATGAAACAGGGAGTTTTTGCCGCAAACGATATCGCGCATCGTGAGTTTATGGATGCGATGCACTGGTATGAGCAAGCAGAAGCGCGACGGCCGGCCGGCAATGATGATGCCATTCTGCGCTGGAATACGTGTGCGCGAACACTGATGCGTTGCCCGGAACTACGGCCTCGGGCGGAAGAACAACTGGAGCCGGTGATCGAGGAATAGCTCTGAAGAAGTAATTAGTGGAGCAGCGCGGCGTTGTTCAATACTTCGCTCATTCGTCTGTTGACGCAAGTTGGACAAAGCAGCCGGTCGGAGCCCAACCACCATCCTGTGTTCAGCAGAAAATCGGATGCGTCCTCCTTGCGCTGCATGGAGACGCTCAGATGATTCTGACAGGGTGGTTCACAGGTCAGGGTGATAGTGGTGAAGCCGTTCGGCTGACATTCCTCGATGTATCGCATCTACCGCTCTTATCGGCGGTGACGGGAAGTTCTTGAGGACACACCTGATTCATTTTTGTCGAAACTGGCAAAGGTGGCGGTGGCCATTCGACCACGCCGCGGCTAGCGATTAGAGGCAGCACCCGGAAGCGCATATGCATCCGGACGGCTTAGTTCCAGCAGAGTCGTTTGACCGTCTCCGACGACCTCCAGTGCTGCTCCGGAATCGCCCATGGGCGGCCGCACTCGAATTGCCTTCACCTTTTGGATTCCATGCGTGACGTGATCCGCCGTGGACGAGCCGAATACGATCCAGACCGCGTCTTCACCATCTTTGACATCGGCGGAAATTCCGTCGAACGGGCGATCCTCTGCCTCCACTTGACCACCGACATCGAGCCCGATCACCTCGACTCGAGCGTGCGCGCCCCGGTTCTCGCGAGTGAACTGGGCAAAGAACGTGTTCCATTGATCTTTGGGAATGTCCCGCGTGGGAGCCGCCTGCTGTTCGTTGGATTGCAGATTTTCTTGTGCCATAGCTATGTTCCTGGTGCGTTCATCGTGAATGGCGGTGGGAAACTCGCCAAAGGTCTAAACGTATAGACGAGTTGCCTGGACGAATCGACGGTTACGCAAATGTACTACTGAACGTGCTAGACGAGTCCGCGAGCATTTGACGTGCCGCGCGATTGAAAATTTGAGAAGCAGGCGTCAACAAGACGAGAGCGTGGAGACTGCAAGTGGCTGAGCCTTTGTCGATTCGTTGTGCCAACTGCGGCGCGACGAACCGAGTGCGGAAGGAGAAGTTGGACCAGGGGCTGGAACCTGTGTGCGGGCGCTGCAAAACACCATTACGGGCCTCGAACGGCCCCATTTTGGTTACCGATGCAAATTTCACGGCCGAGGTCGAGCGTTCGCCGGTGCCGGTTCTGCTCGATATGTGGGCTCCCTGGTGCGGACCTTGCCGCATGATCGCGCCGATTGTCGAACAATTAGCGGCGGAAATGGCGGGCCGTATTCGGGTGGGCAAGCTGAACGTGGACGAAAATCCCGTCACAGCACAGCGCTTTGACGTCCGCGGAATTCCGGCCCTTCTGGTGTTCAAAGGTGGCCGGGAGATTGACCGTATGGTCGGCGTGCAACCCAAGGCAGAAATAGCGCGCCGTCTCGAACGTGCACTTGGGCAGGTGCATTGAAGGAGCGCACTCTTTAGTGCGAATTCTTCGCTCGTCAAAATTCCGAGCAGGCTCTGCGAGATATTGACGGGAATTCAGCGTCGAACAACCGTGGTCGCGAAAACGCTCATTCAAGCTAAAGCGAACGCAAATTTCTCCTAAACAGGATGGAGTCTCTTGATGGCTACGGAACAGAGTAGGTCGCCTCAGCGAATTGCCCAAGGGCTTGGCTGGTTCAGCATTGGTCTGGGGCTTGCAGAGATCGCAGCGCCGACCACGGTAGCAAACCTCATCGGAGTCAATGACGGCAGTAAGACAAGGAAAACTCTGCGCTTTTACGGAGCGCGTGAGCTTGCTGCCGGAATAGGTATTCTTTCCCAATCCAACCCATCCGGATGGCTCTGGGGACGGGTTGCCGGAGACGCTCTCGATTTGTCCTCGCTATTCAAGGCGATGACTTCCGACGAGAATGAACGCGGCAAGACCATTGCGGCTACCGCCGCGGTCCTCGGGGTCACGGCGGCTGACGTTTGTTGCGCGATACAACTTACCAGAGCGAAGAGCAGCGAGCCGACGCGCAGACCTGCGGCGATTACGAGTTCGATCACTGTAGGAACTGGTCCGGAGAAAATCTACGAGTTTTGGCGCACCTTCCAGCGCCTTCCTGAGATCTTCGACAGGCTCGCTTCAGTGCAGGTGCTGGACGGTAACCGGTCACATTGGAAGCTCGAAATAGGCATGGGCCGCACGCTGGAATGGGATGCGGAGATAACGGAGGATCAGCCGAATTCCCGGATTGCTTGGCGTTCCCTCTCCTCGCTAATGCCCCATTCGGGCGAGGTGCGATTTGAACCGGCGGCGGGGCAGCGCGGGACCAAAGTGACCGTGAAGATCCGGCCTGCCGCCATGAACACAGGGTTGGGCAAACTGCTGGGACTTGTACCAGAGCAGCACGTGAACATCGCTTTGCACAATCTGAAACAGCTTCTCGAGACGGGCGAGGTGGTGAAATCTGACGCGAGTATCCATCGCGGCATGCATCCCGCGCAGCCACCGGAACAATATCCGGCTGCGGGGCAAGGATTGGGAGCTGCGGCTTCCGCATAGAGGCACACGAAAGGACGAATCATGAGAGCGAATTGTTGGATGGGCAAGGAGAACCTGAGCGTCGAAACGGTGCCCGATCCCAAGATTCTGAACCAGCGCGACGCCATCGTAAAAATCACTTCGACCGCCATCTGCGGGTCTGATCTTCATCTCTATGACGGCTATGTTCCGAGTATGGAGAGCGGGGACGTGCTCGGGCATGAGTTCATGGGCGAGGTTGTCGAAGTCGGCCCTGGAGTGAGCAATTTGAAGAAAGGCGACCGTGTGGTGGTTCCCTTCCCGATTGCCTGCGGGAGCTGCTTCTTTTGCCAGAAGGGCCTGTTTTCCGTTTGCGAAAACTCGAACCCGAACGCCTGGATGGCCGAAAAGATGTGGGGCCACGCGCCCGCTGGCATTTTCGGTTATTCGCACCTTCTCGGCGGCTACGCCGGGGGGCAAGCCGAATATGCGCGCGTACCGTTTGCGGATGTGGGGCCTATCAAAGTCCCAGAAGGACTGACCGATGAACAGGTGCTGTTTCTGTCAGACATTTTCCCGACGGGCTACATGGGAGCAGATCTTTGCGGCATTCAGCCGGGAGACACCATAGCAGTCTGGGGTTGCGGTCCGGTGGGGCTGTTCGCGATGAAGAGCGCATTCTTGCTTGGAGCGGAGCGAGTGATCGGAATTGACCGGTTCCCATACCGGCTTCGGATGGCTCGTGAAAAGGTGGGCGCCGAAACCATCAATTACGAAGAAACCGACCTACTGTCGACGTTAAAAGAGATGACCGGGGGACGGGGACCGGACGCTTGTATTGACGCGGTCGGTATGGAGGCCCACGCGCCTGGATTGTTCGGCGGCTACGATCGAGTCAAGCAGGCTATGAGGCTCGAAACGGATCGACCAATTCCTCTACGTCAGGCGATTATGGCGTGCCGGAATGGCGGAACGGTTTCAGTAATTGGTGTTTACGGCGGCTTTATCGATAAGTTCCCCGCCGGATCACTGATGAATCGATCGCTCACCATCAAGACAGGCCAGTGTCATGTCCAGCGATATCTGAAGCCGCTTCTCGAGCGCATCCAAAACGGCGAGATCGACCCAAGCTTTGTCATCACACATACGCTGCCGCTGGATGAAGCGCCGCAAGCTTATAAGATGTTCCGAGATAAACAGGACGAGTGCGTCAAGGTCGTCTTGAAACCTAACTGATACCTGTCCACCTTATCGGGCTGCTCCGGCGAATACCTATACTCGGTCGCAATGGGCCGCTCTCGAGTGGAACGCAGCTGTGAGGCGTTCGATTACTCAGCCGCGGCTCGCTGCCGCACTCGTCATTCTATTCACTTCCGGTACTCCGAATGTTATTTTCGGGCAGATCACGACCGGAATTCTGGAAGGAACGGTACGCGACGTTTCAGGGCATCCGCAGTCTGATGTCGTCATAACGGCAGTTGCGAGCATTTCGACTTCGTGGTCGACGAAATCGGGTGCTGCGGGTGACTTTGAACTGATATTGCCGCAGGGCGATTATGAGATCCGGTCTGACTTCAGCGCGGCGCCCGGAGCTGCGATTGAGGTTCGCATCTTCCCTCACCAGGTGACGTGCATCTCGCTGGTGAGAAACGCGGCTCATCGGTCCACTGACAGCCGGAGTTCAACTTCCGCATCGCAAGCAGACAACCTTGTTTCGTGTTCGAGCGCGGGCGAGGCGATAGGCACGGCGTCCCCGGGATTCTGGCGTGCAGGATCGTCTCAATTAACAGAAATTCCAGGACCCTACAG
This sequence comes from uncultured Acidobacteriaceae bacterium, assembly GCA_963846185.1. Taxonomy (GTDB): domain Bacteria; phylum Acidobacteriota; class Terriglobia; order Bryobacterales; family Bryobacteraceae; genus Bog-105. The sequence goes on along the minus strand of CAWJVA010000010.1, from coordinate 334,983 downwards.
CCTGGGAGGAGTCCTGCTTCTTCAGGAGCCCGCTGCGGTCGCAGAGCCGCTCGACTTCACAGGGGCGCAGAATACAAGAATTTCGCTGGTATCGCGAGATGCCTTCTCGTGGGCTGCGACGAGTTTCAGCTTGCAAGGGATGAATGCAACGGATCCCTATCAACCCGGACGTCCAGTCATATTTCCGGATACCGCCAGTCTCGATGAGACGACGGTCGAGAGTGCGAGAGCTTCCGGTGTTCCTGGAAATTTTGGCATCGAGACGGCTCTCTTTCTGAAAACGCCAGGAAGGCGCTGGCACGGCACGCTGGCGGCTTCCGGAACGGGGGCGGCGCTCACATCCACCAACCTGCCAATGCTCGCAAGCCGCGGAACCTTGCAGCAGCCGCAACAATACAGCTGGTTCACCCGCGATCACCTCGATTTTGGCGGCCCGCTTGGGCGGCGCGTCGATATGTACTTTTCGGGTACCGGCCAGTGGGCTTCCGAGACGGTTCCGATCGCTCCGCCAGGCCAGAATCAAAACAGCAGATTACTATTCGGGAACTTCGGGATGCGTTATGGAGTGACGACCAAGGCTCAGTTTGATTTCCTCCTCAGCGGTTCCCGCATCAATCTTTCTAACTGGAGTGAACCCGCCGGCTTGGAGGCGCTGACCGGGTGGCGCATGATGCCGGCCTATGAAAGCCCATATGGCTTTAACGGACTCGCAGAAGTAGATCACTTTGATTTCATCCAAGGCGGATGGACCAGACAGCTTCCGGAGACGTTCCGGTCCGGTGTTTTGCAGGTGAGGTACAGCGCATCCATCGCCCACCTGAATACGAACTTTGGGAACGGCACTGCCGCGCAAAGCGTGACAGAATTGCTGGGCGCTACGGTGACAGGTGCGCCGCCTCTTGCCGACGTGGCGGTACGTCAACGCCAGTCGGTCCGCGCCGCAGTGGAATCGGGAAACATGCGGTTAGGCGGAGTAGATAATTCCGTCATAATCGGAGGCAATTGGGACAGATCGAACGTCTTAAATCGCTTTACTGCGCCGTCCGACATGGACCTCATCACGGCGGGCGGCCTGCCGGCCTATGCTGTTGAGCTGAACACTCCCATCCACAGCAGAGATCGAGTCCAATCATTTTCAACGTTTGTTCGAGATCAGATCAGGCCGGCGCGTTGGCTTTCAATTGATGCAGGAGTGCTGGGTGAGTTCTCCAGAGGCTCTCTGCCCGCACAAAAGAGTCCCGCGGGCACATTTGCCCCGGCCAGAGATTTCCCGGCGCGATCGGATGTTATTGTCTGGAACACGGCTTCGCCGCACGTTGGTTTTGTCGTTAACCTGCCGGGTTCCCGCCAATTCTTCTTTGGCGGTACGTACGCCAGGTTTTATGAACCTCTAGCCGGACAGTATCTGGATTTCGCAAATCCAAACAGTCTCGGCGGCCTTATATTCGACTGGAACGACGTTAACCGGGACAAGCTCTTCCAACCGGGCGAATTGGGCCCTTTGCTGCGCCGTTTTGGAGGCGCCTACTCGAGTATCTCGCCATCTCTCGATTCACCTAACGCCGACGAATTCGACCTCCTCGGAGCAGCGTCGATGAACTCACATCTGGCAGGCCGCATTCAGCTCTTTCGCCGGGATGACAAGCAACGCCTCGCCGCAATGGACACCGGCGTACCGCCGCCGGCATATCAGCCGGTTGAAATCCTTGATCCCGGCCCAGATGGAATTCCCGGGACCTTCGATGATCGCTTTCTCACTGCCTACGCGCAGAATCGCTCGACACTTGGAGAGGACAGATTTCTGCTTGTGAATCGGTCCGACCTTCGCATGCTGTTCGAAGGGCTCACCGCCGAAGTCTCTGCCCGTTATGGGCAGCTCGATTTTCACGCATCCTTCACGGCTGAGAAATCATTCGGCCCGACAAACCCCGGTAATGGCTTTCTCGAGAACGATCCGGGAATCGTTGGAGCGCTAGCTCAGGATCCGAACATGCTCATCAACGCATCTGGGCATGATTATTTCGATCGCTCGTTCCTGGGCAAGATTCAGATGAGGTACCAGCTTCCAAGGAGGGCCGGCGGAATCGAAGTACTCAACGTGGCCGACTATCTTGACGGTCTGCCGTTTGCGAGAGAGCTGCTCGTAACCGGGCTTCCTCAGGGGCCGCTTGTTGTGCCAGCCACCATCCGCGGTAGCCCCGAAGGCGGTAATCGAGCAGAATATGCTCTTAACTGGAATCTGAGTTTGGCCCGAACGTTTTCGATTCCCCGAGGACGGATGCGCCTTTCCATAGAAATACTAAATGTCACTAATTCCGGAAATCGCATTCAGGAGAACGATCTGACCGGCCTGAACTTCAATCAGCGGCTACCTGTGGCAATCCAGGCACCCAGGTCAATCCGGTTCGCTGTGCAGTATGCGTTTTGATCCTGCCGCCCTGCAAGCACTATCTGCATATAGTAGGCATGGGACAACTTTCACTTGCCGGCTGGGCCAACTTCTATGTGATTCTAGGCTCGTCTGCGGGAGCATTGACTGGGCTTCAATTCGTAGTGATGACGTTGATAGCCTCGACAGAGCGCAAGCCGGGGAGCATGCAGGAGGTTCGCGCATTCGGCACACCGACTGTCGTTCATTTCTGCGCCGCGTTATTGATATCGGCTATGATGAACGCTCCGTGGCCGTCGGAGTCCGACTTCGATTCCTGCATTGGAGTATGCGTCGCCGTTGGTGTTGCGTATGCGCTGCGTGTGCTATGGCACGCTCGAAAGAGCGCCTACGAGCCCGATACTGAAGATTGGATCTGGTACGGCTTCCTTCCATTGATCACATACGTAACTTTGGCGTGCGCTGCGACGCTCCTTTGGTGGCATCCCACAATGTCTCTGTTCTTAATCGGAGGGAGCACGCTCCTTCTGCTATTTATCGGTATCCACAATGCCTGGGATACCGTGACGTACATGGTGATCCAAACCCACCAAGAGACCAGAAAAACTTAGGCAGATAAATGACCTCCTCCGCCAGAACGCGGCCAATCGATCTGCGGTCCCGCAGCGAGTTTACCGTTTCTGCGACGCCCGGAACCAGAGGTGAACACTTTCGTGGCATAGCTCTTGAGCAAATGGTCCGTTTTACAACGAGATAAGAACTTCGGTCGCCGGAGACGCAATTGCCCCACCGTGCTCGCAGCCCAATGCGGGGCTTGAGTAGCCTTCAGGAGGAAGTGTTCGAATGACGTTGATGCAAGATGTTCGCTATGCGATCAGGCAGCTGCGCCAAGCGCCGGGATTTGCAGCGACGGCTATGTTGACGCTGGCGCTGGGGATTGGGGCAAACGCATCCATTTTCACCCTCATCAACGCGCTACTTCTGAAAAACCTGCCCGTCGCCGATCCAAAGACGCTGGTGCGAATCGGCGATAACACGGATTGCTGTGTCAGCAGCGGCGCCAAAAGCGACGGCGATTACGGTCTATTTTCGACCGAGACCTGGCTCCTAGTGAAAAAGAGCACGCCCGAATTTGAGGATCTGGCAGCCATGCAGGCTGGCTTCTCATTCCGGCCGATCACGGCAAGGCGCGAGGGGGAGCAAGCCGGCGCTCACTCCATTATGGGTGAGTTTGTCTCTGGAAACTATTTCCGAACATTTGGGCTGCGGGCACACGTCGGGCGATTGTTAAAGGACACCGATGATGTTCCAGGCGCGCCTGTGATGGCGGTCATGAGCTACGGAACCTGGCAGCGTGATTATGCGGGCGATTCCTCCATAGTAGGCAGTACATTTTGGATCAACACGAAGGCTGTGACGATTGCTGGAATCGCACCCGCTGGATTCTATGGCGACCGGTTATCGACCACTCCCCCGGACTTCTTCCTGCCGATTGAGTCGATGCCGGCGTTGGCGAATGCTCCGTATGTACACGACCCTGATGCTCGATGGCTTTATTTGATCGGGCGCGTGAAGCCCGGCGTGCAAATGGGCGCCTTACGCGGGAAAGTGAGCGCGCTTGTCAGACAGTCTTTCGCGCAGACCGAGACTTTCTCTTCCGGCGAAGGCAAGAAGCTGCTGGCGAAGGCACATGTGGTTCTAACGCCCGGCGGCCCTGGTATTCAGGATTTGCAGGAAGCGTACGCCTCAAATCTCCGGGTGCTGATGATTATCTCCGGCCTGGTCCTCTTGATCGCGTGTGCAAACGTAGCGAATCTGCTGCTGGTGCGCGGGATGGCTCGCAAAGCAGAGATATCGCTGCGAACAGCGCTCGGTGCGAAGCGGGGGCAGATCATTCGACAACTGCTGACGGAAAGCGTATTGCTCGCCGGCTTAAGCGGACTTGCGGGGCTGGTCGTTTCTTACATAGGAACGCGGATGCTCCTGGCGCTTGCGTTCGGCGGAGCACAGCGCCTGCCCGTCGACCCAAGCCCATCGCTGCCGGTTCTGGCGTTCGCGTGCGGATTGTCGTTGCTCACGGGAGCTCTGTTTGGCGCCGCTCCGGCCTGGGTGATCTCGCAAGCAGAGCCCGTGGATGCCCTGCGTACTGGAGCTCGCACAACTGGTTCGCCAGCTTCCCTGTTACAGCGTGGGCTAGTCGTGCTACAAGCAGGCTTGTCATTAGTGTTGCTGGCAGGAGCGGGTCTGTTTTCTCAGAGCCTGAACAAGCTTCAACACACGAATTTGCGGCTGGAGAGTAAAAACCGCTACATCGTACACATAAATCCGCAAGCTGCCGGCTATTCGCAGAGCCAACTCGAGTCCCTGTACCGAACGATCGAGCAGCAATTTCACGCGATTCCGGGAGTAAAGAAGGTGGGAATCAGCCTGTACACACCAATGGAGGACAACAACTGGAGCACCGGGATACAGGTCCACGGGCAACCAAATTTGCACGAAGGTGCTTCCGTGGTGAAAGTAAATTCTGAATATTTTGATTCAGTAGGAACGCATATTCTGATGGGCCGCGGCATCAGTGAGAGGGATACGCCGTCAGCCCCGACGGTGGCAGTGGTCAACCAGGAGTTCGTGAAAAAATTCTTCCACGGCAAAAACCCGATTGGCCGCCACTTCGGAACGGGGCCGGATTCAACGGGAGATTACAAGATTGTTGGCGTAGTGGAAGACACCACCTATCTCAGCGTGCGGTGGAAGGAACACCGAATGTACTTTGTTCCAATACTGCAGCGTCCGGCGAGCTCAAAGGGTCCGATCGACAAAGATGAATCACTCTACGCGGGAGCTCTTGTTCTGCAAACAGAGAGACCTGTCGCCCAGATGGCGGCAATCGTGCAGCGCACGCTGGCGACGATTAATCCGAACTTGGCCGTGGTGACATTCCAAACTTTCGATCAACAGATTGCGGATCGGTTTACGGAGGACCGGATGGTGGCGCGCCTGACCACGCTTTTCGGAGCTCTGGCCCTGCTGCTCGCAACGATCGGGCTCTATGGCGTCACGGCCTATACCGCCGCGAGGCGAACAAGCGAGATCGGGATTCGCATGGCCCTCGGGGCCTCTCGCGCCGGCGTGATCGCAATGGTCATGCGCGGCGCAATGTTCCAGACCGCCCTCGGACTGGCGATCGGGATACCCGCGTCACTGCTTTGCGTACGCTTTGTCGAGTCACAACTGTTCGACATCAAAAGCATGGACACTGGCGTTTTGATCAGTGCGGTTGTGACGCTGGCAATCGCTGCGTCTCTCGCCGGTGCGATTCCTGCGAGACGGGCCGCTGCAATCGATCCTGCGCAGGCGCTGCGGACTGAATAGCGAGGTCCTCACCAGCATACGTGCCACCGCCCGGGAAGAAAAAGCGTTCATGCGGCGTCTTATGCGGTGGTGATTCCTCTGAGTGACCGGGAAGCCGCCCCAGAGATCATCGAGGGCTGTCGAGCCGGCGATCGGAACGCATTTCGTGTGCTCTATGACGTTTATAAGGACCGCGTTTATTCGCTCTCGTTCTATTTCTTTCATGGAGACGAGTCCATTGCGAGCGATGTCACACAACAGGTGTTCCTGAAACTGATCACCGCCATTCGCCAATTCAAAGGAGACGCCGCTTTCTCAACCTGGCTGTACCGGCTGGTGGTAAACGCATGCCAGGACGCGGCCAGACGGCGCAAATGGACTGCAGTTGTCAAAGATAGCAGCCGCCTGGACGCTATGGCGAGCACGGGCTCGCACGAGGACGATCTGGCTCGTGCACAGATGGCGAGCTGCGTGCGCGCGGCTGTCTCCGCTTTGCCTCCGAAGTTCCGAATGGCGATTTTGCTGCGATACTTCGATGATCTGTCGTACGAGCAGATGGCCCAAGCGCTTCATTGCTCTATGGGCACCGTTGCATCGCGCCTGAGCCGGGGTCATAAAATGCTGGCCGATCTTCTGAAAAATGTGAGCGCGAGGTCGACTTAGCAATGTTCGACAGACACATTTCTTCCCGGCTGGCTGCATACATCGATGGCGTATCCGGCCCGCGCGAATCCAGGCGCATTGAGTCGCACCTTGAGCGTTGCGAGCGCTGCCGGCGCGAGCGTGAACGGATCGACTCCGGCATGGCAGCGCTTGATGTTGTTCCACTGCTCGAAACGCCGGAGTCCGTTTGGACGGCAATTGAAGGGAAACTGGCACTGCACCAAGTGCCGGCCAAACAGGGATTCCGGGCGTGGCGGACGGTGTTGGCGGCGCTGCTCATCGTGTTGACCGCGCGTGTGGCATATTGGGCGCTCAGCCGGCCTAAGATGGCGTGGGAATTAGTGCGAGTGCGGGGCACGCCGGTTGTGGACGCGACACCGGTCCGCAGCATGGCCCACGTCGGGGCCGGCCAGTGGATCGAGACGGATTCGGAAGCGAGCGCAACGGTGAAGCTCGGCGGCATCGGTTCTGTGGACATCGCGCCGGGGACCCGCGTTTTCGTGGTCGCTGCGCAGCGGGACCAAGACCGTCTATCACTGCTGCGCGGCCGGATTCACGCGAAGATCAAAGCTCCTCCCAAACTTTTCCTGGTGGACACAGCCTCCGGTACGGCCGTGGATTTAGGGTGCGAGTATTCGCTCCATACTGACGAGCGAGGGTCGGGCCTGCTGCAGGTCACGCAAGGCTGGGTATCGTTCGAATGGAAGGGCCTGGAATCACTTGTTCCAGCGGGCGCCAGCTGCAGGACGTGGCCGCGAGCCGGTCCAGGAGCCCCGTACTTCAATGACGCGTCCGACGAGTTTAAGCAGGCGGTCGAAAGTTTCACGTCGGCTAAGTTCAAAGGCCCTTCGCTCAATATCATCCTGGAGCAGGCGCGCGTGCGTGACACGTTGACACTGTGGCATCTGCTCTCGCGGACGGCTATGCCAGAGCGAGAACGCATTTACGATCGGATGGCCGCTCTGACACCGGTACCGGCAGGCGTTTCGCGGGAAAAAGCGCTGCAATTGGATCCGGAGACCCTCACGCACTGGAAAGACGAACTGGCCTGGACGTGGTGAGCCGGGAAGAAAATTCGGGCAGGTGCGTCTAAAGGTCGCGAAAGGAGATTTCGACGATGCGGCTCGGCAGGATATTGTTGGCCATACCGGCGTTGGCCATTGCTCATGAGTTCACCTTCGTAGTCGGCAATCCGGTGGCGTCCCAGGACTTCCACTTCAAAACGGCGGCATTTGTCTTTCGGACTGAAGGATGCAGCGGCGCAGACAAGCCGAAGCTCTCCGCCACTGCGGAAGGAATTACTCACAACGAACGGCGATCCGTCCCCCTCAAAGTAGTAACCGGGAGCAAACCGGACATCTACGCTGTGTTCCAGGACTGGCCGAAGGAGGGGTCCTGGCTGGTCAACCTAGAGGGCGCCTGCGGCAGCTCGAACGCCAGTGCGCTTGTGCCGATCGGCCCGAACGGATTCATTCGCGAATCGGCCAAATTCTTTGCGCATCCGGCGACCAGCGATGAAATTAATAACTCGCTGAAAGACATGAATCGAGGAAACGGCAAATGAGCTCCAAACTGAACGCGGCGGCTGGTTTGGCAGCGCTGATCATTTCCGGTTCGAGTATCGCGATTGCCGGACACTGGCCCGGGGCCGAGCGTGGCGGTCTCATGGTCCATGAGTGGGGAACCTTTACTTCAGTAGCGGGCGAGGATGGCTCGGCTGTCGAATGGAGTGTCCTTGCAGGCAAAGATGACCTTCCCGGTTTCGTCAACAATCGCGGCTTTCGAAATCTCAAGTGGAATCTAATGGGCACCGTGCGCATGGAGACACCCGTGTTGTATTTCTACAGCCCCCGTGAACTGACTGCGCACGTCAAGGTTTCGTTTCCGAACGGCCTGATTACAGAGTGGTATCCGAAGGCCGAGTATGAGGTCGATCAGAAGAACGCCATCGGTTCTACATACCGCCTTCCCGCGAACCTGAACGGCATTGACACTTCAATGAGAAACCTGATTGGTGAAATCGAGTGGAAGGACATCAAGGTAGAGCCCGGGGCTACACCTAATCTGGTCAGCGGAACCAGCCCCAGCCGCTACTATGCGGCCCGCGCGACTGACGCCAGTCCGATTACGGTAGAAGGGCAACAGGAAAAGTTCCTGTTCTATCGCGGTGTTGGCCGTGTTGCCGTGCCACTGTCGGCGCGCTTGTCTCAAAGCGAGAAGGTTGTGTTAGGAAATTGCGGTCCCGACGTGCCGTTTGCGATTCTTTTCGAGAATCGAAACGGCCGCATCGGTTTTCGCCTCGCCAACAGTGTCTCCGGACAGGTTACCCTCGATCGGCCGGTACTGGGCGGCGACTTCAGTTCGTTGGCTACGAAGTTGGAAAGCAAGCTGGTGGAACAAGGCCTGTTTCGAAAGGAGGCCCAGGCCATGATTGCAACCTGGCGCGACTCCTGGTTCGAGGAAGGCTCACGAATTATTTACATTGTTCCCCCACAGAGAGTGAATACAGTTCTACCGCTGGAAGTCGACCCGGCTCCCTCCCGCATCGTCCGCGTGTTTGTCGGGCGCATCGAGCTGATTACGGACGAGATGAAGAAATCCGTGGAAGACGCATTGGAAGCGAACGATCGCTGTTTGCTCGACCACTACGGCCGCTTCCTCGACCCGATTCTGAGGCGCATTGTTGCTGAGAATCCCGGAGCCGCGGCGCGAATTGACCAACTCCGAGCAAGCGCCGGCCGAAAGGTCGCTTCGTGCTCGTAAAGAAAAGTTTGGTTTGTGGGCGCCACTCATGCGTCTTGTAAGCTCCGCGTAAAGCCTTTGTAAAAGACCCCGTCCGGCATCGAATAAGGGCTGACATACGCCAGGGTCCTCATTCACAATCAAGGTGCAGCGATTGTGCGGTGAAGACTTATGCGATTCATGCAGACAGGCTCAGTGTAGTTATCACGCGATGCGTCTGTCTGTGTCTCGCTCTAGTCTTCATCGCCTCCGCACAGACACCTGCGGCAGACGAAAGCTCTAAGCCCTGGAAGCGAATTCCGTTTGGAACCACCGCCACGGGATCCGTTTATGTACCCCTTGACAACTGGATCTATCCTGCGTTTGAAAGATTGATTGCCTGGGGTTACATCGACACTGGCTATCTCGATCTGCGCCCGTGGACGCGCCTTTCCTGCGTCCGAATGTTGCAGCGCGCTGAAGACCTGTTCTTCCAGGGAGAGTCGTCGAATCCACAGGCACGAAGAATCTACTATGCCCTGCGAAAAGAGTTCCAGGAGGACTATATCGCCGCAACCCGCGACCGTCCGTCGCTCTACGCTCAGGTGGATTCCGTGTACGAGCGATCGCTGGGAATTGTCGGGCCGCCAATCAACGACAGTTTTCATTTCGGCCAGACGATCATTAATGACTATGGAAGACCGTACCAGGAGGGCTGGAATCAGATAGCCGGCGTCTCGGCGCACGCCCAGTATGGTCCGTTCAGTTTTTCGTTCCGCGGCGAGTACGATTATGCCCCGGGCCGCGCTCCCTATTCGGATGCGGTTCGCCAAGCGATCGCGCAAATGGACAACAACCCGGTGCTCCCGGGGATATCGGTACCCGCCAAAAGCTCTTTCAACATTCTCGACGCAAATCTGTCAGCCAATCTGTCTGGCAATGAGATCTCTATCGGCAAAAGTGAAATGTGGTGGGGCCCGGGGGAGGGTGGCGCATTCGCGTATAGCAACAATCCAGAGCCGATCTACATGCTGCGCATCAATCGCGTGGAGCCGCTGGTCATTCCATTTGTCTCTAAGTTGCTCGGGCCCATTCGCTATGACCTTTTCGTTGGCCGCTTGCAGGGCCATATCTCGCCGCCCGCACCCTGGATACAAGGTCAAAAGATTAGTTTCAAGCCCACGCGCAATTTCGAGTTTTCCGTCGCGCGCACGATCGTGTTTGCCGGCGAAGGCCACGTTCCCTTCACCTTCGGCTCCTTCTGGAACAGCTTTACCAGCTTCAGCAACGTCCCCTCAACCGTAAAGTTCTCGCGGAATGATCCCGGCGCACGATACAGCCAAGCGGACTTTTCGTACCGGATTCCCTGGCTTCGAAACTGGCTCACATTGTATACAGACGCTCTTGCACATGACGATCCGTCACCGCTCGCCACACCGCGCCACTCAGCCTTCCGGCCTGGAATCTACCTCTCTCGCCTTCCTAAGCTGGATAACTGGGATTTCCGAGCAGAAGCCGCCTATACGGACTTTTCGAACTCGCGCAGCCATGGCGGTCAATTCTTCTATTTCGAAGAGGCTTATCACGACGCCTACACGAACAAGCAGTTTATTTTGGGCGATTGGATCGGCCGCGAAGGAAAGGGCGCTCAAGCGTGGTTGACATATCATTTTTCACCCCAGGAAATGCTCCAAATTGGCTATCGGAATGCCAAGAGCGCCAGTGATTTCGTCCCGGGCGGAACCACACAGAATGATTTCTCGCTGAATCTCGTTCGGCGCCTCCCGAACAACATCGAATTGAACGCGTTCGTCCAAGTCGAATTCTGGAAGGCTCCGATCCTCGCACCAGGCCTGCAGCACGACGTCGCGCTCGGCCTGCAATTCACCTACTCTCCCAATAAGATCTGGTCTTCTTCGCGCTGACCGTTTTGCAATTTACAATTCGTTTACAGCAGCCGGACAACTCAACTTATTACGGCGCTTAGAGTTTAGATAGTGCGAAGTAAGAAGGTTCTATTCTTCTTTCCTGCATTCTCCAGCCAGGAAGCAACGGCTCCATTGGGAGTTCTTGCAGTCTCCACGCCTCTTTTGCGAGCTGGATATCAGGTTCAGATCATCGATTCGACAATTACACCGAACTTCCAGAAGCGAGTTTTGGAAGCGCTCGAAGACTCTCTCTGCCTTGCCATTTCGCTCGTCACCGGGCCGATGATCCGCGAGACTGTCCAGATTGCTAAGGCCGCAAGAACCCTCTATCCCGACAAGCCGGTGATTCTCGGTGGCTGGCATCCTTCCCTGCTCCCCGACCAGACGCTCGCGGCGGAGTACGTCGACGTTGTGGTTAAGGGGCAAGGCGAAGACGCCCTCCTAGAAATCGTGCAGCATATTGAAGCGGGTGAATCGCTCAAGAATATCGCCGGTGTAGGTTTCAAAGAGGACCGAAAATTGTGCTTCAACTCGCCGCGCCCTTTGAAGCCGATTTGTGAATTACCGCCAAAGGCCTATCATCTGGCGGATTTCGATGCGTACGAGCGAGTATGTGGGCGCCGCTGGGCCATGTATACTTCAAGCCTTGCCTGCCCCTTCAACTGTGCATATTGCACGAACGACGGTCTATATGGCCGTAAATGGAATGCACTCGAGGCGGGTCAGGTCGTCGAGGAAGTAACCGACCTTGTTACGCGTTACCAGCTGAGACTCCTGTGGGTCGTAGACGATAACTTTCTGGTTGATCGACAGCGGGCCGTGGATATCGCCGAAGGCCTGGTGCGCAGTGGAGTTCAGTTTGACTGGAGCATTCAAGCTTCGACCAATCTGGTAACTCGCTTGAGTGTAGAGGAGCTGAAGCTTCTCCGGCGAGCGGGCCTATCTCAGGTATCACAAGGCGCGGATTCCGGATCTCCCAAGGTGCTGCACCTGATGAACAAGGATTTTCAGAAGCTAGACACCATTTACCAGGCAGCCGACTTACTCACTGAGGCGGGCATCCGTCCCTCCTTCAATATGATCTTCGGATTTCCTGGTGAAGGCGAAAAAGAGCAGCGGGAATCGATCAAGCTCATTATGAAGATCTGCCGCAAATACCCCGGCGCGGAGTTCTGGACTAACATCTTCACGCCTTATCCCGGCGCGCCGATTATGAATCGGGCGTTCGAACTTGGAATTGATGTACCGAAGACGCTCGAGGGCTGGGCGGACTTCTTTCCGCGATATACGACCCTGCCATGGCTGAAAGGCAAAAGGCATGAGCGCGTTCAGAATATGCGCGATTATCTGCGCATCGCCTTTCACCGGGTGCCAATCGGCGTGGAGCGAAAACACCCGGTCAACCGCTTTGTACACAAGATGATCAGCGTTCCCGCGCGTTTGCGTCTGGACCACGGCATCTACGGAGCCCCGGTGGAATTGTGGCTTAAGAACAAAGCCAACAAGTGGTTTCCGCCGTTGAAACCTAAAGTAGATGCTCATCAGCTCTCAGCTGAGGTCGTATCCGCTTGAGTCGCGGGGATCAAAGCATGTCCCGAATTGCATATCGAGGCGCTTCGCAAGTAGATGTGCTGCTGACACACAGCAATCACTTGTTCAACGATCCCAAACAAGCGGCTAAAATGCAGCCCTATCCGCCGCTCCAAACACTTTTGGCCGCGGCGGTTCTGCGGCAAGCCGGCCTGAAGGTCCAGTTACATGATGTCACCCTTAGACCGCCGGATAACTTCGAGAAAGCACTCCGCACTTACTCGCCGGCTCTGGTGGTGGTCTGTGAAGATGATTTCAACTTTCTCACCAAGATGTGCCTGGGCAGGAATCGGGAGCTTTGCTTCCGTATGGCCGCCATGGCGCAGCGCCACGGCTGCCTCCTCGCAGTTCATGGATCGGATGCTTCGGATCATGTCGAGGCGTATCTGCGTGCGGGATTTCATTATGTACTGATCGGTGAGGTAGAAAGCACGCTGCTGGAACTCGCGACCGGCAGCCCGATATCCGGCATCGCAGGCCTCGCGTATCTGACGCAGCTGACAGACCGGGTCCGATACAATCCGCCTCGACCGCTACGAACGAAGTTGGATACGCTGCCACTTCCGGCCTGGGACCTGGTCGATATTGATCGGTACCGTCAGGCCTGGAAGACAGCCCACGGCTTTTTCTCTCTGAATCTCGTCTCGAGCCGCGGCTGCCCATACAAGTGCAACTGGTGCGCGAAACCCATTTACGGGAACAATTATCATGTCCGATCCGCTAAAGCTGTTGCGGAGGAGATGCTCTACGTCAAACGGCAGTTCGCGCCTGACCGGATCTGGTTTGCAGACGACATCTTTGCGCTTTCTGCCAGTTGGACTTTCGAGTTCGCTCAGGCAGTCGAGTCGCTCGATGCATGCATCTCTTTCAAGATGCAGTCGCGCTGTGACCTTATGACGCGCGAAACCGTGTCCGCTCTGAAGCGGGCGGGCTGTCGCGAGGTCTGGATGGGCGCCGAGTCCGGTTCGCAGCGAATCTTGAACGCGATGGATAAAGGGATTCGGGTGGATCATGTTTTCCGCGCACGAGAAAACCTTGCGAAACACGGTATTTACGCGGGCCTTTTCTTGCAGTTCGGATATCGCGGGGAAACATGGGAAGACATTCAGGCGACCGTACGTATGGTGCGCGAGACCAGACCCGATGACATCGGGATCTCTGTTTCTTATCCGCTACCCGGGACCAAGTTCTATCAGCTTGTTGCATCCGAAATGAACGGCAAAGTGAATTGGAAGGACAGCGCAGATCTCGCGATGATGTTCCGCGGTGCATATTCAACGGAGTTCTACCGCGCTCTGGCAGATGCACTACACCTGGAGGTCAGGCAACCGGATCGCAAGGAGAACATCCGCCAGGCGTGGAACCGTGTCTACGAAATGGAAGCTGAAAGCAGGTGCAGGGCGGGAGTCGCGTGATGAAGCTTCTGTTAACGCACGGCTATTTTCTCTCGGAGGATCCGAAAGAGAGGGAGATCATGAAGCCCTATGCTCCCCTGGGCATTCTTTATCTCTCTTCCCATTTGCGCAGCAAGGGATTCAGCGTCGATGTTTACGATTCGACCTTCGGATCCAAGGCTGAGCTGTTCCGAATCATTCAAGACGGTCCTCCCGCGGCTATCGGCATTTACGCGAACCTGATGACGCGGCCCAATGCTGTCGAGATCGTCCGTCAGGCGCGGGCGGCCGGCTGGAAAGTGATTGTAGGCGGCCCCGAGCCGGCAAACTACGCCGAAGAATATCTGGACGCCGGCGCGCACGTCGTCGTAGCCGGCGAGGCGGAACTCACCTTAGAGAGTCTGCTTTCTACCCGGCTCGATCCGCTGGCGTGGCCTTCCATTCAAGGGATTTGCTATCGCACACCGCACGGGTTTACTGTCCGCACCGCTCCTGCGGCGTTGATCAAAGATTTGACGCGCAGCCCTGGCCAGACCGCGAGCAGGTTTCCATCGAACGCTATCTCGCGACGTGGCGTCAACATCACAATGTCGGATCCGTTTCGCTGATTACTGCGCGCGGATGCCCGTATCACTGCAACTGGTGCAGCCACTCGGTGTACGGAAAAACCCACCGCCGCCGCTCACCCGGCGCGGTGGTAGACGAAATCGAGTGGATTCTCAACCGCTACAGCCCGGACATGATCTGGATGGCAGATGATGTTTTTACGATTCATCACGGATGGCTTTTTCAATACGCCGCCGAGATGCAGCGGCGGTCATTGCGGATACCGTTTGAATGCATCACTCGCGCTGACAGTATGAATCGACCGCGTTGCCGCCACGCTAGCGGCGCTTGGCTGCTTTCGCGTTTGGATCGGTTCGGAGAGCGGCTCGCAGCGCATTCTCGACGCCATGCAGCGCGGCGTTACCGTTGAGCAGGTGCGCAATGCGGTTGCTCTTTGCAAGCAGAACGGAATTCAGGTCGGCATGTTCCTGATGTGGGGCTACGAAGGCGAGGAGATCGAAGACGTTCAAGCCACCGTTGAGCATGTCAAGCAGCTGCCTCCGGACGTTTACTTCACAACGGTTTCTTATCCGATCAAAGGTACTCCTTATTTCGATCGTGTCGGGCCGCGCCTCGTCAATATCGCTGACTGGAGTCGCGGCAGCGATCGTGATCTGCGCATCAAAGGACGGCACTCTCGCGCCTTTTACGCGCATGCAGATGATCTGCTGCGCAGCTCGCGAGCCGGGCAGCCGATACGGCTCGCATCCTGGCTGCGCAGGAAGCTCTCTCACCGCACATCGCAAGAAATCGAGGTCTGAGTCAGCATGTCCACCGCCCCGTTCGACGCCGTCGCTGAGCGCTATGACGCTCTCTGGACCAGATCGCTGATAGGCCGCTGCCAGCGGGCAGCGGTCTGGAACTGGCTTGATCCGCTTATCGAGCTCGGCGACGACATTCTCGATCTCGGTTGCGGAACCGGCGAAGACGCGCTGCACCTGCAAAATCTGGGAGTCACGCGTTCTCGCCATCGATGTTTCTACCGAGATGGTGCGGATCGCTCGCTCGCGCGGCGTAGATGCGCGGCAATTGCGAATCGAATCCATCGAACGGCTCAGCGGCAAATTTGATGGCGCGATCTCGAATTTTGGCGCTCTGAACTGCGTGAAAGATCTGCGAAGAGCGTGCGCGTGGCTGGCGCAGTTCGTGCGCCAGCGCGGCTTCCTCGCGCTCTGCCTGATGGGCCACTTCTGCGCCTGGGAGTTCGCGCATTTTATCGGGCGCGGGGAGTTAAGAACAGCGTTCCGGCGCTGGCGCAGAGACGGGCTTCGATTCACTCCCTCGGTATTCACGTAATTTACCCTTCGATACGAAGTGTTGTCGAAGCCTTTCGTCCTGCGTTCCGGCTTGTGCGCTGGACGGGTATTGGCCTATGGGTGCCTCCTTCTTACATTCAGCGGCTTATCGCTAAAGACAGTAACTCGCCTGGCTTCCGTTGACCGCCGTATCGCCCACTGGCCGCTACTGCGAGCGCTGGCCGATCATTCCTTGCTGCTTTTCAAACGCCTATGACATCGAAGCGCAAGGCCCGCCAGCCAGTTTCTTGCAGATTACAAGCACATTCGCTACGCCGAAGCACGCGGTTCGGATGACCCTCAGTATTATCTGGCTCTGCCGTTCTGCGATTTGAGCGGGAGAGATACGGCATGTGGAAAATGCGCGGCCGCACTTACCGCTATTTCGAGCGGCACATACTAACGCCCTTCGAGCTCAGTGTGGCGCGCCCGCTCGACATTCTCGATCTCGGCGCCGGTAACGCATGGATGTCGTATCGCCTTGCGCTGCGCAACCATCGATCCGTTCGCCGTCGACATTTTCTCTGATCCGAAAGACGGGTTGCTCGCGGCCCGCCACTATCCGCAGGCAATTGCCATGCATCGAAGCCGATTTCCATCTGCTTCCTTTTGCGGACTGCGAGTTTCGATCTCGTCGTCTTTAACTCGTCTTTTCATTACGCGACGAGCTATACCGCTGCTCTCTCAGAAGTGCGTCGCTGCCTGCGGCCGGCAGGAGCCGTCGTCATCCTGATTCTCCTATTTATCGCCACGCGAGCACGGCAGAGCGAATGGTCGCAGAGCGGCATGCGGAGTTTTTCAGCGCGATATGGCTTCCGCTCGGACGCGATATCGAGCATCGAATTCCTCGACGAAGCAGGCGCTCGAGACGCTTGGCACGCGAGCTTGGCATCGCAATGGAAGGATCTATCGCCCGTGGTACGGCTGGCGCTGGGCATTGCCCGGTCGCATCGTGGCTCGATTGCGGCGACGCAGGCCGCCTTCACGGTTCTGGATTCTCGTCGGCACCTTCAGGCAAGTCATGATTATTCTCTGTCAATCCGCGTGCTACAAAACCGAAGAATCGCCGGTTTCCACTTGCAATTCTTTCGATCGCCGCGGTGCTTGAAGGCAAAGAAGAATACGTCATCGTCGACGGCAATCTCGATCCCAACCCGGAGCGCACCATCGACCGCATCATGGCGCGAGACGCCGTGCCGAACTGCTGGCCGTCTACCGTTATGCCGGGACCGCAGATGGCCGCCGCAATTCCGTTCTGCCGCGATTTCCGCCAGAAATATCCGCACGTGCCTATCGTCTGGGGCGGCTATTTTCCTTCGCTTTACACGGACGCGGCGCTGAATGCCCCTTATGTCGATTTCGCCGTACGCGGTCCAGGGCGAAGACACGATTCGTCGAGCTTCTGTCCGCATTGCGCGGCAACCGGCGCAATTCGGCGGAATTCGCGGGCCTCTCCTATAAAGACGATTTCGGTCTTCACGTTCATAACGCCGACCGCCGCTGCGCTCGCCGAACGATTTCCCGTGGCCGCCGTATCATCGCTTGGATTCAGTCGAGAAATACATCTTGCCCACTTTTCTGGGCCGGAGCACCGCCGTGCATCACGCCAGCATGGGTTGCCCGTTTCGCTGCCAGTTTTGCGGCGTTGTTCCAATCTTACGACGGCCGGCAGAAGCTCGAAGCGCCGGAGCGCACCGCCGCCATTCTGGCCGATCTGAAGAGCGATATGCAATCGATGCAGTTCAGTTTTACGACAACAACTTTTTTCTGAATGAGAGCCACGCGCGCGAACAGGCACGACGTCTGATCTCCGCTGAAGCTTCGCTGGTGGGCCGAAGGCCGCGTGGATACGGTGCTGCGCTATTCCGACCGATACGCTTCGAGCGATCCGCGGTTCGGGCGCAACAATGATTTTCTTCGGCGCTGAATCCGGATCGGATCGGGTCGCTGCCGGCGATGAACAAGCGCATCACGACGGCGCAGACCCTGGAGCTGGCGGCGCGTATCCGCCAGTTCGACATCGTGCCTGAATTCTCGTTCGTGGTCGGCAATCCCGCAGGATCCGGAACGCGATACCCGGGAGACCATCCGGTTTATCCGCCGCATCAAGCAGCTGAATCCGGATGCCGAAATTATCGTTCAGCACTATATTCCGACTCCTCATCCGGATGGCATGTACGGCGACGTCGACGGCAAAATCATATTTCCACGCACGCCGGAAGAGTGGGCCAGCGGAGCGCTGGTACAACTTCACCATCCGCCAAGATCCGCATCTGCCGTGGCTCCCGCGACGGATCAAGCACCGCATCGATAATTTCGAGCTGGTTATCAATTCACGCTGGCCGACGATCCAGGACATCCATCTTCCGGCATGGGGACGCGGTCATGCTCAAATCGCTCAGCAGCTGGCGATATGCGCTGGGATTTTATGAATTCCCGATCGAACTGCATGGGCGCAAAGACTGGTTGCTCTGCGGAAACCGCGGCTCGGAGAGTCTCTGAATGCGTGTCTCCGCCGAGGAGGGCTATCGGCTGTGGGCGCCGGCACTATGACCACGAGCCGAATCCGCTGCTTGCGCTGGAGATGCGCGTATTCTTCGGCGCCGGATGCAGCCGCTGTGTCGGGTTGCGCGTGATTGATGTGGGCGCGGGGACGGGGCGATGGATGGATGTATGGCGCGCGAACGCGGGGCGCAGATGTGTTCGGGTTGGATCTGTGCCGTGAGATGCTTGTTGAAGCCGCCTCGCAAACCGTTCTGCCATGGGTCGGCTGGTTCGGCCGATTGCGCGGCGATTCCCTTTGCGACGACGCGGCCGAGACTCGCCCTTTGCTCATTTGTCACTCGGCTATTCGATCGCGATTCGGCCACTTGTCGGCGAACTCGCGCGGATCGCGCGGACCAGTAATTGTATCAGCGATCTGCATCCCGAGGCTGCGCAGCAGGATGGACGCGTTCGTTTCGCGTGGGTGCTGACGATATACGAGATGGAGCACCGTGCTCATCGATTCGCAGACGACTCGTGCGCGCTGGCTCATCTGCCGGGCTGCGCTTCGACATGGCAGCGTCCACGCGTGCTTCGGGGAACCGGAACGTGCACTGTTCCGGCGCGCAGGCAGGAACACCTCATTTGAAGAATTGTCGCGCATCCCAGCACTTCTGATCACATCATGGACCAGCCATGAAGTTCACAGGAGCGCGGGTCGCGTCTCGGCGACTGCGTGCCGACCGAACGACATCTGGTATCTCGGGTAGCCGCATTCTGCCGCTTCGATACCCGTTTCGCGTGCGCCGTTGAATACGATCTGACCGGCCACCTGTTCCTGCCGGGCCTGATTAACTCGCACGATCATCTGGATTTCAATCTTTTCCCGCGGCTTGGCAGGGTCCCTATGCTAACGCATCAGCGTGGGCGAGCGACATTTACCAGCC
Source organism: uncultured Acidobacteriaceae bacterium (assembly GCA_963846185.1). GTDB lineage: Bacteria > Acidobacteriota > Terriglobia > Bryobacterales > Bryobacteraceae > Bog-105. Next base: position 315,615 of record CAWJVA010000010.1, on the reverse strand, counting down.
GTCGTATCCCCGATTCAAGAACATTTGCATGTCCCTAAACATGTGCGCCTGCTGTGGGGCGCAATCAAGAATCTATTATGCGGTGTGACCACAGTTGCTCACCACAATCCCTATGAGCTTCGATCTTCGAACGCGCTTTCCCGGTCCGCGTGTGCAGCGATTCGGCTGGGCCCATTCGCTTGAATTCTGTCCTGATGCTCGCGCAACGATGCCGCGCACTCCGTCGCATGGCCGTTTATCCTTCATGCCGGCGAAGGTACCGATGAGCGTGCCGTACAGGAAATCCCGCGATCTTGCAGATCTGGGCATGCTTGAGCGCCGAAACGGTTCTGGTTCATGCTGTGCCCTCGAACCCGAAGATGGCGATTGCTCGCGCGATGCGCGGCGCATCGATCATCTGGTGCCCCAGCTCAAATCTGTTCACGCTGGGGCGCACTTTGGCGCCGGATGTCTTCGATCGGATTTTCCGATCTGCCTCGGCACAGATTCCGCCATACAGCGGAGCTGGCGATCTCATCGATGAACTGCAGATCGCCCGCGAAATGCGAGCTGCACGCCGCAAGATCTGTACCGCATGGTCACCAATAGCGCGCGCGAATCCTGCATCTTTCAGAAGGGCGAGGGCACGATCCGCGAAGGCGGTGTCGCAGATCTCATTGCCGTCTCCGACACACGGGCAAACGCCCGGCGAGGCGCTTTTCGATCTGCCTCCCGAACTCGTCATCATTGAACGGCCGGATCAATGTTTTCGCCCGCCGGATGGCCGCCCTCGTTGATCATCGAACCGCCCGGTTTTCGATTACGATCGAGCTCGAGGGACGGGGACGTTCATTCGTCGCCTGCCGATCTTCGGCTCTTCTGGCCACCACACGAAAGACACTGGGTCTGACATATTTCGTGGCCGGGAAGCCGGTCGTAGTATGAATCCCGTGCTGACCTACCTACCCGTGCTTATTATCAATCCGTACAGCCGCTGTAATTGCCGCTGCATGATGTGCGATATCTGGAAAGCAACAGATCAGGCTGAAATCGGCATTTCGAGTTAGAGCGGCACTTCGACGCATTCTGAACAATTGTCCGTTCAATGGGTCGTGCTTCTCCGGCGGCGAACCGTTGATGCACTCTGACCTGTTCCGGTTTTGCGAGCTGCTTCGAAGGCGAAAGATTCGAATCACGCTGCTCAGCACCGGACTGTTACTCGAGCGATACGCAAGCTCGATCGTCGGGTCATTCGATGACGCGATCGTATCACTGGATGGGCCGCCCACCGTACACGACCGCATCCGGCGAGTACCAGGCGCATTTTCGATGCTCGAACGGGGCATCAGAGCTATACATTCAATTCGACCTTCTTTCCCGGTATCCGCTCGCTCCACCGTTCAACGCGACAACTACTTCATGCCTGGCGAGACTGCACGCACAGCCTGGGATCTCGGCCTGCAGTCCGTCTCATTCCTCGCCGCTGATCTCACCTCTGTTGCGTTCAACCGTTCACAGCCATGGAATTCGCAGCAGCAGTCGCGAGTCGCTCTCGACGAGAACGAGATTCCAATACTCGAGCAGGAGATCCAAGCCCTGGCTGCCGAATGGTCGGGCTCCAGTTTCGTCCTCGAAAATCCCGAGAAGCTCCGGCGAATCGCGCTTCACTTTCGAGCTCACCTGAACTTGTCTGCCCCGTCTCGCCGCGCTGCAACGCTCCGTGGGTCTCCGCCGTCGGTTGAAGCCGACGGTACCGTTCGGCCCTGCTTCTTTCACAAGCCCGTCGGGCGCGTGAATGGCAAGAGCCTGATCGAGGTATTGAACGGTTTTGAAGCACAACAGTTTCGCCGGACGCTCGACGTCGCCACCAATCCGGTATGCCAAAGATGCGTATGTTCATTACACCTGAGTCCGCACTCACTTACAAAGCTTTTACACAACGCAAACGACTAAGATACGCATTCCGTTTTACCCTCGGGTTGAACGGAGTTAATTTTTGGGTGTACAACCCTTTTCAGTCGGGCAACTCGATTTAAACCTCGAGGCGCACCGCCATGACGCCCTCATTTGGAAGGCGGTTAATGTTGCTGAGCGTATTTGTGCCGCCGCATTGCTCTTGCTTGCTCTTCCTGCAGTATCCTATTCAGCCGCAATCGTACTCGCTGCCTCCCGCCGGTCCCCTTTTATTGCGCATCAGCGCGTAGGCCAGCATGGACGCGTGATATGGGTTCTGAAACTACGGACAATGTGGGGCAAAGATGGGGCGGAACAGCGCCAGTGGGGTTTTGTCGAGCGAATCTCATGCAACTCCGTGCCGCAGCAGAAGCCGCGGCTGGATGCGCGGGTAAGCAGCCGGTTTGCCGCTCTTTGCCGAAGATACTCTTGGGATGAGCTACCACAGCTATGGAACGTTGTAACAGGCGATCTGTCACTTGTCGGCCCACGGCCTCTCACGGCTCCTGAATTGGCAGAATATTATGGCGTGCACCGTGCCAGTCTCGTCCAAATAAGGCCAGGCATTACCGGTCTGTGGCAGATCAAAGGCCGTAGCCGCCTCACGTACGCCCAGAGGCGCAGGCTGGACCTGTTCATGCTCAGAAAGTGGTCCGTCAGCCTCTATCTATTCGTTCTGGCCGCTACCATTCCTCGCGTTCTCAGTGGTGAAGACGCGTGGTGAATACGGTGCCCGCAAGCTGAGCAGGCGAAGTCCCTGCAGAATGGTCGGCAGGAACGTAGCTCCGTGATGCTTCACTCGCGCGATCTCGAACGTGCTCCCGCCAATCGGAATCAGGCGCTTCAATAAGATCCGAACCTTGCTGGTGAAGGCCGGCGTGAGAGCCAGATGCAGCCACAACTCGTCTTTGTTCGGTTCCCATTCCCGCCGTAATGGTGAAAGCGAGAAGCGTTGCAGCCACGAAGCAACGGCCGGCCTCACACTTTGCAGCTCAGGGTCGAGCGCAGCCGGCCAGTCACAATCAAACCAGCTAGCCACAAGCGCAAATACCACGGATTCAAGTTGCCTCAGCTCAGGCGCGTGAGCGCGGCGCCAATGTGACCAGAAATCGTCGTCTGCCGCATGCGCGTGCAGAAAGTTGGCGATCTCCCATGCTCGCTGTATCGGAAGTTCACCGTGCAAGACATGCAACAGTACATGTAGCGCGGCAAAACCCACCAAGTCCGCATCGCAGAGCACGTTTAATTCATGCCTATCGAAGCTCCGGCTGACCACTCGCCGCCAGAAATCTTCTTGACCCGGCACTCTGATCCTTTCAGCCTCATCGCTCCAAAGCTCATAATGCAATTCGACACTGATGGGCATTTCCGGGTCAAACCGGTCACCACGCCACTGCCAATTCGTCGGGCGCGCCATTGGATCCATGTGCCTCGATTTTGCTGAACAAGTCGGCCGGTACCCGAGTTCAAGGAGTATTCTTTTCGCTTCGCCGATTGAATCGGGTTGCAACCAGAGATCGATATCGCCTTGAGCTCTCGTGATCGGATCTCGAGTAAGTAAGGGAGAATGCGTGAATCCTTTCAACACGCAAAACGGCAGACCCGCGCGACTGAGGACGTCCCCAACGGTAAACAGCTCGTCCTTTATGCGCCCGAAGCGGACAAGATATCGGCTGCGCTTAGCTTCCATCCGCGCGCGCAACCCGTCAGGCAACAGATCCGTAAACTGGCCGTACAGCAGTAATGTCAGTTGGCGGGCATCACACCACTCGAGCAGGCGATCCCACTGACTTTCTGGCAAAGTTTGAAGCGCGCAGGTAGAACCGTTGCGAATCTGCAACGTGTCCAGAACCGCTCGTATATGCTCTGGCGCGGCCATTCAAGAAAGCTCGCGCCCGACGAACTGCTCCAAACAATCGATTGCCGGATCGAGGTCCGTATATCGAATTTCATAGGTCGGAACGCTTAACATACGCGCGAGAGCCTCCAGCCTTTCTTCGTACGCGGGCAATTGCACTGCCCATACTGAGAAGCTCAGCCGTTTCCAGGCACTCTCTGTGGGTACGCGCACGAGCGAAGGCGGCCCGCCGTCGTGGTCTCGCCGGTTGAGAAACACGACACCATCAACAGGGCTCTGATCCGCGGTCTGTAGCCGATCCAGAGATTCCGTCCTTACTTCAATGGTCGGCTTCCCGTACGCCCGAAGCGTGCTCTTCGAACCTTGAAACTCGGGGAATAATTCGCCAACCGGTTCGCGAAACCGGAACTTGTGGGGATGGCCGATCACCATGGGCTTCTTTGCGGTCCGCAGAAACGCGCTTGCATCATCCGACACGTACGTCCAGCCACGTTTGGCACAGGCGTAGGCAAGAGATGATTTCCCCGCGCCCGAATCTCCCGCCAGCAGAACCCCTTTGCCGTTCAACATCACGCAAGCTGCGTGCAATGTGATCAGGTGACGGACTTCCAACAGCGGATAGATCATGACGTCCAATAAACACTGCCGGAAGTATTCCGTATTCCTTGCCGTAGAATTGGTAGCCCAGCCGAAGCTGAATCCCGCATTTAGGTCGAGGCAAGCGAAGTTATCACAATCAGCAACGATGCTCAGCAAATGTCCTTGTGAGCGGAATACCGGCGGCTCCGTGCAACCGGGACGGTCACTTGCGGATATCAGAAGCCTGACATCGAGCGCCGGCTGCTCGAACTTGTGCCGATACGTGCTCCAACTCTTATCGGCGGCTTCCAAAGTGAGCCGCGAGTTAGAGCGCAGACGAACCGGAAAGCCATAAGGATAGAACATTGCGCCGTAATCGAGCGGCACTTGGGTAAGTAACGGATCATTGAGGGTTGGCTCAAGTGCAACGGTAAGAGGCATGCGTTAGAAATCACACCCAGCATATGCATCCCGGCCCTGGCTAGTAATCACGGTCCTGTAAAAGTTCGGTAAACGGCTAGAGGGTACCGCCTCTTTACAAAGTATTCACATCTTAGTCGCCCGCTCCGCAAACTAGCCGCCTACAATCAGGGTTTCTGATCTTCTTATGCGCTGCGCGATCGTCCACTATTGGCTGCTGGGCATGCGCGGCGGAGAAAGAGTCGTGGAAGCACTCTGCCGGCTCTTTCCGGAAGCCGACATCTACACCTTGTTTTATGACCCTTCGCGTGTATCTCCGGCCATCCGTTCGCACAACGTTCGCTCGTCCTTTCTGAACCCGTTCAGAGGGCACTACCGCTCGCTGCTGCCGTTAATGCCGGTTGCTCTCGAAAGCTGGGACTTGCGTGATTACGATCTGGTTATCAGCAGCGAGTCAGGCCCAGCAAAAGGCGTCATCACGTCGTCGCGTGCGCGCCATATCTGCTATTGCCATTCGCCGATGCGTTACCTTTGGGATCTCTACCCGGCTTACGTGAACGAATGGACTCACTCGCGCCTCAAGCGCGCCGTCATAGCTCCGCTCAGCAGCTATCTTCGCCTTTGGGATTATGCAAGTGCCGCGCGTGTCGACGAGTTTATCGCGAATAGCAACAATGTAGAACAACGAATCTGGAAGACATATCGTAGATACTCTCAGGTCATTCATCCTCCCGTTCGCGTGGAAGCCTTTTTTAATCAACCATCACACGATTACTACTTGATCGTTTCCGAGTTAGTGGCCTATAAACGCATTGCCGATGCGGTCCGCGCGTTCTCCAGATCCGGTCGCCCGCTGAAGGTCGTAGGTGACGGGCCGGAATACCGGGCGCTCCGGAAAAGTGCTGGTAATTCGATAGAATTTTGCGGCCGCTTACCGGACGAAGAACTGCGCGTCCTCTACTCCCGCTGCCGGGCTGTGCTGATGCCTGGTGAAGAGGACTTCGGAATCGTTCCCGTTGAGGCGATGGCCAGCGGAAAGCCAGTCATTGCACTGGGTCGTGGGGGAGTGCTTGAAAGCGTACCCCAGCTTCATCCACGGGCCGGTTTCTTTTACGATTTACCCGGCCCCGACGAGCTTGCCGGCGCCATCTCCCGTTTTGAGCGCGAAGAGCCGTCACTCTCGGCGCGGGCGATCCAAGCTGCGGCACAGCGCTTCTCCGAAACCCGCTTCGACATGGAGCTGCGTCGTTTCGTCGGCCGCAATTTACAAAGCGTTGACACATCCCCAACGACTGCTGGGAGGCCCGCATCGTAACCTGCGATCGGTGGTTGCCAGAGTCCTCACCGTACTCGTCTTAGCGTGTTCCTACGCGCGGGCGACCGATCCCGCCTCGAACGCATTCGTAGGCAGCATGGTCTGCAAGACCTGCCACCCCGACGTCTGGTTCCGGTTCTACAAGAACGCGCACTTCAAGAGCATCGCTTCTGGCAAAGAAACACCTGAAAACACGGGATGTGAGGGTTGTCATGGTCCGGGAAAAGCGCACGTTGCAGCGCATGGCGGGAAAGCAACCATCGTCGCTTTTTCGCAACTCACTCCCGAACAAACCCTGAATGCCTGCTTACGATGTCACTCGGAAAGCCTTGCTCGCGCGAACATTCGTCGCTCGCAGCACACTTTGAACAGCGTGACGTGCACACAGTGCCACTCGGTTCATAAGGCTGCCACGCCGCGATTTCTTCTTGCCAAAAGTCAACCAGACCTTTGCTACGGCTGTCACGTCGACGTTCGCGCGCAGTTTTCCATGCCATTCAAGCATCCGGTGGATCAGGGGTTTATGGTCTGTTCAGATTGCCATAATCCGCACGGAACGTTTCCACCTAGCTGGCGCATGGCGGCCAGACCTCACATGGTCAGCCAGGTACTTGGCAGCCAGGAAGCTTGCCTGAAGTGCCACAGTGACAAAGCCGGACCCTTCGCGTTTGAGCACCCGCCCGTTCGCGTTGAAGGATGCGAAATGTGTCACTATCCGCACGGCTCCTCAAATTCGCGCCTGCTGCGCAGGCCAGTGGTCTTCACCATGTGCCTGGAGTGCCACAACGGTGCAGGAAACTTCGGGCGCGGCGGTACTGGTGTCCCATCGCTTTCGCAGTCGCATAACATGACGGATCCGCGCTACCAGAACTGCACAAACTGCCATGTCCGCATTCACGGCTCAAATACTGATCCTCTATTTCTCAGATGAACCTGCCCTTCCATCGCAGCCTGACTTTCCTCTTTCTTGCCGGATTGTGCTGCAACGCCCAACAACAGGTGGCGCCCACTCCTGAACAGGCCGGTGCTACACGAGGCGACGACTGGAATGGCTATAACATATTGAACTCTTTCGAAGCGGGCTATCGTTTTGTGAGCGTAAGTGGAAATACTGACACTTACCGAAGCACCGTAAATCTGGACAACGGCGTTCGGCTTCTCAGCAGTTACCTGACGGTCAATTCAAAAAACGGCCACGGCAAGCTGTTTGACGAGATCGTTCTGACTTCTGAGGGCCTCGGCGGGGATCCGAACAGCATTGTCAGGCTTCGAATACAAAAGAATCGCCTGTATGAGTACAACTTTCAGTGGAGGCGCAACGAGTATTTCAATCCCGGGCTAGTAACGGATGGCGGCGCGGGCCTTCACAGGATGAATACATCCTATGCACTGCAGGATCACGACTTGACGCTGTTTCCACAGTCGCGTGTCCGCGTTTTCGTGGGGTATTCGCGCAATATTGAGAGCGGACCCGCCATTTCGAGCGTTCAGTTGTTCAGCCCGGGCGGCGATTTTGATCCGACAGGAAATGTTTTCCCTGTGTTCTCGAATGTGAAATGGATCCAGAATGAATACCGGCTCGGAGCCGAATTCCGCTTTTTCGGCCTCTCATTCAACGTGATGCACGGCTGGGTGGACTTTAAAGACGATACCGCGGACCAGTTTCAAGGCTCGAGCTCAGGTGATGCCTTCAATCCCAACACACTGCTCAATCTCTTCGCAAGAACGCAGCCAAACCACGGCACAAACCCGTACTGGCGCGTCACCCTGTTCCGAAATACGCAGCTATATAACGTCAATGGCCGATTCACTTACACAAATGGGCAGCGGGCCTTTGTCGACAACGAAACGGCCATCGGCATCAACCGTTTTGGCGCCGCAGAGAATCAACAAATACTGAGTTTCGGCAATGCACGCCGGCCCGCCGCTACGGGCGATGCGAATTTCAGTATCTATCCAGATTCAAAGCTGAGTCTTAACGAGCACGTTTCGTTTTACGATATCCGGACGGACGGAACTAGCGCCTATCTTCAGTACGATAACGCCTCTCAGCTATCGAACTTTCTGTTTTACCAGTATCTCGGTATCCGAACCTTCGCTACTGATACAGACGTGCTTTATCGCCTCCGCAAGTGGCTCGATCTCCACGGCGGATACGAGTATTCGAACCGCCGAATTGTCGCGTCACCGCAGGTTGCGTTTGACGGAACCGTCGGAACTCTCCCCTATGCACAAACGAACGAGCTACAATCGGGATCCTTCGGCATCCGCCTTAGACCCATCGCCCCGCTGACGATCTTGCTGGATGGAGAAATTGGCCGGGCGAGCCGCCCATTCACACCAAAGGGCGACAAGGACTACAGCGCCCTGACAGCTCGCGTTCAATACAGGTTAAAGACACTGCAGCTCATGGCCACGGCGGACAGCAATTACAACGAGAACTCAGTCACACTTACAAGCTTTTCGTCCCACGCCCGAACATACTCCGGCTCCGCTTCCTGGTCGCCGCGTCCTTGGCTCTCATTCGATGCCAACTACTCCAAGATTCACTTGGACACGCTTGGCGGCATACAATTTTTTGCGGGGACTCAGCTCCTGCAGAATCAGACCTCGTATTACGTAAGCAATTTGCACTCCGGCACCGCCAATGTCCGGTTCAGCCTTCCTAAGGGCATCGATCTATATCTGGGTTACAGCCGGATTCAGGATAGGGGCGACGGGCGCGGTAATCCGTTCTCCACCACGGTTGGTCCGCCCCTCGCTGCTTTCCAGGCTGCCCAGACGTTCCCGATGAAATTTGAAGCGCCGCTCGCACGATTGTCCGTGCGCATCTCCGAGCGCCTGCGCTGGAATGTCGGCTATCAGTACTTCGGTTATAACGCCGAATTCTTCCCCCGCGAGGACTATCACGCAAATACGGGATACTCAAGTCTCTCGTGGAGCTTTTAGAGCGGCAGCGTACACCGTTGCAAGGATTGCAATGTGCACCCAAAGATACGGGCGGAGTACGTTCTGATTAAATTGCAGCACGGCCCATTCGAAAATCAGCGCGCGGACCAGTGCACGCAGACATAAGGCATAATCGGCCGGACAGGAATCGGCGAGCCTGAGCGGTTTATAGACCGTCACGGCCACAAATACCAGAAAAGGTATAATCCCGATCACTCCGCTGGCCGCAAGCGCCTCCGCAAAGACCGACAAACCCTCGAAAGGCTTCGACTCCTTGAAGGAAGCGATTCGCTGGCCGTGCAGCTCACCGATCGCATACGACACACCGCCCAGACTGCGGCCAACCAGTGGATTGTGTTGAAAGACAGTAAGCGTATCGATCAGTGCGTTTTCCCGATACACGATAGAATGCGCGGCCGAGCCATAAAGACCGGTGCCGGCCAATAGTAACGTGATGGCTTCCCGGTTATTTTGGACAATCGTCCCAGCTCTGACCAGGCAGACGAACAGAAGAACTGCTATGGCGACCTTAGTCAGCCTGATCGGCTGCCGGTGGATGTTGAGCAGCTTCGGAGCATAAGAGCAGGCAACGTCGAGCAACATGAACGCAATGCCCAGTCTGCTCGAGGAAAGAATGATGGCGATGGTGATCAGCCAGAATACTCCGCGAATGGCTTTGGACTGCGATTTCAGGGCGCGTATGAAGACGAACCCAATGAGCAAATAAGTTGCATAATAAGACGGCTCGTAGCTAAAGCCGTTCACACGGACGATGCGGCCGGGTATCCACCACTCGGCTGCGAACGGCGCTGGAAATCCGGCCAGCGGTAAAGTGAACTGTACGATTCCAAAAATTGCTACGACGCCGAAGGAATACAAATACCAGTTGAGTAACTTGTTCAGAGCACGCGTATTTGTACTGAATAATTGCACGAAGGAAATAACTAAGGCCAGATCCAGCAACAGCCACAAACAATAAGACAAGCTCTTCGGCCAGAATCCGGTAATTGGAACGAAGACCAGTTGTACGACCCACCACGCAAACAGTGGAACAGCGCCAAGTGTGGAAATCTCACCCTTCATTGCAATCCGGACCGTCGCGAGCGCAATCAGAATGAGCGCGATGACGTGACAGAACCGGACGGTCCCACCCAGCTGCACAACGAGAAACACGTCGAACGAGCTGGTCAGCATGACCAGAATGGCTGCAAACGTCGCCGTGCGAAGCATGCTTAGCCCCGCTCTAGACTGCGCCTTTTATCGCGAAACACGAACCAGAAGCTCGTTGCCATTATTGTGAAAAAAGCGGAGGTGAGCACCAGGATCAGGCGGGGAGGCCAGCTTTTCCGTTCGGGAGGAACCGCTCGATCAACAATCTCAATGAGCGGAGAAGATTTTGCTTCATCCAGCCGCGCTGCCTCGTACTGCTTTGCAAGAATCTCGAACAAGGCTTCGTGATACTTCACGTCGCGCAACCGTCGTACGTATTTGAGGCCGGCCTCGGGCAGCTGGCCCGTGGGCAAATCCAGCACGCCTGCCTTACTTCCTCCCGCTTCGAGTTTTGCCAACTGACCCTGAAGAGCCCCCACTTCCCGCTTCATAACCTGCAATCGCGGGTTATCGTCCGTCGCGTACGCTCTCATCGCTTCGAGTTGCGCCTGCCTGCTGAGGATTTCAGCACGGAGCTGAGCTCCTGAGCGGATCAGAGCCTCCATCTGACCGGAAGGCACCACAAGGCCCGTGCTCTGTTCGGTTTCTTTCAGCGAGACCTCGGCATCCGCCAGTTGTTCTTTTTCTTTCGCCAGCTCGGATTCAAAAAACGTACGGCGCTGCGCTGCTTCAGTTAACGCGAATTGTGAGTTTTGCTTGAAGAGCAAAGCGACGTACGCATTCGCGAGATCGGCGGCACGCTTGGGATTGCGATCTTCGACACGTACGTGAATGAGCGAATCTTTGCCGCTCTCAATGGACGTGTATCTTTCCAGGCGCTTGCGTGCCTTTGTGAAATTAGCGACTCCGTAAATCTGCCGGAGGTTGAAGTTTCGAATCAGCTCGTCGGCAACGGTCCGGCTTTGAAGGACGCCGATATAAAGGTCGGCGGGATTCCTGAGTGAAAAGCCGGACAACAGGGACAGACCAGGTATCGCCGACACGGATCCGCTTAGCTGTGCCATTGCTGCTAATGAAGGTTGCGGCGGCTGCGGCGTAAGGATTACAGTCTCTGCAGTGAATCTTACGGGCAGAAGGAAAGCCGCCGGGACTGCAATGGCAAGGCAGACGCAGACATTCCGCAGCAGAGCGCGCCTATGCCGAGCGAGCGTCCGGAACAGCGATTCGAGCGTGACGTCTTCTGCTTCATGCCGGACGAAATCGCGTTCTGCAATGAGCTGGCTCGATCTCATGTCACGCCCCCTCCCTCAGTGCAGAACATTGACCGCCGCCGCTCCCAGCGCCAGATTGCTGAAGATCTGCGACCAGTCCATAAGACCGCGCACAAAGGTCGTCTTATTTATATAGGTCGGGACAACCAGGGTGTCACCGGGGTGCACCGAAAGGGAGTCGAAATTACGGCCGAACGGGCCAACATTGCTGCTCTTCGCAACCACGGAGCCATCTGCGCGTATCACAAACATGTGGCTGCGATCAGCAGACCGCGATGGGCCGCCGGCTTTCTTGAGATAATCCCCTACCTTCAGGTCCTCGTCATAGAGAAACGCTGCCTGCTCATAAACCGAACCCACCACGCTCATCGTCAGAGGCCGGCTAGGCACGTAGAGCCGGTCACCGTTTTCGAGCGGCACATCCGGCAGCGCATTCACGCCCTTGCTGTTAGGCTCCAAATCGAGCACAATCCTGCCGTTGACGGGAACCTGGCGCAGCCTATCAACCAACTCGCGCTGGCTGCTGATGGATGCTTGCGCTGTCGCCGCCTGCTCGGTCGAAATCACGCGGCCTGAAAGGTTAGCGGCGCCCTGATTGACATCTCGTTCGAGTTGATTAAGGAAATCGTCGTAGCGCTTCTGCTGCGTGCGGCGAGTGGATTCACGCGTAAATTGAGCAGCATAAAGATAGGCGTTTGGCGTGAGGCCGCCCGCTCGGGCAACTAGGCTTCGCAGTGTCTCCCCAGGCTGCACACTGTACACGCCGGCCATCACGATTTCACCTTCCAGGCGCACCTGTTTGTTCTGTTGCGTTCGAGGAATGGAGAGATCGGCTTTCGAGAAGATGGTCACCACGTCGCCCGCTTCGAGCAGCCGATCTTCCGAAGCATCGCGCTTTAGAACAACCTTACCCAGGTTGAACGGGATCAGCGTCGTGCTAAGAGTTTGCTTGTCCAGCCGCTCAATCACCGCATACTCCCAGTTCACTTCGGGAGCTGAGGGCTGGATCACGTTCTGCGGCAGAAAGCTTCGCAGTGGCGGGCCATCTTCGCCGGTCGCAGCGGCCAGGGAGGAATCGCCTTGCGTATTGCGATTCTGTTCACGATACTGTGCCCGCGCACCCGTGAGCGAGTGATCCACGGTTTGCGCAAGCGGGTTGGCGCCGAGCTTTCCTTGTGCGACAGGTTGGCCATCCAGGTCTGTCTCGGGTATCTCAGTGCTTTGGTTCATTGCGGGGTTCTTCGACAACTCCGGTTTCGCGGATTCATCAGCGATCGAAAAGCGATTCCGCTCGGTAAAGTAATCGCGTGTAAGCAGCACTTGCTGATTGGGGATAAGATCGCTAATTCGCATTCCGGAATGCCAAGGGAAACGGCCTGGATCGGCAACATTTCCACGCAGAGTGACGGCATTCTCAAAACGTGGCACTACGGGCAGAAGACGGATGATGTCACCGTTTTGAAGTTGGGTAGCTAGACCCATCTTTGTAAGTGAAACGCGGTGCACTTCGAGAGCCGCACCGTCCGCAACCCGCTCGAGAATCGCTTCCTGACCTGCTGCCAAAGGCGATACACCCCCGGCAAGCTGGATGGCATCTCCGAGCGTTGTGGCGGCCGTCAGCTCATAGATTCCGGGATGCTCGACACTGCCCGCAATAGCGGCACGAGCGCCTACGGCAGGAATCAAAATCACATCACCGCCAACCAGCCCGGCATCTCTCGATCTATCACCATGCAGCAACAGATCGTAAAGATCGAAGTGGCGGACCGTTTGGTCGCCGCGCTTGAGTTCGATATCGCGCATGGAACCGCGCGCGGAAGGTCCCCCGGAGGTGAAAACAGCATTCACCAGCGTGCTCAACGAGCTGACGGTGTAGTTACCCGGACGGCGCGCTTCGCCCACAACGAAAACCTGGATCGAACGCAAGCGGCCCATCGTCACACTCAAATCAAAGTTCTTATAGAACCGGCCGATGTTCGCTCTAAAAGAGGGCGCAGCATCCGCGTACTTCAAACCGGCAACTCCGAGTTGTCCTACGTCGGGCAGATACACCTGGCCGGTTCGATCCACCACCAGACGGCGCGAAAAATTAATTTGCCCCCACGCGGTTACCTGTAGTTCATCGCCAGGACCGATTACGTAATCCGGACCCACCGGCGCGCGGTCAGCGGGCGCAAATGTAGCCGGAACGTGTTCGAAAAGAGAAGCCCCGAAAATCGGAAGGACCTGCCCGATCGAACCTTCCACATAGCGCTGAAACTCGGTGAGTGGCTCTTTCACACGGTACTGTGTAGCACTTGAACCAGTGGTGCGCATCGTATTCCCGGCAGCAGCATTTGCGGACGGATAGTACGCCGGTCCGGATTGTGGCGTCAAACCGGGCGGATTCGAATATCCGTCAATGTCAGCGCCGGATCGGCCCGTTACAGAAAGGCAGTCCGAAGGAAATCCATACTCGTCCACGCAGGCAGGCTGTTCATTGCGCTCTGTGAATGGGGGTTGAGCCTGTTCGAAGCGATTGGGCCCGAGCTGGTTGAACAAGGATGGATTCTGCACACCGTCAATGGGCGGTGTCTGCGCGAACGAGCAGACCGCCACCGCGAGCACACCGAATACCTTGCCCAGGGTCATGCACGAACCTCGCCCCTCATTCCGGAAGTGAAAACAGGTATGTGACGATGGCATCCTGATCCTCCTTCGAGAAGTGATATGGCGGCATAATCGATCCGGGTGAAAGCGCGCTGGGAGCAACAAAGTGCCTCTCAATCCACTCCCTGGAGCGGCGTTGCGATACGCGATCCAGTGCGGGGCCAATGTGGCCGCCTATTCCATTCACCTGGTGACAGCTGTCGCATCCGGCCTTGACGTACAGAGCAGCACCTTTGGCCACCAGCTTTCTGTCGAGAGGCGACCGGAGCGGTGTGGGCGCCGCCTTCGGGGTGCTCGCTACCGCGGCGGCCGTCAGTGCGCTCCAGCCCGCGATAGCCAGGACCGCTATGGCGATAGCCGCCGTTCTTTCGGTGAGCCGCCGCATGCGGCCGCGGTCTATGAGCGGAATTGTCAGCATCGCGATGACGGCGAGGGTGGGAAGACCCACGCTGCCGACCACTTCAAACGGTCCACGGAAAAACTTCAATGATTGAAACAGAAAAAGAAAATACCATTCAGGCCGTGGAATATAGGTTGTGTCGGTCGGGTCCGCCATGCGTTCGAGCGGCACTTCCACAAGCGCGGCAGCCAGGAACAGAGCGAGAAATGTAACAAAGATGGCGACCACATCACGGAAGAGTTGATGCGGATAGAAGGCTCGCTTCCGTGGGTCTTCGGGACGGCTTGGCGCCACACCGTGGCGTCTGACAAGGGCGACATGAAAACCTACCGTAAACATCATCAGGGCCGGCAACACCAGCGTGTGCAGAGCATAGAACCTCGCAAACGTTAGAGCGCCGACGCCATTAGCTGCCCCGAGAATCATCATGAGGTAAGTTCCAACCAAGGGCATCTGTTGAATGAGCTGAGTAGTTACAACGGTGCCCCAATAGGCCCGGTTATCCCAGGGCAGCAGGTAACCTGTAAGCCCGAACCCTAATGTGAGCAGCAACAGCACCACCCCGAGCGCCCAAGTTACCTCGCGTGGCTTTTTGTATGCCCCATACAGGAACACCTGGCACATATGACACGCAACCACGATGATCATCAAAGAGGAACCCCAGTGATGAAGGCCGCGCATCATCCGCCCGGCGGCTACCTGGTGAACAATGTAGTTGACGCTGCTGTAGGCGTCCGCGGGCCCAGGGCTATAGTTGAACGCCAGAAGGATACCGGTTAGAGCCTGATTCAAGAACAGGAAGAGTGCGACGCTCCCGAACACCTGTGGCCAGCCTGTCGAGGCAGGAACTTCTTCCAGAACGAATTGTCGGATTGCTGTTTGCCAGCCAGTCCGGCTGTCAACCCAGGCGATAGTGGATTGGGCTAAGTTCCTCACCGTTACTTAGCTGTAGCTCTTCCGTAGCGGCCCGATTCGCAGCCGTGAGCCGGCTTGCTCTACCTCAAAACGGTCCAGCGGTCGAGGCGCCGGCCCGATCAACACTTGCCCGGACTTAGAAAATACGGAGCCGTGACATGGACAAACGAAAGCAGCACGATTCGCTTGCCATGCGTATGCGCAGCCTAGGTGCGTGCATGAGGGAACAAAGGCGGTAACGCTCTGATCCGCATTCTTAACTACCCAGGCGCTATCTTTCGCCGTGAACGATCGCCATCCGTCGGTACGCTTCCGTTCAAACGTGATGTGTTTGGGAGCCCCCGGCTGGAAATCGTTGATATCCCCCGCGTCGGCCCAAGTGCTGTGCGATTGATTCGACGGTGTCCGCAGCAGGTATAGGGCAGACGTCACACTTAGAGCGCCGGCTATCGCTGACATTAACGTGTAAATTGCGCCTTCTAAGAAACCCCGCCGGTGTATAGGTACGCTGGGCGGATTTTGATGTACACATTGTTCTATCATTCGGATGACCAATTACGACGGACAAGACGATGATAGGCCGCAAATCAGGAAGGAGATGTTCGCCGATTGTAAAACGGTCGTAATGAATGGTTTGCCGCAGCTTCTATATGCATTTCAGGTCTGCACCGCTGCCCATGGGCAATGTCGTCGAACACTTTCAAGGCGCGGGCAGCCGCTTGATCCATGTTGTAGTACCTGTAATCGGCAAGACGGCCGGCAAAGATCACGCGGTCACCGAGAGCATTTGCCAGCTCGCGGTAGCGGTCATAGAGTTCATGGTTTACCGCCTGTGGAATCGGATAAAGTGGAAGGTTCTGTCCCGGAGTGTACGCTTCCGGGTATTCGAACGCGACGGTAGTTCCTGGGGCGCTCTGGCCGGTCAAATGTTTGAACTCTGTAATTCGTGTGAATCGGGTACCGTTCGGATAGTTCACGGACCCGGTTGGTTGATAAAAGGTCCGCCGCCGGTGTCGGAAAACGAAGCGTGCGGAACGATACGGCAACTGACCATAGCGGAAATTGAAAAACGCGTCAATCGCGCCCGTATAAATCATGCGCTCGTACTGACCTTCATTACCGATGATTTCGCGATGATCGGTATTGAGCAGAACCCTGATATTCCGATGACTTAATAATCGCCGAAACAGCTCGCTGTAGCCATTTAACGGCATGGCCTGATAGCTATCTGCGAAGTAAGAACTATCGTGGCTGATACTAACCGGGACGCGAGCCAAGACTGAAGGGTCCAGATCTTCCGGGTCGAGCCCCCACTGCTTACGCGT
Source organism: uncultured Acidobacteriaceae bacterium (assembly GCA_963846185.1). Taxonomy (GTDB): domain Bacteria; phylum Acidobacteriota; class Terriglobia; order Bryobacterales; family Bryobacteraceae; genus Bog-105. The sequence goes on along the minus strand of CAWJVA010000010.1, from coordinate 298,892 downwards.
GTAATGCAGGTAGATGTTCTCGTATATGTACTCTGCAAGGTCTCGAATTTCGTCCACTGCTGATTCATGTAATTTCGACAAGGGGACGCGGCGGCCCAGGTCGAAGTGCTGAATCAGCAACCGTTCGAGCCGCTCAGCCCGGCGCGTCGGAAAGACCGTACGAAGCGAATTCAGATTGAATGGCAGTGGTACTTTCTGGCCCTGAACGGCTACCAGGACCCGGTGGTAATAGGAGCGCCATTTCGTGAATTGAGAGAGGTAGGTCCAGACTTGAGCCGAATTCGTGTGAAAAATGTGCGGTCCGTATTTGTGAACGTGTATGCCGTGCTCATCCACATAATCGTAGGCGTTCCCGCCGATGTGCGGGCGCGAGTCCACTACAAGAACTTGCTGGCCCAGCTGCGAGGCAAGGCGCTCGGCCAGAATCGCGCCGGTAAAGCCGGCGCCCACCACAAGCCAATCGGTCTTCATGCGGCGACTGCAACCGTGTGGATGGCAAAAGGAAACAGGCGAGACCGTTTCAGGTACACGAGAAGTGTGCCGGTGACCAGAGCTTCCGCGCTCACTACAGCCCAAGCCATCCCGTACTGCCGCAATCGAGGAGCGAGGATAACGGCAAGGGCGAGATTGGCAATGCCCGCAAACAGGATGGTCGCATTCACGATCGAATCTTTGCGGAGAGGCAGGAGCCATTGAAAACCGAAAAAATTGCTAACAGCGATCAAAGGCGGCAGTAAAGCCAGAATGCGCAGCACCGGAACCGCTGGATTAAACCGCTCGCCCAGAAGGATGTGCGATCACTGGTCCAGCGCCTAGAAAAGTAGCTGAGCCAACCACGATGCCCAATCCCGCGATAAACCGGAAGGATCTTGCCGCAAGTTGGCCAGCCTCGGCGATGTTGGTTGCAACTAAGTAGCTCATGCGCGGAAATAGCGCCTGTGATACCGGAGAGAGGGCAGCGGTTGAGTAGCGCGCGATGCGCTCGGCGGCCGCGTAATAGCCGACGTATTCAGGCGTTACAAACAGCGCCAGTATCAACGCATTTCCTATCGTGTAAAGGCTCACTGAGCTGCGAAACACAAACATCGACCAACCAAATCTCAGCGCATGCCATACCAGACCGGGTGAGGGCAGGACGAAAGAGTAAGAACGGTATAACCGGGCATGATTGAGAAAAGCCGCAGCAAAACCGGCCGCTCCCGGAATCAGCAGTGCCATCCAGACCTGCGCTGGCGAGCGAACGATCAGCACCGTGAGAATAGTTCCTGCTGTCCGGCCGGCGACATCAATAATGGATGCGCCGCGCATCTGCTCCAATCCCTGATAGAACCAGGCCGGAGTGAGAGAAGGTCCGACAGCAACAGCAACCGCGCAAACCGTTAGCTGGGGGTGATGACGTAGGAGTGGCACAAACGGCCAGCAGAACGCGATGAGAGCCGCCAACGCCGTAATCAGCGCCACTTTGGCCCATAACACCGATGCTAGTATTCTCTCTAGCTCTCGAGGCCGGTTACGATTTTGAGCGACCTCCCGCACGGCTGACAAGCCGAACCCATACTCAATCACGAGATTGAACCAGTTCGATAGAGCCTGGAAGGTGGCAAGTACTCCCCATGCGCTCGGGCCTAGAGCGCGGGTCAGAAATATAACATTGAGCAAAGGACAAACGTACGAGCCAGCCTGAGTAATTGCTAGCCAGTAGATGTTACCGATGATTCGATGAGAGATCAAGTCCCGGGCAAATGGTACGCGGGCACAGACCTTCACGATGCAGTCATGCGAGATGGAGCCCATGGCCACTAGGCACGCAGTGTGCGGCTAAGGAATCGGCGTTCATACCCAAAACGTCCGGAAACACCATGAACATAAGCTCTTGCCCACAGCGACAACCCACGGATATCAGCGCGGCGAGTAAGTAAGAAGAACAATATGTAACGCGGTATATCGGTACCCAGAATTCGGTATCTCTTATATTTAAGAAAGCAATAAGCTCGGTTACGAAACAAACAATAGTCCTTCAATGTGTTTCCCGGTATAGTGCGCCACGAGAGTTCTACCCAGGCCGCGCACAACGACGAAATCCTGGTGAAACATGGAGGGATGATGCATCCGCGCACTCGCAACAACTACGGCTCGCAGGCCTTTTTGCTGGATGCGAAGCCAATAATCGAGCTCATCGCCACGGATGAACAGACGATCGTCCGGCAGGCCTAGACTGCGGAGCGCATTTGCACGGTACAGAACACCATTGAAAGGCGTTGGGACCTGATCGATGACGGCGCCCGGTCCCAAAGCTGATATGAGATCCGGATATGAGCTGCAGCGCCGGCCCGCCACAGTATGGAGCGTAGTCAACTCGTCACTTTTGCCGGGTACCAGCAAGACAGAGCCAAACACATCGCATTCACTTATGCGAGCGGCCCTCATTAGGTGTGCCAACGTATCCGGCTCGGCTGTGTGATCATCGTCCATTAGCCAGATCAGCTCGCATCCCGTTTCGAATGCCGCTTGAATACCAACCTTGAACCCGCCGGCGCAGCCGGTATTCGTGGGTACGCGAATCAACCGCACAGCTCGAAATTCATGTTCGACAAACTCGGGTGTGCCGTCCGTACTCGCGTTATCAACCACAACGATATGTTCGGGAATGCGTTCGGCCTGAAGAAGCGACTTGAGACAAGCGGCAAGTTGCTCCTTTCGGTTGAATGTGACGATAACCGCGCAGACAGACTGCATGCCCTTTCCGATATTTCAGTGTGAGCGAGACACTTCTTTCCCAGGTTCAGAATTTGTAAACACTTTGTAAGTTGCTTCCTTTACAGGATTTTTACAGGCCGTGAGTTGTATGTACAGAATCGCGCCTGTAGAGTAAGTGCATAGTGAGCGGCCGATCGCGCAAGGTGGTATTGTTCCTGCCACCATATGCAGGCAAGATTCTGGGGCCTCCTCTCGGACTCTTGAGTCTTGCCGGTTCATTGCGCGAAGCCGGATACGAAGCCTGCATTATCGACGGTGCGCTCGATCGCGATTATCGGCAGTCCGTAGCGCGTGAAACGCAAGAGTGTTTGTGTTTCGGCGTCTCGCTCCTCACCGGGCCGATGATTCTCGACGCAATGGAGATCAGCCGGATGGTGAAAAACCTCTATCCGGAGCGCTTTGTTGTATTCGGTGGATGGCATCCGAGCCTGCTCACGGGCCAGACGTTGCGGGAAGAGTTCGTGGATGCTGTAGTCCGGCATCAGGGCGAAGTCACGCTGGTCGAGATCGCACAGCGGTTGGAGGCCGGCAAACGATTAGATCTGGTCGCCGGCTGCTGGTTCAAGCGCAACGGGCAGATCGTCCAGAATCCGGACCGGCCCAGCATCAAACTCTCCGACTTGCCGCGGCCCGCGTACGATCTGATCGATTTCGATTCCTATGAAGCCGCGAGCGGCGAACGGAAGCTGCCTTATGCCACCAGCATCGGATGCCCGTACGCATGCAATTACTGCACCGATATGGTTTTCTATAACCGGCGCTTCAATCCCTACGCCGCCGAGGAGGTCGCAAGCGAATTGGCCCATTTGGTCAAGCGACACCGGTTGACAGAAATCGCCCTCCTCGATTCGAACTTTCTGGTGGACGTGAAGCGTGCCGTCGCGATCGCGCAGGCCATCCTCGACTCCGGAGTCAGGTTTCGATGGACCTTTCAGGCTTCGACAGACCTTCTGTGTAGAATGACCGATTCGCAAGTCAAGCTGTTAGCTGCCAGCGGCGTGAGCCACATCGGCTTCGGCACGGAATCCGCTTCACCCGAAGTGCTGCGCTATATGAACAAAGCGCACCAGAGCATCCCCGACATGTATCAGGCCGCCGCAAAGTGCAAACAGGCCGGCATTCGAGTCACGTTCAACCTGATCTTTGCTTATCCGGGAGAGAATGAGCCTCATCGAGCCGAGACACTCCGCGTGATGGGTGAGATCGCGGGACGTTACGATAACGTCAGCTTTTCACCCAACCTGTTTACGCCCTATCCGGGCATACCGATCTGGCCACAGTTGAAAGCCTTGGGAATGACCGAACCGCAATCCCTGGAGAACTGGGCCAAAGTCGATCTCGGCTGCAACAATCTGCCGTGGCTGCAGGGAGACTCATTCGACAGATTGCAGCGCAGCATTCGTTACTTCCTATTGGATAACCAACTGAACCGGACGAGACGCAATTCGCACTCGCGCGCGCTGCGCTCCGTGTTGAGCATGGCGCGAAAGCCGCTGCATTGGCGCCTCAGGCACGCGTTTTTCGATTGGCCGCTGGAGTTGTGGCTTTCGAGAGCCAAGGACCGGCTGGTGGTGCGCCGCTCGCTGTTAACCGGGCAGCCGCTAAGCCGCGAGCTGGCGAAAACCTAATCAAGGATCAACACACCGGACTTCAGCGGGCACACGACCCACAGGTCACGCGATGCCCATGACCCGAGTCACTGCGCTTGCCATTTGTTCCCATTTCGAGCGCTCCTCGATGAGGCGCTTTCTTCCGGCTGGGGTCAGGCGGTAGAAGCGAGCCTGGCGATTCGTCGAGGAGATCTCCCATTTCCCGGCGATGAGGCCTGCTTTCTCGAGACGATGCAGCGCCGGATAAAGCGAGCCGTGATCGACAGCTAGCACGTCGGCCGAGAGCCGCCCGATGGCCTTTGCTATTTCGTATCCGTTCGCCTTGCCGCTCAGCAGCGCTTGCATCACCATCATGTCGAGCGTGCCTTGCAACAGGTCCATTCTTGCTTGTTGTTTCATCGCGAGAGGATGCCGTATTCAGGCTATCACGAAATGCATAGCCAAGGTAGACGCTCCATAGGTCGGCTATCTACTATTGTCCGGATCTGAACGCCTTGCGTATCGGAAGTGGGATTCCGTTTGCAGTGCGATAGCAGCGAAATCGAGGGGAGTCCCGCCGAGCAAGCTTATAGCGGTGAAATCGAGTTCTGGCAATAAACCTGCACTCCGGAGTGCATCTCAGGTATGCTTCTGCTGAGCCGAAGATCTCTCCTAGTTGGCGGCATCGGTTTATCAGCCATGCCCAGGCCAGAACCCGAACAGCTGCACTTTTTTTCGACGGGCGATTACGAGATTCGAATGACCCTGGAGTTTTACGATCAATACACAGACGGCCTTCAATTTCAGGAGCGGTCGTCTCGCCGTCATTTCTGCCTTTCCGCCCAGGGCGACGAGGATCGAAACTGCGTCAGCGACTTCAAAGGTGCCATCGCCGTAGCGCGCTATAAAATTTCGTCGCGTGTCAAGCCGGAGTCTTCACCTGAGTTGCGTGAGCACGTCCGCAGCATCGACCAGAGTGACAATTTGCCGGTGCGTCCTCCTTTCGAGCGCGTCATTGAATTGCAACACGGTTTTGCAAGCGATATTCAAGTCTTCGGATATCAGGATTCTGCAGGGCAAGCTTCTTCACCCGATTCGGACAACGTCTGGTGTCTGCTCCGGCAGGATTTGTACCTGACCAACAAAAATGTTCCTTTTTTAGTGATCCACTGGAAACATACGCTGAACTCTATCCGTATTCTGGACATCATCCCGGAAAACGGCACCTTGCAGATCGCGCACCGGCGATGACTGAAAAGGCGAATATCGGATGGGATCCTGGTTTGAAGTAATCCGCAGCCGGTTAGGCCACTTCCGCAGCGACTCGGATCTCGAACGCGAGATGCGGATCCACATGGAAATGGAAGCGGAAGACTATCTCGCCAGGGGTGCGTCCGAGCAGCAAGCCGTTCGCTTCGCTCATATTCAAGCGGGGAACACCCGCGCAGCCATCGAGAAGGTTCGTGACCAGGAGATCATGACCGCCCTCGAGAGTTGGGGCCGGGATTTCGTTTTGGGCTTTCGCAGCCTGCGAAAAAATATTGTCTTCTCCGTGACTGCCATCTTGACGCTTGCTCTCGGCGTGGGGGCGAATACGGCGATCTTCAGTTTTCTGTATGGATTGGTGCTGCGCAGCGTTCCGACGCAAGCGCCGTCAGAGCTGGTGCAGGTTGGGATTGGCAGTTCGGCCGGTGGCGAAGACAGCGGCTCGACATTTCTTACCTATCGAATGCTCGGCGCTTTACGGCGCGATCTTACAAACTTCCGTGATATCTCGGGTTGGGACTGGTGGGAGGCGCCGATTCAGGATCGCGACGGTTCACTTCATATTTACTCGACGGGCGTGGTCACCGGCAATGCTTTTCAAGTGGTGCCGGTCCGGCCGTACATCGGCCGGCTACTCGCTCCATTCGACGACATTCGCGGAGGCCCGCCGCACGGCTGGCCGATCGTGTTGAGCTACGGATTCTGGAGCGAGCATTACGGCAAAGACCCGGGGATTCTGGGCAAACACGTCAGGATCGCCGGAACGACAGCAACCGTTGTGGGTGTGACTCCGCCAGAATTCAAAGGTCTTTGGCCGGGAACCGATGTCAAGCTGTATCTCCCCATGCAGTTCGCGAACGTTCTCGCCAGAGAAGACATCTTAAACCAGCCCGACGCTCTTTATGGAGTGTCCGGGATCGGGCGGCTGCAGCCGGGAACTTCCGTAGCAATGGCAAATGCGGAGCTGGGGCGATTTCAAAAGAAATTGCTAAGCGAATTCGTTCCTTTGAGGTATCAGCACGAGCGATTTTTCCAAGGAGCGTACACCCGGGTTGCATCCGCACGCAGCGGAATTCCGAATTACATCACGCACACCTATGCCAAGCCGCTCTTTTTGATGCAGGGGTTGGTGGCGGTCGTTCTGCTGCTCTGTTGCGTGAACGTGGGTGGACTGATCATGTCGAAGGTTTATACGCGGCAACAGGAGTTTGCGATCAGAACGGCGCTCGGCGGCCATGTATCCCGATTGATCCGGCAGTGCCTGATCGAGAGTTTGCTGTTGGCGAGCGCAGGCAGTTTGCTGGGAGCGCTGTTTGCGTGGCGCGGATGCGAAATTCTATTGCACTTCTTTCGCGACCCTTATATGGGGGAGGCGATGGAGGTTCATCCGGACAAAGCGATGCTTTTCTTCGCTGGAACGCTGGCTGTCCTCACAACGCTCTTATTCGGCACATTTCCGGCCTGGCAAGCGGGGCACTCGGATCCGGGCGAGCTGCTGAAGTCGCGCACGACGCTGGGCGAGAGGCGGCACGTCGCGGGCAGGATCTTCATACCGGTTCAGGTCGGGGTCTCGCTGGTGCTGGTCGTATTGGGTTCGTTGCTGTCGCAGAGTGTCCTGAAGTTGCGCTCGGAGCACACGGGTTTCGATATGGATCACGTGACCATTCAGACTTCGCGCCTTTCCCTGCTCCGGCTAAAGGGCGAGGCGAAGCTGAACCTGTACCAGCGGATAGTGGAGCGGCTGAACGAAATGCCGGGCGTGCGCTCGGCGGCCGCGACTTCGAAAACGCCGATGACCGGGCCCGAGGTGATGACGGCGTTCGAGGCGGTTTTCGACGGAACGAACCAAAAGCAGCAGGTTCCGCTGGCGTTTAATGACGTCGGGCCGGGCTATTTCCGGACGATGAAGACCGATATCGTGGCGGGGCGGGAGTTTGTGAAGAGCGACCGCTCGTTGAATGTTTGCATTTTGAACCGGTCGGCGGCGAGGAGGTTATTTCGAAACGAACTTCCCTTGGGGCGATATGTGCGGGCAGCCAATGACCGTGAATTCAAAGCCGGGACCACGTGCCGGGTCATCGGAATCGCCGCGGATGCAAAGTTTGCAGATGTGAGGCAGGGGCCACCACCTACGATTTACTTTCCGCTTTCGCTCGAGCGTATCGACACAAATCTCGGAAACCTTGTCTTTCTAATGAACTCGGGCAGCAAACTCTCGGCCATCCGTGCTTTTCGCCAGACACTCTCGGAACTCGCTCCGACGGTGCCATTAGTGACATTTGTCACATTGCGAGAGCAGATGGACGCGGCGCTGGGAAGCGAAGAATTGATTACGCTGTTAAGCAACTTCTTCGGTATTGTGGCGCTGCTCTTGAGCGCGCTGGGTCTTTATGGGCTGCTCTCTTCTAGCGTGGTACAGAGGACGGGCGAGATTGGCCTGCGGGTAGCGCTGGGCGCAGGCCGGCGGGTGGTCATCCGGATGATCTTGCGCGAGGCGCTTTTGCTGGTGGGAACGGGTATGGTGCTGGGTGTGTTCGTCTTGCTATTCGCAGTTCGGCTGGTGCTGCCGATGCTGCACGGGATTTCGGCATTCGATCCACTGACCCTGGCGGGGGTTTCGGTGACGCTGACGATGATCACCTGCTTCGCGGCCATGCTGCCGGCCTTGCGAGCGGCGACCGTCGATCCCGTGGACGCGCTTCGCGCCTAAACAGTAGCCGTTCGCCGGTGCGAAGTTCATTTTTGAAGGAACGAACCCAGACCGTCGAATAGGCAGCTGCGCGGCAGGAATCCGCGCAGAGGGTTATCGGAGGTCGTCGGAGTTTCTTTTGGCGAAGAAAAGCGCAGCGGTTTGCAGCTCACGCAATTCGAGCGCGAGAGACTGCAGGCGACCCTCGAGTTCGGCCAGGCGGTACTCGAGGGTTTCCTGCTGTACACGCGCCGGCTCGCGGATGAGAATATTGATGGCGGCACGCGCCATTTCCGACACACTGCGGACACCCTGCGTCAAGCAGAGTTTCCGGAATTTGTCGTATTCTTCAGCCGAGAGCCGGAAGCTGATCATCCGGCCGCGGGATTCGGCACTCATAACAGGAGAAAACAAAGCGGAAACCGGCTCAATTCGCCATCATTTGCGTGTGAGCAGACTCCCGTCCTTTTAGCCCCAGATTTCTTCTCATTTTGGGCTTTACTGGGACGATTAAAACAAAAAGCTTACCGTGTTGTTATGTAATACCACGCTTTCCAGGGAGAAACGCAAGCGAATTTTAAAGTCAGCTATCTCTGTCTATGACAAAGGTGGTCAACGCACGGAGGAAAGATTTGTGCTGATTTTCCGGACAGCTCTGGTATGCCTGTTCGAAGGAACGCTGGGCAGCAGCAAGAAATTCGCGAGCGGCCTGCCGCGCAAAGCTCAGGCTGCCCCGCTCAGAGATTAGATCATACAACCAGCTCACCTCACGCGGCAAACGCCACCGGCGCTCTTTTGAGAGGATGTAGCCGATCCGGTTTCTCTCATTCGCATCACAGTTTTGAAGCACGTGGATCAGCATAAGCGTGCGTTTGCCTTCGTAGAGATCGCCGGCGATTTCCTTGCCGTAAGCGCGAGTGCCCGTAAGATTCAGCAGATCGTCTTGAATCTGAAAGGCCAGGCCGAGATAAAGGCCAAACTCAGTCAATGCCGTGGGATCGTGCTGGCCTCGGGTAGCAATCAAAACGCCGATCCGGCAGGGGTGAATGAAGCTGTACCAGGCTGTCTTCAGGAGAACCATGCGGATGTAATCGCTGATGACGAGATTCAGGTCGTTATCGCGAATCCAGCCGAGCTCGAGCGCCTGGCCTTCGAGCGACCGGAGCTGAAGATGATCGAATTCCGCGAAAATCTTCCACGCTAAATCAGGACCGAGAGTGCGGACGTTCTCTTTCAGCAGACGCATGCTCAAGGCCTGCATGGCATCGCCCGCATTCACCGCGAGAGGGACTCCGTGCGCAATATGAACGGCCGGTGAGCCGTGCCGTGTTTCGCTGAGATCCTCGACATCATCGTGGACGAGAAATGCCCGGTGAAGCATCTCGAGCGCGGCGGCGCTATGCAGCGCGTTTTGCAAGCTGCCGTTATAGGCGCCGCAGCTGGCGAGGCAAAGAGCAGGCCGCAGCCCTTTACCGGTGTGAGACAGAATTTCGCGAATAATGCCGTACAAATGCGGTTCGCCGTCTGGAACAAAGCGCCCCAGCACTTCCATCGTCTGGGCGCGGTAGTTCTTGAGCTGATCCGCAAGGCCCGGGCCGGCTTCCAAAGGCATGCGTCAGCTTCTCTGCACGATGCGAAGGCGAGGAACGGATCGGGACGGCATAGCACCTGTGGCGGCTGCAAGTGGAACGGCGTCGATAGCCGCGAGAGCCATCTTCATCCCTGTGTCATCCCACGGAAGGCTGGCCTTCCAGCGCTCTCGATCATAGCTGCGCATCGGTTCGAACATCGCCGGCTCGTGGAGCTTCCATAGGCGGCAAGGGGTGGCACTGGATCCTGAGCGCTCGAGAATGCCGTTTACGGCGCGCCGGGCCGCTTCGTTGGCTCCTTCCATGGTGGCCAGGTCCGTGTAGGTCTGGACGTAGTCGGAGGCAAGCAGCAAGTTGGGGATGGAGGTAAGAGCATCCGGGCGAAGACGCCAACTGTCGACGAGGTTCACCAGCAGCGGTTCCACATCGTCGAATTTGTGGCGGCGCTTTGGATCGGCTGCAATGTCCGGATCGAGATACCAATAATGAAGGTCTGAATCGCGCAGCACCTCCTGACCGTTGACGTTCAGGCTGCGTTTGAGCTGATTCCAGACCTCCTCGGCGATTTCTCTCCTGCGGCAATCCCAGGCGCACTTTCCGTTGAGACCCGGAGTGACCCAATCCGATATATCTACGGAAATGATGCCCTTGGTTTTGCCATCGCCGAAACGGGCCAGGTTCACATCGGGCCAGAACTGTTTTTGCGAGACAGAGGTGATGGCCCAGGCAGAATCAAGATAGATCGCGTGGCCATGAACGATGGGAACCTCCCGCGTCAGATAGAACTGGATGCCGTTCATCCAATCCACGAATTGCGTCAGTTTCGCGAGATGCTCAAGCCTCGGCTCGCCCTCGATCATGGCCGGTGTCACCAGGGGGACGAATCGCTCGACCGGCATGGCGGCGATGTAGTAGTCGGCCGTAATCTCGCGCGACGCTCCATCGAGTGATTCCACCGTCGCGCCCCGAATCTCGCCGCGGACGCATGAGATGGATCGCACGGTTTGTTCGAAGTTGTAAACAACCCCCAGCGAATGCAGATGGTCCAGCCAAGGGCGCAACCAGACCTCATTGGTGGGACCGGCCAGTAGACGGTCTGAGGTGACGATTCCTGGGTTCGAAATTCCGAGCAGCAACTGCAGGAAAATATCGCCGATGGTTCGCGTGCTGGCGCGCTGCGCCTGGGCGGCTACCAGAGAGCGGGTGATCCCATGCCCGAGGAGCTTTTGATAACCGTCTGAACGCTCGGGTGCGCCAATGAAGTCCCACCAGCCGGTCTTTTCGTACTCGTTGATGCGGCGCTCTTCGCACGAGGAGATAATCTGCCAGATTCGCGACCCGAAGAATGCAACTTCGTTCGGAGCCACGCCGAATTGTCCTGAGAGAAGTTGCAGGAAGTTGTTGATGGTGAGTTGAACGCCCTCGAGAGTGCGCGGGAAGGACGCGCTGGTAACAATGCCCGGCTGATCATAGCGCGCCATGAGCACCTGTGTCGTATTCGACATATTGCCGGCGACGCTCCCATTGCCGAACGGTATCCGCTCCATGGTGTCGATGATGTGGCGGTAGAACGACGGAAAGAACCGGAAGCCGTGCTCACCGGGCACCCAGGGAGACACGGCAGATGGGTCGGCGCGGGTTGCCGAATATTCACGCCAGTATTTCGCGGCGAGCGCCTGACTCCGTTTACCCCCGTGATCACCCAGCGCGGGCAGGACGGGGATGCTGCGCGCTTTGCCTCCGCAGAGAGGCTGCCGCTCGAAGACCTCGACTTCAAAACCGCGCTCCGCCAACTCGTGAGCGGCACTCATGCCGGCGACGCCACCGCCCAGGATTGCAACTTTCTTCCCCACGTTATTGCTCCCCGCTCGCGGCCGCTTGCAGATGAATTTCGTAAATGTCGTACTGAACTTCGAGCGTCTCGGTATTGGCGTACCCAACGCCCATACATTGGAGGCGATTCAACCAAAAGTAGCGGGCATCGGACGTAAGGAAACGCGGCGTGAGGACGACCGGATTGGTTTTCGGGAAATGACCATTCAGCGCTTGCGTAAATCCTTCGGTTCCAAAATCGACCATGCCGGAGGCCTCCATCAGGATCAAGGCGCCATCGTCAGCCTGAATCGTGGTGCGGATGTCCGTGATTCCGACACCATCGGTTCGGATACGCATCCAGTCTCCGCCGCTCGGGTGAAAAAGGCCGGCGATCTTGCCACTTAAAGAACCGCTCTGGACCAAGAAATCAACGCGAAGGCCATCCGGCGTATTGCCGATCACCTCCAGTTGCTTTTGAAGTTGGATGATCATGCGCGTGAGATGCCGGGTGCGATAAGGATAGGGCTTGCAGTTTGCGGCGGCCGGCGCAGTGTCCGAAGCGGGGCGGGCAGCCGGCGCCGAGAGCTGCAGGAACGATGGGAACGAGACGGGCGTGGTCAGGCGCCGTCCGGCAGACATCACGACCGGCTGATACTCGATCTTCGTCCCAGGCGAAAATACAGGGAGAGTCGCACGGAAATACTGTTTTCCGGCTGCGAAATCCGTACGGCTGAGAGTGGCGCGTATGCTGCGCTCGGGACCGCCGTTTTCGCGATACAAGATCGTTACTGAGTTAGCGGGAAGCGCGGGCATCACGCCCACAGTGATTTCCGGCGTCGCCTCTATGGGTGTGCTCTCGGACGGGCAAGGCGCATCCGGAGTTCCGTACCAGGCTGTGATCCCCGTGCCTGAAAACTCCATCGCTATTTAGATTTAGACTGTGCCGGTTGAGACTGAGACTGTGCCGCTTGAGACTGAGGCTGCGCCGCTTGAGATTTAGGCTCTAAGACGACGATCGATGCGGATTCTTTGATTCGCAGCACAAACCGCTCGGACACTCGGTAAACCCAGCGCGGCTCCTCGGACACCTGTAAGAAGGTCGCAGCGATTTCGGAAGCCACGACAATCTCGACCGGCTTGCCGGCCAACGAGAGAAGAACGCCAGTGTCTGTGGGCAGAGTTCCGGTTCGAACCAGCGGACCTTCGATGAGCGGACGAATTCGATCGCTAGGGAGGACGAGCGAGCTAGCACTGGGCGTCTCTGAAATGACGAACAAGCCGCTGCTCAAAGCTAATGCATACGGAGCACCGTAACCTTTGCCTTCCAAATCAGCGATACCTTCCGCTACAGCCGCCAGCAGCTCTTGGCCGGTTGTGAGGGATCGTGAAACCTTTGTCCCTTGCTGGTAAAGACCCGGCGGCACCGGACCTCCCGTCAGACGATAAATGCCAGCGGGATCCGGCTTCCAGGCATCGCTTCCCATAAAGATCAAGGCATCTTCCATGCGCGCGATGATATTAGCCGCTCGGCGGAACATGCTGAGTGCCGCGCTGAGATCGGGCTGCGCAACCTGCTGACTATTCAGGGATACATTCACAGCAATTGTTGCGAGATGAAGAACATCACTGTCTTCCACGTGCAGACGCGGGATGGCGGCCCCGGACGACGTTCCCTGCTTAAGCACTTCGGCCGGAACGGTTTCCGCGTCGGCTGGAATGGGGCCATATAACGGAAGGAAACGCGCCGCTACACGCGCTTTGCGCGCTTCCTCATAGATCGCCTGCTGGACAGTGTGCCACTGCTGCGCGGTCCACTCCGTCGGCCTGCCCGTTTCGCTCATTCGTACTCATCCTTTCGTGACAACCAAGTTGGGGTGATGCACTGCTTGTTCTGCGGGAACGTAACGCAATTCGGCGGGGAAGCGGCCATCCAGAACTCCGGAGATATCCGCGCCGCTCGGGAATCTCTTCAAGACGGCATGCACAAGTCCGCCGGCAGAGGCCTCTTGGCCGCGCGCTTCGAGAAGGGTACACAAGCTGCGGGCCGCACGCAACTCGAGCGACAGAGCGGATTGAGAGCGGGCAATAGCAATGGCCTGCTGGAAATCTGCTTCGGCTCCCGAATAGTCTCCCGCTTCGGCTCGGATTTCGCCACGAACGCGGTAAGCTTCGGGCAGCATGACGCCGCGATTCTGCCATGCCGGATGTTCGATCGCGTAGTCGAGCGCCTGGATCGCATCGCTGTTCTTACCGGCCTTTCGTAGCGCTTCGGCGGTCACCACCATGTCCTGAATCAGCATCAGCTCGGTCCGGCTGCCGTGAAGAGCTTTGCGCGCACGAACGGCTTCCGCGGCTGCCTTTTCGGCTTGCGGACTGCCGGGCGCGGCCTCCATGGCATCGCACCAAGCGAGATACATGTGACTCATCGGGACCCACATAGCATAACCTTCACGGGCTGAGACTCGCAGGATCTCCTGCGCGGTTTCCCGCAGTAAGCCTATGTCTCGCCAGAAATGATAGATGTACAGGCCGAACGACATGGCGTAGGCGATGGTCGGAAGATGATTCAACTCGACCGCCGTTTCAAAGTTGATCCGCATTTCGCGCGCGGATTGCAGGGTCTGGCCCATCATCCAGAGGCTGGCAGAGTTAAATGCCCGGATGACGGTCATAGATGAGAGCTGGAAAAAGGCAACAGTGTCACGGACTGCTTCCGGCGTCGCGACTGCAAACGCTTCCTCCGCATGGCGGCGTGCTTCGGTGAACTCGCCCGCAAAGTATTGGGTATATCCGACAGCATGCGCGCTGGCGACAAGGGAGGTGGGTGTTCCAATCTGCCGCGCCATCTCGAGAATCCTGAGCGCGATTTCGAGGCAGGCGCTCAATTCGCCGCGAAGGAAATAGACGGACCACAAGCCGTACAGAGCACCGAAAAGACGCGGACCGTCGTTCAGCTCAATGGCGAGTTCTTTGACGCGCAGGCAGCTTTCTTCGACCTCATTGCTCGCCCAGCCATACGCCGCCATGCGGGCCGACATCAGCTGCATCTGCGCCGCAATTTCAAGCTTAGAGAGGTCGGGGAAGTCATGAGGCAGACGACGCATGGCTTTCAGGGCAGCGTCATAGTGCGACAGGGTCTCCTGAATGGCGCCCTTTGCCGCGGCGCGCTCGCCGGCGCTCATCCAGTACTGCGCGGCTTCATGATGACAGGCAGCCGAGTCGAAGTGAGTTGCAATCAGTTCCGGCTGCTCGACCGCTAATTCCGGAAATTGTTCGGTCAGCTTCCGGGCGATCCGATCGTGATAGCGCCGGCGAGTTTTCCGAACGAGCGAGGCGTAAGCGGCGTCCTGTATCAGAGCGTGTTTAAAAATATAGTGCTCATTGCCATCCGGTGAGGAACGGTAGATCAGGCCGGTGTCCTCGGCTTTCTGCAGAGCCTTGGCCAGCACGTGTTCGGGAGTTTCGGCGACCGCGCAGAGCACTTTGAAGCTGAACTCACGTCCCAGAACGGATGCGAGGCGGAGCGTTTCGCGAGCCTCACCCAGGCGGTCGAGCCGCGCAGTCAACGAGTCACGCACGGAGGCAGGGATGAGGCCGGGAGGAAGGCCGGCGTCCTCCTCGGAGCTGTCCTTCAATTGCGGGAGCAGGCTCGATTCGAGCACCGCCTTGGTGACTTCTTCGACAAACAGGGGAACACCCTCCGTGCGCGCGAAGATTTTTTCGACAACGGATGAGGGGATCTGCCTGCCTTGGGCCACGCGATGAATCATCGAAATGGCTTCATCCGCCGCGAGCGGTTTGAGAGTAAGAACTGTTTCGTTTGCCCGCGGATCCCAGGAGCGGGTGTATTCAGGGCGGTACGTAAGCGCGATGAGCATGGCTGAGCCGGCAGCCCGGTTGAGCAACACCTGAAGCAGGTCGATGCTCGAAGGATCCGCCCAATGCAAATCCTCCATTATGAACAGACGAGGCGCCGAGGAGGGCTGGGCCGCGATCAATGCGGAGATGCTTTCCGAGATGATTTCGCGCTTGCGTTTGGCGGTGAGTTCGGGCGAGGGCGCGCCGGGCTCGGAGATTGTCAGAAGCGCATCGAGCAGCGGTGCTGCTTCCTCGTGCCTTACGCCGGCATCCGTCAATGCGCGGCGTAGCTTTTGTCTCTTCTGCTCATTCGATTCACGGCGCTGAAAGGCGAGTTCGCGCGCGAGAAGATCAACAAATGGATACAGTGCGCTGGTCCTGTGGTAGGGAGAGCAGCGGCAGACGACAACTGATGCCCCATCCTGCTGCGCCTGAGCACTCAACATGGCTACCAGACGCGATTTGCCGAGCCCGGGTTCGCCGGTGATGTGAATGACGTGGCCAGTACCGCGACTCGCATCGGCCCAGTGTGCTTTGAGCATTTCCAGCTCGCGATGACGCCCGGTGAAAGGCGTACGGACAGCGTGCTCCGCTTCGAGCTGGCCGGTCTGTGGCAAGCGTCCGATCAGCCTGTACAGGGTGAAGTCGCGAGAAAGGCCTTTGAGGTCGCGGGGGCCGAGAGGCTCGAATTGAAAATGGCTTCGGACGAGGCGCCAGGTCGCCTCGGTGAGCAGAATGTCGTTCTCGCCTGCAGCACTCTGTACGCGAGCCGCTACGTTCGGCGTTTCGCCAAGGGCGAGCTGTTCCCGGTGACCGCGGCCGCCGAGGCTGCCCACAACGGCTTCGCCGGTGTGAATACCGATTCGGATGCGCAGCGGATCCCGGCCCGCATCGAGCTTTTCGAGCTCGCTCACGATCCGTAAAGAGGCCTCGAGCGCGCGGCGGGCATCATCCTCGTGCGCGACCGGGTATCCGAAATAGGCCAGTATTCCATCGCCCAGAAACTGAGCAATATGCCCTTCGAGCTCTGCGACGATACGTCCGCACAGAGTCTGGTAACTCTGGATCAGCTCCCGAAAATCTTCGGCGTCCAGTTGCGCCGATAAAGAAGTTGACCCGACGACATCGCAGAAAACGACTGTGAGGTGACGCCGTTCGGTATCGGCCGGAGCGGAACCGATTCCTATTTGCGCCGAAGCCGCACTGAGCGGAGTACCGCACTCAGAACAGAATTTCGATTTGCGGGAAACAGTGTGCCCGCATTGCGGGCAGATGGCGGGGAGAGGAGTGCCACATTCATCGCAGAACTTTGCGTCCGGCGGCGCTGTAATCCCGCACTGTGGACATTTGGTGGTCAAGTCTCAGGCGCTCACAGTGACGGTTAAGATGGCCGGCTGAGCGTCGGGGCAGGCCATGAGGCCATAATATTCGCCGGGCGGGATTCCAGGGATCTGAATGCCAATGTCAGCATTCAGCAGACCGCGGCCCGGCACGCTCGAAGCTGTCCGAATGCAGGAGACCGCGGTCGAGGGAATTCGATCACCTGCAAAGCTAACCAGATCCGTGAACTGCGGCGCACAGGGAACGTCGTCACTCGAGTCATTGATCAGCGAAATGGGAATGCGAACCTGCTGTCCAGCTTTGGCCGGAGGGGCCATCAACATCACGGGAACTGCAGCAGCGCCGAGAACGGCATCGAGAGGCGCCGGCAGGGAGGGCAAGGCCGCTGGCGGACCACTCCACTCGATCCCGCGCGACTCCGCCCCGCCCCAATCAGGTAGGGAATGCGATTGCTCGCGGAGGATATCGGCCGCCTGACGAACGAGTAACGAATCTTCCATTACGGTGGAGGCCGAGTTCGCGGACAGTTGGGACGCCTGCCTGGCTAATGCGTCAAAATCCGCGTACGGCTTTCGTTCGAAGTAGGGCATTGGAATATAGGCACATTCCGTCCCAATCCTTACAGAGGACGACACACAATTATGTGCCCTGCAGGCGGGGCGGTCAACCATTAAACGGCACGTGTGTCGGCTATACTGGACGCACGCCAAAAGAGGACATCAGTGACCGGCGCGACTCTTTCGCACTACAAAGTACTGGAAAAGCTCGGCGAAGGCGGGATGGGGGTTGTCTATAAGGCCAGCGACCTAAGATTGAGCCGTACCGTGGCACTCAAGTTCCTGCGGTCGCACTTGCGCTCGGACGAAACGGGCCGCGAGCGGTTCCTGAGAGAAGCTCAAGCGGCGGCTGCGCTGAATCACCCGAACATCTGTACCATTTACGAGATCGACGAGGCCGATGGGACGTTGTTCATCGCGATGGAATTGTGTTCCGGGCAACCCTTGACGAACCTGGTTCATTCGAGGCCGCTCGAACTCGGCGAGGCGATCCAGCTCGCGCTGCAGATCACGGATGCAGTGGCAAGAGCCCACCAGGTGGGTGTGGTGCACCGGGACATCAAGAGCTCCAACGTGATGGTGGATCACACCGGCAGGGCCAAGCTACTTGATTTCGGGCTCGCGTCACTCCGAGTAGATGAACGAACTCAGACCAGGGGCTCCATGGGAACGCCGCAATACATGGCGCCGGAACGCTTTGAAGCCGGCATCGCAGATAAGCGTGGCGACATCTGGTCACTTGGCGTACTGCTGTACGAGCTAGTGACCGGGCGTATGCCGTTTGCGGGCAGCGTCACGCAGCTCGTCAACACCATTCTGAACGAGGATCCGATGCCCGCCTCCCTGGTGAGGCCGGGTCTTCCGCCGGAACTGGACGATATCATCGCCAAAGCAATCGCGAAAGATCCTTTCGAGCGCTACGAAAAGGCGGAGCAGATGGTCAGCGATCTGTCGGTTGTCGCGGCCAGGCTTTTGGGTCAAAGCAGCGGATCGAAGTCGAACGGATCGATGCCATTCTCGCCGATGACGGCGCTCGGCCGAAGCGCAGACCCGCCACACAAGATTTATGGTCTGGCTGTATTGCCATTCCTGAACATGAGTTCAGATCCGGACAGCGCGTATCTTTGCGACGGGCTGACGGAAGATCTGATCAATGCACTCACGCAGGTGAATGGAATTCGAGTGGTGGCGCGCGCATCCACATTCCAGTTCAGGTCCGATTCCCTCGATTTGCGTGATGTGGGGCGGAGGCTTCGCGTGGGCGCCTTTGTGCTCGGAAGCGTGCGCCAGTCCGGCAAGCGCCTGCGCGTGACAGCGCAACTGGTGAAGGCTGCCGATGGTTATCAGATCTGGTCGAAGCGCTTCGACAGCGAAATTCGCGACATTTTTCAGGTGCAGGATGAGCTGACCGCGGCCATTGTGGACAGCTTGCGCGACTTGCTGGGAGCGGAGCCAGGCAATGTCTCGGCATCCGAGCACACGAGCAACTTCGATGCTCACGAGCTGTACCTCAGGGGACGGTACAGTTTCAACCAGCAAACAGAACAGAGTCTGCACGAGGCGTTAGAGCATTTCCGGAAGGCGAGCCAGCTTGCACCTTCATATGCACTGGCACACGTCGGCATGGCGGATTGCTACGCGGTGCTGGGCTGGCACGGGATGATGCCTTCGCGCGAGGCCATGCCGAAGGCCAAAGAAGCGGCCATGGCGGCGCTGAGGGTGAATCCATCACTGCCCTCGGCGTATCGCGTGCTCGGCACGGTCCACGCGGGCTTCGACTGGGATTGGAGCGAGGCGCGGGCCGCATTCCAGAAGGCGTTTTCGTTTCCTCCTGCGACATCTGACCTGCACTTTCACCATGCTCTGGATTTGCTGACGCCGCTGAACCGTTTGGATGAGGCGCACGAAGAGATCAAGTGCGCGCTCGACCTTGATCCCGTGTCACCGCTGGTGAACACTGCATTGGGAGGCTGCCTTTACCGGAAGCGGCTCTACAACGCGGCGTTGCGCCAGCTAAACGCAACCATGGAACTGGATCCTAATTTCTACCATTCGTTCTGGACACGCGCGCGGGTTCTGCAGGCCAGAGGCGATCTGGCCGAAGCGGCGCGGGGCTATGCGCAGGCTTACAAAGCGAGCGGGAACAGCGCGAACGTACTTGCAGAACTGGGGCACTGCCAGGCGGTAATGGGTGAGGTTTCAGCAGCGCGCGAAACGCTCGATCTGCTGCAGGATGCATCCCGGCGAAGTCACGTTTCACCGCTGGCGTTTGCTACGGTTTATCACGGTCTCGGCGAACGAGATCTTTTCCTGGAGAATCTGCAGCGGGCGGTAGAAGAGCGCACGCGCGGCCTGGTGTGGCTGGCGGTCGATCCGCGCTACGAAGACATGCATGAGGACGCGGAGTTCGCTTCGGTTCTGTCGGCTGTGGGCTTGCCAAGTTCGGTGATTCGGGTGAAGGGGTGAGGGCGTGGTCCGGGCGGACCGATCGAATTCGGCTCCCATTCTCAGACAGAGTCTAGTTGTGCTGCGCCAGTTCGGCAGCTTTGGCTTTTGCCAGCGATCGTAACGAGTCGAGAGAGCCGAGAGTCGACTGGTCCAGGTCGATCTGCATGAGGGTCTCCGCATCAACCAGAGGGGCAATTTTGTTTCCGGCTTTAATGGCGAAGGTGGTATCCGGGCCAGCGCGGAGCCAAGCAAATTTCCCGGAGCTGTCTGGTGACAGAAAGAAAAGATACTTGTCGCGAAGAGTGAGCAAATGGCTATCCGGATCAGTCATCGTGATTCGAATGCCATCGACCGTCAAAGTGCCCTGTGGCACATCAATAACAATCTCGTTCGACTTAACGGGTAACAGAACTCCGGGAATGGAGACGGCAGGCACTTCTGGATTCGGATGGGTTACCAATGTCTCAAGTATCCGCAGCTTGTACCAGGTATGAATATGGTCCCCATCTAGCACCTGGGTAAAAGATGCGATTGGCATTCCAATGATGACGTAATACGTCGAGAGCGCCTGGTCAAGACTCCTGATATCCTCGCGTATTCCTTGGGGCACCGGGACCGTGATAGAAGTCTCGCCTTGTTCCTTAGCTTTTTCAACGTACCATTGAATCGAACCAGGTCTGGCAGAAGGAGTCGAGGAGGACTGCCACGACCAGGCCGCCAGCCCCGTAATCAGGATCAGGAAGATGAGTCGATGAGAACGGTATCCCGAAGACCGTAGAGATCCTCCAAAGACTACGGAGACCCGAAGCGAAAATCGCGAGTGTTTGGATTACGAACTGTAGCATCCGAGCACCCGAACCGGAGCTTTCGTCCGCTGTTTGCATGTAAGTTTCGCGCCGCCGTACTAGGTCTAAGCTAATACGAAATTCCAAGCGACGCTTGGCGAGGGCGGTCCGCAGGGGGGATACAAGTGGTGCGGTATTCACCTGGTTCTAGCGCGGCTTGGCGCTCGGGGGGATGCAACCGCGGCTTCTGCGCGATAATGAAGAACACTCAAAATTTGAGATGCCTTTACTATGGTAGGGTGCCGCATCTCTAGCTACGAGATTCTAGAGGCGCTTGGCGAGGGTGGCATGGGCGTTGTCTACAAGGCCAGGGACACTCGCCTGGAGCGCTTTGTCGCCCTCAAATTTCTAAAACCGGAAGGCATCACCACGGAACGCCGCGACCGCTTCCTGCAGGAGGCTAGGTCTGTCTCGGCGCTGAACCATCCGAACATCGTTCATGTCTACGATATCGGGCAGTGGGAAGGTATGGACTACATCGCCATGGAGTACGTCGAGGGCGTCACACTCCAGGATCTTCTCGTGAGCGAGCGCCTGACGGTCAACCAGTCGCTGAACTTTGCCATACAGATCGCCGACGCGATGGCAGCAGCGCACGAGGCCGGGATCGTGCATCGAGACCTGAAACCGGGCAACATCTTAATCACGGGCCGGAAGCGAGTGAAGGTAGTCGATTTCGGGTTGGCGAAGCTGATTGACCCCGAAATCAGCCGCGACGGAATCAACCCGTCGGCTGAGACGCAAACTGCGGTCCTGAAGCCGACATATACGGTTGCCGGGATGATTGTGGGCAGCCTTGCCTATATGTCTCCGGAGCAGGCCGAAGGCAAGAAGGTGGACGCGAGATCGGATATCTTCGCCTTTGGGCTGGTGCTCTACGAGATGCTGGCGGGCCGCGCCGCATTTTCCGGATCGAAATTCGAAGTGCTGGCCGCCATCGTTAATGAAGAGCCGAAGCATCTCTCGGAATCGAGCCCGGAGATTGTTCCCGAGCTGGAGTGGATCGTCGCACGCTGCCTGCGCAAGGATCCCGATCGGCGCTTCCAAAGAATGGCCGAGGTACGCGCAGCGCTTGAGGATCTGCGAGCGGAGACGAGCAGTTCGGGCAGCCGCAAAGCGCTGAGTGCATCAGCAATCACCCCGGTATCGCCGGCGGCGGCACCTACAGCCCCGGCTGCAAAGCATCAGTACCGCTGGCTGATTTGGGGCAACGTCCTGGTTCTAGGCTGCGCCGCAGCAACAGCGTTTTGGGCTATACGGCGCGAAAAACCAGCGCCGCAGAGTATGCCTGAACTCGTGCGGCTGACGACTGAGAGCGGATTGAACGTCGACCCCGCGATTTCGGGCGATGGCAAACTCCTGGCGTATGCATCCGACCGCGCCGGTAAGGGCGATTTAGATATCTGGCTGCGCCAGATCGGCGGTTCCGATGCCGTTCAGCTCACTCACGATCCCGCCAATGATGACGAGCCGGATTTCTCGCCGGATGGAACGCAAATCGCGTTTCATTCCAACCGGAATGGCGACGGATTGTATATCGTCTCGACACTCGGTGGACCGGAACGCAAGATAGCCGACGGCGGGCGCAACCCGCGGTTTTCACCCGACGGTCGGCAGATCGCGTATTGGACGGGACCAAAGAATCCGTTGCCGTTGCGCACCGGGCGGCCGCAGATGTTTGTGGTGGATCTGGCAACTTCCGCTACGCACCGCATCCGGCCCGACTTTGCTGCTGCTCTGGATCCTATCTGGTCACCTGACGGAGAACACATCCTGTTTCACGGGCTGCAGAAACCGGATGATGAAGACCGCACAAACGGATGGTGGGTCACGCCGGTCGATGGCGGAAATCCGGTGATGTTCGGGCAACTGATCACGGAAGACTCCTCTGTCTTCCTCTATGCATGGCGGCAAAACACGATCTATCTCACGGATGATTCGACATTCCCGACCGGTGTCGGTCAGGTCGAAATGAACCCGGTGACCTTTCAGCCGGTAGGCGTAGTGAGACGCATGACCACCGGAACGACAAATGAGGATTCGCCCTCGGTCTCAAAGGATGGCCGGCTGGTGTTCTCTAGCATCATCCAAAATACGAATCTATACACAATACCGTTTCCAGCCGTAAAGGCGCAGGAAAATGGCGATCCCGTGAGATTGACACGAGACGAAGGTGAGGATCTCGCCGGCTCGCTTTCTTCTAGCGGCGAACGGCTTGCATTCAGCTCACGCAAGACCGGGAAGCAGGAAATCTGGACGCGTAACATGAGTACGGGGCAGGAACGGCAACTGACGTTCGGCGGAACGCGGCCACGCATCGATCCGCTGATCAGCGCTGATGGCGAACTGGTCGCCTGGCGTGAGAACTACGTCAGAAACGCCAAGGTGATCCTTACACCGTTTAGTGGAGGGGCGTCGCGTGAGACTTGCAGCAGTTGTGCCTCTGCCGAGGCCTGGACGCCAGACAATAGTGTGCTTTTGTACCGCAGCGGCGCATCAGCGCAGAGCGCGATCGGTCTGTTCCACTTGGGAAGCGGCGATTCGAACGTTTATATGTCGGGCGCGAACACTGCGCTCAGGGCAGACTCACTGACAGTTGACGGCAAATGGATGCTGTTCACGGTTTTTCGGGCGAAGCAGCAGTACTCGATCTACGCTGCGCCGTTTGCGATCACGCACGCCCCAGATGCTGCTTCGTGGGTCGAACTGCTACGATCGGGCGAATCCGATCCGAACCCGGTGTGGTCGCGCGACGGCAAGATGGTCGTTTTTAGCTCGTCGCGAGACGGTTTCAACTGCATCTGGGGATTACGCCTCGACGACAAGACGAAACGGCCGGCAGGCGCTATCTTCCCGATCAGGCACTTCCATTTCCCTTCGCTGGAACTGACGGTACCCAGTTTTCAGCAACGCCCGGTGTTGGGACCAAACCAGATGATTGTCAGCCTTCGCGAAAGCTCCGGCAGCATCTGGATGATGAAGACCCCGTGATTTCCCTTGCGTGATCAGTCCGTCGTTTGCTACATTCAGCGTCGGGGCATGACACATTCGATGAACTCATGGGACGAGCTTTTTGAGGGTCCGCTGGCGGACGAGTTCGGCAGTATGCTGACGGCCGATTTCGGTGAGAGCCGTCGCTTAGCAGAAGAGGGCAAAGAGAATACCGGGAACACGTGTAGGCGCACCTGCAGCTGCAGTCCCCAGGTTGCGTGTGGCGATCAGGTCGACAAGAGCAATGGCTGCGCACCGGAAGAAGAAGGCAGCGTCCACAACACAGAATGCCGCTCCTGTTCGTGCGGGCCGGAGATCTGCGCGCCTACTAAAAAGACATCGAATACAGAGTTTTCGCCCCGGGTTCCTGGCTGGTCAATACCGCCCGCTCCCCACGCTTCGCTTTAAAGCGCGCTCGTGTTCCTGACGGAGAGCAACGCTCTTCTATATCTCGTTCGGAAGGGATTCGCTTCACGGGAGGATGCTGTTGGGGGTTCCTTTTCCGTGCAGCCGCTAAGCCGGCGCAATCGCAATTTTTCTGTTCGCATCGAAAAGCGCCACTACTTTGTAAAGCAAGTCGGTAAATGGGATGTTGCCTCGCGCTCTGCGCTGGATGCCGAAGCTTGTTTATACCGGCAAACGCAAATGGACGATAGACTCACGTTCTTACGCGGGCTGGTGCCGGAGTGTTACGCCTATGATCCCGGGTCAAGCGTGCTTATTCTGGAGTTTCTGCCTGAACACAATTCTCTGTACGAATCCAGGCACCGCTTCGACGAGGCGGCTGCGGAACAGATCGGACAGATCATCGGGCAGTTTCAGACCAGAACTTCGGCGCCCGGGCTGAAGCAGACCTATCCTGCAGAGACCCCCTGGTTTTTCTCGCTCCACAAAACCTATGAGGAGAATCTGAACGACTTGCGCGGCGGCCGCCGTGAGCTGCTGAAAACCGTGCGGCGGCATCGTGATTTCGCGAAGACACTCGAGCCGCTGAAGACTCGATGGCGGGCAGAGTGCCTGATGCATGGCGATTGCAAGCTGGAAAACTGGTTGGTGCAGGAAGGAAAATCGATGCGGCTGATTGATTGGGAATGCGTCGGTTGGGGCGACCCGCTTGGGATGCCGGGACGATCCTGCAGTCGTACTGGAATTTTCACGTGAGAGCGCCCCACGTCCATTCGGTGGAAAAGATCCGTCCGGCGCTGCGGAGCTTTATACACACCTATTCGAAGCAGTGCGCAATTGGCGAGGATGAACTGGCGGTTCGCGTTATTCCCTTCGCAGGCGTTCGCATGCTGCAATCGGCATTTGAATCAGTGGAGAAAGCAGAGGCGCTGACACCCAAAGCCGCTCGATTGCTTCAGGCCGCAATGAACATCATGTCTCGCCCGGAATGGGCAGCAGAGTATTTCTTGGGGATCGATTGGCGAAGCTTGCCGAAGAACTGAGCGCGATTGCGAGCCTCAAACGAGAAGAAGACGATCCGGCCGATCTGACGCGCTGGCTTTACGACCACTGCTATACGAAGTCGATCCTTGCACCGGAAAACGAGCCAGATGCGGACATCGGCGATTTAGTCTCGCTGCTTGCGGCCTCAAATCACAGCCGCGCAGGCTGGGAAGAAGGCTGGACCATTGATCAGGTACTGGCAGGCGGCAGGATGCTGGCGCGCAAGAACGGGCATGCGAGAACGTTCGCGGCCGGTGAATACATCAGCTCGCGGGGCCCGGGAGCCGGTCCCGAATCGGAAGGGCCGATTATGGTTTTTCGCATGAGCTGAATCGCGTACGCTGCAGCCCAGCTATTACTACGCGTTCAGTGAGACAATCTGCCCATTCGAGGAAGACACCGGGATGCTGCGCTTCTATTGGAATATCGGCGCGGCACATGCACCGCGAGCTTTTGAGTTGTGTCACTCGTGGTCTAAATCGTTTTCAAGTTCCTTTTCACATCAAATTCCCGGTGAAGGGGTCGAGTTATGGCCGTCGCGACGCGGTTGTGTTGTACAGCCATAGCTGGTATTACGCGATTACGGCGATGGTGCTGGAGTCGGTTTACGCGGATATCGCCGTTCACCTGCGGCCGGAGACGCCGTTGTTTACTAAAGAGCTCGCGCCAGGCCTTGCGGTGGCAGAGGATCCGGGTGAGAGTTTCGGACACCACCGGTGCCGGATTCTGGCGGACTGCTTATTAGAACACCGCGGCCGGAGCATTCCCGAAAAACTGGAGGGGATCAAAGAGGCATTCAACCGGCGCGGGCTTTCGCTTGATTCGCCGTGGCTGAACGCAGGCTCGGCGCGCGAATACCAGTTTCCTTTTCATGGCACATGAGCCTGGATTTCCTCGCGGCGGCGGACCGCATCGGAGCGCGATTGTGCCGGGACGCAATCTGGAGTAATGGCCACTGCAACTGGACCGCGGACTTCGCCAGAAGCGGAAGAAATCGTGGGTCATCGGGCTCTGCCACCTGAGCTCTACGATGGCACGAGCGGTATCGCTCTGTTCCTGCATCGCCTGGCACAGGCGACCGGCGAGCGAATTTTTCACTTGACTGCGGAAGCAGCGCTGCGCCAGGCGCATTCGAAGCTGCCGTTACCGGGCGGCGGGTTGTATGCGGGCGGCGCCGGCGTGCTCTATGTCGAATTTCTAATGCGGGGCGAAGTAAGCGCCAGGGCGCTGGTGGAGCAGTGCCGTCTCAATCCGAATGAGCTGGATGTGATTTCGGGCAGTGCGGGCGGGATCGCCGCTTTGCTCGCGACGCATCGAAGTCTCGGATGCTCGTGCCTGCTCGAACGCGCCGGTCGAGCACGGGGAATTGCTGCTCCAGCAGGGCGAGCGTTCCGCCGAAGGCTTGAGTTGGCCGGGATATGGACCGAAAAACCTCACCGGGTTTTCGCACGGGACAGCCGGGATCGGATGGGCGCTGCTCGAGTTGCATCACGCCAGCGGAGATGCGCGCTTTCAGATGCGGCCCTCGACGCCTTTGGCTACGAACGCGCTCACTTCGATGCGGAACGTCGCAATTGGCCCGATTTTCGCGAACGGTCCAGCGGGTTTATGAACGCGTGGTGCCATGGCGCAGCAGGTATAGGGCTTTCGAGAGTGCGGGCCTGGGAGCTTCTGCAAGGCGAGATGCTGCTTTCAGAAGCGCTAATCGCACTCGAAACGGTATGCGAACAGCTCGCCTCGATGGGAAACTGCTCGCTGTGTCATGGAATGCTCGGGAATGCCGACATCCTGATCTACGCCTCGGACAAGCTCAACAGACCCGATCTCCTGGACGCGGCGCGACAAGCCGGGCTGCAGGCGCTTGAGCGCTTCGAGAATCGCCGCGTGCCGTGGCCCTGCGGTTTACCGAAAGCGAATGAGGTTCCCGACCTGATGCTTGGGCTCGCAGGCATGGGGCATTTCTACCTGCACCTGGCGAACCCTGGCTCGCCCACGCCGTTCTGCCGCTGTGATTGATTCCCGACCGGCCATAATTTTTTGTTATTGTTCCGTTGGACAAATTTATGAGAGCCTGCAAGCACCTCGATCAGATCCGCGACGTGAAACCGCATACAAGAGGCTGTGAAGAATGCATGAAGACGGGCGATAGCTGGGTACATCTCCGAATGTGCATGACCTGCGGGCACGTCGGCTGTTGCGATTCTTCGAGGAATAAACACGCAACGAAGCACTTTCACGACACGCATCACCCCATCATGCGCTCCGCTGAAACGGGCGAGGAGTGGGGCTGGTGCTACGTGGATAAGATGGAACTCGAGTTGGCCTGACCGGGGTGCGCCTTTCGCTTATTGCACGAGCTCTGTGGTAAGTGTGGCGCCACCCATCTGGGCAATCACAGCCGTCATTTTGACCGCTTTGCGCGAGTCCCGCGCGATCCATAGCGTCGCCTTGTCTGAGCCTCCGTCAGCGGAAGTAAGCTCGATACGGTAGGCGTTGAAAGTGCCGGCCGGGACCGTGACGCTCTCCTGCCCCGCAACCGTTAATTGCATCAGCTTTTCTTTTTGCTTCTGGATATCGAAGTTGCGAAAAGTTGTCGTGTAGCCGTCGGCCAGCGGCAGGCACCCGATGACCTGCTGCGCTCCGGCAGCGTCGGCGAACACCGGGCCGCCGAGATCGGTTGCAATCGGCTGCTCTTTGCCGTTCATGTTCAGCATTCCGGAGACCTTGTTCCCGGCGAATTCGACGTTCACGGTGGCCGGCCCCTGATTCAATGTTCTCTTCTTCAGGATGAGCGAACCTTTTTCGAGCACGCTTGTGTCAGTGGCCGGACCCATGGGGGTCTGCATGGTTTCGGTGGCCGTCCAGGCGCCGTTTTCCTGCTTGATAACCGTCGACATCTTCAGCGCCATCTCCTGCCCGCCCATCGACATCTTTGCGTTGTAATTGTAAGTGCCTTCGGTCAGATCAACAGCAGGCTTCGGAGTGCCGATTTTGGTTGCGTCGACTATATGAGAGATCGTGACCGCCTTCGGATCGACCGTGATTTCTTTCAAGCGCTGCACAACTTCCGGAGTGCCGTCCGCTTGATAGCGGCCGTCCAGATAAGTTGCGCAGGAATTTCTCGGCTGCCATGAACATGGCCATGTTATTCACGGGACGTGGAAGCCATGACCTTCGTCCGGCGCAAGCAAATACTCGACCGGGAATCCGCGATCGCGCAGAGCAACCACAATCTGTTCGGCTTCGCGCCGATTGACGCGCGGGTCGTTGGCCCCCTGCACCACCATGAGCGGAGTCTTGATTTTGGCGGCAGCAGTTAGCGGCGATCGTTCCTTCAGCCACGCTTTTCCGGCAGGTGTGCCGAGATCGGCCATCCGCGCATACATGATTTTGCTGCCGGCTTCCCAATAGGGAGGAATCGCTTCGAGCAGTGTGATCAGATTGGCCGGTCCGACTATATCCAACGGCCGCGGCGATACAGATCCGGCGTAAACGCCACTCCGGCCAGCGTCGCGTATCCACCGTAGGAACCGCCCATGATGCCCACGCGCTTCGGATCGGCAATGCCCTGCGCGACCAGATAATGCACGCCATAGGTGATGTCGTCCTGCATCTTGCGGCCCCACTCGCCGTTGCCCGGCATTGAGAAACTTCTTGCCATATCCGGTGGATCCGCGGAAGTTCGGCATCAGACACGGCATAGCCGCGGTTCGCGAAGAACTGCGCGATCGCGATTGTAGCCCCAGTGATCGCGCGCCCATGGACCGCCATGCGGGAACACAATCGCCGGCAGATTCTTCGGCGGCAAGCCTTTTGGCAGCGTCAGATACGCCGGGGATCTCGAGACCGTCGGAAGACTTGTAGTGCACCGAGCGTCATTGCTGCGAGCGGATCACGCGGCAGTTTTTCACGAGACTCTGTACTGCGGATTCGAGCGTTTTCTTGGCGCGATCGAACAGATATGTCTCGCCGGGCTCGGTATCGCCGGTGGCGCTCACCAGCCAGACCTGTTCGTCTTTGGTATGCGACGACTGAACGCAACCTCTTTGCCCGGCAGCTTGGCTGGCGAGCCAATCGAAATCGGCCTTCAGTTTCGGATCCTTGAAGTAGCGCCTCGTACGATCATCTACGTACGAGGTCATGATCAATTCGTCGGTCACTTCGGAAAATACCGCAGAACCGAAATCGACGCGCTTCAACGGATCAGACTCCACGACCTCGTTTCGCCCGTTTCGGGATCGAGCAGCGAAAGCGTAGTTAAGTTGACATCGCCCTTATTGGTCTCGATGTAATAGGTGTTTGCCATCTTTGTCGAATCGAATCGGCGTAGCATGTTTCAAGAGACACTGCAGGAGTAAATCTTGGTGAATGCCGCGGGATCCACACGCAGGATCTCCTGATCGCCGTTGTCCGCCATGCGAGTGGCAAGCCGAAGATTCCCTTGAAGATCGAAAATCCAACCGGCGATATGCTCCGTGTTCTTGCGAATCAGCGTCTTCTCACCAGTGGCGATGTTCAGTCTATAGAGATCGTGCCAGGCTTTGTCGCGATGATTCAAGCCGATGTAAAGGGTCTCCGGATCATTCTTCGGAGCGTCGATCAACATCACGCGAACACCCTTCAGGCCAGTGAGATCGCGAGAAGGCGGCGCATCTTCGCCACCGGCGGCTCCAGCAGACGGGTCAACGGCAAAGACATTGAAATTCTCATCGCCATCTTTATCCTTTGCGTAAATGATGTATTTGCTGTCGCGCGACCACAAATAGCCGGCAATCGGCCGCTTGGTTTCGGTCGTCAACAGACGGGCGGAGGCGAACGGCTCGTCCGTTTTCTTCACCCATATGTTTCGGGTGTCATTCCAGGGCTTCAGAAATGCGATGTACTGGCCGTCCGGGGAGATCTGTGCAGCGATGATTCTCTGGGTTCCCGAAGAACAGTTCGCGATCGATCAGCGGGCGGCAACCCGGACACCGATCTTTCGTGTCGGCGGCGGCGCCCCAACGCGAATAATACGAGCGGCAAAGAGATTTCCAGAACATTCTCATTAATACTTCCCTTCTGTCGGATCATTTCCATTAGAAACGATTCGGTCCGGAGCCCTGTTCCGCTTTGTTGCTGCCTTATGCGATCCCCATCCAGGAGTAATCTAGAAATGGCGACGTTTGCCGGGAGGTTTGATCTTGCAAAACGAAATTACGAGTCCCGCGCGACGAGATTTCTTGAAGGTGACGGCCGCCGCGGCCACTTTGGCTGCCTCGTCCGCCAAACGCGTGCTTGGAGCGAATGAACGCATACGCATCGCAGTGATCGGCGTGCGCGGCCGCGGTTGGGATCACGTAAAGGGTACAAACCCATACCGGGCGTCGATATCGCCTATTTCTGCGATGTTGATGAGAACGTTCTCAACAAGCGCCTGGCCGACGCCGAAGCAGCTCGGCATTCCGAAGCCGCAGACATATATCGATGTCCGCAAGCTGCTCGAAGACAAGAATGTCGATGCAGTCTCGATCGCGACGCCGAATCACTGGCATTCGCTGATCGGCATCTGGGCCGCGCAGGCCGGCAAAGATATCTATATCGAGAAACCCTGCTCGCATAATTGGTGGGAAGGCCGGCAACTGGTACGGCGATCGAGAAATACAAAGTCATCTGCGAGCACGGCAGCCAATGCCGCTCAAGCGCAGCGATTCGTGGATGCGATGAACCAGATGCAGTCCGGCCTGCTGGGGAACGTCTACTTTGGCGCGCGGGCTCTGTTACAAGTGGCGCGATACCATCGGCCACGCGCCGCCAGAGCCGGTGCCGCCGGGGGTTCACTACGATCTTTGGACCGGCCCCGCGCCGTTGAAGCCGTTTACGAAAAATCGGTTTCACTACAACTGGCACTGGATCTGGGATACCGGCAACGGCGATTTAGGCAACCAGGGCATCCATGAGCTGGATTTGGCGCGCTGGGGCCTGGGCGTCGGATTGCCCAACAAGATTACGGCCGTGGGCGGCCATTTCCTGTTCGATGATGATCAGCAGACACCGAACGTGCTGACAGTGGCCTATGAATTCAGAACGCCCGAAGGCCAGACCAAGATGATGAACTTCGAGGTTCGCGGCTGGATCACGAATCACGAGGCGGGAATCGGCACTGCGGAGTTCGGCGGCGGAGATGTTCCAGCAGCGGGACTCACCGCGACCCCGAAAGCCACGGACAAGCAAGAGTCTCGGACCTGACAACCGTAAACCCAGTACGATCGGAAATCTCTACTACGGTTCAAAGGGCTATCTTGCAATCTCGAACTACGATTCCTACAAGTCCTTCCTGGGAGCAGAGGAGCAGCCTGGCCCGGCGCAGCGCCTGCCAGTCAAGAACGAGCACTTTGTGAATTTCATCGAGTGCGTTCGCAGCCGCAATGCTGCGAATCTGCACGCTCCCATTCGCGAAGGCTATCTTTCCACGACACTTGTGCATCTGGCCAACGCCTCGTACCGGCTCGGCCGTACTATTCATTTCGACCCTGAAACGGAAACAGTGACCGGTGATTCGGAGGCGACGGAGATGCTCAAAGGGACGTATCGCGCGCCTTTTATCGTTCCCGAAAACGTCTGAAGCAATCAGGACGCAGTGGACTGGAAGGAGCACGGAGTCAAGATCATCCGGGCCGGCAGCCTGGATTCGAATACGCCTCAAACGCCCGGCATGTCCAGGGCCGCCGCTATCACGCATGCCCGTACGGGGGCGCAGAAGCTCTGGGCGGGCACTGTCACAGTACAGCCCAATGCCAAGACTGGACCGCATCATCACGGCGAGCTTGAAACGGTGCTGTACTTAGTGCGCGGCCGGGCCCGCATGCGATGGGGCGAGGCTTTGGAATACAGCGAGGAAGCAGGGCCAGGCGATTTCATTTACGTTCCGCCCTTCGTACCTCATCAGGAGATCAATGCGAAAGCTGACGAGGCGTGCGAGGCGGTGGTAGTGCGCAGCGGGCAGGAGCCGATCGTAGTGAATTTGGATCTTGCGACTCCGGAACCAGCGAGCGCCGGCTCGCAGCCGCCGACTCCCTTCCATCCCGCCGGAGACGTGTCTTAACAGCTCAGGTTACAGGCGACTTCACGATTAAGTGGCTTTCGTAAGCGGAGTTTTCACGAGACCAAATCCGTTCCATGCACCCGCAAAGTACTCAGCGCCCGAGGGCGAAGAACTGGTTAAACGGATTCTGAATGGGCAGTTTTTCGAATTTTGAAAATCCGACTTCTCCTGCAAGTTCGCGCGCGCCTCGCTCCCCGATCACGGTTCCCAACCCGGCGCCATTATGAGCCAGCGAAACAGTCATGCAGTGCAGTGGGCTTATCGCGTGAAAGGTTCGACCGAGTGGATTTCGATTTTCGTAGGCCTCATGCGAGCAATTTGCTTCTGACCAGAGATAAACGCCATCAGGCGCCAGGGCGTTGTAAATCGCTTTTAGAGTTGCAACTGGGTCGACCATGTCGTGAATACAATCAAAGCTGCAGATCAGGTCGTATTTGCGGTCCTGCGGAATTTGGTCTGCGGGACCTTGGACGAATTCCACGTTCGTCAAGCCCGCACTCTCGGCCAACTTTCGGGCAGCGGTGATACTCCTGTCATCGTAGTCGATACCGAGAAATCGGGATTTGGGATACGCCTTAGCCATGGCTACCGTGGATTGGCCTCTTCCACAGCCAACGTCGCCAACCGTAATCCCTTCCTCAAGTCTGGCAATCAATCCCGGCACTGCCCCTAGCCAATCCTTGCTCAGGAAATTGACATAAGCTGGGCGAAAGAAGCGCTCAATCGCCGGTGGAATCTCGTCGCCAATTTCCGAGTATGGGATTCCGCCGCCGTTCTTAAACGCCTCCATGATCCTCGGCACGTTCAAAAGCGACGGAGCCGTAAAATGGAAACCGCCGCCAACGAACATCGGACTGTCCTCGTTCGACAGCACTAACGCTTGTTCCGGCGACATCGAATATTTCTGAGACTTTGGGTCATAGTCGATGTACTCGGCTGCGACCATTGCGCGCAGCCACTCACGCACATAACGTTCGTTAAGGGCCGCCTTTGACGCAAGCTCAGTGCTGGTAATCGGGCCGGCCCCGTCCATGGCTTTGTAGAGTCCGAGGCGGTCTCCAATATAGCCCAATGCCATGATGAATGCTCCGCCCATATCGCCGACAACTCGAAAGGCCAGCTCTTCTACCTTCTTCATGTTCAGCTGTGCTTGCGCTGCCATGGCTCCCCCGTGCACAGAAATTCTTTTGTTGGCGCGGCCTGCTTTTAAAGCTGCGGTCATTTCATGCTAGCGCTTTCGGCCCGGATGCTTCGTGAATAACGAAGGTTCGGCGAGCAGAAAAAAGCAGAGAACGCAGCCGCGTGCGCCCACAGGTCATGCGGGAGTACTAAGCTCAATCAGGCCGGTACTAACAGTACCTTTTCGCATGGGTGGTGTGTTCCGTCCTGGCAAGTTTCACCCAACTTAATTGCTGGATCAGATAGGGACTATATGAAACGCAGAGACTTTCTTAAAACCACAACCGCGGTAACGGGTGGAGTTTTTTCCGGCCTTTATAAGGCGTCAGCCGAAGGAATCCCGGAACGTACGCCAGTGCCGGGCGACAAGCCAAATATTCTTTTCATCATGGTGGATGAATTACGTTATCCGACAGTATTTCCGACGAACATGCATCCCCAGACACCGGAAAGGTTCCTGGAGCTATACATGCCGCACGTTCACAGCTTATGGAAGCGCGGCGTAAAGTTCGGTGAGTATCACAACGCCGCTAACGCCTGCACGCCGTCGCGAGGCGTCATGATCACGGGTCTGTATTCGCAGCAGACCTGGCTGGGCACAACCATTACGTCCTCTCCGTTGCAGCCGCCGCCTAAACTGCAGCCGGTGTTGAATCCGGCTTTTCCAACTTATGGCAAGCTGTTACGGTCGAACGGCTATATCACTCCCTACATTGGCAAATGGCACGTTTCTATTCCCTCTGCAGACGGCCAATACGCTCAGGATTATGGCTTTGATTACTACCCGACTTATTACGATCCGATAGGGTTCAACCTTCAGGGGACGTACGGGCAGGAACCGGCTTTTCACAACGATGCTTATTCCGCCTCGCAGGCAGTAACTTGGCTAACTGAGCAGGCGCCGCTGAACAAGCCATGGTGTTTGACTGTCAGCCTCGTCAATCCTCACGACCGCGAGTTCTTTCCCGCCGGCACCGAATTTAAGACTGTCGCCGACTTATTCGCTTCTGGCGCCACCAATCCGGATGACCTGAAGCAAATGCAGGCCGGCTATGGCACAGAGGAAAATCCCCCTG
This sequence comes from uncultured Acidobacteriaceae bacterium, assembly GCA_963846185.1. Classification (GTDB taxonomy): domain Bacteria; phylum Acidobacteriota; class Terriglobia; order Bryobacterales; family Bryobacteraceae; genus Bog-105. The sequence goes on along the minus strand of CAWJVA010000010.1, from coordinate 264,362 downwards.
CCGTCTCGTGGGACAAGAATGAGCTAAAATCCCCAAAGTCTTACGGATACCCGACGCTGCCGCCCAATTGGGAATCGCGGGAGGATCTGAAGAACAACAAGCCATCCACTCAGGTCTTTGTCCACGATTTCCAGCAAGGCGTATGGGGCGGCGTTACCGACGACCCGACGCAGGATACGCCCAGCATTGAGCAGTATCCGAATCCGAGTCCGCACGAGAATCTGCAACTTGGCATCGCAAAAATGCCTTTCAGCTACTGGCAGCGGGGTTTCGACAGCTATACGCAGATCATGCAGATTGTCGATGGCCAGATCGGGCGAGTGCTCAAAGCACTGCATTCGTTGCCGGATAGCGTAGTCGAGAACACGGTAATCGTATTTGTATCCGACCATGGCGAGTATTGCGGAGCGCACGGCATGCTGCAAGGCAAAATGGGCACCGTTTATGAAGAGGCCTGGCACATTCCGCTGATCGTTGTCGATCCGAGCGGCCGGTTCACTGACGACACTCACATCATTCGAAACGGGCTGACTTCTTCCGTCGATTTGTTCAACATGCTGGTCAGCATCGGATATCGGGGCACGAATGACTGGATGAAACAAGACCACCTTGCCGCGATATACGGTGATCGGCACGACATGATCTCGATGCTGAAGTCCTCGAGCGCGCCTGGACGCCGTTACGTGCTGTTTGCCACGGACGAAATAGTATTCGATTACCTCCACTTCAACAAAGCCCCTTTGCATGTTCTGGGTCTGCGACTCGAAGACAGCAAGTTGGGAGCCTATGCGCACTGGTTGCCTTTTACTTCTGACATCGTGGGGCCGGTGCAGAAAGAATTCTACGACTACTCGACAGAGCGCGGACAACTCGAGTTGGATAGCAATCCGAACGACCCGCGAGTTAACGACCTATACGAGAACCTGATCCACAACATCGTTCCGAATGAATTGCAGGAGCGGCTGCCTGGGAGGCTCGGGTTGCAACAGCAATTGTCAAAAGCAGCTCACCTCGCCTGGGCCGAATTCATCGCGCTGCAACCGCCTTCTAGCTTGCAGAGCGGCGCTCTGCATAAGCTGCTTGGCTACGGTTGGGGATTCTAGCTTGGCTCTGCGCCAGAGGGCCGGCGTACGCGCTCCGGCTCAAGCTAAAGCTTAGACCCCACCATCCTGTTGGCCTGTTCAGCAAGCTTTCAAGCGGCGTCTTTGCGCGTCATCAAATCGTCGAGTCCGCCTACGCGATACCATCTGTAGCCATACGGCTCGAGCAGGATGCAGTGCTTGCCGGAATCGTCGGCAGTGCTGTGCTCGTCGGAAAGGAGGTTAATCAGCCAGCGGCTGCTCCTATTCTTGACTCCCGTATCCAGCCAGATCTCGTGTGGATTGGCTCCCAGGTTGTGAACCACCACCACGGAATTACCGCGCCAATCGTAGCGCAGCGCCAGAACATCCGAGTTTCGGGTACGAAGAATGTCAAAGTCGCCCCAGCCGATTTCCGGCACTTCCTTTCGCATGCGAATCATCCGCTCCGTCCAGTTGAGAAACGAATCCGGGTCCCGCCGCTGCTGTGCGACATTGACGTGCTCGAACCCGTACGGTCCACCAGCGATGCAGGGCAGAATGGGCTTGGTAGATTTTGTAAAGCCGCCGTGGGGCTCGGTGGACCACTGCATCGGCGTGCGAGCGCATTGACGCTCAGGAAGACGCAGATCATCGCCCATACCAATCTCATCGCCGTAACGGATGACAGGAGTTCCGGGCAGCGTAAATTATCAGGCTGTAGGCTAGTTCCAGCCGCCGGCGATCGCCTTGCAGCATGGGCGCGAGGCGGCGGCGAATGCCGCGTCCGTAGAGCCGCATATCTTCGTTGGGCGCGAACACTCCAAACACCGTCTCGCGTTCCTCATCGCTGAGACGGCCGAGATCCAGTTCGTCGTGATTTCGCAGAAACTGGGCCCATTGCGCTGTTGCGGGACGCGGCCGCGTGGCTTTCAGCGCGTTAATTAGCGGCCTGGTATCGGTTGTGGCCAGCGCGTAAAAGAGATGCTGGTTCACCTCGAAATTGAACATCATTTGCAGCCGCTCACCCTGCTTTGCCGAAGTAGTCCATGTCGGTTTGCGGCAGCACATTCGCTTCACCCAGAATGATCGCGTTTCCTTTTCGCCAGCTAAGAAACTCACGCAGCGTGTGAAGCATTTCGTACTGCTCGACAGGCTGCTTGATATCAGGGCCCTTCTTTGAAATGACAAACGGCACGGCATCCATGCGGAAACCCGAAACCCCCAACTGAGTCCAGAACCCCATGATCTTGAGGATCTCGGCTTGAACGGATGGATTTGAGGTGTTCAGGTCCGGCTGAAAGTCATAGAAGCGGTGAAAGTACCACTGCTTTGCGACCGGGTCGCGATCCCAAGTTGCTTTCTGCACGCCCGGGAAGGCCATCCCAATGTTGGCCTTGGGCCGGCTTCTTCTTGGACCACACATACCAATCGCGATACTTGGAATCAGGATCGCGGCGCGCTTCCTGAAACCAATGATGTTCGTTCGATGTGTGGTTGACCACGAGATCGATCAGGACGCGCAGCCCACGCTGGTGGCAGCCTTCCGTGAACTCGACGAAATCGCCGAGAGTGCCATAGCGCGGATCTACCCCGTAGTAGTCCGCCACATCATAGCCGCCATCGCGGCCGGGCGACGGCTGAAATGGCATGAGCCAGATGGCGGTCACGCCGAGACCCTGCAGGTAATCGAGCTTGCTCAGAAGACCCTGAAAATCGCCGATACCATCTCCGTCCGAATCAGATACGTGGCGACCGACAACGAGTAGATGATTGCGTTTTTATACCAGAGATCGTTGATCATTCGCCTTCAAGGTGACGCCTTTAGGCGGCTCGATGCTTCAGGTGGCAATCATTTTGGCGCTGGTATCTTTGAGCGATACTCCGCTCAGCCCTCTGCTTCGCGCTTCATTCATCAGAAACGCGAGCTTGTATGCCGCTAAGCGGTAGGAGAGGCCTTCCGAGTGGATATTCGAGATGCAGTTGCGCTCGGAGTCAGTGCGCCCGAGGCGCGGCTTCCAGGTGAGATAAATGCCGAGACTGTCCGGAGTGCTTAAGCCGGGCCGCTCTCCGATGAGCACAATCGAGAGATCGGCTCCTAACAAGCCGCCAATGTGATCGCCGATTGCCACCCGGCCTTGATGAACGATCCAGATGACGCCGGCGTCCTGGTGCGAGATGCCGGTCTTGAACAGCTCTTCGAGAAGCGGTACGGCATGGCGATGCACCGCCAGCGCGGAAAGCCCGTCCGCAACGATCAACGCGAGACTGGCCATGATCTGAACGTTTGGCGATCACATAGCGAGCGCTCATCGAGGATTCGTCCTTGATCCGGACGGTGCAGGTAATCGGTCCGATCTCGCGCCGTCGTATGGACGACGCGCGTCTTCCAGTTGCGCTGCGCCATTTCCTGCGCGAACGAGAAGCTGTCCAGCGGAAAATGCAACAGCATCGCGCGCCCGCGCATGCGCCAAACGCAAATCGAGCAGCGGCTTCACCGGAAGGCTCCCGCCTGTTACACCGAGTTGCACGCGGGCCAGGTGTATATTCGCTGAGCGTTTTCATCGTTCGAGCAGCGGCAGCATCTCGGGCAATTCGGGACGGCGGCCCGCGAGCCAACTCTCGAATTCCGGCGCAGGGCGCAAACCGAAGCAGAGCCGCAAGTAAAGCGCATCGTGAAACGACGTGCTCTGGTAATTCAGCATGATGTCGTCCGCCCCCGGCACGCCCATGATGTAATTCACGCCCGCCGCGCGCGAGCATGGTGAGGATCGCGTCCATGTCGTCCTCATCCGCTTCGGCGTGATTCGTGTAGCAGACGTCGCAGCCCATCGGCAGCCCGAGCAGCTTGCCGCAAAAATGATCTTCCAGCGCCGCGCGCAGAATCTGCTTTCCGTCGTACAGATATTCCGGGCCGATGAATCCTACCACCGTATTGACCAGCATGCGGCCGGAAATGGCGCGCGACGGCATAGGCGCGGGCCTCGCAGGTCTGCTGGTCGACGCCATGATGAGCGTTCGCCGAAAGCGCGCTTCCCTGCCCGGTTTCGAAATACATCACGTTGCTCGTCCAACGGTCCCGCGCTTCAGTTCGCGCGCGGCCTGTTCGCGCCTCCTCCAGCATCGCGAGATTGATGCCGAAAGACGCAGTTGGCCGCCTCAGTTCCGCGCGATCGATTGAAAGACTAGATCCACTGGCGCGCCGTCGCCCATCGCTTCCATCTGCGTCGTGACGTGCGCCAGAACGCAACTCTGCGTCGGGATGTCGTAACGCCGGCGGATGCTGTCCAGCAGACGCAAGCAGCATCATCGACAGTCGCCGGCATTGTCCGAGGCCGGATTGATGCCGATGACCGCATCGCCGCTGCCGAACATCAGGCCATCGATGATGCTGGCCGCGATGCCTCGCGGATCGTCCGACGGGTGGTTTGGCTGCAATCGGGTTGAGAGCCGTCCGGCGAGGCCCACCGTGGTGCGGAAGCGCGATACGACCCTGATTTTGCGCGCCACCTTCACCAGGTCCTGCAACCGCATCAGCTTTGAAACCGCCGCCACCTGCTCCGGCATGAGCCCGGGCGCAAGGCTCTCGAGAGCGCTCGCCATTCGACACGGTTATCGAGCAGCCAATCGCGAAATTCGCCCACTGTGAAATGGGAAACCGGAGCGAATGCGGCCGCTTCGTGCGTGTCGAAGATCAGGCGCGTGACTTCGTCTGTCTCATAAGGAACGATTGGCTCGCTCAGGAACTCGTCGGAGCGGCAAGATCCGCCAACGCCATCTGCGCCGCCACCCGCTCTTCGGCACTCTCCGCCGCAATGCCCGGCAAGCTCATCGCCCGAGCGCAGCGGGGTCGCTTTGGCCAGCAAGCGTTTTCAGATCGGCGAACTCATAGACGCGCGACCCCAGCGACGGTCCGGTACCGGCTCATGCCAGTGATCCACACGCGTGCGCGGCTTTGATACGTTGTCCCTGGCTGACTGCGAACTGCTCTTCGGGCGACAGGATGAGCCGCTTTCTCGCATACGACGGCGAAATAGATCAACCCGGAGGAAACCAGACGAAGCGCGCCCCATGCGCCGGGACGATAGTCGCGGTTGAGGAACAGAGCAGACTGAGTGTAGACGGAGGAAATCACAATCGCGACCGAAGGCGCCGGCAATTCCGAGCGGACTGCGAAACGGCCGCTCTATGCCGGAGTGACGAAGCGCAGCACGATGAACGAAAGCATCTGGAAAATGTAGGCGAGCACCGCGCCGAAGACCGCCATGTTCAGGAGGACGCCTGCCACCGGATTCTGCTGCCGGCAGGTATTGAATGACAAGCGCCGTCGCGAAACCCAGCGACGGAACCGGCGATCAACGCTCGATACGGCGTTTTGCGGCGACTCGTGAGTTACAGACAGCCAATATGGGAAATAGCCGGCACGCGCGAGTGAATAAATCTGGCGGCCGTAGGCGTAGATGATCGCGTGAAAGCTTGCGATCAGTCCGGTGCAGGCGATCAACGCCAACAGTTTCGTTCCAATGCCGTCGCCGAAGATGGTCCGAAAGCCGAGGAACAGCGGCTCGTTGGACCGGCCGACTGCGCTCGCTCCAGGAGCAATGCCGGAGTTCAGGGTCAGCACCGCAAATGCAAATAGGACCAGAGTCAACAGCGCCGAGAGAATGCCTTTCGGCATGCTGCGCGCCGGTTCCTGTGCCTCCTCGGCGGCCAGCGGCAACTGCTCGATTCCTAAGTAAACCCACAGCGCAAAGGGAAGACACGCAAAGCCCGCCATGCAAACCATGCGGAAACCAGCCGCGGTTCTCGAGCGCCCAGCGACCGAGATCGAAATGCGGAACGGCCGAGATCGCAAACACGAACAGCACGGCTAGCGCACAGAGCGTCACCAGCACCGAAACGCGAAACGATACTTCGACTCCCAAGATGTTGAGGATCGATAAACAGAGGTAACAAACGAACCACCATAACGGGAGCGAGCGGCGCCGGTGTGCCGAAGATGGCGCCCGAGATATCCTCCGACCCCGACCACGATGACAGCAGGCGTGAAAATGTATTCGATGTTTTCGGCCAGACCGGTGATGCAGCCGGCCCACGGGCCGAGCGCGGTACGGGCGAAGGAGTAGGCGCCTCCGGCATGCGGCAGCGCGGGAGACATCTCGGCGAGGCTGACGCACAGGCACACGTAAAGGACGGTCATTACGGCGAGCGCAGCCAGCAGGCCCCCGAAACCGCCGGAGACCAGGCCGAAGTTCCAGCCGAAGAAATCTCCCGATATCACGGCGCCGACACCGAGCGCCCATAAATGGAAGGCGCCGGCGTGACGGCGCAGGCCGGAACGCATCATCAGATCGCGGGGAGTTTCGCGATAACTGAATGAAATCCAGCGTGGCCTGATCCGGCGCATGAATAGCTACCAGACTGCCACAAGCGAAGAGCAGGACGGATCAGATCGGAACGAGTCCGCGCCTGATTCCAGCAGCAACCGCTTCGGCGCGGGTTCCTACAGCCAGCTTTCCCAGAATCTGCGCGACGTGGAATTTCGCAGTGTGTTCAGAAATGCCCAGGCGCGAGGCGATCTCTTTGTTCGCCAGCCCTTCGGCGAGCATCCGCAGCACTTGCAGCTCGCGCGACGTCAACGGTTCGACAAATCGATCACTCGCGTTGCGGCCCGGTTCGGAACCAGGCAGCCAGCGCCGTGCCTGCGCGCCTGTCAGAACCGTCAGTTCAGCCGCCGCCGCAATTACAGCGGTCACAATCTCCTGCGGGAGAGCATTCAGCGGCAGCCAGGCCCGCACATTCTGCCCAAATGACGCCGGCTCCGATTCGTCGGCGAGTACTACTGCCGGAGTTGCCGCGATGCTGATTTGGTCGGACGGAACGCCGGCCACGATCACTACTTCAGCAAAAGGTCGGCTGTGATTGTCGTACCTGCTGCCAAAACCTCGATGCGATCGTCACTTTCGAGCAAGCCGGCAATCCGCCGCGCCCGGCTGGGTGAATCGGCTAGAATCAGGACCCGGATCACGTCACGCGGCGCTGCGCACCTTCTCGGGCTCGAGCTTCGCAACGACGTGACGAAGTGTCTCTTGCCCTCCGCGATAAAACTCCAGCCGAAGAATCGCACCGGCGCATTCTTCAAGGGCGATTGACAGATCATCGGGATGCTGAAGACGGCGCTCGTTCGCCGCTATCAGGATGTCGCCTGGCAGCAAGGATGCCGCGTCAGCGCCGCTCCTCCGGAAATCAGCTCAAGTATTAAGATTCCAATTTGTCCGCTGCGCAGCTTCACCGGACGAACTACTACGCCCAGTGTGGGAGGAGCGCCTCGGCGGGCCAGGAATTTTTGGACAGCACGGCTCGGAATGGCGAATGCCAGCCCGCCGCCAGCAACCATGGTGTTGATCCCGACAACGTGGCCCTGAAAGTCCGCAAGCGGTCCGCCGGAATTACCGGGGGCGAGCCGCAGGTCGGCACAGATCCAATCCGACGCACCGCCATTAGGTCCGCTAACAGCCATGCGCCCCACCGAGTGCACAATGCCGCTCGAGAGAGCACCTATGAAACCGAAAGGATTACCGATTGCAACAACAGGTGTTCCGGCGCGCAGCACGGCAGAGTCGCCTAAGATGACAGGCGCGCCGTTCAGACCAGCCACACTCAGCAAAGCCAGATCCCTGCGCCGATCGATTCTGGCGAGTGCCGCTTTTACTGTCTTTCCCTCCCACGATTCGACGCTCACCCGGTCGCTTCGCATCACGTGCGCATTGGTGATGACCTGGTCGGGCGCGATGATGACACCCGACCCTTGTCCCTGCCCGTAACGATCGCCGCTTTGAATCTGAACAGTCGATTGACGCAGCGCCTCCGCGAGGCGCCCGGGAACTGGAATGGGCACCTTACTGATCCCTTCTGATGGGTTCCGCGATTCTGACGCGTTCCGCAATCGTGATTTCAATGTGCAGCGGCTCGCCGCCTCGAAGCAAAGTGGCCGGGACTTTGCGCCCGACGACATCGCCGCGCAGCGCCATCTGTAACTCTTCGACGTCCGCGACGGGATTCCCCGCAAGCGTCACGAGAATATCTCCGATCTGCAGACCGGCACGTTCCGCGGGCGAATCCGCTTCGACGCTCAGAATGATCAGCCCGCTCGGCGGAGCGTTCTCTAGCTTGGCCTTGAAGCCCTGAATCGCAACCGGCTGCAGACCCAGTCCCAGATATCCGTGCCGAATACGTCCTTCCTTTATCAGCTCGTCCGCTACCCGGCGTATCGTGGCCACCGGCACGGAGACCGCCGAGTGCCGCAGCAGCGCTCCGCTTGCCATCCCGATCAGATGACCTTCGGCAGTCACAACGGAAGCGCCGGCCTGAGAAGGATAGAGATTCACATCCAGCCTTACGAATTGATCGAGAGTCCCACCCCGCCAGGTACGGCGCGAACCGCCCACGGCGCCAATGACGCCCAGGCTGGCCGTCGCTCCGACCTCGAGAGTCAGGCCGACAACCGCCGCCAGCATTCCGGCTTTGAACATTGTCGGGTCCGCGACGGGCAACGGAGAAGCCGGCAAATGCTCCGCCTTGAGAATAGCGACGTCTACGCTCGGATCGCGCCCGAGAATGGTCGCCTCGATCTCGTCGCCAGTGACCGAATGGACCGGCACACGGTCCTCGCGTTTTAGCGTGTGGTCGGTAACCGCAATCAGGTTGTCCTGCAGAATAACGCCGCTGACGACGCGGTACGGGGCCGCTTTCACGGCGACCACTCCAGGCGCCGCTTTCGTAACCAGATCGGCGAAAGCCTGCGAAATCCCGCTGAGGTCATTCAAACTTGAGGTACTCATGGCTTCACTATGCGGCACGCCAGAGGGTACGCACATCAGCCGTTCGGGTAGGTAGCGGACGAGCCTCGATGCGCGCCCACGATGTTTGACGTTCTGAAATCCGGGCTCAGTGCACAAAACCGAGCTTGTGAAGCTCCGGTTGGGGAAGGGGTGCCTCGAACTGGGCCTGCGTGAATGTCTCTTTTTCGTGCCCGTCTATGAGCGCGACTCCGAACGGCGGATCAACGAACGGAAAGGCCTGTTTGAGCTTCTTATATTCGAGGCTGGTATGCGCCTGAGTGAAATGTGTGTCGTGCAGGAAAGACGCAGCCCACTGCGGGTTGATGGTCGGGATAGCCACAATGCGCGTATCGCCCCAATTCAGCGTAGACATGAATTTCGCAGCAGCGTCACAGTGCATACAGGAAGGGTCGTAAAAGAACAGAAAAACTTTTCCGGTGGTCAGGTTCGCAGGCTTTCCGTCGACAATTACCGGAGTGGGAATATTCGAATGTGAGCGAGTGGCGAAATCGACCGCGAAGCTTGCGCCTGCCAAAACGACCAGAGCCAGGAAAGCCACAACAGGAATACGAAAGCGGGTCACTCGCGGCGACCACAGGAAAGCCGCGATTCCGAACAGCAGCATAACTATATCGCTGATAAAGAAGCCCGGCCCGACTGTACGCTTGAGGATCGGGAAGCAATTACACTCCTGGCCGTGCAAATGCGGATAGTAATATCCGACCCACGCGATAAAAAAGAGCATCAAGCCGGAGCCAAGCAGACCGCCCCACCGCCGGAAACGCGGCGTGAACAGCAGAAATGCGGCAAACAGTTCGAACGTTCCGAGAGCAGATGCACCCAGCACTCCAAGTCCCACCGGCACCTTCGCCTGTTCCAACAGCTCACCCGTTTTGAACGGGTTCAGGACTTTCCATCCACCGGATACCAGAAAAATGATGCCCAGCAGAATGGCGCAAACGGATGCCACCGTACTCTGCCATCTCGCAGCACCGATTCTCGGTTGTACCAACACGTCTGCCATGTTTTCTCTAATTGTACGGCGAACTGCGCTGCTCCATCATGTTACGAATCGGTTACACCGTGCTTCAAAAATAGCATGGATGATGTGACTGAGTAAAATAGGCAGTCGTTCCGAAGAGCAATGAAAAGAGTTCCGGTTACTGCGCTGCTCGTCTATCTTTTGGGCTTTATGATGCACGCTGCGCCGCCCAGCGCTAAGAAGATCGAGGCCGAAGTGAAGTCGATCACCAAGTCGGCCATTCTGATCGATACGCATAACGACATTCCCAGCTTCACCGTCGATGGCGTTGACATCGGCAATGCGCCGAAGAATGAGACAGATATTGCACGCCTGAAGCAAGGCGGAGTGGGGGCTGTCTTCTTTTCGGTGTATGTCGCGGCCAAATACGTAGACGGCAACCACTCGGCCAATCGGGCGCTGCAGATGATCGATACCGTCCGGCACGATATCATCGACCGCTACCCGGACACCTTTCAATTAGCGCTCACGGCCGAAGACATCGAACGCGCACACCGCAAGCACAAAATCGCCGCGCTGATGGGCCTCGAAGGTGGCCACGGGATAGAAGACAGCCCACGGCTGCTGCGCGATTATTACCGGCTCGGGGTTCGTTACATGACGCTCACTCACACGAATACGAATAACTGGGCCGACTCGTCCGGCGATATGACGGACCCGAAAGTGCAGCACCATAACGGGCTCACTGAGCAGGGCAAAGAGATTGTGCGCGAGATGAACCGTTTGGGCATGATGGTCGATATTTCCCACGTTGCGGATAAAACGTTTTGGGACGCGCTCGATACCAGCCAGGCGCCCCTGATTGCGTCTCACTCATCAGCCCGCGCTGTCACAAACGTGCCGCGCAACATGACGGATGACATGATTCGGGCGCTGGCCAAAAAGGGCGGCGTGATCCAGGTCAACTTCTATTGCAACTTCGTCTCGCAGAAGGCGGCGGATGCTCCAAAGAATGCACCTGTGCGGGCGACGCTCTCTGATGTGGTTGCGCATATCGATCACATCCGGCAGATTGCAGGCATCGATGCAATCGGGATTGGCAGCGATTTCGACGGAATCGAGTGCGCCCCTGAAGGACTCGACGATGTATCGAAATTTCCGGATCTGACCCGAGCACTGCTCGAGAAGGGATACACACCCTCGGATATCAAGAAGATCTACGGTGGAAATACATTGCGGCTCATGCGGCAGGTGGAGAAGGTTGCGGCGCAGATGCAGAGCCGGCCGCGATAATATCCATCACTTCTCGAGCTGTTTCGCCTCCTGCCAGAGTTCTTCCATTCGGTCGAGCGGCGTCTCGGAAAGCGTGCCGCCTTCGGCCGCAATTCCGCGCTCCAGGTGAGCGAACCGCCTGCGAAAGCGCGCGTTCGTCTTTCGAAGCGCCTGCTCAGGATCGACTTTCAGGAAACGCGCCAGGTTGACAAGCGTAAACAGCAGGTCCCCGATCTCAGCCTCGACGTGATCGTGATCGCTGCCATGCGCGGGCTCGCGTAAGCTCCGCTGCCTCCTCCTGAACCTTTTCCATCACTCCGCTGATGTCCGGCCACTCGAAACCCGCGCTCGCCGCTTTGTGACTAATCTTCTCTGCTTCCACCAGTGCCGGAAGACTCCGCGGAATCCCACCCAGAATGGATTCATGCGCTTCGGCGCCCTGCGTTGCTTTCTCCTCCTTCTTGATCTCGTCCCAACGCAGCTTCACATCTTCAGCCGTCTTTGCCGAACCATCCGCGAACACGTGGGGATGACGCCGGACCAGCTTACGATTGATCTCGTCCAGCGAATCGCTGACGCTGAACAGGCCCTGTTCACTTGCCATTTGAGCGAAGAAGACGGGCTGCAGTAACAGGTCGCCGAGTTCTTCGCTAAGACCCGGCCAATCGCGCCGGTCAATGGCATCCATCACTTCATAAGCCTCTTCGAGCAAATATGGCTTTATGGTGTCGAACGTCTGCTCGAGGTCCCAGGGACAGCCGCCGGGTGAGCGCAAGCGCGCCATGATGCGCACCAGTTCACCGAACTTCTTTCCGGCAAGCTCGAATTCATCTTCCACGTCTCGACTATAACGGCTGACGCGCCGTCCGGCTTCCGCTGTAAGTAAGATGGTGGTGTCGTATGGCAGACAGCACTGAAACTCCCCTGGAATTCCCCCTTCCGCCCGCCACCTTCTCCTTTCTCGTGGAATCGATCCTCATGCAGACACAGATCCAGCTGGGGCTTTTCCACCTCGAAGAAGGCGAGGAGAAGACCGAGCCGAATCTGCCCATCGCGCGCCACTCAATCGACATGCTGGCGATGCTGGAGCAGAAAACGAAGGGCAATCTTACCCCTGAAGAGCAGCGCCTGATTGAAAACGGCCTCACCGAGCTTCGCTTCCGGTATATCCAAGTAGCCGAAGAGATCAAGCGCAAATCGCAGCCTCAATCCGAAGCGAAACCCGACGACAAGCCTCTAATCATCACCGCTGACGGCGGAAAGGGCACGAAAACCGAATAGATGCTCGAAGAGTTCGAGCATGCCTCGATACTGGTCCTGGGATCCGGAACCAGCGTAGGGGTTCCTATGATCGGGTGCCGCTGCAAAGTCTGCACGTCGCCCGACCCGCGCGATAAACGCCTGCGCCCATCTGTCCTGCTGAAGTTGAACGAAAAGCGGGTGCTGATCGATACGACACCGGACTTCCGCTGCCAGGCGCTGCGCTTTGGCATCGAGCGGATCGACGCAATTCTGTACACTCACTCGCACGCCGATCACATCCTTGGCTTAGACGATGTGCGGCCGTTCAATTTCATGCAGAGAGGCGAAATCCCGATGTACGCGTCGGCCGACACCATGGACGCAATTGAGCGCACTTTCGAATACGTCTTTGACGTGAAACCTTCCGAATCGAGCCGGCCGCGCCTCGCACGCTACATCTTCGACAGAGATCCGATCTGTGTGGCCGGAACAAGCATCCTGCCCATTCGCGCGCTGCACGGGCGCGGAACTGTCTATGGCTTCCGCCTGGGTGATTGCGCGTATCTGACGGATCACAGCGAGATTCCTCCCGAGAGCCAGGAGCGGCTGACCGGACTCGATGTGCTTTTCCTCGATGCGTTGCGCCATAATCCGCATCCGACGCACTCGACTGTCGAAGAATCGCTGCGGACCGTCGAGTTACTCCGCCCCAAGCGTGCGTACTTCACCCATATTTCCCACGATCTTTTGCACGCACAGATGGAAGCAAGGCTTCCGGAAAATGTCCATCTTGCCTATGACGGACTGGAGATACCCATCGGACGGAAGGACCGCATATGAGCGAGGGCTTCGGACCATGCGCACTGGCAATTGGCAATTTCGACGGCGTGCATGTAGCTCACCAGGCGTTGATTCGTGAAGTGGTTCGCTGCGCTTCGAAGAACGGACTTACTCCCGCCGTTCTTACTTTCGATCCGCATCCCACCGCCGTGCTTGCGCCCGACAAAGTACCGCTTCAAATCTACAGCCTCGAGGAGCGGCTGAGGCTTCTGGAGCAAGCCGGAGCGAAGAAGGTCTTCGTCCAGCCGTTCACGCCCGAACTGGCGGCCTATTCGCCCCAGCGCTTTGTGGAAGAAGTGCTGGTACGCAAGCTGGAAACGAAAGCGGTCTTTGTTGGTGAGAATTTCCGCTTCGGCTACCGGCAGAGCGGAACGCCGGAGGTCTTTCGACATCTGGGCGAAGAGTATGGATTCACCGTCTCGTTCATGAAACCAATTGCTGTTCGAGGCGAGATCGTCTCGAGCACGGCCATTCGCCAATATCTGGTTGCCGGCAAGGTGGTACGCGCCGGACGGATGCTTGGCCGCTGCTTCACGCTACGGGGCGCGGTCGTGAGCGGTCACGGCATCGGGTCAAAGCAGACGGTTCCTACCCTGAACGTGCGGCCCGCCACAGATCGAGTCGTCCCGCGTGGAGTATTTGTAACTGAGACGCGCGAGTTGCGTGGCGGACGCCGCTGGCGATCGATCACGAACGCAGGAGTTCGTCCCACCTTCGGCGGCGACGAGCTCACCGTCGAAACGTTCCTGCTGGAGCCCTTGGCGGGAGATACTCCGGGTGAGATTGAAATCACGTTCCGACACTTCGTTCGCGAGGAGCGCCCGTTCCCGAATGCGAATGAGTTGAAGGCGCAGATCTTGAAAGATGTCGGCCGCGCGAATGCTTACTGGCGGCATGCGGAGAAGCTATTGCAGCCGCTTTCTTCGATATACTGATGGTTCAAATCACCCCGGCTCGAAAGGATACCTCCTATGCAGCTTTCAGACGGAAAAATCAAGCATTTGAATGCGCTTTCTAATAAGGACGGCGTCATCGCCGCTGCCGCCATGGACCAGCGCGGCAGTTTGCGAAAGATGATCGCCCAGGCCAAGGGCGTTTCCCAGGACCAGATCAGCGATGAAATGCTCAGTGAGTTCAAGACCATCGTCACCAAAGTATTGACGCCGCACGCGAGCGCAATTCTGCTCGATCTCGAGTTCGGATTACCGGCTGCCAAAGCGCGGTCGAAGAATGCGGGTTTATTACTGGCTTACGAGGAAAGCGGTTACGACAATACGCAACCGGGACGTCTTCCGGACCTTCTGCCTCACCTCTCGGCGAAGCGCATTAAGGACCACGGAGCGGACGCGGTCAAGGTGCTTCTCTATTACACTCCGTTTGAAAAACCTGAGATCAACGACATCAAGCACGCTTTCATCGAACGGGTCGGCTCGGAATGCGAAGACAATGACATCCCGTTCTTCTGCGAGTTCGTTGGTTACGATCCCGAGGGTGGCGACGAGAAAGGGTTCGAGTACGCGAAGAAGAAACCCGAAGTCGTGACCGGGTCCATGAAAGAGTTCAGCAAACCGCAGTACAAGATCGACGTGCTGAAAGTGGAAGTGCCCGTCAACGCCGAATTCGTAGAGGGCAGCAGCGTCTTCAAAGGAAAAGCCGCCTATTCGCGCAAAGAAGCGCTCGAGCACTATCGTAAAGCCGCCGAGATCACGCAAAAACCGTTCATTTACCTGAGCGCCGGTGTCAGTAATCCGCAGTTCGTGGAATCGCTGAGCATGGCAGCCGAGGCGGGTACCGACTACTCCGGAGTGCTGTGCGGCCGCGCAACCTGGAAAGACGGCGTGGGCGTCTATGGCAAGCAGGGAGCGAAGGCGCTCGAAGACTGGATGTCCGAAGAGGGCGTGAAGAACATCGAAGCAGTGAACGCCGCCATCAAGCCCGCCAAGCCGTGGTACTCGAAGGCCGGCGTAGCGGTGCACGCCTAAGTAGCCGTCCGCGTGCATCCGCCTCATCAGAACGGCCCCCGCCCTGCAGCGGATTTGCAGATGCATTTCGCTGCCATACCGGACGCGATCGCAGATTTTCGCGCCGGCAAAATGCTGATCGTCGTCGATGATGAAGATCGCGAAAACGAAGGCGATCTCACCATTGCCGCCGAGAAAATCACTCCAGAAGCCATCAACTTCATGGCCACCTACGGGCGCGGGCTTATCTGCCTCGCGCTCGATGCCGAAAATTGCAAGCGGCTGGATCTGCAACCGGTGTCGCTGGTCAATACTGCTCGCTTCGGAACTGCTTTCTGCGAGCCGATTGATGCTGCGGAAGGAGTCACCACCGGCATTTCAGCATATGATCGCGCGCACACGATTCAGGTAGCCATGCGCCCGGAAACACGGCCGCGGGATCTCGCGCGCCCGGGCCACGTCTTCCACACTGCGCGCGCGCCCCGGCGGCGTCCTGGTCCGCTCCGGACAAACGGAGGCCGCAGTCGACCTCGCGATGCTGGCCGGCTTGTCCCGCGGAGGAGTCATCTGCGAAATCATGAACCAGGACGGCACCATGGCCCGCGTGCCACAGCTTTCTGGAGTTCTGCGAAAAATTCGGGCTGAAGATGATTTCGGTGGCCGATCTGATTCGCTACCGGGTGCAGACCGAGCGCTTCGTCGAGCGTGACGCCACCGGCCGGGTCCATACGGAATTCGGGGATTTCGACGCCATTCGCTACGTGAGCCGTCTGGATAGCGAGACGCACTTGGCTCTCATTCACGGCGACATCAGGGGAAAAACGGACGTGCCCGTCCGGGTGCATTCGCACTGCCTCTACGGCGATGTATTTCATTCAGTCGACTGCGACTGCCATCAACTGATCGCAGCCGCATTGAAGACGATCGCCAGCGCGGATTGCGGCGTTTTCCTCTATCTTCACCAGAATGGCCCCGGGCTGCACACCAGCTGGCGCGAGGGCCGCCGCGAGCTGATGGGCCACGAGCGCAGCCAGTCGAACTTGATCCCTTCAGAGCGTCACCAGCCGCTGCAGCATGAGACGGGATTGGGCGCGCAAATTCTTTCCGACCTGGGCTTATCGACTATCCACTTGCTGACGAATCATCCGCGCAAGGTGGTCGGTCTCGAAGGTTTTGGCATTCAAATTACCGGCCAGATACCGCTCGATCTCAAAGCTCCCAGTAGTGAGCATGCGAAATTTCTTCTCTGACTGCACCCCAATTCCATTCCGGCTTCCTCGCTTTTACCCCATCCTCGATACGGCCGTATTGGCTGCCCGCCATGCCAAAGTTCGTATCGCAGCGGAAGGCCTTCTCGAAGGCGGCGTCCGGATCCTCCAATACCGGCACAAGGGCGAGTGGACGCAAGCGCATTTCGATGAAGCGCGGGAGCTGGCGCGAGCCTGCGAAGAAGTCGGCACACTTTTCGTCCTCAACGACCGTGCCGATTTCGCGCGCCTGCTGAATGCTGCGTTACACGTTGGGCAGGATGATCTGCCGCCGCTAGCCGCGCGCCGCGTTATTAGCGATGAGGTGATGGGCTTTTCCACGCATAATCGGGATCAATTAAGGCGGGCCAATGAGGAACCGGTCGAATATCTGTCCATCGGACCCATTTTTGCGACCACCTCCAAAGAGCGGCCGGATCCGGTCATCGGAATCGATGCGCTGCGGGAATTGCGGGCATTGACGCAGAAACAACTGGTTGCGATTGGAGGGATCACCCTCGAAAATGCCCTCGCTGTCCTCGAAGCCAAGGTCAACTCTGTGGCCGTAATTTCCGGCTTTTTGCCGCAAAAATGCGACCGGAAATCCTTTCGGAAGAGCGCCGAAGAGTGGCTGCGGGTCACTACTTAGCCACATTCGGCGGAACAAGCGCCCGGCTTGCACGTCGTATATTGAAATCGCCTATGGTTACCTTGTCGAAGCCCTCCTTTGCGGTTTGCGCAGTTTTCGCATCGCTGGCGGTGTCGGCCTTTGCTGCCGAGGAAGCTCCTAAATTGAAGCTTCCCGAGACCGTCTCTCCGACGAGCTACCGGGCAGAACTGAACCTGGACCCGAAGAAGGAGACTTTCAGCGGGCACATCCTCATCAAGGTGGATGTCAAACAACCGGTCGACACCATCTGGCTCAATGGAGCTCAGCTGACCATTGCCGACGCGAAAATCACGGCAGGCGGAAAGACCCTTAACGCGAAGGCGCTTCCCGGCGGCAACGATTTCGTCGGCTTACAGTTCGAATCCGCTGTCCCTCAGGGCGAAGGCGAGATTGATATTCATTACACCGGCCAGGTGCGCCAACAGGACAGTTCCGGCGTATTTCATATGAGCGAGGGCGGCAACGATTTTCTGTATACACAGTTCGAATCGACCGACGCTCGCGCCGCTTTTCCTTGTTTCGACGAGCCCGCCTACAAAGTGCCATGGCAGCTCACGCTGACGGTTCCCGAGCAGGACGACGCGGTGAGCAATACCCCGGTCGCTAATCAGGCGACACGCGGCGCGGAGAAGGTGTTCGAGTTCAAGCAGACAAAGCCGCTGCCCAGTTATCTGATCGCGTTCGCGGTGGGCCAATTTGATTATGTGCCCGCCGGCATTGTTGCCGAAGAGCCGCGCTCCCGTGCGTATCATCACGCCCAGGGGTCTCGGTTATCAGGCAAAATACGCGGCTGAAATTACTGCAACCATTCTCAGTCGCGAGGAAGAGTATTTCGGCATTCCATTTCCGTATGAGAAGTCCGACCAGCTTGCGATTCCCACCACTTTCGGATTTGGCGCGATGGAGAATGCCGGTCTGGTCACTTACGCGCAGACCCTCCTGCTGGCCGATCCCAAAACCGACACCATCAATCGCCAGCGCGACTGTGCATCGGTCGAGGCGCATGAGCTCGCGCATCAGTGGTTCGGAGACTTGGTAACCACGGCCTGGTGGAATGACATCTGGCTGAACGAAGCCTTCGCCACCTGGATGGAGCAAAAGATTATCGCGGAGTGGCATCCCGAATGGCAGACGCGCGTCGAGGACGTGAATTCAAAGCTCGGAGCGATGGAGCGGGATAGCCTCGTTTCGGCGCGCAAAATACGCCAGGAGATCAAGACCAAAGACGATATCAGCAACGCCTTCGACAGCATCACGTATCAGAAAGGCGCCGCGGTCATCGGCATGTTTGAAAGCTGGATCGGCCCCGAGGAGTTTCGCAAGGGCGTGCATGGTTATCTGACGCGATATGCATTCAAAAACGCGACCGCGCCGGAGTTTCTCGATTCAATCGGCTCGGCCACCAACAAGGATGTGACGCGGCCATTCTCAACCTTCCTGAATCAGGCCGGCGTGCCGATGATTACCGCTTCACTCGATTGCAGCCAGGGCGGCCCTGTTCTGCACATGGAGCAGCAGCGCTATCTTCCCTTGGGCTCGAAGGGCTCAACCGATCAGACCTGGCAGATTCCCGTTTGCGCTCGCTGGGGAACAGGCGATACCGGAACCAGTGCTTGCACGCTGATGACAGAGGCGAAGGCGGATTGGAAGCTGAAAGGCAACGGTTGCCCCGCATGGGTTCAGGCGAACGACAATGCCGTCGGTTATTATCGCGTGGACTATCAGGGCAAGCTGCTGAAGGATCTTGTCAAGGGCGATGTAGATAAACGCTTGTCGGCTCCGGAACGCGTGGATTTCATGGGTAACGCTTCTGCGCTGGCAAGCGGAGGCAAATTGACAGCCTCTGACGCGCTCAGCCTGGTGCCCGTTTTTCATAATGATCCCGAGCGCTACGTGGTTGTCTCAGCTTATGATGTTGCGCTCTATCCGCGCGAGCACCTGGTTCCGGAAGACCTGATGCCGCAGTACCGGAAGTTCCTGCAGCAAAACTTCGATGCGCGTGCGCGCGAGCTGGGCTGGACGCCCAAACCGGGCGAAAGCGACAATACTCTGTTACTGCGGCCGACCCTGCTGCGCGGAATGGCAACGGTGGGCGGCGATGAAGAACTGGCAAAGGAAGGCCGCGAACTGACGCTGAAGTGGTTCAACGATCCCACTTCGATTAACCCGAATATGGTGAACGCGGTTCTCGGGACGGGTGCGTATTACGGCGACAAAGCGCTCTTCGACCGCTTCGTCGAGGCATATAAGAACACCAGCGATCGCCAGCAGAAACAACGCATTCTGAATGCGATGGCGTCCTTCCGCGACCCGGCGGCGATCCAGGAGGCGTTCGACATCATGCTGACCGGCAAGATCCCCATGATCGAAGCCATTTACAGATTGCTCTTCATGGGACAAGGCCAGACCTCCACACGTCACATGGCCTTTGATTTTATGAAGGCGCACTTCGATGAGCTGGCGGCGAAGCGACCGCACGGGCGGCGGCTTCGATGCCGGGGCTCTTTTCCCGTATGTCGGAGCGTCGTTCTGCAGCGAGCAGGACAAACAGGAGCTGAAGGGCTTTTTCGAGCCGCGTATCGACAAGTTTACCGGTGGACCCCGCATGCTCTCCAATGTGCTAGAGCAGATCGATGTCTGCATCGCGGAGAAGAAGGCGCAAGAGCCGAGCGTCGAAGCGTTTTTGAAGAATTATTGAGGGCGACAAAGATCGTCCTCGCGATAGACCAATTTGGCCGCAGTTGACGCCCGGCTCGTCATCCTAAACGAACCAAGGAGCCCCGCATGCTTTTTACCAGGTGCTTCCTCATTCTTGTCTGGGCTGCCGGGGGCGTGTCTCGCTTCGCACTCGCCCAAACACTGCCTCCAAGTGCACGGCTCAGCGGAACTGGCCGGCAGTGACCATATGGAAAATACCAGGCTTTCCAGTAAAAGGCAGACCCGGGAGAGAATCTTGTTGCGCCCGACCAGCCGCTTCGCAGCGACCGAGCTTACTCAAGTGGCTGGATGCTTGCCGCTCAAATGCCAAATACGAAAAACGGGCCAGACCCGCACGGCTATTGACCACGAGGTGACCCGGCGTCGTGATGGTGGGCGATACTAACCCCGCGAAGATCTCTCGATAAAATGACAAAGTCGGGCAATCACGTCGGCTTTCCTCAACTGTCAGCGCTTGCAACCCCCTCGACCTGATACGTTGGAATCGTGAGCCGGCTAGAGGTCATCATCCAAGATTTGAAGTCGCTGCCCCCGGTCAAGCTGGAAATGGCAGCCGATTACATCCAGCGGCTCCGGCAGATCAATGATACACAACGCCACGAAGTGCTAACCCGGACATCTGGAAGCTTGCCTGATGACGTCGCGGCCGATATTGAGAAGGAAATCCAGGAGAGCTGCGAACGTATAGATGAACGCGGCTGGTAGAGTCCTTCTCGATACGAGTGTCATCATTGCGCACCTGCGTGGCGATTCGAGTGTAGCGGCACGACTTGACGAAGCCCATCTCCTATACATTCCGTGGATCGTTCTGGCGAACTTCAGTTCGGAGCGCGACGATCAAAGGCGATGGTAAGGCTCTGACGGAAATTGCCGAGTTTCAAAGCGTTGCTGCCGTGCTGTTCGCAGACGAGCAGACGATCCAGGCGTACTCAATCATCAAGGCAGAGCTCGCCGCTGCTGGAACACCGATCCCAGAGAACGACATCTGGATTGCTGCTCTTGCGCGTGAACACGGTCTTCCGCTTGCCACAAGGGACCAGCATTTTGCCGTTGTCAACAGCATAGAAGTACTCGCTTGGTGATCCGCAGGGCCGGACGATTGCCCGGCCCTCTTTTCCAGTCCGATCAGAACCGTAAGTGCAGCGCCAGTTGCAAGATACGCGCCGGGTACGTTGTTGAGATCTGGCCGAAGGTAGGGCTTGTGATCGTGTATGTCGTATCCGGGTTCTGAAATTCCGTATGATTCAGGACATTGAAGGCGTCCCCGCGCAGTTCGAGATTCACTCGTTCTGTAATAGCGAAGTGCTTCGAGATCGATAAGTCCAGGTTCGTCTGGCCGGGCCCGCGCAGGCCATTCCGAGGAAACGTACCGTACGGATAAAAGTTGGTGATTTGGCCGTTGTTGTCCAGGTTATTTATTCTGTCAACGCTGAGGCTCGCCGGATTGAACCAGTAATTGCCGCTGCTGACACTGTTCGAGCTATTTGGGTTCGTGAAAGTCTGGTAAGTTTTTGGATTCAGAGTGGCGACTCCGCTCCCGACCAGATCCGCGTGGACGATCCCCGCATCACCGGCGCCAGAAGGTCCCGGATCAGATGAAGTTGTGTTCAGATTCGCGAACACGTCGAGCGGGAATCCAGTACGCATCGTAAGGATGGGGTAAATGCTCCAGCCCGAAGTCAGCAGCTTAGGACCCCTCTGCCAGAGCTTGTCAAACGGCAGGTCCCACCCTCCGGAGACAACAAACGTCTGCCGCACGTCCGTGTCACCCGATGCCCGGAACAGCTCATGATCGTAAGAAGGAACTTAAGAATTGCGCTGCCGGAATCCGGATACATTGTCGATCTCGTGTCCCCAGGTATAGCCAACTGTGAAGAAGCTGCTGCCGAGCTTACTGCTGGAGAACCGCCGCGTCAGATTCAGTTCGAAGCTGTTATAGCTTGCGCGCGAGATATTCTGAAATTCCCACAGATAACTGTAAGGGTTTTGCTGTCCTACGTTGACGTATGGAAGGTTGTATACCCGATCGCTTCCCCCGATCGGGAATGGGTTGACGTCCACTAGGCTGGTCAGTCCGTGCGCGGAGTAGCCGACGTAACTTGCCTCCAGCACGATGTTAGATGGAAGCTGCTGCTGGATGGATGTGTTGTATTGGAAAACGTACGGCGTCTTCAGGTTTGGATTCACCAGATAGATAGCGCCTCCTCCGAACGGCAGATATCCCGCGGCAGCAAAATCGATATTCGGTGAAGGCGGTTTGGAGGGAAATGGATTCACTGCGCCGGCCGCCGCAAACGGGTCTTGCAAGCCGCTCGGAGCGACGCTGAGCGAGGGATAAATGTCCGCGTACGCGAAGAACGGTGGCTGCCCGTTGAACTGCAGATTGTCCTCGCCTTTCAGGATGTCGTAGAACATCCCGAAACCGCCGCGAATACTGGTTTTGCCATTGCCGCTTGGATCCCAGGCGAAGCCAAATCGGGGAGCGAAGTTCGTCTTATCAGGGAAATTGGAGCCCTTCGGCGCTCCCGGATCGCCTGGATACACGAGTCCGTTCGGCGAGTTGACGAAGCGCTGCGATTGCAGCCCAGGAATGAAGCTAAAGGAGCGGCCCTGCGTATCGTACTTCGGCTGAGCATATTCATAACGCAGCCCCAGATTAATCGTCAGATTTCGTCGCACTTTCCATGAATCCTGCGCGAAGGCCGCGTATTGATGCGAGCGTATATTGGAGGGCGCTTTCGGCGATTGCGAGTACTCATCCGGGTTACCCATGAGGAAGTCGGCTAAATCGAAGCCGGATCCGACCGTAGTCGTCGGGCCGTAAAAATAGTAAGCACCGTTGATAACGAAGTCGTAAACGGTATTATTTTGGTACGCCGAAAAATAGAAGCCCGTCTTGAAGTTGTGTGCGCCCTTGGTCCAGGAGAGGTTGTCGTAATAGATGTAGCTGTTGTCGATCTCGGTCGTCGGTCCCTGATGGCTCGGACCAGTAGTCGTACCCGCGCCGTAGAGGTAGATTTGGGGCGGTCCTGTCGGCTGATCAGAAACAAGATTTGCGCCGAGATCCGTAGCGGTTGGAAGCTTGGTTGCTGGAAATGCCTGCTGGTTGTTAAATCGCTGCGCTGTGGCACGGAATTCGTTCAGCAATGCAGGCGTGAATGTGTGAGTCCACGCGACTGATCCAAACCAGGTGATATCGGTGTAAGTGACTGGCGCGCCCGGGACGTTATACGGAGGGCTCGATGTGCCTCCCCAGTCATTTCCAAACGGGTACAGAATCGGATTATTGTTAGTCGTAAATGTCCCGGTGATCGTGTCTCGCGTTCCTAAGAGATAGTCCATTTTGCCGAGATACTGGTCGGAGTTGTTCGTCGCCCCAGCCTGCGGGAACAGGTACCCGGTGGGAGAAGTGGGAATGATATTGGCTGCAAATACGCCTTTGCAACAGGATCAATTTTCGTCGGATCGATAATTCCCTGAGAAGCTAGCGCTGGATTCGATTGATAGTACGGATGGGCGAGCAGAAAAGTCGCTACCTGAGCGGCTCCCGACGATTGCGAGAAATCGCCATTTGCTTCCGCAGGCGTCAACGTTGTCACTTTTCCGGGGCTGGTATCAAGCTGCGTCTGCCGTTGTCCTTGATATGCAAAAAAGAAGAACAGCTTGTTCCGGAGGATCGGTCCTCCAACTGTTCCGCCGAACTGGTTCCGCTTGAGACCCGGCACGGGAAGGCCCTGTTGGTTATTAAAAAACGGGATTCGCGTCGAAATAGTTGTTGCGCACGTAATCGTAAGCAGTGCCGTGAAACTGGTTGGTGCCGCTCTTCGTCACCACGCTCACAATGCCGCCTGCGTTGCGGCCATACTCGGCACTGTAATTACTCTCCAAAACGCGGAATTCGGCAACCGCATCCGGATTCGGATTGGCTACGACATTGTTGCTCAGCAGGTCGTTATTCATTCCGCCGTCGAGAAGATAGGTAACCGAGTCCGTTCGTTGACCCCCGATGCTGTAGTCGCCTGCGGCGCCGGAATCCGGATTGGTGGCACTGATTCCGGGTTGCGTCTTCAGCAAGTCCAACGTATTCCGCCCGTTCAACGGCAGCTCATAAATCGCCTGCCCGGACACCGTTCCGCCAATGGTCTGGTTCTCCGTCTCCACCTGAGCTCGCCTGGCTCTCAACCGTCACTTCACCGCTCACTTTTCCAATTTGCATCTGTACGTCGATGCGCAGCGTCTGGTTGATTTCAAGAGCGGTCTTCGACTCGACGGCTGTCTCTTCAAAACCGGGCGCGGTCGCCGTGATTTTGTAAGAGCCGATCGGCAGCTGCAATACCTGGTACACGCCGTTGGAGTCGGTTGTGGTTCCCTTACTGACGTTGGTTGCGACATTCGTGACGGTTACCCTTGCGTTAGGAACGGCGCCGCCGGTCGGATCCGTCACGGTTCCTGTAATCTTACCGGTGGCGTCTTGCGCAAGTAAGCGCGAGGCGGAGGCAAGCGCGAGAAGAAAAAGCAAAGTTCTGGTAAATCTGAACATCTGGCACCCCATACCAAAGCGAAGAGTTCCGGCTAGGTCGCGGTGATCGAACGCGGTCCCCGAGTAGCGGAATCTGTGTAGCGTAACATGCTCGTGACCAGGATGCTAGGCTTTTGTCGGTAACGGTACGTCACACACGTGAGAAAACATCTAACCGCATACTTACTTTTCACATTTTTCACAACCATCCTGACCGCCAAGGAGAACGGGACGGCCCTGGAAGGCTACACACCCGATGCCAGCCACCTCGAGCGCGAGTGGGAAACCAAATTCCGTGCCCTGCCTTCCGGTGCGAATCAGCGCGAGTACATGCGGCGGTTGTCGGCCCACCCGCACCATGTCGGGTCGCCTTACGACCAGGACAACGCAGAGTGGATTCTGGCCCGCTTCAAGGAATGGGGTTTCGACGCTCACATCGAAACGTTCGAGGTGCTCTTCCCTACCCCGAAAGACAATCACCTCGAGATGGTCGAGCCGCGTAGGTTCACGGCTCGCCTCAGCGAGCCCCCAATCGCGGCAGATCCGACGAGCTCCCAGACGGCAGAACAGCTTCCTGCCTACAATGCCTATTCAGTCGACGGTGACGTGACTGGCCCGTTAATCTACGTGAACTACGGCATGCCGGACGATTACGAGACGTTAGCGCGTTACGGCGTTTCGGTCAAAGGCGCCGTAGTCATCGCCCGTTACGGACACGGCTGGCGCGGAGTAAAGCCGAAAGTGGCCGCGGAGCATGGCGCTATCGGATGCATCATCTATTCGGACCCGCGCGACGATGGCTACACCAGCGGGGTCGTTTTTCCGGACGGCGCATTCCGTCCGCCTGACGGTATCCAGCGGGGCAGCGTGATGGACACCGAGTATCCCGGCGATCCTCTAACGCCTGGCGAGCCGTCCACTCCCGACACGAAGCGTCTGACCATCCAAGAGGCGCAGACGATCACGAAGATACCCGTTCTGCCCATCTCCTACGCAGATGCGCAGCCCATGTTGGCGGAACTGAAAGGCCGGGTCGTGCCTGCTGCCGCCCGCGGCGGGTTGCCCCTGACTTATCGCTTTGGCGCGGGAGAGGTCAAAGTGCATCTCAAAGTCCAATCGAACTGGGACACCAAGACGCTGTACGACGTGATCGCAAAACTGCCGGGTTCCGATCAGCCGGATCAATGGGTCCTCAGAGGAAATCACCACGATGCTTGGGTGAATGGCGCGGAAGACCCGGTTTCCGGCCTCGTGACCCTGCTTGAAGAAGCGCGCTCATTCGGCGAACTCGCAAAGCAGGGCTGGAAGCCGAAGCGCACCATCGTGTATCTCGCCTGGGATGGCGAAGAGCCTGGCTTGCTCGGTTCGACCGAATGGGTCGAGGCGCACTCGAACGAGTTACTACAGCATGCCGTCGCTTATTTCAACAGTGATTCAAACGGGAGAGGCTATTTCGAAGCGGACGGATCGCATGTCCTGCAGCACTTCATCAATGCGGTGGCCCAGGATGTGACGGACCCGGAGAAGAACATCAGCGTTTGGGAGCGCGCCCGGCTTCATCGCCTTGCTTCCGCCAAAACTCCCGACGAAAAAAACAAGTTCCGAGGCGAATCCCAACTCAGCATCGGCGCGCTCGGCGACGGCTCGGACTATACGGCCTTCATTCACCACCTCGGCATCCCTTCCGCGGATATCGGCTTCGGCGGGGAAAGCAGCGGAGGCGTCTATCACTCCATCTACGACGACTTCTACTGGTACACGCATTTCGGCGATCCGTCATTCGACTACGAGCGGGCGGAATCGCAACTGATGGGCACTGCCGTGATGCGCCTGGCGGATGCGGAAATTCTGCCGTTTAATTTCGAAGATTTCGCAAATACTACCCGCAAATATCTGGATGACGTTCAAACCCTGCTGCGAAATGACCAGCAGACGATCCGCGAACGCAATCGCGAACTGGAGGACGGAGTCTACAGCGCGACGAGTGATCCGTTAGCGCCGCTCCTGCCGCCCGCGGCCGAACCAGTACCGCCGCATTTCAACTTTGCGCCATTGCAGAATGCGGTGGATGATCTCTCG
Source organism: uncultured Acidobacteriaceae bacterium (assembly GCA_963846185.1). Classification (GTDB taxonomy): domain Bacteria; phylum Acidobacteriota; class Terriglobia; order Bryobacterales; family Bryobacteraceae; genus Bog-105. The sequence continues at coordinate 237,933 of CAWJVA010000010.1, read as the reverse complement.
GCCAGCGCGGCTCGGCTCGCGAAGGTGTGGACGAAGGCTCAGTCGCACGGGTGGACGCTCGCGCCTGAGGAGATCAACCAGATCAACGCGCTTTTAATGCAGAGTGGCCCTGCGCTCACAGACCCGGCAGGACTACCGGGACGGCCCTGGTTCAAGAACATGATCTATGCGCCCGGAGCGTATACCGGCTACGAAGCAAAGCCTCTGCCCGGCGTGCTCGAAGCGCTGGATCGCAAAGAGTGGGCCGAAGCCGAATCGCAGATCCCGCGTGAAGCCGCCGCGCTCGAACGTGAAAAGAAAATCGTCGACGAGATTACGGCTGCCCTCGAAAAGAAGAGTGGAGCGCCTCAACAAGCTGTCTCCACGTCGGGCAAACGATAGTGCGGCTGCTGCCGCTAACAGCAGTTAGTAGATCAGCCAAACTTGGTTGCTATTCCCCGAGGCAGTCCAAAGCTGCATAATCGTTCCTGGTTTGAACCCGAAACTACTGTCGTCGATTACCAGACCGCTGGCCTTGTTCCGGATAACGTACCCGGAACCGGAAATCGCTAAGGACCACAACTGATCGTCGCTGCCGTTGCCGGTCTGTTGTTCAAGCTTCGTCCCGGGTGTTTTCGACGAACCCGGATCCGTCAGGTAAAGGCTACTTAGTCCATTGCGAATTGTGTAAAACCCGTGACCATTAGCAGTGAACTGCCACTGTTGATTCGACGCACCAGTTGGGGTCCATCCTTGAATCCGCGTGCCGGAGCTATGCGAGAAGCCCGTGTCGTCTAGCACAAGGTTAGTTAGCTGGTTACCTACGGTATACTCGTGGCCGGCGAGGGGAGCAACCGGCCGCAGCCCGAAGACCGCAACACTGTCGGTTGTTCCCACAAATACCTCTCCCGCAGCAATGGTGGGAGTGATGAACTTATTACCCGGTCCAAACTGATCTCGGCCAGACGAATCATCATTGCTGTTGTAATACTCTTGCGTAAGATTTGTTGGGTTGTAGGCGTGCAGCACTGCCGGATCGGCGTTCTCCACGCCCCACAGAATCCCGTTCTGCGTGCCATCAGCCGATATGCTGGGAGTCACTCCTGGATAGCCGAACGAATAGTTCGTACCAGAATTCGGCACCAGCTTCCCGTTGCTCATATCGAAGGATTCGATCCCGCCTCCGACCGGTCCAAAGTAAACCCGCTCGTCGAAGTAAGCTGGGTTGCTCCAAATTCCGCCGAGCAGCGCTCCATTGAGCTGCTGGTAAATAGTTGCATCGGACGTGGAATCAAACTTCCCCATGTCGTCGCGATTCAAAACGTACAAATTCTGATCTTTTCCCGCTCCCACCGCCAAATGAAGAACTCGGCCCGCGCTGTTTCGAACATCGGGAAGAAGCATAATGCCACCCGATCCGAGATCGAGGTCGCTGACGGATTCCGCAGAGGAGTTGTCCATGGTCCAATAATCGACCGCAGTTAATGCCCCGCCGCGCAGCGCAACTTTTACAAAGGCATTCCCGAAGTCACCCCGGCTAGGAAATCCCTCCGCATTCAGTGCTGTGTCGAAGCTGCCGTTCGCCACCGCCACAAAGATGTTTCCTCCGGCATCGGCTGCCGGACCTCCGCCACTATTCCAGAGTGCGGCTTCGCTGCCGTTCGGTGCGAAATTGAAGACGCTAGTCTGACGTAGTGTAAGGCGGTTGTAGCCGATGAGCCAGCCGGTATACGGATCGAAATCGCAATGCGACCCCCAGCTTGTATAGACGACGCCATTCAAGAGCAGTAAGCCTGGACGCTCTAGGTATTGTTTTGGATCGAAGATAACGCGTCCACCGCTCGAGTTTGCGCCCTTTCCCGGATAGCTCGCCACTATATCGACGGGGCCGCCGAATTCCTCTGCGCCAGTTGTGAGATCGAGAGCATGAAGCCTCTGATAATAAGTGCCGGCAGAGTTTTTACTCATTGCGACCACGTAGATCGTGCCGTGAGGTCCGGCGCTGAGGTCAATCACTGGAGTGGCAGTGATTCCGATCTCAGGACTTACAAAGGGACAGCCTAACGGGTCCGAGCTTGTCTCCCCGGGCTTCAGCAGTTTCACATGCCAAAAGATACTGCCGGAGTCCGCATCGAAAGCATACACGCTCTCATGCTCGGTAGCCGCGAAAACAACATTGTGTAAGCCGCGCTGAGGAATATTCAGACCGCCCACGTGTAATGGCTGCGCGTCCACCTTGCCGTCCAAATGCAGTTCGAATATTTTGCCGAACCTTCCGGCTTTGACGTTACCGGGCGTCAGCACTGTCTCAGACAGATTCTGACCCGTCCGACCATTGTCATTGTGATAAGTGAGAACCTGAATCTGGCTCAAACCGGGCACGGCGGTCACGAACACAAGAATCGATAGGTGTATAAAGCTCCGCATAACGAAGTACGATTATTCTACTGGCGGAGGGTCGTGGATCGTGCCTGGGAATAGTGAGAGGGGTCGTTTACCGAGTGACGGCTACTCGTCGCCCTTGTGATTCGCCAGAAACTCGCTGTCGATGGCTTTCGTCCGCGAAATCCGTCTTCCATCGCGTGCCAGAAGCCAATCCCGCTCTCCCCGAGCTTCCAGCACAGATAGACTTCCTGGTCTCGATACAGAGTCGGAAAATCAACCAGACCCGTGTCGATGTCTTTCAACTGGCATCCGGTCTCTTGAAATCGCTCGAATGTGCTCTTGAGGGAGCGGCCGCACGAGTCCCTAAGTGAACGGAGCCGGGCGATCTCGTCGCGGGGCGGAATCATCCCGCCCGCCATGGCAACGCGGTGCAGAACCGCTGTCAGTTGTGCGTCCGCTTCGGTGTAATCGTCCTTGTAGCGAATCAGATCGCGCAGAAGCCGTTCCACTTCCGGCAGCAGACCTTCGGCTTGAGGCAAGGTGAAAAAGCGTGGCACGTGCTCGGCGACGAGTATAGCGCGGACTCGGGCTTTATCCTGAAGCTTGCGAATCGGTATACATTGCTCGACCGCCGGATCGCTCGAGCGCGCGGCTATCAAAGCGAATGAGCTCGGTGCGAACACGCTCCAGATCTTTTCCGCTAGCCCGCGCATGTGGCGAACCAAGCCGCCCGATACAGATCAGGTGCGCCGCTTTCAGGAAATGAGGACACAGCATGACCTCACGCCGCTCGTTATCCATGACAGCTACCTGATCAATCTTGCTTCTCCGCCTGGAATCATCCGTGAGAAATCGATTGCCGCTTTTACGGGTGAAATCCACCGCGCCCTCCTCATAGGCGCTGAATATCTGGTCGCTCATCCCGGCAACTACAAAGGCCTGACCGTCGAGCAAGGCATGCTCAACGTGGCCGAAGCGCTGGCTCTGGCCTGGCGCGGCATCGGCGATGATCTCAAGACCCGCACGAAGCTGACGATCCTGCTCGAAAATACGGCCGGCGCCGGCGCGCAGCTCGGCGGCAAGCTCGACGAACTAGCTACCATTCGCGAGTTAGTGCAGCCGTACCTCGATGTGCCTGTCGGCTACTGTCTCGATACGTGCCACTGCTATGTCAGCGGGTTTGACCTGGCGGCCGAGCCCGGCCTCACGCAGCTCGTCGAAGCGGCGTCGGAGAGGTTAGGCCTCGAGCGCATACCTGTCTTCCACTGCAATGACACCTTAATGAAGCTTGGGTCGCACTGCGACCGGCACGCGCACATAGGCTCTGGTTATATTGGTTTAGAGGGCTTCCGGCGCATTTTGAACCACCCCAAACTGCGCGAAAAAGCGTTCATCCTCGAAACTCCCGTTGACAAGCCGGGTGATGATCTTCGCAACGTAGTTGCACTGAAGGAGCTGGTATCCCCGAAAAAGCGTACGACCCCCAGGAAATTGAGCCGAAATGGCACCAGAGGTGGGTGAATGACCCCGCTCTCTATGCCGCCGATGCTCCTGACAAGCCCAAATACTATGTGCTCGAGATGCTGCCCTACCCGAGCGGCAAGCTGCACATGGGACACGTGCGCAACTATGCCATCGGCGACGCACTCGCCCGCTATATGTGGATGCGCGGCTACAACGTGCTGCATCCCATGGGCTGGGATTCGTTCGGACTTCCGGCCGAAAACGCGGCGCTCAAAGAAGGCCGTGATCCGCGCGACTGGACGCTCACCAACATCGCGTTCATGAAGGCGCAGATGCAGCGGCTGGGCTTCGCCTTTGACTGGAACCGCGAGATTGCGAGCTGCGAGCCCGACTATTATCGCTGGAACCAGTGGTTCTTTCTCAAGATGTACGAGCGCGGCCTGGCCTATCGCAAGGAAGCGCTGCTCAACTGGTGCCCGGAATGCGCTACCGTGCTTGCCAACGAACAAGTGGTGAACGGCTGCTGCTGGCGGCATGAAACGACGCCCGTCGAACAGCGCGCCATGCAGCAGTGGTTTCTCAAAACGACCGCCTACGCGGCCGAGTTGCTGGATGATATGAAGCAGCTCGAAGGCGGATGGCCGGAGCGGGTTTTGGCCATGCAGCGCAACTGGATCGGACGGTCCGAAGGCGCCGAAGTCGATTTCCCGCTCGAAGACGCGCCAGAAGCGATCCGGGTGTTCACTACACGCATCGATACCATCTACGGGGCCACCTGTGTCATCCTCGCTCCCGAGCACCCGATTGTCGAAACTCTCGTCACCGACGAGGAGACTAAACTTCAAATCAAAGAACTCATCGACGCCACGGCGCGCCAGGGTCCCGGGCAGGCTGAAAAAATCGGCCTCTTTACCGGAAGCTACGCGAAACATCCGTTCAGCGGCGTTCGCGTCCCCATCTGGATCGGAAATTTTGTTCTGATGGGCTACGGAACGGGCGCCATCATGGCCGTTCCCGCTCACGATGAGCGCGATTTCGAATTCTGCCGCGCTTACGGTATTCCAGTCGTGCCTGTCATCCGTCCGGTAGACGGCCCGCTCGCCGATGGCGCAAACCATGCAGAAGGCATTCGAGGATTACGGCATTCTGGAGAACTCGGGCGAGTGGTCCGGGCTCACGAGCGCCGAAGCCCGCCAGAAAATGGCGGCATTTGCACAGGAGCACAACTTCGGCTCAGTCGCGATCACCTATCGCATCAAGGATTGGGGCATCTCGCGCCAGCGCTATTGGGGGACCCCCATCCCCATCATCTACTGCCCGTGCTGCGGAGCTGTTCCGGTGCCCGAGCAGGAGCTGCCCGTCCAACTGCCCCTCGGCGTCAAGGTCACCGGCCAGGGGCGATCACCGCTTGAGAGCGTTGAATCGTTCATGAACGTGCCGTGTCCGAAATGCGGCGAAGCCGCTCGCCGCGAAAGCGACACGATGGATACCTTCGTTGATTCGTCGTGGTACTTCTATCGCTACTGCGATCCGCACAATGATCGTGCGCCGTTCGATTCTGCCGGAATCGCTTACTGGTTCCCCATCGATCAGTACATCGGGGGAGTCGAGCATGCCATCCTGCATCTCATTTATTCCCGCTTCTGGACCAAAGTGATGCGCGACATAGGCCTGGTGGCGAATGCCGAGCCCACCAAGCGCCTGTTCACACAGGGGATGGTCATCAAAGACGGCGCCAAGATGTCCAAGAGCCTGGGTAATGTCGTTTCGCCGGACGACATGGTGGCGCAGTTCGGGGCGGACTCGGCGCGCATGTACTCGCTGTTCGCCGCGCCGCCGGACCGCGATCTCGATTGGCAGGAAGACGGTGTATCCGGCATCAATCGCTTCCTCGGACGGCTCTACCGGTTTGTCACCCGTAACGCCGATGCGCAATCCACCGGCGGCGCAGATCTCACCGACGCAGACCGGCAAGCTTTGCGCAAACTGCACCAGAGCATCAGGAAGATCACCAACGATTTCGACAGCCGCTGGCACTTTAACACCTCTATTGCTTCCCTGATGGAGCTGATGAATGAGCTCTACCAGCTCGAGCCGCGTCTCTCCGCCGCCTCCAAACGCCAGCTCTCGGAAAAACTGACCCTGCTGCTCGCTCCCTTCGCGCCCTACGCCGCGCAGGATCTGTGGGATCAACTGAACGGTAACGGGAGCGGGCCTGTATTCCGCCAGCCTTGGCCTCCGTTCGACCCGGATCTCGCTAAGGAAGATCTCGCCGAAATCCCGATCCAGGTCAACGGCAAGCTGCGCGGCCACATCTATGCTCCGTTCGGAACAAACAGGGACGAACTGGAACGCATGGCGCTCGCCAATGAACGCGTGAAACCGTTCATCGAAGGTAAATCTATCGTGAAAATAGTAGTAGTACCCGACCGCCTTGTGAATATTGTGGTCAAGTAGCACTGTCCCAAGCAAAAGCGCTTCACCAAAGAATCGCATTGGGTTGCATTCACGTCTAAGCAAGTAGATGGAGAGTGGTCAAGGGGTTCCCGAGTCCTCGTACCTTGGAAACTGCCAGTGCGAGTGAAAAGGGGTGTTCGACCCCAAGCTGTTCTAATCTAAAAAGTAGAGGCGGCGGATTGAGCACCGAAAGTGCGATCCGGGCGGAATCACTTGCTAAGGTGTATCGGTCCGGAGGCGCAGACATACGAGTCTTCGACAATCTCTCGCTCGAGGTGCGCCGTGGCGAAAGGCTCGCCATCATTGGCGAATCCGGCAGCGGAAAGTCGACGCTCCTGCACCTGCTGGGCGGTTTGGACCGGCCGTTGTCCGGCCGGATCTTCTACGGCGACCGCGACATCGTTTCGCTTTCAGACAAATCTCTGGCACATTTTCGCAACATGCAACTCGGGTTTGTCTGGCAAAATCCATCGCTTCTGCCCGAGTTCACAGCGATCGAAAACGTCATGATGCCGCTCCTGATACGCGGCGCAAGGCCGGAGGACGCCATGGACTCCGCCGCTCGGCTTCTGCGCGAAGTGCGCCTGAGCGCGCGCCAGCATCATCGCGCCGGAGAACTGTCGGGCGGTGAGCAGCAGCGCGTGGCGGTTGCCAGAGCGTTGGCCGGTAATCCTCGCGTGCTATTAGCGGACGAACCAACCGGGAGTCTCGATCTGCGTACCGGTGATATGGTGATCGACTTGCTCTCGGATTTGCATACTGCTCACGGTCTGACCTCCGTGTTCGTCACGCACAATCTGTCATTCGCACAGCGCTGCGATCGAGTTTTGGAGTTAAGAAATGGCTCTCTGCAGACGCCATCCCAAATGGATCTGCTGGAAGCCGGATTAGTTGTACAAGACGCAACCCGTCTTGGCGGTGGCACTTATGTTTGAACGTTACACCGAGAAAGCACGCCGCGTTATCTTCTTCGCAAGGTACGAGGCGAGCCAGTTCGGCAGTCCTTATATCGAGACCGAGCACCTGTTGCTCGGTCTGCTGAGAGAGGACAAAGCGCTTGCCAATCGCTTCCTGCGGTCACATGCCGCAATCGAATCGATTCGCAAGCAGATTGAGGCGCACACGACCGTCCGGGAGAAGGTCTCGACCTCGGTCGATCTTCCCCTGAGCCACGAATGCAAACGTGTCCTGGCCTATGGGGCGGAAGAAGCCGAAAGACTCAGTCATAAACACATAGGCACTGAGCACCTGTTATTGGGTCTCCTGCGCGAAGAAAAGAGCTTCGCCGCCGAAATCCTTCATGAGCGCGGACTGCGCCTCTCCGCCGTGCGCGAAGAGATCGCCCGTTCTGCCTCGGAGAAAACCTCCGCCAGCCGGCCGAAAGAGAGCTCGCTGCTCGCGGAGTTCAGCCGCGATTTGACACAGGCCGCCGTGGACGGCATGCTCGACCCACTCATCGGCCGCGATTCCGAGGTCGACCGCGTGGTCCAGATCCTGTGCCGTCGCACGAAAAACAATCCCGTCCTCATCGGTGAGCCGGGCGTCGGAAAGACCGCTATTGTGGAAGGCCTCGCGCAGCGCATCGCCGATGGCGATGTCCCCTCGTTCCTCTCCGATAAGCGCATTCTCGCGCTGGATCTGTCGCTCATTGTTGCGGGTACCAAGTACCGCGGCCAGTTCGAAGAGCGTCTGAAGACCATCATGAAGGAATTGATGGAAAATCAGAATGCCATCATCTTCATCGATGAGCTGCATACCCTGGTCGGCGCCGGATCGGCAGAAGGCTCACTCGATGCGGCCAATATTCTGAAACCTGCCCTATCCCGCGGTGAAATTCAGTGCATCGGCGCGACCACGCCATCCGAGTACCGCAAATCAATCGAAAAAGACCGCTCGCTCGAGCGCCGCTTTCAGGCGGTGAAGGTCCCGCCGCCCAGCGAAACGGACGCCATCCGCATCCTGTTCGGCATCAAGGAACGCTATGAGAAGTTCCACGCCGTGGCTTACACCGATGAGGCCATCGAGGCGGCCGTCTATACTTCCACGCGCTTCATCCCGGATCGCTTCCTGCCCGATAAGGCTATCGATCTGATCGATGAGGCCGGTGCACGCGTAAAGCTTCGTCAAACCACCCTGCCGACCGAAGTCGCGGACATCCAGAAGCGAATCAAGTTCATTGTGCATCGCATGGAGAACGCGATCGCGAACCATGAGTTCGAGAAAGCGCGCTTCTATTCGGACGAAGAGCGCAAGGAGCGCGAAAATCTTCGGCAGCTTCGAGAAAAATACAATCTCGACGATACCTCCACCGGCGTGGTCTCCAAGGACGATATCGAGGATGTCGTCGCGCGTTGGACCGGCGTGCCGATGACGTCCATCAAGGAAGAAGAAATCAACAAGCTTCTTCGCATTGAAGAGGAACTGCACAAGCGCGTGATCAGCCAGGAAAAGGCGATCTCGGCGCTATCGAGAGCGATTCGCCGCTCGCGTGCAGGCCTGAAATCGCCCAAGCGCCCGGCCGGTTCATTCCTCTTCCTTGGACCCACCGGTGTTGGCAAAACGGAAGTAGCGCGCGCGCTCGCCGAATTCCTGTTCGGCAGCGAAAAATCGCTCATTCGCTTCGATATGTCGGAATTCATGGAGAAGCATTCCATCTCCAAGCTCATCGGCTCGCCTCCTGGCTATGTGGGCTACGAGGAGGGCGGCCAGTTGACTGAACGGGTCAAACGCGCGCCGTACTCGATCATCTTGCTCGACGAAATCGAAAAGGCGCATCCGGACATCTACAACATCCTGCTGCAGGTCTTCGAAGACGGCCAGTTGACGGATGGCCTCGGCAACACGGTCGATTTCAAGAACACCATCATCATCATGACTTCGAATCTGGGCGCTCGCTTCCTTGATAAGCGCGGCCAGATCGGATTCTCGGCGCCGACCACCACGGGCATCCCGCAGAAAATCGAGGATATGGTCATGGGCGAAGTGAAACGGGCGTTCAACCCCGAGTTTCTAAACCGCCTTGATGAAGTGATTCTCTTTACGTCGCTCGAAGAGGAAGATCTGCTGAAGATCATGGAACTGCTGGTCGAGCAGGTGAACGCGAACCTGATTGCAAAGCAGATCAAGATCCGGCTGCTGCCGGAGGCAGCCAAGTACATCCTCGATAAGACTTGTGTGGATCGCAGCTACGGCGCACGTCCGCTGCGGCGCGCGCTGCAGAAGTACATCGAAGATCCGCTCTCGGAAGCCTTAATACAAGGCTCGCTACCCCGGCCGGCCGAGCTTGAAGTCTACCTCGGCGAAAACGGTATTTACTGCCGCCAGGTCGGGGACTTTGAAGGCCAGCCTGTAGCGGCAGGCGACGTCGACGTCGCGGCGCCCGCTACTGGAACGCCTCTCTACATGTTCTGAACGGCGCTCACCGAAGCGCCGTCTCAGGAACGTTGATTTGAATGGTGCGCGCGCTCATGGCGCCTCTGCGATGCGCTTCTACGTACACATTCCACTCCCCGGCGACCGGAAACACCGGCTTCGCCATGTACACGCCGTCTCCAATCGCCGGGGCCTTATACACCTTCACATTCTTGTGGTCCGCGGTCTCGATCTGTAGCGTCACGTTCGCCTGAATCAGTGGCTTCTGCAGCGAATCTTTCACCGTGATCTGAAACGGAATCGGGGCATCGGTCTGCAGCACTGCGGTAGGCTCAAACCGGATGACGAAATTCCCCTCGCGTTCCGCAGCCAGCAGCAGCCCGGCAGCGCACAGCAACAGCGCCAATATTTTCATACTGTAGATTGTGACGCAGCGCGCCCTGATAGAGTACGCAAACAACAGCTTATGAGGTTGCGGCTCCGCTCAGGCGTGCTCGTCCCGGCGCTTTTCGTTTTTCTTTGCGCGTTCGCGCATGGCGAAACCGGCTACGACGCCTGGCTTCGATATCCCAGAATCGATGATCCCAATGTGAGGCAGCGCTACGACCAGCTTCCGCAAACGCTGGCTGTTCTCCATTCTTCCCCCGTCCTCGCGAGCGCTCAGGCGGAGCTCAGCCGTGGCATCCGCGGCATGCTCGAGCGCACCATGCGGATTCAAACCAGCTTTCCATCGCAACCCTGTGTCCTGCTCGGCACGCTGGAGGAGGTTCGTGGCCTTGCGCCGAACCTCGAACTTCCCCCTTCGTTGGCTCCCGACGGATATCTGATCAAGACCATGGGCATCCGGGGCCAAGCCGTACTGCTCGTCGCAGGCGGCGATGATCGCGGGGTGCTCTACGGCACATTCGCCCTCTTAAGAAAACTCGCGCTGCACCAGACGATTGCCGATCTGAACGAAACCCATGCTCCCTATGCGCCGATCCGCTGGACAAACGAATGGGACAACCTCGACGGCAGCATCGAACGCGGCTACGCCGGCCGGTCCATCTTCTTCGATAACGGTAGCGTAGTCCCGAACACGGACCGCATCGGCGATTACGCACGCCTGCTCGCCTCGATCGGCATCGATGGCTGCACCGTAAACAACGTGAACGCGAACCCGCGCGTCCTGACTCACGGAATTCCTTCCTCAACTCGCACGCATTGCCGATGCCTTCCGCCCCTGGGGCGTTCGTCTCTCCATCTCCGTCGATTTCAGCAGCCCGAAAACGCATCGGCCAGCTCGATACGTTCGATCCGCTTGATCCCCGCGTCGCGGCATGGTGGAAGACGAAGGCCGACGAAGTCTATCGCGCCATTCCGGACCTCGGCGGTTTCGTTCTCAAAGCCGATTCCGAAGGCCGCGTCGGTCCTTCGACCTACGGCCGAACCCACGCCGACGCCGCCAACGTGATCGCGCGCGCTCTCAAACCGCACGATGGCGTGCTCATTTACCGCGGTTTCGTCTACAACCACCACATGGACTGGCGAAATCTCAAGAACGATCGCGCCCGCGCCGCCTATGACAACTTCGCCCAGCTCGACGGCCGGTTCGATGACAACGTCCTGGTTCAGATCAAGTATGGCCCTATCGATTTCCAGGTTCGCGAACCGGTTTCGCCTGTTATCGGTGCTCTGCAGCACACCAACCAGACGCTTGAGTTGCAGGTGACTCAGGAGTACACCGGGCAGCAGCGCCATCTCTGTTTTCTGCTTCCCATGTGGGAAGAAGTGTTGAACTTCGACCTGCACGCCGCAGGCGAGAAAACGCTGGTCAAAGACATCGTCGCGGGCCGCACCTTTCACCGGCCTACAGGCGGCTTTGTCGCCGTCACCAACGTGGGCACGGATCAAAACTGGCTCGGCTATGACCTGGCGATGGCCAACTTATACGCATTCGGGCGCATTGCCTGGAACGCGGACCTCACGGCGCCCGAAATCGTTGACGAGTGGACGCGCCTGACCTTCGGCCCTGATGCCCGCGTCGTGAATACGATCAATCACCTCGAGCTGCGGTCCTGGCACACCTACGAAAACTACACCGGACCCCTCGGCGCCGGCGGCTTGACGGATATCATCGGCGTTCACTACGGCCCCGGAATCGAATCATCCGAACGCAACGGCTGGGGACAATGGCACCGGGCGGACGAGAACGGAATCGGCATGGACCGCACCGTCGCCACTGGTACCGGTTACATCGGCCAGTATTCGCCAACTGTCGCGGCCATGTTCGAGTCGCTCGCAACCTGCCCCGATGCGCTGCTACTCTTCATGCACCACGTCGCGTATAAATATGTGCTGCACTCCGGCAAGACGGTCATCCAGCACATCTACGACTCCCATTACGACGGCGCGGCCGAAGCGCAGACGTTCCCCGAGCAATGGCAGCAGCTTCACGGGCGCATCGATGAAGAGCGCTACGCCGCGGTGCTCAACAAGCTCGAATACCAGGCAGGCCACGCGATCGTCTGGCGCGATGCTGTTTGCAACTGGTTCTACCGCGAATCGAAAATTCCGGACGAACATGATCGCGTCGGACACTACCCCGGCCGCGTTGAAGCCGAAGCCATGTCGCTGGAAGGCTACAGCGTTGTGCCCGTCACGCCATGGGAGGACGCGTCCGATGGCAAGGCGGTTGTGTGTGAGCCTGAGGCATGCATCGCGAGCACCCACTTCTCCGGCCCTTCCGGCTGGTACAACATCGCCGTTCAATATTTCGATACAAACAACGGCGTTGCTCAATTTGAGTTATTTAACGGAGCTCAGCAGCTGGACCATTGGGCTGCCGCTGATTCTCTTCCCTCCTCCAAGCTCGATTCCCACACCAGCACGCGCCATACGTTACACGGCGTCGCGCTTCATACAGGCGACGAGATCCGCATCAAGGGCTTTCCGAACAACGGCGACCGGGCAGCGCTGGACTACCTCGAAATCTCGCCCGCAACGCAAGCGGAGTAATCGGCCGCAGCTTCTCTTAAGAACCCGCGATCGTCCACAACAGCAGATGTGCCATCGCTTCATCCTGCACGCGCCTCAACCCGAACAGTGAGGAGGGCGGCTTGATACCGAATTCGCTCAAGCGAATGTACGCATCGGCATCAATCTGCATGCGGTCGTTCTTCATCGGGCTGAGACCCAGATTCGCTTTAGCGGGACGTGTGATGCCGCGAATCGTCAGATCCCCGGTCATCACAAACCCTCTCAAAGGCTTCTCGGTAACCTGCTTCGAAACAAAAAAGATGTGCGGAAATTGGCTGCCCGCGAGTGCAATATCGCGCGCGTATGCCTCCACTTGCCGCCGTTTGCCGGCCGACAGCCAGCGCTCGCGGCAGTTGACGGACGAAACGTCTATCTTGAGCTCGAGGCGCGATTGTTGCGGGTTCTCGGGATGATGTGACAGCTCTCCGCTGAAACTTTCGAAGAATAGAATGTAGCGGCGCTTCTTCATCGGTCCCTTCTCAAAAGCCTCAACGGCAACCGACGAATCGCTGGCGGCGAGAATCTTCTGGCAAATCCCATTTCCCGGCATGTTGATTCCTAGGAAGACGTAGACGGCCGCGGTTCAGTTCGCGTCTTCTCACCGTGACGTAATTTACATTATTTTGAGATGTTTTGCGGGACTTCGAAGCGGTCCGGCTTGTCCCATTTGACCTTGTCCGTTCCGTCGAGCGGGTTGGAGATTCGGATAACGGTGGCTTTTAGCTTTTCGGGCGTCCATTCGAACTTCACGTAATTGAAGTTGGGAAGCGGTTTTCCGGAGACCGTCAGGTCTTTCCCGCGAAACTGATCATCTGGCTGGCGAGGGAAGAAGACCGGATGCGCCCCGCCTCCCCCGGAGATCACGTACACCACTCCATTTCGTTCAAACCGGCCGTAATTGTGAACGTGTCCGGACACCTCTATGACACGAGCATGTAAGCGCCGCTGCTCGTGTTCCAGGTAGCCTTCGAGTTCGCTCTCCGAGTCGAGTGACTTGGCCTTGGCATGCCCTTCCAGGTAGTCGCCGATACGCGCATGATGCAAGAGGCAGAACACGTATTGGACGGAATCGGGCAGCGCCGCTAATTGATTACGCAGCCACTCCCGTTGCCGGGTCCCTGGCGCCAACGCGCCGAAATTGGAATCGAGGAACAGCACATAAATGTGCGGTCCTAGAGCAACTGAGTACCAGCGCAGTCCCTTGAGCGACGGGAACTCGCGCCACCAGTTCCTGAGGCCTCTGCTCTCGCTCGGCAAGAAATCTCTTTCATAGAATTCGTGGTTTCCCAAAACCGGAAAGACCCGGAGATGCGCGCTGTCCCATACTTTTGTCTCCTGTTCGAAAACGGCGTAGTCGCTAAAATCGGCGCCTTGAAACGGAATGTCGCCCGTGATGAAGATAGCGTCCGGTTTCTCAGTGGCGATCTTCTCGACCAGAGCTCGCCTTGCCCATGGCCAACTGGCGCCCCGCGCAAATTGCCAGTTCGTAAACCGGGTATCCCCATAAATGATGAACGAGCAGTGCGCGGCCAGCTCGGGTTCGGCGACGGTGAAATCGGGGCCGGCACAGCGAGCCAGATACGCCGTGATCAATGCCGCGGTCACAACTCGCATCAGCACACCACGATGATACGAACCATCCCGATCGGGCTGTACGAATACGGCAAATATTACGCTGTCTTTCGATACTACGCGGGAAATCGCGAGTAGCCTCGTAAGTTCCACAATCACGGCGCGCCCGTAAATCACGCAAAATCAGCGCGACACGACGTTTTCATCGACTTGAGCCATTTGTGGCCCCTTCCGTGCACTTATGGCTGCGAATGAAGAAACGGCTTTCCGCAACAATCCTGCGTGGAACGTTTGCGGTGTTTTTGTGTGTTGCCGGCCCGCTTGCGGCTCGGCAAAACGATCAAAGCGCTGCACCCGACAACACAAAGGTGAATCAACAAGACCGGGCTCAGAGCGCCGTGACGGCGGATCAGAGTAAGAACGATGCGTCTGATCGTGAGATGGCGGCCCATATACGGCGGGACGTAACAAAAGATAAATCCCTTTCTACTTACGGTCACAACGTCAAGATCGTCGCCGAACACGGCAAAGTGACGCTCAAAGGTCCCGTCCATTCAGACGACGAAAAGCGCGCGATTGAAGAACATGCGCGTAAGTACGCCGGCGATGGGAATGTAGACAGTCAGTTGACCGTCAAGAATAAGTAACTAACTCAAAAACTACTAAGGAGCACAGAATGGCTGGAAAGAATACAGCAGTATACGGCATCTATCGGAATCGCGCGGATGCAGAGAATGCAGTCGATCGCTTGCTCGCGGCCGGCTTCCGCAATGAGGATATCTCGGTACTGCTGCAGGATAACTTAGGAACCAAAGACTTTGCGCACGAGAAACACACCAAGGCGCCGGAAGGCACCACAACGGGCGTCGTTGCCGGCGGCGCTATCGGCGGCACTCTTGGACTCCTCGCCGGAATTGGTGCACTCGCTATTCCTGGCATTGGTCCGTTCATCGCTGCCGGCCCTATCGTGGGCGCACTGGCCGGAATCGGTTCGGGCGGCGTTGTTGGGGGCCTGATTGGAGCCCTGGTCGGAATGGGCATTCCCGAATTTGAAGCCAAGCGCTATGAAGGACGCATCAAGGAGGGCGGTATCCTTCTCTCGGTTCACTGTGACAACAGCGATTGGGTTGGCAAAGCCAAAGACCTGTTGAAGCAGACCGGCGCGGACGACGTTTCTTCGACAGGAGAAGCTTCTGCGGATTATGCGGAAACCGACCGTCCTCTCCGTAGAAAAACAACCACCACCGTCTAATAACCACTCTTCCGCCGGCCTGAGCTGTTATGTTCAGGCCGGTTACAACTCTCGCTTAAATTTACCTACCCGCGTGAGAGCATCACTTGATGATGCTCAATCAGTTTCTCTCGGCAAGCGACGCGGAGCAAGCCTCCAGAGCGCTTCGCAATTCACCAGCCACGATCTATCGGGATCCGCGCTCACGGGTAGCTTCGCAGCCGAGATCCACTGCTTACAGCATGGCCGCCGCACCCGGATACGCGCTCTGAACGACATTGACTTCATTGCCGCCACTTCCGCCTTTGCTCTGCCGGATCCGACTGCGATCTTCTCATTGCTTGGTTACTGCTGAGATATTGAAGCGGCTCATCGAAGCGATCGATGTTCTCCAGGAGAGCAGGAGAGTTCCTTGCAAGTAGAACCTAGGTGATATATGATCCGTCTGGTCGGGCTCTCTGTCGCCAACGCCCCGAAGCTCGAAAGTAGGAGGATCTGCTTGCTAAAACTTAGTATCTGCGTTGCTGCCGCGCTTGCATCTGCATTCGGGCTTTCGGCCCAAACCGAGCAAAACAACTTATTTGCCGGAACTTGGAAGCTAAACGTCGCAAAATCGAAATTCGATCCGGGTCCCGCGCCCAAGAGCGAGACCGTAACCATCCCGGCCGCTGCAGGGAAGGTCGAAGTTCATGACATGAGCGCTGATGGCAAGGAGATCGACTGGTCATACCCGGTGCCGCTAACGGAGGGCGCTACCGTACCCATCGACGGCCTTGAAGGCGCTACTGTCTCGGGCAAGAACACAAGCGCCCAGGTGGTTGATCACACATGGAAACGCCCGGATTTCAATGGGACCGGCCATGGCGTGCTCTCAAAGGAGGGCAAAGTCGTGACGTACACGATGAGAGGCACTAACGGCCAGGGAAAGCCCGTTCACAATGTGCTGATTTTCGAGAAGCAGTAATATTGGACCGGTGAGCGCGCCTCCACCATTGAGAATTCAGCTAGCTTCCAGCGTGTACTCGAACAGATAAGAGTGCTGGCCCTCCACAATGTCGATCTGCATCGAACCTGCCAGGCCGGACAGTTCACCGACACCTGAGTCCGGGACAACATGGATCGAGAGCTGCGGCGTCCCTCGATGCATCGTCGCATTGTGCTGCAGCGTGAATGCTCCCGTCCGGCCGTTTAGAACTCCGGTCACGCGCTCAATCGCAACATATCCGGCTGAGCCTTTCACACTCGTCCCCGCGCTCAGCATCTCACCTTGGCTGCTTGCTTCGAGATCGCCATGGAAGAGTTTGTCAATAGACAATCTCCCTAGGTTCGCCTCCGCCGCCTGGTTATAGGCCGGTTGTGGTTTGAGCGTCACTTCAAAAGTTCCCGAAGCACGGTGGATCATATCGACTGACCTCTTTTTTACCGCAATCTAGTTCACTACGCCGATCATTTGTTAGCCACTTGACAGCGTTGCTAGACTGAGGACGTAAGGATCTTTCAAACCGTCTTTTTTGGTAGTACGATACGGATTTAGTACGCAGTATGATGGGCCGCGACGAACTCGATCCGCTTGCCCCGCAGCGGGAAGCAGCGATATTTTACGGTCTCTTCCTGCGCGGTCATTCGGCGGAGGACCTGCGCCGCGATATCGATGTGCCGCGGCCGCTCCTTCACAAATGGTTGCAGCCCCAGAGATACGAGGAAGAGTTCCGCGATTCGCTGCGGCGCATGTACACTTACCGCAAAAAAGTGCTTGCCATCTTCGACGAGCTAGTACTCAAAGAAAAGCACCGGGTCCGCGTTAACTAAATAGCTCATGCAACGGGCGAATATCCCGATTTTTCAGGTGGACGCCTTTACCACCGCTGTCTTTGCCGGCAACCCGGCTGCTGTCTGCCCGCTGGAAACATGGCTTCCGGATCCTGTCATGCAATCCATCGCGGCCGAAAATAACTTGGCCGAGACGGCGTTTTTCGTCCAGCAGAATGGAGCTTTCCATCTGAGATGGTTCACGCCCGCCTGCGAAGTGGATTTGTGCGGCCATGCGACACTCGCCTCCGCGCATGTCCTGTTTGAGGAGCTCGGATACAAAGCGGAGTTGATTCGTTTCCAGACGAAATCCGGCGAACTGATGGTCAAGCGCGATGGTGGACGCCTCACAATGGATTTCCCCGCCAGACCGCCTCAGCCGGTTGAGCCTGATCCCGCGCTCATACCCGCCGCTTGGGGGCAAGCCCCTAGAGGTACTGGCCGCTCGGGATTATCTCGTAGTCTACGGCTCAGAAGAAGAAGTAAAAGCGCTTCAGCCCGACATGGCGGCTCTCAGCAGGATTGACCGGTTCGCCACGATCGTAACGGCCCCCGGCGCCGATTGCGATTTCGTCTCGCGGTTTTTTGCGCCCGCACAAGGCATTCCGGAAGACCCGGTCACCGGCTCGTCCCACTGCACGCTCACCCCTTACTGGGCAAAAAAGCTCGGCAAAACCACCTTCATGCGCGGCAGGTGTCCCCCAGAAGCGGCGAGCTGTTTTGCGAAGCGGCCGCAGATCGCGTCAGAATTTCCGGATACGCCGCGCTGTTTCTTAAAGGACAGATCTGTCTTTAGCCGCTCATTTCGGCGACAATCAATGAATCGTGTTGGAGACTCGTAAGTCGGTTTGCGCCCTGGATTGTCCGGATACCTGCAGCCTGGTCGTGCAGATAGACGAATCCGGCACAGCCCGCAAACTCAGCGGCGACAAGGACCACCCGATCACGCGCGGATTCTTGTGCGGCAAAGTGGCGCAGTACCTCGAACGCCAGTATCATCCCGAGCGCCTGCTTTACCCCATGCGGAGGACCGGCGCGAAGGGCGAAGGACGCTTTGAGCGCATCAGTTGGGATGCGGCTCTCGACGAGATCACTGCGCAGCTGACGCGTGTCGCAAACGAAGACGGCCCCGAAGCAATCCTGCCCTATAGCTACGCCGGCACCATGGGTATTCTCAACGGCTCCGGCATGGATCGCCGCTTTTTTCACCGGCTCGGTGCTTCTCGCTTGAATCGCACCATCTGCTCGGAAGCGGGGGAACAGCCCTGATCTGTCCCAGGGAAGCAAGATCGGCATGGAGCCTGAGCAGTTCGCGCACTCCCGTCTGATCCTGGCCTGGGGCGCCAATACTCTTGGCACAAACGTACACCTCTGGCCCTTTATTGTCGAGGCGCGGAGGAAGGGCGCGAAGTTCTATGTTATTGACCCGATCAGGAATCGCACCGGACAGGCGGCCGACAAGCATTTCGCGATCAACCCGGGTTCGGATCTCGCGCTCGCTCTCGGTCTGATTCACGTCCTCCTCCGCGAGCGCTGGTGCGACGAAGATTACGTCTGCCAGTACTCCGATGGCTTCACCGAGCTGCGTGCGCTCGCAGCCGACTATCCGCCTTCCGTCGTGGCGGATCTCACCGGATTACCTGCTGCCGGTATCGAATCGCTTGCGCGCGAGTACGCCGGCACACAACCCGCAGCCATACGGCTGAACTATGGCGTTCAACGGAATGAACGGGGCGGCGCGGCAGTAAGAGCCATCGCCGCGCTTCCGGTGCTCACCGGCGCCTGGCGGCATCCCGGCGGGGGATTACAGCTCTCCACATCCGGCGCTTTCGCTTCAACCGGCAGGAATTGGAGCGGCCGGATCTGCAGTGGCGCTCAACACTGAAGCGCGAAGCGCGCTTGTCAACATGTCACGCATCGGCGCATGCTCTGAACGAGCTGAGCGATCCTCCTGTGCGGGCGCTAGTCGTATACAATTCGAATCCGGCGGCCATTGCGCCGGCACAGAGTCGAGTACTCCAGGGCCTGCGGTGTCCGGATCTGTTTACTGTCGTGCTGGAACAGTTCCAGACCGATACGGCCGATTACGCCGACATCGCTCCTGCCCTCCACCACGTTTCTGGAGCACACGGATCTGTACCTGGCGTATGGTCATTACTATTTGCAAATGGCGCGTCCGGCGCTCGCGCCCGCAGGCGAGGCCAAGTCGAATGTTGACGTGTTCCGTCTGCTCGCCAAGCGCATGGGATTCGAGGACACCTGTTTCGATGACACTGAAGACGACATGATACGCACCGCGCTCGAAAGCGGCTCGCCTTACTTGCGCGGGATTACCCTGGAAGACCTGGAGCGCGAAAGTTCCGTCCGGCTGAACGTGAGCGCAGCCGGGCGAACCGTTTCTACCGTTCGCAAATGGTGGTTTCGGTACCAAAAACGGGAAATTTCAGTTCGGCGCCGAGTCGCTTCGCTACACGCCGCCGTGCGAATCGCGCTTCGGCGACCGCTCTCTTGCCGCGCGCTATCCACTCGAGCTGATCTCGAGCAAAAACGACGACAGCATGAACTCCACCTTCGGGCACCGCTCCCGCGTAGACCGGCAAACCGCCCGGCTTGCGATTCACCCTCGCGACGCAGCAGCGCGCGAAATAAAAGACGGCACGCTTGTCGAGATATTCAACCAGCGCGGGAATTGTTTTCTGCACGCTCAAATCACCTCGAACGTCCAGCCTGGAACGGTAGCCGCGCGGAGTGTCCGATGGAACAAGCGCGCCCTCGACGGTCTCGGCATCAACCGGCTCACCTCCGAACGGCTGACCGATATCGGTGAGGGACCCACGTTCTATAGCTGTCTCGTTGAAGTTCGTGCCGCTCTCCGTAGCAGCGTGGCGACAGTTTAGACACACGTATCCAGACTTTACAATCCCGCCCTTACTTTCTTTCCGGCATATCTGAGAAGTTCTCTGCCCCACCGGGCAACGTTAACACAACAGGTGGTCACATTTGTGTCGTGAGGGTCCTGGGGAACTCCCTGCACAAACACCTGCGGTTTTCGGCGGCGGAACTCACCATAACTCTTGATCAAAAATTGAGAACCGCTCAGCGCGCGCGAACAATCTTCTTACTTTCTAAGGTCTTGCAATATGTTGCGGAGATCAGGCATGAAGCATAAAGAGGTCAGTACGAGAACGAGAGCTCGGCTCTGTCCGCGGATGTCCTTCTCAGTTATAAAGGCGTGTTTGGACTTGGCTACTGAATTGCTTAAGGCGTGTGGTATGATTCGAAGATCTCGGACTGGCCGGGTTCCTCTCCCAGGGTTCTCCTCAGCAGTACTAGGCGTAAATCCTCTACCGCTTGACGCGAATCTTGTGTTACCGTTGGTGAACCTTTTTGAGAAAGGCCACGTCTAAACGTCAGACTTGGCTGCTTCGAATTGTTTTATGAGTGGGCATAGCTAGTCGTGATCAAGGAGAAAGAAAATGACGAAGACCGAAATGAGCAAATTCAAAAAGATCCTGGAGAATAAGCAGGACGAGTTAGAGCGGATCGTGCGCAATCGCGATGCGATCACCATTGAGAAGAGTGCGGACGCGCTGGACGAAGTGCAACACGCGGCTGAACGCGAGCTTGCGATTCGGAATCTTGATCGCGAGTCGAACCTTCTCCGTAATGTGCGCTCGGCGCTTCGCCGCATTGAGGACGGCTCATTCGGAACTTGTCTGCACTGTGAAGAGGAGATCAGCCCGAAGCGCTTGGCTGCCGTACCGTGGGCTCCGTTCTGTATTCAATGTCAGGAACAGGCGGACCGGAACCACCAAGAGGGTAACGATAGCTTCGAGGAATTGCTGGTCAACGCCGCCTGAAGATCTAAGCACATTTAGTACTGCTCCTGGGCACAGACAGCCACTCCGGCGTCTGTGCCCAGTTCTTTTTCGGAGACAGACGAGCCGCAAACGGACCGCGCAGCCTCCCTGCAGCGCAAATGCGAACGCTCGCTATGCAAAAGCCGCTCAGGATTTCAGTAACTTCAGGTTTCCTGTTTGCGCCGTTCTAACGTATACCGGTGGATGCGTACACCGGCAATCTGTCTATGAAGAAGCACCTCGCGTTTCTGTTGGTGGCCGTGACTCTGGCGGTCAGTCAGGGATGGGTCAGGATGCCGCGAATCCAAAAGCGCTGGCCAGTGTCATAGGAACCATCACAGCAGTGGATACGGCCGCTCACACCATCACCATTAAGGAAGATAAAACCGGAGCCGAAGACACTGTGCAGCTTGCAAACACGCGGACCATGATCAAAGTAGCGCCGGGCGCAAAGGACCTGAAGAGCGCCACGCGCATCACGGCGAACGACCTTGCAGTCGGCGATCGGGTGGACGTCCGCGGCTCGAAGCTGGAAGATAATCCGAACACGATTACAGCCCGGGGCCTCATTCTGATGTCCGCGCGCGATTTGCAGTCGGCGCATCAGGCTCAGGCAGCGGCGTGGCAGAACAGCACTGGTGGAGTAGTCACCGCAATTGATCCGGCCACCGGCAAACTCACGGTAACCACGCGCACTCCGGAAGGGCCGAAGCAGCTTACGATCGACACATCGCCCAATACGAAATTCACCCGATATTCTCCGGATAACCCAACGCTCCCGGCGGAGTCGAAGCTTAGCGACATCCAAGTGGGCGACCAGGTGCGGGTGCTGGGAGATAAGAGCGCGGACGGAACCACCATTGTTGCCGAGCGGCTGTACTCGGGCGCATTTCGAACCGTGAGCGGAACCATTCTTTCGATTGCGCCCGACGGCAAAGAATTGACCATCCGGAATCTCGCGGACAAGCAGCCCATGCAGGTTTCGCTGAGCGATTCGTCTGCCGTTCGCAAGCTGCCGGCGATGATGGCCGCGTTTCTGGCAAGAAGACTGAACCCGGGTCAAAGCGCGGGCGGCGAGGGCGCACCCCCTGGAGCGCCGCGCTCTGAATCGTATGCAAACCGTCAACAGCAGCCGGCGGGCGATGGCGCGAATGCCGCACCCGGCGCCGGTTCAGGGCCCGCCATGCACGGCAGAGGCAACGGTGACGTCTCTCAAATGATCGAGAGATTGCCGAAGGAATCGGTTTCGGATTTGAAAGTCGGAGATGCCGTTGTCATCTCCGGGGTCGTGACCGGCGCGGATAACCGGCGGCTTCTTGCCACCAACGTTATCGCGGGGGTCGAGCCTATACTGCAATCCACACCCGCGCGGCAGCGCGGAGAAGGATCGCTGGGCGGCGATTGGGGTCTGGGTGAAATGGCTGTGCCGCAATAGGTACAGTGTCGTTTCCACTCATCTTGAGGAGTTCTTCAGAGGGCACATGATTCATCTCGCTATGCGTGTCATCGCCGCCTGGCTCGGCTTCGGCGCACTGTTACTCGTGCCGGGTCTAGCTATGCAGACTGCACCGGCCTCGCAGGCGCCCGCGCACCGGCCCGCGCATCCGGGCTCGGGCGGAATTGTGCAGGGCGTGGTCAAGGACAACACCGGCGGCATCATTCCCGGCGCTACCGTCACGCTCGCCAATCAGAAGGGAACCGTTCAGACCA
Organism: uncultured Acidobacteriaceae bacterium; assembly: GCA_963846185.1. Lineage (GTDB taxonomy): Bacteria > Acidobacteriota > Terriglobia > Bryobacterales > Bryobacteraceae > Bog-105. The sequence continues at coordinate 215,076 of CAWJVA010000010.1, read as the reverse complement.
CCCAGACAGGAGCTGACGGTGCATACACGTTTCGCGGCGTTCCGGCCGGCACTTACACGGTCGCCGCCACTTATTCCGGCCTGCAGCAGGAAGGCGTGGCTGCTGTCAGCGTAACTGCCGGCCAGACCGCGGCAGCAAACCTGAGAATGACGGTCCAGACGCAGCGGCAGGAAGTCACCGTCACCGACACCAGTACGAACATCGTGAGTACCGAGGCTGCCAACAACCAGACCGCGCTCGTCCTGAAGCAGGAGGACCTGGATGCCCTTCCCGACGATCCTGACGATATGGAGGCCGATCTCGAAGCGCTCGCCGGACCCGCGGCAGGTCCCGGCGGCAACCAGATCTTTATCGACGGCTTTACCGGCGGCAGGCTTCCGCCGAAGTCCTCCATCCGCGAGATCCGGATCAACTCGAATCCCTTTTCTGCCGAGTACGACAAAATGGGCTTCGGACGCATTCAGATCTTTACGAAACCCGGAACAGACCGTCTTCACGGGCAAGGCTACTACGACATCAGCGACGGCATCTGGAATTCGCGAAATCCGTTTCTGGTCACACCGGGTTCGACGACCCGCCATTCCGCACGCAGCTCTTCGGCGGCAACGTGAGCGGCCCCATCACCAGGAAGGCCAGCTTCTTCATCGATGTCGAGCGCCGGCAAATCGACGATAACGGCATCGTCAACGCCCACATCCCGTCTTCGGATTTCCTGACATCCAATACTCTTCAGACGTTCTATCCCACTCCGCAGCGCCGAACGACTGTCAGCCCGCGTCTCGATTACCAGCTGAACGCAAACAACACTCTCAGCTTCCGCTATGCCTATCTCGACAACAACCACATCTTGACCGGTATCGGCGCGTTCGACTTACCCAATACTACGGTTGGCAACATTACTTACCCCAGCTACGGTTATTCTCAATCCGTGAACGAACAGACCGCGCAGGTTGTGGAGACGGCTGTGCTGGGACCGCATGCCATCAATGAAACGCACTTCGAGTTTGACCGCAGCCTCCAAAACACCAAGAGCCAAAACACCGTTCCCACGCTCAATGTGTCGCAATCCTTCCAGGCCGGCGGTTCGGGCTACAGTTCGCCGGGTTATCCGCAGTCGTATGACCTCGAAAACTATTGGGAGCTGCAGAACTATACGTCTCTGAACTACGGCGCGCATGCGATCAAGGCCGGCATGCGCGTCAGAGCTACAGCTCTGTACGATTCCACTCCGCAAAATTTCAACGGCGAATATTCATTTCTCGGCGGAGTCTTCCCTGTTTTGGGCGCCGGCTTCAGTATGACGTCCGCCACTGTGCAGCTCAGCTCCATTGAGCAGTACTTGATCACCATGCAGCTACTGCAGGCTGGCTATTCGAGCCAGCAGATCGCGAACGACTTTCATTACGGCCCGTCCAGATACACCGTTAACGCTGGCAAGCCCTACATCGGCGTGACTCAGTTTGATTTCGGCCCGTTCGTACAGGATGACTGGCGAGTGAAACCAAATTTAACGGTGAGCCTTGGCCTGCGCTTCGAGTCTCAAACAAACATCGCCGACAACGCCGCCTGGGCTCCGCGCGTCAGCTTCGCCTGGTCACCCGATAGCAAAGGACAGAACGGCCGCGCCAAAACCGTTATTCGCGGCGGATGGGGAATTTTCTACGATCGCTTCGCTGTTACGAACATCTTGACGGCAAGGCGCTACGGGTTGAATACCAATTATCAGACCTCTTATCTGCTGAACAATCCGGCCATGTTCAATGAATCTTTCAGTCAGCAGATCCCGATATCCGATCTGACCGCCGTCACTACTAACACCGCGCAGCACTATCAGCTTGATGGCAACCTGCAGGCCCCGCGGCTGATGCAGACCGCAATATCTGTCGAACGCCAGCTATTTGCGCATACCACTCTCACCGCCAATTACGTGAACTCGCGCGGCACGCATGAGCTTCGAACCGTCGATATCAACGCACCTTATCCCACACCCGGCCAATTGCCTCCCGGCTACGGAACCAGCAGCGGAATCGTTAATCCGAATGCCATCTGTTGCCGGCCGCTCGGCGATATCGGCGATCTCTATGACTATCAATCGACCGGAATCTTCAAACAGACTCAGGTGATTGTCGGGGTCAATTCACAAGTCGGGAAATGGTTGACTCTCTTCAGCCGTTATTCCTGGAACAACGCACACAGCGATACGGACGGTCTGAAGACAGTCCCCGCAGACCCTTACAATTTTGCGCCTGAGTGGGGCCGCTCGTCCCTGAGTATCGAGAACAACCTGTTCATCGGCGGATCCATTTCAGCACCCAGAGGCTGGCGCCTGTCGCCATTCTTCGTAGCGCACAGCGGAATCCCATACAACGTAACCACCGGAACAGATCTCTTTCTGCAAGGCCTGACTGCTCCGACAGCGAGGCCCAGCATAGTCGATTACGAGACGCAGTACTTGACCCCGTTCGGTTACTTGAACCCGGTGCCATTGGTGGCGCCGCCGGGCACTTCAAACCTGATTCCGAGAAACTATGCCATCGGACCGGGCTACATCGGCCTGAACTTGCGGCTCAGCAAGACGTGGGGCTTCGGTACGACCAAGTTCCAAGGCCCGAGCGGCGGCGCGCGCTCTGCCCAGGGAGGCCCGCATTACGGCGGCGGTGGCGGCCATGGAGGAGGTGGCGGGTTTTTCGGCGGCCCGGGCGAGGGCTCCGAGCACCGTTACAACCTCGTCTTCTCCGTTAACGTACGCAACATCCTGAACCACGAGAACCTCAATACGCCCAATGGCGCCCTGACATCGCCTTACTTTTTGGAATCGACCGGCATTACTGGCGGCTACGGAGCCGAGGCAACGGCTAGCAACCAGCGCCGTATTGACATGCAACTCCGCTTTACGTTCTGATCCACCCAAATTCACCCGCGCTCGATGAGCTGCACAAGTTCCGGCGGATACATCCGTTTCAAATCCGGATACTCCTCGGCGAGCCGGATCAGATCGAGTTCGTCCTTTTTACGTTTACTGAGCCCCCCTGCGTGGTCAATTCATAAGCCTCCGCGGCAGTCACAAATCAACTCTATCTGAGTAATCCATCCCCGGGCAAACGCGCCGCCCACCCGGCTCGCGCTGGTGTAGTCTTCCTGTATGAACAAATCTCTCGCGTTCGCAGCGGCCTCCCTGCTGATGGCGGGCGGCCTGCTGAACGGATCCTCGCGCTCGGGTTGGAAAGAACTTTTCAACGGCAAGAATCTGAACGGCTGGAAGCACGTTGGCAAGGGATCCATGAGCGTCGAAAACGGCGTGATCGAAACGCATGGCGGGATGGGTCTTCTCTACTGGACGGAAAGCAAACTGGGCGATTGTGTCCTGAAGGTGGTCTACAAAATGCGTGATAAAAACGACAACTCCGGCGTGTTTATCCGCATCCCGGTGCCCCCCACTGAAGCATGGATGCCTGTGAACTATGGTTACGAAGTACAGATCGACAACATCGCTCCCGGCGAAGATGAGTACCATGTGACCGGCACGCTCTATTCCCTCACTAAACCTCTCGCCAGACCCGGCAAACCTGGCCCTGAGTGGAACACCATGGAGATCACACTGGATGGCCCCCGCACCATCGTTACCGTGAACGGAGTCAAAGTCACCGACTACACGGAAGGTGAGCCAGTGCCGCCCAAGAAACTCGATTTCGAGCCGGAGCGCGGTACACGGCCGAACTTTGGCTATATCGGTCTCCAGAACCACAGCGACAATGACATTGTTTTCTTCAAAGAGGTAGCAGTCCGGCCGTTGAAGTCGTCGGGTCTGGGGCAATAGTCTGCAACCTCCCGCCTCACGCACACCAGGCAACGAAACAATCGACACCGTTACCGGCCTGAAGCGAGGCATGGGCCTGTTCCCTGCCCTTGCTTCGAACATGCTGAATATGGTTGGTGTCGGGCCGTTCCTGACCATTCCGCTCATCCTGGAAGCGATGCACGGTCCGCAAGCGCTCCTCGGATGGATCTTGGGCGCGTTGATTGCGCTTTGCGACGGTCTCGTCTGGGCGGAATTGGGCGCCGCGATGCCGGGCTCCGGCGGATCTTATGAGTATCTGCAGCAGGCCTTCGGGCCGAAGTCTCTGGGGCGTTTGATGGGCTTCCTGTTCCTCTGGCAGGTGATGCTTTCGGCGCCGCTGACCGCAGCCTCCGGTGCAGTGGGATTCGGCGATTATCTCCGCTACCTGTTGCCTTCAATGAACGGCGTCGAGTTGAAAGCCATCGCCATCGTCGTTTGCATTCTGTGCACCATCCTGCTCTATCGCGATATCCGATCGATCGGCATCATCTCGGCCGTCCTCTGGGTCGGGCTGATTGTAGCCATGGGCGTGATCATCTGGAGCGGCGCTGCTCATTTCAGCGCCGCACGGGCCTTCAGCTTTCCTCCGGATGCATTCAAACTGAACAGCGGATTTTTCCTCGGGCTGGGGGCGGCAACGCTGCTGAGCATGTACGACTACAGCGGTTACTTCAACGTGTGTCTGATCGGAGGCGAGATCCGCAATCCGACCGTAAATATTCCCCGGTGCGTCATTCTCTCCATTGTCATTCTGGCCGTGCTGTACGTTGCCATGAGCCTCTCAATCATTGGCGTGGTTCCCTGGCAGGAGGCGATGCACTCGACCGCCATTGTTTCGGATTTTATGGAACGGGTCTATGGCTGGCGCGCTGCCGCATTCATGACAGGGCTGATTCTCTGGGTCGCGTTCGCATCTGTGTTCTGCGTGCTGCTGGGCTACACGCGTGTGCCGTTTGCAGCCGCTGTCGAGGGACACTTCTTCGCGCCATTCGGGCGCGTGCACCCCACACGCAACTTCCCCTCGTTCTCCGTAGTGTTCATGGGCGTGATGTCGGCGCTTGCCTGTCTGGCGCCCCTCGATGCGCTCATCAAAACGCTAATCATCATCCAGATCATGACCCAGTTTGCGGCACAGTGCATCGCCGTGATCCTGATCCGCCGCTGGCGGCAGGATATTGCACGGCCGTTCTCCATGCCGCTCTATCCGATTCCTGCGCTGGTCGCCCTGGCAGGTTGGCTCTTCATACTCGCAGAGAGCGGGCGAGTATACATCGTCAGCGGGTTCGCGCTGCTGATCTTCGGAATTGTGGCGTATCTCTGGCGCGCCAGAGGTATTGCCGCATGGCCGTGGCGCGCGACAGCTACCAGACGAACGGTATGAGTCCTTTGACCTCGCGTTTGTATTGCTTGTACTCGGCAAACTCGCGGTCCATCATCGACTCTTCTGTTAACGACTTGAGTTTGTAGCCGGTCACCGACAAGATCAGCCCAACCAGCGCGCGCAGCTGTCCCACGTCAAGCGCGGTGCCAAGGAACGCCAGGCAGACTCCGGTGTAAATAGGATGCCGGACCAGCGCGTACGGGCCGGAGCGCACCAGCTCATGATCCCGTTTGACCGTTACGCTCGCGCTCCAGTTGCCTCCGAGATAAAACCTTGCCCACACTGCGAACGCGAGCCCTAAAGCGGTCAGCGCCAGTCCTATCGCCGACGCGAGCACCGAATGCGGCAGGAAAACCCAGCCCAAGGGCCCTATAGCGGTCTGCTCGTCAAACAACAGGAAGAACGCGATGACTTCCAGGATCACGTGCAACGCGCGAGACTTCGTAGATTGGCGGCTTGTCGCAGGCTTGGTGCGGAACGCGGCCACCAGCCAGATGACCGCAAAAATCATCCAGCAACAGCTTGTGGTGACGTGAATGTTGTACCGCAATCGGGCTCTCTTTCGAGGTCTACTTCAAGCGATCCCAAACTTGCGCTGCATGGCTTCGAGCGTCACGCCCTTGGTCTCGGCAAAGGCAAATAGGACGACAAAGAACTGCGCGACCATCATTGCGGAGAAGAAGACGAACGGTGCGCCCCGAGAGGCGCTCGCCATTACCGGAAAGGACCATGAGATCACGGCATTCATGAACCAGTGAGTGAAGCTGCCCAGACTCTGCCCGTGAGCGCGCACGCGATTGGGGAAGACTTCGCTGATATACACCCAGATGACTGCCCCCTGCGAAAACGAGAACGACCCGATGAAGCCTACCAGGAACCACACCAGGAGCTGCTCATGAGAGTTACTCAGGAACACGGCGGCAACTCCGGCCAGCGATGCCGCACATCCGACGGAACCGATCAGCAGCAGCGTTTTTCTTCCCACTCTATCGATAATCGACATCGCGAAGATCGTGAACACGAGATTTGTGAACCCAATCAACACGGCCTGCAAATCGCCGGATACCTTGCTGAATCCGGCGCGGGCGAAGATGTCGTTCAAATAATAGAGAACAGCGTTGATACCCGAGAGCTGGTTGAACATGGCGATCGAGACCGCCAGAAAGATTGGGTATCGGTACTTCGGCTGAAATAGGCGCTCGTGGCCGTGACCATGTTCCACGTCGATGGAGCCGATGATGTCCTGCAGTTCGCCTTCGACGTCTTCCTCACCGATGATCTGCAATACCTGCGCGCCTCATCCACGCGGGATTTCGAAACCAGCCAGCGCGGGCTGCGTGGAATCGTGAAAAGCATGAGAAAGAACAGCAGAGCCGGAATGCCTGAGACGCCCAGCATCCAGCGCCAGTCCTCCGGGCCGAGCCTGGCTTGTCCAATCACATAATTCGAAAAATAGGCCACAAGGATACCGGCCACGACATTGAACTGAAAGAACCCGACTAAGCGGCCCCGCCACTTGGCGGGCGCAATCTCGGCGATATACATCGGACCAAGCACGGACGAGCCGCCGATGCCCAGGCCGCCGATAAAACGGAAAAACACCAGCGATAGCCAGTTCCAGGAGAAAGCGCATCCGACAGCGGACATGAGGTACAGAACGGCCATGATGCGCAGGCTGTCGCGCCTTCCGAAGCGATCGCCTGGAATGCCGGCCAGCATGGAACCCACCACCGTGCCGACAAGAGCGATTGCGACCGTCAGCCCGAGCGTGTTGGGCGTGAGCGAGAACGTGCGGGTCAGGCCCGCAGTAGTCCCTGCAATCACGGCCGTATCGAAACCGAAGAGAAGTCCTCCTAAAGCGGCAACGATGGTGCTTTTAACGAGCGCGCCCGCGAGGGTCATGAGCGGCCGCCCGCGCGGTGCGAAGTGATGCCTGCGGCTCTTTGAGCAAGCGCCAGCGCGCCCACGATACCCGCGCGTGGTCCTAGTTGGGGTGGCTGAATCAACGTGTTGATCCGCTCCGTAACGTCAGGATGGTGGATGTATCCTCCCAGAAGCTGCGTTACTTCGCCCCGTATCAGATCGAACAAGTGTGGCTGCTGCATGACTCCGCCTCCCAAAAGAATGCGGCGCGGCGATAAGGTGAACATCAGGTTCACCAGACCAAGCGCCAGGTAATGCGCTTCCAGCGCCCAGCCCGGGTGCTCCGGAGGTAGCAGCGCGGCGGGCATGCCCCATCGCATCTGCATCGCCGGTCCACACGCCAGCCCCTCCAGGCAATCCCCGTGAAAGGGACAACAACCGGGGAAAGGGTCGCGCGACCGGTCATGTGGGATGCGCAAGTGCCCCATTTCCGGGTGAACGAGCCCATGTACCACCTGCCCGTGCACCATTGCTCCCCCGCCAATTCCAGTGCCGATGGTCAGGTATACGGCGTCGGGAAGCCCGCGCGCGGCGCCCCACACGGCTTCGCCCAGAACTGCTGCGTTGACGTCTGTATCGAAGCCGACAGGCACATCGAAGGCGGCGCGCACCGCGCCGACCAGATTGAAATTGGACCAGCCTGCCTTTGGGGTAGCAGTGATATGACCGTAAGAGGAAGAACCCAGATCGAGGTCCACCGGGCCGAACGAACCAATACCGAAAGCCTCGAACTCTCTTCCTGACTCTTTAAAGAACTTGATTACGCTTTCGAGCGTTACTTCCGGCGCGGATGTCGGAAACTGGGCAGTGGCGAGATCCTCCGGAACAGTGCCGATACCGCAAACGAATTTGGTACCTCCTGCCTCAATCGCACCGAACATGCTCTTGAGTATATGCAACAGGCGCACAGGCAGATCTCTGCTGGACTAACTGCCCTCGCGACATACTGGTTTTCTGCCGCATGAAAATCGCAACTTACAACGTCAATTCGATTCGAAGGCGTATGCCGATTGTTCTGGATTGGTTAAAGGAACACCAGCCGGATGTCATGTGCCTGCAGGAAACCAAGGTCGCCGATGAAGAGTTCCCGGCGGCGGTGCTTCAAGAGGCCGGATACCACGTCTCGTTTCGCGGTATGAAAGGTTACAACGGAGTCGCCACGCTCAGCCGTGAAAAGCCCGAATACGTGATGCATGGCCTCCACGAGGGGCCGGATAATGAGGACGCCCGTATCTTGCAGACCGTGATTCAAGGTGTTGCGATCATCAACACGTACGTCCCGCAGGGCTACAAAGTCGACTCAGAGAAATATACCTTCAAGCTGGCCTGGTTCCGGCGCATCCAGACATATTTCGAAAAGCACTTTGATCCCGGGAAGCCGGTGGTGTGGACCGGCGACCTGAACGTCGCGCCGGAACCCATCGACGTATACCACCCTGACCGCCGCGTCAACGACGTCGATTTCCACATCGACGCGCGTAATGCTTTTAAGAGGACCGTTGCCTGGGGATTTACGGACGTATTCCGTAAGCTGCATCCGGATCGCGTCCAATATACCTATTGGGACTACTTCAGGAGTGCATTCGAGAACAACTGGGGATGGCGTATTGACCACATCCTCGCGACGGCTCCGCTCGCCGATTGCTGCCGCGCATGTGACGTCGATCTCGCGCCGCGGCACGCTCCAAATGCGTCCGATCATACCGTTGTCTGGGCAGAATTCGCGTGACATGTCTCCGTGCAAAGGGCGCCGGGGCTGCGAAAATTTACTTTGTAATTAGCCGCCTCGGAATGACATCAGGTATCTGACGGCGAGTCATAAATGCCTGCCCCCGCTACCCAGCCCCTCCGCGAGTACGACGAAGCGGACATTTCACGGCTGCAGTGGAAGATCGTGTTGGTCTCGGGGATGGGCTTCTTCACTGATGCCTATGATCTGTTTATCATCGGCGTCGCGATGGTTCTGATCCGGGCCGAGTGGCATCCGAGCTTGGTTGAAACGGGCCTGGTAACGTCCACGGCCTTGCTTGCATCGGCTGCCGGTGCAATCGTTTTCGGGCGGATTGCCGACATCCTGGGCCGCAAACGAATTTACGGTGTCGAGGTGATTGTGCTGGCGGCCGGGGCAATCGCCTCGGCCCTGGCGCCCAACATTGCCTGGCTCATCGTCTTCCGTATCGTGCTCGGCTTGGGCATTGGCGGCGACTATCCGGTAAGCGCAACGATTATGAGCGAGTATTCCGGTAAACGCTCGCGCGGAATGTTGGTTTCGCTGGTGTTCTCCATGCAGGCGCTTGGCCTGATTTTCGGCCCGCTCTTCGCGGCCGTGCTGCTGATGTCGAAGCTTGATCGCGACCTGGTCTGGCGCATCTTGCTCGCCTTCGGCGCAGTGCCGGCGCTCGCCGTATTCTTTGCGCGGCGTAAGATCGACGAAACTCCGCGCTTCCGCATCGCGCTCGAGAAGCGAAGGGTCAAGCAACGAAGGGCCTTGTGCGCGGAAGCCGAATTCTGGAAAGGATTCAACTGCCTCATCGTAAACCGGCCTTTGCTGATCAGGCTGCTGGGCGCGAGCCTGGCGTGGTTCCTGATGGATTTCGCCTATTACGGCAACACGGTCAGCAGCCCGCTGGTGCTCGAAGCTCTCGCCCCCCACGCGAGCCTTTTGAAGCACATTCTGACGCAACTCGCTATCTTCGCCCTGGCCGCTCTACCCGGCTATCTGGTGGCGGCAGCGGCGATGGATAGATTGGGACGCAAGTTCATCCAGAATCTCGGCTTCATGATGATGGCCTTCTGCTTTGCCGCACTGGCCCTCATTCCCGGGGTTCAATCACAAACGCTGCCGTTCGTTGTCATCTATGGAGTGAGCTATTTCTTCACTGAATTTGGCCCCAACGCGACGACCTTCGTTTATCCCGCGGAGATCTTCCCGGCGGGCACGCGCACGACAGGACACGGGATCGCCGCCGGAGCGGGCAAGATTGGCGGATTCCTGGGCGTGTTCCTGTTTCCGATCTTGCTTGAATGGCACGCGCTCACAGCCGCCGAGTTAGCGGCCGCGATCGTCAGCGCGCTGGGTGTAATCGTCACCGCAAGCATGCTCCCGGAGACCAAAGGAAAGACACTCGAGGAGCTGAACGAAGACGCCTTCAGCCTCATCGGCCGCGACCCCAATGAGCCCAACGCGGCGCCTGCGGCCGCGGTTCAGTGATCGGAAGCTTGCGCCATGGCTACGCGTAGCTTCTGTTCGTTCTCCGGGCCCCAGTAAGCGCAATCGAGTTGCAGGAAAACGGACGTGTACGGAATCGTCAAAGTACTCTTGATGATCAAAATCTCGAACGTCTGGCCGGTCTGGTCAAGCTTCGAAATGATCTGTTCGTGCGGCAATGTGTTCACCTTGGCATCACGAAACATCGCCGCAAGCTGACGCCGGTAGGCCGCCACTCCCGGAGCATCCGCTTCCTGCACAAAGCTCAGTTCGCTGTCCTGATACACGATTGGCCGGACGTGCTTTGAGGCAGAAAGCGCGGCCAGCACGGTTCGCAGGACTTCGAAATGGGTTGCTTCGGAGACGAGCGTTTCGATGCCGCTTCGTGATTGCGCCGGATACGCCGAATCCGCGATAACGATCCAGTTGCGGTGGCCGTAAAGCGGGATCCGTTCCGCCAGGACCTTCTTCCAGCGCTCCTCTCCGGCGGCATTTCCGTCCGGAGCCCGAACCGAAGCGAAGGGCGCTGCTGCCAAACCGGTTACCACTTGCCGCCTGTCCATCAGTCCGTAGGTTACCGTTTAGAAGATGAGTGCAGAGCATGGTCCGGACCGCCGTGACTTTCTGAAGTCGTTTGGCGTGACCGGTGTCGCGGCGCTTTCCGGAGCAACTTCCGCGCCTGCTCTTGCTGCGACCGATCCGGCATCTGCTTCCACTGGTTATCCCCGCACGTTCAGCGGCCCGGCGCTCAAAATGATCTCTTTCCCGCTGGGTGGCATCGGGGCGGGCAGCATCGGGCTTGGCGGCCGTGGGCAACTGCGCGATTGGGAGATCTTCAACCGGCCGGATAAGGGCAATTCACCGCAGTATGCGCTCGCGAGTATCTGGGTCAAACAGGATGATGACCACCCCATAGCGCACGTGCTGGAAGCTGCAGTCGAGAAGCCCTACGAAGGTCAGGACGGACTCGGTTCGAAGAACGCGCCAGGCCTTTCGCGTCTCGAGGGCGCCACGTTCACCGGCGAGTTCCCGCAGGCCCGCATCGATTTTCATGACACTCGTCTGCCGGTGCGCATCACGCTCGAAGCCGGAACGCCGTTCATCCCGCTGGATGCTGATGAATCGGGACTGCCGATCGCCGTGTTGCGTTATCGGGTCTCTAACCCGAGCAGTTCGTCGGCCACGGTCAGCATCGCGTTTTCAATTGAGAATCCAGTGAAAGAGTCCGGACGGGACAGCTCAGCACCGGAGGCCCGAGTAAACGAGCTTCGAAAGCATGGAGCGATGCAGGGATTGTTCATGCACAATCCCAGGCTCGCCGCGGATAACGTCGATAACGGTTCGTTTACGCTGGCTGTTCTCAATGCCGATGAAGGCCGCTTCACAGCGTTGCGCGGCTGGCCGGCGGGACGGTGGTGGAATAGTCCTCTTCTGTTCTGGGACGACTTCTCGGCGGATGGCGCACTCGGGCCCGAAGCGGAAGCTCTGAGCGCGGTCGGCGCAGTATGCCTGCAGCGGACAGTGACGCCGGCACAGCCTGCGGACTTTACTTTTTTGCTGGCTTGGCATTTCCCGAACCGCACGCCCAAACGCTGCGGCTGGCAGGCGCCGAAGGGACACGAAGACACGAAGATCGGGAACTGGTACGCGACGAGATATGCGGACGCTTGGGCCGCAGCCGAATACGCGGCTGATCATCTCCCCGGTCTGCAAGCGCGGACCAGCCGTTTTGTGGCGGCAATTCGCGAGACGACCCTGCCCGGCGTAGTCAAGGAAGCTGCGATGTCCAACTTGTCCACGCTGGTTACGACGACGTGCTTTCGGACCGCGGATGGCGAGTTTCATGCGTTTGAAGGCTCGGACGACCATCTCGGCTGCTGTTTCGGGAACTGCACGCACGTGTGGAATTACGAGACGGCGACCGCCTATCTCTTTCCTTCACTTTCGCGTTCCCTGAGACGAAGCGCTTTCGGCTACTCCATGGACGAGCGCGGAGCGATGTACTTTCGCCAGCTTCTGCCGGATGGCATCGAACGTTTCGGCTTATGCGGCGGCGGACGGACAGATGGGCCAGATCATGAAGGTTTACATCGACTGGCAACTGACCGGCGACCGCGACTTCTTAGTGGAGTTCTGGCCGAAGGTGAGGCGCGCCATCGAATTTGCATGGATCCCAGGCGGCTGGGATGCCAACAAGGATGGCGTGCTGGAAGGCGTCCAGCACAACACCTACGATGTGGAGTTTTACGGCCCCAACCCGCTCTGCTGCATTTACTATCTCGGTGCGCTGCGGGCCGCCGAGGAGATGGCGCTGGCGGTCAACGACACGGCTGCGGCAGCGGAATACCGGCGCTTGTTTGCGAGCGGCAGCGCGTGGCTCGATGCGAACCTGTTCAACGGCTCTTATTATGTTCAGAAGATCGAAGGCCGGCGCGCGAATGAGATTGCACCGGGTTTGCGCAGCGGCATGGGAGCCGATGATCCGCAACACCCGCAGTATCAGGTCGGCCAAGGCTGTTTGATTGACCAGTTGCTCGGCCAGTATTTAGCTGATGTCGCAGGACTCGGGCCACTGGTGAATGCCGCGCACGCACAGAAGACTCTGGATTCGATTTACCGGAACAATCATAAACCGAATCTGTACGATCATGACTGCGTGCAGCGGACGTTCGCGCTCAACGACGAAGCGGCGATGGTGATTTGCGATTACGTTCAGATCGAGCGGCCGAAGATCCCGTTTCCGTATTATGCGGAGGTGATGACCGGCTTTGAGTACTCGACGGCAGCGCTCATGCTGTACGAGGGAATGACAGAGCGAGGAATCGAGTGCATTGGCGACATTCGGCGCCGCTATGACGGGCAACGGAGAAATCCCTGGGACGAGGCCGAGTGCGGACACCACTATGCGCGCGCAATGGCTTCGTGGTCCGGCATACTGGCGCTCAGCGGTTTCCATTATCAAGGCTCCGAGGGACGAGTAACCGTGAAGCCACGCGTGAAGGTACCCGCCTTTCGTTCGTTCTGGTCTGCCGGGACGGGCTGGGGAGTGTTCACTGTATCGTCCGGCAGTTCCTCCATCGAAGTCATGGAAGGATTTCTGCCGGTGCGCGAGGTGGACCTTGCGTTTAGAGCATCAAAGGTTGTTCTGGGGACTCGAGCATTACCGCACAAGCTTGAGCCGCAGAAGGATGGCGCTCGAATCATTTTGCAGAACGAAGTCCGAGTAGAGCCAGGCGCGAAGCTCAGCATCCAAATAGCTGTCTAGGAGAGCCAACTTGAATAGAAATGTTGTCGCGATCACTGGCGCCTCGAGCGGCATCGGCGAAGTCTTCGCGCGCAAACTGGCGCCCACGCATGACTTGCTGCTGGTCGCACGCCGTAGAGATCGATTGGAAGCGCTAGCCAGCGAGTTCGCAAACAGGTATGAATCCAAAACCGAGATCCTGGAGGCTGACCTGACGGAGGAAGCCGATGTTCACCGGGTCGCAGAGCGGATCGGGAACGAACCCCGGCTGGCGCTACTGGTAAACAATGCCGGTTTCGGTATCCGCGGGCGCTTCTGGGAAGCTCCACTCGAGTCGCAACAACGCATGCACAAATTGCATGTAATGGCTGCTCTCGAGCTCAGCCACGCTGCACTGCGCAACATGGTCCCACGCGATTACGGCGCCATCATCAACGTGTCATCCGTTTCTGCTTTCGTGCGTGTTCCAGGAACCGTGAGCTATGCGGCGACAAAGACCTGGATGAATACGCTGACCGAGGGTATTTATCTCGAGCTTCGGGCGATGGGATCGAAGGTGATTGTTCAGGCGCTATGCCCTGGATATACCTACTCCGAGTTTCACGACCATGTGGGCGTCAAGCGTCCGCAAGCAGGCAGTTCGAGCATGTGGCTGACTGCGGAGGAAGTAGTGGATGCCTCTCTCGAAGGACTGAGCCGGCGGAAATTGTTCGTTGTTCCGGGCTGGCGCTATCGCCTCCTGACCAGATTCTTCTCGATATTGCCAACTTCCTTGCGCCTGCAGGTGGAGGCGATAGCCGGGAAGGTGCGCTCGCGGCAGGGTCAAATCGAATCGGGTGAATGATTGCTGAGGATCCTACTTATAACATCTGCAACCGCGGCGCTCTCGCTCGCGCAAGAGAGTAAACCGGTCAGAGTCCACATCGATTCGTTCACGGTGATGGGTATCGCGACCGTTACGACAAACGAGCGCGAAGCCACCAGCGATGGCCTGATCCCGAGGATGTGGATGCGGCTACGGCGCGAAGATATCATCGAGCGCGTACCGAATCGTTTGGACAAGAGCGTCATCGCCGTTTACTGCGATTACCAGAACGGAAGAAAAGGCTCTTATAAGTACGTTCTGGGTGCGAAGGTTGCCCCCACTAAGTTTGTCCCGCGTGGAATGGTGGCTCAAATCGTCGAACCGGGAACGTACGCTCGGTACAGCGCGCGCGGCGCTCCTCCTCCAGTCGTCGATTTATGGAAGCGAATCTGGTCGGACGAAGGGCCGGGCGGCCTGGAGCGGGCATACCGGACGGACTTCGAAGTTCACCCGGCCGGCCTTAAGGAGAACGGCGAGCCCTCTACCCTAGACATCTATGTCGGGCTGGCGCAATGATAGAGCGGCGGCGCTGGAGGATTGCAATCCTCCTCGGCATGGGCGTGCTCGTGAATTATTTCGATCGCGTCAATGTTTCCGTTGCACAGGAGGCGCTGCATCGCGAGTTCGGCCTGACGACGGTTGCATTCGGCTACGTGCTGAGCGCGTATAGCTGGACGTATGCCGCGCTGCAGCTTCCGATGGGCGTGCTGCTCGACCGCTTCGGCGTACGCAAGATCGGCCGCATCAGCGCGCTGCTGTGGAGCATCGCCTCTTTCGCTGCGGCGGCGGCAATGGGATTACGGAGCTTTATTGCTGCGCGGCTGCTGCTGGGTGTCGGCGAAGCGCCGACCTTTCCGGCAAACGCGAAGGCGATCGGCATGTGGTTCCCAAGGAACGAGCGCAGCTTTGCAACAGCGATGTTCGATGCCGCGGCCAAGTTTGCGTCTGCTATCGGCGTGCCGATTATCGGAAGCGTTCTTATCTACTTCGGCTGGCGGCTCAGTTTTGCCTTCACGGGCATTGTCAGCCTCCTCTACTTTGCGGCGTTTTCCATGATCTATCGCGATCCCAAAGATGACGCGAGGCTATCGCGGGAAGAACTGGCGTTCATGGAAAACGGCGGCGCGAACCCGAGCGGGCACAAGCATGAGGTGACGAAGAGCGCTCCGCTTTCCTACCTGCTTACGCAGAAGAAGGTGATCGGTTTAACGCTGGGTTTTGCAGCCTATAACTATTGCTTCTATCTATTCCTGACCTGGCTTCCCAGTTACTTCTCGGCACTGCATATGAACCTGCAGCATTCGATTCTCTTCACCAGCGTGCCTTGGCTGTTTGGAACCCTGACCGACTTACTTGTGGGCGGGTGGCTGGTGGACGCGCTGGTGCGGCGAGGCTATCGCGAAACCATCGTGCGGCAAAGCATCCTGGTGGGCGGAACAGTGCTGGGGCTGGCAATCGCAGGAGCCATGTTTACGCAGAATCCTCTGGTTGCGGCGTTCTGGATCAGCCTTTCGCTTGGAGGCCTTTCCGCCGCAGCACCGGTGGGATGGTCCATTCCATCACTCATTGCGCCCCAGAACAGCGTCGGGAAGGTCGGCGGGATCGTCAATTTCGGCAATCAGATCTCAGCCATCGTGGCGCCGATTGCAACCGGCTACTTCGCCGGGCCGAGCAACTCGTTTTCGCGCGCTTTTGCGGCAGCCGCTCTGGTGCTGCTGATCGGCATCGCCGGGTATCTCTTCCTTTTAGGGAAGATCGAGCCCGTGCCCGAACCGGTTAGCGCTTAGGCAGCGCGCGGACGGCACCGGTCGAGATGCCGCCGTCCACTAACAGGGTTTGACCCGTGACATAGCGGCTCGACTCGGCAGCCAGAAAGACGACGGCCGAGTCGAGATCATCCGGCGCACCGGGCCGCTTCATGGGGATGCGATCGCTGAGATATTCGACCCACTCTTTGTCTTCGTACATGACTTTGTTCTGGCTCGTCTTGAACCAGCCGGGCGCGAGGCAGTTTACCGTGATGCCAAATTTGCCCCAATCGTCCGCCAGACTCATGGTCAACTGGCGGATGCCACCGCGGCTTGCTCCATAAGGGCCAAGTCCGGCATAGCCGGCGACGCTGGTAACCGAGCCGATGTTGATGATGCGCCCGTATCCGCGCGGGATCATGCGCTTTGCCACGGCTTGCGCGACAAAGAAACTGCCGCGCAGGTTGGTATCGAGAATGGCGTTCCAGTCATCCCAAGTGACATCGACGGCCGGCTTGCGGATGTTCATGCCGGCGTTGTTCACCAGAATGTCAAGGCGCCCGTACGCGGCTTCGGCGGCAGCGGCCATTTCCTGAATGCTCGCGTAATCCCGGACATCCAATTGCACCGGAACAGCGCGGCGGCCGAGAGATTCGATTTCTTCCTGGAACGGCTTCAGATCGTTCGCGTGGCGGCTGGTGATGACCAGATCGGCGCCGGATTTTGCCAGAGCACGGGAGAAATACTGCCCGAGGCCGCGGCTGCTACCGGTCACGATGGCGACACGACCGGTAAGATCAAACAGCGGGTTGCTCATTTCGCTCCGTGGGCGACAGAATCACTTTCATGAGGTTCGGGTGGCGCTCATGCAGGCGCTCAAACCACTGCGGGCCTTCTTCGAGCGGCGCGACTACGCTAATCAGTGGTTTGAGATTCACTGCTCCGCTCGCGAGCATCTCGATGCAGCGCGGATACTCGCCTGCCGACGCTGCCGAGCCTTGCAGGCGGATCTGGCGGCTCACCACGACCTGAAGCGGAATCTCGACAGTGGGAGCAATGTTGCCGATCAGGGTGACGGTTCCGCCCTTGCACACAGATTCGACGGCGACTTTCACAGTCGGGGTGCTGCCTACTGCTTCGAGCGCGACATCGACGCCTTTGCCGGATGTGAGCTTGCGGACTTCAGCGACCGTATCGGCCGTTTTGCCATTGATAATGGCGCTCGCGCCCATCTCTTTTGCCAACTGGAGCCGGCTCTCGTCGATGTCGGTCACAATGATGTTGTTGCAACCCGCGGCACGAAGAGCTTCCAGGACAAGCAAACCGATCATGCCGGCGCCCACCACAAGCGCCGAAGCGCCCTCCGGAACATTCGACAATGAGACAGCGTGCACCGCGACGGCGAGCGGTTCGACCATGGCGGCTTCGCGGAAAGGAACGCTCTCCGGCAGACCATAAACGATTCGCTCGGGCACGACGACGTACTCGGCAAACGCTCCCTCGCGCCGATATTCAGGGATGGAGACGCCGAGCACCTGGCGGTTTTCACACAGATTCATTTCGCCTTTGAGGCAGTACTGGCAACGGCCGCAATAAACGGTTGAATCAAAGGTGACGGGATCGCCAACTTTGAACCTGGTTGCCTGGGGTCCAGTAGCTGCCACGGTCCCGGAAGCTTCGTGCCCCATGATCAGCGGCGGAATGCGGCGACCGGAAGAGCCGTCGTAACCATGCACATCACTTCCGCAGATTCCGCATGCCTCTACCCGCACCAGTAGTTCATCCGGGCCGGGCCGAGGCATGGGAACGTCTACTGTTTCGAGCCGTCCGTATTCGGAGAGCAGCAGCGCTTTCATGCTTCGCATGTTAGCAGCGGCGTCATTTAGCCGCGTTGCCCGACCTGGTCTTCAGGTCTGCTAATAAGCGGTCTACCTGATCTGATTTTTCGAGCGCTTCGAGCCTCTTCTCGGCATTCGATTCGCTGAGCGCCATATGCCCGTGGCCCAGAGCTTCGGTCTCACCCACTTTCATACGCAGACGGTCGAAGGCGGCATCGTTTTCGAATTCTTTGATAGTCGCTCCGCCGGCCCGCACGGAGAGGCGAGCGCGGCGGTGCTGGGCCATCAGCAGTTCGGTCTTCGATTTGGTCTCGGTCATTTTCTGCTCCAGCCGGTGCAGCGCGTCGCGAAGAGTTTGCACCTGGTGCGCCTGGTCTTCGATCTGCTGGGCGAAATTCTTCGCGGCGTTTTCATGAGTCAATGAGCGTTCGAGCGCTACCCGCGCCAGGTCTTCCTGATTTTTCTCGATAGCGAGCTCGGCTTTACGGACCCATTCCTTTTGCGCCTCGAGGTTCTCCTGCTGTTTCTTTTCGAGCAGATGCTGGTCCGCGATGGCGATCGCCACCTGTGTCTTGACCTGCATAAGCTGATTTTGCATATCGAGGAGAAGCTGCTTGAGCAGCTTCTCCGGATTTTCGGCCTTGTCGACAAGGTCGTTTAAATTTGCCTTGATGAGCGTTGTAACTCGATCCAGTAGGGCCATAACTTCTCCTTTTACGATTGAGTGCTCTGATTCTGCGGGCTGACTTTGCCGTTCGAGCGATCAGAGATTTCCCGAACCTTTCCTAACAAGTCGGACATTTGCATGCCCGAGAGAGTCTCAAATAGCGCCGGTATCTGCGCGACCATTTTGGTCATGTCACCGGTGATCTTGTTCATGCCGGAGGATGCGCCATCCGTTGAAACGACGGTGATCCTGTCTACGTTGGCAAGCGGAGCGGTTAGCGCTCTCACGATTTCGGGCAGACCGGTGATGAGTTTATCGACGACGGCGGCCTGGTTCCATTCCTGGTAGGCCTCCGCCTTGACGTTCATCGCCTTGGCTTCCGCCTCACCCTTACGGAGGATGATGTCGGCATCGGCCTCGCCCTGTAGACGGGTAGCTGCGGATGCGCCTTCGGCTTCGATGGTCATCTTGCGGCGTGCTGCCTCGGCCAGCATTTCGATACGCTGGCGCTCGATTTCGGCATTCTTGAGGACGGTGGCAATCAATTCTTTTTCGTGGCGCAGAATTTCGGCTTCCTGCACCTTGATTTCCTGTTCCTTCTCGATCTGGCGGACTTTGACGGCCTCAGCGATGACCTGCTGCTGCATGATGTTGCCTTGAATGTCATAAGCCTTGTCGGCTTGAGCCTGCTGCCGCTTGATGGTTTCGACGTACTGGGCGCGCCTGATTTCGAGGTCACGCTGGGCTTCGGCCTGCGCAGCGAGCGATAGCGCTTCGGCTAAGCACACGCTCCTGATCGGCCTGCGCTTTGGCGACGGCGGCTGCCCGCATGGCTTCGGCGCGGCGAATGGCGGTATCCCTTTCGGCCTCGGCGGAAGCGACATCGGCATCGCGCTTGATGCGCGCGATGTCCGGCCGGCCCATGTTGGTGATGTACTCGTTCTTGTCGCGGACTTCCTTAATGGTGAACGAGACGACTTCGAGGCCCATCTTGCTCATGTCATCGGCACAGGTGGCGCGCATGCGGTCGCCAACCATTTCTGGCTCTTTCACGATTTGCTCGACTGAGAGCTGGCCGATGATGCCGCGCAGATGGCCTTCCATGACAAGCCGGATCAGGCCCTCGCGCGCGGCGTCCGTCTTAGTCAGGAACTGTTCGGCCGCGGTTTGGATGGATTCGGGATCACTTTTCACCTTGATCTGCGCGACGGCTTCGACCGTCACGGCGACGCCCTGCTTGGTGTAGAGATCCTGCTGCGGCGCCACGTCAAAGGACATCAACTGCAGCGAGAGCTGGCGAAAGCTCTCGATCATGGGGAAAATAACCGTCCCCCTGCCCTTCACGATACGTGTGCCGCGCAGGCCATAAACAATGAGCGCCTCATGCGGACCGGCTTTTCGAAACAGAGTGGCCATGGTGCTCATGAGGGCCAGCAGCACAAGGACGGCGATGATCGCCACAACTGCAACTTCACTGAACATTTTTGTTCTCCCTTGGCAATGTTTCCGGGGTCGAGATGCTTTCGTCCGGCTGGGTCATTGCCTCCCAGGTGCGTACATACGCAATGCCTTGTTCGTATCGCGTGACAACCACTTCTTCACCGCGTTGGATTTCCGTGTGATCGGCGCTGCGCGCGGGCAAAGGCCGTCGCGCGCCATCGCGCACATAGATGACTTCGCCGATGCCATCCTTGCGAATGGCGCACGAGACGTGGCCGAGGACACCGACCATTTCGTAATCGGAGGGATCGAGCGGCTTCTCGCGCGACTGCAGGAAGCGCAAGAACGCAGCCAGAAACCAGGCTCCGATCAGGCCGACGGTAGCCGCGAGCACGAGGTCAAGAATCAGGGCGAGGCCGGAGTGGCGGGTCAGGACATAACCGACGCCGCCGAACCAGGCCAGAAAGACGGCAGCCGAGCTCGGGTTGAGCATGCTGCCGATCCAGCCGGCCGAGACTTTGTGCGGAGCGTTTTCGAGGCCCTTGAATGTTGCCGGCGCATGCGTGTGTCCGGCATACGCATGACCGATGTGAGCTTGCCCGGAGTGGACGTGGCCCACGTGGCCGTGTGCGATATGGGCGGGTGCGTGCCCGGCGTTGCCATGGAAATGGCCGAAGTGCAAACCGCCGAGCAGCAGCGTCACAACACTCCAAAGCACTCCTATTGCGAAACAGAGCAGGAAAATGTCAGGCCAGCTCATGATGTGGTCCCTCCTTTGGCTTGAGCAGATCCCAGAGGCGGTCTACCAGGTCGGGCGTGTCGAGGATAGCGGATAAGAGCAGGAAGCAGCGACGGGTATCCTCATGACGCGCGATGCGCAGCAGAGCTTCGGCGAGCGCGGGATCGCGCCGGAAGCGTTCGGCTCCCTGCACCAGCCATAAATCGAGTTTGTCTTCCTGGTTCTGCAGGTCCGTAATGAGTTCGGTTTGAAAGCCCTCGGGATCATCGACCAGGTAACCGGGATGAACGCCGAAGAACTTAGCTAACATCAGCCGCGTGGTGTTCGTGAGGTGCCGGCGCGAGCCGTTTTCGAGCTGCGACAAGTACGGCTGGCTGATGGATTTTTTCAGCTCCTTTTTGACGGCCGCGACAACTTCTTTCTGGGTCATTTCGCGGCCGAGCCCGCGGAGGTGGCCTTCGACGAGCCGGAGGTAGCGGATTTTGTCGGCAACCGTCATATAACGATCTGCAATCTTTATATCGCAGATTGCTATAACGCGCAAGAGGAAATTTTAGCGACAGCCTCTAAGTTATGGAGATCGTTACGAAAATTCCTTTACGCTTGCAAGGCCAGAACAGCAGGCGATACCCGGGCAGGCGTTAGAGAAAGAGCAGGGTTGGAGGCGTACGCGGCCTGAAAGCCAGTCTCGAGATCAGCAGTTGAAAAATCGAAGCCAAGGTTGGATTCGACAGCCTGGGTTTCGGCAGCTTGGGTTTCGGCAGCTTGGGTTTCGGCTTGGCGGGCTTTCTGGATCTCGCGCAGCTCAGTCATTTCTTTCTGATAGCGGCGGACCAGGCGCGCTTCCTGGATGTGGAGATTGCGAAGCTGCTTTTCGTATTTGGTATGCGTCTGAAGCTCGATCATGGCGGGGCGCAACCCGGCGGGATGCTCTTCGAAGTCGGCGGCAAATTCGATATGGCCTTGCGCGTAGATCGCCATTTCCAGAGCGGGGATGCGATTGAGACGCCACTGAGTATCGGCCAGCGATTGGACCAGTTCGCATTCGCGCAGAGCGACAGGGCGGTATTCGTTTTCATAGGCGGCGACATGGCGGCGATAGGCTTCCGCATCGTCCGAATGCAGCAGAACGGTGCGGCCGGTGAGACCCGTTTTGACCGCATTCAGGCACGACACGGATTTACCGGCTTCGGAAACGGGGCCGGTCGACAGGAGGGCATTGGCGCGGTTGGCAGTCAGCCGAGCTTCGGAAGTGGCGGCGATGAGGCGTCCGCTTGCCAGCGCGCGCGGTTCTGCGGCGAGCGGCTCCGGGCAGCACGGCAGTACGGATTCATTTGCGGCTCGGCGAGCTGCTTTGGCGGCCTTACGCTCCTGCGCGCGGCGAATGCTTCGTGGGGTCATGACGGGGCAGTGCTCCTGAAAAAGAAAATGGCCCGTAAAAGGGTCATCCTGACCGCTTACGAGCCTGCCGGAGCATAGCATGTGAAGGCGCGAAAACGAACCACGCGGAAAATTTTGGCTTGTAAAAGCTTGGAAGAAAGGTAAATATAAATGTTCGCTGTTCTGTGATTGTGCGGAGGAGGGTAATAGGGGACACCTCAAGAAACGGAAATTTACGTACGCTAAGGGCCGGCGTTTCCGGGCCCCTTCATAAATTCAATAAATATGGTACGAAACGTAGTACTTTTCCACTCACAAGTCGCAATTTTCCACTTGCCCTACTGTTTTTGCTGAGGTGCTTTCTTAAGCGGTTCTAAACTGTTCTGCTAATTTTCTTCCGCTGTTTCGTTGGCGGTGCGGATGCAAAGGGTCGCGCATCTTTCTGCCGTCTTGTCGGGGGTCGTGCATGCGGTCTGCGGCACTACGTGCGCGTGTCGGAGTGTGTATGCCGGAGTGTGTTTATTCGCGAGTTTTTGTTCTGCTCCGCCGGTAGTAACATCGTGCCCACCTCAAAGGCTGCCTCGATGTACAATCGAGCCGGTGAACCGCACGCGTCCGATGCTTCGAGCCGTACTGAAAAGCCAGTATCACGCCTCGCTGGCGATGCTCCGCGAAGCCATCGAGCGCTGCCCGCCCGAGGAGTGGTTGAGCACCAACCACAAGAATGCGTTCTGGCAGGTGTCGTATCACACTCTGTTCTATGCACACCTGTATCTTCAGCGCGACGAAGCTGCGTTTAGGCTGTGGGAACAGCATCGCGGCGAGGGCGTCGGCATCGCGGGTGAGCCGTACACGCAAGCGCAGGTGCTCGAGTACTGCGAGTTCTGCGATCGGATGATCGATGACGGCGTGGATGCGTTGGATCTCGACCGCACCGAAAGTGGCTTCAGTTGGTATCGCATGTCCAAGCTGGAGCACCAGTTCGTCAATATCCGCCATATCCAACATCATGCCGGGCAACTGATCGACCGCGTCCGCTCGGCCGCCGATATCGGGATTCGCTGGGTGGCCGCGCGCTAGCGCCTTGGTGAGTCAAGTAATTCATTGCCCTACAAACGGCTGCGAACATTGCGACGCTCATAGCTGCATGTTTGATATCCGTCGTTCTGATCAAAAACCATCTTCTATCTGGCCCAGTATCGCCTTCATTCGTGAGGCCGCCAGCCGCAGCGAGTGTCTCGATCCGTGACTTGAAGTCTCAAATTCCCGACGTAAATTGGAACGCTAATGGTGAGACCGTGCTCCTGGCGCTTTCCGCTCACTGTCATTTTGACGTGACCCCCCGGATCCGTCCGAATCGAAGTACGATTTGAGACGAACGAAAGGGGAATCGGATGGGCAGAGGAAAGCACACGGAGGCGCAGATGATCGAAGCGCTGAAGCAGGTGGAAGCAGGCCGGAGCGTGGAGGAAGTGGGTCGGCACTACGGAGTGTCGAAGCACACGATCTACGGCTGGAAAGCGAAGTATGGCGGCATGGATGTAAGCGAGGCGCAAGAAGTAAAGCAGTTGCGCGACGAGAACGCCCGGTTGAAGAAGTTAGTGGCCGATTTGAGCTTGGATAAGGACATGCTGCAATCGGTGATCCGAAAAAACTCACTGGGCTCGTAGAGAGACGGGCGGAAGTGCAGCGGCTGAGAGCGGAGTTTGCGACCAGCGAGCGGCACGCCTGCGGGCTCCTGAGTATTCCGCGATCGAGCTGGCGGTATGAAAGCCGGCGGGATGATAGTGCGCTGCGGCAGCAGTTAATCCAGTTAGCGCACGAGAAGCCTCGCTTCGGATAGGCGGCTCTATATTCTGTTGCGCCGTACGGGCCAGCGGCTCAATCACAAACGGGTGCAACGCGTGTACCGCAGCGCCGGGCTCTGCGTCCGGCGCATCCGGCGCAAACGACTGACACGCAGTTATGTGTCGCCGCCTATCCTGACAGAGCCGAACCAAGAATGGGCGATTGATTTCGCCAGCGATGTGACAGCAAGCGGGCGACGTCTGCGTGTTTTCAGTGTGGTGGACGCCTTCACGCGTGAATGCCTCGCGCTTGAGACTGATACGAGCATGCCGAGCCAGCGCGTGACACGAGTGCTGCAAGCAATCGTCAACCAACGAGGTACGCCACAGTTTCTTCGGTCCGACAATGGGCCGGAGGTAAGCAGTCGCCATTATCTCGCCTGGTGTGTCGAGCGAAGCATCAGCACGGTTCACATTCAGCCCGGAAAGCCCACCCAAAACGGACACATCGAAAGCTTCCACGGCCGATTTCGTGACGAATGCCTGAACACCAGTTGGTTCTGGAATCTATGGGACGCACGGCGCAAGATTGCTTGCTGGCGAGTGGAATACAACTTTCAGCGCCCACACTCCTCGCTGGGCTATCGAACACCAGCCGAATTTGCACACGACTGGGCGCAAGCCACATCGCCTTCAGCATGTACGAATACCACTCCGCCGGAACCGCCTCAAGGCCAAGCCCTTTGGGCGCCTGCGGCGGCCTTGACCCGGCCCCAGCTACGTGGTCAAGCAATCAATCAAGAAGGCGATGCCGCAAACTATGCTCCGCATCGTCGTATAACTTAGTGGACGGAATTAGGGGTCAGGTCAAAAACTTTCCAGTAATATACACTTAGCAAAAGAGCCCCATCAGACAGTCATTGATGAGGTCTCTTTAACGAATCGCTTCTGTGACTCTCCAAAATCGATTAAGGAAAGATCTATATGGCAACGAAGCAACAAAATCGAAAAACGAACGAAAAAACAATCAGACAACGCTTTTGTCTCATCCCTTTAACTACGTGTCTAGTCAGTGTCATCGCCTCGCCCGCTGTGTGTTTGGCTCAATCGTCGGCAACGGCCGGACCGGCGGATACTGAGCTCCTAGACGCAACCGCAGACACGTCGGCGGGTTATGTAGCGGAGTGGGGAGATGTCAACACTGTTATCTCCGCTTATAACGGCTATACCAAAGCCTTTCTCCAACAGTATAAAGATGGCAATTTGAGTTTTGCAGCCCAGCAAGGCGTATACGGAAACACCACTGGGTTTTGGGAGGACGCGGAAGAAATTGAGCTCGTCGAAGATATGTACTACTGGGATCAGGCAAATAACGGCGGCGTGAACGCAACGCTTTTGAAGAACATAATCACCAGACTAGCGAATGGGTTTACAAACGATCTTTACGGCACCAATTGGTCCGGCGATTCATTTAACGATGACATATGCTGGGCGTCTATTGCCTTTGCGAGGGCCGGCCAAATTACCGGCTACAGTACGTTTACTGCCCTTGCGGTGAGTAATTTAAACAAGGTGTGGCAACGAGCGCGAATCGACAACGACGCGCTGCACCATGGGCTCCGCCAACAACAGGGCACGGATGATCCTGAAGCCAATGTGAACTTCGGCTTTGTGACCGCTGCTCATCTTACGGGCGATTCGAGACTGATAAGCCATGCAGACGATGTTTACCGGTGGGCGGCGATTCCTCAATACCATCTCCTCCAACCAGACGGAAAAGTGAGAGACTCTCTCACCGGGTCGACCGACTACTCATACAACTATGGGAATGCGTTGAACGCCGCCGTCCGGCAAGGCGATTCTGCCTCGATCCGAGATATCTCAGAATACCTGAGGTATCACTTTGTCGGTGATTGTTATAAATACAATGGCACGACGGAGTACGATAACAAGACGCTGAATGTTCTTCCGAACTATGCTCATGACAGTTGCAGCGGATCAACGAACCGCGGCGGCAATGACGTTGGATATGATGGCATAGCTTTTCGCGGAATGGGCCTGGCGATTAGCAGAAACTATCTCAATGGCACGGATTCCTCGGTATGGGCGGAAGGAAATGTCAGCTTGGCATACCACCATAGAAACAGCGGCAACCTCATGTGGACCGACTTTCGAGCTTCCACCGAGGCCACCGGCAACTATTCTTGGAATTGCAGCTCGGCATTGGTAGGAATGCTCGTCACACCCTGAAATTTCCTAAGAAACATATGCCGCGGGACTTGGAGATTTACGGGCGAGATGTCAGGTGTTGACGGCGACAATATACCTCGATAGTCGACAACGTTCAAGGAGCGGATTATTATAAGATGCGCCGTGTCGTATAACTTAGTGGACGGAAAACGGGGTCACGTCAATTTTTGTACTGCGAGCGCGCCGTTTTTCCGACAACTGAGCGCTAAGTCAGGCAAGACATTCAAAATCGTGGCCGTGCTACCCGAGTCTATTAAGGAATCGCAGGATTACTTGAAGCGTGAGAATGTCCGTGTCGATCAGCTCAGGCAAGTGCGACTATACACTATCGGAATCGCCGGAACTCCCAAGGATAGATAGGATATGATCTCGAGATCCGTTAAGCGCTCGTTTTCGAGGGCGTCCTATATAGCTTGCCTCATGTTGGGAGCGCTTCTGGTCCTGTACGCTCAGCAAACCGGCGAGAAGCTGATTAGGTTAGGGATGTCGAGCACATTACGGATGCGGTATTGATATCGAATGTTTCAGTTGCTGACAAGACGATGGAGTGCGGGCTATTCATCAAGCCACCGGCCGTGATACAGCCTGTTACCCCGCTTCAGGCGAGAAGCGATTGGCTTCAGCAAATGACAATTTCTCTCGTGAACCGAACGAATAAGACCATCGTGTATGGAGGGATAATTCTGAACTTTTTGGATGTTGGCGACTGCAGTGTGGCGCAACCGTGCATGGATGCCGAAATTCACTTGGGCCAAATGCCTGATATTGGTGCTTACGACGGAAGGACCGGTCGCCGCCTCAAGCCTGAACATATTGAAAGACAACCGCTCGATTGGAAGCAACCCGATCCTCCGACGAACGAATGGCAGAATGGATTCCTCGCCCTCGCTGTATTTGACTCGGGTCGTAACTGACCCTCCATTCCGGTAAAACAACCGCAACGTTGCTCGGCTTCGTGCTCGATGCGCGTTTTCTTCGAGGCACGTGCTGGACCAACGAATACGCTCTACGAGGTGCGCCCCCATGCCTGCGCATCTATCTTCCACTCCTGGCCATGCTTTGAAAATGTATACGCGAGCGTGCCGGTCCGGACGACGGTTTGGCCCTTAATTATTACGCTAAGAGTCCCCGCTATGACAGCGTACGCAAAGGAGCCCTCTACGTTCCAGAACCCCATCTCATACGATAGATGCTCCTGCGAAACCCCGAGGTTTTCACGCCACTTCTCCACATCAGCAAGCCAATTGGCCGCAGCATTTGGGTTCAACCAGCGATAGGGTGCGATGCCATCAATGATTATGGCGTCGTCCCCAAAAACGCGGAGGAACAGCTCGGCATTATGCGTGTTGAAACCGTTGATGTGATTCTCGATAAGGGTCTGGATCTCACGCGGCGGTTTGCCAGTCACGTTCGTCGAATGGTCATTTTCTGTTGCTTGTTTTGCCATCTAATCCTCTCCAAGAGTGCTTAGGGAGCGTCGCGTATGTGTGTACAGACGGCTGCCCTCGGGCTTGCTCCAGTACGAGAGATGCAACCGGAAGAGCGGACTATTTCTTTTATTTTGGGCTTAAATCTGCGGCGTACGCTATGCTTCGTCCCACGCCGCCGTGGCAAAGACGATGAATGACGACAGATCTCTATCGGAAGCGGCCCGGCAGGTAAAGGCCGAGCAAGGCTGAGACGGTCGGGGCCGGGCCGTGCGGGAGACATGCAGATAGATTGCCGTATCTTTGAGACGCTGATGTCCTAGCAAGAGCTGGATCGTGCGCAGGTCCGTGCCGGCTTCCAGCATATGCGTCGCAAAACTGTGTCGCAACGTGTGCGGGCCGATCCGCTTGGTGAGCCCGGCTCGTAGCGCGGCTTCATGGCAGGCATTCCACACGACCTTATCGGCGAGGGGACGCTCGGGCTGAACCGGTTCAACCCGGCTTGGAAATACATACGTGCGAGGCTTGTTCTTACACCATCGCCAATACTCGCGCAAGGCCTCGAGTAGCTTTGCCGTGAGCGGCAGATCGCGATCGCGCGAGCCCTTTCCCTGATGCACATGGATCAGCATGAGCGCCGTATCGATGTCGCTAATCTTCAGGTGGACGGCTTCGGCTCTCCTCAGTCCGGTCGCATAAAGCAACATCAGGATCGTGCGGTGCCGCAGGTTCAGAGCAGCTTCCATCAGCCGAACCACTTCGTCCTGGCTCAGAACCACTGGTAGCTTCTTAGGCGCTCGCACCAGCGGCAGGTCCTCGATGTCGATGTCGCGTCTGCGCAGCGTTTTCCTGTAAAGAAAGCGCAGTGCGCCCATGCGCAGCGCCACCGTGCCGAGGGCCAGTTTCTTGTCGCGAATCATGTAGAGCTGAAACTCGCGAACTTCCTCAGCACCCATCAGCTCGGGCGACTTGCCGAAGTACTCGGCATACTCCTTCACGGCATGAATGTAGCCGCGAACCGTGTCAGCAGTGTAATTACGGCGCGCTGAAGCTCGTCCAGCATCCGTTGACGTAATGGGGTCACAGAACTCCTTTCTGTGACACCGACAGTACGACACACCACCACACCTGCTTCAAACCACCACGCAGCCGCGTCCGCCGCGCCAGCGGCTTAGTTCTGACGCGCAATTCGGAAGCTACGCATTCGGCTTCCCCGGTTCTTACGCATCGAATCGCCACGCATCTCGATGGGGTGAGCATTGTGGACCAAGCGGTCGAGAATACCGTCCGCCAGCGTCGGATCGCCGATCTGTTCGTGCCAGCGTGATACGGGAAGCTGCGAAGTCAGGATGGTGGAGCGCACTTGATAGCGATCCTCGCAGATCTCCCAGAAGTCGCGACGCTCGGGCTCTGACAGCGGAGCCATGGCCCAGTCGTCGATGACCAGGACATCGATGCGACTGAGTCGGGCTAGAAGATTGCGCAAGCTGCCGTCAGCGCGTGCCATTGCCAGGTCACGAAACAGGGACTGGGCGCGAGTGTAGAAGGCTGCGTACCCATCGCGGCATGCCTTCTGCGCCAATGCGCACGCCACGAAGCTCTTGCCCACGCCCGTTGGTCCAAGGACGAAGATGTTCTCGTGCGTGCCGACCCAGGCGGATTGCTGCGTCAGGGAACGGATCACGCTTTTGTCGAGTCCGCGGGCAGTGCGATAGTCGATCTCCTCCACACAAGCGTTCGGCGTGCGCAGCTTGGCATTCTTCAATCGTCGAGAGAGCGCCTGGTTCTCCCGCCAGTTCCACTGTTGATCCACTAGCAGTCCGAACCGTTCCAGGAAGCTCAGCTCACGAGCCGACGGATCTTGCTCCTGCGCCTTCAGCGCCTCGACCATTCCGAGAAGACGCATC
Organism: uncultured Acidobacteriaceae bacterium; assembly: GCA_963846185.1. Lineage (GTDB taxonomy): Bacteria > Acidobacteriota > Terriglobia > Bryobacterales > Bryobacteraceae > Bog-105. The sequence continues at coordinate 185,434 of CAWJVA010000010.1, read as the reverse complement.
CCCGCCAGTTTTTCGATCATGGGTTGTTTGAGCATCGCCGTCCCCTCACTCGAAGTACCTGCGCCGCGGATGTTATCGTGCGGTGGCGATGGCGGCGGAGCATCGGGCGAAAGCGCGTCAAGTGAGTTCTTCAGGATCGACTTGACGCTCTGATGACGACACGCTCCAGAAAGCAGCGCCCGTTCCGCCGCGGCTTCCATACGAGCCCGTGAGTACTGATCAGCGAGCCGAATGATGCCCAGGCAAGATCGGTAGCGCATCTCCGGGTGCGGCTTGTCGGCGAGAATACGCTCGAACAGGCGGCGGTGTGCGGCCCGCTGGTCTGAGCCCAATGCACCATCCGCGACGGTGTCCATTCAAGATGCGCCTGGTGGGAACGCGGGCGATGCTCGGCAATCGTGACGGCTTTGGTAATGCCGGTCTTGGTGTTGTCCGGCACCACCAGCTTAGGGACTCCCTGATAGAACTCAAAGGCCCGCACGTGAGCGCCGATCCAGCTTGCCAACTGCTCGTCCGCAGTGGGTTCGGCATAGGTGTAGGAACTGGCGCCCAGCACGGCGACGAATAGGTGCGCCTGCTGCACCGGTCCACCACGCGGATCATGGATCGGTATCGTTGTTCCTGCCCAATCGACGAACAGCTTCTCGCCAGGCTTGTGCTCCTGCCGCAGCACCACATCCTGTTTCCGCCGCCAACGCCGGTACAGTTCGCAGAACCGGCTGTACTGGTAGCCATTCGGGTTTGCCTGTCGGTACTCCTCCCAAAGCAACTGCTGCGTCACGTGTGGATATTGCTGCCGCTGATGATGAAGATCGGCGAAGTCGGGCATGGGTAGCAGCGTCGGCCGACTCCACGGCGGTCCGCGAACAAAGCGGCCTCAAGCCGGGCATCGTCCCACTCCGGCCCAAGGGGCCAAATGATCTTGGCAGCCTCGGCCCGCTGCAAGTACTCATGAGCGGTGCCGAGTCCAATCGAACAACTTCGGGCGATCTGCCGCGGCCCCAAGCCTACATCAAACTTCAATCGAAGAACTTCTTTGATCTTGCGCACAGACAATCTCCTCGTTGGCAAGCTGATTCTCCCTTTCGGAGGGGGAGGCTGCCTGCCAATTGTGTTGTCCAGCGCTAGTGCGTGCCTGTGGAGATCATTCCGGCGGAGCCGAACGCCGTTCCGGGGATCGGCCTAAAACTGTTCGGCTTCATCCCGGAACCGGTGTTCACCTTCATCCCGAAATCCTGTTCGAGATCATCCCGGAACACCGTTCGGAATCATCCCGGAATCGCGTTCATCTTGCCCCGGATTCCCCACGAGCTAAGATGTCTATATAATAAGAGAGCTTAGTATGGCAAAGGCCGATGCTCTCCAAGGTTCACTCGATCTACTGGTTCTGAAGCTTCTTTTGCGACGACCCCGGCTGCATGGCTACGCCATCATGTCGGCCATTCGAGACACATCCGAAGAGGTGCTGCGAGTTGAAGAGGGTTCGCTCTATCCGGCGCTGCACAGGATGGAGGAGTCCGGCTGGATTCGCGCGCAATGGATGGACAAAGAGAACGGCCGGCGAATACGGGTTTATGAGCTTACGGCTGCAGGGAAGAAGCAGCTTGCCGCCGAAGAGTCACGCTGGCAATCGGTGAGTTCGGCGATCAATCGCGTTTTAAGGATGGCCTGAAATGTCTCTGTGGTCGCGGCTGACAAATGTTGTTCGGGCGGAGCGGTTGGATCGCGAGATCGATGAAGAGCTCAAATCGCACATCGAAGAAGCAATCGAGCAGGGGCGAGACCCCGATGAGGCTCGCAAAGCCTTCGGATCTTTGTTACGTCACCGAGAACAGAGCCGCGACACGAGGCTGATTGTCTGGCTGGATTCGCTTCGAGCGGATGTGATCTTCGGCTGGCGGCAACTTATGAAGAGGCCAAGCACGTCTGTTGCCGCCGTTCTTTCACTTGCGCTGGCAATCGGCTCCTGCACCGCCGTATTCCGGCTCATCGATGCTCTTCTGTTAAGGCCGCTGCCCGTTGAACACGCGGACCGCCTCTACGCGATGGTTCTGCGGGGAATAGGTCCGGACGGTTCCATGAGGGACAGCGATAGCAACGAATATCCGCAGTTTCTCGTGATGAGGAAGGCGGTGAAAGAAGATGCGGAGTTGATCGCGGTTTCCTGGGTAGACCGAGCGGATTTGACGTTCGGGTCCGATTCCGAGATGGAGAAGGCTCAACGCCAATTTGTGTCAGGTTGGATGTTCAGCTCGTTCGGACTTAAGCCTGCTTTGGGACGGCTGTTCACGAGTGAAGACGACGCTAAGCCAAAGGCGAGCCCTTACGCGGTGCTTTCTTACGATTATTGGTCGCGGCGTTTTGGCCGTGATCCGGGAGTGATTGGCAAGAACTTTCGGATCGGAAACGAGCTGTTTGAGATTGTAGGCGTCGCGCCGGAAGGCTTCACCGGCACCGAGACAGGAACATTCACCGACATCTTTCTACCGACAATGATGCACGCCGGCGTGTTACATGACGACTGGAGCTGGATCAGAACGTTCATACAACTCAAGCCGAATGGCAACAAGGAACGCGTTCGGGCGCGTTTGCAGGCGATCTGGACGACGACTCAAACCGATCGTGCGAAGGGGTTTACGAACTGGCCGCGCGGTCGAGTGGAAAAGTATCTGGAACAGCGAGTCATTGTGGAGCCTGCGGCGGCCGGACTCTCGGAGATGCAGCAATCCTATAGAACCGCACTGATTGCCATAGCGGTGCTGGTTGGACTGGTGCTGCTGATTTCTTGCGTAAACATCGCGAACCTGCTCACGGCACAAGCGGCGGCCCGGTCGCGCGAGATGGCTTTGCGGGTATCGATCGGCGCAGGGAGGGGGCGGCTCGTGCAGCTGCTTCTCGTCGAGAGCGGAATTCTGGCAGTACTGGCCACGCTTGCCGGCCTTGGTTTTGCGTGGTGGGCAGCTCCGTTCATCGTTGGGCGGATCAATCCGGCTGACAATCCGGCTCGCCTGGCGTTACCGGCAGATTGGCGAGTGATGGCATTCGCCGCTGTTGTGAGTATTGGCGCGACCCTTTTATTCGGCTTGCTGCCCGCTGTGCGTACTTCTGGGATTACACCAGCCGGCGCATTAAGGGGCGGAGACGACCCGCACTCGCGGCGCCGTTTGATGTATGCACTGATTGCGACCCAGGTTGCGTTTTGTTTTTTGGTCCACTTCGCGGCAAGCGCCTTTGCGAAGACTCTCGAACGCATTTCCAGCCAGCCGACTGGCTTTACATCGGAACGTCTTCTTACGCTGGATACGGTAGCGGCGCCTGCGCAAGCGACCGAATTCTGGTATCAGACGGCCGATCGTCTGAAAGAGATCTCCGGTATAGAGGGCGTCGCTATCGCAGGGTGGCCGCTTCTGAGCGGTGTCGGCTCGAACGGTTTTGTTTCGGTGAACGGAGCGCCTCCGGGACCGATATTAGGCTACTTTCTGAACGTCTCGCCAGGCTGGCTGGATGTGATGAAGATACCGCTGCTAGAAGGAAGAGACTTCCGGCCTGCGGACGTCAGCCCGGGAGTTGCGATTGTGAACCAGGCCTTCGCGAAAGAGTACTTCCATGGCGTCGATCCCATCGGCCGATCGTTCGACAGAGGCAAGGACAGATTCCAGATCATCGGTCTAGCAGGGGATGCACGCTATCGCAACATGCGTGAACCAATTACTCCCACCGCTTACATTCCGCTTCGATTTCCGCCGCCTGAGTCCCTCAGTGAAGCGACGTTCTTAGTGCGTACAGCGAGTTCGAATCCCTATGCCCTGGCACCGCTGCTGCGGCGCGAGGTGTCGCGTGTGCGACCGGAATTCCGGGTAAGCACGGCCCGCACCCAATTGGAAATCAATGAGGCGCAAACCGTACGCGAGCGATTACTGGCTGCACTCGGTTTCTTCTTTGCCGGGGTCGCATTGTTGCTGGCTGGCGTGGGCTTATATGGTGTGCTCGATTACTCCGTTCTGCAGCGGCGGCGCGAATTTGGGATCCGAATCGCGATCGGGGCTCCGGCCGTTGAGATTGCGAAGCGAGTGACTCTCGGACTATTCGCAATGGTGCTTTTGGGCGCAGCGGCAGGCGGGACTCTTAGTATTTTGTTCGAACCCTATATTAAGGGCTTACTTTATGAAGTCAAACGTTCCGACTTAGGAGTGCTCGCAGTACCTTCTCTGATGATTCTCACGATTACTCTGGCAACTGCCATTCCAGCCGTAATTCGAGGCATTAGAATCGATCCGGTCGAGATGCTGCGAACAGAATAAGACAAGCTCGGGACTTAGATCTCCGAAATCTTGAATTTACAAGACGTTCACACGTCGTGAACAGCATTCGCCCGGCGCTGGCCTAGAGTCGGGATGTGCGGTTCCGCGGTTTGCTCGCGGACCGCGATGCAATGAGAATACTCTGCGTCGAGCAATTCAGGGATCTCGGCGGCGGGCAGATGAGCCTTCTCGACCTGCTTCCCGGCTTGCGTGCTCGCGGTTGGGAACCGGTGGTCGCAATTCCCGGCGAGGGCGCGCTGGCGAAGCGTGTCCGCGAACTCGATTGCGAGGTCGAGTTGTTCAATGCACCCGTTTACCCGAATGGAAGAAAGCGCGGCGTGGATTTCCTGCGATACGCGACCGGCGCGCCTGAGCTGACGCGACACTTAACGCAACTTGCAGAAAAACATGAAGCCGGTCTGCTTTACGTGAACGCTTCACGAATGTTACCGATGGCGTCGTTAGCCGCGCGCAGGCGGGCGATTCCCCTGGTCTTCCATTGCCACAATCGGGTGATGCAAAGTGCGGCGATCACCTTGCTGGGTGCGTCGCTGAGGTTTGGCAAAGCAAGTGTGATCTCCTGCTGTGACTATTCGGCGGAGCCGCTACGCCCCTACCTGCCCAAACGGGCGCTGTCGATCGTTTACAACGGCGTTGCGGATATGCGAGTCGAGCGATCGGCGCAGAACGGGAGCTATTGCCGAATCGGAGTGATCGGCCGCGTGGAGCCGGAGAAAGGGCAACTCGAATTTGTTATTGCAGCGCGGCGGTTATTGCAGACACGTCCGGATTGCCGGTTCGTCGTGGTCGGAGCCCCGCTGTTTGGAGGTCATGCTTATTTGAATCGTGTGCTCGAAGCAAGCCGCGGGTTACCGATTGAATTTGCCGGTTGGCAGGCAGACGTCCCTTCGGTCCTTTCGCGTTTCGATCTGCTTGCTGTACCATCCGGTTCCATGGATGCCGCGCCACGAGTGATTCCAGAGGCGTTTGCCGCGGGTGTGCCGGTTGTGGCATTTCCGTCGGGCGGGATTCCGGAGATTGTGCGCGACGGATACAACGGTTTTCTTACGTCCAGATCTACTGCAGAAGCGCTGGCTGAGCGATTGGCATTTGTTGTTCAACTCGAGGAGGGCATGCGGCGATCAGTGATCTTTAATGCGCGAAGTTGCTGGCGAGATCGATACTCCTTGGAGCGGTTTCGGCGTGACGTATGCAACTTGATCGCACAGGCAGCAGCATGAAAAACGGAAACGAGGAGCGGTCTTTGACAGAGCCGATCAGAATGTTGACGGATGGCCGCTGGATAGGCCCCCACGGAATCGGGCGCTTCGCATTTCACGTGCTGTCGCGACTGCCACAACACGCACAATTGCGCTCCGGCGGTCCGCTGCTTTCACCGCTCGATCCGTTCTGGCTGAGTTACAAGATTGGCCGACATCGGCCGGACTTGTTCTTTTCGCCCGGATTCAGCGTGCCGGCCGTGAGTTTGTCACCATTCGTGTTTACGATTCACGATCTGATTTGTGTTGAGCTTCCGGGAGCGCGCCGCACGCACACATGCGCCCGGAAGCTCTACTTCGAAACGATGGTGAAACGCGCGGCACGAAGAGCGTTTCGCGTGCTGACGGTTTCCGAGTATTCACGGCTCGAGGTCATGAAATGGGCAAACCTGCGGGACGATGCAATCGTAAATGTAGGGAGCGGCGTCGATCCGGTTTTCACGCTTGCGGGGAGCCGCTACGAACCGGGTTTTGAATACATCCTGTATGTAGGAAATTTCAAGCCGCATAAGAATGTCGGCCGTCTGCTTGCCGCGTTTGCACAGATAGACTATCCGGGGCTCCGGCTGCTTCTTACGGGCTGCGGCACTACGCGATTACTGGCGACCGTCAGAGGGTTGGCGCTCGAAAAGCGCGTGCGATTTCTGGGCTGTGTGGATGACCGCTTTTTAGCCGAACTTTACCGCGGTGCTCTGGCCGTCGTGCAACCAAGTCTCATGGAGGGATTCGGTCTTCCGCCGGTTGAAGCGATGGCTTGCGGGACGCCAGTGGCTGTGTCGCATGCGAGCTCTTTACCGGAAATTGTGGGAGAGGCTGGCGTGTTTTTCGATCCTCTGGACGTTTCTGATATCCGGCGCGCGATCGAGCGCATCATCGAAGATGCTGAGCTACGGCGGAGGATGATTGCCGCCGGGATTAGACGGGCGGCGCTGTTTCGCTGGGACGAAGTCGCGCAGAGAGTGGCAAAGGTGCTTGGTGTTCCGTGCTCGAGCGACGTGGTGTCTGAGTTAGCTGGTGCTAGAAAGTGAATCGAACCTGGAGTTCGATAGAGCGCCCGGCCAGAGCGCTCGCCGGACGGCCGAAATTTGGATTTTCTACGTGCGCATCGAGATCTCCAAACAGGAATGGCGTCAGATTGAGCTGGTTGAAGATGTTGAAGGCGTAACCCCGAAATTCAATTCCGGCGCTCTCATTGAGCATGGGAAGCGCGAAGCGCTTTGAGAGCGTAGCGTCGGTGGAGAAATAGCGCGGTCCGACAAATGAGTTTCGACCGATGCCCGGAGGTCCCGCGTGCGAAATATTGAAGTAATTTGTCCCGACAATACTTACCAGCGGATTCGTGCCGCCGAACTGGCAGCCGTTGATGAAACAAGTATTTGAAATACTGCTATTCTTTGCGTTCAGGTAATACTGAACAGGGCGCGTCGGCGAAATGGTCGCGGCGCTGGTGACCGGCGCAACGGAATTTTGGAATCCGGTGACCGGTGTCCATGGGAATCCGGAGTAGGCGGTGAGAATACCACCAAGCTGCCACCCGCCCAGAAGAGTGTGCAAGATACCGTGGCTGTGAGGAAAGATGGGCAACGTCCAGAGGCCGTTCACGACCACGCGCTGGCGCGAATCGTAATCACAAGGCCCATATTCGGTGGTCTGGGCGTGAACCGGATCGGTTTGGTTCGTAATGGCGCCGGGCCCCTCGGCCGAAAGCATGTCGATGCATTTGCTCCAGGTGTACGTGCCGTCAATGGAGAAGCCCTGAGAGAACTGCTTCGCCAGATGAATGTTGGCCGCGTTGTAGGAGGCGTTCACATCGGGAGTCGGGATGTAAACCGCGTAGAAGTAGCTCGACTGAGTACCGACGGTTTGCGGATAGAAGAAATTTTGATCGACAATGCGGATCAGATGGCGGCTGAGCGCGCCCTGATATCCCACCGTAAGGACAATGTTCTTCCATAGCTGCGTTTGGGTCTCGAATGAAAACATGTCTGTGTAGGCGTCCGGGCGTGTGGGGCCAAGCGCCATAGACGCCTATGGTGGGAGGAGCACCGCCGCCGATGGCATTCGGGGTGCCACTGATCGGGTTGACGCCGGTCGCCAGGAAGGAGTTGGCCGGATAGCTGTTCGGCGCTTTGCTATTTCCTGTGTAGAGCTGGATCTCGCCGCCTGCGAAGGGCGACCCAAAGCTATAGGGCGGGGGCGCTGTTCCGCAACACAACGCGAATTGATAGTAGGAGGGGCTGTCCTGGCGGACATTGCTAAAGATATTGTCGTTTTGGCGATTGTAAAGAATGCCGAAGCCGCCGCGGACGACGAACCTTTGATGAAGAGAGGCGGGCGCGAAAGCGAACCCAACTCGCGGTTGGAAGTCCTTCCAGTTGGAGTTCCAGAGCTGACTTACTTTGCGAATTTGAGCGTTGACCAGCTGGTTGGGGCCGGTAGCAGCAAGAAAAATGTTGTAGAGGTCACCGCTTTTTTCGGTCAGAGGAGAGAAGTACTCCCAGCGCAGGCCAAGGTTCAGCGTCAGGCTTTCGGTAACGTGCCAATCGTCCTGTGCGAAGAGCGATGCGATATGGTCACGGAAGTAATTCGCTCCGTTTGACGGACCGCCGTTAAAAGCATTGGCCCAAATCTGCTCGAAGATAGGCGCGTCGTTGGCTAAATTCCATAAACCAGAAAACGAGTAGAGGGGCCGCGCAGCGCCGGCGAGATTGTCGTTGTCCTGTTCCCAGCGGAAGCCGCCGCCCAAGCGCAGAGTATGGGTGCCGATAATCCTGGTCAATTGATCATGGATTTCATAGGTGTTCTGCGCGAGGATGGCCGGAGTATCAGGGCTCTGTAACACGCCAGCCACTTGCAGGTTGCCTGTCGGATAGGATTCAACCTGTATTTGAGGAATGCCGTAGTTGATCCCGGCATTGTCGTTGAGCTGATTGTCGGAAAACCGAGTGAAATTGCCGCGGAGCTCATTAATCATAGTTGGGCCCAAATTCTTGATGTAGCCCAGCGTGACGGCGGTGTTCAGCGGTTTCAGATACTGATCGGCGTCGGGGGCGGAGGCGGACGCGCTGGACGCCGATACCGAATTCAGGTGAGTGATGTAGGCCGAAGCAAAAATTGTGTCGTTAGGAGTCAGGCTGAAGTCGAAGCGTCCATTGAATTGATTGCCGATCTGCTCGGCCGGCGTATAGTACTGGACATATTCAATATCGGGAATGCCATCGAAGCCGCCGCCCAGGGAGCCCGCATTCGGATAGATCGGATAATACGGCGTTCCTGCAACGCCGGTACCTGGTGACCCGATATCGAGGCCACCCGACACCTGGCGGCAAAGCGTGGACGCGTTTGCGCCGAAGATGGAGCAGCCGGCTGACGGGCCGCCCAAGACGGCGTTGATCCTGGGATTCACATTGGCAGACGAGAAGATCTTGGAGATGACCGAGTTCGGGCGCGTGTTAACGACAAGCTGTCGGTACTGCGGTGTTGTGACCCATGTCTGTCCATACGTTGCGTACTTGTTATGCAGCCCTTCATAGGAGAGGAAGAAGAAGAACTTGTTCTTAATCACCGGTCCGCCGACACTGGCGGCGTACTGCCGGTAATTGTTCTGGACGCGAACGGGAGGCGCAGCATTCGGTCCGCCCCATTTGTTGAATGCGTTGAAATTCGGATCCTGATAAAGAAAAACGGCGCTGCCGTGGAATTGATCCGTGCCCGCTTTTGTGGTGGTTTTGATGTGCGCGCCGCTTCCCCGGCCGTCGGCGGCGTCGTAATCGCTCGTTACGACCGTCAGGTCCTGGACCGATTCACTATTGGGCGTAACAACTGCGGCACCGCCCCAACCCAGGCTGTTTACATTTACTCCATCAATGTAATAGACGTTCTGCTCCACCCGCTGACCGCTCGAGCTTACTTGTACCTGGTTTTCCGTTTGAAAAATACCGGTGTTGGATTGCCCTGGACCGGTCGTATTTCCGAGAAAAACGGTTTGCCCGCTGCCGCTTTGCGCGCCGGTTCCGGCGATGCCCGGCTGGGTTCGAATCAGCGAGTAGGGATCGCGGCCGTAAGCAGGGAGGCTCACTACAGCCTGACTGGTAATTGTTCCACTAACGCTTGCGTCGGCGGTCTGGAGTGCCGGCACGGCAGCAGCCGAAACCGTGACAGATTCGCTGATGTTGCCCGGCTGCAGCGTCGCGTCGGCAGTCTGAGGCAAGTCGGCTGCAACATTAATGAAGGTTACGGTGGCGCTCTGAAACCCTTTTTGATCCGCGGTAAGCGTGTATGTTCCCGCCGGTAGCTGGTTGAAGCGGTAATAGCCCTGATCGTTAGCTGTTGTCTCGCGGGCCGCTTGCGTACCATTATTAACCAGCTTGACGTGCGCCGCGGGAATGACTGCTCCGCTGGGATCATGAACCGTGCCGGACAGGCTTGCATTGAATTGCGCAAGCAACGGCACACTCGACAAGGCGAGGAAGACACATAGTACTAGGAGTCTATACAAGCGAGACATACCCGATAGACGCCCCTATTAGAGCGATGTAACAGATCTATGAAACCTTACGCAGAGGTGTGCGCTGACGGGGCGGACGCCGCACCTCCCGCGCAACGGCTATACTGGCGCATTACGATGAAGCAACTCTTGAAGTGCAAGGGTATCGACGAGCTTGTCGAAGAGGCGCACGTCGAAGGCAAACGGCTGAAGCGCTCGCTGGGGCCGTGGAGTCTGATTGCGTTCGGGATCGGCGCCGTCATCGGCGGGGGCATTTTCACAGTGACCGGCACTGCTGCCGCCGGGCAGCATATGAGCGTGCCGTCCGTTTTCAACGCCCCTTTGCTCGATTTGATACTGCACGGAAGCGCGGCGTCATCCACCATCGGACGGCCCGGCGCGGGCCCGGGGCTGACCCTTTCCTTCCTGCTAGTGGCAGTTACGTGCGGGTTCGCTGCCCTGTGCTACGCCGAATTAGCATCCATGATTCCGATTGCCGGCAGCGCGTATACGTATGCTTACACGACGCTTGGTGAAATCTTCGCCTGGATCATCGGCTGGGACCTGATTCTCGAGTATGCGGTCTCGAATATGTCTGTGGCGGTCGGCTTTTCCGCTTACTTCAACGTCATGTGCGATTACCTGTTCGGAGCGCATCTTCCGAAGTATCTGTCTGAGCCTGCGATCGTAGATGGGCGGCTGACCGGAAGCATATTCAACGTTCCTGCGCTGCTGATCGTGATGCTCTTGAGTTGGATTCTGGTTCGGGGTGTGAAGGAGAGCGCCGGAGCGAACAATTTCATGGTGATCATCAAGCTGGCAGCCGTTCTGCTATTCGTATTCGGCGCCGCTCACGCGGTAAAGGCGTCCAATCTGAGTCCATTTCTGCCGAATGGGTACCGCGGCGTTATGAGTGGTGCGGCGATCGTCTTCTTTACCTTTATTGGATTCGATTCTGTCTCGACCGCGGCGGAAGAGTGCAAACGACCGCAAAGAAATATGCCGATCGGCATCGTCGGTACGTTGATTGTTTGCGGCGTGCTCTATACGTCCGTCGCTTTCGTACTGACGGGCATCGTCAACTGGAAAACGCTGGGCAATGCATCGCCGGTAGCGAATGCGCTGCAAGAGATTGGCATGGATAAGCTGCGATTTACGGTCACCGTGGGTGCGCTGCTTGGGATGCTTTCATCTTTGCTGGTCTATCAATACGGCCAGGCTCGCATCTGGTTCGCCATGTCGCGTGACCGCCTGCTTCCGGATATCTTTTCGAAAGTTCATCGGAGATACCACACGCCGCATGTCAGCACGTGGCTGGCTGGTCTGGCGGTGGGCATTCCGGCCGGAATCTGGGACATTGGAACGCTGGCTGACCTCTCAAACATCGGGACGCTCTTCGCGTTTATTATTGTTTCGTTCGGAGTCATCATTCTGCGACGCAGGCAGCCGGACAGGCCGCGCGCCTTTCGCGTTCCCTTTTCACCCTTGACGCCGATTATTTCAATTGTGGCCTGCCTGGGACTGATGCTCGGGCTGCCGCTCGAAACATGGATCCGATTTGTTGTCTGGCTCGTTATTGGACTCGTGATCTATGGAGCTTACAGCCGCAAACGGAGCCCGCTGTACGCGACAGCAGGTGCGGTGATTCCTGCCTCGGGCAGCAGCGCACGTTAGCCGAAGCATGCGGAAGCCGTCCAGAGTTCGCTATGCCGTGCTTTGGATTCTGCTGCTATGGGCGCTGACTTCGGTTCTTAGTAACGCGATCTTCGCGATTTACGTTCAGGCGACATACCCGAAGTATGTGCATGCGCCGTTCACTACGCGTCCGTACTCGCTGGTGATCAACGGATTCTTACCGGGCTACGGCAAGTCAGGCCTGGTTCCGGGCGATGAGGTTCTCGCCCTCAATGGCGAGCCGGTTCGCGGGCACGAACAGATAGATCGAATGCGCTTCCAGCAGCATCCGGGAGACCGGCTGATGGTTACCGTCCGGCGTCATCTTGCCAACCAGGACACGGTGGTGACGATCCCGGTTCTGTTACATCAAACCTCGACGATCTGGACGCGCGTGCTAGCAATCGGGGTGCTGATTCCACTGTTTTGCGTGGTGGTGGGGTTCTACATCGTACTCGCGCGCCCGAACGACCGGTTGACCTGGATCGCAATGGCCATGCTGATCGCGGTCGGCCAGGCGGCGAACGGAAACGTCGACTGGGGAGTGAAATCGCCCTGGCGTGATATCAGCCTTATCTATACCGAACTGCTGAACAGCTCGTGGCCGTTCTTCATGGTTTTGTTCGCGCTGTACTTTCCCCGGCCGTTTGACTGGTTGAGCCGCTGCGAGCGGTGGTTGATTCCGCTACTGGCGCTGCCGTTCCTTGTGCTCAGCGCGGCGGGCATCTACGGAGACTTCATGGTGGGGAATCATGCGGCAAAGCTGGGCGCGCTATCTGAGCTTTTCCACATCGCCACTCTACCGAGCAACGTGCTTTTTGCGATTTACGTTATCGCTTTCCTGCTCCTGCTCGCCTGGAAGAAGCGGATTCTCAAAAAGAACGATGCGCGGCGGCGGATGAACGTAATGATCGCGGGCTGCTCCCTCGCCCTCATTCCGCTGATTCCCGCTGTGTTCCTGCGCCTGCCGCTTTGGTTGAGCACCGCCTGCCTCATGATGCTGGTCTTTTTCCCGCTCACCATGGCATATGTGATTGTTGTGCAGCGGGCGATGGACGTCCGCATGGTGGTTCGGAGCGGAGTGCGTTATGCCGTCGCGAGCAATGGCCTCAAGATCGTGCGCATCTGCCTCATCACCTATGTGGCGATCCTGAGTGTAATTTTCGAGCAGCGTAGCGAGACCCGTGTAGAAGGCATTCTGGTCGGCATCATTGGAGCGGCAGCAATCATTCTGGTTGGGAAAGTGATGCGCAAGATAAGCACGTGGATGGACCGCCGGTTTTTCCGTGAGGCTTACAATGCGGAGCTGATTCTGACGGATTTGAGCAATGCGGTGGCCGGCATGCGCGACAGCAAAACACTGGTCCAGACGGTGGTGCAGCGTATCTCCGAGTCACTGGATGTCGATCGGATCGCGGTACTGCTTCATCGCGGATCGATGTATCAGCCGGCCTATGCGCTCGGCTTCGACACTCCCGTTCCAGCAGTCAAACTGGCTCCGGACGCGGTGACCGTGCGTACTCTGAAGACGCTGCGCCAACCCTCGCGCGTGTACTTTGACGATCCGCAGTCGTGGGTACAGGCGGCACCCGAGACAGAGCGCGAGGCGTTGCGCGAACTCGATGCGCACCTGCTGCTGCCTCTGACGCTGAAAAACCGCTTGCTGGGGTTGATCAGCCTGGGGGCGAAGCGGTCAGAGGCGCCGTACTCACGGGCGGACTTGCAGTTGCTGAGCGCGGTTGCATCGCAAACAGGCCTGGCGCTCGAAAACGCAGAGCTGACCGAGAGCATACGGCGAGAGATCGCGCAACGAGAACGCCTGAACCGTGAGCTCGAGATTGCACGCGAGGTACAGCAGCGGATGTTTCCCCAAAAGCTGCCGGTAATCGCGGGGCTGGATCTGGCGGGATTCTGCCGGCCGGCGTTGATAGTCGGAGGCGATTACTACGATTTCGTACCGCTCGAGAATAGCTGTCTCGCTATCGCAGTTGGAGACGTTTCGGGCAAAGGCATTGGTTCGGCGCTGATGATGGCAAGCCTGCAGGCTTCTGTGCGCGCGCAGGCGAGAAGGCCCAGCGAAGATCTGGCCGAGGTCATTGAGCGCATCAGCCGGCTTATCTACGAAGCATCTTCTGAGAACCGGTATGCCACGTTCTTCTACGCCGAGTATCATGCCTCATCGCACTGCCTGCATTATGTAAATGCCGGTCATAATCCGCCAATCATTCTGCGGCCGGAGTCCGATGCAGGCGAGGTCGTTCGGCTGGAGGAGGGCGGGACGGTTCTCGGCTTGTTCGCGGAATGGAATTACAATCAAGGCCGAATTCAGCTGCATCCGGGTGACATCTTCGTTGGCTTCACTGACGGCATCAGTGAGGCGATGACAAAAGCGGACGAAGAGTTTGGAGACCAGCGCCTGATTCAGTCGATTCGAGCATGCGCGAGCCGCCCAGCAAGCGAGATGATTTCCTGCATCTTCGCCGACGTGGATGCATTCACAGCCGGCGCACGGCAGCACGATGACATGACGCTCTCGATCGTGAGAGTGGAGGAGGCGGCGTCCTAAACCAGGGAGGTGAGCGTACTCAGGGCCTGAGCAGCCGCACATCCATTTGATAAAACTTGAACGCGTTCTGCTGCTCTGGTCCATCTGCCGCAATACCGCGGTACCGATCTAAAACGTCGGTGATGAATGCCGGCTTTTCGCTTTCCGGCAGCATGCGTGTCCACTCAGTCATAGTGACGGAGCTGAAAGCGAAAAAAGTCTCCCGTGACCCAAAATCCCAGATCTTGTCCTCGGTCTGGATTCGCAGCACTCGGAAGCCGTTGCGTTCGGTGGCTGCTCCATATTCTTCGGGCGTCAAGTGCAGGTATGGGTCATGGAAATCCTGGAAGTATTTGCGCCACCTGTCTGAATGGCGAGTTTCCTCAATAGCGTTCTCAATGCTTTGTCGCTTTCCGCGAGGGACCAAGCGGAGTTGAGCGAGACCGCCGGGCTTCAGCGCGGAATGTATCGAACGAAGGGCCTCGTCCTGTTCGGGGACCCAATGCAGCGCGTTCAATGAAACCGCGAAATCGAATTCCTGATGGAAAGTCAGTCTGCGCGCGTCCGCTACTTCAAAGCGAAGATTCGGGTAGGAGTCCGGGCCGAAGTGGTTCGAGGCGAACTCGACCATTGCTCGCGAGGCGTCAACGCCCAGCACTTCGCCTTGCGGGACGCGCGCCGCGATCTCCGCTGTAGTGGCTCCGTTGCCGCATCCTACATCGAGGACGCGCTCGGCTCCTTTCAAACCGAGTAACGCGAGCACCTCGCCGGCCATTGCGCGTTGCAACGCCGATCGCCGGTCATATGCTGCGGCATCCCATTCGGTCATGCTTTTGAAAACTCAGGCCGAGACGGCTGATGACAGCACTTCGCGCAAACGCCTGGCCACGATGAGATCTTCGCCCGGTTCCAGCATCCAAACGCCCACGACAATCGTATGTTCGTCGGAATGCAAGCCGGCAGAACCCTCGCGCCTGCCGGTGGAAGGGTTCAGTTCAATGCTGGGCCGTCCTTCGCGGAGCTGTTTTGCGACCTCGAGAGGTGCTATGCGTACCCGTTGTTGGTCATAGCGGAGCAGCAGGTGGGGTACGTGATTGGCAACCGCGGGAACGACGATTTGCGACTGAATGGTTGGAATTGTCTTCAGCTCCGCGCAGATTCTGTCAGCGCGTGAGCGAAATTCAGCTTGCATCGCATCATCGGACTGACTGAGCAGCCAGTCGACCGCCGCGACCATACCGACGATCTGCTCCTTGGCCACTTTCATCCCGCGGCCAACACCTTCATCGAAGGGATTGTTGGTGGCCGAGGCTGCGGCAATCAAGTCTTTCCGCCCAAGCAGCAAGCCTGCATTCTGCGGCCCGCGAATTCCCTTCCCGCCTGAGAACGTGACCAGGTCAAATCCCATTTGTGTATAGTTCCAGAGATTTGAAATCGGGGGGACGTCCGCGGCCGCATCGTTAAAGCACGGCACTCCGTGCTGATGAGCGACTCGAACCCAGTCTTCGCGGCTGATCTGACCCCCCTCGGCCGCATTAAAGAAATGCGCCATGACGGTCCGATTAGAGAACGCTTTTTGATACTCGTCGAGGGATTCGACTTCAATGAAGCGCGTTCCGCAGTTTTCAAGAGCGTGGTCGTAAGAATAGCGATGTGCTTTCTGGATGATGACTTCGTTCTTGGCGAGTTCGGGGACCTTCATAGGCACGGCCTGAACTGGACGCCTGATTCATCACCTGGACGCAGGCGGCCGTTCCGAGCGTTAGAGCCGATGACGCGCCTGCAGTCACCATGGCAGCCTCACAACGTAAACGCTGCGCCAGATACTCGCCAGATTTTTTCTGCAGCTCAAGTAGCCGGACCGGATGTTTTGCGGCTTGCGCGATGGCGGCCTGGACGGATTCCGGCATGGTGGACGCCGTCAGAATCGTATAGGTGCCGGCAGCGTTGATGATCTTAGTGACACCCAGTTTGTCGTAATAATCTTCCGTCTGAGCTCCGCTATTAACCGATGCGCCAGACAGGCGGTTACTGGCGAACCCCACGGTTGCGATTGCGCCCGCACACTCCAGCACGTTGCGCCGCGTAGTCAGCTTATTCATGCTTGCTCCTAAGACCAACCCGGGCCGCCCGGTTCGGGTTTCCGCGGAGACGCGGTCCATTTGGCCGACGGTATTCACCCAGGCTGAGATCGCCTGCCATCGAGTCGCCGGTGACCGTACCGGTGAAGGTGTAGGTCAAAGCCGCGCCATGCTGCTCTCCAATGCTGCTGGTCAGCTTGACACTGTTTCCATGCAGCGAGCCCGAGAGATCGCGACTCAGGAAATCGCCCTGATGCACACCCTTGATATCGGATCCATCCTGCTGCAGGATGAGCGTGTGTGTGCCACGGCTGGCAGCGAACTCGATACTCACGGTCCACTCTCCGGCGATCTGAGCAGAAGCGGGCGCAGTGTCGCGGGTAAGCTGTGCCCCCACAGCCTTAGACAGAATGGATCGAAGCCGTTCCGCGACGATCTTTTCATCACCTGGGCACATCATGTAGGCCGTGATGGAGACGCCGGCCTGATTCGGGGAAACGTCCTGACCGTGCCTGCGATCGCGTCCGAAGAGTGTGATGCGAGGCTCGGTTGTGAAGAGCGTATGCTCGACATCCGCACCGCTGATACCGACCTTCTCGGCATCCCAGGTGATGTTCAAGACCGGGCTTTGATTCGACAGCTCTTTGGTTTCCTCAATCGAAGTTTTCACAGTATCGATTGAACTGACCTGGCCGGCAATGTGATTCATCCAGGACATCCACGCGTTCCACTCGGCTTTATGGTCCCGCTTGGTCCAGGCTTCGACCGCGGCGAGCATGCCCATCGCTTCTTCTTTGCCGACCTTCATGCTGCGTCCGTAGCCGTGATGCGGAGCGCTATGTACCCAGGCAGCTTTCACCAGGTCCTTTCGGCCGAGCACAAGACCTGCTGACTGGGGTCCTCTTAAACACTTTCCGCCGCTGTAGCCGACGAGCGTCGCACCGCGCTGGAGATGAACGTTCGGAATGGTCAGGATTTCGGCGGCTGCGTCAACCAGCACCGGAATGTTGCGCTCGCGCGCGGCCGGATAGATCGTGTCGTAGGTAAGCTTCGCCTTTTTCCGCGTTCGGTCCGGCGAGGACATAGACCATGGCAACGCGCGGTCCCAAAGCAGCCTTGAATTCCTCGGCGGTGGATACCTCGATGATGCGGACGCCGACAGACCGGACCGCGGCATCGTATTCATTGCGCGAGTGCTTCGGGATGACCACTTCGTCTTTCGCGAAGCCGCGCAGATCAGGGATCCTGACGTGCAGATCCGGATTACCTCCGGCGACACACGCTGCCGTCGAATGAGCGAGACCGGCTGCACAGCCGGATGAAACCATGCCCCATTCGGCGCCTGTTAACTCCGCGAGACGAGCGCCGACGCCATCGGCGAGTTCGTCGAGCTGGACATAGTGCTGCGCCGCTGCCTGCTGCGCAGCGGTGACTTCGGGTAACTCGAGAGATCCGCCAATCACCGTATATGTTCCGCGGCAATTGATGACGGGATGGACGCCAATTCTTTCGTACACGCTGGCGGCCGTTTCGCCGCTGGTCGTTGAGGGACCGGAGAGGCCGGCACCGGGAGCGGCCCGCAAGACCGGAACAGCCCCTAACAGACTGCCCGCCTGCAGGAGTTGTCTCCTGCTGAAGCGCGTCCTGTATTTGTCAAACGCGTGTCGCACTAAGTTCGGCATAGCTTCATCCTTTCACAGAAATGGAGAGCACATCACGGCTCAGCAGGGCTGATGAAATCGTTAAATGGCCCGCAGCGAGCTGCGGCGGCGAGTTCCAATATTCGGGTAGCGGTATGTTCAATCGGAGGTTCCTTTAATTGGGCTGTTGCGGCAGGGCGGGATCCAGTTTGTGCGCGGCATCAAACTGCATTTTGGCCGATGCGCTATCGCCGGCTTTAGCTAAAGCCAGGCCGAGATTGTAGTGCGCGGCGGCGTAGTCCGGTTTCTCCCGAATGGCCTGCTGAAAGTCTGCCTTCGCCTCAGGCACTCGGCCCGCCTCCAGCAATAACAGGCCACGATTGTTGTACGCCTCAGCGAATTTCGGCGCGCGCCGGATTGCTTCGGTGTAGGCATCGAGTGCGCGCGCAATCTGATTCTGCTGCGCCAGAATACTGCCGAGCAGAATGCGAAACTCGGCATTTCCGGGGTCCAATGCGATTGCGTTCGAAATCTCTGTTTCCGCTTCGTCTGCCTTGCCGAGGCCCGCAAGCAGCAACGCGAGATTGTAATGGGCATCGGCTGAATCAGAATCGCTCAGAACGGCGCTTCTCAACTCGTCGAGAGCCGCATCGTTCTTCTGCAGACGCGCATCGAGGATTCCGAGGGCCATATGAGCTTCGGCGTAATCAGGTTTGAGCTCAAGGGCCTTGGAGTAGGCAGCGGCGGCTTCGCTAGCGTTCCCGAGCCTCTCTTGAGCCTGTCCGATGTAGTAATAGCTGAGCGGTAGAGAGGGAGTGAGCGCGGCTGACGCCTGGAATTGTTGGATGGCGGCCTGCCACTTCTGCTCTTTTAGCAATTCGAGACCATCTTCGATCATCTTCTTGCTTTGCGCTAATTGCGTGCGCGATTGATGCAGCTGACGAATTTCACGCATCTCCGCCGACGCTTCGGCGGTCTCGCCTTGTGATTGAAGAGCGATGCCCAGGGCATACTTCGCCCGCTCAAGGTCCGGCTTCAATTCGAGAGCATGCCGCAGCACGGGAATCGCTCCGGCCACGTCGCCAGACTCTTTCAGCGCCAGCCCGTAGTCACACAGCGCGAGGGCGTTGTCAGGCATCAGGCGGGCGGCCTGGCGGAATTGCACGAGCGCGGCGGCGTTATCACCTTGGCGCCGCAGCGCAATCCCTAAACTCTGATATGCGGGGCCGAAGCGCGGATTCGCCTGGGCGGATTTTCGGAACTGAGCCTCAGCGTCCGTTAACTGTCCGCTTTGCCCAAGGGCGACACCGAGATGGTACAGAGCTTCCGCGTCGTTGGGGCGAACTTTCAGGTAGGTTCGGAGCTCCGGAATTGCTTTCTCGGGGTTGTTGTTCTGTAAGTAGGCGAGTCCGAGCTGCGCGTGCGCCTGAGCATCTTCGGGACGCGCCGCGCAGATGGCCTGCAGTTGCGATATTGCGTCGGAAACGCGGTTCTCCTTGAGCAGGAGAGCGGCGAGATAGTGCCGCGCGGCAACGTTACGAGCGTCGAGATCGATGGCGCGGTGTAATTCGAGCTTGCAATTGCTGATGTCGCCTTTGTCGCAATCGGCTGCACCGAGGCCGTAGTGCGCGGCAGACCAATCCGGCTTCAGGCTTACCGCTTTTGAGAATTCGTCAGCCGCGGCACTGGGATCGCCGTTGTATTTGAGGGCCAAGGCGAGATCATAGTGCAGCTCCGGATCGTTAGGATCACGCTGCCAAGGCTTTGCGATATGACTTGATCGCCAGGTCCCATTCTTTCCTTTGCGCAAAGGCGTAAGCCTGATCGCGATCTGCTTTGGTCGTGTCAACAGCTGCTGTTAGAGACCAGTCTACGAACAGCAACGCAAGGCAGATTTTCAGCGAGACAACGGACATCGCAAAACCGGCTCCGAGCAGGCTTCTGAGCTGCTCGGAGCCATGATGTTACCAAAGGAACTTCAAACTCAATTGACCGATGCGGGGATCGCGCGCGCTCGTCACCACGCCGAACGTGCTGCTATTGAAATCGCCGCTTGGGTTATTGAACTGCGCATGATTGAAGATGTTGAAGAACTCCGCTCGGAATTGAAGGCTCATTGATTCCGTGATGAAGGTATTCTTTTCCAGGCCGAAATCCGTATTGAGGATCCCCGGGCCGTGGAAAAATCGCCGGTTTGCCGTACCAAAGCCAGCATATGTCTCCGGTGCGAACGCGTCCGGGAAGAAATAAGTATTCGGTCCGTTCGGCCCGGGATTCCGCGCATCCTGGATGCGCACCTTACCGACGGTATTAGGAGTATCGTTACTGGACTCGCCGGTCAGCGAGAAGTCATCTGCACTCTCTCGCATAGTGATAGGGAATCCGGTTGAAAACCGGCTGATACCCACGAGATTCCAGCCCTGGGTTAGCCGCCGGGGTGCATTCGAAAACCATTTGTCCCAGGGCATAGCCCAGTTATAGCTGGCCACGAAGTTATGAGTCAGATCGTAGGACGAAAGCGCACGGCTCAAACGATAGTTAGTGAAATTCACCCAATCGTTGAACCCGGAGGAATTGTCGATTGCTTTCGAATACGTATAAGCGAGTAAGAAGGTGATATTAGCGGCTTTTCTCTCTGCGGATATCTGCAGCGAATTGAAATTCGAATTGGCTATGTTCGCGGTGAAGGTGTTACCGGGTCCGAAATCAGGGCCGAGGAATGTTCGCGTTCCGTTGACCTGCGTACCATTCGGCAACGTGTAGAGATTCGATTCGCCAAACGGCCCACACGTGGGAGTAGCACCCGCTGCATTCAGTTGTTGGCAGAGCGCCGCATTTCCTGGATTAGCCGCGTATTGCGAAATCAGCTTGTGACCCTGCGTACCAACGAATGCCAGAGTCAACACAGTCGATTTCGTAAGTTCCCGCTGAAAGGTGAAGTTGTAATCCTCGGCGTATGGCATTCGGTTCTGATGCCAATAACCGGGAGAGGCCGTAATCGGCAGGTAGACCGAGTAATCCAGTGTTTTGTTCGCAGGACTGCCGGGAATCGGAAAGGTGAACGGAAATCTTTGCCCTGCCGAGCTACCGTCCGATCGAACTCTAAAGGGCTCGTCAAACGTCGGCTGTTGAGAGGTATTGCTGACGTAATACAATCCAAAGGGCGCGTCGCCTACCTCATAAAACAGGTTCAGGTCTTCTATGGACGTGTAGTAAATGCCGTACCCTGCGCGGATGCTGCTCTGCCCTTCTGAGCCGAAGATTTTACCCAGGAATCCGCCATGGAAGCTCGGCGAATAGGCGAGACCCGCGCGAGGTCCGAAATTGTTGTAGCGGGTCGGCGCCAGTGTGCTGGGAATGCCAGGGTCACCGGGAACTAGCCAGCCCAATGGCGCCGTCGGGAACTGAGTGGATTGCTCACCGGGCAGGATCGTCTCGATTTTCCCCTGAGTGTCATACCACGGCATGCTAACTTCCCAGCGCAATCCGAGATTGAGGGTCAAGTTACGCTTGACTTTGTATTGGTCCTGGAAATACAGCGCCCCGTAACGTGTGCGGGAATCCAGGAACTGCTGGCTGCATTGGTTGTAGCTGGTGGGTGCGCCAATCAGAAAATCGGCGAAATCAATCCCCGTCTCTGTTCCGTTAAATGTGAAATCTCCATTCGGAGCGCAGGTGTTCCGTTCGTTGATTTGTATATACCGAAACTCGCCACCGAACTTCATCGAATGCAGACCAACAATCTTTGAGAAGCTGTCGGCGACGGAGTAAGTGTTATCCGGCTGAAAAGTAGTGAGCGTTGGCACGCCAATGGAGAAATTGATGAAGTACATCGGAGGGACGGTTTGCGGGAATCCGGCAGGACCTGACGGGATGATTCCCAATGTTCCGGGGCCGGTCACGAAGCCGAGGCTCGACAAGTTCGCAAAGCTTCCCTTTGGCTCATCGGTCCTGGTAGCAGTTCGAAAGAAACTTGCGCGGAATTCGTTCACCTGCGCCGAGCCGAACGTTTTGGTGTTGCTCATAACGAATTCTTGTGCTCGGGTGGGAGTCTGGGATGGGAAGCCTGGAACGCTTGCTGCAGGGAGCTGATTGTTTACAAGCGAGTTGTCCAGATGGTAATAGAAGTACCAGTTACCGGTCATCTGATTAACGAAATCGATACGCTCGCCGAACTTGTTATCCGTGATCGTGTTCCTCTCGCTCGAATCGGCGTAGAAGCCATTTGATTGATTCGGCGCGGGAATGTAGGGCAGAATGTTCACCGCGGCTTTGTCATAAGCAGCCTGCGGAATCACCCCGTTCGGAAATACGCATTGACTCGTTGTTACACAGCCCTGGTAGCTGTACTGCTCGCCATTCTGTACTGAATACCCGAGGCGCTGGGAGAGCACAGACGCCCAATACGAGCCATTGACCGCAGTCGGATTTCCGTTTGCGTCGGCAAATGTGCTCGGATCGAAATTGCCGTTTCGCTGTGCCACAGAAGGAACAGGCACCAGGCCAGTACTCGCGCCTGACACTCGCCGGGTGCCCTGATAATCGGAAAACCAGAACAGTTTGTTTTTCCAGAACGGACCGCCAACGGCATATCCGAACTGGTTCTGCCTCAGCTCGGCCTTGGTGGGATCGAAGAAATTGCGGGCATCGAAATCGTCGTTCCGAAGAAACTCGAAGACGTCGCCGTGAATGCTGTTCGTGCCGCCTTTGGTAATGGCATTCATGACGCTGCCGCTGTATTTGCCATATTCCGCGTCGAAGCCGTTCGTAATCAGGCGGAATTCCTGAATGGAATCGAGGTTCGGAATCAAGCCGGCGCCCTGATTTCTTCCTTCGCTCACGTCCCCGCCATTCACCAGAAAGGCATTTGCGGTTTCCCGCTGCCCATTGACAGAGATATTTCCGGACGAAAGCATGCCGGAAACGGGCCGGTCCTGCTGCATGGAACCGGAGGTAGTTGGCGCGACCCCGGCCTGCAGGCCCAAGAAGGTCGATGTAACTGCGCCCGTTCAGCGGTAGCGAAAGGATCTCCTTGGTGCCAATCACTTGGCCGAGCTGCGTGCTCTCCGTCTCAACCTGAACCGTGTTTGCTTCAACGGTGACGGCCTCTTTGACTGTTCCGACCTTCAGGGTCACGTCGATGCGCAGCTCGTCATTCACTTTCACTTCGATGCCAGTTGCAATGAACTGCTCAAACCCGGGCGCCGTCGCGGTCACCCGGTACTGTCCGGCGGGTAGAGCAAGCAAGTGGTATTCACCGTTAGAGGAAGACACGGTCTCCCGGGTGAAATTTGTAGCCGTATTGGTCGCGGTGACTGTAGCCCCCACCACAACCAGATTTGAACTGTCGCGAACTGTACCTAAAATCGCTCCCGTGACGTCGGCGAACAGATGCGACGCGCCGATACCCAGTGCGACCAGAGCCAAGAGCAAGCTCTGCCTCATAGCGCAGGACCTCCCAAAAGTGTCGAGTAGTGTGTTGAACGGAGATTACCGGAGATCTGCCCGGCTGTCAAGTAAATTTCGCATTAGCAAACGTTTGCCATGGGTTGGTTTGATAACCGTTAGTGCTGCATACCGGCTATAGCCATGCCCGGGTACCAGGAACGGACCGCCAGGATCCGGGATCGCGCGCCCGCGGCGCTGTAGTAGCCCACTGTGCAGTTCAGGCGGAAGAAGTACGTGTCACCAGCGCGTGCTGGATGACGGCCTTCGATACCGTCCATTCCTCCGCCCGCGACCATGTCCCCGTGCCCGTCCAGAACGAGATAGATCTCCTCCTCGCGTTCGTGATGATGGGGAAAGTTGGTTCCACCCGGAGCGATCTCCATGAGAAAAAGGCTCGTCATGACCTTTCCGGCGGCGATCCGGTCACGCTTGCTATCGACATCTCCCATGAGCAGGCGATACAACGTGGAGCTCGGATGACCACTGACGGGCTGCGTTTTGACATCCTCGATGTTGCTTTTCAGCGCATGCGGCGGCAGCGGAGCTTTTTCGAAGCCTTTCGTGCGAAAACCCATGACAATCACGCTCAGCGGAGTGGCCGAACTATTCATTAGCGAGTGCGGAACGGACGCGGGCAGATACACATAATCCTCTTTCCGCAAGCTGACGCTTTCGTTTCCGTATTTGGCTGACCCATTTCCATCCAGCACGACGTAGATCTGATCTTCCTCCGGATAGCTGACGGTGGCGCACGTCCCATTCGGGTCCACGATCGCTTCGCCGAAACGCGCGACGCCCACCACGATCGACGTTTGCGAGTCGCCCTCGCCGAAGAGCGGTTTGTAATGGCAGCTGGTGGTTGTGAGGTCGGAGTTCTTCTCTACGGCGGAGGCGAGATTGCGGTGCAGAAAAGTGGGATCCACTGTCCTTTCGGCCTTATCGGCTGCAGTTACAGACAAAACAGAGAGGACGAGCGGGGTAAGTATGCGAAGGAATCGACGCCGGGGCATTAGTCTACAGTAGTCGAAGATGTCACACGTCTCTGAACAACGGCGCACTTTTGTGAAGTGGGCGGCGGCCGCCCCGGTCTTTGGAGCAATCGCTCTGAAGGAGATGTCACAAAGGCTTGCCGCTGCGACAGGGAGTGTTTCGAACGTCTATGAGCGCATCGGAGTGCGGCCGCTGATCAATGCTCGGGGAACCTGGACGTATCTGAGCGGCTCGCTGATATTCCCAGAGGTTCGCGACGCGATGGAGGCGGCGTCACGGCAGTTTGTTGACATTTTCGAGCTGCAGGCGGGCGTTGGAAAGAAATTGGCGGCTCTTTCGGGCGCTGAATCCGCGCATGGTCACGTCCGGTTCGGCGGGCGCGATGGCGGCGGCCACGGCGGCTTGCATCGCGGGATCGGATCCGGAAAAGATCTGGCGGCTTGCCGGACACGACTGGACTGAAGAACGAGGTGGTGATGCTGGGCGGAAGAAATGCCTTCGACAGCGCGATACGGCTGGCGGGCGCGAAACTAGTGATCGCCAACACGCTCGATGAGTTGCCCGCCACGCTGCACGGCCAGACGGCGATGGTTTACACCACCTGGCGGGACGACAAGCTGGCGAAAGCGCTCGAGATGACGCGCCGCGCGAAAGTTCCGCTGCTGCTGGACGATGCGGCCGGCATCCCGCCCTTTGAGAATCTGTCCCGCTACGCGAAAATGGGCGTCGATCTGTACTGTTTTAGCGGCGGCAAAGGCATGCGGGGGCCGCAGTGCGCGGGTATTCTGCTTGGGCCGTAAAGATCTGATCGATGCGGCCATTCACAATTACAACCCCTATGAAGGCTCGATCTGCCGGCCGATGAAGGTGGGCAAAGAAGAAATGATCGGCATGCTCACGGCGGTGGAGACCTGGCAGAGGCTCGATCTTAACGCGCTGAACCGGGAGTGGAACGCGCGCGTCCAGAGGATCGCGAAGCTGGTCGAGACCGTTCCGGGAGTAAGCACGAAAATCTACATCCCGGAGGAAGGAAACAGCTATCCGACTCTGCGCGTGAACTGGGACGAACAGAAGTTCGGGTTGACGGTGGCGCAATGCGACCAGCAGCTTCGTGACGGAAATCCACGCATTGAAGTTCTAACGAACAGCAACCCCAGCATGGTTTCCGCGGCCGAGGAACGGGATGACCTCAAGCACGAACCGCCGAAGAATCAGCTCGAAATCGTTTCGATGACACTGCAGGACGGAGAAGACCTGATCGTCGGCCGGCGGCTCCGCGAGGTACTAAACAACGCCCGGAACCGGGCTTGATTACTGCGCAAAAATGAGCGTGCCGAAGTGTTCGGGGACGTGATTCGCATCGCGTTTTTGAACACAGGTCGGCTGCCAGCAAAGAAAATGCCGCTGCGAATCGGGCCCGAGGCCTTCGATGCGATAGAGATTCATGCGCCATTTCGTGCCGTCCTGAACCGGACTGGCGCTCACTGCCGATAAGGGAATCTTTGCGCCGGCATACCAGACCTTATTCGCTTCATCGATGCGCGCCATCGTCTGCCAGCCGGATCTCCAATTGTGGTCATAGCTCTGGTGGTCCAGATCGATGGCCAGATCGATCCAGTCGCCCGTAGGCGCAATTTCAAACTCGCGATAGTGCCGGATATTGGTCCAGTCGTCGCCGAGAAACATCTCGACGACGTCGCGGTCCCAGAGGCCCACGTGTTCCTTGCTGTTGTCAGCGGGAAAAACATTCAGGACCGTGTAGGGACAGCGGAAGAGCAAGTATAGATCGGTATCGGTCCAGAAGGCGCGAATCTCGCTTTTGATGTTCGGGTAGTCAATCTGTCGCGTACAGTCCTTCGACATCGACTCCGCGGATGCATCTTTCCACACTTGCGCTTCGGGATCCAGATTCAACTTCGGCTCACCGGTTACGTGATGGATGGTGAAACTGGCTCGTGGTTCTGTGACCACACAGGGCGGCTGCGCTTGGAGGTAGGACGCAGAAATAAGAAACCCGGAAAGGTACAGGATTGCGCGCGTAGTTGTGCCTGGATTCATCTCTGCGATTCTATGGCAACGCGAAAGTGAACAAGTCGCTGCCGGATGCAATGGCGACGTATTGCTTGCCATTCACGGCAAAGCTCATGGGCGACGCGTGCATGGATTGACCGGTGTTGAAGTGCCACAGCGACTCACCCGTCCTGGCATTTACCGCTTCGAAGCCTTCCGCGTCGTTTGCGAAGAAAACCAGCCCGCCGGCGGTGGTCATAGTGCCACCCCACGAGTTGCCGGACCCGATTTGTGGATATTGCCAGGCGAGCTTGCCCGTTGCGCGGATCGTAGGCCACGAGAATCTTTTGACCGTGCTGCCCGGGAGCACGCTTGACACCTGTGGCATAGAATTCCCGGCCTTCTTCAAACGCTGGGGTTTAGTGAAAAATAACTGACAACTCTCAAGCGCCATGAAGTAGAACAAATGAGTGGAAGGGTTGTAGGACGGCGAGAACCAGTTGGTCGCGCCCGTCATGTCCGGGCAGATCAAGCTTCCTTCGGCAGTCGGTTTGATGCCGGTGCGAATGGGACGCCCGTTCGCGTCGATTCCCGACGCCCAGTTCAGTTTTTTGACAAAGGGGATCGCTGAGAGAAACTTTCCATTGCTTCGGTCGAGGAGATACAGATATCCGTTACGATTCGCCTCGACCAGCAGCTTGCGCCGAATGCCGTTGTACTCCCCGTCGACCAGCACAGCCGTCTCCGTCGCGTCATAGTCGAAGAGATCGTGCGGCGTGAACTGGAAATACCATTTCAACTTGCCGGTATCCGGCATCGATGGCCAGCAGGCACGCGGTGTAGAGATCGTCTCCCGGCCGGAGCGTCACCATCGAAATCAGGAGCCGCGTTGCTGGTTCCCCAGTAGACCGTGTTCAGCTCGGGATCGTATGTACCGGGCATCCAGGTGGTTGCACCGCCACGCAGGTACATCTCTCCCGGCCAACTCGAAGAGCCAAATTCGCCCGGCGCCGGGATGGTCCACAATGCGCCAAAGTTCTTTGCCCGACTCCGCGTCAAATGCAGCAATGAATCCGCGCACTCCGTCATCACCGCCGGACGTTCCGACCAGCACTTTGTCCTTGATGACCAAGGGCGCGCTGGTTGCCCCATAGTTTTTGTTTCCGGTCGCATAGGCAACGTCCCACATGCAGATGCCCGGAGCGCGCGTCGAGGCATAGGAGATGGGCGTTGTCGGTTTCCATATACAACTTCGAGCCAAGCAGCCCGACTCCGCGGTTGTGATGCGCGGAGGCATCATCGATCAGCCCTTCCGTTACTGGACGAGAATAGTGCCAAACAATGCGTCCGGTTCGTGCGTCGATGGCGAAAGCATCGTTGGCTGAAGTCATGAACATCAGGCCGTCTACGACGACCGGAGTGCCTTCGAGATGGTTGGAGTTGGGCGAATGAAAGACCCACTGCGCCTGTAGCTGATGAACGTTTTCCGGTGTGATCTGGTTCAGGCTCGAATATCTGCGCCCCGTGTAATCGCCGTTGTAAGAGGGCCAATTAGCGCCGCTAGGCGTGACGAGAAGGTCCGCGGGACGAACATTGATGCAAATCGACGAGCTGTCGCCCGTGCTCATCATTGTGCAAGGCAGAAGCAGACAAAAGACGATTGCATTGAAAACGCGCGCACAAGGCATTTTTTCGCTATGGTAACCGCAAACGTTTGATGCGGGCGATCTGATGCCGGTGTAGACTGATCTTTCTAATTACTTTCCGTCGCAAAATGATGCATCGAAGCGCTCCCTTACGGTCGCGCCTCAGTAACGGGCTGGAAACATTGAGATTGCAACTGAGGCGCGCGTGAGCAAGCGATCATTGTCCTTTGCGCTGATTCTGGCCTGTTTCGCGGTCTGCGCTGAAGGCCAGCAGACCGGTCCGCAGATCTTCAGTTCGACCTGCGCGGCATGCCACGGTTTGGATGGCCGCGGCGGTGAGCACGCACCCAACATTGCGACCGAACCGAAGGTCCAGGCACTTTCTGATCGCGATTTGCTGCGGATCGTGCGCTCCGGTATCCCGTCGGCCGGTATGCCCGGATTTGCTTCCACACTGAGCGAAGAGCAGATACGGGCTGTCTTGCAATATTTGCGAACGCTGCAGGGCGGAGGGAAGACAGTCTCGTCGCCCGGCGACCCGGAGCGCGGCCGTTCACTGTTCTTCGGGACCGCCGGTTGCTCGAGCTGTCACATGATGAATGGGCACGGCGGATTTCTGGGAGCAGATCTGTCAGCTTACGGCAGCACTCATACCGCTGCTGAGATCCGTGAAGCCATTGTCGACCCGAACAAGGACCTCGATCCGCGGCGCGGGCCGATTATCGTTGTAACCCGCTCTGGGGCGAAGTACACGGGAGTAATCCGAAACGAGGACAACTTTTCCTTGCAAATGCAAACGCCTGATGGCAACTTTCATATGTTCGAAAGATCCAGGCTTGCTCGCATCGAGCGTCCGGCGCAGTCGCTGATGCCATCCAATTATGAGGTTCAGTTAGGAAAAAGCGGCGTAGACGACGTGGTTAGTTATCTCATTAAATCGGCCGCCGGAAAGCCGTCGAATGCTGCAAAGGACGAGGATGAGTAACTGATGCTTTTAATGCTTCTGCTGCTGGCGGGATTTCCCTTTCAGGACGCGCCGAAGACGCCACGGAATTTCGAGCTGATCGCGAATGCGCCTGCGTTCTGGCAGCTTTTCGATCATGATGCAAAATTGACGACCGTCGCGACCGGTTTCGGTTTTACGGAAGGACCGGTTTGGGACCCGGCCGGATTTCTCTACGTCAGTGATGAAGAACAAAACAAGATCTATCGTGTTTACCTGGACGGGCGGAAGGAAACGCTCCTTTCGCTCGGCGATCCCGATGGCAACACGCTAGATCCGCAGCAGAAGTTAATCGACACGGCGAGCGTTCTGCGAGCAATCATCCGCGTCGCTCCTGACGGCAAGTACACAGTGTTGGCTGATCGCTATCAAGGACAGCGATTTAATAGCCCGAATGACGTGGTCGTGGGGCCTGATGGGGCGCTTTACTTCACCGATCCGACACTAGATCTGCCGAAAGGCGAGAAACAGGAGACTCCGTTTCAAGGCGTCTACCGGCTTGGGACCGACGGAAGCGTGCGGCTGCTCATAAAAGACATCGGGCAGCCCAACGGGCTCGCATTCTCACCTGATGGCAAGCATCTGTACGTCGACGATGACGACCGCAAAGACATCCGCATCTTCGATGTGTCACCGGATGACGCCGTCAGCAATGGGCGCGTGTTCGGGAGCGAAGACGAGCCAGGGGGAGTTCCAGATGGAATGCGCGTCGATCAGAGCGGCAACCTGTACGTCACGGGGCCGAAAGGCATCTGGGTGTGGGACCCACAAGGTAATCACATCGGCACAATCGTGATACCGGAACAACCCGCAAATCTGGCCTGGGGCGGGAAAGATTACAGCACTCTCTACATCACGGCGACGCACTCGGTGTACAGCCTGCCGACAAAAGCGCGAGGCTTCATGCCGAACCTGCAAAAGCAGCAGGATCAGAAGTAAACGTCAGGGCTTTTTACTCGCGGGATTCAGGCCATCCCAGCGCGGGTCCCCCACGGCTGTATAGTTCGGCGGCAGAGTCTTCCAGTCCGGACGGCTGATTCCGTTCAAGTCATAAACGATCTTTCCGCCCTTCACGGTCATTTCGCACTCGAGCTTCTGGTTACCGTTCATGCGCGCGCCATACATGTCGGTGAACCCGAAATCTCCGTTTTCCAGACGAAGCACGCTGACGTCGGCCGGAGAACCCACCGAGAGATTGCCGAGTTCGTCATGATGAATCTCGTGAGCCGGGTTCCAGGTGGAACGGGCGATGACTTCGTCCACCGAGAGTCCCAGTGCCAAGAACTTACTCATGAGGTTCAGCATGTCTTTCATTCCGGCATTCATGCTGCCGATGTGCAGATCGGTCGAAATAGAATCGGGAAGAAATCCCTGCTGGATGGCTGGCACCGCGATGCGCCAGGCGAAGCTGCCACCGCCATGACCGACATCGAAGATCACGCCTCGCTTGCGGCCTTCCCACATCCCCGGATTGAGCTTGCCATCGGGCAGCAGCTCGTTGCGGAGTCCTGAGTAGCAGTGCGTATAGATGTCGCCGGGCCGCAGCTTTTGGGTTAGCAGCACCTGAATCGGCCTCTCCGGTTTGTTTGCACCGAAGTCGACCATGACCGGAATATTGGCCATGGTGCCGGCCTGAACGGCATTTTCGACCGGAGTCCACTCGGGCCCGGAATAGTGTGCGGTTTTAATGCCGACAATCAAGCCTGGATAGCGCTTCGCCATCTCAGCCGCGGGCTTCGGATCCATGTCGGCCAGATTGTCTTCGTACTTCGGACCGCGCATGCCCGCACCGACAATGTTCAGGAAAGCCAGGACGCGGGTTTTAGATCGATCGATGACGTGCTCCTTGAAATCCTCGAAATTGCGATAGCCCGCACAGCCCGCGTCTGCGACCGTGGTCACGCCAACACGAAATGTGAATCCGTCCGGAGGAACGCTGTTGTCGCCCGCGTACGAATCGCGTTCGCCCGTTGTGTAGTAGACGTGTACGTGGATATCGACCAGTCCGGGCGTGACGTAGAGCCCTTTGAGCTCGACGGTTTTCAGAGCACTCGAAGCGTCAATGTGGTCTGCAACGGCAGCGATGACGCCATTGCGAATCGCCACATCGCGGACTGCGCTGATGTGATTCTTCGCATCGATCACATGCCCGCCCTGCAGCACAAGGTCGTACTGAGCTCGCTGAAAAGCAGGCATATTTGCGGGGAGCGAGGTAATCAAAATACATAAGAGCAGAAGGCGCGGGGCGTTTGTTATGAGTTGAGACAGTCTCGTGGTAATGAAATGCATCGAAGCAGATCATAGTATCGCGACGATAAACTGAATGCAGTCCATTCGAGCGAAGACACGAGGAGAGACGTATGTACACCGGCCGCAGAGAGTTCCTTGAAACTGCTTTTCTGGGCGCCACTGCCGCGCTCATGCAATCGCGCAGCAGCGCCGCACCGACAGGAAATCTGGGATTGCCCGGTCCTTATGCCGGCCGCGTTATTGCTGTTGAGCATTCGGGATGCATCGCCTCCGGCGCATATCAAAAAGAGCCGGTTCACCAGATGGTAGAACGCGGAATGACGGCTCTGACGGGAGCTCCGACTGCGCAGGATGCATGGCGATCGATGTTTACCAAGGGCGACGTGGTGGGCATCAAAGTAAGTCCCGTCGGTGGCCCCGGCTTGTGCTCCGATGTGACCGTCATGCACGCCATTATGGACGGGCTGAACCAGGCCGGCGTGCCTGACAGCGACATTGTAATCTTCAATCGCTACCGCGAGGAGGCAATCGCTTGCGGCATGGACAAATGGGTTCGGCCGGGCGCGCGCTTTGCTGCGGCCTCACCGCATTACGACAACGTGCAACTCGACATGGGCGGCTACGACGCACGATCACTTTATGGAGATGGCCATTATCAAACCTGGTGATGATCCGGCCAACCCGCATTCACGCCGCTCGTATGTAGCCAAGATCGTAACCACGCAGGTCAACAAGATCATCAATCTTCCCGTTCTGAAGCATCATCAATCGGCGGGTGTGACGATCACGCTGAAGAACATGTCTCACGGCTTTGTGAATAACGTGAACCGGAGTCACATTACGCCGACAGCGAACGCGTGCGGCGTGTTTATCCCGTCTGTTGTCAGCCTTCCTGTGATCAGACAGAAAGTGGTCTTGCATGTCGTGGACGCGGTGCGGGCTTCGTACCACGGAGGTCCGTCCGGCAAGCCTCAGTACATCTGGGAAACGAAGACGATGTATTTCGGAACAGACCCGGTTGCGCTGGATAAGACGGGCTTGAAAGTCATCGACGCCAAGCGTCAGGAGATGGGGATGGCAACCGTTGCGCTTTCGAAGCCTGATGGCGCTAGCCATTATCTGAACTGCCAGGTTGAGCATATTGAGATCGCCGGTATGCTGGGCCTCGGCGTGTTTGCCGATGACAAGATCAACGTCGACCGGATTCGCCTCGCCTGATCTCAATGAGAAAGTTGTTTGGTCTTCTGCTCGCGGCCGCGGTTTTCCTCATAGCCGTCGCTTTGAAGAGCCACGCAGCCGCAAGCCCCGACGATCGGCTGATTGAAGGATTCCGATTGGTGGAGGTCGCTTCCGTGTCTGACGCCATGGAGCAGCTATACGGCAAACGCGCTTATATGTCGCATGAGATGCGCCCGCTAAACGCGACGAAGTTTGCCGGACCAGCGGTGACTGTGCTGCTCAAAAAGGAAGAGAACACGGATGGCTCGAAGGCGCTACAGGGCATGCTCGATGCAATCGATGAAGCGCCTGCGGGGTCGGTTTACGTTATGGAGGTGGAAGACGGATCAGACTACGCGGGGGTGGGCGGCCTGATGAGCACAGCGATGAAGTTTCGCGGACTCGCGGGCGCCGTCGTCGATGGCGGCATCCGCGACACGCCTCAAATCACGAAGCTACAGTTCCCTGTTTTCAGCCGCGGCGTTGTACCGTCCACGACGGTTAATCACTTTCGTTTCGCCGGTAAGGACGTGTCGGTAACCTGCGCGGGCGTCGATGTGCGGCCCAACGATATCGTGGTTGGCGATATGGACGGCGTCGCAGTTGTTCCTCGCGAGCATGCGGCAGATGTGCTCAAGAAAGCCCAGCAACTCGATGACAGCGAACACAGCATGCTCCCGTTCATCGAGAAGTACAAATCCATTCGCGAGGCGGTTGCAAAATTTGGCCGGCTCTAGGCGGCGCTAGATGTAAGCAATGACGTCGATCTCGACGAGCGACTTACCCGGAACGCCGGCCGCCGCGGTGGTAGTTCTTACCGGCGGCTCTGGTCCGAAGCGGCCTCGAAACACTTCGTTCATACCGTCGTAGTCCTTGAGATCGGCAAGGTAAACCTGGCATTTCAGAACTTTGTCCATCGAAGAGCCCGCAGCCTCCAGGTTCTTCTGGATCTCATCCAACACGTGCTTCGTATGCGCCTTTATGTCCCCTTCGAAGTGTGCACCGACGCCGGCGAGGAAGACGAGATTGCCATAGACCACTATGGAACTAAACAGCGGGTTTTCCGGCTTCTTACCATTCGGATAGACGACGCGTTTCCCGGTCGCGGCCGATTGGGCGCTCGCTGGAACAGCAGCCGCGCCGACAATGGCCGCAGCTCCAGCGCCTTTCGCAATAAACTTTCTTCGGTTCGATTCAGTCAAAGTAATCTCCTGTATCTATAGACCGCTCCCAGACACTATACTCTTGCCCGCCGCGGCGAACGGACGAACAGCATCAGCAAACCGGAAACGAAGGTGGCTACCGCCATTGCGAGAAAGCTCGCTTCCGAGCTGTGAGTTGCAGATTGGAGAAGGCCGACGAACCAGGCGCCGGCAAATGCGCCTAAAGCGCCCATGCTGTTGACGAACGCCATCGCCTGACCGGAGACGTTGCGCGGCAGCATGTCGGGCACATACGCAAAGAAAGGACCGTAGGGCGCGTACATTCCGGCGCCGCCCACAACAAGGAACACATAAGCGAGCCAAAAGCTCTGCCCAACCGTGATGAACGAGAGAAAAAATGCGGCGCCCGCCGCCATCAGGAAAGGCCAGATATATCGTTTTCTTTCGCGAGCTTTGTCCGATCGTTGTGAAACCACCAGCATCAGCAGGGCAGCAAACAGATACGGCGCCGCGCTCAACAAGCCGGTGATGCCGATTCCTCGGGCAGCTCCCGCTTGAATGATGCTAGGAAGCCAAAGAACGAAGCCATATACGCCGACGCTCCAGAGGAAAAATTGCACGCCCAAGAGCTGGACGCTCGGCATTTTCAACGCATCCGCCACACGTGCTACCGGCGGAAGCTTGTGCTGCTCTTTCGCCAGCGTAGCGGTAAGCTCGGCGCGGGCTTCCGTCTTCAGCCATACTGCGTGCTCGGGATTGTCGTCAATCAGTTTCAGCCAGAAGAACGCCCAAATCACGGCCGGGATGCCTTCCAGAACGAAAGCCATCTGCCATCCCACGACCTTGATGAGGTAACCCGTTACAACTGACATCCAGAGCACGGTGATTGGATTCCCAAGTATCAACAGCGTGTTGGCGCGCGATCGCTCCTCTGCCGTGAACCAGTCGGTCAACAAGATCAACAAAGCCGGAAGGATGAAGCTCTCAGCGACACCAAGCAGCAGGCGGTCCATTGCGAGCAGCCAGAAATTACGGATTACTCCAGTGAGGGCCGCGAGCGTTCCCCAGGCAAGCTGGGTCCAGAACACGAGCGTCCTGACGCTGTGACGCCGCGCATACGATGCCCCCGGCACTTGGAACAGGAAATAGCCGAGAAAGAACAACGCCCCGAGCAGAGCGGAGCGGGAAGCCGTAATGTTCAGCGTTTTGGCCATACCGGCCGCGGCGCCGAAACCGTAATTCGCCCGATCGAGGTACGCCAGACTGTACGTAATGAAAACGGGCGGCATGATTCGAATCCAGCGGCTCCGGGCGCCGGTGCGATCGCGTCCTTCGTTAATGCGTGAAGCATCGAGCTCGAACTCACGACTCATTCGTCACCTATGGTAGTGTACGCAGCCGCGGCTCTCCACGGACCGGATATGCTGAATGAACCATGGAGCGGCAGTGCTGAAGGCCGGCATTCTGAACCCGGGTATCAATTCTCTGATCAGCCGTGTCAGGCACACAAACACGCTGGTGATAGCCGATCGCGGCTTCCCTTTCTGGCCTCAAATCGAGACGATAGACATCTCACTAACCGACGACATCCCGCGCGTGCTGGACGTGTTGCGGGCAATTCGGGGCAACTTTTCCATAGGCCGGATCTTCATGGCTCAGGAATTCCTGTCGATAAACGAAGCCACGACAAAGCGCGAGTTTGAAAATGCGCTGGACGAACTTGCCGTCATGTATGAGCCGCATGAATCGTTCAAGACGCGGGTCCCTCGCGCGATCGG
This sequence comes from uncultured Acidobacteriaceae bacterium, assembly GCA_963846185.1. Lineage (GTDB taxonomy): Bacteria > Acidobacteriota > Terriglobia > Bryobacterales > Bryobacteraceae > Bog-105. The sequence continues at coordinate 149,921 of CAWJVA010000010.1, read as the reverse complement.
GCTGATCCGAACCGCTGATACTGTCCAGTACGCAAACATGATTCTCGAATCCGCCTGACTCCAACCCACATCATGAACACGAGCCTGAATATACAACCACCCGCCAGAGTTCCGGGAGAATCGAAACACCCGCTCTTCTCGCGCGAAAACGCTGTCCCGTTCTTCCTGGTAACCGCGCTCTTTTTCCTCTGGGGCATTCCAAACAACCTGAATGATGTCCTGATTCGACATTTCATGACGTCGTTTGAGATCACGCGTTTCAAGGCCGGTCTTGTTCAATCAGCGTTCTACTTCGGGTATTTTCTGCTTTCGACGCCGGCAGCCCTGATCATGCGCAGGTTTGGGTACAAGAGCGGTCTCCTGGTCGGGCTGGCGTTGTATGGTGCAGGCTGTTTTCTCTTCTGGCCGGCCGCGCTCATTCAGAGCTATGGATCGTTTCTCTTCGCATTGTTCGTGATTGCGAGTGGTCTCGCCTTTCTCGAAACAGGAGCGAGCCCGTTTATTGCACAGATCGGAGATCCGGACAGCACGGAGCGGCGGCTGAACTTTTCGCAGGCTTTCAATCCCTTGGGATCTATCTGCGGCGTATTGGTAGGAACCGTCTTCATTTTTTCAGGGATCGAACGTACGCCCCAGGAGGTCGCTGCCTTGAAAGTTACGGGTCAGTATTCAGCGATTCTGCGGCAAGAGACGATGCGTGTGATCATGCCGTATCTCATCCTCGGCATCGTTGTGTTCTTGTGGGCAGCTCTGATCGCGCGAACCACATTCCCGAAGCTCGGCGAGGAGAAAGAAGGACCGCACCAAGGCCAGCACGGTCGCTACAGCGAGCTTCTAAAGTACCCGCATTTTCTTCAAGCGGTAATTGCGCAGTTTTTCTATGTGGGCGCGCAGGTTGGAACCTGGAGTTACTTCATTCAGTATGTCCAGGATTACGCACATCAGCCGGAGAGAGTCGCTGGTTACTTTCTCACGGGTACGTTGGTGGCGTTTGCAGCCGGCCGGTTCACTGCAACTTACCTGATGCGCTTTATTCATCCGAATAAACTGATGGGCGCCTACAGCGTGATCAACATAGGGCTGGTCGCCATCGGCATCTTCTTCCCGGGATGGTTAGGGTTATGGGCCATCTTTCTCACCAGCTTTTTTATGTCATTGATGTTCCCGACGATTTTTGCCCTGGGGCTGAGGGATCTCGGGCCGAACACGAAGCTTGGCGGATCGTTGCTGGTGATGGCGATCATCGGCGGCGCGGTATTCACGCCACTCATCGGCCTAGTCTTCGAACACACGCAGAGCATGGCCGAGGCGATGGCCGTCCCGCTCGCCTGCTACGTTTTCATTGCCTATTTTGGTTTCATCGGTTCCCGCCCCCGCAAATTAGGCGCAGCCAACTGATAACGGATCGTCTCTAATCAGCAGAGGGGATCATGAAAATCGGAATCATCGGCTCAGGAAATGTAGGCGGCGCGCTTGGCACAAAGTGGGCGCAAGCGGGCCAGACTGTGGTGTTCAGTTCACGCAATCCAAAGTCGGATAAGGTGCAACAGCTGCTGTCCGAGGCGGGAAAAAATGCCTCGGTAGCTTCGGCGGCGGATACGGTGAAAACGAGTGACGTGCTGTTACTCTCGACACCGTGGGCGGCAACGCGCGACGCCTTACAATCTGCCGGAAATCTCGAAGGCAAGGTTCTTATCGACGCGACCAATCCGCTGGGACCGGATCTGAGCCTGGAAACCGGCCTCAATACGTCCGGGGCCGAAATGGTAGCGGGTTGGGCGCCGGGAGCCCGCGTAGTGAAAGCGTTCAACACTGTCGGCTTCAATGTAATGGCCAATCCGAAATTCGGTAATCAAGCCGCCACCATGCTCTACTGTGGTGACGATGCGGACGCAAAGAAGACGGCCGGCGAACTGATTGCACAGATCGGGTTCGATGCCGTCGATGCGGGCCCGCTCACGCAGGCGAGGCTACTCGAGCCATTTGCGGCTCTGTGGATTTCTATGGCGCTGAAATATGGCCTTGGCCGGGAGATCGCGTTTCATCTCATGAGACGCTAGCGGACGTTCCGCATCCAGCACCAGGCACTCCCTTCGGAGCGCTCGCCGGTTATGACTCCGTGCAGGATTTCGGCGAGAATCTCGGCGGTCCTGACAACCGTCACGCCTGCCCTGTTGAAGTACAGGTTCCCATCAGCGAAGGCAACCTTGCCGGCGCGAACTGCTCTCAACTCTCCCCACCAGGGATAGCGCTCGAGAACTGCGAGCTCTTTTATCGTTCGCTCGAGGTTGAAACCGCAAGGCGCGACGATGAGGTATTCGGGGTCCGCTTCCCTCACCTGCTCTGCGGGAATCGCATGAGAATGTTGCGCCTGCTTGCCGAGCGCCAGTTCGCCGTTGGCTGCACTGACCAGCTCCGGTCCCCAATTACTCATCGGGAAGACGGGGTCCGTCCACTCCAAAACAACGACACTTGGGCGGCGCAGATCGTGTGTCTCACGGCAAAGCTGTGCCAGCCGCATTCGCTCTTGCTGAACTAACTGCCTGCCCTGGTCTGATAAGTCCAGCGCCTCAGCGATCTGCGCGATGGAGGCGAAAACTTCGTCAACGGAGCTCGCGCTCAGGGCCAGCATACGGGCCGCCGGCATGCAGTCACTACCGCGTTCAACATCGCCGGGAGTCACTGCGCAGACATGGCAATGTGTCTGGGTCAGGATCAGATCCGGCACAAGAGAGCGAATCAGGTCCGTATGAACTTTGTAGATCGGCTCCCCGCCTCGAATTCGCCGCCGCACCTCGGTATCAATTTCGCGGGTTGAGACCGACACGTCGAATGCCGGCTCGCTGCATAGCGGAAGCTGTTTGACCCAGCCCGGGTTATCGCACTCGTGCGATCGCCCGACAAGAGCTTCGCCGGCCCCGAGAGCGCAGACAATTTCGGTAGCGCTGGCTAATAGAGAGACAACTCGCAAGTCAGTTTCAGTTTACAAACCATGACTTACTCCGATATTGGACCGTGTGCGCTTTTCCGCACGTGCGACCCGAGCAGTTCCGGGGTCCGAAGGAAGTAAGCCGGCGTGCAACTCCAGGCATGACAGAAGCTGTTGATGTGAACGTCCCCATAGGGCGACATGCGCGAGTCGGCCGGATCGAACACTTCCCAAAAAGTATCGGCCCCATCCGCCGCCATGGCGCCCCAGTACTCCTCAATCAGCTTCGCGGCTGTTTCCCGCTGGCCACACTCTAACAGGGCACTGACGACGTAGTGATACATGTATGGTGCGCCCGGCCGTACGCTATTCGAATCCGACATGGCATTGCGGAGAGCCGTAGCCGCTATGTCGCCACTTTCGACGCCTGCCAGAACCAGCCATGCCTGGGACGCCCAAGACACTTGGCGCGAAGCTCCGCTGATAAAGACCTTCCGCTGCGGATCGTAAAAAGCAGCACGACCGGCCGCGGCCATCTTGGCGGCCATTTGGGCGTAGTCGCTCGCTGCACGATCGTCCTTGAGCGTACGCGCCAGTTCCAGCGCTCGCCTATAGCAGTAGAGGAGAATGCCGTGCATCGAGGCTGTCCGCTCCAGCTTTGGCTGCCAGTCTATGAAGATCCAAACGTTCTTCGGATCGACAAACAGCCCGTTACCGTCCAGATTCTTCGAGACGATCTCTAATTGGCGCTGCGCTACCGGCCACAGTTCCCTCCCGGCCGCCGTATCGCCTGACGCCTTGACGTAATCGGCGAGGACTGCCACGAAGAGAGCAGCGTAATCCAAGCAAACGTCGCCGGCTGCCCTTGGTTGAGGCTTTTCGAACACATCGGCGTGCAGCAATCCATCCTCGCGCTGGTACGCCACCAGAAGATACATGCAGCGCCGCACCAAATCGAAGTTACGATAAGTCGCGTAGTTCGTGAGCGCCTGCAGCCGCAGGTCGCCAATCCACAGCCGCTGATCACGCCGAGGCCCATCTTCAAAGACCGTCTGCATGCAGTCGCGCAAAGTGGCGAGACTGATTGCATCGATGCGCCGCAGATTCTCGGGCACGGTGTCCGGCAGCGGGGCGATTACGCCGGATGCAGATGTGACAGCGTGCGCCGTAAAATCACTGAAACGTGCCGCATAGTTCGGAGACGTCGCGATAACGTCCACTTTCACGTATCGGAACGCATAGCGGCGCGGCATTCGCACTCTCTGCGGGAGGAAATCAACTGTAATGATCTCCTCCGGCAGCCATGCCTCGCTCAGAAATCCTTTGTATGGATGTAGCGGCTCTGCGACGTCGCCAGGAACTTCGCCGAATGTGATGCGAAGACGGGCTGGGGCATCGACGCTTCGGCCCACGCCTTCTATCGTGTAGGACAAATAACCTGTCCGATGTCCTCCGAAATCGAGGATGAAGCTGTCCCCGGCTCGGAAGGTTCTGGAGGCGAGCGACTCGATTGACCCGTCAGACTCCATCCGCCATCGCAGGTACAGCGAAGGATCGGCGACAGGCCTGATCAAGCTTTGCGCTGCCTGGCTTACCTCGTTTAGCGCAGGTTTCATTGATTCGGCGCGGGCCACAAGGTCCGCTGCCGGCCATACTGCATTCGACCGTACCGCTGCGGATTGGGCGTTCGCTTTTGTGCCGCGCATCGACGTCGAGGCAAAACCCAGCGTTGTGGAGAGACCGGCCCGCCCAAGCAACTGTCTACGTGAAAACAATGCCGGCCTCCACTTGACAGATGATGGTCTGAAGAGTCCTCCTGCGCTGGCCAACAGGGCCACTGAAATTGGTTAGAGCGATTTGTTTATCTCTCAAAGGCGCGCACCGCCTTTCTGCGAAAGCACCGAGCCGTATGGTCGTTGACAAGCCCGACCGCTTGCATCCACGCGTAAACAATGACAGGCCCGACGAATTTGAAGCCACGCTTCTTGAGCGCCTTCGAGATTTCCTCCGAAAGGGGAGTCTTGGTCAGAACATCACCGCTGTTCTGAATTGGTTTTCCGCCCACCATGCCCCAGACAAAAGTGCCAAAATCTTCCCCCGACTGCTGCATAGTGATGTAGGCACGAGCACCTCCGATGGTTGCTTCGATTTTTGCCCGGGAGCGTACGATGCCGGAATCGCCAAGCAGGCGGAGGATATCGGGCTCGCCGAAGCGTGCGACTTTCTCCGGCACGAAATCCTTGAATGCCCGACGCAAAGCTTCACGTTTGCGCAGGATAATTGACCAGGAAAGTCCAGCTTGAAAGCCGTCCAGCATCAGCTTTTCCCAAAGCGCGCGACTATCATAGACCGGTACGCCCCACTCTTCGTCGTGATACGACAACAGCAGCGGATCGCTTTCGGCCCAGCCGCAACGGTGCACCAAGTGTCCCACTAATAGAACTTACCTCGCCCCGCCTACCGCGACGATGCGCCGCGGGGATATAGGACGCCCTACGCTGCACCGATTCCGGCAATATAGGGTTGTCATGTTGCCTAACATGCATTCGTCTCCACGTGCGCGCGCTGAAAGCTTCGCGGACCGGCTCGGTATTCGTTTGCCGATCCTGCTGGCCCCCATGGCAGGAGCGTGTCCACCGTCCTTATCGATCGCGGTCGCCAACGCCGGCGGGCTTGGCGCGTGCGGCGCGCTGCTGATGAAACCGGATGAAATCACAGCCTGGGCAGCACAATTCCGAGCCGGAAGTAAAGGCCAGTTTCAGGTGAACCTTTGGATTCCGGGTCCAGCGCCACTGAGAAATCCTGAGTTGGAAAAGCGCCAACGCGACTTTCTGGCAGTCTGGGGACCTCCGGTTCCGCCAGAAGCGGGAAACACTGTGCTGCCGGACTTTGAGGCGCAGTTTCAAGCCATGCTGAGCACATCGCCCAAAGTGATCTCGTCGATCATGGGGCTGTACCCAGCCGAGTTCATTTCAGAAATAAAGAAGCGAGACATTCTCTGGTTTGCGACCGCCACAACCGTTGCGGAAGCGAGAGCCGCCGAGGAGGCCGGCGCGGATGCCATTATTGCTCAGGGAATGGAGGCGGGCGGACACCGTGGATCGTTCGATCCAGACGCGGCGGAGCAACAGATGGTCGGTTTGATGGCTCTGGTGCCTCAGATTGTTGACGCAGTCAGCGTACCCGTGATCGCGACCGGAGGAATCGCCGATGCACGGCAAGTAGCTGCCGCTCTGATCTTGGGTGCGAGTGCGGTCCAGATCGGAACTGGTCTGCTGCGAGCGCCGGAAGCCATGACACAGCCTTCCTACGCAGACAGACTTAGGACCACGGAGGCGCACGAAACGATGATCACTCGCGCGTTCAGCGGGCGACCAGGCCGAAGCATCGCCACTGAATTTGTCCGTGCTGCCTCGATCGGTCCTCGCCCGGCGCCGTATCCGGTTCAGCGCGGGCTAACTGCCGCCATGCGAGAGGCGGCGCGAAAAGCCGGGGACGTCGAACGCATGCAGATGTGGGCTGGGCAGTCTGCCAAGCTCGCTCGGGCCGAACCGGCCGGCACGATAATCCGGCAACTATGGGAGGATGCTATCAACTTTCTGCAGCGCTCCAGCAGCTGACTTTGTACCGGACCCCAGTCGAGTTACGTCCATGAGGATGCTACGGATCGTGCTCTCCGTTTCGAATGCAGCCAGAGTTCGATTACCAATGCATTCACCGAAAAACCAATCCAGAAGGCGATTCCAAAAAACTGATCGGGTGAAAGGTGCGTAAGCGGGCTGGTGGCAAAGAAGAGTCCCATGACAGGGCGAGTGGTGGCGATGCCAAGAAGAATAGCTATTGCGCGAGAGGTCCACTCGCGCTGTTTTGTACGGTCATCGCGAAGGTAAAACCACAACGCGCGGCTCAGCGATACCAGAAACCATGTATTGAATACGAGAACAGCCGATTGTTCTACCCAGCCGCCGATCGCGTAGGCATTCATCGCGTAGGCAGTAATGCCGGTAATTGCGCCAAAAGCAAAAAAGAGCCACTGTAGCCATCTCCCGCTGCTTGAACTAAACAGCACCGCAACCGCCAGAAGAACAAACACAGCGGCCGGAATGATATGTGCCATGGTTAGCGCTGCGTGATTTGAGAACGTGGCATTGATCTTCGCAACCGGCGTGGGGGCGCCGTTCGCAGGCCCAAGCAGGGAGACCATCCTGCGAACTACGACAGCAATGGAGATGGCAACGCAAATCCAGAAGCCTATCAGCAGATATAGCGGATGGCCTGTTGCACGAGCTGTTGAAGATACTTGCGTTTGCATGATGATGGCCTGTCACATTATTGTTGCGAACCGGGGACGCCGCCTTTACACAGATCAACGCGCGGTCCAGGCAATTTGTTCCAGGCGCAACAGCTCAGCAACGTGGATTCGCGAGTTAGAGACGCTTGCGGTAGTGCACGCATCGATCGACTACTTCGAATCCTAAAGCTTGATGGGCAATTTGGGATTCTGCGTTATCGATCCAGGTATCTGAAGCCATTTCGATGCAACCATGACCTTTTGCCCATGCCTCAGCGGCCGCGATCAATCGGGCGCCTACGCCTCTTCGCCGGAAGCCAGGCTCTACATACCATCCCTCGATATAGCCCACTGGCTGGGAAGGATCGCAGCCGTCAGCATGCGATCGCAACCCGACCTCAACGAAGCCGATAATCTCGCCACTGAGCTGCTGCGCGACGAGAAAGGTCGCCGGTAAGTTCCCAGGAGCGGCGCCAGCAAGGACGCTTGACAATTCGTGAGCGTGCTCCTCAATGCTGCCATCCGGCCAGAGCAGATGGCACATGGACGCAAGCTGTGCAACATCTTCACTCCCGGCGGATCGCACTGCCAGACCTTCCGTTTCAATATCTGACCGGCGCGACAATCTGTGAGATCCCAAAGACTGCTCAGTACAAAAGGACGAAATTTCCGCTCGGCAGCGCATAAGCGGCAACGAGGCTCCATGCGGGCACGCCCGAAGCCGCGCCCGACTCGCTCGTGCGCTCGCCCTCACTGCTAAATACCTGCCAGTGCACGGATCCACCGCGTTTCCAGCCCATCCCTTCCGTCCACGCGACCAGGACGAATCCATCACGATTCACCGCGAGTGCAGGGTACTTCTGGTTGGTTCCGTTGTCTGATACTGCTTCAGCGTGTACCGTATCAAACTTCGGATTGATCTTTCCGAATTGAACTCTCTTGTCGCTCTCCCAAGCTGCGAAGGTACCCTGCGGAGCGCCGGCGAATGCCTCTGAGCTCATGACGCAGTATCCGACGTTCCATTTGGCCACCTCTGAAGCGCGAAAAGTTGCGCCGTGATCCGTAGACTCTAACAAGTACATATTGCGATGAACCATTTCTTCGGCGGAGCGGAATAGCACATAGACGTTTCCGACGCGATCGGAGTAGGCATCGAGCGAGCAGCAACCACAAGCGCCCGTCGGTTGATCCCATGCGACTCGTTCGGGTCCGAACGTTCTGCCGTCATCTTCCGAGCGGGTCACCCAGACTCGCCGAAATGCCTCTCCTTGTCGGCCCGGGATGGGGGCGTGCCAGAAGACGTACACGCGCCCTTGCTGGTCGGCAGCGACACCGCCCCCGCCGTTAATGCCATACGCGATATGAATCAAATTGCGCTCCGGTTCAAATGCGGCGCTTTTTTGAGTGAGGCGGCTGAAGAGCATGGGACTGCGGCCGAGCGAAGGTTCGCCCAGCTTGGCGGACCCATTCCACGCAACATACACGTTTTCCCAGCGGCCAACGGCGATCCGGGCGCCACGAATATTTCCGATCGCAACGGCGGTCCCCGGCACGGAGTTCACTCGAATGGGATCAGAAAAAGTGCTGCCGTCTCTCGATCGGACGTAAAAGAGATCGCCTGCCGCCGGGTCTCCTTTGAAGTAAACCAGATGTATGGTGCCAGCTTGATCGACGGCAGCTTCCGGCTGGATACCGCCGTCAGGTACACGCTTCAACTGAACTGATGCAGACGAGGTTGTCTTCGCACCGGCGGAAAACAGCAAGACGATGCAGAGAAGGGAGGGCGCCAAAGCGTTCAGAGTACCTTGTTACCTCTCCTTGCTTTGTTCAAGTGAGCTCACACCACCAATGTAGCGGACCGTGCAGCGAATTACGAAACGAACTTCTGAATCAGGATGAGGCAGGGATCCAGCCCTGGGCGGACATGGTCTTCTTGATCTGCTTCGCCACGGCTTTGGCGAGCCGTTCGGAGTCGCCTTCGGCGCCCTGGTTCATCTCTGTAACGCCGCTTACAGTAGCTGCGACTTCAGGAGCGGCACCCGCTCCCATCGTCTCGGCCGCGCCCGGTTTGAGAGAGCTTTTCGAGGTCGCCTCGAACTTCGTCACAACCAGGTTTGAGTCGGGCTGCTTCAAAAAGCACTGAACGTCCAACTTCACAGTCGATGCTCCGGCGCCGAGCCCGACAGCCATGCGTTTTGCTTTATTTCCTTCGTCGATCAACAAGGCGTCTCCTTGCACAGCAAGTGCACCCTCAGGCGGTTCTTCCCCTTCTACCCCCTTCGTGACGGGAAGGCCGGTGTTCTGCAGCTCTTTGATTAGCGTGTCGGAAAAGTTGTCGGCTATCTTGTGCGCAAGCTTCGTCTTGCTCGTCTTCTGCCGATCCGCTGGCGCGCATTCGCCTCTGGTTCAGCCGCGATTTATTCAACTGGACCTCATCCGGCATTGACTGCAACGTTGTAAACCACAATCGAACCGGGTTTGGGCAGCGGCTTGCTCCCCGAATAGGATTCGGTGGTCTTGATGTCAATTCGCCCCGTGCCCGGCGTTTGCGCCAACGCCAAACCTGAAAAGATGAGACAGCTCAGGGTACCGGCAGTTCGTTTTGTCATTGAATGCCTCCGTTTCTAGCGCTTTGCCGCGCAAAATCATAGGACTCCACCTTGATCACAAGTCCCTCCTGGGAACGGAAACCGTCATGTTTTTCATCATGTTGGGACCGTTGGGCAACGGCGAGTAATCCTGTGCGATTGTCATGGGACCGCCGTTCTAATCCGTCCTGATATCCAGTGGGTGGCCAGATGGGTGGCCGGAGTCGACGAACATTGTCATGGAATCGGTTGGCTGAATCATGACCGCTGGACTGCAGTTGCTGCGCGCCGCGTCCGGTCGCGGCTGAGATCTGCGACCTTTCGCACGGCCTCGACCATCTGCTTGCGGCTTGTTGTACTCGCCGGCAAGCTCCATGATACTTTTCACATTTTCTTTACGCCTGCCGCGACCTTGCCACGAATTCCGCGCATCTCCTTCGTGGTGGCGCGGAAATCGTGGTGCGCTGCATTTTCCCGATGAGTCGAAGCGAACCTGATCGACTATCGGCTCAGTCGGATTTCCTTTATCGGATCACGGTCACCCTTTGTTTCCACTCGTACTGAACGACCTGTTTGACATTCATGGCTCATGGCGAACAATAAGGATGCTGCCGCCGCCCGGTTTTTGGCCCCCATTGCGCCCAAAGCGAAGCAGCTTCCGAAGCGAACATTGAGGCGAATAGAAACGTAAGTGCTTCATAGTGACTTTCCGGCTGGGATTTTGCCATTCGCCAACGCCGCGGATGAGTGTCATACGGTATGATTCTTCCCATTGCTCGCCGATGCCGAGACTATTTGGGAATATGGACGGCTCGGAGGAAAGGCGCGATGGCGGCAAAGTCATGCGCTCTCGCTGCTCTTTCTGTTCAGCGTTGCAGCGGATCACGCCCAGGAACTGAGTCTTGATCAAGCCGTGCCGATCGCGCTGCAGCATAACCTGGACATCGCAAACGCCAGCTTGGATGTCGTGAAGGCGAAAGACCGGACGGGAGCATTGCAGACGTCTCTGTTCCCGAAGTTCTCGCTGTATATGCTGGGAGCGGAACAGCTACAGCCGATCAATATTACGATCTCGCAGGGAAGCCTGGAGCCGAAATCTCCGATTGGTCCAATCCCGGCGGAGAACAGAACCTTTACGACGCCGATGCAGCCGACCGGTTCCTTCATCGGCCGCGTCTCGCAGCCTCTCTCTGCCGTCTACCGGACGCGGCTCAATCTGAAAGCGCTTAATTTCCTCGATTCAGCTCAATGAGGAAAAAGTCCGCTCGAAGAAACAGGATGTGGTTCGTAACGTGAAGCAGCTTTATTACAACATCGAGCAGATCGAGAGCTCGCTGCGGCTGCGCATGAAACTGTCTTGCTCTACAAAGAGGTGGAGCGCGTCACTGGCGAATACGTCACCAAGGAGACGGCGCTCCAATCGCAGTTGCTGCAGGCTCAAGCCACTCTGGCCGATGCCGAACAGTCCGAGTTGACGCTCTCCAACCAGGAAGCCGATCAGAAGGAACAACTCAACGACCTACTCGGACGCGACGTATTGATGGAGTTTAGTGTCGCTCCCATAAACGCCGCTCATCCGTTCGATATCGATCTGCGACGCGCCCGGAAACAAGCCCTCGCGCATCGGCCGGAGATTGAAGCAGACTCATCTCAAAACTCTGCAGTCGGAAGAGGAGCTGAGTGCCAAACGCGCGGAATATATCCCGGACATCTCGGCTGAATTCAACAGCCTTACTCTTCTGAATTTCAACTCGTTCCTGCCGGACGGCAGTTACAGCGTCGGACTGAGCCTGTCCTGGGAGCCTTTCGATTGGGGGCGGAAGAAAAATGAAATCGCCGAGAAGCGCGCCGCTGTCACCCAGGACAAAAACACGCAAACCTCTACCGAGCGCAAAGTCATGATGGAGGTCGACAGCAAATACAGGCAGCTGCAGCAGAGCTGGGCGAAACTTCACACCGCAACGCTGTCGCAGCATGCAGCGACCGAGAACCTACGGGTCGAGAAGAACCAGTACGAAGGTGCAGGCCGCGCTGCTGCAGGTCGTGTTTCAGGCGCAATCGACGCTGGCCCAAGCCAATTCCGGACTATCAGCACGCTTTGCCGATTATTGGACCGCGCAAGCGGAATTCGAGCACGCGTTGGGAGAAGATCAATGAAGAGATTTAGCGGGCTGTTTCTGTCTGTTCCTTTGTTCGTGCAACCGCGAGGCCGACTCGACAACAACTCCCACGCCCGTGCATCTCGCCACCGTCCAGATATACAAGCCAACGGGGGCGAGCGCTATTCGGCATCCGTGCTTCCCTTCGTCAAGTCAATCTCTCTTTCAAAGTGAATGGCTTCATCGCTTCTCTTCATCAGACACGTGGGACCGATGGCCGCGCTGCATACGGCGACATCGGCGACGTTGTGCCGCGAGGGACCGTGCTCGCGCAAGTGCGCCCGCAGGACTATGAATTTCAGGTCTCACAGGCCCACGGTCAACTGCAGCAGGCACGGCAGTGCGAGCAGACGGCGCGCGCGCAACTTCAGCAGGCCCAAGCAGCGGCTCTAAACGCGCAGCAGAATTTCGATCGCGTCAGACGCGCTTTTCAAGGAAAAATCGCTCACAAAGTCCGACTACGATTCGGCCAAAGCCAACCGGGATTCAACACGCGCGCAGGTTGAGGCTGCACGCTCGCAAGTTCAGGTGAGTGCGGCCACGGTCAACACGGCGCAAGCCGGCTCGGAACGGCGAATCTATCTGTGCATGACACTTCCTTACCGGCGCCGTTTACAGGTGTGGTGGTGCAGCGGTCGGTCGATCTTGGATCACTAGCCGGCCCCGGCGTGGTCGCGTTTGTACTGGCTGATATCTCCTCGGTAAGGCTACGTTCGGTGTTTCTGACATCGCTGTTTCGCATCTCCGGACGGGTTCGCCATTGACTCTCTATGCCGAGGCGTTCCCCACGCGCCAATTTCGCGGCTTTGTGAGCGCCGTTGCGGCGGTAGCGGATTCCAGCACGCGCGCGTTTCAAGTGGAAGTAATGATTCCCAACGAACGCGCGATGCTGAGACCCGGCATGATTGTTTCGCTCGACGCCGCAACCACGCCGAAATCACAACCAGTAACTGTTGCCCCTTTGAATTCGATCATTCGTGACTCCGATGCCTCCTCGAACTTCGCAGTGCTGGTGCTGGACGGCAAGGTCGTGCACCTGCGTCCGGTTTCGCTTGGAGAGACCTACGGTAACTTGATCGCGGTAAGCGGTGTCAGCGCGGGCGAAAAACTTGTCACGTCAGGCTCGACATTCGTGCATGACGGCGAAGCCGTTGAGGTGATTCCGTGAGCACGCATCATCGCTCGGATGATGAGATCGTCAGACCCACTCACAATACTTCTCGGTTCTTTGTAGAACACCGCCAACTCGCGTGGGTGCTGCTGATCGGGATTGTCATCGCTGGGGCATTGTACGGCTATATCACCATGCCACAGCGGAAAGACCCCGACATTCCCGCACGGCAGGCCATGGTCGTAACGAACTGGCCGGGGGCGAGCGCCGAAAAAGTCGAGCAGCTGGTCACGCGCAGCATCGAGGAGACGATCGCCTCCAACTCCAATATCGCGAGAATCGAATCGACCTCACGGGCCAACGTTTCGTATGTCACTCTGACGCTTTCCGACAAACTCGGCGACACCGGCCAAACCCTGGATGACATCGGCGGTCGGCTGGCGGCCATCAACAACCTGCCGCAAGGGGCGGGGCCGGTCAATTTTCAACGCGATTTCGGCGATACGGCAACTCTGCTGCTGACAGTAGCAAGCCCCAAAGCAGACGAAAGAGAGATCGATCTGCGGTCGCGCGGCAATTCTTCATGCCATCAACACGACACGGCCGCCCGGTGCAAAAAATCGGGCGGCCGTCGATCTGTTTGCCTCCCGGTCAATGTCGATAAGCGGCTTGTTGCTGCTGGCGCTGCCGCGCTTTGAACATCACTTTGGAGCGGCAGGCGCCCTATCCGACGCCCACGTTCTGGACGGCCCTGGCTTCGTCGGTCTCGATTTCGAGACCAATTGGAGCGACGAGCGCATTCTCGCGGCGGTGGATCGATTTCGCACCGAAGAGATACGGGGGCAATCCCATCCATCCGGACTCCTGGGCTCCTTTTGTGCTGCGCGATCCGGCCGATATCAAAGCCAAGCTGAGGCAGAATGCCGGCGACAAGTATAGCTACCGGGAGTTAGACGATTTCACCGATCTAATGTCGAATGCGCTGCTTACTACGGCGCGCACCGCGGATGGGCCGCCGCTTGTGTCGAAAGTTACTCGCAACGGCACTCTGAACGAAAAGATCTATCTGTTGTACTCGCAGGAAAGGTTGGCGTCTTACGGACTCCAGCCTTCAAATCTGCAGAATGTTTTGAGCGCCCGTAACATCACTGCGCCTGGCGGACAGCTCACGGTCGGCTCGAAGCGCGTAGTGGTGAATCCTTCGGGTGAGTTCAACGACGAGACTGAAATCGGCAACGTTGTCATCGGCGTTACGCCTTACGGGGCTCCTATCTACCTGCGTAATCTCGTGGACACCGTCCGGGCATACGACGATCCTCCGCAATTCCTGAACTACTTCTCATGGCGGGATGCTAACGGTCACTGGCAGCGCACGCGGGCCATCAGCATCAGTGTGCAGATGGGCAAAGGCGAGAAGGTCGGGCACTTCGCGGAGGCGGTAAACGCAAAGCTGGCGACCCTCAAGGCCCAGCTTCCCCCTGACCTGATTATCGCCAGCGCGAGTAACCAGGCGGATCAGGTGCACGAAAACATTCACCTCTTTATGACCAGCCTTTACGAGGCGATCCTGCTGGTGGTGATTGTTTCTCTGGTGGGGTTCTGGGAATGGCGGTCCGCGCTGCTGATGGCTTTATCGATTCCGCTCACGCTGCTGATGACGTTCGGCATGATGGATGCGCTGGGCATCGATCTGCAGCAGGTATCGATTGCGACGCTCATCATTGCACTCGGCCTGCTAGTCGATGACCCCGTGGTTGCGGGCGATGCCATTAAAAGGGACCTGGGCATTGGCCACCCGCCTCTGATTGCGGCCTGGCTGGGGCCAACCAAGCTAGCAGTGGCGATTATGTACGCAACGGTGACAAACATCGTTGCATATCTGCCATTCCTGCTGCTCACAGGAGACACGGGAAAGTTTCTTTATTCGCTTCCGATCGTGATCACGTGCGCGCTGGTTGCTTCGCGTCTGGTTTCGATGACCTTCATCCCGCTTTTGGGCTACTACCTGCTGCGACCAAAAGCTGAACCGACGATCGCGGAGCGGCGCTCGAAAGGCTTCGGGGCCGCTTATTATCACTTAGGCCAGTTGGCCATCGAGCATCGCTGGCTCGCGCTGCTGATTTCGTTCGGGTTCCTGGGCGTTGGCTTGTGGCTCGCATCAGGCCTGAAGGCACAATTCTTTCCCAAAGACCTTTCGCATCTTGCTTTCATTAACATCTTTCTGCCCGAAGACGCGCCGTTCACACTGAGCAATGAGAGGGCTGCCGAAATCGAACGTGTCGTGCAGCAAGTCTCGGCGGAAGAACACCGGCCGGTAGCGATGCTTGACACGTTTGTCGGCGGCGGAGCTCCGCGCTTCTGGTATTCTCTTGCGCCTGAATCCCGCCACGCGAATTTCGCCCAGATCGTCCTGTCGTTTCCGGACGAACATGACACGACCCCATTCGTACCGGTGCTGCAGCAACGGTTGTCGCGACAAATTCCGGGCGCCCGAGTCGACGTGCGTCAGCTCGAGACGGGCGCGGCTGTCGGGTTGCCGATTCAGATTCGCGTCTCGGGAGAAAGCATCGCCGCGCTACGCGGCGCCGCCGACGGAGTCAGGCGCATTCTGGAAGCGATTCCGGAGGCAGCGAGGGTACGGGACGATTGGGGCGAGGATCGATTCGCGCTTCAATTGAGGGTCAACCCCGATCGCGCGAACCTGGCCGGAATTACAAACCTGGACGTTGCCCATGCCTCTGCAGACGGCCTGAACGGAAATCAACTCACCACCCTGCGCGACCGTAATAAACAGATCCCGATCGTAAGCCGGCTCCGTCCAGACGAGCGGGCCCAGCTCGCCGACCTGAACAATCTCTATGTTTATTCCAGCAGCGGCTCACAGAAGGTATCGCTGGGCCAGATCTCGAAGCTCGATTACAGCCTGCAGGACGAAGTGATCCGGCGGCGCAATCAGTTCCGCACCATCACGGTTTCGGCGGTGCCGCAGGAGGGGGTGCTGGCCTCAGAGGTGATGAAGAAAGCGAACCCGAAGCTGACGGCACTAGCGTCGCACCTTCCGCCCGGATACCGGCTCGAAATCGGAGGCGAGCAGGAGAAACAGCAGGACGGCTTCGAGCAGCTCGGGATTGTATTGGCAATCTCATCAGCAGCCATCTTCCTCGCGCTTGCTTTTCAATTCAAGAATGCGATAAAGCCGTTCATCGTGTTCGCGGCCGTTCCGTATGGCGCCGTGGGCGCCTTGATCGCGCTGTGGATCATGGGTGCGCCGTTCGGATTCATGGCGTTCCTCGGAGTGGTCAGCCTGGTTGGTGTTATCGTCAGCCACATCATCGTATTGTTTGACTTTATTGAGGAGATGCACGCCAAAGGCGAGCCTTTCGAGCAGGCCGTGCTGGATGCGGGGATCATGCGGCTGCGGCCAGTTCTGATCACGGTAGGCGCCACCGTGATTGCGCTATTCCCGCTTGCTATTCATGGCGGTCCGTTATGGGAACCGATGTGTTACGCGCAGATTGGCGGCCTGCTTACGGCGACGTTCGTCACATTGCTGCTCGTCCCGGTGGTTTATTCGATTTGCGTGCTCGATCTGCGCATCGTGCAATGGGACACGCCCAGAGTAGATTTTTCGGAGCCGGAACGGGAGACGATTGAGACGCCGAGCACGGTTTTGTAGCGGGCCAGCGCAATTCGACGAGCTGCGGCATTAAAATCGTCCTGCTGATGTCCGGTTACTATGCCACTGCGCAGATCTGTCGCTGGCGATCTTTTCCATTGTTCGGCCACTGAGCGCGGAAGAATTGGCGCGCTTGGCGCTGAGCGGCCTGATGCTGGCGCCCATTTTCACGAGGAACCAGTTCTTCCCGCCTGCCGATTTCCGGTCCCGAATGAGTTCCCACTCACCTTTGAGCTTCTTTCCATCGAGAAAGAATCGCAAATTTCCCTTGTAGTAGTTGCCCTCAATCAGCTCGTAGGTCCCGATATCCCACACCATGACGGTTCCGCCGCCGTACTCACCTTCGGGAATAACGCCCTCAAATTCGAGATAAGCAAGTGGATGATCCTCGGTGGCCATCGCTAGCCGGCGTTCTTCCGCTTCAAGAGGCACGCCTTTCGGCACAGCCCAGGATTTGAGCACACCGTGCATTTCGAGCCGAAAGTCATAGTGAAGGCGGCTGGCAGCGTGCTTCTGGACAACGAATCGCTTCCGGCTACCCTGCGCACTGGGACGCGGGGATGCGACTCCAGATTTCCTGCCGCGAGCCGGCGATGGCGACGATGGCCGCTCGGCTGATTGGGGCAACTCTTGCCGGAGTGTCAAAACAGGGCCGAACAGATCGCCCGTACGCTGCAGGCGTTCGAGTGCGGCGTCAGGAGACCAGTAAAGGTCGTTGGCGGACTTTGAACGAACTGCTTTCTTCAGCTCGTCCCAACTCACCGGAAGCGACACAAACGGCTGTCCGTGTTTGGCGCGCAGCGAATAAACGCCGATCGTTGTTTTGAAGTCGGAGTTTTGGCTCCAGTCGATGAACACTTTGCGAGGGCGTTCGCTCTTGGCCATTTCGGCGACAATTAGCGCCGGATGCTGCTTGGCGAGCAGCTCTGCAACCGCTCGAGCGAATGGCTGAGTTGTGCCGTAGGTGATCGCCGAGTTCAAGGGAACGTAGACTTGAATTCCTTTTGAGCCCGAGACCTTCGGCCAGCATTCCAGCTGGAGGCCTGCGAGCAGTTCCCGGAGAAGGAACGCCACTTCCACACACGAGAGGATGTCAGCACCTTCGCCAGGATCAAGGTCGAAAACAACAGAGGTCGGACGCTGCAGCTCCGGCACGCGGTGCAGAAATGGATGCAGCTCGAGACTGGCTGCGTTGGCGCACCAGACCAGGGTTGGCAGATCGTTGACCAGTATGTAGCAGATGTCCGCTCCGCCTGCTCGGCGCGGCACCGGAAAGGTCTGGATCCATTTCGGAGCGAAGCGAGGAGCGTCTTTCTCATAGAAGAACTCTCCGCGAACGCCATCCGGGTATCGTTTCAGCGTGACCGGACGGTCGCGAAAATGCGGAAGCAGATACTCCGAAACCCGAATGTAGTAATCGATGACCTGCGCTTTGGTGAATTGGTTCTCGGGGTATAGAACTTTGTCCAGATTCGAGACCTGAACCTTCTGACCACCGACATCCAAGGTCTCACGCTTGGGCATGCGAATCGGACGCGGAGGTACTTTCACTTGTTACGTGATGGTTTTGCGCAGATGGGAGAACTACCTCATGAAATCGATAGGTGCTGTAAATGATGTAAGCACGAGTCAACAGGGTGATGGCAACCAGCCGCGCGTACGTCGCACTATCAGGAAAAAGGGCTAATGGCTACAAAGTAGAGGTCTGCGGTGTGTCGCAGGAGACCGACCGGATCACGCTCCGCGTGGTGGATGGATCGGGTCTGAGCCGTCCTCCGCTACAAATGGAATTACAAGGCTTTCTAGGCCACCTGAGCGATCCGAGGATCATCGATGCGGTTCTCGAGCACGCCCTGGCCGCCGCCAAAGATGGGCTGGCACTTGTCGAACTCGAGTACTCGAAACTGCGTCAGGCTGCACAGGTAGCATAAACCTGCAAGTTACTGGTCCGAGCGCCGCTGATTGGGACCTGGGACGCTGAGTTGGTTGTGCCCGGAATGCAGCGGCATGGCTGCCTCATTCCAAACCAACTCGCCAGTAATTCCCGGTGGGAGGTCCACCTCAGCCGCAAAGCGATGTTCATTCGTGAAATCGACGCGAATCTCGCCGCCCGGATGCGGAATAGCCGCGCTGACATGCTTGAGATTGCCCAAATTCGGAGCGATTCGAACCTTCCGGAATCCGGGCGCAGCGGATTCGATGCCGGCCAGGGTGCGGAAAATCTCAAAATTCGGGCTGGCCCCCCAGGCGTGGCAGTCAGAGCGGGTATCCAGCATGTCGGTTTCGGCCCAGGTGGTAAGTCCTTGTTGCAGCATCTGCCGCCAGGGGCCGAGATGCGCAAGGTACTCATCGCCGAGACCTACCTCGCGCAAAGTCGCGTTTGTGTATGCACGAAAATAAATCGACGATTTTTCGAGCGAGGAATCCGAGAAAAGCTTTTCGACGATAGACTTCAGATCCGATCGCGCCTTCAGGCCGGCGAGGACGGCAAGAGTGTTTGCCTGCTGCGAATAGGTTTGATGCGAGGGTTGATCCGCAAAAAGGCCGCGGGCGGCATCCCAATCGGTCTGAAGAATGATATTCCGCAGCTCGCCGGCAGCCTGCGCATACTGGTCACCGAGAACGCGATTCCCAATTCCGTGTTCAAGGTCAGCAGCCCAGCCATAGGCGAGAAGCAATTGCAGGTCTATGGCGGACGAAGAAGACCCGTCGGGGTCGGCGGGAGGAACTCCGTCGCGCCACGTTCGAGTCCAATCCACAAAGTTCCACCACGGAAGCCGATTCAGTGAGCCGTTCGACTTCTGATGACTCGAAAAAAATGACAGGACGGCCTCCACCCCGGGCAGCATGCTTTTGACGAACGCCGGATCGTCTACATACATCCAGTAGTCGTGAACCATGCCGATCCACCATAGCGAGAAGGGCGGAATATATTGCTGTAAATTGGACGGCGCTCGGCTGTAAGTAGCGCCCTCTGCCGTTCGCGATGAGTTCAGGGCCTCGATGCCCTGTTTCATCAGCCGCGAATCGCCCGTCGTAAAGAGCGAAACGAGCATCTGTATGCGCGCATCGCCCGCGTATTGCAACTGCTCGTAATAAGGGCAGTCCATGTAGGTCTCATGAGCGCACAAGCGGGCGGTGCGCCAGCCGGTGGTGAGTACCTGTTGGATTTCTTCGTTTACCGCCGGATCAGAGACGGTAATGCGAGCAGTTCGCGTGAACGGGTAAGCGCTAAACACGCCGCGCAAGTCGTTGACCGTCAGCGGAGAATTCTCGGTCTTGATGTCGAGTTCGAGATATCGATAGGTGCGCCAGAAGAGCGGCCGATAAATGCGTGCTTCACCGCCATCCGGCAGGAACTGGTCCTCGCGCCCGTAGAAAACTTTCCCTTCGATCTCATTCCGGTTGCCCTTCAACGGAGAACTGTGCACGCCCGGCGCTTGGGGCTCATAAAGCGATTCGGCGTAACGAAGAGTGACGGTGCTACCCGCGCCGCCGCTGACGTTCAACTCCGGGTATGCGGTGGTGAGGTACGTCTGATCAAGCAAGCAAGGACACAGATGAATGCGGAGGAACGGCGAACGGGCGCGCTTCGCGGGGGAACGATGCAGGCGGCGCAATACCGTCGCTCTTCCGGAGGCTCAGAATGCGTTCGGGCTTCATCTCCTCGAGCGGAATGTAGCGCGGCACCAGCATCCAGCGGTTTGGCGCGTCCTGCGAATCACGGCCAGCGCCTCGACTGATTTCCGCTACCTGCGACCAGCCCGAATCGTCATACGCGGCCGATTCCCAGCCCCACGGGTACAATGTTGCGTTCAGAACCTCATTGGCTCCGATGGCCTGATAGCCGATCATTTGATTCGGCGGGATGTGCAGCGGTGAGTAGGCTTTGTCTTCGGTGCACTTCCACGATTTATCGGAATCGACAAACCAGTTGGCCTGGTCTTCGGCCTGCAGTAAGAATCCTGTCTGGCTGCTGTTCTGTGCGACTGCCCGGAGTGGACCATCGTTCCAGACCACGGCCGCAAGCACGTTCGTGCCGGTATGAAGTTTCGATCCGATATCTACCACTTCATAGCGCCAGTGATAAAGATCGCTGCGCGCCGGTCCCCATGATGCTAACTGGCCATTCACATAGAGCTGATACCGGTTGTCGCCCGAGACGAATACGACGAATTTACCGGGATCCGACGAAAGCGTAAACGATTTGCGAAAGTGATATACACCGTAGGCTTGCGGATCGGTGCCCGGAGCGTGAATCCACGAGGCGGGCCAGCGGGCCTTGCTGAAATCGAAATTAGCCTCGGCCATGGCGGGTGTAGCGGCTGCAAACGAAAAAAGGAATAAAACAAAAGCGGAAGACTTGATCACGGCTGACTACAAATTGTGTCAGACGGGATTGGCATGCGCTGGAAGGCTGACGGAGAAAACGGTTCTGCCTGGCTTCGAGTCGACATGGATATGCCCGTGGTGACGAGAAACGATGCGATATACGGTGTCGAGTCCGAGGCCCGTGCCCTGAGTAACCGACTTGGTCGTGAAGAACGGCTCGAAGATTCTGTCTCGAATCTCCGCCGGGATGCCCGGACCGTTATCTGCGATTTCGACCACCGCGCTATCTCCGTGCCGGCAGGTTCGAATCTGGAGTTTGCCTTTTCCTTGCATTGCGTCGACAGCATTGGTGATGAGATTTGTCCATACCTGGTTCAGTTCGCTGCCGCGTACGGTCATTTTGGGAATTGTGCGGTCGTATTCACGCTCGATTTCGATACCGCTCTTTAGCTGATGTCGTAGCATGATCAAGGTGTTGTCGATGCCATCATGAATGTCGACATCCTGCTCCGGCATCTGGTCCATATACGAATACTCTTTGACCGATTTAACAAGCTCGGAGATGCGGGCAGTGGCGCTCTGAATTTGTTCGACAAGGCGACTGATGGCAATCGAAGCCGCAAGCCGCGACAATGCTTCCGTCAAGAATTCGTGGTGAATGTTTGCGGCCGCTTTTTCGAGAATCGCCAGGGTGCAACCGGCATCGACAAGTGTTGCGGCCAGATTCCAACTATCCCTGACCGCGTGGCGGTTCAACCATTCGACAAACTGCTCCTCGCGGTCGCTGCGCTCCAGCGTATCGAGGACGATCTCAGGACCGAGTTCGTTGGCGAGATCGTACTCGATTTGAGTCAGGAATTGACGGGCATCCCCGGAGATATCGAGTTGACCAAGCCGCACGTTGGCCGTGCGGAAGGAATCAACGGCCTCGCCCAGCGCATCCGCAGCACGGCTCGCTGCTGTCGCCGGATTGTTCAACTCGTGTGCGAGGCCGGCCGCAAGTCTGCCGAGGGCAACGAGCTTATCCCGTTCCTGGTCCGCCCTGGTTGATTCCCGTACGCGATCGGCCAGCACCGATACCAGCCGTTCCTGCAGAACCGGCATGCGCGCCAGCATTTCCGGGAAGTAGTCTTTGTGCAGCCAGGCTGCCCGGCTTCGTTCGATTGCCCTGATATTGAGCGCAAATGTGGCGAGGCGGGAAAACGGCAGCATCCCCGTGACGCGCCCGCCGCGGACGACGTAGTATCTGTTTTCGGCGCCGGGTCCGTCAGAGTGACCGCTGATTTCGCCCTCAAACATTACGATCATGCGATCGGCAGGCGAGCCGGCACGCAGAATAAGCTCACCCGGTTCCGCTTCCACCAGAACCATATGATCAACCAGCCACTGCAGATCACTCTCCGGCAGATCCGCAAACACGGAGATTGCGCGCAAGTCACCAATGGCAGGATGAGCGGCGTTTTGCAGCTCGTTTTGGACGGTACTCATCGTCACACCTTACTCAGATATTGGTGGACGAACTGAATTGCAACCGAACCTTCGCCCACGCTGGATGCCACACGCTTGATAGATCCGTGGCGGACATCGCCGACCGCGAACACACCGGGCAGGCTGGTTTCGAGAAGCCCAGGATCACGATTTGTCCATTGCGAAGGACGCTTTCCGTCCAACAGAAGATCCGGGCCGGTCAAAATGAAGCCGCGCTCATCCCGCTTCACCAAGCCATCGAGCCAGCTGGTACGAGGCTCAGCACCGATGAAAATGAATAGCGAGCTGGCGGGAACTTCGTAAGTATCGCCGCTCGCGTCGCAGGCGAGAGTAAGGGCTTGCAGCCGGTCATCGCCATGTGCCTCAACAACGCGGGTACGAAACTCGACGTGTATATTTTCGGTTTTCTTGATCTGATCGATGAGATATTGCGACATGGTCGCGGCTAGAGAGGGGCCGCGCACCAGCATCACCACGCGGCTGGCGAACTCAGAGAAAAACATGGCGGCCTGTCCTGCCGAGTTGGCGCCGCCTACAATATATACAACCTCTTCGCGGCACGACGGAGCTTCCGATTGGGCCGCGCCGTAGTAAACACCAGCTCCCTGCAGGCGGTCGAGACCGGGAATATCAAGCTTCCTCCACTGAACTCCCATGGCGAGGATCAGCGCATGGCAGGAGATTTCATTTCCATCGCTCAATAGCAAATGGCGATAGGGCCCATCAAGGCGTATGCCGCGCGCCTCCTGTGGAGACACAATCTCGACACCGAACCGGCGCGCCTGAGTGACGGCACGGCGTGCCAGATCGGAGCCGCTCAGGCCGCTCGGAAAGCCCAGGTAATTTTCGATTCTTGAACTACAGCCGGCTTGGCCGCCCGGCGCTTCGCGTTCGACCATCACGGTGCGAAGACCCTCTGACGCTCCATACACAGCTGCCGCCAGGCCTGCCGGACCGCCGCCCACAATCGCAACATCGTAGAACTCGAGGCCGGCGTGCATCTGCAGCCCCAGCTTTTGCGCAATCTGATTAGGGCTCGCTTCCTGGACTACATCGCCGCCGGGTAGCACGGCCACCGGCAATTTGCGTTCGCCAGGAATCCTATCCGAAAGGGCGCGTGTCTGCGGATCCCGCTCGACATTTTCGACATCATGCCAAAGATATGGAATCTGATTGCGGGCGAGAAAATCGCGGAGATCATAGGACTGTGCCGACCAGCGGCTGCCAAGCAGCTGAACGCCTTCGAAAGGCGGCTGGTGATGCGCCTGCCAGTCCTCCAGCAGGTCGTCTAAAACCGGGTAAAGATGCTGCTGCGGAGGATCCCACGGCTTCAGCAAATAATGATTGAGCTGCACCTCGTTTATCGCCTTGATGGCGGCTTCGGTATCGGCGTAGGCAGTCAGCAAAACGCGCTTCGCGTCCGAGAAGATGCGTATCGCTTCGAGCAGCGTTTCGATCCCGTTCATTTGGGGCATTCGATGATCAACCAGGAAGAGCGCAACGGGCGCATCCTGCTGCTTGAGACGCCGCAGCACATCGATTGCTTCCTTACCGGAGCCGGCCTTCAGAATGCGGTAGTGTTCGGCATATTTGCGGCGAAGATCGCGCTCAATGGCGCTGAGAACGTCGGCATCATCGTCGACGGTGAGAATTACTGGTCTAGGCATCTCTTTATGCTTGCTCGCCTCATCATTGAACTTCCAGTCTCAGGCGCGGGTTGTTAGCTCAGGTACGGTAGTTGAGAATTGCGCCGCAAGCGCCTCAATATGGGCGCGAATCCCAGGCGCGGGATTGGAAAAACGAACGCCATTAACGAACAGGCCGGGCGTGGAGTACACGCCGTTCTGAACACCTAACTTGAATTGTTTGCGAACACGTTCGGCATAGACGTGGTGTTTCAATTCTTCATTGAACCGCTTCTTATCGAGTCCAAGTTGCTCGGCATACCGGGCGAGGTTTTTCTTTTTCAACGCTGACTGATTTCTAAACAGCAGATCGTGCATGTCCCAGAAACGGCCCTGGGCAGAGGCGGCCTCGGCCGCTTCGGCAGCCAACTGCGCTTGTCGATGAATGCCCGACAGAGGATAGTGCCGAAACGCGATTCGCAGCGTCAACGCGAGTTCGTTTTGCAAGTTTTCAAGTTCGGCGAACAAACGGCCACAATCGGGGCATTGATAATCGCCGTATTCCACCAGAGTCAGAGGCAGTTCCGTATCGGGGCGGACATGATCGTCCGGTTGAATCGGCAGCAATAAGTGTGAAAGATCAAGTGGTTGTGGTGAGGTCATCAGAAAGACCAGAGGACAAGTGCTCTTTGGTGGATGCCCTCAGCACCGAAAGGATTCGGGCGTCCGTGCTGTCACGTTTTTGCAATTTCCTGCCCGGCAGGCTCCAAGGGGAGGCCAAGATCACGCCACAACTCGATGCCGCCTGCCAAGGGACGCACTTTGCGAATCCCAGCTTTCCTCAATTGCAGCGCCACACGGGCGCTCGTGGCTTCGTTCGGTCAACTACAGTAGAGAATAATTTCCTGGTCGCGCGGGATTTCTCCAGATCGCGAACGAATCTCATCGGGATGAAGAACCAAGGCTCCGGGTATTTTCATGCGATCGCTTTCAACTTCCAAGCCATGGCGGAGATCGACAATCGTGATTGGTTCACCCGCGGCGAGCCATTCCGCCACCTGTTCCGGCGACACGCGGTTGATACGGAGGTT
This sequence comes from uncultured Acidobacteriaceae bacterium, assembly GCA_963846185.1. Classification (GTDB taxonomy): domain Bacteria; phylum Acidobacteriota; class Terriglobia; order Bryobacterales; family Bryobacteraceae; genus Bog-105. Next base: position 124,631 of record CAWJVA010000010.1, on the reverse strand, counting down.
GTGAAGAAACCACCAGCGCTGCGCGTATTTCACAGCGATATACAACGCGACGATCGCAAGAAAAACGACGGTAGCACGCCGGCCAAAAAGACCAAGCCAAACGATCACGTCGTCTATTTCGCGGTAGAGAACTCGTCCAAGGACAAGGTACGAGCCGGCCCACAGCAGACATCCAGTCAGGTCGGTCAGCACGAACTTCCACCTCGGCATTTTCGTTACCCCGGCCAACGCCATCGAAAGAATGCTGACGCCCGGAATGAACTTGGCGAAGAGCAAGGCGGCGGCGCCTCGCCTGGTAAACGCAGATTCGGTCTTTCTTACGCAGCTGTCAGGCTCAAGCGAGAGCTTGCAAAGCAGCCCCAGCACGGACCGGCCGCGCATCCGGCCAAGCGCGTACCAGAAAATATCCCCGATCAAGGCGGCGACGATGACCGACAGCAAGGAAGGCAGCATCGCATAGCGGTGATTGCCAACCATGGCTCCCATGAGAAGAAGCATGGGATCCGCCGGCAATGGCAAGCCGAGTTCGACCGCTGCAACGTACAGGAAGATGAGCCAATAGCCGTGCCGTAACAGCAAAAATCGGAAGGAAAACACGAAGATTCCTTATCGAGTGTAGAACGGGATCGCCAAACGCCGCCTCAGGCGTATGCAAAGCGTGGAACGGCGCGAATATCGCGCAGCAAGTGATCTAGCCTACAAATGATGCGCCCGACGCCTCCTTCACCACGGTACTGATTCTCTGGGCGGAACCTTACGGTCTTCCCTTACCAGCGAGGCTGCCCTTACCATGGAGACACATAAAGTAGCTCTCGCACTCTAACAAGTAAGGACAGAGCTTCGGGAAATGTGGAGAGAGTATGTGCCCTCGATGTAAATCGGAGGAAATAAGGCGTTCGAGAAGCAGGAACTTTTTCCTGGATATTCCGATGCTCTTGGCGGGAATGCAGGCATTCCGCTGCCGCGAATGTAACAAGCGTTTCTACGCTAAGCGGGACCTGGCAGCAAAGTTGCGTGCACGACGCGCGTGGCTGCGCAGCGTAGAACATGAGCACGTCGCCAATACATCGCAGATTTACTGAATCTGCGAGCCTCGGCAGTCGTCCCAATCGCCCCGATATACTCGAATCATGCTGCTGGCTTCCGAGAAGATTTGGCACGATGGTCGCCTGATTCCGTGGAATGACGCGAAGATCCACGTGCTTTCTCACGTGGTGAGTTATGGTACTTCCGTTTTCGAGGGCATCCGCTGCTACGAAACCAAACACGGCCCGGCAATCTTTCGTGCCGGCGATCACATGCGGCGACTTCTCGATTCGGCTAAGATCTACCGGTTCGATGTCAGGTACTCGAGAGACGAACTGACATCCGCCACTATCGATGTGATCCGCGAGAACAAGCTGGGTTCCTGCTATATCCGGCCAATCATCCTCAAAGGGTATGGCGAGCTGGGTGTTCTGGCGAAAGAGAACCCCATCGAGACCTACATCGCCTGTTATCCGTGGGGAAAATACCTCGGCGAAGAAGCGATTAACGACGGCGTCGATGTCTGCGTTTCTTCCTGGAACCGGATCGCGCCAAATACCCTGCCTGCGCTGGCCAAGGCGGGCGCAAATTACATGAATTCGCAACTGATCCGCATGGAAGCGGCGATTAACGGCTACGCCGAGGGCATAGCGCTCGATGAGGCGGGTTACGTGAGCGAGGGATCTGGCGAAAACCTGTTTCTCGTTCGGGATGGCAAATTGCTAACGCCACCTCTTGGTGCTTCCGTGCTGCCGGGGATCACGCGTGACACGGTCGTAAAGCTGGCGGGACAGCTCGGCATACCCGTTGTCGAGACTCTCATACCGCGCGAGTTGCTTTACATCGCAGACGAAGTCTTCTTCACGGGGACTGCGGCTGAAGTCACGCCGATTCGATCTGTTGATCGCATACCTGTCGGGAAAGGGCATCGCGGGCCTGTTACACACGAGATCCAATTGCGCTTCTTCGATGTCGTGACCGGCGCAGCGCCCGATGAGTTCGGCTGGCTGACACCGGTTGCCGGAACGCGCGAACGAGAAACCGTGACGGTCTAATTTACCGAGCAGACTGGCATTGAAAGTCTAGCCCGTTTGATCGATATTTTGCGAGTTTTGGACCTTGGGTCTGTGGATTTTCTGAGCAGCTTGCCGGAATGACATACAGGGCAGGAACCGATCGGTCCCGGTAAGTGGGGTAACCGGTCGATCTGATGCCTGCCCTGCGTTCTTGGGCGTTGCGAAGTACAGCCCAATTCCTGGAATGTTTTCGTCTGGCGCGAGGACCGTTGCGGCAGCCACCTCCCCCGAGATCATCTGCCACTCCGGCACCCGCGCCGGATCTATCTACAGGTTGTACCGTAGGAAAGTGCGAAACTCCAGTGCTGAGATGTCTTTGAAATCATGTTTTCAACACGTTTTAACTCGTGTTCCCACGTATGTTTGAGGTCAGGTGCTTGTGCGTAAACTGTGAAAAAAACAAGGACGGGGTTTTATGTCAGAACCTGATCAGTCGCTATCGCCTCGGAAGCTGACCGGCCGCGCGGCGGCGAATGGAGCGGCCCTTGAAGTTCGCTTTGAGGCATCGATTCAGGGCGTCGATGATTTGATTGACGGCCGCGAGACTCAAGACTATATCGCTCCGGGATTTATAGATCTTCAGGTGAACGGATTCGCCGGGGTGGATTACAACGACCCGAATGCGCAGGCGAGCGCGATCGCAGAGTCGATCCGGAACATCTTCGCGACCGGCGTGACCCGTTTTCTTCCGACGATCATTACCGGATCGGAGGAAAGGATGAAGGGTTCGCTGCGAAACATGGCGAAGGCGAAAGCGGAGTTTGAGAGGGCGGGAATGGCGGAGGGGCAGGCCATGGAGGGTTTTCATGTCGAAGGCCCGCACATTTCACCCGAAAGCGGTCCACGCGGCGCTCACCCGCTGGAACACATTCGGCCGCCGGACCTGGAAGAGTTCAAGCGCTGGCAGGATGCCGCGAGTGGATTGATTCGCCTTGTGACCGTCTCGCCGGAGTGGGAGCAGGCGCCGCGCTATATCGCTGAACTATACAGATCCGGCGTGGTCGCGAGCATCGGTCACACCAAAGCAACCAGCGATCAGATCAAGGCGGCGGTCGACGCGGGCGCCACGATGTCCACTCACTTGGGCAACGCCGCGCATTCCACTCTTGCCGAAGACCAACAACTACATATGGGATCAGCTTGCAGAAGACCGGCTCAGCGCCTGCTTCATTGTCGACGGGATCCACATCCCCGGCGCATTCGTACGCGCCGCAGTGCGAGCAAAGGGCCCGGAGCGAAGTGTGCTGGTGACGGATGCGGTCATGCCGGCGATGTGCAAACCCGGACCGTACAAGCTGGGTCAAGTGGATGTCGTGCTGCGTGAAGACGGCAGCGTCGTCATGCGCGAGGAATCGCGTCTGGCCGGCTCGGCTCTGCGCATGGATCACGCAATCGGCAATACCGTCCGCTTTACCGGATTGCCATTGTCGGTCGTACTCGCGATGGCCACGACAAACGCCGCCAGAGTTGGCCGCATCGCAGGGCGGTTGCGAGGGCTTGCTCCCGGCGAGAAGGCGGATTTCGTACGTTTTGGCTGGAACGGCGCGGCGAGTCAACTGCAAGTGAGGGAGACCGTGGTCGCGGGCAGATCCGTATACCGGGCGCAGGCGGCCGCGAATGTGCCGTAAGCGAAACTAGGAATAGCAGTAGAGATCCAAGATTGCGAATTGGAGAATTATGGCATTTACCCTTCCCCCACTTCCCTATCCTTCAGACGCACTGGAGCCCCACATAGACAAACTGACAATGGAGATTCATCACGACAAGCATCACGGCGCGTATGTGAACAATCTCAACAAAGCGCTCGAATCAGCACCGGATCTGCAGAACAAATCTCTCGAAGAACTGCTGGCAAACAACTGCGGGTCGGTTCCTGATTCGATCAAGACAGCGGTGCGAAATAACGGCGGCGGCCACGCTAATCATTCGCTGTTCTGGAATCTGCTCTCCGCGAAAGGCGGCGGAGCGCCAAAGGGCGATATCGAACGTGTGATCAGTTCCAAATTCGGCAGCTTCGATTCGTTCAAGGAGAAGTTCACCGCTGCAGCTACGGGCCGCTTCGGGTCAGGCTGGGCGTGGCTCGTGAAAGACGGTAGCGGCAATTTCGAGATCATCTCCACCGCCAACCAGGACAGCCCATTGATGGAAGGTAAGAAGCCGGTGCTGGGTCTGGATGTCTGGGAGCATGCGTACTATTTGAAATATCAGAACCGCCGGCCGGAATATATTGCGGCATGGTGGAACATCGTCAATTGGGACGAAGTCAATAAACAACTGAAATAGCGATGAGAGCTCTGGCGCTGGCCTCCTCGCGCCAGCGCCTACTCAAGCTTTAAACCCAGGCGCAGAAATTCTTCCCTTGTGCTCTCGAGGGACACGTGGTGAATCGCCGTGAATCCCATGTCCGCTGCCACGTTTACGAACATATCGCGATCGTCGACATAGATCGATTCCTCGGGCGAGACTTGGGCAATATTTAATGCCAAGTTCCAGATTGCGTTATCCGGTTTGCGCATGTGCACAAAGTGCGAGATGACCATGAAGTCCGCCAGATCACGCAAGCCAAACTTACCCACGCGGTGTTCGGTAATCCCCGACCCCTCATTGCTGATCAGGCCCAGTTTCAGGCCATTCGAGTGCTTTACGGTCTGAAAGAGAGCAATGTTCTCCGGCCAGGCAACTGACTGCGAATACGCGAAATCGCGAAGCTGCGCGAGTTCGAACGGACGGGCTTTGCCAAAGAACACATGACGCAGGTACTGTTCGAAGCTCATGAAGCCGCGCTCATAACTATCGAACATCAGGTGATGGCGTCCTTCGATGTCATCGAAAGAGATATCAAAGTGATTGCAGACGGCGTGACGGAGTTCCGTGTCCCACCCGTTGGTTCCCAAAACTCCGCCAATATCGCTGTAGAGCACGTGATACTTGGGCATGTTAGCTCTCAGAGTCGCATACAGCTCCTGGTTTAGAATCAAGGAGGCAGTTCACGCCGGGCGCGTAGCTCAGTTGGTTAGAGCGCCTGCTTCACACGCAGGAGGTCACAGGTTCGAGTCCTGTCGCGCCCACCATGAATTGAAAGAGCGGCTTTGCGCGGCACGCCCGCCGAATGGCTATTCCGAGGGCGCGTGTGCAAAGTGGGACGATTTGATGATCGACCGAATTTCGCTCATGGCATGGTCGATTTCTTCATCCGCCGTGTAGAAGTGCGGGGCAATCCGGATGCCGGCGTTCGGCCTGTAATCGACCAGCACCTCGCGCCGCGCGAGCTCACGTGTTACTTCGTTCCCATTTGGAATATCAAGCACGACCACGCCGCCCCGCTGTTGCCGGTCGCGGCACGACCGTACGGCGAAACCCGCTTCATCTGCCAGCTCCATGATGCGCTGGGTCTGACGAAGCGATTTTGCGCGGATCGCCTCGACGCCGATCTCATTGACAATTTCGTATCCCGAGCGCGCCGAGTAAAGCGCGGGAATATTCGGTGTTCCATTCAGGAACCGGAACGCGTCGTCAGCGAAATCGATCGCGCCCGGCTCAAATTCAAAAGGACGGCGATGAGCCACCCAGCCGGTTGCTGCCGGCCGGAGCTTCTTTCTGACATCAGATCGCACGTACAGATAACCAGCACCCGGTCCTCCGCACAGCCACTTGACCGAACCGCCTGTCGCGAAATCGACGCCCAGAGCGTGAACATCAACCGGCAGGATTCCCGCCGATTGATACAGGTCCGCAATCACCAGCGCGCCCACTTCGTGCGCACGTTTTGTAATTGCGGCTAGATCCTGCACAAACGAGCTGCGAAACGCGATGTGCGAAACAGACACGAGCTGCGTCTGTTCGTCGATGGCGCGGAGCATCCACTCGAGCGGCAGTGTGACGCCATCCGGCGAGTCGACCCTGCAGATGCGCGCTCCCTGGCGTTCCAGGCCGTAATAGATGTAGTCATTCGAGGGAAAGTTCAAACCATCAGTGACGAGTTTGTTGCGAGGGCCATTCCAGTCGAAGCAGGAGGTGACGATTACCTGACAAACAGAGACGTTCTGATGCATTACGATTTCGCCGGGGGCAGCGCCGATAATCGAGCCGATCAGATCGCCGACGGTGACCGGCATTTCCCACCAGCCTTCTTCCCAGGCGCGAATGCCGCGCGTTGACCAGGTGTCTGCGAATTGTTGCAAGGCATGGGCAGTTCGGCGCGGCATCGCTCCCAGTGAATGGCTTATGAGGTAAGTGCATTTCTCGAGAATCGGAAATTCTTTGCGCCACCTGATCAGAGGATCTGCATGGACTCCAGAATCAGTCATGAGGGTACTTGAATTTCCGCGAGCGCCTGCTTTCGCAGGGCGTAACGCCGCCATATAAAATATGCTGGAACGCCGGTTAGCATTAGGCCCAAGCCCGTAAAGGCCGGCTTTGGCCGCGTAGCCAGCATGTTGCCGAGAAACCAAAGCGTGATCGCAACAAAAACGATCGGCGTGACTGGATACCCCCACATGCGATATGGCCGTGGAACGTCCGGCCTGGTGCGCCGCAGCACGACCACACCCGCGATCATCAAGCCGTAAAAGATCCAAATGCCAAAGAGCGCGTAATCGATCAGTGACTCGTAGGAACCACTCAGCAGCAACACGGCGGACCAAATCCCTTGGGCCACGATGGCGAACGCCGGCGTGCCGTAGCGGGGGTGAACTTCGGCGAACTTGCGGAAAAAGAGCCCGTCTGCGGCCTGCGCGAAATATACACGCGGAGTCGTGAGGAAACAGCCGTTTAGAGTACCCAAAATCGAAATGAGAATGATGAGACTGACGATGGTGCCGCCAGCCGCGCCGAGGACTCGCCCAGCGGCATCGGCGCCCACATGCTGGCTGGCGGCAATCTCGGGAATCGTCAGCACATGAAGATAGGCGACGTTGGCGAGTAGATAGATCACCATGACCGACAGCGCCCCGGCTGTGAGCGCTCGCAGAATGTTCCGCTGCGGATCGCGGATTTCGCCTGCCACGAAGGTCAACTGCACCCAGCCGTCATACGCCAGAAGGCATGCGATGAGAGCGACGCCAAAGTTGCTGAGCGAGATACCGCTAACGGCTGGCGCGGTCAAACGCGAAAAGTGCGGGCCGAGTACCAGGGCGGAGGCGATGATAATCAGAATTCCCACCACTTTCGCTACGGTAAAGCTGTTCTGCACTCTTGCCCCGAACCTGACACCCCGATAGTTCACCCAAGTAAAGACAGCCAGTACTACCAAGCTGAGCAGTTTCGACTGACGCGGACCCAACGGCACTATATAGGAGACGTACATCGAAAACACAACTGACATCCAGGCGACCTGCGCGCTGCGGGCAACCGTGAAAAGCGACCATCCGCAAAGAAACGCAACCAGAGGGCCATACGCTTCTCGCAGGAACACGTATTGCCCGCCGGTGGCGGGAAATGCAGCGCCCAGCTCGGCGCATCCGAGTGCGCCGAGTAGTGAAACTACTCCCGCAAGCACCCAGACCCCCATGATGGCCGGCATCGAGGGGACGCTCCGGGCGACCAGGTTCGGTACCAGAAAGATGCCGCCTCCGATCACGATTCCGACCACGATCGCGATTGAATCACCTAACGAGAGCCGCCGCTCCAGGCCTCTTCCCGAAACATGTCCATCAGCTATCTTCATCTCAAACTCAGGCGCGCTGGCGCTTCTTTTTCCCTTTAACCGCTTCGACAACAACCGCAAACTGCAGCTTCCGCTCGACAGGATCGACACGATCGAGCCAGACTCGCAGCCGGTCGCCGATCGCGTAGGTCTTACGTGTGCGGTCGCCGATAATCTTGCGGCCATTCTCGTGGTAGCGGAAGCGGTCGCCGGGAAGGGTCTCGATCGGCACTAGTCCTTCGATGAATAGCTCGGTCAACTCCACAAAGAAGCCGTACTTTGTGGTGCTGATGATGAGGGCATCGAATTCTTCCCCGACGCGATCCTGCATGAACCGGACCTTCTTCCACTCAATCAGCTCGCGTTCCGCCTCGGCGGCGCGCCGTTCCGTGAAGGAGGTATCGTCCCCGAGTTCGCGCAACGCGTGTTCATCGAGAAGCGGTTGGCCGGTATCGAGATGATGCGAAAGCAGGCGGTGCACGATCAAATCGGGATACCGGCGAATCGGTGAGGTGAAATGCGTGTAGGCCGGGGCCGCCAACGCGAAGTGCCCCTCGTTCACGCTGCTGTAACGGGCCTGCTTCAGCGACCGGAGCATGAGGTAGCTGAGAATGCGCTCTTCCGGCTTGCCCGCTATTTTTGCGATCAGCCGCTGGTAGTTGCGTGACGAGATATTGAAATCTTCGCGCGGGATGACGATCTCTTTGCGCGTTTTTCGTCCGTCGCGGCGCTTGTCGGGCATCGCAAATTTCTTGACCGGAATGGCGCCAATCCCGAGCGAATACCCGAAATGGAGTGCAATCTCCTCAAAATCGAGCACGCGCCTCGCATCCGGCTGCTCGTGGATGCGATACAGCGCCGGGATCCCGGCCGCTTCGAGGTGTCCGGCAACCGCCTCGTTCGCCGCCAGCATAAACTCCTCAATAATCCGGTGTGCAATGTTTCGTTCAGCGCGTGTCACCCCAATCATCTGACCGGAGAGGTCGAGCTCGATATTCGTCTCGGGCATATCGAAATCGATTGAGCCGCGGTTGGTGCGCCTGCGGTTGAGGATCAGCGCCAGCTCACGCATTATCTCGAAACGATCTACCAGTGCGGTGTAGCGCTCGCGCAGCCCGGGATCGCCTTCGAGCACCCGGAACACACTCGTGTAGGTCATGCGCTCGGCGCTCCGGATCACCCCGCGAGTGAACTCCTGGGAGACGATATCGCCCTGTCGGTCGAGTTCGAGCAGAACCGAAAGTACTAGCCTGTCTTCATGCGGCCGGAGCGAACAGACGTCCGTCGATAACTCGACTGGCAACATTGGGACGGCTCGGTCCGGAAAGTAAACACTCGTGCCCCGGCGCAGCGCCTCCTCGTCGATCGGCGTGCCAGGAAGCACATAGTGGCTGACGTCCGCGATATGTACCTGGAGGGCGAAGTGTCCGTTCGGAAGGTGATCGACCCAAACAGCGTCATCGAAGTCGCGCGCCGTTTCGCCATCGATGGTCACAATATCAAGACCGCGGAAATCCCGCCGGCTGCTGAGTTCCTGTGGATTGAGCCGCGAACCGAGGTGTTTCGCCTGTTCCAGGACAGCCGGCGGAAACTCGTGCGGCAGGTGATGCTTGCGAATCATGATCTCGACGTCTACGCCGAAATCGTCCGGATACCCAAGCACCTCAATGACGCGTGCTACGCCGTGCTCGCCGTCGCTTGGAAATTCGAGCACTTCCGCATTGACGATCATGCCGTCGAGATCTTCGATGGATGTGACCTCCTGCGGCGCGGCCCCAACGCGGTTCTCGGCCGATGCTTGCCGCTTCGGCAGTTCCATACCTTCCGGAACCATCAGCCATTGACGAATGCGATCGTCTGAAGGCACCACGAAGTTGCCGCGCTTCCGAATCCGGAACTCTCCGACGACGGTCATGTGCGCGCGCCGTAAGATGCGTATTACCTCGCCTTCCGCTCTGCCGTCTCCGGCAACGCGGGTGATGCGCACCAGCGCTCTGTCCCCATGCATACCTTTCTCAGCCTCTGCGGGTGGGAGAAAGACATCGCCCTGCATGTTGTCAGGCGCCTGATCCGGAATCAGAAAGCCGAAGCCATCGCGATGAATAGAGAGCCGGCCGGCGACATATTCGGGGTTCGTGCCTACCGCGACAAAATGACCCGACCGCAGTTCGACCAAGAGCCCTTTCTCGACCAGCCGGTCGAGCGCTTCTTCGAGGTCGTCACGGCTTTCGCCCTGCGCGCGCAGCTCTTTTACAAGCTGCTTGAAGGTCGCGCGGGCGTGCGGCAGTTTGCGTACATGCTCGAGTAGCTTTGCATCGCTAACATGCCGGGACACACCGCAATTATAGGTGGCGACCGCTATAGTGACGGACATGGAATTGAAAGCGGTCCGCCTGATTATCCCGGAGAACGGCAACATCATCGTGGGGCAGAGCCACTTCATCAAGACGGTCGAAGACCTCTATGAGGCCATGGTCAACACGTCGCCGCACCTGCAGTTCGGCATCGCATTCAATGAAGCATCCGGCGATTGCCTGACCCGTTGGGAAGGGAATAATGAAGAGTTGAAGCAGAACGCAATTCACAACGCCACCTTGATTGCGGCCGGACACGTTTTCGTGGTCGCGCTGCGCAACGGCTTTCCGATTAACGTGCTCGGCCGCATTCAGGCCGTACCGGAAGTTGCGAACATCTACTGCGCGACCGCGAATCCGGTTGAGGTGATTGTCGCGGAGACGGAGCAGGGTCGCGGCGTGCTGGGCGTCATTGATGGAAGCTCACCGAAAGGTGTGGAGACGGAATCGCACGTTTCGCAGCGCGTGGAACTGCTACAGAGATTCGGGTATAAGCGTTAGAACTATGAGACCGTTCGGGTCTATTCTTGCTTCAGCTCTTTATCAACGGCCGAAAAGATCTCGCTCAGCGAGAGCCTGATCTCGCCATCACCGGAAAAGGCGCCGACCCTTTCGACCGGGTCGAAACACGATCGCGCATGATTCCACTGCCAACCCTCGCGCTCAATCGGGTCGATTACCCAGATATGCTTGATGCCCATTTCTGCGTAAAGGCGAGCTTTCTTCATTACCTTCGGGAAGGCATCTTCCGGAGATAAGATCTCGACGACGATTTCGACCGGCTTGGTCGGGTAGGGTTGATCGATAGGTCGCCGCAGAGCAACCACATCGGGCACTGGCTGAAATTCGCGCCCGATTTTCAGTGTGAGTTCCGGAGCCGCAACGTAACCGAGTTGGTCAAGCAGTCTTACGAGAATCTTTTGCAGCAAAGCGTGCTGGAAGGTGGGCATCGATTTTTGCACCGCGCTGCCGAACCAGTATTCGTAGTAAGGCTTGAGACCTCCGTATTGGCGCTCGAACTCCTCAAGCGTTAGGTTTCCGGGTGCGCTGGCCGTTGCCATAGGGCTATTGTGACATCGCTGCGCACGTCAGGCGATCACTTCGAGCGGTGTCCATTCGCGCAGCCCACCCGGCGAGACTTCTCCCAATCGGAGCTCTACAATCCGGTTCGGCTCGCGAATCTGCGCCATATCTACTCTGAGGAAGTTCGTCGTTAATGCCAGCCCGCGCTGTTCGAGCGTCACGGCTGAAAGATGCCGTCCGGCCATCCGGCGTCGGAATTCCAAATTCTTGCGGTCCGATATCTCGCGGAGTACACGCGTTCGTTCTTGGCGAACCGGAATCGGCACAGCTGGGCTCGCGTCGGCGGCATGTGTCCCCGGGCGCTCGGAATACGTGAACACGTGCAGATATGTGAAGGGCTGCTCCTCCACGAATCGAACCGTTTCGGCGAACTCGGAATCCGTCTCGCCCGGAAAACCGGCCATGACGTCCGCTCCTATTGCTGCGTCCGGCATCAGGCGGCGAGCGAGTTCAAGCCGTGTCGCATAGTGACGCGTCCGGTATTTGCGGAACATGCGCTTCAAAACGGCATCAGAGCCCGACTGAAGCGGCAGATGCACATGCTGCGCAACGCGTGGTTCGGCAGCTATGAGCTCGAGCAATTCCTTGCTCCAGTCCATCGGTTCCACGGAACTGATCCTGACGCGGCGGACGGGACTATCCCGCAGAATGGTCCGCAGCAGGTCAATAAATCGTAGGTCGCCCGGCAGATCACGGCCCCAACGCCCCAGGTTGATGCCGGTCAGGACTACTTCCGCATAACGCGCCGCCAGACTACCCATTTGAGTCACGACGCTATCCAGCGGTGCGCTCCGGCTCCGGCCGCGCACACTCGGGATAACGCAGAACGAACATTTGTTGCTGCAGCCATCCTGCACCTTCAGGTTCGGGCGCGTGCGATCGTGGCGCGCCTCGCCAGCCACTGTCGCTGCGAATTCCACTTGACTCGCTATATTGCTCACTATCACCTGACTGTGGTACTGCTCGCTTTCCGGGTGAATGAGCTGAGCAATCTGCACTTTATGAGAGTTGCCAACCACCCAACGCACGCCTTCGATCTGCGCGAGTTCTTCCGGCGCGCGCTGCGCATAGCAGCCGGTGACCAGGATTTCCGCTTCCGGCCGCTGGCGATGATATGCCCGAATCAACCGGCGTGCGTCGATATCCGCGGCATGCGTTACGGTACAGGTATTTATTACCACGAGATCCGCCTGTGACGCGTCGCGGACAGGGATCGATCCGTGTTGCTCGAGTTCCGCTTCAATCGCGGCGCCATCGGCCTGCGACGCACGGCAACCAAAACTTTGAACAAATACGCGCTTCACAAGTGCTGCTTTCAGTGTAGTGGGCTATCAGTGCGAGATACTGGAAGTTGCCTGCGTGGTCGGGCAACCGCTGGATGCGCTCGCTTGCGAGCCGTCGAGAGGAAAGTCCGGTCTTCCCAGGGCAGCATGCCGGCTAACGGCCGGGGGTGTGCGCTCAAAGCGCATGTTACGGAAAGTGCCACAGAAAAGATACCGCCTGCCGGTTCGAGCCGGGTTCTTGTCCGCATAGATAAGAGTCCCAACGAACCGGCTGGGTAAGGGTGAAAAGGTGCGGTAAGAGCGCACCGCGGCGCGAGTAATCGTGACCGGCAGGGAAAACCCCATGCGAAGCAAGACCAAATAGGGGAGGAGGAGTGGCCCGCTCCGTTACCACTTCCGGGTAGGTCGCTTGAGCCGTTTAGTGATGAACGGCCTAGAGGAATGGTTGCCACCGGCTTTGGCGTCTCGCCAGGGCTGGTCCAGAAACCGGCTTATAGACCGCGCAGGTGTATTTCAAATGAGGCAGGCAGGTAACGCTTAGCCTGCCATAAACGTTATAATTTGGAAGTTTCCGCAATGGCCGTCAGCAAAGAGCTCCTGGATATTCTGGTCTGCCCCGTATGCAAGGCCAAGGTCTTGCTGAAAGAAGACGGAAGCGGATTGAAGTGCATCGAGTGTCACCGGGTGTATCCGATCCGCGACGACATCCCGATCATGCTGAAGGACCAGGCCACCATCGAGTCGTCGCCTTCATGACCATTCTGGAGCAATTGCCGCAAGGGGCAGCGGTCGCCGTCATACGTCTGCGGTCGCTGGGGGATTGCGTGTTGACCACTCCCGGCCTCGCATTGCTGAAGCGCACGCGGCCCGATCTCCGGGTTGGGGTTTCGGTAGAAGATCGCTTTTCAGCGGTATTCGAAGACAATCCGGTGGTCGATAACGTTCTCGCGCCCACCTGGCAAGCCGTTCGCGATTGGAGGTCGTCGCTATGCGTCAATCTGCATGGCGGGACCCGCAGTCAGTGGATGACCGCTCTTTCAGGAGCTCGCTGGCGCGCCGGATTTTCGCATCACAGCACCACACTCGCCTACAACCTGAGAATTCCCCGCGCACAACGTATTCTGGGCGTAAACCGCACGGTCCATACGGCGGAGCATCTCGCGTCGGCCTTCTTCGCCCTCGGCGTGCCGGTCCAGGAGGTTCCTCGGGCCCAAGTCTTCCCAGGAGATGCGCCGCTCAGCGGTCGATACGCCGTGCTTCATCCCTTTGCTTCAGCTCCGGAAAAGCAATGGCCGGCTGAACGATTCTGCGAGGTCGCCCGTTACCTGCACCTTTGGAACATTACGCCGGTGTTCCTGGCCGGCCCTGGCGATGACACTAGTTCTTTTCGCCATCATCAGGTCTTCCAAGGCACGCTGCGGGAGGCCAAAAACCTGCTCTCGAAGGCAGTCGCATTCGTGGGCAACGATAGTGGACCGGCGCACCTGGCGGCGGCTTTCGCCATCCCGAGCGTGGTTCTATTCAGCACATCCGTTCCGGCGATTTGGGGTCCGTGGCGCACGGATTCTGAGGTCGTCGTCGCGCCGGAAGGACTGCACCGGGTCAGTGTTTCGCGCGTGATTGCCGCGCTCGAACGGCTGCGCACTTTCGAAGAGGCGCACGCTTGAAGGATTTGCGGCGCCTGCTGCGGTATGCGCGCCCGTACACCGCAGCCTTGCTAGCGTCCGTGCTCTTCATGGCCGTCGTCGGCCTCTCACAAGGACTTCTGGTCCGGCTCATTCCGCTCGTCTTCGAACGCGTTCTCGATCCCACCTCGCCCGATACTCCCGCCCTGCTGTTCGCTCTTCCGCATACCAGCATCAAGATCTATCTGCACCAGGTCTTCCCGCCCTCGGTGCACAACATCTGGACTATGGTGGCCTTCGGCATCATGGCCTGCTTTCTCGCGAAGGGATTCTGCGATTATTTCGGCAATTACCTGATCAACTGGGTGGGCATCAGCGCCATTATGGACCTGCGGCAGGAGGTATTCGACCGCATTCTCCACCAGGGCGCCCAGTTTTTTGAGGACGAGACTACCGGGCGCATCATGTCATCCGTAATGAATGACATTGACCGTATCCAGATTTCGGTCTCGACCATGCTTGCCGATTGGTTAAGGCAGATCTTCACCGCGCTCTTCCTGCTGCTTGCAATGGTCTCCATCGATTGGCGGCTTTCGTTTATCAGCCTGCTCGTCTTTCCCATCGTCGCCCTGCTCACGGGGCGCCTGGGATATCGCATTCGCTACACCACCCGCTACGCCCAGGATATGGCCGCTGGACTCACGCAAATTCTGCAGGAGACCATCACGGGACACCAGGTGGTGAAGAGCTTCGGAGCGGAGGACTTCGAATCGAAACGCTTCCGGCTGGCGGCACAGCGGCTCAAGAGCGGCAATCTCAAGTACGTTGCGCATCAGGCGCTGGCGTCGCCCATCATTGAGATCTTCGGAGCTTTGACCATCATCGCCCTGCTGTACCTTGGACGCGAGCAGGTAAAGAGCGGCGTTATGACGGCAGGCACGTTCACCGGGTTCGTGCTGGCGCTGGTAATGCTCTATGAACCTATTAAGCGCCTCACAAACATCCACAACATTTTTCAACAGGGCATTGGGGCGGCGCTGCATGTATTCGAATACCTTGATACGCGAGCTGATGTCATTGATGCACCGAATGCGGTGCGCTTAACGCGCTTCGAGCGTAGCATCCGCCTTGAACAAGTGAGTTTCAGTTATCCGGCTACCCCGGATCGCCTTGTGCTCGACGGCATCAACCTAGAGGTGAAGGTCGGCGAAGTGGTCGCCCTGGTCGGGCCTAGCGGCGCGGGAAAAACGACGCTGGCGAACCTCGTTCCGCGCTTTTACGACGTGGTGACCGGTTCCGTCCAGATCGATGGCCGCGACATCCGGAGTATTCGCCTGAGCAGCCTTCGCGAAAGCATCAGTATCGTAGCGCAGGACACGTTCCTGTTCAATGACACCGTGTTTGACAACATCGCTTATGGCCGCCCGGATGCGCGCGAAGAGGAAGTGATCGCGGCCGCCAAGACGGCGCTCGCACACGAGTTCATAGAGAAACTGCCGAACGGCTACCACACGCCGATCGGCGAGCGCGGAGTCAAACTGAGCGGTGGTCAGAGACAGCGCATTGCGATTGCCCGTGCCCTCCTCAAAGACGCGCCAATCCTGATCCTGGACGAAGCCACTTCTCATCTTGATACCGAATCGGAGCGGCTGGTTCAACAGGCGCTCACGGCTTTGATGAAGAAACGCACCGTGATCGTGATCGCGCACCGGCTTTCGACTATCCGCTCGGCGGACAAGATTATCGTGCTCGAGAACGGCCGCATCGTCGAGACCGGAACGCATGAGCAGTTGCTCTCGGAGCGCGGCGTCTATTACCGCCTGCACGATTTGCAGCACACGGACGCGAGCGCGGTCGCCGGTTGATAACTGCAAGGCATCAAGTGGCAACTAGCGCGGCTCTCAAAAAATCGATTCGCAGCATGACCGGCTATGCCCAGGTGCGCCGCGCCACGGCCATCGGCGAACTGACCTGCAGCCTGCGCACCGTAAACCATCGTGGGTTCGATATCCATTTCTACATCGGAAATGACCTGGCGCCGTTTGAAAACGCCATGCGAACTCTGATCAAGCAATCGGTCGCCCGCGGCCACGTTGAGGTCAGAGCCGGAATTTCCAGGCAGGTTCAGAGCGAGACCGCCGCCTACGATTCAAAGGCGCTTGGGCGCTACCTGGCAGCTTTTGAGCAGGCAAGCCGCGAATTCGGGCTGACCGGCAAACCGGATCTGAACGTTTTCCTAACCCTGCCGGGTGTCTTCACCGGAACTGTGGCGAATGAAGCCTTGAATGCGGCTTTCGAGGCGGACCTCATTTCAGCTCTCACCGACTGCCTTATCGAGTTAAATGCCTCGCGCGAGCGCGAAGGCAGGGCGCTGGCCGCTGATCTGGATGAGATCCTCCGCGACATCGAAACCGCGATTAGCGCGATCGGCCATATTCGTGAGTACGCCCTGCCTCAGTTCCAGCAACGGCTGCGCGAACGCCTGAATGAGCTGCTAGGCTCCTTAGTCTAAGTGAATCGCGCATCGCGGAAGAGGCGGCTCTGCTGGCCGACAAGTCCGATATTCAGGAGGAGCTTACGCGCCTGCAGGTGCACTCGCAGGAGCTGCGGCGCATGCTGGCTGAGGGCGGTGAGATTGGCAAACGGCTCGACTTCCTGCTGCAGGAGATCAACCGTGAAACGAACACCACGCTGGCAAAAAGCGCGGGCGCCGGCGAACCCGGTCTCCAGATTACGAACCTGGCGCTTGGCATCAAAGCTAATATCGAAAGAATGCGGGAACAAGCCCTGAACTTTGAATAGACGCTCGATTCAAGACCGTGTCGAAGCCGATGGCTCGCGCTCCCGCATACGCATGACAACGGTTTTCATCATTTCAGCGCCGTCCGGCTCTGGTAAATCGACGCTCGTCTCGCGTCTACTTGCGGCTGATCCTGGTTTGCGATTTTCGGTTTCCTACACCACGCGGCGCCCCCGCGGCAACGAAAAGCCCGGCGAAAGTTACGTGTATATCTCGCGCGAAGACTTTCTGGAACGCATCGAGCAGGATGAATTTCTGGAACATGCCGAGGTTTTCGGCAATTTTTATGGGACGCACCGCGAGGTGCTGGAACAGGCCGTCACCGAGGGTAAGGACCTGATACTCGACATTGACGTGCAAGGTGCGAGACAATTAAAGGAACGTATCCCCGAGGCGGTAACGATCTTTATCCTGCCTCCTTCGCGAGATATTCTCGAGCAGCGGCTACGGTCGCGGTCAGAGGATAGCGAAGAGGTAATTCAGCGCCGGCTGAAAGAGGCTGCGGACGAGATTCGTAATTACCGGCAATACGATTACGTGATTGTGAACCATCAGGTAGAAGAATCGAGCTGCACGCTCGCCGCGATTATCAAGGCTGAGCGGGTTCGCCGCATGCGCATGGAAGAGAGAATTCGGCCGATTCTGAAAAGCTTTGCGGATAGGCACCCGTCCTTATTTTCCCGATGAGTTTTTTAGATGAGTTTCCGGCAGGTGAGCTTTCGAGCAGATAAGCCTTCCGGCAGGTGAGGGCTGAAAGGAACCGGATCAGAAAGAGAAGAGATGGCAGATAAACCAAGAACGAACGCAATGTACAGCATTCCCGAGGATGTCGCAGCGAGTACCTATCGATTCATCATCGTTGCGGCGAAACGCGCGCGCCAGTTGCAGAACGGGCAACGCAGTGTGTTACCAGCCGCTAATAAGAAACCGACGGTTCTCGCCATGGAAGAAGTACGGCGCGGCCTCGTCCCCTATACCGATTTCGAACTAGAGCAGCAAGCAGCCGCGGAATAGACGTCCATGCACGTCGTTTTGGGAGTCGGCGGCGGGATCGCGGCGTACAAGTCAGCAGAGCTTGTGCGCGCGCTCCAGCAGCGCGGCCACGACGTACAGGTCGTTATGACCCACGCCGCGGCCGAATTCATTCAGCCGCTCACTTTCGCCGCACTCACCGGGCGCAAGGTCATCACCGGTCTGTTTTCGCAGTCCGGCGGAGAAGAGACACTTTCAAGCGCGGTAGAGCATATCGCTATGGCGCGTGATAATGATGTGCTTGTAGTGGCTCCGGCTACGGCGGACCTGCTCGCGCGCTTCGCTCACGGTCTCGCGGACGATTTCCTGACCACGCTGTACCTCGCGTTTACCGGGAAAGTGGTGTTGGCGCCGGCCATGAACACAGCAATGTGGGAACATCCGGCGACAAAAGCGAACCTCGATTTGCTCCGCGAGCGCGGCTGCACTGTGGTTGATCCCGACGAAGGCTGGCTCGCGTGCGGCACGCTCGGCGCCGGCCGGCTTCCCGACCCGGTACGCATCGCCGAACACGTTGAGTCCGTCACGCGGCGGAAACAGGACCTCACCAGCGAGTCCATTCTGGTTACCGCCGGACCAACTCAGGAGGCGCTCGATCCCGTCCGTTACGTCAGTAATCGCTCGAGCGGAAAGATGGGATATGCCATCGCTCAAGCCGCCGCCGAACGAGGAGCACGCGTCGTCTTGATCTCGGGGCCCGTGAATATTCCGGCGCCGCCGCGCGTCGAAGTAGTCCCTGTCCGGACCGCACAGGAGATGCGCAGGGCTGTTCTCGAGCATCTGGAAGAGGCCAGCATCATCATAAAGAGCGCTGCCGTGGCGGATTACTACGTGGCGAATGTGCCACAGCAAAAGCTCAAGAAAACGGCCACCCGGCTTTCGCTCGAGCTTGATCCCACTCCCGATATTCTGGCCGAAATCGGCCAGCGCAAGGGTGACCGTCTATTGATTGGCTTTGCCGCCGAGACGGAGAACCTGCTCGATGAGGCACGCCGCAAGATGGTCGCGAAACATTGTGACATGTTGGTAGCAAATCTTGTCAATCGCGATGGCCTTGGCTTTGAGGCGGACCGGAACGAAGTGGAGATTATCGCCCGATCCGGTCAGACCGTACACGCAGGCCCCGCCGACAAAAAGGAAATCGCCGAGCGGATTTTGGACCAGGTAGCGACGCTGCGCCTCTCGCTCCGTGCGGTCGAAAAGCCCGCCTGACCCCCCAATGAACCCTCAGGAGCTTCGCAGCTACCTCGAACTGTACCGCGATCTCGGCTTCGACACGATCTATCGCCGCGGGTCCGTGCAGCTGCCATCGGCGCCCACGCGCGTCGAAGACATCGCACCCACACACTCCCGTGTCGCAAGCTGCTTCTGTGTTGCCAGCGCTCGCGCCGGAGGGCGAAACGCTCGATCAAATCCGTCTGGATATCGGAGATTGCCGCCGGTGCCGCCTTTGTGAAGCGCGCAATAACATCGTGTTCGGATCAGGCAATGAGCAGTCGCAGCTATTGTTCGTCGGCGAAGGCCCTGGCGCGGACGAAGATGAGCAAGGCCTGCCTTTCGTCGGGCGCGCAGGTCAATTGCTGACGCAAATGATCGACAACACCGCTGCGCGCGAAGGAATCTCGATCTGCCGCGCCGACGTCTATATCTGTAATGTCGTGAAGTGCCGCCCGCCTGAGAACCGGACTCCGCTACCGGACGAAATGGAGATCTGCGGGCAATTCCTGTTCCGTCAGATCATGGCGATCAAGCCGAAAGCGATCTGTGCGCTCGGTTCGACCGCCATGAAAGCGCTGCTGAACAGCAAAGAAGGCATCACGCGATCGCGCGGCAAATGGCATAAGTGGCGCGATATTCCGGTCATGGTTACCTACCATCCGTCCTATCTCCTTCGTCAGTACAATCAGCAGGCCAAACGCGAGGCCTGGGAAGATCTGAAAACATTACTGCATTTCGTGTATGACTGACGAGCGTGTGCCCGCCGGGCCCGCTGTACCATTTCAACCGCCTTTTTTCATCAGCCTCGAGGGCACCGAGGGTAGCGGCAAGTCCACGCAGGCCGTGATACTGGCCGAACGTCTGCGTGGCATCGGCTTTGCGGTGACTGAAAACCAGGAGCCGGGTACTACCAGCATCGGAAAACAGATTCGCGCAATTCTGCTTGACCCTGCGAATTCGGAAATCACCGGGGTGACAGAACTGCTTATGATGTTTGCGGCGCGAACCCAGGCTGCTTCCCAAATCATTTTGCCCGCCCTACACCGCGGGGAGATCGTTATCAGCGACCGTTTCACCGATTCCACGCTGGCCTACCAGGGATATGCTCGCGGCCTCGGTTTTGAGCTAGTCCGAAACATTCATCGGCTGGCGCTGGGATCGCTGCAGCCGGACCTCACGCTCTACATAGCCATCGATCTCGAAACCGGACTCGCGCGCGCTCGCGCACGTAATGTCGAAACCGGATCCGCAGGGCGCGAAGCTCGCATCGATGCGCAATCGCTCGAGTTTCATCAGCGCGTCCAGGATGGCTATCGACGTATTGCCGAGCAGGAGCCTGACCGCTTTCGCGTTGTAGATGGCAGCGGTGAACCGGCTGTCGTCGCCCGCCGCGTGTGGGACACTATCACCGCTATTCGGCGCCGCTGCAGTTGAGACAATAACTCTAGCCGATGGTTTCCTTTCCCGATTTCTACGGCAATGCTCCGGCTGTGCAGACACTGGCGAAAATGATCGAGCAGGGCCGCATTCCGCAAACCATTCTCCTCAGCGGCCCGGAAGGCGTTGGCAAAGCCACGCTCGCTAGACGCTTTGCCGCTGCGCTCCTCGGGCATCCGGAGAAGATCGAGCGCGATGATTTGAGCCTCCCTGAAAACATCGATGCCGTTGAGCAGCGCGACAAATGGACTGCGGAAAAGCGCGGCGATGATCCGTTGCTGTTCTCCACTCATCCCGATTTCATTGCCTTCGCCCCGGACGGTCCGCTGCGCCAGCTCACCATGCAGCAAATGCGTCTGCTGCGGGAACGGGCGCAATTCAAGCCTCTGCACGGCCACTACCGCGTCTTCCTGATTGATCACCTGGAGCGGGCGAACGAGCAATCGGCCAACTCGCTTTTGAAAGTTCTCGAAGAACCGCCAGAGCATCTGATCATCTTCGCTACCACCGAGAATCTCTACGATTTGCTGCCGACCATCCGTTCGCGGTCGGTTATTCTTCAGCTCTCGAAGCTATCGGATGAGGATCTCTGCGATTTCGCCCGTTCCAGAAGGCTAGCCGACGCCGAAACGCGCATCGCGCTTGCGGAAGGCAGTCCGGGTCTGGCGGCGAGTCTCGATCTCGAGCAGTTTCGGGAACGAAGAGCTCTGCTGGTTACTGCGCTCGAATGCGGAGCCGGAATGAAGCCGTTCTCAGCTTGGGTACAGAGCTCGGAGCCGTTCGCGAATCGCAAGTCTGAAAAGCTGGATGGCTATCTGAAACTGATCTACGGACTGCTCGAGGATATACTCTCTTTTCAGCTTGGCCGGGCGCCTTACGCAATCGCGATATTGAGTCGCAGATCGCCGGCATCTCGCGGCGTGTTACTTTCAAGTGGATCGAACAAGCTGTTCGCATTGTGGATGAACTGGTTTTGATGGTGCGTCGAAATATCCAGAAGACAGCGGCCCTCGACGCTATGATTGTCAATTTACGTAACCACGCTGAGGGAGCAAGCGCCTAAATTGGTAATACACGCCTGCATGCCTGCGGCGATTTCGATACCATCGGGTAATCACTGAGGTGAAATGATAGAGGAGAGGAGCTTGGATTCGCTCATTCGCAAACCGGCTCGGAGTGGCGCGGTTGACAAGGAACCTGGCCGGCGTCCTCCCACTGCAAAAAAGAGCACGCCGCCGGATCAGACCAACGCCGAGCAGTTTTATTATTCCAAGCAGATGCAGGGCAAAACGCACATGGTTGTCGTGCTGACTGACGGCGAACAATTGGAAGGCGTTATCGAGTGGTATGACCGTGACTGCCTGAAGCTCAACCGCGTAGACGCCCCCAATCTGCTTCTCTTTAAGCACTCGATCAAGTACATGTACAAAGCGGGACCGGAATAGCGGGACCGTTTTAGCAGTTCAGGTACAGGCTATGGCTCTGCGTCGGCAGGATATGACGCCATTGTCGAATGATCTCGCGATAGGTTTCTCCCGCAGGTCGTATTCTGCGGTCTAGATCGTATAGACCCAGCGGGTTCACGTTCCCGTTGTCTTCGCGCAGTGCGGTGTCCCAATCCACCTGGTCGGTAAGGCTATAGTACGTGAAGCCGATCATCGGTACGCCGTCTTCCTGCAGCTTGTGCACGTTGGCCCATTCCTTGACGAATCCAGCCAGGCGCCCCCGCGGCGTCCGGAAGGTTGGTCTCGGTGTGCATTACTGGCAGTCGATACCTGTCGAAGTACTGATGAGTGATCACGTAATATCCGAATATTTCGCCCGCCGGACTCAATGACCCATCCTCGTCCACCAGGTGCTCATTGGTGTTGTAGTAGTCCGTGCCCATCACACAGTGTTCTTTGCGATGGTTGTGGCAGAACCAGTGATAATCCTCCCGGCGCATGCCGTTGTCCAGCAGGTATTCGTACATCTCAAACGTCACCGGATGCCCGTATGTCATGTCGAGCGAAAGAAAGCGTTTTTCGTTCAGCACGTGCGCGATACGCGAGCACGATGGGCTGTTCGGGTGGTAGTATTCGGACGTTTCACTCAGGATAAAGATCGCCTTCGGATTTACGTCGAGTATGGAGTGCATAGCGAGCACGTTCGCTTTGCACAAATTGTGCAGCGCGGTCACAAAAGCCTGGTCGCTGCGCAGGCACTCATTCCACCAGCCAAAGCGTGCCGAAAAGGTAGCCGCTACATAGATCTCGTTCACCGGTGTGAAGAAACGGAGCCACGGGAAGCGCTTGGCAAACTCGCCCGCGTACTCAGCAAACAGGTGGGGCCACTCGGTATTTTGAAAGCCTCCGATCCAGTCCGGCACCCCGAAATGACACAGATCCACAATCGGCGTAATCTGCATCTTCCGCAGCTTGCCGAAAGTCATGTCCGAGAATTCCCAATCGTATTTTCCTGCTGCGAGGTGCGTCTTGTGATACGGAGGACCATAGCGCAGGAAAGAGATGCCCAGCTCCCGCACAAGCTCAAAATCTTCGCGCCAGTGCTGGTAATGGCCACATTTCTCCATTTCATCCACGCGTTTGGTGCGGCCATCCGGAAGCTTGATAGTCGGATAGCTATTCTCGATTCCTGTCGCAAACATGAATTGCGCCACTTTGGTCGATCCTCTTATCTCGTTACGGAGTAATTGCGCATCGGCAGAATCCAGGGCGAGCCGGAGCTGTCAGGAATTCGGAGAGCTCTTGGTTTTATCCTTGAAGGCGAGCCGGTACGCGCGTCGTTCAGCCGCCTCTTCGAACCGCCGCTTCTCTTCTTCCGTTTCGGGCAGGATCGGCGGGAGAACCACGCGGTTGCCAGCCCGGTCGAGGGCCACGAAAGTAAGGTAAGCGGAGGACGTGTGCCGCTGTTCGCCGGTTTGCATGTTCTCCACCCACACCTTAACTCCCACTTCCATCGAAGTGCGGAAAACCCGGTTTACCTGCGATTTCAGCTTAACCAGTTCACCGATGCGAACCGGATGCAAGAAGGTCATCTGATCCACCGACGCCGTGACTACCGCAGAGCGCGAGTGGCGGATGGCGGCGATCGCGCCGCACAGATCAACCAGGTGCATCATGTGCCCGCCAAGCATATTCCCGAGCGTGTTCGCATCGTTCGGCAGACAGACTTCGTAGTACTCGGACCGCGTCTCGCTTACGGTGCGGCCCATCGGGTGGCTCTCAGTTTCAACCAGTATGGGATCTGGATCAGTTGTGGACATCGTCCTGTAGCTGAGGAAAGTGCCGGAGGTAGCTCGAACAGAACGCCCGCAACTGCGCGCGAAGGCATACGTCCGGCGGCTCAGGTTCGAGTCGATCTTCACCTGCGCTGAATCTAACTTTGAGCCAACGAACGGGCGCGTATTCCTGCTCTTCAACGCACAACAGTTCGAGCGAGGCGCCATTACGGCTCAGGACCGCAAACCGGTAGCACGATGGCATCCCCGATTGTAGCGATTGGCCGCATTCTCCCCGCGAATAGCCGTGATTGCAAAACCGGAAGCGCACGGCTTCTGAAACTGCGGCCGGTTCTGCGCCCGCGTGACAAACGCCGTCGTACTCATCGAGCAGCGGCAGCCGTGCATTTGAGTGTGTCGGATGCTGCGCCGGACGCAACGGCTCAAAACGCGGACACGGCATACGAGCACCAGTATACGGGTACGCCGGCGTTCAGATCTCTCTCGCCTTCGCCGCCGGTATGAGTTCGCGAAGGATGCCGCCTACCTGATCGAGGAATTCATACAGATCAAACGGCTTCCGCAAGTAACGGTCCACCCCGAGGCGCTCCGCTTCTTGGCGCTCCTCTGGAGCCGAAGACGAAGTCAGTACCAGAACCGGCACATTCGACAAGGAGTTCTCTTCCTTTATCCGCTGCAGAACTTCCAGCCCGTTTACCTTGGGCATGTTCAAATCGAGTACGATCAGGTCCGGCGTCGCGCCAGCGCTGACATCGGCGGTCAGGCCGGCGATCGCTTCCTCGCCATCGCCGTAATGAACAATCACGAATGGTGTGGGAGAGCCCGCCAGAGCCTCTCCGATCAACATCACATCCGGCGCGTTGTCTTCGATGACCACTACGCGCATCGTAGACCGCACATTATCTGACATTCAGTTCTCCGCCCACGTAATCCCCGATAGCCGCCTCTTGCAGCTTCGGCAGAGGTAGCGCGAAACTGAACCGCGCACCTTCGCCCGGCTTCGAGTTCACCCAGATTCGCCCGCCATAGTCTTCGACGAGGTTCTTGCAGATAGTCAGACCAACACCGCTGCCCGGGTATTCCCTTCCATGCAGCCGCCTGAAAGCTACAAAGATCTGATCGAAGTACTTCGCTTCAATTCCGAGGCCGTTATCCACTACGCTAAAGACACACTCCTCGCCTTTGGTCTCGGCCGTAATCAGAATACGAGCGGATGTTCCGGGCTTTCGGTACTTCAACGCGTTACTAATAAGGTTTGAAAAGATCTGCTCCAGATGCGTGGAATCTATCTGTACCTGGGGCAGTGCACCGTATTCAATGCGTCCAGAGGACTCTTGAATAGCTACAGCCAGATCCTGCCGCACATGACCCAGCACCTCGTTTGGATTCGCCGTCTTCGTTGTTCGGGCGCCCTGATCGAGCGTATTCGAGTAGGCCAACAGATCCTTGACCAGCGTCTGCATTCTGTCGGAAGCATCCAAAATAAAGTACAGATAGCGGTCTGCGCGTTCGTCGAGCCGGCCTCGGTAATCACGGGCCAATAACTGGTTCAGGCTGCGGACCGTACGAATTGGCTCCTGTAAATCATGCGAAGCGATATAGGCAAAGCGCTGCAGAGCTTCGTTCGAACGGGTCAGCCGGGCGGTCCGCTCTTCGACCCTTCGCTCGAGTTCGGTGTTGAGCAAGCGCACCTGCTCTTCCGCCTTACGACGCTCGCCGATTTCGCGCTGGAGTTGCGATGGACTGGAAAGCGCCAATGCTTTGGGAACGAGCCGGAACATCAAAATCGCGGTTATGATCGACGCGATGCCGGTGATGCCTTTCACCAACCCTTCCAGCCTGTATGCGGAGTGCCAGATGTTCCAGATCTGAAGAACGTGGGTAAGCCCGCACGCCAGTATGAACGTTCCGAACAGAACGAACATCCAGTCAAATTCCAGGTCTCGCCGCTTGCGGACCAGTTGAACAAGACTGAACGGAATCAGGAAATACGCCAGAGCAATCAGTGCATCCGAGATGGCATGCAACCAAAGAATATCGGGGCGCCAAAAATAACAGCCCCCATGAGGCATAAAATCCGAGCTAAGGAGCCTCTGAAAGAACTCGGTCATCGTAAGCGAGCCAAATGTGGTGCACTACTTCCATCCGAAACTTATTATCAAGATTCTACAGCCTCTGCGCAACTAACAGGCAATAAAGCCGGGCCCAACTGTGATCAATGTTCGTTATGTAGCTGCTTCACAACCGTAAACACGATCTTCGAAGGGTATTGAGTCGAGTGGTGGATCGCGGTGTGCGCTACTACGCCGCTCACTTCATCGTAATTCTTACCCCCGGTGTTCATGTTGCGGTCGAAACGAGGGAAGTTGCTGCTTGAAACTTCAATCCTCACCCGATGATCGCGCCCGAAGTAGTTACTCGTCACCATGGGCTGCAAAGTGACTTTATACACCCTGCCCGGCTCCATCCAGACCACCGGCTTATCATACCCGTTGCGATAACGGAGCCGCTGAATCGTCTCGTCCAGGTTATAAGCTGTGCCATCCGGCAGAACATCGATTACCTTCACCGTGATATCTGTATCCTTCACATCGGACGATACGTAAAGCGTCGCTTCAATCGGTCCGCTGAATTCCATTCCGTTCTTGAATGGCTCCGAAGTATAAACCAGAATGTCGTCCCGCGCTTCCATGTCGCGCTGATCGAAAGCTCCTCCTGTAACTGCGTTACCTGTGCAGCAAACGTTGCCTCCATATGAAGGCACCGGGCTCATCGGATCGTAAACAAACTGGTCCGGCTTATCGGTCGCGGGTTCCTTCGTCGCAAGCACGCCGTCGCCATGCAAGCTGTTCGCTCTACCGTCGCTTCCCAGGAACATCGTCATCGGTTCCGCTCCCTTCGGAGGCCATGTGTCGGAACTCTGCCATTTGTTGAGCCCCATCGTGTAGTACCGCACTTTGGGAGTCTTTTCGAGAATGCCGTTGTTCTCGCCTTTCAGAAAATGATCAAACCAGCCATTGGTGAGCGCATCGTAATCGAGCCGCGCATCTCCCATATCGCGCTGGCCCACTACCGTATGCTCCGTTGCGCGCTTGTAGCCGCAATGCAGGGTGGGCGCAATCACGGCGTACTGCTCATTGGCGATCTCCGGCTTAGCGGTACGCCGTACAAAGTTGTAAGCTTCCAGGTTCGGCCCGATTGACACGTCATACCACGTCATGAACCACAGCCCTGGCACGTTGATTGTCT
Source organism: uncultured Acidobacteriaceae bacterium (assembly GCA_963846185.1). Taxonomy (GTDB): domain Bacteria; phylum Acidobacteriota; class Terriglobia; order Bryobacterales; family Bryobacteraceae; genus Bog-105. Next base: position 97,563 of record CAWJVA010000010.1, on the reverse strand, counting down.
TATCGTCGTGCCAGAGGCCGCCGTGATACCACGCCGGATAATTCGGTGTACGTTCGATCATCGCTCCTTCAGTCGGAACTGGCATAGGGTCGGCGAAGATCCCGCGCGGCCCATCTACGGCCTTGATAATGTCTTTCTCGGGCAGGTGGCGCAACGCTGTCGCCCAATCCACTGGCGGCAGCTGCTGCGCCAGATCAAACGATTTCGAGACTCGAATCAAATCCTGCTGCGACGTATTCGGCGGAAACATGGGCCGGACCTGGTTCTGCTCTCCATAGAGCCACGCGATGAACAACATCTGCACTGCTCCGCCCCGATACCAGTTGCCCTGCTCATAATAAGGACCGACGCGCCCAACACCTGCCCCGAAACTCTCCGGAATCATCGCCGCGAAAGCCGGATTGCCCAGCGCCGCCACCGCTAGTTGCCACTCTGCTGTCGAAGAACACCCGATCGTCCCGACCTTGCCGTTGCTCCAGGGCTGTGCAGCCATCCAGTTCAATCGCATCGTTTCCGTCAGACAACGGAGCGCCTAGAATGTCATAATTGCCTTCCGAGAAGAAGTGCCCGCGCTCGTTCATCTCGACGTATGCATAGCCGCGCTTCACCGCATCCAACTCTGTGCTTAGATCGCGAGGCACGCCGTTCTGCACGTCCCAGTAATTGAAGTTGTACGGAGTTCGAACGAAAATAATGGGGTACTTCTTTGATGTATCCTTAGGCCTGTAGATGTCGGTTGCCATTCGCTTGCCATCGCTCATCGGCACCATCACCTTCCGATCGACAACCGCAATCGACTCCAAGTCCGCTTCGATCGCTTTCCGTTTTGCGATCACATCAGGCGGCAGGCTGGACGCGTGCTGCTGAGCATTCGCAACGCCGATGAACACAAACATTGCTGTTGCGATCACGGCAACGCTGCTCTGGACGGGTGTGCGCATAGGTCAACGAATCTTCGTAGTCTAGTACATGTCCGATGTAGACGATGAACGTCTACTTGCACTGTTTCTTATGTCTGCCTGCCGTTCGGTGACACGAAAAATGCCCGAGCCTAAGTAACTCTAGCCCGCCTTCCGGAATGTCAGGTTAATGCGATAACTGCCCAGCAGTGGGTGAATCCCATCTTTTAACGCAAGCACGCCGTGATAGCGCAGCCTCGCAGGCCCACCCCAAACCACTACATCGCCATGCGCCACCGGCACCCGGACCGGCTTTTCGGCTCTGGTTAATCCTCCGAACTGAAAGGTTGCGGGAAGGCCGAGTGAAACGGAAACGATCGGCTGGCTGAAGTCGCGTTCGTCCTTGTCCTGGTGCATCGTCAGCCTCGCGCCGGGCTCATATCGATTGACGAGACAGGCATCGGGCATGTACTCCACAAATCCCGCACGAGCCGCAGCCCCGGTTGCCAGTTTTCTGAACGGTTCCGGCATGGGTGGCCAGGGCAATCCGCTGACCGGATCCTTTCCTTCATAGCGATAGCCGCTCTTATCTGAGACCCAGCCAAGCGATCCGCAATTCGTCATCGCGACTGACATGCGGAAGCCGCCCGGTGTAATCATGTGCCGGAATGGAGCCTTCGCCACGATCTCTTCAAGCGCAGAGAGCAGGGCTGTTTCCCCCGAAAGGGCGAATTGGCGCAGCACCACCGCGCCTTCACTAAGCGATTCTTCCTGCTTTTCGAGCGCTGCTAAGCTTTCGAACAGGTTCCCGCTCACACCACTCCTCTATTTCGCATCGTGGAAGATGATGCCCACCGTATAGCGCCGCCCGGATCGCAATGCGCTTACGCCATGCCGCAGATTGACTCGATACGCGCCACGCGTACCTTGAACGGGCCGGTTATGGACCGCAAAAATCACCGCATCACCCTGCCGAAGCGGCACGACCGCCGCTCGCGACTGCATTCGCGGCCTCTGCTCGGTCATCACAAACTCACCACCGCTAAAATCGCGACCCGGCTCCGACAGCAGAGTCGCGAGCTGAAGCGGGAAAACATGCTCGCCGTAAAGATCCTGGTGGAGGCAGTTATGATCGCCCGTCTCATACTTCAGCAGAAGCGGAGTGGGCCGTACTTGTCCGGCTTTATGGCACCGCCGGATAAAGTCGGCGTGTTCAGCCGGGTATCGAACGGCATCGCCCATCCGTTCATTCCAGCGGTTCGCAATCGGCGCCAGATGCGGATAAACGGCCGTGCGAAGGCGCGCGATCAGATCCGGCAGCGGGTAGCTGAAATACTTGTACTCGCCGCGCCCGAATCCATGCCGCGCCATCACCACATGGCTGCGAAAGAGTTCGTCTTCAGAATAGAGATTCGCAATCGAGTCGCACTCATCAGGCGAAAGCAGCCGTTCGATAACCGCGTTACCTTGCGCGTCCAGTTCCTCCGCCAGGCGCTTCCAATCGACCGAATCTATTCGGGCGCGAACCTCGCTATCCGCCGGCGCCTCTTTCGCCGCTGCGCTTGTAATACCGATCGCCATACTTATAGCCTATCGGCGACCGTCTGGTCGCGCAGTCCGGATCTTGCTGTCAAATTCGGGACTGCGCGATTGGCCGGGATCAGTTACGGTCACATGCTGCGGACCGGCATATTCACCACGTCATCAACTTGCATCGACTCTTTGACGACGAAAGGCTCTCCATATTTCACGCCGATCAGATTGCCGTAAAAACGTGCGATTGCCGCCAGCCGCTCGGCGACTTCGGCGTGAGAGGGAAAGAGGTCCGATGCCGTCGTCCGCATCTCCATATTGCGAAGCGTAGCTGAGCAGCGCCGCCATGCGGCGCTCGAACTGGCGCGAGATGTCGACCACAAATGAAGGCGTGACGTTCGCGTACGAGCGACGAATACAAGATCTTGAAAGGCCGGTGCGGCGGAACGTCTTCTTCGAGCCGACGCAGGCCGGCCAGGAAGCATGCCTCGTACCCGATCTCAGCAGCCCGGTAATGATCCGGATGCCGCCCCGTCCAATAAGGCAGGATCACCGACTCGCGGCCGCAACGCGGCGGATCACGCCCGCGAGCGTCATGCGCGCGCCACGTTGTTTTCCAGACGCGCATCGGGCCAGCGCAGATTCTGCCGCCACGCGAGCCGTAGATGGCTCGGCCGCAGCCTGCGATTCCTCAATCCGAATTTCCGGCGTTCCGCGGCTCCCCATGTCGCCCGCCGTCAGATCCAGAACGCCGGTGCGATAGCCGCGCTCCGCCATGCGGATCAGAGTGCCGCCGCACGTCTGCTCCACATCGTCCGGGTGCGCGGCGATGGCGAGAACATCCAGCGGATCGCAGATTTTCAAACGGCTCGTTGGGATCGTGCATGCAGCGTCGTTAGTAGGAATAGCGCTGTACGGCGCGGCCGGTTTCCCGCGAAACACGCGAATGAGCAGGACGCCGGCCAGGAAGCCGCCGACGTGAGCGAACCACGCGATGCCCTGCGCCGTGGTCACGCTCGCTATCGACCCGAGCCGCTGAGCAGTTGGATTGCAAACCAATAGATCAGCATGAATGCAGCCGGAATTTCGACGGTCGTGATGAAGAAGAAGATGAAGATCAGCGTCACCACACGCACGCGCGGATAGAGAATCAGGAACGCGCCCATGACGCCGGCGATCGCGCCGCTCGCGCCGATCGTCGGAATGGGGCTGCCCAGGTTCGTCGCCGAACTGCACAGCCGCCGAAGCGACGCCGCTGATCAGATAAAAGATCAGGAACTTGGCCGCGCCCATCGCATCTTCGATATGCGATCCGAACACCCACAGAAACCACATGTTGCCGATCATGTGCAGCCAGCCGCCATGCAGAAACATCGAGGTAAGAAGGAATGTCAGGGTGCAGATGGTCGGGAACCAGCGCGTAATGCTTAAAGAAGCGTCGCGCGCAGATACATCGGCTGCGCCATCTCGTAAAAGAAGATCAGAACGTGTTGACGCGATGATCAGACAGCGTCATCACCGGCGTCGAATTGCGGATCAGTAGTGCGCGCAGCGGAATCATCAGCTCGGAAGTACGGCTGCGCGTGAGTTTGCCGTCGCGCAGCGGCCGAGAATCTCTTCGGCCATGCGGCGCGGCACCTTCCCTGCCGCGCTGCCGCATCAGCTGCGTCGATCTCGTCGAGCGCCGGGACGTGGCCGCGCGCGCCGATCGCCGTGCAATTCATGGCCGCCGCGGCATTCGAAAACTCCAGCGCCTCTGCATCGGCATTTCTTCAAGACATGGCGTAGCAGAACGCGCCGTGGAAAACGTCGCCCGCGCCCGTCGTGTCCACGCACGTCGACCTCAAATGCCGGGAGTAAGTACCAGCCGCCGTCCGCCAGCGCGAGCGAACCGCAGTCGCCCAGCGTCATGGCCGCAACCCTCATGCCGTATTCGCGCTGCAGATCGCTCAGCGCTAGAAACGGATCGGTTTCGCCCGTCCACTTCGCGGGCCAGTCCGAGCCCGCGACCAGATAATCCACATTTCGCAACACCGGATCAAATCCAGGATAAACGGTGTCGACATCGAGCGACACCGGAACGCCGTGCATGCCGCGCCAGGCTGGCCGCGCAGGCCGCCGCTTCGATGTCATAGCCGTCGATGTGCAGCATCCGGCACTCGCGAATATCCTCCGCGCGGATCTCGGACCGGCTGCAGCCGCAGGGAATCGGCGCGCTGCCACAGCACCGTGCGTTCGCCCGTGCGCTCGTCGATGACGATGTAGGCGGTCTGGTTCGGACAGCCCTCGCGCACGATCAGGCCGCTGGTATCGACGCCGGTTCCTTCCAGGCTCTCTCGTTGGATCTCGCCGCGCAGATCGTCGCCGATGGTTCCGATGTACTTCGCCCGCAAGCCGAGCCGCGCGCAGGCCACGACCGCAGTAGCCACCTGGCCGCCCGGACTGAGCAGTTCGCGATCGAACGGGACCTTGCCGGCGTATGGCGGAAATTCGTGACCAGGATGAGGGTATCGGTCGCGTTGAGGCCGATGCCCAGCACGTCGAACGTCAAGACTTCAACTCGAGCCTACTTCTTGAATGGAATTGGGAACCTCGTACAGATAGATGGCATGAGTTCGCCGTGATGGCCTTCGGTCTGCGCTGTGTCGATCGGCTTCCAGCCCGGAATCGGGTAATCGTAGGAAACGACGCGCGTATTCGGCCGCAGATATCGCTCCAGATTCGGGCGCAAGGTGTCGTTGGCGGCTGGTCGCCAGATAAAGAGTGACTACGTTGGCCCGCTCAGGTCCGTGTGCATGAAATTTCCGTGGATCACCTTCACCTGATTCTGCAGCCCTGCCTTCTTCACCTTCTCCGCGGCTGTCTTGGCAAGTGCTCGAGAAATCTCAATTCCGACTGCCTTGACTTTGTACCGCTTGGCCGCCGCGATCAGGATGCGGCCATCGCCGCAACCCAAATCATACAGCGTTTCACCAGGCTTGAGATTCGCCATTTCGAGCATCTTGTCGACGGCGTGCTCCGGGAGCCCGACATACGGCGCAAGATTGTTCTTGAAATCGTCGAATTCGGCTGCTGCGCGCTATGTCAGAGCTAAGGCAGCGACAAAGCCGAGAACAGCACGAGACTGGAATGCCGAAGCGAAGCATCCAGAGTCTCATAGATCAACTCTCCCCTGATCTCTCCAGTGTACCTTGAACTCGTTAGCTGTTGAGGCGACTGCCTCGAAAGCATCGCGCAGACTAGTACCCGCCGCTGGTGCCCGCCGAAGCGCATGTTGCCGTTTCATGCTTGATACGCACGATCCGGTTAGCATCTCGGTGGTGGAAACCCAGAGATCGCGCGGCCGCGAAATCGTGTATTCGGTGCCCTTGAAAGCCGTATGGCGTGGCTGATGGAATCCTTCCACGGAACCGCCTGCGGATTCAAATTGTAGTTCATGTAGAAGACCGGGCACTCAATATCTCCGATGCGGCGGAGGTCGTCTTGGGGTACATCGGCGTCCAGCATCGCCTTGGGACCGGCGAAAATGACGGCATCCGGATGGGCTGACGTTCCGACCTCTTTCTCAATCAGTCCTGCAAGAAATCGGTTTCGCTGTGTTTCTGACCCAGCGTGACCACGTTCACGGTCCCCAGTTTCATGCTTTGCGAGCGCCTTGCCCAGGGCCGGAAAGTCGATGCTGCTCGGCGGTTCCTGCCGGTAAACGATCCGGCGCTTCCTGCATGTTGAAGGCCACCAGCGACACCCGCGCGACGTGGGGTCGCGTTCGATGGCTTTCAGAATACTGACCAGGGCGTCGGTGTCGATGCGCTGCAGGGCGGCGGAGAGCGAATCTTGCGGAGCAAAGTTCACTAGCAGCTTTAGATTCAGGCTGCCGTCCGGCCTGGGCCGGCGCGCGTGATGGCATCGTTGACGAATGGTTCGGGCTCGGATTCGAGCGATCTGTCGGGCTCGATGAACAGCGGCATCGGGCTTGTCCTTGGGCGGAAGAGCCGCTTCCGACGTCCCAACTCGACGAGCAGATCCGCTCCGACCGGTCGCGCATCAGCCAGTCGACGTGGTACTTGCCCTCTCCTAAGTCCATGCGCCCTTGAGCAACGCGTCGCCTTTGGCTTCGTCTTCGATGGGCGGGACGCGAAGTGCTGGACGAAATAGGCCGATGCGGTCGCGTCGCCCTGCGGGATAGACCCGGAAGACGATTGTGAGCATCTCGCCGATGCCGGCCAGTTCGCGCAGCGGAACGGTCACATCGTAGCCGGCGTGGAAGCGCAGGTCGAAGCCGAGTTCCGCTTTGCGCGGAGTCACCGTGCAAGGCAGATCCTTGCGCGCCTCGTCGGATTCGAGAATCGCGGCGTCGGACGGCATCAGCGTCACCGTTCGCCGGGCTGCGAGGTTTCATCATTAACTGGGAGCGCAGCCGGAACGGATGCCGTAAACGAGCAGCATGCGACACGAGCGAAGCGACCGAAGCGCGCAGAACCGGCAACTGCGCAGGCCCGAACAGCGATCTTACCAGGCGCGACACCATCGTACGCAGCGCGATGCCATACTTCCCCAAGTGAATTTCGTCGAACGAGTATGCCGTCACGTCAAGGACCCGCGGCACTCAGTTCACATGATGCGCTATACTTGCGCGTTTGATGCAAAGCTTTACAACACGCAAATTCAACATATGTTGCACGTGACATACCGACGCAGTTCTAGGACCGCCATTGGGACGATTCGCCAGCCGTGCGCCCTGGAATCTCATCGGCGGTATTCCAACGCGGTTTACTGTGCTACAGTTCGAATTGATTATGGCTTCCCGCAGCGTTAATAAAGTGATTCTGGTCGGCAATCTGGGGCGCGACGCCGAGACCAAGTTCACGCCATCCGGCGCCGCCGTCACACGTTTCGCGGTCGCCACCACCCGCAGTTGGAAAGATCAGCAGACCAATGAGTGGAAGGAAGAGACCAACTGGACGAACGTCGTTGTGTGGCGTCAGGAGAATCTCGCGAACTACCTGACCAAAGGCAAGCAAGTCTACGTGGAGGGCCGGCTGCAGACTCGCAGCTACGACGATAAAGACGGCAAAAAGGTCTACGCGACCGAAGTCGTGGCCGACGAAGTCATCCTGCTCGGCGGTCGCGGTGATGGCGGCAGGGGCTGGCATTGAGCCGGCCGGTCCAGGACCTAAGCGCAGTGGACCGTCAGGCCGCGGCGGCGCCCCTTCAGGCGGCGGACCGGAAGACGAGTTCGGCGGCATGGGCGTCACCGACGACGACGTCCCGTTCTAGAGAAACAGAACCGCGAATCTCACCGCGCCGGCCTGAGCGTTGAGAACGCCTCATGCCTCTCGGTCAAAACTAGAATCCGGACCGATCCCGCAGGTCGCCAGGGCGGAGAGCCCGAATAGAAGAAAGAGCGACAACACGCCGGACCACATCCAGCTGAAAAAGCCTTGAGTCTTCATGCCCGGGGTCCATGCACGCCCCGCGCCATCGGCCAAAGCTCGCTATTTCCACTGAAAAAGGCCCGTTAGCGAGTCTTTTCGCTAACAGGCCTGTACACCTCTTATCCCTCTGGTTCAACCGGCCCGCTAAGCAGCTACCGGCGCGGCCACTGGTTGTGCCCTACCAGCGGCGTGCAAGCAGCGCGGGCATCCTTTCGTCTTCTCTTTCGAGCAAAACTGCTCCATCCTCAACGCTGCTGCCGGATCCCAGTGTCGTGACCCGCGCATGAATGCCCTCGGGAAAGCTCTGCAGCAGCAGCATGCGGCCGTCTGGAAGCCTGAGAGCATCCCGGTACAGGAACGATTCCGCGGTGATCTCATCGAACACCGCCTCCGACTGCGCCGGCATTCCCAGCGTGCTCTGTACTTCCGGAGACTCGATCCGCAACTCCACGCGCGCCCCGGGCGGCATGCAAACTGCCGTCACACTGCACTCTTCACCCAGGCGTAGCCAATCTACAAAGCGCCTCATCAGCCCCTTGGCTGGCGCGCGCTCCGTCCTGACTTGCTGAACCTCAGAGACAGAAGCGAATCCGATGCTCCCTGTCTCAAATCGATACGTGACGAGCTCGTCTCCTTCACAGGCGAGACGCTGCCGAATGGCGTAAAGCGAATAATCACACACGGCCTGCCACCCCCGACCAGTATGACGAATTTCAGCTACCCCGAGTTTCGGCTGCGCGAATCCTCTGAAATACCCTTGCGCGAGCCCCGCTTGCGAACCAGCAACTTGCCTGGACTCTTGCAGTTGCAGACACAAATAGTACAATTACGTACGACACAATTACTTAGCCGAAGCGTCGTATGCCAGGAGTACCTAATTGAGCGCTGGAACAGCCTTCGTCCCACAAACCTCGCTACCGAAAGTCCTGCTCGCCGACGATCATCACCTGATTCTCGACGCCCTGGGCGCCATGATGAAAAGTGAATTCAACGTCCTCGCGGTTGACAATAGTCAGGCGTTCCTAGAGGCGGTCGATGAATTCAAACCGGATGTCGCCATTCTGGATGTCAGCATGCCAGGGGGAGACGGCTTCATTACGGCTCGCAAAGTTCTTGAGCGAAACCCCTCGCTACCTATTGTCTTTCTTTCCATGTACGCCGATTCGAGTTATGTCGATCAGGCCGCCCAAATGGGAGCCAAAGCGTACCTTTCAAAGCGCGCGCCCGCCCAGGAGCTCATGTCTGCGATCCATGCAGTGCTTGAGGGCGAAACGCTTCTACAGCCGGTGAGCCCGCGTGACGGCGCGGCTGGATCGCCAGGACTCGGCAAAAGTGAGCTGACCGCCCGCCAGCGGGAGGTTCTGCGGCTCATCGCCATGGGCTGCAGCGCGAAAGACATCGCGAACCAGTTGAATATCTCCGTCCGTACCGCGGAATTTCACCGGGCGGCCATCATGCAGCGGCTCGGTTTGCACTCGACCGCGCAGATGACCCGCTACGCCATCGCTAACGACATCGCCTGATGGAGACTTCGCCTTGCGCTGCGGCGGGCAACGATAACGTGTCTTGAACGCGTCTTGTTACTGCGGCTTTGGAAGGTAACTGGGCATACTCCGCTTGATCCAATGTGCGGAGGTTCTCTTGAACTATCGATTGATTGCTTATTTGAGCCCGGCGGCGCTCCTGGCGCTGCTCGCGCTCCCGCCAGCCTGCTTGGCGCAAAACACCACACCGCACGTGGATACCGGCTCGAAAAAGATGTTGAGCTCCACGGATACCAGCTTCGCTATGAAAGCGGCGCAGGGCGGCTTGGCCGAAGTCCAGTTAGGGCAGCTCGCCGTCAATAAGGCAAGCAACCCTGCCGTCAAACAATTCGGGCAGCGCATGATCGACGATCACACCAAAGCCAATGATCAGTTGAAGCAGATTGCCCAAGATCAGAACATCACGCTGCCGGCCACCCTCAACGCCAAGGACCAGGCGCTTCACGACAAATTGCAGAATCTGTCAGGACCGCAATTCGACAAAGAATACATGAAGGCCATGGTCAAAGATCACGAAGAAGACGTCAAGGAGTTCCAGAAAGAAGCGGACAAGGGGAAAGATCCCGCCATAAAGAGCTTCGCCTCTCAGACGCTGCCCATTCTCAAAGAGCATCTCGATATGGCGAAGACTACCGACGCGCAGCTCACCGGCAAGAGCTCCTGACAGGAAATCGATCGCTAATGAAGTACAGAGTGATTTTCCGGGAACGTTCCAATGAGGAGGGCGAGCGCGCCGACAATCCGCCTAGCTTCCTCGACCCTGAGCTCGAAGACGGCGTTGTGCTCGATGCTGCCTTTGTCGGCCGTCTTCAGCCTGATTCTCTGCACTCGTCCGATCGCATTGAGGAAGACGACGGCTTTCTCGGCATTACCAGTGAGATTTGGGAATATGACATTGCCGAAGGGCGGGATCAGGAATTCAAAGATGCCCTGCTCAACTCGGGGATGGTCATCGAATACGAACCTCTCGAATCCGGCGGTGAACTCGGCTTAACTTAGTAACTCCCGGAAAGCCGGTAACAATGTCAGGCGCAGTGCAATCACTACTGAAGTATGCTGCGCCTGCTTCTTATCATTCTTATTTTTCTGCTGCTGCTTGGTGCGCTCCCCACTTGGCCCTACAGCGCCAACTGGGGCTATTATCCGAGCGGTGGGCTAGGGCTCCTGCTTATCATTCTCTTGGTTCTGCTGCTACTCGATCGTAGATCGTTGCCCTGAACCTGCGAAACGCCAAGACCGACGTTCCTTCCGTAGCGTCGGACGATACCGAGCTTCTACCCGCTTAGCTCTTGACTGCTTCCTGCTGCTGTACTCCCGCCAAACCCAGTTCCGCCGCGTGGGCCTTCATTGCTTCGATGCAAAAGCCTATGTGCTCTTCGAGAGGATACCGAGTTCCTCCGCGCCGGTCATGATGTCCTCACGGCCTACATTGCGCGCAAAGGCCTTGTCCTTCAACTTCCGCTTCACAGAAGGAACATCCACTTCGAAAATGCTGCGTCCCGGTTTCACATAGGAGCATGCAGCCAGAAACCCGCTCAGTTCATCACACGCGAACAAGCAGCGCTCGAGCAACGACACGCGCGGCACGCCGCTATAATTCGCGTGGGACAGAATCGCCCGCCGGATCTCCTCATCCACACCGCGCTCCGCCAGAATCGCCTCGCCTTTCATCGGGTGATCCGGAGCAGAGGGATGGATCTCCCAGTCGAAGTCGTGCAGGAGAGCGGTCACGGCCCAACGCTCCCGATCCTCTCCAAACTTTTCTGCGTAGGCGATCATGCATGCTTCCACTCCCAAGATGTGCCGCCGTAGCGCTTCACTCTGCACAAATTCACAAACAATCTGCCAGGCCTGGTCACGCGTAATCACGGGTTCCCTACGCTTCTTCGATCCGGACCGACTTCAGGGTGTCGCCCTGGCGGATGGCATTGACTACTTCCTGCCCGCTGCGAACCTGCCCGAATACGGTGTGCTTTCCGTCCAGCCAGTTCGTCACCGACATGCGTGATGAAAAATTGGCTGCCATTGGTGTTCGGTCCGGCATTTGCCATCGACAAGGAACCCGCCTGGTGCTTGTGCGGATTACCTTTGGTCTCGTCTTCGAAGCGATAGCCGGGGCCGCCGCGTCCCGTGCCCGTTGGATCGCCGCCCTGCACCATAAAGTCTGAAATCACCCGATGGAACGTAGTGCCGTCATAGAATCCATCGCGCGCCAAAAAGACGAAATTGTTTACGGTTTTAGGAGCATCCTTGGCGAAAAGATCGCAGACGATCGTACCTCGCGAAGTGTCGAACGTCGCGCTGTAGCTCTTCGCCGGATCGATAGTCATCGGCGGGGGCGCGGGTATTGTTTGCTCATGCTTCCCCCAGTGTAGGCCACCGAAACAAATCCCGTCCGTTGGCGAAGGGGTAAGTCACGCGCTCACCCCCGCCAGCGCTCCAGAGCCGCGCTTCTTTATTTACACGCCTTCCGAGCCGTGCAGCTTCACCAGCTTGTTGTAGATTCCAAGCGCAAGAAATGTCGGCGCCCAATGCCCTATGAAGGTGGCTTTCTTTTCGTCGCCGCTGATCTGAAAAATCAGAGAGGCCGCGATTGAGCCGAAGGCGGCCCACAGACATATGTCGGATGGCAGCTTTGCTGTCTGCTGTTCGATACTGCGCGCGATTGGGCCTTCGCGATGTTCCGTGCGAGCGCCGGGCCGAGGCTCTGTTGTGGTAAATTCTTTGTAGTCCATCGATCTTCTCCTTCCTGGTTCCGCGAGGTCATTCGCTGAGCTCCGTCCGTCACTTCTCCCTAGGATTCCGATCTCGGGAACGAATTGTTTTCCTTTGCGGCCGCACGCATGCTCGAGTTACTCGTAACGCAGTGCCTCAGTCGGATTCAGTTGCGAGGCGCGCCGCGCCGGCAACAAGCCGAATCCTACCCCGACCGTAAACGAAACCGCAAACGCGACCAGAATGGAAAGGGGCGAGATATGGCACCCTCACCTGGTTTGTGAACAGACGCACGCTGATCGGCAGATGCCAGACCGATCACGATGCCGATCGTCCCGCCCGACAAGGCTGATCAGTACTGATTCCATCAGGAACTGCAGCATCACCTCCCGGCGCGATGCGCCCACCGCCATGCGCAGGCCGATCTCGCGCGTCCGCTCCGTCACGGTCACCAGCATGATGTTCATGATGCCGATGCCCGGAAATGACCAGCGCAATCGCCGACACGATGATCAAGCACCACCGTCAGCACATTCGCAATCTGGTTCGCAGTCTCGAGAATCGCCGTTAGATTCTGCACGTTGTATTTGGCCCCGGCGCGGTGCCGCTTTCTCAGTATGCTCGTTCACTTCCTTCGTCACCGCGGGACATCCTGCGCATTGCGTACCTCGATGTATACCGGTTCGATCCTCTCGATATTCGGTCGAAATACTTCATTACCGTGATCGGAATCAGAATCGTCTCATCCGTGATTTCACCCTGGCCGAACGTGCTCGTCTTTTCCCGGAACGTGCCGATAACCGTGAATTGCAGCTGATTGATCTTGATGTTCTGCCCCAGTGCCGCTCCTGGGCTTCCGAACATTCGTACTGCGAGCTTGTCGGTGAACATCGCCACGTGCTCGCGCAGAGTAACGTCGCTTTGATCGAAGCTCCGCCCGCTCAGTATCACGATGTTGCGGACATGCGCATACTGGTCATCTACGCCGTCGACGCGTCACTTCGCGAATCTTTCCGTTCACGACGATCTGGTCATTGTTGTTCATGACCGCCGCAGCGGCGACGATCTGGCTGCCAGAGCTGATCTCGAATGGCATGGACATCGGCCAGCTTGACGAAATCAGCCTGTACCTGTGCGGCATTCTGGCCGCCAACCTGGTAGGACGGCGTAGACGAGGTTCGATCCGATGCCGCGAATCTGGTCCAGGATGAGATCTTTTCCCGCCAGCGAAATCGTCACGACCAAAATGACCGAAGCGTTCCCGATCATCGGGCCGAGCGCAGTGAGGAATGTGCGGACGCGGTTGGCGCCGAGCGCCTGGAGGCTGAACCGGACCGCCTCAGGAAGGTTCATGCAATCAGATCGCGAACCGGACCTAACCGGCGGGTTAACTTCCGTTCGCCTGTTTGAGGAGCCGGTATGCTTCTTCGCGCGGAGGGTCGTCGGGCGTGATCGGAGATTGCAAATACTTCTCGAGCAAACTCTTAGCTTCATCTAGATCGCGCTTCTGCTTTATTAATACATCAGCATGTGCAAACATCACGCGCGGCGAATTGGGAGCCACTTTTTCGGCCTGTGCGGAAGACCGCCTCGCGATTCATGCGTGTGCGCCCTCACGCGCCAGCAATTTCGCCAACTCGATAAGATGCCCGATGCTCTGCGGGGCGATGGCAACCGCCTGGCGCAAATGCTGCTCTGCCTTCGAGTATTCCTTCGCTTTTTGATCCAGCTTCGCCTTGTCGTACAAGCCCTGCGCCGGATCGCGCCGGCAATCATCGCAGCGATCCGCGCGGCCTTTTCCATGCCGCCGCCCATGAATCCCGGGGCATCCAGGTAATAGTCAAACAAATCGTCAAGCGCATCTGAATTCTTCGGGTCGAGCTGCACTGACTTCTCAAACGCTTGCCGCGCTTTCGTCGCCCACCCTGGGGCTGCAAGAATGTTTGAGGTCTCGGCGCGTTTGCCGTAGGCGCGCCCCAGCCAGTCGTAATAGTCACTATTACTCGAGTCGGCCGCTACCGCCCGCTCCAGGAACTCTGACGCCTTTTTCAGGTCACCCGACATCAGGTAGTCACGGCCAATCAGGAACAGCGTCGGCCCATCCGAGCTGGATTTCTCGAGTTGCGCTAGCGAACCCTCGTAATCAGCGCGCTTGAACAGGTCTTCGGCCTGCGACAAATCGCGGCCCCAAACCGCCGTCGCGAGCAGTCCTGTTATTAAAATGTAAAAAACTCTCCGTAACACCTTTTCCCGTAAGTACCTCAATATAAGATTCATTGACCCGGTACAAGTAGGATGAATGCGCTCCTCTATTGGTTGCGAAATCGGCACCCGGCTGGTTCCTGGCCGAAACTGGGCCGTGTTCCATAAGCTAGGTCACGAGTCTGTGAAGTAACGTGGTATTGTGTGCGTGAATCTGACTTCTGAAAGGAAAAACAGGACTATGCTCGCCCAGTTGCGACGTTTGCTCATTGTAAGCGGTTTCGTTTGGTTCGCGGCCGTTTCGGCATGGGCGCAGACCACGACCCTTGAAGGCGACGTGAAGGATCCGAATGGCCAACCCGTCAAAGGTGCTCTGATTGTCCTCGACCGAACCGATATCAAAGGTCACTATCAGGTCAAATCCGATAAAAAAGGACATTGGCTGTACACCGGACTTCCGTTCGGCACTTTCGACGTCTCCTGCGTGATCGATGGGAAGGTGGTGGACAAGGTAAACGGGGTTAAATCCAAGTACGGCGAGCCGACCGAGGTCAATTTCGACATGAAGCAGGCTGCCGCTCAGCAGGCCGCCACTCAACAGGCGAATGCCAGCGGTCAACTGACCGATGAGCAATCGCGCAGTATGAGTAAGGAGCAGAAAGAGCAGTACGAAGCGCAGTTGAAGAAGAACGAAGAGGCGATCAAGAAGAACAAGGCCCTGAACGACACCTACAATGCCGGCCAGGATGCTCTGAAGGCTGCACAGGCGGATACCGATCCCGCCAAAAAGGCCACCGACTATCAGACCGCTATCGACAACCTCAACAAAGCTGCTCAAATGGATGCCAACCAGCCCGCTATTTGGGATAGCTTGGCCGAAGCGCAGTACGGTCTCGGTCTGACGCAGACCGGGGATGCTCGAAACAAATCACTCGATGCTGCGATCGATGCCTACAAGAAAAGCCTCGCCATCAAACCCGATGTGGCTGGCGTGTACATTCAGATGGGTAACATCTACGGCGCCGAAAAGAAGATTCCGGAGGCGACAGACGCCCTGACCAAAGCTGCCCAGTTGGATCCGAGCGTCGCCTCGAAAGCTTACTTCAACATGGGCGCCACCCTGGTCAATAGCGGTCAGCCGGACAAGGCTTCCGACTTCTTCAAAAAAGCAACCGATGCCGACCCCAAGTACGCCGAGGCCTGGTATCAACTAGGCAGTCTGCTGATGATGCAGGGCAAAGTAGATGCCAAGTCTGGCGCTCAGACCTATCCGCCTGAGACCGCCACGGCTCTGAAGAACTATCTCGAGCTGGAGCCCAGCGGCAAGCACGCCGCGGAAGCTCAGGCAATGCTCGAAGCCATGGGTGAGAAGGTCCAGACCAACATCCACAACCCGGCCGCCACCAAGAAGCACTGACCCGGTTTCGATTGTAGGATCATCAAAATAGTGAGGCAGAGGCTCAGGGAGCGATCAGCCCCTGAGCCTCTTTCGTTTTTAGCTATGTGGCGCCCGCTCATTGAACTCCTGTTCACCATCCTCGTGATCGTGATCGCGCGCGCTGTGCTGACCAGCATCGTGAAGAACTTTGCCAAGACATCCCTTGGCGCCTTCCAGAACCGCTCGGCGCCGAAGGAGGCGCAACCGGCGGGTCCATCCGCCGGAGGCGAACTGCACAAAGATCCCGTGTGTGGCACCTATGTTGCCGAGGCTTCCGCCCTGCGCAGGCAGGTCGGAGGCCGCACGCTCTTCTACTGCTCGGAAGCCTGCCGCAAGAAAGACGCGCTCGCGCACCGCTAATTAACGGCGGCGCGCCTTCTCAAATACAAGTCTGGCCGCGGCAATGTCCTCCACCGCCATGCCGAGAGACTTGTAAACGGTTTTTCCTTCCGGTTTCGGCTTTGTGCCCGCGAGAATCTCGCCCAGCTCCGCATACACCTCGGATCCGGACTGCACGATCTCGGCTGACTCGCGTTGGGCCGCCTCACGCGATTCGACGATCACGGCTGCACTCCGCATCGCCTCGTCATCCAGTTCGCGTGCCTTCATTCCTACGGAGCCCACCGCATTGACGTGGACGCCCGATTTCAGCCATTCTCCTTTCAGCACCGGCTCGATCGCGTGCGTGACCGTCACGACCACATCCGCGTCTCTTACCGCTCCTTCTGCCGAGGTGGAAATGGCTGCTCCCGTTTCCTGTGCAAAACGCCTGGCGTGCTCCGGAGTCCGGCTCCAGACCCGAACTTCTTTGAAGTGCCGAACCATGCGGAGCGCGTGCCAATGCGTGCGGGCCTGCACGCCGCTTCCAAGAATCGCCAGCACCTCGGCTTCGGGTCTGGCCAGTTCACGAGTAGCAAGCGCCGAGACCGCCGCTGTCCGGCGTGCGGTGATTAGGCGCCCATCCATCGTGCACAGCGGCTCGCCGGTATGGCGGCTGAATAGATGGATGGTGGCCTGATGTGTCGCCATGCCGCGCTTCTCGTTCTCCGGGAAGACGGTGACCAGCTTCGCTCCCATCACGTCGCCATAAACACAGGGCATTGCTGCGAACCATGCTGGATTCAAGCATGCCGGGTCCGGCAGTTCGAGTGCGGTTCGTACCGGCTGTAACACTCGCCCGCCCGAGAACTCGCGCAGCGCGGCTTCCATCGCCGCCAGCAGTTCTTCCCAGCTCAGAAGCTCTTCTACGTCCTGTTCGGAGAAAGCGTTCCTAGTTGTCGTGGCCGCCATTGTACCTTCACATCGTAGTTTTCCTTCCTCAAGCCTTCGCTGCTAGACTTGTGATGGAAAAGAGCCAGCGAGTCTTATTAATGCCTCACATCGACTTGCCCAGGACGCTTGGTGCGCTTCGCTCCAGCCGATTCTTTGATCAACTAGCACCTGATCGCACCCTTAAAGAAGAGCTTCGATCCAATCTCATCTGCAAACTAGACCGCGGCGAAACTTTGTTTCCCGGTGTCCAGGGTTTTGATGACACGGTCGTTCCGCAGGTGGTGAACGCCATCCTGTCTCGCCACAACTTCATCCTTCTCGGATTGCGTGGCCAGGCCAAGACACGGCTTGCGCGTCTGTTGACGCGTCTGCTGGACCTGCACATGCCCTACATCGCAGGATGCGAGATCCGCGACCATCCCCTGAACCCGATCTGCAAGCAGTGCCGCGATATGCTCGCCAACCTCGAAGAGGAAACGCCCATTGATTGGCTAACGCCCGAGGAGCGCTACATTGAGAAGCTCGCCACGCCGGACGTAACCATCGCCGACATGATCGGCGACATCGATCCCATTAAAGCCGCCCGCTCCGGCCAGGACATCTCGAACGAGCTGACCATCCATTACGGGCTCGTTCCGCGCGCCAATCGAGGATTGTTTGTCATCAACGAACTGCCGGATCTAGCCGGCAAAGTGCAGGTCGGCCTTTTCAACATCATGCAGGAAGGCGATGTTCAGATCAAAGGCTACCCTGTCCGGCTTCCGCTCGACGTGATGCTCGTCTTCACCGCCAATCCGGAAGACTACACCGCTCGGGGCAAGATCATCACGCCTCTGAAAGATCGCATTGGCAGCGAGATCCGCACGCATTATCCGCTTACCGTACCGCAGGGCATGTCCATCACACGGCAGGAGGCCTGGACGCAGCGGCGCTCGCCGGTGGAGCTCGAAATTCCGCCCTACATTCACGAAGTGGTTGAGCACGTAGCCTTCCTGGCGCGCGAGGATAAACGCGTCGATAAGCGTTCGGGCGTCTCTCAGCGCCTTCCGATCACCGTACTCGAAAACGCTGTCTCAAACGCCGAGCGGCGCGCTTTGAAGGCCAAAGAACAAAGCGCGGTGCCTCGCATCCTCGATCTTTATGCCGCTCTGCCTTCCATTACAGGCAAGCTCGAGCTCGAGTATGAAGGCGAGTTGAAGGGCGGCGACAGCGTCGCTCGCGAACTGATCCGCAGCGCTGTCGGCAAGGTCTTCAGCTCCTACTTCGATAACGTCAATCTGCGGCAGATCGTCCAATGGTTCGAGATCGGCGGCTCGCTGCGGCTTGACGAGGATCTTCCGGCCGCTCAGATGCTCCACGAGCTGGGGCGCATCCAGGATCTATCGCATACACCAGGAAGCTCGGCCTTAGCGAAAACGAGAGTCGGACGCCATGCGCGCGTCTGCCGGTGAGTTCATTCTCGAAGGTCTCTACGCTCACAAACGCATCAGCCGGAACGAAGAACTGGCTTTTGTCGCCGGCGAGCGCGGATCGCGCGAAGAGCGTCCTCGCGACGATCGGGACGATGTGCGCCGCGGTTTTGACGCCCCGGCGCGGCGGACCAGGCGGTGGCCGGCGCAATCTGAATTAGCAGCGGAAGGAAGCCTGCGATGCGACGAATCTCCTACTCGAAATACACCGATGAAGATCTCGGGATCGAGATGGAAGATCTGCTGCGGGCTCTGGCTGATTACTTGTTGCAGAGTGGATTCCAGGATCCTTATCTGCAGTTTTCCGAGATGAATCAGCACACGCTCGAAGAGCTGAAAAACGCGATCGAGCGGGCGCTGGAATCGGGTGAGCTGTTCAGCCCCGAGCATATGCAGGAGATGCTGGAACGGCTGCAGGAGATGTCCGCCCAGCAACGCGAGCAGCTTGTCGAGCGGCTTGCCAAGAAGCTCGAACAGGCCGGGTACATCAACACCGAAGGCCCTCCGCCCGAAACGCCGAGCGCTCCCGGCTCGCAGGGCGGACCCGAAACCCGGATGCACTTCGAGGTTACCGACAAGGCCATTGATTTTCTCGGCTTCAAGACGCTGAAAGACCTGCTCGGTTCGCTTGGCAAATCGAGTTTTGGCGCGCACGATACGCGCGATCTGTCGACCGGCATCGACGCCAGCGGCGGCGCGAAGGCATACGAGTTCGGCGATACTCTGAACCTGGATGTCCCGGCCACTCTGTTCTCCGCCATTCAGCGGGAAGGCCTCCATCTGCCGCTGAACCTTGAATATTCCGATCTCTACGTCCATCAATCCGAGTATCAGAGCTCGTGCGCGACGGTGTTGATGCTCGACTGTAGCCACAGCATGATCCTGTACGGCGAGGACCGCTTCACGCCGGCGAAGAAGGTTGCGCTTGCGCTGTCGCACCTGATTCGAACGCAGTATCCGGGTGATTCTCTGCGCTGCGTCCTCTTTCACGATTCGGCCGAAGAGATGAGGATCTCTGACCTGGCGCGCGTACAGGTAGGACCGTATTACACGAACACGCGCGACGGCCTGATACTTGCCCAGAAGCTTCTGTCCCAAGAGAAGAAGGACATGAAGCAGATCATCATGATCACCGACGGCAAGCCTTCGGCTCTCACGCTCGAGGACGGGCGAATTTACAAGAATGCCTTTGGGCTCGACCCGCTGGTCATCAGCCAAACCTTGGAAGAAGTCGCCCGCTGCAAGAAGCGCGGCATCCTGATCAACACCTTTATGCTCGCGAGCGATTACGGGTTAGTGCAGTTTGTCCAGAAAATAACCCAAATGTGCCGGGGCAAGGCGTACTTCACGACTCCTTATACGCTTGGCAATTACCTCCTGATGGACTATATGAATCGCAAGACGCGTACGATTCACTAGTCTTCACGCGTAAATCGGCTCAATGCAGCGCCGCAATAGCGGCAAATAAGATGTAAATTACAGGCAGTGCAAAAAGGCTGCTGTCTACGCGATCGAGCATACCGCCGTGCCCGGGGAACATGCTTCCACTGTCTTTCACGCCCGCCCCTCGCTTCATGGCGGACTCGGCCAGGTCGCCGAACTGCCCGGCAACGTTTCCAACCACAGCCATGCCCACAATCTGCCACCAGCCGAGCAACGGCAGGAAATGGCCCAGGTACAGAACCCCGAAGATAATCGAGCCGGCCACGGATGCCACCGAGCCTTCCCAGCTCTTCTTCGGACTTACCCGCGGCGCGAGCTGATGCCGCCCGAATCGGCGTCCGACATAATACGCGATGCTGTCACCGGCCCAGTTCAGCGCGAGCGCGAAGAAGAGCAGATGAACGCTCTCGCGCCGAAGATCGATCGCGAACCGCCAAGGCGCGAAGGCGTAGAAGGCGCCAAGCAGTGCGCAGGCCACCTGAGGCATAACCTCCCTCAGATCCGGATGACGCAGCGAGGTAGCGAAGGCCAGAACGGCGAGCAGGCTTAGGCCCGCCAGAAAGTCGATGGCCGGAAGGCTGTGCAGCGGCCAGAAGAGAATCAGAAGGCCCGCCAGCAATCCGAACACGCCCGGGCGCGGAATCGAATGCTTTGCCACCAGCCCGGAGTACTCCCAATAACATCCCACCCCGAAAAGGACGGCCGCGATCAGGAAGACGGGTTGCGGAGCCAGGAAGATCAGGTAGAACGCAAGCACCAGCAGCCCGATCGCTGTGATCAGGCGCTTCATCGGCTCGCGCTCTTTTCTGTATCAGGCCAGAGGCAATTCGAGAACTTCTTGCTCCAGCTCGAAGCTGGCTTGTTGATCCACGGATGAGATCGAGGTGAGCGCCACGCCCCCGAAGCGTCTTTCACGACTCTGATATTCGCAGATCGCTTCAAGAAGATCGGTGCGGGTGAAATCGGGCCAGAGCGTTTCCGTTACATATAGCTCGGCATAGGCGATTTGCCAGAGAAGAAAATTGCTGATCCGCATCTCGCCCGAAGTTCGTATCAGCAGATCCGGATCTTTCAAGCCCGCTGTGTAGAGATGCGCCGTAATGCCCTCCTCCGAGATCTCGAGCGCCTCTAGGTTTCCTTCGAGCCGCGCATTCTCGAGCATAGTATTGACGGCATCGACGAGCTCCGTACGGCCGCCATAATTGATCGCGAGATTCAGACGCATGCCGCGGTTCATGGCGGTTTTGTTCATGACGGCTTGCAATTCCTGCTGGACCTGCGAAGGAAGCGCCTCCAAGCGGCCGATCGCGACAAGCTGGACGTCGTTCTTCATCAGGTTTGGCAGCTCCCTGCGCAGATAGAAACGAAGCAGGCGCCAAAGACCCTCAATTTCGTGCCGCGGGCGTTTCCAGTTCTCGACGGAGAAAGCATAGAGCGTAAGAGCCTCAAGCCCGAGCTGGGCACAGGTCTCGACGGCCATGCGGACGGGATTGACTCCCGCTTTGTGACCCATAATACGCGGATAGTTCCGTTGCCGGGCCCACCGCCCGTTCCCATCCATAATGATGGCTACGTGAGCAGGTAGCCGCTTTGCATCGAGCTGCATCGCAATGGGCCAGTCCGGATCAGACGGGCTCAGCACGCGAAGGAGTTCCTTCATATTATAAAGTTCTATAGTACACCAAGCCCCTCTTCTTCTTCATTCCGTAAACTGAGGCGCGCGCGTGAGCAAGCGCTGATCCGACTTTCGTCGGAACGTACTAGACGACGTTAAAGCGGTCCGGAAGGAGAGCCACCAAGCCTGCCGCCAGACAAAGAAAACTTCCGAAGGGCAGCTCGTAAGTAGATGCGTTCTTTTGCTTTAGGCCAATGTAAATCAGTCCCACCAGCGAGCCGCTGACGGCCGCCACGAAAAGTGCCGAGACCCCGGCCTCGAGGCCCAGGAAGATTCCAGTTAGGGCCAGCAGCTTATAGTCACCAATGCCGAACATCTGGCGCCGCCTCAACCTTTCGAGAACGAACACCAGCACAGCCAGAGGAAGCGTCAACGCGCACACAGCGGCGGCCGCATTGACCAGCGATTCCGCCACCTGCCCGCGTCCGGAAACCAGTTCTTCGCCGGCGAATCCTGGAACCGGAACGAAAAACGCGAACACAAGGCCGGCGATACTCCCGCCAATCGTCAGTTCGTCAGGCAAAGTCCGTTCTTCCAAATCGGTGACGAACAGAACAATCAGTATGGCCTCGAAAACCAGCCACTTCACACTTGCGAGCGTCAGTCCGTAGGTCGTGACTACCCAGGCGAAAAGAACCGCGGTTGCGAGTTCTATCAGCGGATAACGCCAGCCGATTTTCTCATGGCAGCGGCGGCAGCGGCCCCGTAAAAACAAAAAGCTTAACACGGGAATGTTATCGAACCAGGCGATACTCGCGCCGCATTCGGGGCAAAAAGAGCGCGGCGCAATCATCGAAATATCTCGTGGAATGCGGTAAATACACACATTCAAAAAACTGCCGATGAGCAGCCCGAATAGGCCGGCAAGCAATGGAAAAATCACACTCACTTCAGCCGGCAAGAGCCCTCGAATAAGACTGCAGGGTCGCGTCGAGCAGAATTTCTTTTGAAAATTGGGCCGCAATGCGCTCGTGCGCTTTCTCAATCAGCCCGCGCGCGAAATCCGGATCGGTGAGTAAATGTTTGATTGCCGCGGCAATCTGCGGCGGATCATTTTCGACGCAAATACCTGAGACGCCGGGCTCCATAATTTCCGCAAGGCCTCCCACACGGCTGGCGATGACGGGCACACCCATCGCCATGGCCAGCAGAGCGGCGGAACCGAGCCCTTCCGAGCGGCTGATGTAGAGAAACATGGAAGCTCGCCGCAGATCGCGGGAAAGATCATTCGAGAAAATCGAGTGGACGTTGGCGAGCCTGCATGCCGCTTCCACCAGATCGCGGCCCTTCATCGGATCGGCGTTCGCCAGTGCAACAACCGGCGCATCCGTGCTCCAGCAAGTCTGCGCCGGAATATCGTCCACGGCGTCATAGACTACGTCCACTTTGCCGGCTGGAATTCCCGCGGCGTACAACTGCCCTGCCACGAACCGGGAAACGGAGAGAAATCGCGCGGCTCGCGCATATTTCCAGCGTGAGAGCGACGAGCGCTTGACGGGAAAGCCGACGCGGCGCGAAACGACGATCGGCGCGCGCGCCGCAAGGGCCGCGAGTGTGTGAGCATGCGCATCGTGGACGTGAACCAAGTCGGCGTTGGCTGATAATGACCAGACGCGCGAGAGCCGGGCGTCGTGCACTGGAATACCCAAGCCAGCAACAGCTCGCCGCAAAGGGCTTTCCTTCGAAGCGAGCAGCACACACTCGTGCCCTACCCCGGTCAAGAGTCTCAAAAGAAGCAGAACCTGCCTTTGCCCGCCCCGCATTTCGCAGCCGGTATCGATGTGCAGCAGCCGCACTTCAAGATTTCCGGCCTGGGCTCATGTGCCGCGCTTTCGCGAACTTCACGAAGTTATAAAACGCGGCCATGTAGGCAATCGACAAACCCTCCATGCCATCCAGGAAACCCTGCTTCAGAACGTAGGTCTTGAGAAAGGTGCCCGGCGGATCGAACAGGAGCCGGGCGAGCGAGATGTTCAGACCGCGACAGACAATTTCCTGGGCCGCCAGCGTCGTATAACTGTCCATCGTGCGCACGTGCTCCGAGAGCGAGCTGCAGGTAAAATGCAGCAGGTTCGACTTGAGGTGTCCGACCGTGCCGTTCACCTTGACCGACTCGTGCACGAACTCCCCGACCCACTTCGCCTTGCGCCTGTTGAAGAGCCGTATCTTGCGATCCGGATACCAGCCGCTATGCAGGATCCAACGGCCCAAATATTGAGCGAGGCGCGGCATGGTGTAAGCATCAAATCGCGGCCCCGCTTTCTTGATCTGCCAGATCTCCGCTTCGAGCGCTTCGCTCAGGCTTTCGTCCGCATCGAGCGAGAGGATCCAATCGTTGGCTGCCAGTTCCACCGCAATGTTCTTCTGCGCGGCGTACCCGTGCCAGGAGGCTTCTTCAACGCGCGCTCCGAGTTTGCCGGCGATCTCTACCGTTCGATCGTTCGAACCGCTGTCGAGGACGAGAATCTCATCGCAGCAGCGCAGGCTTTCAATGACACGGGCAATATTGCGCTCCTCATTGAACGTAATGATCGTTGCGGAGATTTTCATTCGCGTCGTGTCACGCCAGGCGTACAGGGACGAGCGAAATCGACAGAATCAGCATAATCAGCGCGGCGCCAGCGAGTATAAGACGGCGGTGTGAGACGGGCGACCGGTCATATGTGAGGGGATGCCGTCTGCCCAGGAAGAACATCGCGACGGCCCAAATCCACCAGGGCCAGTAGATGAAGCCGAGCAGCACGAGGACAAGGACGAGCGCGGAGCTAATGCGGCGATGCCAGCGCTCCCCGCCGATTGCATATAGGACGTGGCCGCCATCGAGCTGCCCGACGGGCATCAGATTGATGGCCGTGGTGAGCATGCCCCCCAGCGCCGCAATGGCCATGGGGTGCAGAAGAATTCGCGATGAAGGCACTCCCGGGAAGCAAAGCATTTCGACCGCGCGCATCAGCAGCGGTGTACCGAAAACAACCTGCGCATTCAATGGCGCCGGCATTACCTGCGACAGATAAATGCCTCCCACGAGAAACGGAATGAGCGCAACAAACCCGGCGATCGGGCCTGAGATGCCGACGTCGAACAATCCTTCACGCGTGTAAAACGGCGACCGGATACGGATGAACGCTCCTAACGTTCCCAAAAGAGTAGGCGACGGCAGGAAATAAGGAAGGCTGGCGTCCAGTCCGCGGCGGCGGCACTCGAGGTAATGTCCAAACTCATGACACAGCAGAATGGTCATCAACGGCAGAGAGAACGAAAAACCCAGCCAGAGATGCCGGTCGAGATGTTCGAGCAGCGCATAGCCGTCGAAGATCTCCTCCGGATTCAAGGCGCGGCGCAGCAGGAAGGCATGCACCAGCGCAAAGCCGAAGACGGTTGTCGAAAGAAGAGTGGCCGCGAACAAAAGAAGATGCAGACTCCACTGGGCTGCGCTGCGGACCCAGGAGCCTGCTTGCAGGCCATCTCCGAAGCTTTCAAGCGAGGGCGAAAAACCCGAGTCCGGCACACGGATTACTGCAGCGTCTGCAGTTCCTTGCCGGGCTTGAAACGAACAGCCTTGCCGGGCGGGATTGCCACTTCCGCGCCGGTTCGCGGGTTTCGGCCGATGCCGGTCTTTCGCGGGCGCACATTGAAAATTCCAAAGCCCCGGAGTTCAATGCGATCTCCGTCGCTCAGCGCCTTTTTCATGGTTTCGAACACAGTTTCAACGGCCATTTCCGCCTTGGTTTTAGTGATCCCCGTGCGGCTCACGACCTCGTTGATGATGTCCAGCTTAATCAAAGAGCCTCTCTTTCGCCCATCACACGGCCAGCCGGACCGCCGGCTTGCTCGGTCCGACGAACTCCAACGTCGCCCAATTACATGATAAGAAGACGGTTAGCAGGCTGTCAATGCAGCCTGAATGGAGTCTCCGGCGATCAGGATGCGGTTTAAGCGGCCGGATGTGCAGCCGCGGCGGCTTTGGCGGCCTCGAGGGCGGCCTCGTAATTAGGGTGCTCGCCGACCTCTTTGACGTACTCGACATGCACGATGCGGTCATCGTTATCGACGACGAAAATCGCCCGGCTCTCAATTCGTAAATCGGGAATCAGCGTTCCGTAGTGCTCGCCAAAGGAACCGGTACGGTGATCTGACAGCATGATCACGTTGTCGATTCCAAAATTGCCGCACCAGCGTTTCTGCGCGAAAGGCAGATCCATGCTGACGGTATAGATATGAATGTTTGGATCTTTCTCGGCTTCTTGCTCGAAACGCTTGGTTTGTGCATCACAAACCGGCGTGTCGAGCGACGGAACAACGCTGAAGATACGAACGCCTTTGCCCGTTTTTTCGAGATCGAATTTCTGAAGCGAGGAATCGATTACATCAAAGTCTGGCGCTTTATCGCCAACCTTGAGCTCCGGCCCGGCCAGAGTGAACGGATTTCCTCTGAGAGTGGTTGTGCGGCTGGATAGTTTCGGCGTCATCGGCCACAGTTTAGCAAGGCTTCTAATCTCAAAGTGCAGCCGTGTCATCACCGCCGCGATCATCACCGGTGCGGTTATTCACTCAATCACAACCGGCAGCTCACAGACGAAGTTGCGGCAGCGGTAAACGGTGATTTTCCCTTTGCGTTCCAACCCGGAAAGGAAAGGAGATAAGGGGCGGAGAGCGCCCGCCGCTTCATCGGTGAGGATGAAGGTGACCGCGTAAGGCGAGAACTCTTTGCGCTCGCTGGCAAGCAATTCGCTTGTTGCAGAATCCAGGATCTCGGACCGGATGATGACCTGTTGCGGTTCCGCCAAGGATCGTCCTAATGCGACGAGCATCTGCGGCGCGATGGCCGGCTGCGATTTCAGCTTCGGAGCGAAGGCGCGCAGAGATTTTTCGGCGCTCTGCCGGAACGCATCGTTGCCGGTGAGATGAGCGAGTCTGAGCAAAACGTCGGTAGCGACGGAATTGCCGGATGGCTCCGCGCCGTCGTAGTCGTCCTTGATGCGAAGCAAAACGTCAGGCGAATGCTCCCGAGTGCTAAAAAATCCTCCCTGCTCGACATCTTCAAATCGTGCGAAACCGGTGCGCGCCAGATTGTTCGCGAGCTCGAGATATCACGGATTGCCGCTGGCTTCGAACAGATCGAGCAGAGCCTGGGCCAAGAAGGCGTAATCGTCGAGGAACGCGGGAATCGCAGCCTGTCCGTCGCAGTAGCGGCGCAATAATTCGCCGGTTTCGGGATCGTACATCGCCTGCAGCAGGAATCGAGCGGCCGCTTCCGCCGTTTCGAGGTATTCGCTCTGGCCGAGCACGGCATAGGCACGGGCGAACGCCGAAATCATCAGCGCATTCCAGGAAGTCAGAATTTTGTTATCCAGATGCGGGCGTGGACGCCTGCCGCGAACGGCCAGGAGTTTCTCCCTGGCTCGATCGAGGATGGCGCCGGCACTCTCGACAGAGAGGCCGTATTCCGTCGCGACTTCTTCAATCGTATGGGCCTGAAAAAGAATGTTGCGGCCTGTGAACTCGCCGTGCGGATCGATATCGACGTTGCCGTTGGGCTCAACGCCGTAGCGGAAGGAAAACAGCTGCGCGTCTCTGGTTCCGAGTATGGAGTCGATTTCAGAGCTGCGCCAGAGATAAAAGGCGCCCTCGCCGGAGTGCGACGGATTCTCCGGGTCCGGACTGTCCGCATCCTCGGCGGAATAGAACGCGCCGTCAGGCGAGGTGAGATCGCGGCGGACATATTTGAATATGCCGTGCGCGACGTTTGCGAAATCGTCGTCGCGCGTGATCTGGAAGGCTTCTATATAAGAGATCGCGAGCTGGGCCTGATCGTAGAGCATTTTCTCGAAATGCGAAACGAACCAGCGCTCGTCGACCGAGTAGCGGTGAAAGCCGCCGCCGAGTTGATCGTACATGCCTCCCCGCGCCATGCTCTTCAAAGTCTGAAGCGACATTTCGACCGCTTCCGGACGTTGGTGCGAGCTATACAGCCGGAACAAGTAATTAAATACAACGGGGCGCGGAAATTTAGGCGCGCTTCCGAAGCCGCCGTAGCGGGAATCGAACGAGCGACGAAAATACGAAAAGCCCGATTCGAACAGAGCCTTGTCGGGTTCAAGAGTAGCTTTGGCGGAAGCCGCGATGGACCGCAGTTGTTCCGTGACGTTTGCGCCAGATTCTTCGACGCGAGCGCGTTCCTGTTTCCAGGCGCGGGCGAGATGCTCGAGAAGTTCACGGAACCCCAGGCGGCCGTAACGCGAATCGGGCGGAAAATACGTTCCACCGAAGAAGGGCTTCAGGTCCGGAGTGAGAAAGACGGACATAGGCCAGCCGCCGCTTCCCGTAGAGGCTTGCACAAAGAGCATGTAGACGCGGTCAACATCGGGCCGCTCTTCGCGATCGATTTTGATGGAGACGAAATCGCGATTAAGGACTTCGGCCACCTTCTCATCCTCAAACGATTCGTGCGCCATCACATGACACCAGTGGCAGGTCGAGTAGCCAATCGAGAGGAAGATCGGCTTGTCTTCGCGGCGCGCTTTTTCAAAGGCTGCCTCGCCCCAAGGCAGCCAGTTTACAGGGTTGTGCGCGTGCTGCTGTAAGTACGGGCTCTTTTCATGAATGAGCGCATTGGTCTGCATGCGCTTTCAGCATAGCGGTCAATAAGGCCGTTCGCTGGCACATGCGCTCTGCTATGACGCGCTCACGGGCGCGGAGTCGCTTCGTGCACCTGAGGCGGCAGCGGCTTGCGCGGAAACTGCTGCGGATTGTTTGCGACGTCGTAGACCATGGTGGCGATAACCGCCGACGCTTGCATCAGGTCTTCGGGAATCGCGTGTGAGTAGGTGTCCATGTCGGAATGGTGTGTAACGGTACCGTAATCGAGCGGGTCCTGAATGAACTGGAATCCGGGGAGGCCCACCGCGTCGAAGGACAAGTGATCCGTGCCGCCAGTATTCTTGAGCGTGAGCGTGGACGCGCCCATGTCATGGTACGGCTCGAGCATTTTCTGGAACCAGGGGCGAGCGGCATCATTGCCCTGCAGATAGACACCGCGGATCTTGCCGCTCCCGTTATCCAGGTTCAGGTAGGCGTCGAACTTGTCCCATTCACCGTGCTTGAGTTCCATTGTCTTGGGATCGCCGAAGTGCGCTTTGACGTATGCGCGCGAGCCATAGAGGCCCTGCTCTTCGCCGCTCCACAGGCCGATACGGACGGTGCGATCCATCTTGAGGTCGAGCGCTTTCAGGATGCGCATGACTTCGATCATGACGGCACTGCCGGCGCCGTTGTCGGTGGCGCCCGTGCCGGTGTGCCACGAATCGAAGTGAGCGCCGATCATGACAATTTGATCGGGCTTGGATTGTCCGGGGATCTCGCCGATGAGGTCGAGGCCGTCGATATCTTTCTCTCCGACTTTTGCATCGACGCTCATGCGAAGCGTGACGGGTTGCTTGTGATCGATGAGGCGGGTCATGCGTGAATACTGCTCCTCCGTGACGATGAAGGTGGGCGGCGCGAGGGCGCCCTTGTGCGGTCCAGCCGCCTCGCCGAAGATGAGGCCGTTATGTGCGCGCTGATCGTCGCGTATCACGCCGATCACGCCTTCATCATGAAAGAACTTTCCTTGCTCGTCGTTCAGCTCCTCGAAGCGATCGTAGAACTCGTCGAGAACAGCGGGCGGCAAACTGGCGAAGTATTTATAAGCTTCCTCCTGTTCGCTTGGGAACTTCAACTGATCGAGGGAGATGTTTCGCCTGATGGAGGGTTCAGGCGCTTGAGCGATCTCCGCGAGCTCGGCATCGGTGTAGCGCTTGAACAGCGGGCTGGTGCTGGGCTTCGGCTGGCGCGGCTCCGAAATCAGAACGATTTTGCCCTTCAACTTGCCGCGCCACTTGTTCTCGTACTCGTGCAGGGCGTCCCTGCGCTTCCCAATGTCGAAGCGGTTTGCAGCCTGGATCATGGGTGCGAACAGAACTTCTCCGGTCTGAATACCGTTTGTCGGAGAGCTCCAGGCGAGCGGGGCCGCAACCAGGTGCGAATAGCGGGGCGCAGTCATTTCAAGCGTGTAGGTTTGCAGCGACCAGCTTTTGCCGAACGGACCCCAGGGTTCGGAGTGAACGTTCGCCACTCCGTATTCCTTTAGCCGTCCCATGGCCCAATCGGCTGCCTGCTGGAACTCGGGCGAGGCCGTCAGACGCGGGCCGTAGAGATCTGTAAGGTTCTGGAGCGTATCCATAACCTGCGAATTCGCAAACGCCTCGTTTTTGATTTTGGCGACGACTTCGAGCGAGTTGTCCTGTTCAGCGAGTACCGGTGTAATGAGGAGGGCCGTGGCGACGAGAGTGGCGAGAAAAGGGCGCATATCGCCCTTTGTTTTACCACGAGGGAAAACGGCCGGATTGCGGTTTCAGACGAGTGCGGCTTCGGCTTCTGCCACGGACGGAAACGTCACGAGCACGTCCCGCACGCCGCACACCGTAAACATTGTAATTAGCCGCTGACTGACGTTGACGAGCGCGTACTTGCGATTGTGCTTGCCGCACGAGACGTGGATACCGAGCAGGCTGCCTAAGGCGGCGGAGTCCACATAGGGGACGTTGGCAAGGTCGATGATTAGAACAGGCGAATCTTCCTGGCGCGTTCTGTCCTGAAACTCAAAAAAGTTGCGGATGGTGAGCGGGCCCCTCAGCTTCATGACAGTCACTCCGGCTCGCGAGCCGGGCATCGTTTCCAGAAGAACTTCTGAGGCCGCCTGTTGGTCCATCGGTTCAATGATAGTAGAAAGAAAACTAGCGGCGGTGAGGACTTGCCGGAATGGCGAGCAGTTCTTCGATGTGTTGACGCAGGTTTGTCTCGTTCATGAGCTTGCTCCAATCCGGACTGTCGTTAGCAGGGGTCTGGTAATGGATGTAGCCGTTGCGATCAATGAGTACAAGCTGGGGGACGACCATACGATCCATAATGCTGAAGCCCATGAAGGCCATCATGGGATCGCGGCCGATGTAGCCGACAGGAAAGCCGACCTGGAAGTTATGCGCAAACGCCTCGACCATCTGGCTGGCCTGATCCGGCGTGCGCCCTTCATCGAGAGCGTTGATAGCGAGATCGATGGCCTGGAAGCCGCGCGGGCCGTACTCCTCCTGGAACTTGGTCATGGCCTTGGAGGCCTGCTGGCAGTGTGGACAGGTGGTCAGGATGAACTCCAGGGCGACGACCTTGCCGCGGTACTGGCTGAGCAGCTTCTCCCCTTGTCCGGGGATGACGAACGAAAGCTCAGGAGCCTTGCGGGTCGTGACCGACTGCGCGAGCAGCAAGCCGGATACGAGTGCGATACCAACAAGAGAAGAAAGAAGCTTTACCATAGTTATTCAAATTTCAGTTTACTGGAATGACCGCAACTTCCCGCAGCACGAGTAATCCGGAGAAGCAACTGGTGCTGAAGGTTGGCATCAGCAAGACCAGCTACCAGGAAGTCTCGCATTTGTGCCGCGAATGGTCAAAACAGCGGCGCGAGAGCCCGATCGGGAAAGCGAGATACATTTGCGTGACTTCGGTACACGGCGTCATCATGGCGCAGGATGATCCGGAGATCGAAAAAATTCTGAATGAAGCCGACATTGCCACTCCGGACGGCATGCCGCTGGTGTGGGCGATGCGATCGTTTGGCTGCCGCGGCCAGCAGCGCGTATACGGGCCAACGCTGCTGTTCGAAATCTGCCGGGAGGCGGCGCGGAGCGGGCAACGTATCTTTCTATATGGCGGTCGCGAGGAGACACTTCCGGTGCTAACGGCGCGGCTGTGCGAGCGATTCCCGGGACTCCTCATTGCCGGCGCGTTTGCTCCTCCGTTCCGTCCGCTGAGCGAGCAGGAAGATACGGCGGTGCAAAGGATGATTCGCGAATCGGACGCTGACATCGTATTCGTCGGAATCAGCACGCCCAAGCAGGAAAAGTGGATGTACGAACACCGGTACTGTTTTCCGGGTGTGACGCTCATCGGTGTAGGCGCAGCATTCGATTTTCATGCTGGGCGGACCAGGCAGGCGCCTGCGTGGATGCAGCGCAACGGCCTGGAGTGGCTCTTCCGGCTCGCGATGGAACCTCGCCGCCTGTGGCGACGCTACATATTAGTTACGCCGCGGTTCCTGCCCTTGTGGGCCATGCAGAAATTGCGAGGCGGAAAGGCGGCCTAGTCGCCTCCAGTTTGGTTCCAGCAGAACTGCCTGCTTGGTTTGAAGGCTTGCCGCGCGCGGCCCTATGCTAATAATTGAGGGCCAGTACAGGAATGCCAACGACCACGCTCACCGAGCAGGATATTCAGCGCAACATGCGGGCGGTGGCCCATGCTATCGCGCAGCAGGAACTTGAGGGCCTCACAGTGCCGGAGGAGACCGTTGCCGACCTTCAGCGCGTTGCCCGCGGCGAGATCGATACGGAGGATGCCAGACGCAACATCCAGCGCCGGTTTGCGAATGACCCAGTATTCCGGCAATGACCCCTACCTTGACCCTGTATCCGGCGTTTTAAAAAACCGCCTCGGCATCACCGACGAAACCGCGCTAGAAAAAACCGAGGCTGCCCTTGTCGCACTGCGCTCTTTTGAACTCTCAATAAAACCACTGAAAGGCCGCTTTGACCTTGAGCATTTGCAGGCCATTCACCGTTATCTGTTTCAAGACGTGTACGAATGGGCCGGGAAGCTGAGAACCATAGACATCAGCAAGGGCGGTCACATGTTTGCTCACCACGCCCACATCCAAAGCGCCGCTGCGCCGATCTTTATGCAACTTGCGGGCGAGAAGCATCTTGCGGGAACAGGCCTCGACACTTTCAGCACCCGCGCGGCCCACTATCTAGGAGAATTGAACGCGCTACATCCCTTCCGCGAAGGCAACGGCAGGGCGCTGCGCGAATTTATTAGCCACCTTGCCGCCAGCAACGGCTATTACATCGCATGGGAGAACGTGAAGCGTGAAGACATGCTGCAAGCCTCCATCGCTTCATTTAAAGGCGATGCATCCCAACTCGCCGCTATCATTCTTTCATGTACAAGAGATGCCGCGTGGCTGCCCTGACGCTCCGTTGCTCTCTCGGGTAGGGCAAGGCAGATTTCTTCGACGCGTGAAGGCCGCGCCTCGGTTTTACGTTTGGTTCCGGCAGGTGAGCGACCCGCCTCTATTGAGAGGCTTGCGACAAGATCCGTTCATCGCAGCCTCCACTGTTCGGAAGACGTCATTATAGCGATCTACGTGCGAAGCCGGCGAATCGAGTTCTTCAACGGCACTTGCTCCGGATCGTAGACCAAAGGAGAATGGCACGAGGAGAGGCGAATGAAAAAAGGTTACTGGGTGGTGGCGTATCGTTCTGTTTCGGACGAAGCCAGGTTGAAGGAATACGGCAAATTGGCGGTGCCCGCGATCGAGGCGGGCGGCGGCCAGATGTTGATACGGACGTCGGATGTGGACGCTCGTGAATCGGGTTTGAAGCAACGCATTGTTGTCACGGAATTCCCGAGCCTCGAGCAAGCTGTCGCGACTTACAACAGTCCAGCATATGAGGCCGCCCGGAAGACTCTCGGATCCGCGGCGGAGCGTGATTTTCGAATCGTCGAAGGTGTTTGATTAATATTTGCCGTCCTGAAACGTTGCCCGGTCCCGCTTCACCACTTGAATGAGGGCAGCTCTGCCTCTTACTTTAGATTCGGAATCTTATGAATTACCTTCCAATGGACGGGTTGGGTGCGCTGGAAACATCATCCAAGATCGTCCAGTTCGGAATTCTTCTGCCCGGCGTCGATCCGGGTAAAGGATACGGCGTTTCCGTCAAGATCATTCACGAAACGGACCAGTATCTTCAAGCAGCTCAGCCCGCATTGGTGCCGCAGTCGCACTCGCTGGATTCTACTTACGGTGATTACTGGTCCGGGGAGATAGATCTAAACACCGCAGCGCCGCCGCCGGGGTCAACCGCGTTCGGGCAGGCCGGACGTTATGTCTACCGGTATCTCGTTCACAGTCCAACTCGGGGCGACATTGATTTCATCATCGATCCGTTCTCGCGTGAGGTCGGTGTCGGCCGGCTATCGGCGATTACCGTCGGAGGCACGCCATACACGTTCTCCGCCAATGAAACCAAGTGGAAAACGCCTCCACTGAAGAACGCGATTATTTATGAGCTGATGATCAGCGAGTTTAGAAATGATCTCGAACGCACCATCCGGCAGCTGCCTTATCTGGCAGATTTGGGAATCAACTGTATCGAAGTGATGCCGGTCTCAAACGTTCTGAGCAGCATCGATTGGGGATACGATCCAATCGGCTACTTCTGTGTCGCGGAGCGCTTCGGGAGGACTTCCGATTTTCAGCGCTTCGTGGATATTTGCCACCAGAATGGAATCGCCGTTATTGTCGACTCAGTTTACGGCCATACTGGCGACGACTTTGCATACACCCAGCTTTATAGCGCTCTGCAGAACGACCTTCCAAATCCGTTCAACAACGGCGCGGGAGATTTCGGCATCCTGACCGATTTCTCGAAGCAGCTCACGCAGGACTACTTCTATTCCGTGAACCGGTTCTGGCTGGACACGTTCCACATAGACGGATTCCGGTTCGACGATGTACCGGAATATTGGGATGGTCCGACCGGGCCAGGATATGCCAACCTCGTCTACTCCACATACCAATACGTCAAGTCCAAAGCGGGAGCGACCGACCATTATCAGCGATTCTTTGATGCGGCCGGGAATATCAACCTGATCCAGATTGCCGAATATCTTCCGAATCCCCCGGACATTCTGTACGGAAGCTATAGCACCGGCACATGGCAGGATGGCACACTAAGCGCGGCGGCGAGTTGTGCGGCGGGCAACCCCGGGGCTATCGAGCAGCTGGGACTGCAACTAGGGTTGAATGGCTATCCAGCATCCGCCACAAGCAACGGTGAGACGCTACCAAAGACAGGCCTTCAATACATCGAGAATCACGATCACCAGCGGTTTATTTGTAACTTCGGCATCATACCTATCGACCGCAATCCGGATGATGTATTGCTGCAGGAGGGAAACCGGGACGGTAAATGGCCGAAAGTTCAGCCGTATCTGATCGCGCTGCTGACGAGCAAAGGGACGCCGCTACTTTCGGAAGGGCAGGAGTTTTGTGAGAACTATTGGATTCCCGGCAGCGGCTACGGGCGAGTAATGCTGTATCGACCGGTGCGCTGGAATTACTTTTATGACAACGATGGCCAGCCGATTATTCGCCTTGTTCGAAAGCTGACAAAGATACGGCGCGGTGGGGCGCAGTTCAGCGATGGCGAGCATTACTTCTACAACGATTACAATAATTTCAACTCCAAAGGTCTATTGGCGTTTTCGCGGCAGTTAGGAAATACATTCAGCTTAGTTGTGGTTAACTTTACGGATCAGCAGCAGAACACCAGCTTCAGCTTCCCACTAAGCGGTAACTATACCGAACAGATCGAAGGCGCGCAGAACTTAACGGGTGTCGTCGTGGGTGTGCCGCAGGCGTTAGTTATTCCAAGCAACTACGGGTGTATCTGGACCATAAGCTGAAACTGCGGATCAGTTGCATTCACCCAGACTCAGCGTTTCCGCGTCGTCTGAACCGGAGCCGTGGACAGGCAGCGGTTTCTCATTGCGAATGGTGTTTGGAAGTTTGAGTCCTAGTTCGTCGACCCGCTGGATGCGCGCTTGGGGATCATCGGCGAGCGCCGAAAGCAGGAGCCCGGTCAACGGAGTATCGCCCTGTCCGATGCGCAGCAACGCCTGGCGAGCCCATTGGAGAGTGGCGCCTTCAGCAGGCGGCGAGGAACGCGACAGTGTCTCTAAGGTCATGACGCCGATGGAGTAGATGTCCGAAGCCGGACCTACGCTTTTGCCGGAGCGCTGCTCGGGCGACATGTAGGAACGCGTGCCGATGGCGAGCCCGGCGACGGAGACGGCCGGGCCGTCAGGGGTAGCCTCGGAATGCAACTTGGCAAGGCCGAAATCAAGGATGAGGGCGGCTTCGCGATCAGACCGGTCAGAGATGATGACATTCTCCGGTTTGAGATCGCGATGCACGATTCCGGAGCTGTGTGCAGCAGCAACGCCGGCGCAGACATCTTCAATCCAGCCCGCCACGCGATCGGGATGGAGGAGGCGCGTGAGGCGCAAATGCGTCCGCCAGGAGAGGCCCGGTGCGAGATCCATCACGAGGAAAGCGCCGCCGGCCGGCAGTCGACCGAAATCGTGAACACCCACTATGTTCGGATGCCGCAGTGACGCGACGGTCTGTGCTTCGCGCCGGAAGCGAGCGAGTGCGTGCCGGTTCCCGAACAGCTCACCCAGCATGATTTTCACTGCGACGAGCTTATTGATCCGGTTGTCTGTCGCTTCGTACACGACGCCCATGCCGCCCGCTCCCAAACGCCGATTCAGACGATATCTGCCGGCGATCATGCGCTCCACCGGCAAAGTCAATTGAAGTTCGGCGCCATCTTTCGGGCAGTGAGTACGCGAGGTGTCAAAGCACTCGCCGCATTCGAGACATTCGTTAAGAAGCTGGATCTGCTCGCGCTCGAGGCGGCCAAGAACGGCGATGCGCTGCCTGCTTTCCTGTTCGACGCTGCGCTTCAGGCGCAACACTTCACACGCCATGGCGGTCTGTGAGGCGATGGCTTCGAGCAGTTCGCATTCCTTGCGCGAATAACGCTGCTCCGATTTTTTAGGCCCCAAGACAAGCGCGCCGAGATTCTTGCCTTCGGTGCCAAGCAACGGAACAATGAGGCACTCCCTGGCTTCGTCCTGCAGCATGTAAGGAGAGAGCGCGTCCTCGACAGGAACTGGGACCGCCACTGCCGAATCGAGAGCTGAGTCGTCGACATAATGGCTCTTCAGGATATCCTCTGCTCCGCGAACACCGCTGGAGGAGTGAGATACGGGCTGCAAGGAGCCGTCCGATGGCGAGCGGAGGAAAACATTCACGCCTTCGGTTCTCAGAGCGAGCTCGATCTGGTTCGCGACCGCGCTCGCAAGCTGTTTTTCCGTTCCGGCGTTCTTGATGCTTTCCGAGAGAACCAGCAGAGTCTCTTCTTCCTGCAGAGCGATTCGGAAGAAGCGCCGGTCGAGCCAGTTGCTGAGATCGCGCCGGTAACGGAGGCTCAGCGCGGCAGTGCCCATGACGAGGAGATAGAAGCTCCACGAACTGTGCAGGACGAGATCGGAGAGCGTGCGGTTCGGTTCGCGTACGATTTGGACGAGAACGATCAGGACGGGAGCAAAAAGGAGAAGCCGAAGAACGTTTTTCGCGAGCAAGTACTGGATGCCGCGGCGAATGGTGAGGCGGATGCCGAGAACGCGGTGCTTGACGACGGCGTAGGCGAGCGTGATAGGAATCAAACCGCCGGCGAAGGTGGTGACGGCATCCACGAACTCGATGGGCGCATCGAGCTTACGGGTATGGGTGAAGCTCGATGTCAACTGCAGCAGTCTGAGAAGCAGGACGGAGATGCCGCCGAAACAGAACGACAGTACGGCCCAGCGAATTCGGCGACGCGAATCCATGTCCATGAGCAGCCTGTAATTCCGGAGCAGAACGAGACACGCCGCCGCGCTGACAACACCATCAAAAACGGCAGTTGCAGGCGGCTCCGTGAAGTTATCCAACCATCCGAGCGAACCCGCTGCTGCCGCATACGGGACGTGAAGGAGAGCGGCGATGACGGGTACGTTCCCCGCCAGCCAAAAAAGAGCCGCGGTGGCGTAAACGGCGCGGCGGAACAGCCGGATGGCCCATCCTTCAGATACGGGATGGGGAAAGCGT
Organism: uncultured Acidobacteriaceae bacterium; assembly: GCA_963846185.1. Classification (GTDB taxonomy): domain Bacteria; phylum Acidobacteriota; class Terriglobia; order Bryobacterales; family Bryobacteraceae; genus Bog-105. Next base: position 60,130 of record CAWJVA010000010.1, on the reverse strand, counting down.
GACAGGAAATCCCAGCCGAGCGACATTTGAAACGGGCGCATGACCCTGGCGAGAACCAGCGCGAGCCAGGCCGTGGGCAAATTCCAGCCCGGGTAGGCGATCAGAATTGGACCCACTGTTGCGATTCCGGCAACGAGAAACGTAGCGCTGCCTAAACGGGCAGTGAGGTTGGATGGTCCGCCAAGCCTGATCCAGATACCGGCGAGAAACATCAACGACGCCATAACGAGCGTGGCGATGACGTCTGGCACGCCGACAGAGCGATCTGCTCCCATGCGAAGAGGCAAGGCAAGCGTTTTTGCATCGCGCATCAATACCAGATCGTAGGGCTGTCCCGGATAGAGGCCGATCAAGCCGAATCTCGGCCCGAGCCAACCCGAGCTGTAGCCATTTGCGCTGAACACGCCGTCGCCCAGGCGCAAAGAAGCGGCGGGACCGCCGGGGTCGACTTGATCCACGATGCAGACAGCTTGATGGAGGCGGCACCTCCAGCCCGGGGACGAGGCTACACCGTGTCTTGAAATGATCGATGTCGTAGCAAACGCGAATGTGAACAGTTCGCAAGCAACAATGATTGCGGTTCCAAGCCAGAGGCGCGTTATCGGACGGCGGAGCGACTCGTGGACAGTTCTGAATCCGGAGCGGCTAGCCACATCCATGTGATTACCGTGAATGTGTCGCGTGCAGGAGAGTCGGCGTTGACAGCATCCCAAGCTTCGAGAACACGCCGTCCTTTCGCGCTAACTCGTTTCGCGAGCGCTGGGATAGAAATGCCGCTCTCGAATGTAAGCCGGTTGATCTGGCCTGAGGAGCAGTCCCGGTCGTAATCGGAAAAGTCATCAAGCCATCCGAGAAACTCCCCTACCCGAGCGAGCCATCGCAAGTGGTCCGCGAAACTTATGTTACTCGCAGTGGGAACAGAGAGCCAAGCTGGAACGCCCATTATAACGATTGGAAGGACATTTTTGCGCCACCATGTGCTCCAGCGGAAGTGGTTTGGCTCGGCGGAACGAAGCTCTGCGCGATACAGCTTCTGTATGGCACGTTCCAGAAATGCAAGTATGCGAGGGTTTCCCGGAGAAAGTAAGTTCACGTCGCGGAAATATAGATTCACCAGATCGATGACAAGCTGGTGCTTCGAGCGGATGGCCACGTCCGCCGGAGGGCATGGATCCTGAGCGGCGAAGAGATTCGGGACGGATTGGGATTCATCGAGAAGTGAATCAAAGACAGCGTAGATAGTATGAGCGATTCCGCCGAGCGATGCGACGGCTGACCTGGAATCCCGATTCAACTGAAGACTACTGATGAGAAATTCGGTAAACGAGGCACCCACTCCCAGGTGGCGGACACAAACAGCGCGGTGTGGCATAAGCAATGGATTTTCACGAGACAAACGCTCGAATTCGGTTTCCCCACGATCAGCAATGCGGGCGCCGACCAGTTTTATGCAGAGCGGGCCGGGGTCAATGCCGATGTTGGGTAACTCTCTCTGCAGGCTTTGCGCTACTGCGTCAGGCATGAAGTCAACGCTCTTAGCGCGCTGGCGGTAGTGAAGATTCGGTTTGTGTCGGGAAGTATGCTGCCGATGCCGTTATGCTGCTCGTCCCAGTTCCAGATGATGGATGCGTTTGGAAGCTGAGGCGGCGGAATGCGAAGGCGCGTCGAGGCCGGCCAGGAGCCATCGGCGAGTTGAAGCGCGAGCAACTGCTGCAAGGCGGGAAGGAAGTTTCGGCTTCCGGCGCTCGAGATACCGAGAACGCGTAAGGCGAGTGCGAAGGGAGAGCGGGGCCGTGGGCTCTCGCTGAGCCAAGTGACGGCCCTCTCGACTAACTCAGAACCCATGCCGGCGCGCGTCAGACTCTCGACGGCGTGAGCGGTTGCATATTCGGGCTCGCCCCACCAGTAGGCTTTCCAAAAGCCATCCGGGCACTGGGTTCGAGCGAGAAAGGCTTCGACTTTGTGGTTTTCCATGAGATCCGGAAACCAGGCAGCAGTTGCAGTGACGCAGGTGTGAGAGGCGGTCCAACCTGCGATGGCCTCGTCCGTTCCGACATGGAGAGGCTCGAGCATCGCGGCAGTGAATGTTGCAATGCCGCCGTCGGGGCGCGCACAGTTTTTCAGTAGATCGAAGCTCTCCAGTGCGCACGGATGCGACGCATGACCGATTGCTTCGGCTAAGCGGCAGCCCCAGACGCATGAATCGGCATCGGGCGGGGTTTTTCTGTTATAGCCGAATCCGGGGCGAAGGTGGAGAGGCGCGGCAATCAGCCATTCCCAGACAGCGCAGGCGGCCTCGAATGCGCTCGTGACACCGCTTCGCGCCAAAGCGCAGCCGGCATAGGCGCTAACCCATTCATCGCTGGAAGTGCCAAATGCGTTGAATTCTTTCCAGCAATTGAGCCCTCGATGCGACGCAGCGCCGCCCGGTATGTTCTCAATCAAGTGGGCGGTCAGAAGGAATTCGACTGCCCGGCAGAGAGCCTGCCGGGTGGCGGCCAGATCACCACGCATGTGAGGAATAGCTACATTGAGTACATCTGAGTAACGATGCCCTGGTGTTGGGGCTGGAACAGCGTCAGCGTTCCTCCAGGGACGTTCACCCGGTTGCTTTGTAACGTGCCGTAGAGCATTTGGCGCAAGCGACCCTCGCCCACAACGCGGCCTGTAAATACGACTTTCTCGGCAGCATTGTCTGCCACCTCGAAAGTTACCTGGTCACCGTTTATGGCGCCGCGCAAAGCGCCTTTGTTTGTAAAACCCCTCATCTCTGGAAGATCGGGCGCTTCAAATTGACCTCCGAGAGTGTTTCCTCGCTGTTCAAGAAAAACATGAACAACAGCGTGCACGCTGGGTGCTACAGCCAAACCCTTCCAATAACCGGTGAGGTCTATGTCGGCCAACTCTGCCTCCTTGTGCTAAGGGTGAACTTTACTTGATGAAGAAGAGTAAAGTCAAGCAGATCAAACTTAGAGCTTGATGGCGACTGATACGCCGTCGCGGATGGGGAGCTGCGTGGTGTAGAAGTGCGGCGAAGCGAAGAGCCGGCGATTGAATAAAGCTACGGCATGGTCGGTTGCCTCACGCGGTTCGAGAACGCGTCCGTACCAAAGTGTGTTGTCCGTAATAAAGAGCCCGCCTGGCTTTATACGGTCTGGTACAGCGTCGAGCACGGCTGGATAGCCGTCTTTGTCGACATCGTTGAAGATGACATCGAATGTGCCGGGGGTCTGCGCAAGAGAGGAGAGCGCATCGCCGACATGGATTGTTATCCGGGAAGCGACTTTGGCACGATCGAAGTACCCCCGCGCGCGTTCGGCTTTCTCAGGACTGCCATCCGAGTAGTGGATTTCTGCGTCCGGACCCGCGGCGCGAGCCAGCCATATGGTCGAGTAACCGATGGCGGAGCCTAATTCGAAAATCCGTTTAGCCTTAGCGATCATGACCAGGGCCGACAGGAAGCGGGCGACGGCGGGGCCGATGATTGGGATTTCGTGCTCGGCCGCGTACGCTTCGATTTCGGTGAGTACCTCGTCGCGGGGCGGAAGGAGGCCGAGCATGTACTGTTCGATGGCAGGATCTGTGATCATGGGGCGCGTTTGGAAGCGAATCTGGAAATAAACAGGATTACGGCAAGCTGCTGCCGATCTTCACGCCGATGATTTCTCCCGAGACGATCAGTTCTACGCGCCGGTTCTGCTGGCGGCCTGCGGCGGTGTCGTTACTTGCGACCGGGTTACTGCTGCCCATGCCCTGGCTGGTGATGCTGTCGGGCGCGAGCCCTTGCGAAATGAGGTAATCCCGGACCGCATCAGCGCGTTGCTGCGAGAGTTTCAGATTGATGGCATCGGTGCCTGTGCTATCCGTGTATCCCTCGACCGCGAGCTTGAGCCCGGGATGGGCCAGCAAGATGCCGGAGAGGCGGGACAGCATTTCGCGCGTATTCATGCGGAGATCATATTTGCCGGTTTCAAACAGGACATCGCCCATGGTGATGACCAGGCCGCGCGGCGTATCGCGGGTTGTCAGGACGCGATTGAACTGCGCAAGCAATTGAGCCCGTAATTGCTCGGCGGCCTGACGCTGCCGTTCTGCTTCGGCAGCGGCGGCCTGTTCTTTCGCCCGCAGCGCATCGGCCTGTGCTTTGGCCTGTTCGGCAGCGAGAGCGGCCTCCGCTTTCATCTGCGCCTCGCGGGCGGATGCGAGTTCGGCCTGGCGCTGAGCCTCGGCATCGGCTTTCCGTTTTGCCTCTGCGGCTGCCGCTGCGGCCTCAGCCTCAGCCTTGGTCACGCGCAGCTTCGGCAGCGGCTTGGCGTTCAGCCTCTATGCGGGCCTGCTCCTGGCGCTGTACGGCAAGCATACGCGCATCTTCGGCGAACTGCTCCGTTTGGAGGGCAGCGGAAATGACGGCACCTTTGCCGGCTTTGGAGGCGAGCGCGTTCTCCGCCATTTGCAAACTTGCTTGAGCCTTGGTGAAAATTTCAGGAGCGAACTTTTCGGCATCGCGCGATTTCGCTATATCTACCGCATTTCGGGCTTCGTACATCTGTAACGGCACTTTCTTGAGATCAAGCGTGAGGGCAAGCGGATTGCCGAGCTTCGCGTATTCGGAGCGCTTCATCAATTTGTAATCATTGACGACGAAGATTTTGCCCTTGGTATTCTTGCGAAGCTGATTTTCGAGGACCAGCATTTCGCTCGGCTGGCGGACCTTGGCATACGGCTCAGCGGTGAGGAACAAAGAAAAGGTTTGCAGCTGGGTGACGCCCTTCAGGCTGCCTTTTCCGTCTTTGTCGATAAGGATCTCGCCGACGTTGATGGCGCGGCCGTCAGGAGAAACGGCCCAAAGCACGTAAGTCAGAAACTCCGCTCCGAACTGCAGCGGCGGCGTGAGGCCTTGCACCTGCGCTTCAAGGTTGGTCATGGCCGGCTTCGCTTCCACTTTCGCCTGCCCGCTGGCTGACGGTATCAGACCCGTGCTCTTCAGATCGATGGTCGTGCTGCCCCCGCCCACCTGGTAGCCGATGGCAGTTATGGTGCGAGAAACGAGATCGGATGCGGGAGTCGCTGGCTGTGTTTCCTGAGCGAAAACATCGCGGGTTATAAAACCAGTGAAAAAGAACAGCAGCGAGAACACGGCCGAGCGTTTCATAAGAATGCTACCTTCCGATCTTTCTTGAACCTTAGCCCTATAATCTACCGAATCTTACGGCTGGAGAGCAAACCAAATTGCCGCTGGGATATTGTGAACAGAGTTGAAACTTACCCGCCGCAGTACGCTCAGCAAACTCGTCATGGGTGCTTGCGTGGCTCCGTTTGTGGCGCGAGGACAGATGGAAGCACCGCAGCCGGAATACTCGTTTCCGAGCGGTGCGCGCGACCGGCTGGCGGTGACCTCGTGGCCGTTCCGCGCGTACATGGAGAGTCCCGGAAACCGCAACAGGAAGCCGAACTTTCCAGGAATGGATATGAAGGAGTTTCCAGCTTTTGTCGCGAAGACGTTCGACGTTTACAACATAAATCCACTAATAAGGCACTTCGCAGCAACGACGCCGGATTATCTCGAAGCCTTTCGGGAGGCGGTGGTGAGAGCAAGGTCGCACGTCGTGGATCTCGGGCTGCCAGGAGCAAGAGTGTACGATGCCGATGCAAAGGTGCGGAGCGCAGTGGTCGCCGCGGGCCGTGAGTGGATCGACATTGCGGTAGCGGTTGGCTCCCCGAGTGTGAGGCTGCATGTGAACGGCGCCGGCAAGCCGAATGTGGGGCTCGCCGCGGACAGCCTGGGACAGTTGGCGGAATACGGATCAAGCCGCAATGTCGCAGTGAATTTGGAGAATGACGATCCTGTTTCGGAAGATCCGTTTTTTCTGGTTGCGGTGATAGAGAAAGTGAACAGCCCATTCCTGCGCGCGCTGCCGGATTTCGGCAACTCCCTGCTCGCGCATGACGCGGATTACAACGTACGCGCGATGAAAGCGATGCTCCCGCATGCATGGAACATGTGCCACGTCAAGGATATGGTCGAGACAGAGAATGGCGAGACGCGAACTGTTGACTTAAATCGGATGTTCGAGCTCGCGCAGTCTAGCGGGTTCCGCGGCTTCTATTCGATGGAGCTTGATGTACGTTCGAGCGATCCGGTGCCTGGCACGAAGCGGCTGATCGATACGACTTTGAAGTGCCTTCAGCAGCAGAAGAAATGAACCGGCGAAATCCCGTTATTTACGAGATTCCTACCTGGGTATGGCTCTCGGAATTACGCACCAGGTATGGAGCGGCGGTGGATCTAGGTTCCGTGCCCGCAGAGGAATGGGATCGCATTGGCGGCTTCGGATTCAGCGCCGTTTGGCTGATGGGCGTTTGGGAACGGAGCCCGGCCTCAATTGTAATTGCTAATCAGAATCGCGGTTTGCTGAATGACTTCCGGAGCGCGTTGTCCGATTTCCGAATGGAAGACAACGTCGGGTCTCCTTACGCAATCCGACACTATGAAGTGGATCCGGCTTTAGGCGGCCGGGCGGGCCTGGCAAGCGCGCGCGAGCAACTTGCTAAACGCGGCATGAGGCTGATACTGGATTTCGTACCGAATCATGTGGCGCCCGATCATCGATGGACCGAGGAACATCCGGAATACTTCATCCGAGGAGATGCCGCGGATGTCGAACGCGATCCGGCAAGCTTTCTCGAAAAGGACGGAACAGTGTTCGCGCGCGGGCGCGACCCGTACTTTCCGGCGTGGCCGGATGTCCTACAGCTGAATGTATTCGAGCCGTGCTTGCGCGCAGGCGCTCTCGGCGTGCTAAGCCAGATCGCGCAGCAGTGTGACGGTGTTCGCTGCGACATGGCGATGCTGGTTTTGAATTCGGTTTTCGCGCGCGTATGGGGACCGCGTGCGGGGGCAGTGCCGGCCCAGGAATATTGGGATGAGCTGATTCCTGCCGTCAGGAAAGTCAATCCGGAGTTCCTGTTTATCGCTGAAGCGTACTGGGACATGGAGTGGGATCTGCAGCAGCACGGATTCGATTACTGCTACGACAAACGGCTTTATGACCGGTTAGAGCATGGAACCGCGGAGAGCGTCCGATCGCACTTGAGCGCGGACATCCGTTTTCAGGCAAAGCTGCTGCGATTCCTCGAAAACCATGACGAGCCGCGCGCAGCCGCTGTCTTTCCTGCTGCGAAAGAGCGCGTAGCCGCAGTGACCATAGCGACGCTGCCGGGCGCGAAGTTGTTTTACGACGGACAATTCGAAGGACGGAAGGTGAAGGCGCCGGTTTTCCTGGGCCGGCGGCCGGATGAGCCGGTTGATAACGAGTTGCTTTTGTTTTACCGAGGGCTGTTGAAGGCGATCCAGAGGCCGCTTTTGCGCGAGGGTAAGTGGGAGCTGTGCGAATGCGGCGGCTGGGATGACAACCAAAGCTGCAGAAACGTGATTGGCTGGACCTGGTGGAGCGGCGCGGAACGGTGCGTGGTGGCGGTCAACCTCGGCGCGCAGAGCGCACAGGCGCGAGTGCGGCTGCCGTGGAACGATCTGGCCGGGAAAACGTGGCATCTCAGGGATGAGTTATCGGGACAGAGATATGATCGCGACGGCGGGGAGATCGAAGAGCAGGGCTTGTATGTAGACCTGCCGCCGTGGGGATTTCATTTTTTGATTTGTGAGAATTCCGCATCCACCTGACTCACTCGTTCGGGCCCTTCATCCTGAGCTTCGAACCTTTGGAGGCGGCATAGCGGTTAAATTCTTCGATCATCGCAGGCGTCCACTGGGCATCGATCTGGCCAGGGTTGTACTTCTGCTCGCGGAGCATGGCATGGCCCCACTCGTCGCGGAGCTGCGTCAATTCACTGTCATCCGCGACTTCCTGAGCAAGCTGAGCGGGAATAAACGTGATGCCATCGGGGTCGCTCAAGATGACATCGCCGGGCAGAACGGTCGCCTGGCCGATGCGGATCGGAATGTTCCAGCCGAGGAGAGTAGTGTCGGCGATGGCGCTCGGATCGAAGTCGCGTGTGAAGATTTTGAAGCCTTCGATTTCAGAGAGGCCGCTCGGATCGCGCACCGCTCCGTTGACGACGAGTCCGGTTCCGGTCTTAGCCATCATGGACGTTCCGAGGTTGTCGCCAATAATGGTGCCGTCTTTGATTTTGCCGTAGAGATCGACGACCATGACGTCGCCCTTCGTTAGCGTGGATATGACCCAGGAGTTCTGACCGCGGCCGACGCGATTCTCCTTTTTGCCCTGCTCATTGATGTAGGTGTTGAAGTCGGGGCGGAAGGGGACGAACTGCACGGTCACGGCGCGGCCGACCAGGCGCTCACCGGGCTTGACGTTCAACGTTTTCCAGTTGCCTTCGAACTGCAGCTTATAGCCGTGTTTGCGCAGGGTGCCCCAGGCTTCTTCGGCAGTGGTGTGGGAAAGGCGCTGCAGGACTTCGTCGGGGACCTTGGGGCGGCCGTCGGGAAAGCGCTCGCCTTTCCATTCGCTGGTAATGGCGATGCGCTGTTCCGTGGTGAACATGCCGAGCTGCGCGAAAGCGGAACCGGCAAAAGCGAGCGCAAGAGTTGCGCTGAAGAAGATGAGTCTTTTCATTGTGTGAGTTTGCTAAGCAGCAGAGTTCTTGCCGTTCGAGCGATTGAAGCTCCACAGGCGGTCATGCGAGCGCTCTTTGTCCCATTCGGGAGTCGGCTGGAAGTAACCGTCCGGATTCAGTAAGTGCTGTTTCACGACCTCCTCATTAAGAGTGATGCCGAGCCCCGGACCGTCGGGAACGGTGATGAAGCCGTGATTGACGATCGGTTTTTCGACACCTTCGACCAGATCGCTCCACCAGGGAACATCGACGGAATGATTTTCGAGAACAAGGAAATTGTAGGTTGCGGCGGCGCAGTGCACGTTCGCCATGCAGGAGACCGGCGACCCGGCGAAGTGCATGGCCATGGGCAGTCCGAACTTTTCGATTGCGTCGCCGATCTTCTTGGTCTCCATGATGCCGCCGGAGGTTGCAAGATCCGGGTGCAGGATATCGACGACGTGATTTTGGGCGAGCCGGATGAAGTCATCTTCGAGATAGATGTCTTCACCGGTCGCTAGCGGGATGTCGACCGCTTGTTTGATCTCTTTGACCAGCTCCGGATATTGCCAGGGGACCATGTCTTCGAGCCAGGCGATGTTGTATTTCTCGAGCGATTTGCCGAGCCGGATGCAGGATTTGACACCGATGTGGCCGAAGTGATCGCAGGAGAGCGGCACGTCGTAGCCGACGTAGTCGCGGACAACGGCGACGAAGTTACCCATGGTCTCAATGCCCTTGGGCGTGAGTTCGATGCCGGTGAACATATGCGGCGTGTCGGCGCCCTGCGTGATGGACACGCCTTGCGGGCGCGTGATGGTGCCCGGCACGTCTTTCATCAGGTCGATGCCGAGATCCATCTTGAGCCAAGTGAAGCCCTGTTCTTTGCGCTTCTTCAGGCGGTCGCCGTAGATATGAGGATCGTCCGATTCGGTGGTGTCGGCATAGCAGCGGATCTTGTCGCGGAACTTACCGCCGAGCATCTGGTAGACGGGCACGTTGTATGCTTTGCCGGCGAGATCCCAAAGCGCCATTTCAATGCCGCAGACGCCGCCAGCCTGGCGGGATTCGCCTCCGAACTGTTTGAGCTTGCGGAAAATCTTATCGACGTTGCAAGGATTTTCACCGAGGATCCGGCTCTTGAGCATGAGGGCGTAGGTGGGACTGGCGCCGTCGCGCACCTCGCCGAGACCGTAGATGCCCTGATTCGTATCGATGCGGATAATCGGGTCTGTCATCGGCGCCTTGGTGATGGTGGCGATGCGCAGATCTGTAATTTTCAGATCGGCCGGGCGGGAGTTGGTATTGACGTGCGCGGTGGTGGCTTCGAGCGTTTTGTCGTCCCAGAACGCTAGACCAAGCGCGCCAGCAACGGAGGAGATGAACCGTCGTCTGTGAACCATAGCTGAACATTCTATACCGATGCATTTGTGATATAAGTTTCCCGGTTAGCAATTGGGTATTGGTTCGTATTAGTTCGTAAGGGGAGGGGTTGTGAGACCAGGACGTCGAGCATTTGATCTCATTGCGCTTGCGGTCGCGTTAGCGGCGGCCGTTTGGGCCCAGGTGACTACGGGCACGATTACCGGGACGGTGACAGACAGCTCCGGAGCAGCCGTAGCCGGAGCGCAGATTACCGTTCGTGAGACGGGCAAGGGTACCGTTCAGTCGTATACGACGGATGAAGCCGGGAATTACGTCGCTCTGTATCTGACGCCGGGCACGTATGTGGTCTCGGTCGAGAAGACCGGTTTCAAGCGCGAGAGTTCCTCGCCGACTCTGCTGGACGTCGACCAGAGAGCACGCGTAGATTTCACGCTGCAAGTGGGCCAGGTGAGCGAGAACGTGGTGGTGGAGGCGAGCGCTCCGTTGGTGCGGTCAGAGAGTGCGGAGCTAGGCGAAGTGGTCAATCAGCGCGCGGTGGAGCAGTTACCGCTGAATGGGCGCAACTTCGCGCAGCTTGTTTACCTGGTGCCGGGAGTTACTTCGGGACAGCCTGGCGAGAATCTTTCGGGCGCGAGCACGTTCAATCCGCGCGCGGCGTCGGATTTCAACGCGCTCGGAAGCCAGGCCAATGCGAATGCATGGCTGGTGGACGGCATCATGGACAACGAGTATACGTTCAACACCGTAATGGTGCAGCCGTCGGTGGAGTCCGATTCAGGAGTTCAAGGTACTGACGGGAACGTATTCGGCCGAGTTCGGGCGGGGGGCCGGGATTGTGACGACGCAGACAAGATCGGGCTCCAATCAATTTCACGGAAGCGCGTTTGAATTCTTGCGGAACAACTACTTTGATGCGCGCAATTACTTCAACACGGCGAATACGCAGAAGCAGCCTCCCTACCGGCGCAATCAGTTCGGAGGCGCGCTGGGCGGCCCGATCTGGAGGAACAAAACATTCTTCTTTGCCGATTATTATGGCTGGCGCGAAGTCAAGGGCCAGACATTCGTGAATACGGTGCCGACGGCACAGGACAAGTTAGGAAACTTCAGCGACTTGCCGAACGTGATTTACAACCCGTTTACAACGCGAGTGGTGAACGGAGCAATCGTGCGCGATGCGTTCGCAGGCAATATCATTCCGCCTCAACTCATAAATTCGGTGGGGCTGAATGTGGCTAGCCTGTATCCGAATCCGAACCTGCCAGGGCTGGCAAACAACCGCGTGGATACGCTGAGCAGGAACTTGAACGACAACGGCGGGAACATCCGGATCGATCATCACTTCAACGAAAAGGACTCGCTGTTCGGGAGGTTTAGCTACGAGAGGTTCATTCTGTTCGATACCAAGGGACAAGGCGGCTGCTGCATTCCGACACCGGCGAGCGCGGCCAGCAGGTTTGACCTGGGTCCGTTCATTGCGGGCGGCCAGAATACGACGCTAAATGCCTCCGGCTTCGCATTCAACGAGACACACATTTTCAGCCCGACCCTGGTGAACGAATTTATTGCGGGAGTGGCGCGGACCGATCCATTGACGCTGCAATCGGACTATGGACATGATGCGGCGACTTCGCTCGGCATCATGGGAATTAACATCAGCAGATTCACGACCGGCATTCCGACGATCAACATCAGCGGTATTCCCGGACAACCGAGCTATACGTCCTTGAACGGCGGACCGGCGTTTCTGCCGGCGAATCCCCGACAGACGTCGTACCAGATTCAGGACAGCATTTCGATTGTGAAAGGCTTTCACAACGTGAAGGTCGGCTATCGGATCATTCGCGATGACGTGTCGCCCTTTACGAACACCAATACGCGCAGCGCGTTGAACTTCGGATTGAATCTGACGAACAACCCGACAACGGGCAACGACGGGAACGGGCTTGCAACGCTACTGCTCGGGTATTTGGCGAACGGCAATAGCGCGGGCGGGTCGCGAGGCTTTCTGCAGACGCCCTATTACTTGACTGTATGGGAACACGCGGTTTACCTGCAAGACGACTGGAAAGTAAGCCGGAGGCTGACGTTGAACCTCGGGGTGAGGTGGGATTTGTTTACGCCTTATACCGAGCAGCGCAACCGGCTGACGAACTTCGATCGTTCGGACCTCACGCTTGTGTATGCGGGAGTGAATACGAGCAAAACCGCCGGAGTGCAGACGCGCTGGAACGATGTGGGACCGCACATTGGATTTGCTTTCGATCCGACCGGGAACGGCAACACGGTGATCCGCGGCGGCTATGAGCTTTCGTACTTCCCGGAGCAGCCGTCGGGCTCAAATTTCCTCGGCCAGTCTGTGCCATGGACAATTTCGCAGAACACGCCGACTGAGCCGCTCTATCCGCTGGGATCGCAGATGGGCAGCCTGCCGTGATCAACAATCCGTTCACGGCCGCCGGTACCGGTTCAACCGATGACGACGGCGCAGTTGATTGCGACGAATCCGGCTGTGCTCGGAAACTCCTTCACGAATCAGACGCCTTCGTACCAGAGCTGGAGCTTCAATCTCGAGCGGCAGCTGGGCCAGAGCATGGTAGCGGAGGTGGCGTATGCGGGCAGCCGCGGTGTTCATCTGCTCTACAGCTATAATCCGCAGGAAGTAGAGCCGGGTCCGGCAACGGTTTCCTCGAACCTGCGAGTGACGATACCCGCGATTGCGACGGTTCGAAACATCACGCAAATCGATCCGCGCAACAGCTCCAATTATCACGGCTTGCAGGCGAAGCTCGTGAAGCGCTACTCACATGGCCTGCAGTTTCTGGCGAGCTACACGTGGTCGAAGTCGCTCGATTATGGCGGATCGGCGGCGAGCGGCGGCGGTTACGCAGGCAGTCCGCAGACAATCACGGACCTGGCGGCGGGATATGGACCGTCGGGGTTCGATGCTCCGCAGCGATTTGTCGGCAGTTGGAACTGGGATCTGCCTTTCGGCAAGGGCCAGCCATTCTTGAATCACGGGCTGCTTGCTTACATTGTGGGGAACTGGCAGCTTGGCGGGATCGCGACTGTTCAGAGCGGGCTGCCGTTTACGGTGTATCTGTCGAGCTGCGTCAACAACGCATCCAACTGCTGGCCGGACCGGATTGCTTCGGGCAAGCGGACAAACCCAATCTATTCGAACTGGTACAACCCGAGTGCGTTTGAGGCGCCATGCCAGGTCCCTTCGGTCAATGGCATTTGCCCCGGCAGCCTTTATGCGTATCGGTACGGCGATTCGGGCCGAGGCATCTTGAGAATCCCGGGAATCTTTAACTTCGATCTGTCGGCGGTGAAGAATATACCGATCACGGAGCGAGTCAACGTGCAGTTCCGGCTGGATGCGTTCAATGCGCTGAATCATCCACAGATGGGCGTTCCGAATCAGAACATCAATCCGAAGAATCCGGCCGCGACATCGACGGCGATTACGGGCACGATCGGGGATAACCGGGATCTGCAGCTGGCGTTGCGGGTGCAGTTCTAGGCGGGAATAGGTTCGTTCCGAACGGGGCGCTAACGCTTCCGGCTCGGGGTCAAGTTTTATCGGTAGCAAGAAACTGTTGCCGCACGGGTCGCGCGTTTGTAGAGCGTTTCTGCGAAACGAACTTCGATATTTGAGGAGCGCGCTTAAGTGCTAATGAACGCGAGCGCTCCCTGACGGATCGCGCCTAATAAACACGCGTCTGCAACGATGGATTCGCCGGCGGATTTTTATTTGGTGTGCAATGAAAGGCTTGCGGGTGATTCGGAGGACGCCACGCACGGCCGGCTGCGGATACTCGGGCGAGATGGCAAGCCAGCGCAAAGGTCCGGGACAGGGTGCGGGCGGCGGTCCGAAGAGCGCCGAAGGAAAGAAGAACTCGAGCAAAAACGCGACCACGCATGGCGTGCTGTCGAAGAAGCTGATTCTGCCGGGTGAGAGCCAGGAACAGTTTGACGAAGTCTGGAACGGCTGGTGGACGGAGTATGAACCCGAAGGCTATGCCGAAGAACGCCTGGTGAAGCTGCTGATTCATAACGACTGGTTTTTGCAGCGGGCGATGCGCGCGCTGGAATGGGCCGAAGCTGCGCTTTTTGGCCAGGAGGGTTTGGATCCGGCGGACTGGACGGAGGCGCAACGTGCACATTTGCAGGTGATGCAGCGGTATAAGACCACGGCGGAGCGATCGTTTTACCGCTCCTTGGCGGCGGTGCAGGGATTGCGAAGGGACCGGGTTTACATGCTCAAGGAATCGACACGGCAGGAACGGCGGATCCGCGAGCTGGAACGGGAGCACGAGGAGTTGAAGAGAGATGCGCCGGAACCGCCGCTTCCTGCGCTGCCCGACGGGCCGGGCAGTGGTCAGTCGTCGGGAGGCTTGGAAACCTCTGCAACACCGCGCATGAATTGCTGTCCGTCCTTTACTGCCTGCGCGCATTCGCCGCAGGTGAAGAAATGGCGTTCGAACTCTTCGGCGTCAGCCGGCGTAAGCTCGCCTAAGAGGTAGCGTTCCGCGGCGTGCATCGCCAACGCCGTTTCGTGATCCACTAGACAGGTATTCTAATGGACGCCTGGACAGGCTCACGGACTTACCCGGTCCGGACTTGGAACGATCTGAGTCGCCCTGGACGAGTGCCTTGAAGCGCAGACGGGCGCGGTGGAGCAGCAGACGCAGGTAATCCCGGGTGATGCGGAAATCGCGGCAGATTTGATCGCGGTCTTCTTCTTCGAGGCAGACGCGGCGAAGAAGCTCCTGGTCCAGGTTGCTCAGCTCGGAAAGGACGCGCCGGACGGTATCGCAGCATTCACGGGTAAGCGTGTCGTGCTCGGGATTAGCGCGGGCGTCTACGAGCTCGGGCAGATCGTCACAACTGCAGGTTGCACGCCGGCCGGCGCGCACCATCTCAAGCGCCACGTTCGAGGATACAGCGTGAATGAAGGCGGGAAGACTGGCGGGAATTCGCAACGTTTTTCCGACGCGGAAGTAGGTGAAGACACGCAGCAGTGTCTCCTGATACGCATCTTCGACGGCCTGAGGGGAGCGCAGGTGCATTCGTAACTTGCACTTGATGGGCCGGCTGAAAGCGGAAATGAGTTCGTTTTCGGTACGAGGGTCGCGCTGCGCGAGCGCGTGCAGGTAAGCTTCATCGAAAGCTCGCAAATCGGGAACCTCCCTTTTGGGATGGGGGTGGCACGTGGTATGCCATGAAAACGGACTAGTGTAATCAGGTAATTACAAAAGGTAAGAAGCAGGAACCGAAGGAAAAAGATAATGTTGGGGGCTGAACGGGGGTAATTGGCGATAGTACGGGGGGCGGCGTACCAATGAGCCAGAGGGGCCGCTCCACAGAACGTCAAAAATCGTACGCTAACGAGACACAGATTCGCTACTTGGAACTTTCTCACACAAAGATGGCAAGACGGAAAGGAGTCCGTGTAGCATTTGCGCAAACGCGCAAGGTTTATGCAAGCATCAAGCCGGGCAGAGGTTTATTTGTCCGATAAACTGCACTTTAACGGCATGTTGGGGCAGCGGCGCGACTCGATGGGAATCCAGAAATATACCTCAGCGGACCTTGCGCCCTCTTATTGCCCGGAAGCGCCATCCAAAGAATGCAATGACAGGGGTCTGCAGCAAAAGAGTTGGCCCAATAGTTGAAAGCGCAAATAACAGGTAGCAATGTCCCACCGAGAGCAAGGGCGCGTTCCGATCTGGATACATACTCAAAAGTGTTGCTAGCGATCCATGTTGCCACGCAACGAAATCTAGAGAGCTTAAGACCAACATGGCTCCAGAACAGGCAACGAATCCTCTAGCCCATTTCCGTTTCAACACCTCCTTCGAGTTGGAGAAGAAAATCCACATCAGAATAAGCATCCAGGCGAATGTGACGAAGGCGGTCGTCAACAGAGGCATTCCCAGCCAGACTACTTCCAGTTGCTCGAAAGGTGAAACCTGGACTAAAAAGGCAGGTTGCGCGCCCTGCTGTTGTAATACCGTTGTGACGGGAGATGCCGTTAACCGCCAAAGCGGACGAGCAAATGTTACTGAAATGAGAAACACCAGTGCGCTTCCCAGGAGCGAGTAGAAAAGAAAAGCGGTGAAGGGCTGCCTTGTTCGCTCGGTGAAACCGCTCCACAGAACATTAAACACGTCGCTTATTTGAAAGGTACGCCGGCGAAGCAGGTCCTCCAATTCCGAACCGTATTCGGCTCGCCATTTTGACGGATAGGAAAATAGCAATAGTCGCGCCAGCCGATTATTCATGAGAAGCTTAGCCTCCTGAGCCCGAACCGTGCGATCCTTCGCATCCGTTCGAGTTCTTCAGAAAGGCTGGTAGCGCCTTCCCTTGTGATCCGATATGGGCGCTGCCGATCTTCGACCGCTTCGGGTCGAATTCTTCCTTTTTCAACCAGCCTCGTTATTGCCGAATAGATAGTGCCAGGCCCAAGCTTGGTACCTGAGAACTGCTCAATATCCTGCATGATGGCGTAGCCGTGCTTAGGCCCATTGGCCAAGCTTGTAATAATTAAAACCTCGGGATCTGATGATGGGCCGAGTTTTGGTTTGCGAGCCATACTACTAATTACGATATACCACATTACGATATTGAATGGCGTTTCGACCTAGCAGGTGTATCGGAAATGCCCGGCTTTAGGAGAGAAGAGATCCCGTGCGTGACGGCTGCATCGGCAGTGCCCCGTCCCGAGAATGGTTCCGACTGTACCTGTCAACTTCTCTTAAGACTTGGCCCGGATAGCTGGTTTCGAAACGGCAATCAGCTTATCGGACGTGTGGCGGACAGAGGCGCTCCGGTAGATAGCGCCGATTGTCAAAGCGAGCGACCTTCTTGAAGAAGTTGTGGCACGCGAACAGCGCGCCAGTTCCTTCACAAGGGGCAAGGAACTCCGGCGGGTGGTACATTGTGCACTGCTCTCGCCTTTTGTAGGAAGTCAGCATGAACATCCGTTTCAAGGCACTTGTCGTCATCGGCGCGTGGACCGCTTTGTTTTATGCGGCCGGACAAGAACCAACCGTTTCCTCCGAACAGGTTCAATCTGCGCTTGCAAAGCTGGAACCGAATATTCGCGAGAATCTTGAAAGAACGAAAGTCCCGGAATCGCTGTGGCTGTCGTGCATAACGATCGGGTCTTGTTTCTAAAGGGCTATGGAGTTCGCAAGTACGGGGAACCGGCGCCGGTCGATCGCGATACCGTTTTTGAGATCGCTTCAGTCTCCAAACCAATCGCGTCTACCATCCTCGCCTCGTTAGCCGGCCAGGGGAAGATTCGTTGGGATGATCGCATCGCCGATCTCGATCCTGCCTTTAGGCTTTCGAACGCCGACGTTACTAATCAAATCACGATTCGTGACTTTCTCTCACATCGAAGCGGACTGGCTACCGAATCCGGCGACCTGCTCGAAGACCTCGGCTACTCACGCCCTCAGATCCTGTATCGTATGCGTTATCTACCGCTGCCTGGCCAGTTCCGCAAAAGCTACGCATATAGCAATTTTGGGTATACTACGGCAGCCATTGCGGCGGCTACGAAGATTGGCAAGTCCTGGGAGACGATTGCGGGCGAGCAGCTCTATTCGCGTCTCGGCATGGCTTCCAGCAGTTCGCGTTTTTCCGATTACGAAAACCGCTCCAACAAAGCCGCTTTGCATATCTTTATGGACGGCCGCCCGGTCAACCGTTTCGTACGTGACGCCGATGCAGAGTCGCCTGCCGGAGGAGTCAACTCGAGTGCTCGCGATCTTGCCGAGTGGGTGCGGCTACAACTCAACGCCGGCAAATGGAACGGCAAACAAATTGTCGATGCGAACGCGCTGGCGGAAACCCACAAAGGCCAGATCTGCCGCTCGGCTCCCGATCCGGCAAAACCGAAAGACTGCGCAAGCGGCCAATACTATGGCCTGGGTTGGGATGTGAGCACGAATGCTCAGGGTCATCTCCAAATCAGTCACAGTGGCGCTTTCTTTCTCGGCTCGGCGACGAGTGTCTATTTGATTCCCGAAGAGCACCTCGGAATACTCGCGCTTTCTAACAGCACGCCAGTGGGTCTGCCGGAAACCATCTGTCTCAACTTCCTCGACCTGGTGCATTACGGCAAGCCGCAGCGCGATTATTTGACGCTCGCGTCCACGTCCTTTGCGCAGATGGTTGCTGAAACACAGAATGCCTCTCAAAACTACGCCATGCTCAAGCGTCCCAATAACCCCGCACCTGCCAAAGCTCTCGAAAGTTATGCCGGGACGTATACGAACGAGTACTTCGGAACGCTGCATGTAGCAGTCGAGAGCGGACGTCTCATTTTGCGCCTTCCGCCGCTCGGATCCTACTACGAACTGAGTCACTGGGACGGCGACACTTTTACTTACTACTTCGCCAGCGAGAGTACCGGGATGGGCCGCCGTGGTGCGAAGTTCTTTCCGGAGAAAAATCAAATCCTGATCGAAAACCTTGCGCCGGAGCATGGTGCATTTTTCGATAGAACGCAACCCGCGAACGTATCCCGGTAGACGCGTTTTTTCGTTGTATTGCGAAAAGGAGGGGACACACGGAGTGATAGCCGGTAGACTCATGTAATCGCTAATCTGTTCGGTTTCGGCGGTAAACAAACTTCCGGCCAATTTCCGAGTGGTGCGTAATGAGTGTGATATGGGGGCAAGCTTGTCGCGATTGTGAACAAATAACTCAGATTCAGAGGAGCCATGCAATTTGACAACCCAGGATTGCAGGATTTTGCGGCGCGCTACACCGCAGCGTGGTGCAGCCAAGATCCTGCGCGCCTTTCCGCGTTTTATTCACCCGGTGGTAGGCTAACGATCAATAGTGGCGCTCCCGCTGTCGGGCGTACCGCGATTACGGAAGTCGCTAGATCATTCATGACGGCGTTCCCCGATATGCGGGTGATCATGGATGGTTTAATCGTCCGGGGCGATCGCGCTGAGTACTATTGGACGTTAACCGGCACGAACACCGGGGCGGGAGGCACTGGTAATCCGGTTTGCATCAGTGGCGCCGAGCTTTGGGAAATCGGAGCCGATGGGCTTATTGCGTCGTCGCAGGGCCGATTCGATGCGGCCGATTATCGTCGCCAAATTGCAGGCCGTGATCGAGAACCATCGCCAGCGTGATCGGCGTCTGCCGTCAAAATATCTTTGGTCATCGCGATCGGCAGATTCTGGATCTCGCCCCGCCCAGGGGACGGCGCAAAGGCCTCAGACGTACCGCGCCTGTTCGTTCACACCCGCCGGTCGCCCTATTTCCCCTCGACGTGGGAGCAATGGTTCGAGGCGATCTTCCACTCGCCTGACTCGCTGATCCAAGTGTCGCTGCAAATCACCGTACGCGCGCGATGCGTCCCGTTGAGGGTCCCATCGTAGGTAAATTTGTAGTGTGCGACCGCGGTATTGGGACCGAAGGTCGCCACCTTCAAGTCGCTGAGGTCGGCTTTGTTGAATTTGATGGACTTGTCCTGCATAGCCTTGATGGCCTCTGCCCTGGTCGCCCATTCGCCCCAGCTGTACCCCTCGACATAGCCGTCGGCCAGATGCTGCTCATACCAGGTCGCATCGCCATTCATCTGCGCCCGGTGCATCTCTTTTTCCAGTTGCTCCACCTTAGAAGATGCGTCTCCGCCTTCCTGCGCGACAAGCGTGATCCCCATCGCCAGCCAGCACACCGTCACCAATGCGACCGTAATTTTCCGATTCATCTCAGTTCCTCTTTTCCTTTGCTTTGACAAGTCCTGTTCTCGGCTTCGAGTCATGCTTACTTACATTTTGTTTTCGCGACTGATGACTCGCAACACACTGCCATTTCCCACTCGGCATCTTCACCCACGTATCGGTCCAACGCTCATTCTCGTCAAGAGCCTGACCCGACGCATCGGTCCCCTTCCACTTCTCGGCGCCGGTCGCTATGGCCGTGTTGCCAAAGACCATAACTTTCACGTCGGTGTTTTCAGCACTGCTCCATTTGATGGATTTCTGTGTTGCTAAGAACTCGGATTTGCCCATAACTTTGCCGTCGCTCGACGTGTCCACGAATTTATCGGCCAGCAGTGGAGCCGTCAGGTCAGGATTGTTTGTCTTTTGCGACTGAAGCCATTGTTCTTCCAGAGCAGCTACGGCCTTCTCACTCCCGCTGGTCGTTTGAGCTTCCGACCGTACCGTAGTCACCAGTAACACCCAACCAATCAAACAACACATTACGGTTCTCTTCATAAGAATGTGTCCTTGACTATCCAGTTTGCGGGCTACTTCCTGAGTTCAATCACGACTACTTCGTATGGCGTGTCGCCGACATTCTCCGGCAGGTGTTTTCCGGCATCCGCCCACATCGCGTCGTGGGCCTTGAAGTTGCTATCCTGCGTGGCGCCGTCCGGCAGGGTGAACTTGCCCTGGCCGCCGGTCATAAACACCACGACGGAAGCTGGATGTTCGTGCATCACCGATTTCTCGTGCGGCCCGTAGCTGGCCCGGAGCACGCGAACCTGATCATTATCGATGATGACCTTGTAGTGTTTGGGATCTACTTTGACAGGGTCGAGGGTTGTGTTCGCCGCGACGCCCGTGCCCGGCTCCTTCAACTCCACCATTACGGATTCCGAAGTCGCGCCTGCAAGCTCATCAGAGGCGTGGGTCACGGGTTTGGAGTACGTCACTTCGCCCGCATTAGTGCGTTCCTCGCTGGCTTTTCCGTCGGGGAACGTGTACCTGGAATAATCATTCGTGAACCCCACGGCGACATACGCGGGATGCGAATGCATGGGAAGTTGGCTGTGTGGCGGCTCAGTGAAGCGAAGTACGCGCACACGATCGTTTTCAAAGACCACTTTCACTCGATCGGGCGCCAACTGAACCACGTCCTGAGCGAAAGCAGGGACTGTGGTGAGGGCCACGGCGACGGCGAACATGAGACGCATAATTCATTTGCTCCTTCAAGAGCCTCGCATCTTTACGAGGGCGCGTATAAGTATATACCTCTCCAGCCTTGTTTTCTCCGGCCAGCCGTACTGGGCAACCGTACTGGTACGAGGCTCCCAGCGCCAGACAGGCTATCCTCGGTTGGCTGGTATGATCGCCCTCGCGGTTCATTCGGCCGTACCCGACCCTATAGGAGGTAGTTATGAGCAGCATCTTGAAATGCGTCTTAGTGGCTGCGGTCTGGATAGCGTTTCTCTGCGCTGCACTTACTAGCAACTCAAACGCAAATCCGGCGAACCCGGCGGCTGTGGCGGCAACTGCCGACGAGTTGCTCGCTTTGGACAAACAGGCTACGGAAGCCTACATCAATGGCAACGGCCAATTCTTTCAAGGCCTCTTAAGCGAAAAGATCGTTATGACCAACAACGGTCACCGGATGGGCAAAGCCGACGTGATCAAGATGATCAGTGCAGGCAGGTGCAACATCAAAGACTGGTCCCTTACCGAGCCGCATATGGAAAGGATCGATGACGACACCTATGTCCTCAGCTACAAGGCGACGATGGATGGCACCTGCACCTCCGATGGCAAGACTGGTCGACCGCCGAGCCCGGTACGTGCGGCCACGGTCTGGATGAGAAACGGCGAAAAATGGCAGGCAGTATTTCATGGCGAGAACCTGATCACCGATCCTAAAACTCTGTCGGAAACCTATAAAAAGGAAAAATCGGAGAAAGGCGATCTTAAGAAGGACACAGCTGCTGTCCCGGGTGCTGCCAAGCGGATTGACGGCTCGGGCACTGAAGGTTTGGTGATGGCGGAAAGAGCCATTTGGGGAGCATGGAAGGAAAAGAGCGCCAAAAAGCTCGAAGACCTGACTGCCGCAGATATTACCTTCGTGAATATCTTTGGCACTTATTTCGCAAACAAGGCTGACGTGATCAAGGATTGGACGGGAACAACGTGCCATGTCAAAAGCTTTTCGCTGACCGATGGTATCGGAACTCTCGTTTCACCAACGGTCGGAATCCTGACCGTAACGGGCTCGGTAGACGGCGATTGCGGCGGCCAGAAACCCCCACCGGTGTACGCCGCCAGCGTCTATGTAAAGTATGGCGGCGCATGGAAGTGGGCGTTCGGATTCAACTCGCCCCGCTAGTTTCGGCTTCGAGGCATCATATCTCGGGCGCTAGAAATTTCGAAAGCACTTGGCTGCTCCTCGTCTCGTTCCGCCCAGAACACTACAAAGGCGAACCGGCGTGGTCGGCGAATCCACCTGTCCATCTGATGCCCAAGCCGCTGAATCGAAGCTGGTCCTGGATCGTCACTAGCCGGAAAGTAGACGGATTGCTCCTCACAAATCGGCCTAAGTCACGCAATCGCCGACGGAGCGGGTCGACGGGTCGGTTGTGCATTGAGTTAGCTATGTTCTTGCTGCTTCGGGCGGTTGGGCCCGCAGCGCGGAGGCGGTAACATGAATCAAACATAAGTGCCACTTTCCGCTTTGGACCCGCTCGTTCAGACGTGGTTCAAAACTCGTTTCGGCGAGCCCACTGAACCGCAGACTTTGGGCTGGCCGGCTATTTCATCCGACCGCGATACGCTCATTTCCGCCCCCACCGGCTCCGGTAAGACGCTCGCGGCGTTTCTCATCTGTATCGATAAGCTGGTTCGCGCGGCGCGCGCACAGACGCTGGAGGACGCGACGCACGTGATCTACGTGTCGCCTCTCAAGGCGCTCAGCAATGACGTGCACCGGAACCTGGAGATCCCACTCGCCGAGATCGCGGAGCTGGCCAAAAAAGAAGGCGTGGAGCTGGCGCCGATTCGGACCGCTGTACGAACCGGCGACACGCCGATGGCGGACCGCTCGCGGATGTTGAAGAAGCCGCCACACATCCTGGTGACCACGCCGGAATCGCTTTTCATTCTGCTGACGGCGGAGAGGCCGCGCCATATGCTGAAGAGCGCGACGACGCTCATTGTCGATGAGATTCATTCGATGGCTGACGACAAGCGCGGATCGCACCTGGCGCTGTCGCTGGCGCGGCTGGATGCGCTGACGACAAAGCGAGCGCAGCGGATCGGGCTCTCGGCGACGGTGAAGCCGATTGAAGAGGTGGGACGCCTGCTCGGGCCGGACACGCAGATTGTGGATGTCGGGCACCGGCGCGAGATGGAGCTTCATGTCGAGGTTCCGCGAGACATTCTGGGCGCGGTGGCAAGCACAGAGATGTGGGATGAGGTGTATGACCGGCTTGCCGAACTGATACTCGCACATCGGACAACGGTTGTTTTTGTCAACACGAGGCGTTTGTCTGAGCGGGTTGCGCATGCTCTGCGCAGCGGCTTGGGCGCGGGGCTGGTGATGCCCCATCACGGGAGTCTCGCGCGCGAGATCCGGCTGGATGCCGAAGAGAGACTCAAGCGAGGCGAACTGCGGGCGATTGTTGCGACGGCTTCGCTGGAGTTGGGGATCGATATAGGCACGATCGATCTGGCGTGCCAGATCGGATCGCCGCGCTCGATTGCAGTGACGCTGCAGCGAATCGGGCGCTCAGGACATTGGGTCGGGGCCAAGCCGAAAGGCGCGCTGTTTGCGACTACGCGCGATGAGTTGATTGAACTGGCCGCGCTGGTGGCGGGGATCCGGAAAGGAGAGCTCGAGCGCATCGACGATTCCGGAGAACGCGCTCGACATACTGGCGCAGCAGATTGTGGCGGCGGCAGCGGTCGAGACATGGGAAGAGGACGCGCTTTACGAGCGCTTCCGGCAGGCGTATCCGTATCGAGACTTGCCGCGCGAGGATTTCGATGCGGTGCTCGAGATGCTCGCCGAGGGGATTGCGACTTCGAGGGGACGAAGCGGCGCCTTGCTGCATCGCGATCAAGTGAACCGGCGTGTCAAGGGCCGGCGCGGCGCGCGGCTGGCAGCGATTACGTCAGGCGGCGCGATCCCGGAGAACGCGAATTTCGCGGTAGTGGCGGAGCCGGAAGGCAAGGTGGTCGGCACGCTGGATGAAGATTTCGCGATGGAGAGCCTGGTAGGAGATGTTTTCCTGCTGGGGACGCAATCGTGGAGGATTAAGCGGGTGGAATCCGGGCGTGTGCGCGTGCATGATGCGCATGGCGCGGCGCCGTCCATTCCTTTTTGGCTAGGCGAAGGGCCCGGCCGGTCCAAAGAGCTTTCGGCCGAAGTGAGCCGGGTGCGCGAGCGGATTCTGGCGGATCCGGAGCCCGTTCCGGCCTTTCTGTTGAGCGAGTGCGGGCTCGATGAAGCGGGCGCGAGGCAGGCTGCTGATTATGTTCGGGTGGGCACGCGCGAGCTGGGGGCGCTACCGAGCACGACGAGGGTGGTCGCGGAACGCTTTTTCGATCAGGCGGGCGGCATGCAGCTGGTTTTGCATGCGCCGTTCGGATCGCGGATCACGCGGGCCTGGGGGCTGGCCTTACGAAAGCGGTTCTGCCGGACTTTCAATTTTGAATTGCAGGCGGCGGCAACGGACAACGGGCTGGTGTTGTCGCTCAGCGATCAGCACTCGTTCCCGCTAGAGCTGGTGTTCGCTTTTCTGAAACCGAACACAGTGGAAGACGTGCTGCGGCAGGCGCTGCTGACGGCTCCGATGTTCGGCACGCGGTGGCGCTGGAACACGACTCGCGCGTTGGCGGTGCTGCGCTCGCGGGGCGGTAAACGGATTCCGGCACCGCTGCAGCGCATGCGGGCTGACGACCTGCTGGCCGCGGTTTTTCCCGATCAGGTAGCATGCGCGGAGAATCTGACCGGGCCCATTCGCATACCGGACCATCCGCTGGTTCGGGAGACCATCGAGAATTCGCTACACGAGGCAATGGATCTGAATGGGCTGCGCGAAGTTCTCGAATCGATTGAAGATGGGCGGATTCGGACGGTGGCCATCGACACGGTACAGGCTTCGCAGTTCTCACATGAAATCCTGAACGCGAATCCGTACGCGTATCTGGACGATGCACCGCTCGAGGAGCGGCGGACGCGGGCGGTGCAGCTGCGGCAGACCTTGGGCACGGATGTTACGGGCGGCGAAGGAGTGCTCGATCCAGTCGTGATCGACGAGATTTCGCAAGACGTCTGGCCGGATCCGCGCGATTGTGATGAACTGCACGATGCGCTGCTGACGTTGATGCGGTTGCCCCCGTAGAGCCATGGCAGAGCTTCTACCAAGAGCTGGAGGCGGCCGGCAGGGTGTCCGTGATCACCCGGGCAAATAACCCGTTTTGGGTCGCGACGGAACGTTTGGGCGCAGCGGATGATGCGAACGCTGTGGTTGCGGGCTGGTTGGAATCGACGGGTCCGGTGACGAGTGCATGGCTGGCGGAGCGAACCGGGTTTGAACTGGAAGCGGTGGCCGCGGCGCTGCTGCAACTGGAGGGCTCGGGCCAGGTTTTGCGGGGGCGCTTTCGCGATCCGGGGGGTGACTTAGAGTGGTGCAACCGGCGGATTCTGGCGCGAATTCATCGAGCGACGCTCGGGCGTTTACGGCGGGAGATCGAGCCCGTTACCGCGGCCGATTTCGAGCGCTTTCTGCAGAGCTGGCAACACGTCGCGCCGGGCACACAGCTTCACGGCGCGGATGGGACTCTGCAGATCATCCGCCAGCTACAGGGTTATGAAGTGCCGGCGGCATCGTGGGAATCGGAGGTTCTGGCGCGAAGGATCGCCAAGTATGATCCCGCTTTTCTGGACGAGCTTTGCTTTTCGGGAGAAGTGATGTGGGCGCGCGTTTCGCCGCATCCGGCGATTGCGGAAAACCGGCGGGTGCGTCCGACACGCATTGCGCCTGTAGCGCTCTTCCTGCGCGAAGATGCCGGCTGGCTGGTGCCTGCCGGAAAGCCGGATGCGAGTGCGCTGTCGCATGCCGCTCAGGATGTGCTCGCGGCGTTGCAGAAGAATGGCGCGAGCTTCTTTGTGGACCTGACGCGGCAATCGCACCGGCTTGCGAGTGAGGTGGAGGACGCGCTTTGGGAGCTGCTGGCGGGCGGATTCGTTACCGGCGACGGTTTCGATAATCTACGTGCGTTGATCGATCCGAAGCGGCGGCGCGGAGAAGGCCGAGGCAGCTCAAAACGGCCGCGGCATGCGTCCGGGCGATGGGCATTGGTCGCTCATCAAGGATCTTCCGTTACACCTCAAGAGCGATTGGAGCAGTTTGCGCGGCAGTTGCTGCTGCGCTGGGGCGTCCTGTTGCGCGACCTGCTGGCGCGGGAGACGCTGGCGCCGGCCTGGCGAGAGCTGCTGCCTGTGCTTCGAACCATGGAGGCGCGGGGAGAGATTCGCGGAGGCAGATTCGTCTCCGGCTTTACGGGCGAGCAGTTTGCGCGTCCGGAAGCGATTGAGCTGCTGCGAATGGTGCGGAAGCAGCAGGACAAAGCGCCGGCTGTGCCGGTGGCGAACGCCGATCCGTTGAATCTGACGGGCATCATTCTGCCCGGCCCGCGCGTGAGCCGGCTGGCGGTGGCGGGATGATTAGCGGGGAAGACAGGAGTCGGGCAAGGCCACTACGGTCTCAGGCTAATTGCACACGGATTCTCGGAGTACTTGATCGCAGACCAGAAGTAAGTGCCAGTTTGGCGAGCAATCTCGTTGAGTACGCTCCGTAGTGACTCATCAGCAGCATGTGCCTTAATGTCCCAAACCTCGGTAGGCGGAGAGGCTACGAAAAACTCCGACATAGTACATGACTGGCTCCGTAGCCAATTTTTGATTTCTCCCAGGTCTGCCAATTTGTTTGTTACTTCGTACCGCAACGTTCGACCTAGGTTCCAGTTGTGTACTGTTATGTTCAGCAACTCGTCGAGAGGATGTTGCCCAATGGAAACCTCTATCGTGCCATGCGGCATATCGCGCCAGCTATAGCGAGGGTCCATTGCCGTAATTGTATTTAACACTTCCTTTATAGTTGTATGCGACAGACTAACGCTGATTAATGTGTGATCTGATCCCACCAGCGTTCCTGAAACACCTATTATCGCGTGCTCCCTTTCAGCCAATTGCCGAAACATCTCGAGAGCTCTCGTATCAGTGGCGTCGAAGTTCTCTACAACCGCAGAAGATGCGTGCTCGTGTTCCTCTGGTTCCGCCGATATAGTAAGGCAGAAGTTGATAATAATAACTGACCGGGCAAGTAAGTGTCTTCTCATCATCGTGATTTATTAATCCGGTTAATGGTGACAGGGTGCACTCGGATTGACAACGCACCGAGCCGAAACGAATCAGATCGATCCAGCAGTCTGGAGCAGCAATAGAAACTGCTCGACGCAAGTCTATTGCGGTGACCTGTTCGGGCGCAACTCTTACTGCCGTTAGAGTAACTTATGTGCCTGCCGGGGCGAGTTCGTTCGGCGATTGTGGCTGCTCGCAAGCGGGCCATAGGCTTTTGATCGCTCCTGTGAGGACGCCGTGCGGGTCGGAATTCCGAACTAGGTCGCTTACGCTTCCGGCTCCGCTTCGAATTTCGTAATCTCGAAGGCGGGCGTCTTCATTCAATTCTGCGGCCGGCAGGGCCATAGTTACTCCCTCACCGATTACATGGTGAAGGGCAGGTAAGGCTTCGGCAGCTTTTCGCGCAGGACGACAAAGGCTTCGGCGCGGTGAAGATTCGCTTCCGATCCGCGCCGCCTTTCCATTTCCTCGTGATAGGGATAGAAGCGCGCCGGCCCTTGGCTGGTATGCGCGAAGACCGCCGACTTCTTTTGATGCCATGTAGAAGAGATATCGACAAAGCAGTTCGGCTCGAAGTGATGAGTCTGGACACCGGTCATCACCTCGTAATAGACGATCACGAATTTCTCACCAGACCACTGCCAGGCCTGGTAGACGAGCTGGGCGGCGGTGCGGTGATCGCTGTGGGTATCGATGGGCCAATGGGTAAAGACAACGTCGGGCTCGAGCGAGGCGAGTAATTCCGAGAACTCACGGCTGCGCGTATCGTCGGCGCTCGTTTGGCCATCGATCTGATTCGCGAAGGCAGACGACGTCTGTAGTAGAGAGCAGGCCCGGAGGGACTCGCCCGTGCGAACGGCGGCGGTATTGTCGCGCTCCCCATTTTTGATACCTGCTTCTCCGCGAGTTAGGTAGAGCACGGTCACATGGTGCCCTTGGGCCGCGAACTTAGCCAGCGTGCCGCCGCATCCTGTCTCGGGGTCGTCCGGATGTGCGCCAACGCACACAATATTCAGGGGCCGACGTCGTGACAGACGACCGGCGAACTTTTCGACATCGTCGAAGATGATGTGGCCGGGAAAGGTGGAAAGCAGGGCGGCAGCCATTAAAGCTGATCTCCTATTCTCTATAGGACTACTATACAAAGACGCGAAGATCAAGGCTGGGGATTCGCTTTTAGCCGACGGTTAACAGAATTTTTACTTCGTGAGGACCTGCTCGATGAAGGCGAGGGCGCGCGGGTCCTGAGATTGGCCGAGCCAGAAGAACGCCTGCTTCCGGACTTCGGGGTTCCGTTGCGTTTTGGCGACTTCGATGAGTTTTGGCACAGCATCGTCCTTGGGAAGCTGCGACAAAGCGAATACGGCTTTCTTCTTCACTTCGGTGTCCGGATCATTTTGGATTGCGTTGGTGATGGTTTCGGAGGCGCGCTTACCCGCTTTCTGGGCAAGCCAGAAAAGCGCTTGAGCACGGACGTGCGGTGAAGGATCGCTATTCGCGGTATGGATGAGGAAATCGAGAGCGTCGGGCTGTTTGCTGATGGAGAGCGCAAAGACGGCTTTGTCGCGGACGGACGCGCTCGGATCCGAAGCGAGAATCTGCTTCAAAAGCGCGGTTCCCGCTGCGCCCCGGCTGGCCCCGAGCCAAAAGGTCGTCTTCTCGCGAGTCCTTTCGGGAACAGATGGACGTGTAAGCTGGGCGAGAACGGAGTCTGCTTCGGAGCCGTCGTGTTGCGCGATGGCGAAGATGGCGGAATCGGCTAAGTGGTCCGGGGTTGAGCCGTTCGCGAAGTGTTCGAGGTAGGCAAGGCTGGCATGAGCGGGAACAGCCGTAAGCCAGACGAAGGGAAGGCCGCCGGCATCGAGCGGACAGGATAGAGAGAAGGCACGAATTTTGGTGACCGTGTCGTGATCGACGCGGACCAAGATGGCGAGCGCATCGGAGCCTTCGAGCTGTACCGGTCGATTCGACCGCACACCCGAGACTTCGTGAGCACCGTCTTCGAGCCAGCAGCCGTGGGCGCCATCGCTCCAGCAGCAGCTCTCGCTGTCGCTTCGGATGGATTTGACGGCGTAACCAAACCAGGCGGGCTGTTGTGACTGGATATCGTGGTCGAGATTGCCGGAGGATGCGCGTGTTTCGAATTTCGCGTTGACCACATTCGGCTGCCAGGTTTGGGCGAAAGCAGCCGAGGCGAGCAGGACCGTAAGCAGCAGCTTCATTTCAGGATCTCCATCATGTATTGCGTGGTTTCCTTGCTGTGAACCAGCGCCATCTTCTTGATGATTTCTTCCTTCATTTGCGGATCCTTCTCGGCGCGGGCGAGGTCAACGAGAGCCTTACCGTTTCCCTGCAGGAACAACGCATTCAGAACGGCCTTGCGGACTTCCGGATTGCTGTCGGATTGATAGATGCCGACGAGCACGTCGCCACGGCCGTTCCCGCCCATGAGCCCCAGAGATTTGATGGCGGCGATTCTTAGATTGGGGTCCTTCTCACTATGCGCGATCTCAGTCAGGCGCGCCGAATTGCCGGTGAGAAACATCGATTTCAGAATTTCTTCTTTTTCGTCGGTTGAGGTGCTGCCCTGGTAGAGCTGCCACAATTCATCCTGGCCGCCGCTGATGGCGAGATCCTTGATCGCTTCGCGACGCAGCTCAGGATCTTTTTCGTTCTTAGCTGCATTGAGCAGGAAGGATCGCGAGCCTGAGAGCATGAAGCCCTTCAAGATCTCGCGCTTGATGTTCACATCTGAGGAGGAGTTGTAGAGCGCGGCGAGTTCCTTGCGGGATTCATCGCCGCCCATCATTCCCATATAGCGGATGGCTTTCAACTGGAGGTCCGGGTGGGAGGAGCCGCGGGCGACGTCGTCCAGAATTTTGCGGGCATCCGGCGAGCCGGACTGGGTGAGGACGAACAACGCGCGATCCTTCACCTTGAGCGAATTGTTGCTTGCGAGCAGTTTCTGGAGAATGGGGAGGGCCACGTTGGGATCCGACTGCATGAGGCTATTCAGCGCGATGAGCTTCAAATCATCGTCTGATTCGCTGGCCGGACTTACCGGCGATCCTGTCTGAGCGCGAACCTCCACTTCGAGCGCCTTGGCATCTTTGAGCCACTTGCTGGAGGGATAGGCCTGCCGCAGTTGAGCGATGGTGGAAAGACATTCTTCACGGCGGCCGGCGCGGTTTTCCGCGTACGCCTTCCAATAGAGGGCGGCATCGGCGGAGGGGCCTTTGCGCGAGGCGACAGCGTCAAATGACGAGATGGCCTGATCCCACTGGCGCGCATCGAGCGCACGCTGGCCGTTCTGATAATCCGTATCGCCGGCTTGAGCGGCCGGGGCGGCTTCTCCGGCCGGGGCGAAGAAACTCTGCGCCAAAAGAGGGCCCGTGAGAGCGAGTAGAAGAATACCTGTCCGAATCATAATTTCTGTCCTTTTTGCCGCGCATCCATACCTGTGATGCGCACTTTAAATAGCAGTCCTTCACTTTCAATGCGTTGTTGAATGGCTTCGAGATCATGCGGCGGAAGCGCGGATGGGCTGTTGGCAACGTCGACCAACACCCGTTCGAGCTCGTCGAGCAGACTGGCATCGGCGGAGTCGCCCATGCGCACTGCATTTTCCCGAAGGAGCCGGTTTTCGTTCAGCAGATCGCGCGCGCGCTCGCGCTGATAGCGGAAGTCGCTTTGCGAATCCGTGTGGACGAGCTCGGTCAGGACCACCTGCGAACGCTCGAGGTGATCGCCGATAGCCATGAGAAGCACGCGCTCGCGAGCCGTGGTGGGAATACCGGCCTGCTTCTGTTCGGTGACTCTGCCAGCCCAAAACGCGACGGTCAGCAGGCAAGCGAAGACCGGGCCTAAAACCCACCAGCGCAGCCATAGCGGACGAGGCGTTGCGAGCGGCAGACGCGGAGTGAGACGCGCCCAGACCTCGGCGCCGTAAGCGCTATTGCGCTCAGGCACCGGATATTCGCTGACGGCATCGAGCAGCTCTTTCAAGCGCTGGTAGGCGGCGCGGCACTCCGGACATTCCTGCAAATGCCGGCGGAACACTTCGTCGCTATCCCCGTAATAGGCCTGCACAAATTGCTCTTCATCCAAGTGGTTCATCCGGTACCTACCTCCCAGGCCGGCTGCAGCGCGCGCCGCAGCTTTTGAACCGCGCGGAAGACGCTGTGTTTGGCGGCACTGACACCGACGCCGAGGACTTCCGCGATCTGATTGATATCGGCGCCTTCGTAATGGCGAAGCACGAAAGCGGTACGTTCGGTTTCGCTGAGACGCTTGAGGGCGGGCTCGAGCATTTCGACGATCTGGCGGCTTTGAGAGAGGCGCTCGGGCGAAGGATCGGGCGCGGCGACGCGATCGAGCCAGTGCAGCGTGGTCTCATCGGGAGCGGGCGCGTGCTGTTCGTTGCGCGTTTTGCGGGCGCGGATGAGATCGAGCGCGCAATTCGCACAGATGCGATACAACCAGGTGCTGAAGGCGGCGCGCCCGTCAAATTGCTGCAGCTGTTTGAAGACGCGAAGGAAGGTTTCCTGAACCACATCCTCGGCGTCTTGTTCATTGCCAGTCATACGAAAGGCGAGACGGAAAACAGAATGACTGTGACGTTCGACAAGGACACGAAAGGCGTGGTGGTTGCCTTTACGTGCCCGCTCGGCGGCTTCTAAGTCGGTCCACTCCATCCGGCTGGTCTTTAGACTGCAGAGTCTAAGACCGGTTAGGAAGGAATTTTGTAAGCGGCTAAACGGTTATGGTGGAGGCTGTGGGCGGTGACGGCTCGTTAGGACGAAACGAATTACTTCAATAATTCGGTCTCGGTCAAGCCCTCGGGCTGAGTAGGTGTTTCGCCTTCGAGGCGCAGGCGGGTGCGGGCGGAGAACATGGGCCCGTGTGCGGCAATGACGGGCGCAAAGGTTTGGAAGCCGAGTGGCGGAAGCTTAGTGTCGTCATAAATGGCTTCCATGCCACCGCGCATGAAATAAGTTTCGTGCCAGAAGCCAGTGCCGCCGGAGTCGCGCAGGAAGTCCTGCCACCAGCGACGGTGCGGTTCCGAGCGAGCCCAGCGCTCCATCGACTCGAAATCCTTCCAATACCAGCGCATTCCCACATGAAGCGGGAACAGGCTATAAATGATGCCGTTATCATAGTGGAGGAGGCCTTCGGGGCGTGCCTGACCGGCTTTCGCGATTTGAGGGCCGAGACCGAAAATACGTTTGATGCCAGCGAGCTTGCGTACCCGCATGCCGAGATAGATGACAACCAGGTCGGGGTATTCGCTCAGATCGACGGTTCGCCGATCAATCCGGGAAGCCATTGATTCGCTCCTTTTTTCAATAGTGCACGATGGATGGGTCGTGCACGGCAGGGAGTTGGGTAAAGATTTTACATACGAAGGCAATTAGGATGGACGGCGGATTCCGTACTCGAGGGTGAAATAGGTTGGAGCGAGCGCTGACAGGGGTTCGGTAAGTTTCGCCAGTTCCTCTGCTATGGCGTGAACCTCAAGCCGCGTGACCTTGGCGATTTTGGAGACCTCCTTCAGAAGCGCGCCGACATTAGCAAGATGCGTCAGGAGCCCTTCCGCGTCGTCGTATGCCTCGCGGCAATGGACGTCGTGTCCGTTGAAACTAAAGCCGTAGTATAGGCACTTGGGCTCTTGAGCGGTGACGGATATAAACTGCTCACAAAAATCTTTGAATTCATCCATCTTCCCTTCGGAGACTCTGAAGTACGGATGAATCGACACCACGCGATCTTTCGTTGGCACTGTCATATTCTACGTGGCGACGCCAGGCGAGAAAGTTCGCGCCCAAACCTGAGACATAGGCGGCGCGAGGACCAAGAGATTCGGATCATCGATCCGTTCCTGCATCTCAGAAACACGGCGCCTCAGATCATGCGCCGTGATCAATCCTGCGTCGACGAAGGCAGGCCCGGCTTCCTCGACGCTCCACATTAGAAATTGCCTATCCAAGCCCCGAAGCACCGGCTGGTGGATCTCCATCCAGACATCGTGAAACCCTACACGCCGAAAAGCGTGATAGAGACTGTTCGAGAACGAATAATCGACTCCGCGCACGGGCCCGAGGCGGCGGAATAAATCGGCAAAAGAGTCGAAAGCCGTTGCGGGTTCGCTGCGGGCTGATGCAAGATCGCCATCTTCGACGAAGAGAATACCGCCCGCTTTGAGCAGATCACGCATCTCACGCAGGCAGGAAATCGGATCGGGCACGTGAAGCAGAAGAAAGCGACAGTAAACGAAATCGAAGGTTTGCTGCGGCAGTCGAGGGCAATCTGCGCTGGCGCATACAAATCGTGTGTTGGTGAATCCACCTGCGCTGCACCAACCTGCGATGTGTCGTAACGGGAGCGTCTCAACGGTCGGTTTCGAAATTGAAGGTGAATCAAGCAACATCCGTCCTCGGCGCTGTTTCTTGGCAGTGTTCGATAGGTCTTCTCACAACTCCCGAAGTCGTTCAAGCTCTTCCACACTCATAAGAGTCGAAGAAACAGGCCTTTCCCGTATGACATAGGAAGCGGCGACATGAGTCGATTGGGGTGGAATTTTCTAACAGAAATTCGATGCCATGGTCACGGGTGCGCCCGATGTGATCCGTGACTGGTATCTTCACGTCGCAGGACCGGGAGGGGCTCGTTTAATCTGGCCCGCAACCAGGCTTCAATTGCGGGAAGCCCATCCCCGGTTTTGAGGTTTGAAAAAAGGAACGGCCGGTCGCCGCGCTTGAGCTTGGAATCGCGCTCCATAACGGCGAGCGAAGCTCCGACGTACGGCGCGAGATCGATCTTATTGATCACCAGAAGATCCGAGCGGGTGATGCCGGGGCCGCCTTTGCGCGGAATCTTGTCCCCTTCGGCGACGTCGATGACGTAGATCCAGCGATCGGCGAGTTCGGGGCTGAAGGCGGCCGCGAGGTTGTCACCACCGCTTTCGATAATGACGAGCTCGAGCCCCGGAAAGGTGCGCTCCAGCTCCGCGATGGCATCGAGATTCATGGAAGCGTCGTCGCGAATGGCGGAGTGGGGACAGCCTCCGGTCTCGACGCCGCGGATTCGCTCAACAGGGAGGCTACCCTGACGGGCGAGAAATTCGGCGTCCTCGCGGGTGTAGATGTCGTTCGTAACGACGGCAAGGTTGTGCGCCGGCCAGAGGACGCGGCAGAGGGCATCGACCAAAGCGGTTTTGCCGCTGCCGACCGGACCGGCGATGCCGAGGCGGAATGCTCGTTGATGGTGCATGGCTGCTCAAAAAAGAAAATAGCGCTGCGCCATGCGGGAGCTCGCGGCATGGGCTCGCAAGCAAGGAGTTCGCCGTCTGCACGCACTTCGTATGTCTCGGGGTCGACTTCGATGTGCGGAGTGGCGCTGTTGTGAATCATGTCGCTTTTGCCGAGTTCGCGGCAGCCTTCAACAGGAACAAGATGCTTGCGGAGGCCGAGCCTCTGATGCGAGACCGTCTTCGACCGCGAGTTGAGAAGAGAAGATCAGTCCGAGGATCGGAGAGGTTGCCGCCGAAACCGCCGAACATGGGCCGGTAGAGCACCGGTTGCGGCGTGGGAATGGAAGCATTGGCGTCGCCCATGGCAGCCCAGGCGATCATGCCGCCTTTGATCACCAGCTCCGGTTTCACGCCGAAGAAAGCCGGATGCCACAAGCACCAGATCGGCGAGTTTTCCAGGTTCAATAGAGCCGACGTCATTTCGCGATGCCGTGCGTGATGGCTGGATTGATCGTGTACTTCGCAACGTAGCGCTTAACGCGATGGTTGTCATTGCGGCTGGAATCGGCCGGCAAGCGGTCCTCGCTGCACTTTCATTTTGTGCGCGGTCTGCCAGGTGCGCAGTGACGACTTCCCCAACGCGGCCCATTGCCTGCGAGTCGCTCGAAATCATGCTGAACGCGCCGAGATCGTGCAGAATGTCTTCCGCGGCGATGGTTTCAGGGCGGATGCGGCTCTCCGCGAAGGCGATGTCTTCCGGGACCAGCGGATTCAGGTGATGGCAGACCATCAGCATGTCCAGGTGCTCGGCGATGGTATTGACCGTGAACGGGCGGGTGGGATTGGTGGAAGACGGGAGAACGTTCGGGAGCGACGCGATCGCGGATGATGTCGGGCGCATGTCCGCCGCCCGCGCCTTCGGTGTGATAGGTGTGGATCGCGCGGCCCGCAATGGCGGCGATAGTGTCTTCGACGAAGCCGGATTCGTTGATGGTGTCCGTGTGGATGGCGACTTGCACGTCGGATCTGGTCGGCAACGCGCAGGCAAGTGTCGATGGCCTTGGGAGTGGTGCCCCAGTCTTCATGCAGCTTGAGGCCGCAGGCGCCAGCGCGGATCTGTTCGAGCAAGGGCTCTTGGGTCGAACAGTTCCCTTTGCCGAGAAAACCGAAGTTCATGGGAAACGCTTCGGCTGCGTCGAGCATGCGCGCGATGTTCCAGCGACCGGGCGTACAGGTTGTGGCATTGGTGCCGGTGGCGGGGCCGGTTCCGCCTCCCAGCATGGTGGTAATTCCGTTCGAGAGAGCTTCGTAGGCCTGCTGCGGGCAGATGAAGTGGATGTGGCTATCGACTCCGCCGGCGGTGATGATGGCGTTCTCACCGGCGATTACTTCGGTGGAAGCGCCGACGATCAGGTCGGGATCAACACCGTCCATGGTGTCGGGATTGCCGGCTTTTCCGATGCTCGATGATACGGCCGTCCCGAATTCCGATATCGCCTTTGACAATTCCCCAATGATCAATGATCAGGGCGTTGGTGATCACCAGATCCAGCGCGGGACCCGCGCGGCCGCCAGTGGCGCGGCTATCCTGACCCATACCATCGCGAATGACTTTGCCGCCGCCGAAAGTGATTTCTTCGCCGTACTTGGTGAAGTCGCGCTCGACTTCAATTATCAGCTCGGTGTCGGCGAGGCGAACCCGATCGCCGATGGTTGGGCCGTACAGGTCGGCGTAGGCCCTTCGACTGATTTGGATGCTCACAGCTTGCCGTTAATCTCACCGCGATGTCCGAAAACATGGCGGCTGCCGCCGATTGCAACCAGGCGAACGAGCCTTCAACTCGCCGGGTTCAAAGCGGGCGCCGGTTCCGGCCGGGATATCCAGGCGCATGCCGCGCGCCTGCTCACGATGGAATTCCAGAGCTGGGTTCGTTTCGTAGAAGTGGTAATGGCTGCCAACCTGAATGGGGCGATCACCGGTGTTACGAACCTGCAGTTCGACTGTGGCTCGGTCCGTGTTCCCGATGATGGGATCGTCTCCGAGGAAGTATTCGCCGGGAATCATGATTGAACGGGATCGTGCACAGTGACGAGCTTGGAGCCATCAGGAAAAGTGGCTTCAATTTGGACCTGGTGGATCATTTCCGGCACTCCTTCCATGACGTCTTCACGTTTGAGAATTTTGGTTCCACGCGTCATGATTTCGGCAACAGAAAGGCCATCGCGGGCCGCTTCGAGGATCTCTGCAGACAGAATGGCAACGGCTTCCGGATAATTTAGTTTCAGACCGCGGGCACGGCGCTTGTGCGCGACCTCGGCGGCGACGTAGATGAGCAGCTTTTCCTGTTCGCGAGGTGTCAGATGCATCTCCGCATCTCCTCAATACATTTTTCGCGGCAGAACCGGTTCACAACCATAGATCTCTGTCTTCATTCGACGCCAGAACCGGATGAGAGTGTCACTCAAATACAGAGCTTCGGTGGCGAGGCCGCGAAACATTAAACCATCACGATGCAGGGCCGAAACGCCCCAGATCTGGTGCGGCGATGTGAGGGTTTTCGCGAGCTCGGCCATCGCGTTCTGCCACGAGAGCCACTGGTTCAGTGGGATTCCGGCGCGGCAAACGTAGAACGTAACGTGATGCGTCCAGCCCGCGAGGCGATTCGGGCGGGTGACATTGCTCACGCCCGGCTGAATACGCGCCACGTCGAGAGCGACAGGTTCGCCAGCAACCAAGATTTCCGTTTCGAGTTGCAGGTCATCGAACGCAAACAGCTCGCCGCTGCGGCCAGGCGCAACGATCTCCCAGGCAAACAGACCGGCATCGTGGGAGAGATGAAAGGAGGAGCGCTGCCGGTAGCGGGACGAGGCGAACGGGATGATCGAATCGGGCAGCCACTCGAGCAGTGCTCCGCGATCGAGGCTGATGTCCACGTGCTGTTCGGCGGCTGCCCTGCCCTGGCGCGCTTTGTAAATTCTGGCCGAGCCGGTAGTGGTGAGTTGCACTTGCGCGTCCGGGCCAAGCCCAATGAGGCGGTAAGGCGATCGCCCGAGAGCAGACCTCCCGAGATGTTTTGTAAATGCAGCAGCGCTGGTCCGGCGCCGTGTCCGAAGGCACGGATGGCCTTCCACGGTGGCTGCTGTTCGATGTGCACGAGCGCGGTGCGGCTTCCGATACGCGCAAAGCGCAGGCAGAGACGGCTGGATGTGGGACCGGCTAACTGAGGAACAGCCGGGTCTTGAGAAAAGGATGGCGCATCGAGGCGTTCTCGAGCATCGGAGCGAACGAGAACGTGCGGCGCGGATCGAGATCGCGGCTCTCGTCGCAGGTCTTCGCGATGCTGTCTTTCAGGTCCCAAAGGATCGCGCTCGCGTGCACTTGCCCCAGCGGCATCAAGCGAACGAGGCCCGACAAAACGGAGGCGCAGCTTTGCTCCAGATAGGCAAGTATACAGGAGTCCTGGTCGATTTCGAGCCTGCAGCAAGCTGCGCCAAAAGCGATTGAATAGTGGCTGTCAGGAATGGCGACTGCAGAGCCGTCCAGAGCCGATATCAGCTCTCGGAAGCGGCGGCCGAGCGCGAGGCTTGCTTGGCGAGCTTCACGAGCCGGCTTGCGCGCGCTCAGGAGACAATTGAGCTCTGGTAGCCGATTTTCGTCAAATGCAGCGCAATAGCCTGCGCGGCAGAAAACGACTTCGAGCAGCAACGACTCGTCCAGGTGGCTCTGCATGAATTCCGGAAGAGATTCGAGCGTGAGGTCGCCGTCCGCGACAAGCGTCTCAAGGCCGAATGAATGAGCGAGCGAGCCGATCGGAATTGCAGAATCGGCGATCTGCAGCAGGCGTAACAGACCTTGATTGGTCATGTTGAGTTACCTTCTTTGCAAGGCGTCTAGTTCATCGAGCGTTCTTGGCCAATCCGACCCTAGCAGGCGAGAGAGTCCGCGGTCGGCGAGAATTTTGCCTCCGGTCTGGCACTGGGCACAGTAATTCGTTTCGTTATCGGCATAGCGGATCCGAAGCACTTTGTTTCCGCAGCGCGGACACGGCTGGCCGTAGCGGCCATGCACCGCCATGCCGTCGCGAAAGGCGGTGACCTTTTCCGGAAAACGGGTTCGCGCTTCGGCAATCAGACGGTCCGACCAAGACTGCAGCGTTTCGCGGGCAGCGGTGTAGAGCCGCTGCCACTCCTCTGGTTTCAGCTTCTGCGTTTGCGCTATGGGAGAGAGCTGCGCGGCGTGAAGAATCTCGTCCGAGTAGGCATTGCCGATGCCGCTGACGGTGCGCGGATCGGTGAGCGCGCGCTTGAGCGTGTGATTTTCGGCAGATGAATGCCGCACGGAAAGAATCGAGATCGCTGGTCAATGCGTCGATGCCGCCGGGATCGACTGCGCCCAGGGCTGTTTCGCCCTGCAGCAGGTGGAGGGAGGCGCGATGTTTTGTCCCCGCTTCGGTGAGCGTGAGCGAGCCTTCCGGGAAATCGAAGGCGGCGAGTTGCTGGCGTCCGGCTAATTTGACGCCGGGAGCTCGCCAATGCAGACGGCCGGCGATCATCAAATGCAGAACCAGCCAGAGATCGCCTTCGAGGCCGATGGCGATACGCTTGCCAACGCGTCTCAGTTGCTTCACATTGCGATTTTCTGCTTCGGCGATTGGCGGCTGAATGGAGCGGAGGAGGAATGGACTGGCCAGACGCACTCGCTCGAGCGGGCGCCCGATTATGCGCGGTTCGAGAGCAGAGAGATAAGACTCGATGTCCGGCAGTTCAGGCATAGCGCATCATTAGATGTTGATATCGCATTAGATGTTGATATCGCATTGCCATTGAAGCTCTTGCCGCATGCAAGCGGAACATGCCCCGAGCCCGTGTAATTGATGTAAACTGCCCGCAATCCTCATTGCAGTAATGTAAAAAGATTGTAAAAGGGATTACAGCGGACTGCTGTTCAGAGTGAAGCGCGGGGACAATGGGCTAACAGCCGCATTGAAAACATGCAAAAAATTCTCATAGTTGACGATGATGCGGAGCTCCGAGAGACCGTCAGCATTCTTTTGGAGCGCGAGCACTTTGTCCCCATTCAGGCAGTAGACGGACAATCAGGGCTCGAGAAAGCACTGACTATCAAGCCCAACCTCATGCTGGTCGATCTGCGGCTTCCGGGTGTAAGCGGAGTTGAAGTCTGTAAGCAGCTGCGAGCGAACCGGCTCACTACTCCGATTATTATTTTGAGCGCGGCGGCGGACGAAGTGGACAAGGTCTTGCTGCTCGAGATTGGCGCGGATGATTATGTAGTGAAGCCATTCGGAACGCGTGAGCTACTGGCGCGCATCCGGGCGGTGCTGCGGCGCAGCGGCGACGACGGCGGACGGGTAGCGCGGTTCAACGAAGTAGAGATCGATATAGAACGCCGAACGATCACGCGCAAGGGAAAAGAAGTCAAGATCACGCCGGCCGAGTACAAGTTGCTGCTGTTCTTCCTGCAGAACGCCGATCGGGTGCTGACACGCGACCTGATCCTGAATTCGGTTTGGGGTTACGAGTATTATCCGAACACTCGGACCGTGGATGCTCACGTGGTGCGGCTGCGCCAGAAGTTTGAGGATGATCCGGCCGCGCCGAAGCATTTCCTGACTGTACACGGCGTAGGGTATCGATTTCTGCCATAGCCGGCAGCGCCATGAAAAAAATCGTGGTGATTGTGGAGGACACGGAAGCCGTTGCCGATTCGCTGGCGATAGCGATCGAAAGCATTCCGGGAGTTGTCGCGATGGTGGCAGGCGACGCCCGAGCGGCCATGAAGTTGTTCCAGGCGCCGGACTGCCATATCGCCGCAGTCGTTACGGATTTGAACCTTCCGCAAGTGGATGGTTTTGAGTTGATCAAGCAGATTCGGTGTCTGGATGGATACGCCAAACTGCCAGCCATCATGATCACGGCAGACGAGCGTGCAAAGCTCGCGGCCGTCCCCTCCAGTTATTGTCCGAACGCGCTGTTTAAAAAGCCGTTTTCTCTAAGGGACGTGTGCCGTGCGCTACAAGACATGCTTCAGTAGGTTTCGTGTGGTTGGACTGCTACTCATGGCAGCAGGATTGGCACACGCTCAGGAGTCGTCGCCCGATAAGTTTTCAAAGATTCTGGATCGATTAAACGCACTCGAGCAGCAGAACCAGGCGCTGCTCGCCGAGATTCAGGCTCTGCGACAGGAGATCGCGGCCACGCACGGTCCGACGGCCGAGCAGGCGCAAACGCCGCAAGACCGGCTAGATGTGGCGGAGCAACGCATCAAAGAACAGGCGCAGACAAAGGTTGAATCGTCACAGCGCCTTCCGCTGAAGATCACGGGGATGTTATTGTTCGATGCCTATCGGAACGCCGGGTACGGAGAATATCAAGTCGGCCCATACGGAGGGGATGCGGCCCCGGGCGGCGCTACTTTTAGTCAGTCACTGCTGGGGTTGGAATTTAATGGCCCTTCCCTGCCCGGCAACGGGCGTGTGCATGGATACTTTTCGATGGATTTCTATGACCAGTTGAGAGGGTACAGCTACCCTCGCCTCAGGGAAGGCGCCATCACGTTTGACTGGAAGCGGCGGAGCATCAGCTTTGGACAGGAGAAGCCATTGATCTCGCCGCTACAGCCGACATCGTTTGCGCGGGTTGGGATTCCACCGCTTGCGGGCACCGGGAATCTTTGGTTATGGAGGCCGCAGGTGCGGTACGAGGAGCGGTTGAATTTTGGCAGCCAGACGGAAGTGAAGTTCGAGGCGGCGGCGCTCGAAACCAACGAGACGTATTCGGCGCCGATGCTGCCGGCCAATGCAAAGCTGGCAAACACACGACCTGCAATCGAAGGCCGAGTGAGTGTTACGCATAGCTGGCAGGAACAAAAGAAGGTTGCGGCGGGCGTGGGATTCAGTGCGAGTTCGACGCATGTTTTGGGAACGTCTATTCCGTCGCGCGTAATCAGTGCGGATTTCCTTTATAAGCCTTTCTCTAAGCTAGAATTGACCGGAACTATGTTCCACGGTGAAAACTTTGCCAACTTAGGTGCGGCGGCTCCGGGATTTACGGTGACCGACTCAGGCGCGGTGATTCCAGTCCACGGCTCCGGCGCATGGGCACAGGTGGCCTTTCCGGTGACGCGACGACTGACATTCGACTTATACGCCGGGAGACAATGGAACGATGCCAGTGACCTGAATGAATACAACATTGCGAGAACGCTCACTTACGCCGCCAACGCTCTTTACCGAATCGCGCCTAACGTGGTTCTCGGGATTGAGGCGTCACAGAGCCGTCTGGTCTACGTTTATCCGTATTCACAG
The DNA here is from genome assembly GCA_963846185.1 of uncultured Acidobacteriaceae bacterium. Lineage (GTDB taxonomy): Bacteria > Acidobacteriota > Terriglobia > Bryobacterales > Bryobacteraceae > Bog-105. Next base: position 18,439 of record CAWJVA010000010.1, on the reverse strand, counting down.
ATATCGAACCGGTATGATGCAACGGTCGCGTATCTTTTTTAGCTTGATACTTTCGGCTGTTGCGCTGGGCCCGGTGCTCGCCACCGCTTCAACCGTGACGGGTAAGATCGATATTCTCAGCGTGGACAAGCGAGCGAGCCGACGAGCGCGAAACACGTCGGATGTGGTGGTCTGGCTGACTCCCCTGCACGGCTCGGTTCACGTTGAACCGGAACACGCGATCTTAATTCAGCGGGACAAAATGTTCCATCCGCACACGCTGGTTGTACCGGTAGGCAGCGTGGTCGATTTTCCGAATGAGGACCCGATCTATCACAACGCATTTTCGAACTTCGACGGACAGATTTTCGATGTGGGCCTGTATCCTCCGGGGACGAACCGGCCAGTCAAGTTCTCGCGTCCCGGAGTTGTGCGGGTATTCTGCAACATACATCCGTCCATGTCTGCATTGATTGTGGTGGTCGATACGCCTTACTATGCGAAAGCGGCGGCCGATGGCGGGTACCGTATTCCGAACGTTCCCGCTGGTTCTTATGAACTGCATATTTTCGACGAACGTGACACTACGGGCGGCGGTCACCCTTTGACGATCAATGTAGGCGACGAGGAGCACTTCGTAGCTCCGGACGTCCGGCTTTCGGAAGCCGGCTACGTGCAGCGCCCGCATAAAAACAAATATGGGTTAGACTATCCTCCGAACGCGAACGAGGAGGGTTCCTATACGGGTTCATCGCAGTGAAAGAGCTATTAGAAAAGCTGCCCATCCAGTGGCGGGTGTTCTTGTGCTCGTCAATCACCATCACCATCCTGTTCGCATTTGCGGGTTTGGGTCTGCAGCGCTATGCTCTTTCGGTTGCGGACGAGAGCGCTCGCGCTGAGTTACGCGCCAGCGTGCAGGCGTACGAGGCTCTTTGGACCACCAGAACACGCCTGCTTTCGAAGACAACGGGCCTGATGGCCGCGATGTCGGACGTGAGAGCGGCGTTTGCCACGCGCGATGAAAAAACGATCCGCGATTTTGTGGCAGACCTGTGGTCGCGTGTCTCAGATGAGAAGGCTGCGTTCCTTGTTCTCGGCGGCGACGGCCGGCTGATTGCGTCGCTTGGCGCAAATCCCGACGGATTGTCGGCCTCGCAAATCCCGTTGCGCGAGATCGTGCCCAAATTTCCCGCGCAAGTCGCCGGATACATCAAAGAAGAAGACAAGCTATTCTATGTCGTTCTCACGCCTGTATACGTGCAGGCAAGCACGGAGCCGGTGCTGTTGAACGTGTTATGCGCAGGCTTCCGGATCGACAACAGACTCCTGGAAGAACTGCGGCGCATGGCGCCCGGCAGCGAATACGCCTTTTTAGACAAGCATGGCGTATTCGCCTCGACGCTTACCGGACGGGATGCCACGGCCCGGCTGCTGCGGATGCAAGTGTTGGAAGGCAAGCAGGTACAGCAGGACGATTTCATCGTTTCGACACAGATTCTGAAGGATGTGACCGGCAAACCCGTCGCCCAACTTCGGATTCTGCGATCGTATGAAAACCTCAACCGGTCGCTGGCGGACCTGCGGCAGAGTCTGGGGCTGGGCTGGCTGGCGACCATCGCGACAGCCGTGCTAGTGAGTTCATTCCTGACCCGGCGGCTGCTGCAGCCCGTGAAGCTTCTCGACAAGGCAGCGTCGGAGATCGCCGCGCGCAATTATCATTTCCGCTTGAGCGTAGGCGGGAGCGATGAATTGTCGCGTCTGGCCGCCACGTTCAATCACATGTGCGATTCGATCGAAAGCGCGCAGGCGGAACTAATCCGGCAGGAGCAGATCAACACCATCGGACGGCTCGCGACCTCGCTGGTGCACGATTTGAGGAACCCACTGGCGGCGATCTATGGCGGAGCGGAAATGCTGGTGGATGGCGAGCTTCCTCCCGAGCAGGTGCGCAGGATTGCATCGAACATTTACCGCGCCTCGCGTCGCTTCCAGGAGTTATTGAAAAATCTCCTCAGCCTGTCGCGCGGCGAGAAAACAGATGCGGAGACGTGCAGGCTCAAGGAGATTGTGGAATCGGCGGCAGAATCGATTCAGTTAGGGTCCGGGGTGCGCATTCGTATCGCAGTCGACGATACAACGGAAGTTACGGTCGATCGCATCCGGCTGGAACGAGTTTTCGTAAATCTCTTTTCGAACGCTGTCGAGGCGATGCCCGAGGGCGGCGATATTTACATCTACTCGAAAGAAGATCGGGACCGCATCAGTGTCTTTGTCGAGGACACCGGGCCGGGCGTGCCTGCGAGTGTTCGCGCGAGCCTGTTTCAGCCGTTCGTCACGGCGGGCAAACGCACGGGGCTCGGTCTCGGCCTGCCACTGGCGCGCCAAACGATGCTGGATCTGGGAGGAGATTTGCAACTCGTGAACCGGACCGGCGCGGGCGCGTGTTTTTATCTGAGGTTTCCACCGCGAACCGGCGCAGCAGCACGCGAAGAGAGCATCACGGCGGGAAATTCATACGTCTGACGAGTTCGTCGAATGCCGGATGACCGCGCAGCGGATCGTAGAGAGGATCGGCTTTCAGATAAATCATGAAAGTGGACCGTTCCGCCATTCCCTGCTGCAGATGACGAACGGCGGCGTCCAAGTCGCCGAACCCGATGGCCATCATCGCCAGTTGCGGTGAGGGGAGATAGGCAGAGGAGGCGAGTTCCTCGAGTCTGTTACGGACCTCAACGGCTTCCGCAGTCTCTCCGGCCAGTGCGCAGGCATAGGCAACGGCAGCTTCCGCCTGCCGCACATGAGAAATCTGCACTACCTGTTTGAACGCGGCGATCGCTTCCTGATAGCGGCCAGACTGCGCATAGATGCGCGCGAGATTGTATTGAGCGGGGATAAAGGCGGGTTCACGCCGGAGTAAGGCTTCAAGACTTTCGATGGCCGGTTCAAAGCGATGCGAGAAGTAATAAGGATCGGCGTGGTTCATTGCGATGACGAGCGAGAGCGGATCCCACTCCTCGGCGATGCTTTGCTCGACGGCAGCTTCTTCGAAGCGGCCCATCACGTTCAGATAGGCGGCATACCAGTTGTGGGCTGCCGCGTAGTTTGGCTTAAGGGCCAGGGCTGTACGAAATTCCTTGTCGGCTTCGGTCCAGTTCCAATCGAACCAGAATCGGACCAAGGCTAAAGAGGCGTGCGCTTCGCCGGACTGGTTATCGGCTTCGAGCGCCCGCAGCGCAGCGTCTTCGGCGGGTTTGGCTGCCTCCTCCGGGCGCAATGAGGCGTACCAGGCGAGCCGCCCGTAGCAATCGGCCATCGCCGAATAGGCAAGCGAGTATTTCGGATGCAGGCGAACTGCCTCGCGAAAACAGTCGATCGCTTTCCAGGCATCGACATCGGATCCTTTGTTCCAGAAAAAGCGGCCCTGCAGATACGCATCGTACGCTTCAGGAGGAGCCTGTGGTCTGGCTTTTTCCGGCAGCAGCTCAAAGGCAAGCGAGCTCGCAACGCGGTGTGCGACCTCATGCTGCACCTGGAAGATATCGGCGAGTTCGCGGTTATAGCTTTCGGCCCAGAGGTGCGTCTGATCCCCCACCTGGATGAGCTGGGCGGTGATCCGAATACGATTCTCGACGCGGCGAACGCTGCCTTCGAGGATATAGTCCAGGTGCAGCTCGTCTCCGATCTGGTCGATGCGCTTGTCCGTCTTTTTGTAGCGCATGGCGGAGGTGCGCGCGATGACTCCGAGACGTGCCGGGCTCAGACGGCCGAGTTCGGAGATCATCTCCTCGGTGAGGCCGTCGCTAAAGAACTCCTGTTCAGGATCGGGACTTAGGTTTTCAAACGGCAGTACGGCGAGGCGGATCCTGGCTACGGTTTTTGGATTCATCTGCTCGCTGCCGCTCACGGGCACAATCAGCCGGTAGCCTTTTCTGGCGATTGTTTCGATGAAGCGCGGATTGGAGGCAGAATCGCTCAAAGCGTCTCTAAGCCGGTTCACCGCTTTGTTCAAACCATGATCGAAGTCGACAAAGGTGTCATCGGACCAGAGGCGGGTGCGGATCTCCTCACGATTGACGATCTCACCGGGGCGGCCGAGCAGCATGCTGAGGATTTGAAATGACTGATTGGGCAACCGGATGCGCAGGCCTTGTTTGCGTAGCTCTCCCGAGGAGAGATCCGCTTCGAAAGCGCCAAAACGCACGATTTGTGAGGACAAAGGCATTGTTGCCGGCGGCGGACAACGTTACGAGCGAGTATACCCGATGTGGGATTCTTTGCGGAAAGTGGCTGTCTTACAACCACTTACTGGGGGATGTTCAAATCATGGTGAAAAGGACGAGGCGGGAATTGTTCCGCCGGCAGGCAGGCGCGAGAATTCATACAACGGTGTTTACAACCATGCACAAGATTGTCATTCTGAACAGGAACGAAACTGAGAGTAGCGCGCTCGGCAAGCTGCTGGAAGGCGAGGGGTTCCTGCAAATCGTGGCCAGCAATCCCGAAACGGCTTTGACGCATATTCGGGCCTGCAAGCCGCACCTACTGCTTGTGAATCTACCGCTAGATGGTATCAGCGGCGTTGATATGTGCCTGCAACTCGAAGCAGCGCATTTGAAGACGCCAACGATCATTCTTGGCGAAAATGCAGACGAGATGGAGAAAATTCTGCTGCTTGAAACGGGCGCCGATGACTATCTTGTCAAGCCGGTAGCCAGCCGTGAATTAATCGCGCGCATTAAGGCCATTCTGCGGCGCACTACGCTGGGTACGACATCAAGAATTCGATTCGGGAATGTGGAAGTGGACAAAGAACGAAGGATTGTCGCGTGCAAGGGTGGAGAGGTCAAGTTGACGCCGTGCGAGTACAACCTTCTTCTATTCTTCCTGCAGAATGCCGATCGAGCCCTCACGAGAGATACCCTGCTCGCTTCGGTATGGGGGTACACCGAATACCCGCACACGCGCACGGTGGACGCACACGTCAGTAAACTTCGCAATAAATTTGAGCCGGACCCAGAGGTTCCGCGGCACTTTGTGACAGTGCACGGCGTCGGTTACCGGTTCCTGATGTAACAGTAGACGGCAGTTTAGGCGGATCTCGCTGCGCTGCCCAACTCCGGATCCTTCCCACCTCTTTCGAAGTGCTCTTCGATCTCTTCGAGCGTCTTGCCCTTTCGTTTCCGGCAGGAAGAAAGCCGCGGTGATGAAATAGATGACGGTGAAGCCGGCGAACAAAAAGAAAATTGTCGAGTAGCCGTAGTTGCTGACGACGGGCAGGAAGATGGCCGCAAGCGTGGTAGAGACTACCTGATTGATGACCAGCGCGATGCTCATGCCGTTCGAGCGGATGCGAGTCGGCATTAGTTCTGACAGCGCGAGCCAGACGCACACGCCCGGCCCGATTGCGTAGAACGCCATGAAAACGTAAAGTGCGATGGCGACCAGCCAGCCGTTGCTCGGATCCGGCACGGTGCTGATCTGAGCCTTTTCGATTTTGAGCGGCGCCGTGTGCGCGGCATCGAGATTTGCGAATGGATTTTTGAAAAACGCTTCAATCTTGTTCGCCGGGACGCAGCTTGCGCGCGTGATCTGTATGGGCGGAGCGGCCGGATCGTCGGAACGGGCCACGTTCGTTGCCGCCGTGAAATCGCCGTAGGAATACACGACCACCAGCGAGGCGCGGTCGGTTCGATATCCTGCGCGCGGCATCGTTGCTGGCCAGCAATCGTTGCTGCTTCGGCCTGGGATCGAAGCGCAGTGTGACACTCTGGTCGGGCGCGATCATCGACTGAAGCGCGTCGCGGGCATCGACCTGCAGCTTCTCCGTGCTGCGGAAAATGAGGCCCGCCGCGGTGAGTGAAACGATGATGCCGGCTGTTCCGAGCATCGAGCAGGAACTTGCGGCCCTTGCGGTCGACCAGCATGACGCCGCCGATGGTCATCAGAAAGTTGACCAACGTGAAGACGACGTAGCCCCAGTGCGCCTGGACGTCGGACAGCCCGCTTTGCAGAAGAATGTTGGTGTTATAGCCGATGATGGAGTTGATGCCGGTGGCTGTGTTGCAGAACAGGATGACGCATGCCAGCACGAACGGAATAACGTACTTGCGGCGAAGAAGCGAATCGCTGGACTCCGACCGCCGCGGAAGTTGCGGCCTTTTCGGCGCGCGATCTCTTCCATTTCGCGCAATTCGAGGTCTGCCTGTTCGGGGGTGCGGGAGCGCAGGAGCGCAGCGTAGCAGCTTGCCTGCGGCCGCGGCGGAAGAGCCAGCGTGGCGACTCGCGCCACCAGCCAAGCTGCCGATCACGAAGAGAACGCCGGGCGGCAGCGAAACCCAGAAGATGCGACGCCAAGCCTGGTCTTTGAAAGCGAAGACAGTGGCCGCATCAGCGGAGCGAGTGACCTCCTCGACGCGATAGCTGTAGTAAATGCCGATTAGCGCGGCAGTGACGATGCCGAGGGTCAGTAGCCACTGGAAGATACCGGTTCCCTTCCCGCGGGTGGAGGCGGAAAGACATTCTGCCAGATACAGCGGGACGACGACGCCGATAAATCCGCCGCTGATGCCCTGCAGCAGCCGGCCGAAGAACAGCGGGCCGTAGCCGTGCGAAAGAGCAATCATGGGAATGCTGACGATGAAGGTAAAGCCGCTCAGAACCATCAGCGGCTTGCGGCCCATCCAGTCGGCGAGCAGCCCGGCGAAGAGGGTCGAGATCACGCTGCCGAGCAGTACGGCCGCGACGATGATCGAAAGCTGACCAGCGTTGAGTCCGGAGGTTGCCTCCAGATAGGGCAACGCGCCGCCGATGATGCCGACGTCTACGCCGTAAAGCAAGCCGCCCAGACCCGCGACCAGCAGGAGGAAGCGATTGTATGCGCTTCCTTTGCTGCCGATGCGCGGCAGGGCATTCTGTTGCTGGTTCAGATCAGCATTGGCCATTGAGTACGAGGGTATCGCGATAGCGTGCCGGGATACCAGTTGACCGCTTGCAGAGGCGTGCGGTCCTGTTGCTCAAGGGCCAAATCTGCGCGGAGATGGGCTACTTTGAGTCGTTCTGGTGCTGTTCGTGATGCTGCTGCATGCGCTCGCGCATCTGCTGCTGCATCTGATCATAGGTTTGCTTCTGCGAGTCGGTCAGAAGGGCACGAATTTTGGTGTCACTGTCCTCACGGACGGCGCGCATTTTGGCGTGCTTGTCTTTCGCAGCAAGAGAATTGTCGTTGCGGATGCTTTCCATCTGCTGTTGGCGATCCGTCAGAATCGGCAGTAGCTGGTTCTGTTGATCGGCAGTAAGATTCAGGCGCTTGGTGAGCCGCTGCAGCTGTTCATTCGGATCCGCATGATGCCAGGTCTGCTGCGAGTTCTGCGACGGGGCCGCCTGGCTGTCCTGTTGCGGCGCAGCAATAGCAGCACCTACGGCCAAAAACGAGCCCAAGGCAATTGTCAAAATTTGTTTTTTCATATCTCCTCTCCTTCAGGAGTTTTTCTTTTTCTAATCATCTAGACGGCACCGGCGGGGCTTGGGTTAAGCTTCGATCCGTTAAACTTCGTTTAGTCCTCATCCCTTAGAGGAGCGACCTTATGCTGCGAATTGCTGTCCTTCTGCTTGTATCCGGCGTGTTGCCGTTAGCGGGTGCGAAAGCACCTGACTCCGTGTACGCTCCTCTATGGCTTTACAACGGAAGCTGGCAAGTGAGCCGAAAAGACAGCCCGAAGCCCGATCAATTGACGAATCAGTGTGCACTGGTGGGGATCTATTTCGCATGCCAGCAAACCGTGAACGGCACGCCGAGCGAATTGCTGATTTTTCTTCCGGCAAAGACGCCCGGAAAATATTTTACGCAGAGCGTCAATCCCGAAGGGCGCGCGGGCGGACGCGGAAACCTGGAGATCTCCGGCGATAAGTGGATTTTTTCGAGCACATGGGACGCCGGGGGGCGAACGGTTTACTACCGCACCACCAACACATTCACGGGTAAGGATCGCATTCACTTTGAACAGGCCGAATCCGACAACAACCGGGATTGGACCGTGAAGATGACGGGCGATGACGTGCGTGTAGCGAAAGGCAAGTGACCACGGCGCGGGCGGTCGATCAGGTATTCTCATCTACTGAACGATGGCTATCGGTTGTGGTCACGAGCGCGGCACGGTTCGCGCGGTATCTGAACCGGATGGACAGCGCCAGCGCCGCAGGCAGCAGGCTCACAGCAAACCCCGCTAAGACGTCGGCAACGTAATGATAGCGGCCGTAAACGGTAGCGATGGATACGCTGACCGCATAGAGGAGCATGCCCCAGGCGAATCGCCTGCGGCCGGGGAGCAGCAGGAACATGGCCCAGGCGGCCGCAAAGGCGGAGGATACGTGCGCGCTCGGAAACACGCCTGTGTGAATGGTTGCGGCGTTTAATAGATCAAGGTTCAACTGCCTCAGCCAGCTCGTGAAGCCGGGCGTGGCCAGGAACGGATAGGCGATTCTCGGCGGCTGCGAAGGAAAAAACGGGAACATACCATATGCCGTCAACGTGCCCAGCAAATAGAGCACATAGAACGTGTCTATTTTCTTGCGCGAGCCGGCCAGCCAAAGGATGAGGACGCAGTAAGCGCCGACGCCGTAGACGAGCAGATAACACAGCTCGAGGTAGAGCGGCAAAACGGGTCCCAAGCTCTCGATGACGCTGCGCACGTGCCAATCGTTGAGCACAATTCGATCCCAGCGGATCCAGGCCGCCGCCAGCGCAGCGTCGTAGTTCGGGGGAACGAACAGTTCCATCTCGCGAAACGCGACGAAGGTGATGGCGAGCGGAATCCAGTCGCGCAGATAGCTGACATGGGTCGCGAACCGGGTTTGCTCGCCTGCAGAAAAACAGCAAAACAGCACGAACGTCGCAGCCAGTATGAAAAACGGCTGCGCGTGCAAGTTGGGGCGCAAGGGAAAGAACGGCACCAATACGCAGACGTAGGCGAAATACGACAGCAGAACCCGCTCGGAAGCCCGTAGTCTGAACCAAGCCGGCACAGCGGGCATGATGCCGGTTCAGGCAGCCTGAGGTGCGAAACTGCGGCGGCGATAGAACAAAAGAGCCGCTCCTGAAAGGATCCCCGCCCAGACGGCCCAGGTTGTGAGCAGTTCCCTGTCGATCAGAAAGCCGGCAATCAACGGAGCCGTGATCTGCGCGATCGACGTGAGCGACTGCGTAAGCCCGAGAATCACGCCCTGCTCCGTGCGACCCGCTCTCTGCGTGATGAGGCTGGTGAGCGCAGGCCGCAAGCCCGCGCCGAGAACAGAAGCTGCGGCCGTCACCCAAAGCAGTTGTCCGATGGTGTAAGTGAATCCAATAGCCGCGTAGAAGACGAGCGTACTTAAGAAGCCGACCTGCACCACGCGCGTTTCGCCGAGCCATTTGACCAAGCGTCCGACCAGCCCGCCTTGCATGATGATGCCGATGAATCCGTTGAACGCGAAGATATAGCCGACCTCGCGTACGCCCACGCCATGCCCGTTCCAGAGATAGCGGCGCTCGGCAAACAGAGCAAAACCGGATATGAACGTGGCGAACGAGAGCGCAAAGAAGAGCCATTGTATGAGCAGGCGGCCCAGCTCGCGATCCCGGAAATACTTGCTGTACTCACCCCAGGAAAGCAGCGATAGACGGCGGCCGCCCGGCCCGGATTCGCCTTCGGCAGCACGGTGCTCATGAATTACTTCGCGCCGCGGCAGCAGGAAGAACGTGCAGCAAATGCTTGCGAAGGAGAGTACGCATGCGGCGAAAATAGGCGCCCTGTAGCCGTAGCTGGCGAGGAAGCCGGAAATAGCAGGGCCTACCAGAAAGCCGAAGCCAAATGCAACTCCGATGATGGCGAACGATTTCGCACGGTTCTCCGGTTTCGTGACGTCGCTGATGTAAGCCTGCGCGATGCTCAAATTCCCGGCGGTCGCTCCATCGATGGCGCGCGACAGGAACACCATCCATACCTGCGTAGAAGCGGCGAGCAAGAGAAATCCGGCGAGAGTTCCGGCCTGGCTAAACAGCAGAACGGGTCGGCGTCCGATGCGGTCCGACCATTGACCCAGAATGGGACCGGCAATCAACTGGAACATGGCGTAGATGGCGACGATTCCGCCCACCACGGCGGGCGAGGCCCCCAGCCGCTCCGAGTAGAAAGGCAGCAGCGGAAGAATGATGGTAAAGCCTAAAACATCTACCAGGACGATGAGGAAGATGGGTAATAACGGCGAAGTGGATCGCCTCGTGGGCGGCGCTTCGATGGCGCCTGTCGGCGGGGCACTCACACTACGATTCTAGCGAGTAAGCCCCCTGAAACCTGGGAAGCCCGTTCAGTGGCTCGCGCTTGCGCAGTTTGCATGAGCGCTTGTAATTTCTACATTCGCCGGTCGCGCTTTCGGCCCAGACAAGTTCTTGAAAAATCTGCAGATGAGGTGTTCTTGATAACATTATGCTGCCGCTTTGTTGGCGTGGCAGTGGCGTGGTTACTGCTTCCTCGACGATTTTGTGCTTACCGGATATATGCAGTGCCGGGAATTTCTTCCAGCCTCAATTCCGATACGGGCACGGTTTTATCGTTAAACGGATCAATCTCAAAGGGACCAATTGGCGGGACTGCTTTATATCTCAGCGCGGTAAGCGAACCCGATGAGCACATCGCGCCGAATGGCGAGATCGTAGACAACGCAGCCAACGTAATTGGCCCTATGAACTTCCTTTTCGAATACGAGTTTTCTGTTGTATCCTCGGCTGCAAAGACTCGCGCGGTTGAGCTATCGCGACCGAAGCGGGTGGACCAAGATCGACTTCAAATTTTGGCACCACGCTCGCTCTCCGCCAGGCGAAGGGTCGGGATCTCGTCCGCGAACAAGGCGGCTCTTGCGAAGCACGAGAGCTCGGAAGTCTTCACAGATTGTTGACGATAAAGTCGTATAGTGAACTCGCAGACCTGCTCGCGGTCGCAGAAGAGCGTCTTCGCGGCGGCGGCTTCCACGGACAACCATGGCCTGTCTCCCCGCTTCACCTCGATAAGCGTTTCCTTCATGGCCGTCCATTGGAGCGCCGCAAACACGGTGTATATGGCTGTTGTGAGAAATAACAGCAGGGTAAATATAGCTACAACTGCATTGGAATGCTTTGGCTCTGTAATGAAGCGCCAGAAGAGCGCAACACGTCCCAGTTGCTTTTTCTGCTCCTATGGGCTTTGGGCATCGCCGGCGGGCCGTACGTCTTGCCCTTCCAACTTAGCGCGAGATTGTGGTAACGCACCGCACTCTTGCCGCCGCCGTTGCTTTTTTGTTCTGTGGATGGGCCATTGCAGTCTGCTGTTTTGTCATCTTCGTTCATGGCTTATAATCAGCTGCTCAATTTGGACATGACATTAAGGTGTTTCTGGAAAATGTACCGGCAGCGCTATTCTTTAGGGGCTTTGACACTGTGTATGGCTGCGGTTGTGTCAGGACAATGGCGAAAGCAGAATCGTAGTTTGCTCTGACCCGCAAACCGGCGATGACTTCTCAGTCGGCCATAATGCCTGGAAATGCGACATGGGATTTTCATTCTATTTGACCGCCATGTATGCGGGTCCACTTGAAGACGCAGAGGATGCAGTACGGATATTTAAGAAGGCTTGCTTATTGCTAATCTCAACCTCATTATTCATTCGATGTGGAACAAGAACGAAGCTGAAGTGCGAAATCTGGAGAAGGCATCTATGATCTACAGGTTGTGTTTACTGGCGAAGAAGTCGTCGCTACCAGAAAAGCCGAGGGCCACTGTGAACATCGAGGATCAGGAAAAGCTTGGTTCAGTTCGCTCGGTTCAATTGCGCCACATGCTATCGAAGTGGCATTGCACTACAACGAGCAAACACCCCATAGTTCTTTGCCTGATCGTTGGTGTAAACTCCTTTCTGTAAATTAGCTCCGAATCAACGGACAAGCCGTTTTGTTCTGGGCCGTAGCGCAGGCGAGCGGAAGTGAGCCCGAGCGGAGGTTCAGAACAAAACGAGGTGGTCTTGTTTTGGCGGGCCAAGTTTGATTTCCTTTTATGAACGACCAAATTCATGAGAAGGAGCAAACCATGGCCCACCAGGCCGACACTAGCGTAATTGAGACTGTGGTTCAACTGCTTTGTGAAAATGGGCTGTCGCATGTGGCCGATGCCATGCGCCTGATGCTGAATGAGGCGATGCGGATCGAGCGTTCGCAGGCGCTCGAGGCCGCGCCCTATCAGCGCACCGATAAGCGGCGCGGCTATGCCAACGGCTTCAAACCAAAGACGGTAACGACCCGTTTGGGCGAGCTGACGTTGCAGGTCCCGCAAGTGCGGGGAGAGGTGGAGTTCTATCCGTCGGCGCAGGAGCGCGGAGTGCGGAGCGAGCGGGCCTTGAAATGCGCTATTGCCGAGAAGTACGTGCAGGGCGTGTCCACCCGCAACGTGACACAGGTGATGCGCGAACTGTGCGGCCTGGAGATATCCAGCACGCAAGTGAGCCGGGCCACCCAGTAGCTGATGAAGAGTTGAATGCGGTGGCGGAACCGGCCGCTGAGCGAAGTGCCTTATGTGTTTTTGGATGCCCGCTATGAGAAGGTCCGGCACGGCGGTTCGGTGGTTTGTTGTGCGGTGCTGATGGCCTTCGGGGTAGACGAGAGCGGACATCGCACGGTGCTCGGAGTGAGTGTCTCGCTCAGCGAAGCCGAGGTGCACTGGCGAGACTTTTCGCGCAGTTGCAGGAGGCGCGGTTTATGCGGGGTGCGGCTGCTGATCAGCGACGATCATGCCGGCTTGAGAGCGGCGCGGGAGCTACGCTTTCCGGGTGTGCCTTGGCGACGCTGCCAATTCCATTTGCAACAAAATGCCGGTCACTATGCGCACGGCAGGCCCAGGAGCAGGCGCAGCAAGAGGCCGCTCAGCGGGCAGCCGCCGAGCAGGCGAAGCAGGAAGCAGACGCAGCGCGTGCGCAGGCGGCAGCCGAAGCGGCAAAAGCGCAGCAGGCAGCAGAGGAGGCCAACCGTCTTCGTCTGGAGGCAGAACAGCAGAAAGAGCAGCTACGGCAGCAGTTGCTGCAGCAATTCAATGCAGTATTGCCCACGCGAGAAACGCCTCGGGGGCTGGTAATCAATCTGCAGGACGTGCTATTTGCAAGCGGTAAGTATCAGCTCACGCAGCCTGCGCAGCTGGCATTGGCCCGCCTGGCGGGGATCATTCTCTCGCATCCCGGCTTGAACCTGCAGGTGGAGGGTTACACCGACAGCACGGGCAGCGAGGCCTTCAATCAGAAGCTCTCTGAGGAACGGGCGGATACGGTGCGGACGTTTCTGATCCAGCAAGGATTGAATCCTCAGAACATCACGGCGCAGGGATATGGCGAGGCGTACCCGGTGGCATCGAACGATACGGCCGCGGGCCGGCAATTGAATCGTAGAGTGGAACTGGTGGTGTCAGGCGAAGTGATTGGAGTCAAGATCGGCGTTCCACCGCAGAGCGGCGGTCAACCTGGACCCAACATGCAACCTCCGGCGAGTTCCGGAAACCCGCCTCAACCGCCGCGTTAACTTCCGTATCCGGTCTTTAGAAGCAGTCAAAAGAGCACGACGCCGTCCTGAGAGGGGCGGCGTTCGTGTTTGTGCCGATCGCGGCAAGAAGTAGTAAAACAGAAGTACTCCGCCTGCACCTTCAGGCGCTTTTAATGGTCAAAAACAAACTTGCCCGATTGCTCTTGATATTGGTTCCTGGATTTCTCATACAGACTGCCATGGCGCAGCGCGAACCGGGGCGCGACTATGGCCGTTCGGTGGTGATCAGCCGTGGCGGTATTGTTGCGACCAGCCAAACGCTGGCGTCCGCAAGCCGGCGCCGATATTTTGCGCCGCGGAGGTAACGCAGTGGATGCCGCAATCGCGGCGAACGCGGTCTTGGGTGTAACCGAGCCGATGATGAACGGGATCGGCGGCGACCTGTTTGCGATGGTCTACGACGCGGGGCACAAGAAGCTGTCCGGCCTGAACTCCAGCGGATGGGCCCCGGCTGCTCTCACACTGGAGCACCTGAAGGCCAAGGGAATCACGAAGGCGATCCCCGCGGGCATCGATTCGGTCACGGTTCCGGGCGCGGTTGCCGGGTGGGCTGCCCTGCATGACCGGTTCGGGAAGCTGCCGTTGGCGGAAGACCTGCAGCCCGCGATTTTCTATGCCCGGAACGGAGTTCCCATTACCGAGATGGTCGCGCAGGTATGGGCTCAGAGTGCTACGGATTTGAGGGCGAAGGCGGGATTTGCCGGGACATTTCTTCCGGGCGGCCAAGCGCCACAAACGGGAGCGATTTTTCACGATCCCGATCTGTCTCACTCGCTCGAGCTGATTGCGAAGCAGGGCCGTGACGGGTTTTATCGCGGACCCACGGCCGAGGCGATTGTGAGTTTCTCAAAGGCTCAGGGCGGCGTTATGAGCCAAGCGGATCTGGCCGACTTTCAACCCGAGTGGGTGGATCCGATCTCGACAACGTACCGCGGCTGGAGCGTATACGAGCTGCCGCCGAATGGCCAAGGCATCGCCGCGCTATCAATGCTCAACATCATGGAGCAGTTCCCGCTGAGCCAATACGGACAGAACAGCACCAAGGCGCTGCACGTGATGATCGAAGCAAAGAAGCTCGCCTATGCGGACCTGATCAAGTATATCGGCGACCCGCGATTTTCAAATATTCCCGTGCATGAGCTGTTATCCAAGGATCTGGCCCGAAAAAGGGCCGACTTGATCGATCCGAACCGAGCTCACTGCTCCGTGCTGCCTTCGGATTTGAGCGCCCGGCTGAATGCGATGGGTCACGACACCACGTATCTGAGCGTGGTCGATCGTGACGGTAACATCGTATCTCTGATTCAGAGCAACTATAGCGGGTTTGGGACGGGCCTGGTGGCCCCCGGGACAGGATTCGCGCTGCAGAATCGCGGGCAGCTGTTCTCACTCGAAGCGGGGCAACCGAACTCTCTCGAGCCGCACAAGCGTCCGCTGCACACGATTATTCCGGGATTTATGCAGAAGAGCGATGAGACGATCGGGTTCGGCATCATGGGCGGATTCAATCAGGCCCAAGCTCACGCGCAGTTCGTTTCGAATATAGTTGATTTCGGAATGAACATCCAGGCTGCTCTCAGCGCTGCCCGCTTCACCAAGCGCACATTCGAAGGGTGCGATCTTCAAATTGAATCGCGCGTACCGGAAGAGGTTCGCCGGGAGCTTACCGCAAAAGGGCACGAACTGGAAGTTGTCGCGCCGTATTCGCTGAGCATGGGGCGCGGAAATGTGGTGATGCGCAACGGCTCGGGCGTCGATTTTAGCGCTTCCGACCCACGTGCGGATGGGGAAGCAATACCGCAGGTCCCGAACTGGACCACAGATCGAGAATAAAGAGCCATGAGCAATTTCTCTATCGCGGTGATACCCGGCGATGGGATCGGGCGAGAGGTTACTCCCGTAGCGCTCGCAATCGCACAAAAAGCGGCAGCGAAATACGGCGACACGCTCGAGCCGAAGTGCTTCGACTGGGGTAGCGATTACTATCTCAAGCATGGCAGAATGATGCCGCCGGACGGCGTCGATCAGTTGCGGAAGTTCGACGCTATCCTGCTGGGCGCGGTGGGGCATCGGGATGTTTCCGACCACGTGACGCTGAACGGCTTGCTGCTTCCCATCAGACGAGAGCTGGATCTATTTGCAAATGTGCGCCCGTGCATCTTGTATGCGGGAGTCGAGTCGCCGCTGCGTCATATCTCTGCGGGCGAAGTCGACATCGTGGTGGTGCGTGAGAACACAGAAGGCGAGTATTCGCAGGTAGGCGGCTTCGTTCACAAGAACCAATTGGCTGAAGTAGCCGTGCAGACCGCAGTGTTCACACGCCGGGGCGTGGAGCGCATTATTCGCTTCGCGTTCGAACTGGCGCAACGGCGAAATCAGAGGCGTAAGGTCACATCCGTCACCAAATCGAACGCGCAGGGTTTCAGCATGGTTCTGTGGGACCGCGTTTTTGCAGAAGTTGCATCGGAATACGATGGCGTGGAGACGGAATCAGTCCTGGTGGATGCGGCTGCTTTAAATTTTGTCCGTAGGCCGCAGACCTTCGACGTAGTGGTTGCTTCCAATCTCTTCGGTGACATCCTCAGCGATGTAGCTGCGATGGTGACCGGCGGGCTGGGGCTCGCGGCCAGCGCGAATATCGACCCGCTGCGGCGAGCTCCATCCATGTTCGAGCCGGTGCACGGAACGGCGCCCGACATCGCAGGCCAAGGCATCGCGAATCCTTTGGGATCTGTCTTTTCAGCGGTCATGATGCTCGATCACCTGGGGCTGCTGGAGGCGGCGAAGAGCGTGGATGCGGCAGCTCAAGCCTTGATCTCGGAGGGCAAAATCCGGACGCCCGATCTGGGTGGAACAAACACGACGGCCGAAATGGCAGAAGCCGTGATGCAGAAGTTAGAGTGAGATCCTGGCGACGTTCGCTTAGAACTGCTCTTCCACCAGGAACTGCTCGAACTTGCCTTCGGGCATCAGATAGATGTTCAGCAGCACCGTATCTTTCGCGAAGTGGGCGCGGTAACTGAGGTGTATCATCCCGCCGCGCAAAGAGCGTCCTTGCCGGCTCAATACCTGGAGGGGACCGAGCGGAGCAAGCGAATTGCGGTAATCGTTTAACGCCAGCTCGGTGAAATAGGCGTTCGCATTTTCCGTGAATAGCGAGCGATCGATGTGGCCCTGCTGCAGTGACTCGAGAATCGCGCGAACCTGGTCATCTTCTTTGGCGGCTGTGGCGTTTTCCGGGTCCAGCAGCTCAGAGGCTATGGCTTGCGTGACGGGCGAGATCAAGTTCACTCCGTCCTCATTCGAGAGCACCACAATGCCGATGTCTTTGGCAGGAAATACGGTGTTCATGGCGAGAAATCCGGAGACCTCACCGCTATGAGACACGGCTGGCGTGCCGTGCTGTTCACCCACTTGCAACCCCAGCGCATAGTGCGTGCCGGAGCCATTCTTGAGCTTCACTTCACGAGTAAATTCCTCATAAGAGGCAGGCGAAAGGATGCGTTTCTGCAGGAAGGCGATGTCCCATTTGGCGAGATCGGAGGGTGTCATGCACAGCTCGCCGGCGGCGAAGTACCATCCACTGCCTTCCCTGCCCACTGGACGAGCCGGTCCCAAGGCATAACGCGTGTATGCGGTGGCGTCAGCGGTGCTGCGAACATCACAATCACCCGCCGAGGCCATCCCGAGCGGATCAAAAATGTTCGATTTGAGAAAGGGCACTAATTGCTGTCCGGAAACCTTCTCCAGAATCTCGCCCGCGATGACGTAATTGGTGTTGCTGTACTGCCATTGCGTGCCCGGATCAAAGTTGAGCGGCTTCTTCGCCCAGCGATTCAGGATGTCCGCGGGAGTGGTTGACTTGGTCCATTCCGGAATCAGGTAGTCTTGCGGAGCATAATCTTCATAACCGGAGGTATGCGAGAGCAGGTTGCGGACGGTAACTTCATCCGCGCGAGTAAGTTCAGGAAGATACTTGGAAACTTTGTCGTCGAGCGACAACTTACCTTTCTCTTGCTCTAACAGGAGAGCGGCCGCCGTGAACTGTTTGCTAATAGACCCGACGGCGTAGCGCGTATTTGTGCTTGCCGGGACATTTCCGGCGAGCGAAGCGTATCCGAATGCCTTGGCATAGAGCAGTTGTCCACTTTTCACGACAGCGACCGAGACGCTCGGAACGCCGAAGGCCTCGCGTAGTGCGGAAACGCGCTGATCAATAGTGGCGGTGAGAGTTTCCGGTGATTGAGCGCAAATGAACTGACCGATCGAGAGCGCGATTACTACGTGAGTAGCTATTTTACGAGTGGCCGGATACTGTCCGCGTAGTAATCCACGCAGGTAATGTGAACCAGGCGATATATGTCCCATCTGTGGAACTGCTCCTTATTTCACCTCATTATCTAAGGAGCAAAGTTGCCAGGTAAGCAAGGAGTTTCAATATCTATGCGGAAGACGTTATATACGTTGGTTTTGGCAGCATTTTCACTGCCTTTGATTGCAGTCGGAGCACCCATTCCCCAATCGGGTTCGGCGGGCGGCTCGGGCGGATCAGGCAGTGCGGGACAAACTGGAGGGGGCCAATCCGGCAGCTCACAGGCGGGTGGCCAAGCCGGCGGCGGGCAAGCGGGACAGGCTCCGTCGGGTCAATCGGGCCAGCAAGGGCAGAACGGTGGAACCTCGAGTGGCGGAACGAGCTCCGGACACTCCAAGCGCCACCGGAACAACAGTACCGGCACAAGCGGCGGCGGTACAGCGGGCGGTTCTACCAGTACGTCCGGTAGCGGAACAGGAACAGG
The DNA here is from genome assembly GCA_963846185.1 of uncultured Acidobacteriaceae bacterium. Taxonomy (GTDB): domain Bacteria; phylum Acidobacteriota; class Terriglobia; order Bryobacterales; family Bryobacteraceae; genus Bog-105. Next base: position 77 of record CAWJVA010000010.1, on the reverse strand, counting down.
AACGAGCCGTTAACTTCTACTTCAAAAGCAAGGCTGGATCCGAGGCGGCGATGGTGCGCTGCGACCTCTCGTCCGGA
>CAWJVA010000009.1:0-208230 GCA_963846185.1 uncultured Acidobacteriaceae bacterium | reverse complement strand
CCGCATATAACGCCGCGCGATTCGGCGCAGCTCGTTGTAGATGATCGGAACGAGCTTAGCCAATGCGTCTTGATTGCCATTGCTCCAGGCGATCAGCAGGCCCGTCACATCGTCCCCAGCGGAGGCAATGCTAGCTGGTGGCGGCTGGTCCATCGATCAATTCCATCTTGTAACGAGATGTACCTGTTACTGGTGCTCACGTGGACAACACGGCGCTCATTCTTGTGGTTCTCATTCTTGTCAGCTCCTTTGTGCCGCAATCAAAAAGATTACATATCAGCTACCAATTGGCTCCTTGATCTGCGCGCCATGAAAGGCGGCGAGAATGATAAGGCGCTCTCCTTTGACCGAAGATGTGCTAAGTGGCGAACAGCTCGCTGCGTCCAAATTATGGGCACGTAGGCGGAGCTTCTTCGTTATCAGTGCCCCAGGAATTGAGCCACCGATTCACGTCCTGGTGAGGAATAACACGGCCGGCTTCAGAGTCTTTGATCCCTTCCTCGATTTCCGCCAATTGCCACTCTTGTTCCACTACATAAGTGGCGACCGCGTCAGCTGCCAGCCATGAGCGGGTACGGCTAGTCGCCTTCGCCAGCTTTTCCAGGCGTCGCTTCACGTCCTCGGATACGCGAATCGTAAAAGCTTGTTGTTTCGCTCATTGTTGTGTTGCCTTGTACACATCAGCGTACATAACATTATCCGGAATGCAAGGTTCAACAAACCAACTGAATGCCGACAAAGCAAAGTACGTGCCTGAACGCACTCCAACAATTATTTCCAGCTGATTTGTATGAGCGACAAAGCTTCGGACGGCAACGCAAATCGAAGCCCTTCTGCGGTTTTCTGATCCGTCCAGAGTGGAGACGTCAGGGTCTGTAACTGTCCTGCACTTTCAGTTCCGCATATTCCTGTCCCGTGGAGTGCTCAGGCGAAGCCATTCGTTTCCACACTGTGTATGAGTTGCTGTGCTGCTGATCGATACGATAATGCGTGACCAGGACCCGCCTCGCCGTTTCAGGGATTCCGGAGACGTTCAATTGGATTTCAGCGGGCGGAACTGGTTCATCCTGATCGCGATAATTCCAGATCAAGACAGTCACGTCGTGATCCGATTTCGCGGCGAGCGCATCTATGTCGCCGGGCCCTGATACACCGCTCCTCGCAATCGCGTCTGCTGGAACCGCCGCCGTGCTGTCCGCTTTCACTCCACTCCGGTCATCAGCCCTGTCATGCGAAAGAAATTCAGAACAGGCTTGTCGACGCCGTTAGTGGCCAAAGAGCGAAAGCCATCAAAGTAAGGCTGATCTTCGAATTCGAATGCCCAGGTCAGAACTCCCTTCAGGTTTACTGCCTGTTCATGAGCGAGCTCCAGGATTGCTTTGTACGCAGCCGCTTCGTAGGCGGCGTATAGCGTCCCATTGCGATAGGCGTTCTGGGGGTAAACGCGGGCCGAACAAGCCGCGCAGCCTTCCGGGTCCGCTTCGCTCAACACAACCGGAAGATGTGCGAATTGGGAAAACGAATGAACGATTGCGAAACCGCTCGCGGCGTCGTTCAATTCGTACGAAATTCCCATTATGTCCCGGCTCTCGACGACTCGGGGCCGGCCCTTCACGTGGAAGGTGATGAAGTCGAGAGGCGATCCTTGTTGGCCCGTGGCGTAATTCCTGCCAGTTGCGCAGTGCTGCAGAAACTGGCGCAAGAAATCGGCCGCGTGGATTCTGCAGGACCGGTGGATGCAGGGCCGCCCACGTGAGCGCTGGGCAGTGCCCGTTTCACGGCATCGACGGTGTAGTCGTAGAGCTGATCGTAGTCCTCCGGCGTGCCGTGCCAGTAGCTGATGTTCGGCTCGTTCCAGACCTCCCAATCCCATTTCTCCACTTCCGCTTTCCCGTACTTTTCGACCGAGTGTTGAACCCAGCGATAGATCAAATCAGCCCACTTCTTGTAGTTCCTGGGCGGGTACGTCCAGCCGATGTAGTACTGATCATTTCTCGCGCCGGGTACCCAAGTGGGCGTGTATGGCTCGGGGTGTGTTGACAGCGCTTGCGGCATGAACCCGATCTCGACAAACGGAGTAACACCGGAGTCGAGATAAGTCCGAGGATCTTGTCGACGATCGTCCAGTTGTAAATAGGATTGCCGGCGCTATCTTCTGTGTAGGCGTTTGTGGATCCGAATTTTAACCCGCCTTTGCCGTCCCCAGTGACCAGTAGGAAGTGTGTGCGAATGTGCACTGGCGCCTTGCTGAGGCCCGCGAGTTCCCGGATGAGTTTTTGGGCGTTAGGTGCGTACGTGTAATTGGCCTCATCGTAGCCGAAGTAAGCCCAGGATTGAGGAGCCGGACCGGCCACCTCAGCCGCATTCACGTCGATTCTTGCCGATTGTGGGAAAGCACACGCTGGCAGCAGCCACAGCATGGCAAGTCTCATTTTCATAGCCAACTCGCTGTGCGACTCGAGGAGCGGGCCACATGGTTGTTGTATCTCACTCGAATGATCGAAATTGTTGGGCCAGTAGTTTTTGATCAAGTTCATTTACGCTCGTAACGAACCAGACTTGATGCCCCGCATTGCATTCATAAACGAAATCGCGAAGAGCCGAGCTCCCACTCAACTGTTTTGAGATATCCCCCAAGATCGCAACGCGTTTTCGATAGGTGACAAATTTTTGAAGGATTTCGCCCGGAACCCGGGTCTTCAGGTGGAAGAAGTCCTCGCTGAGCCGCTCTACCGGAATAACGATCAGTTCGGCGTTATGTGCCGCCGCTTCAGAGATGATTTCGACAGCTTGCCGATCGTTTCTCAACTGATCTCCTGTCTTTCGGAACTCCACCACACGCACACCGTGCAATTCGTAGACTTCAACATTCATGGCATCCTCTTCATCGTAAGCGCCGAATCACAAACCGCATGTTGGGAAGTGGCTGAATGTCACGAGAAGACCTGAACACATAGGCCTACCAGCGTCGTTCGGTGCCATCGGTAATACACTTACTTCTGGAACAAGAACCCAGCGAGACCCGGGCGACTTGGCTTTCGCGAATTCCAGTCCCCTTCATGAAGGGGCATTGGTTACTTCATCGGAGATCCAGCCTTCGTCATGCGGGAGATTTTCAGTCCCCTTCATGAAGGGGCATTAGTTACTTCCGCTCGCCAAGCATTGATACAAAGCGCTTGCAAGTTCCGATCTTTCCGAAATCACGCGGATTGGGTGATCGCGTCAAAAGCGGCTCAATCTGCGAAAATCGTCTCACCATACGTCCGCACAGTAGTTTACATATTCGCATTCGGCACAGCGTTTGCGCACAGGTGTGGACGGAGGGAGCCTTGGGTTAGCTCCATCTCGCGGATTCGCTCGACCGCGGTCGCGACCGCGCTTTCGTAGTTCGTCTCCGATCTCGATCGCGAAGACGCGGTTGTCCGGAATCCGATACAAGAATGCCAGGGGCGAAGGCAACTTGTACACCGCCTCCGCAAGCATTGCGTATCCAGCTAACTGCATCCGATGGTTTTCGCCAGGCTCACCGGCGGTCAGCTTGAAATCGACCACGGCCACCTGGTCTTCGCGCTTCAGAATCAGGTCCGTTTTGGCAGAGAGACCGAGCGTTTCGTCACTTAACCAGACCCCAAATCGACGGACTGCTCCTTCAAACCCATAGGCCTGCAGGCCGCGGCGCATCTCGAGTGTTTCAATAAGATCCTGGGCCGCCAAAGCCTCCTTCATCTTGAAAGTCTGTTGGCCGATGGCGGGCATTACGCGATGGTAATAGACGATGCGTTCGCAATAGGTCCATTGCTTCAGATCCGTCACCGGTATCATATCGAGCTCTGTCATCATCCGTGACAACTTATCGCTCTTGCCACTCGACTTACTCGTCCTGTCCTAGAACGCGCAGCCGTGGCTTGTCGACGTCGGCGCGCTCCCTCAGTTCGTCGGCGTCGAGGCGGTATTGATCCAAGACCCACATTTCTTTCAAATCCTGCTCGCAGACCGGGATGATGCGGATCCGGCCCGACTTATCGCCAAGCTCCCGTTGCAGGCGCAGACTGAGTTCCTGACGGCGGTTTCTGTTCAACTTTCCGAAAAAGGCGCTGAACTGAATACGCTCCAGGCCGTAATCGAGGCAGATGTTTGCCGCACGTGTTCGCAGCTTGTCGTCCTCTATGTCGTAGATCAAGACGAGGGACACTTCCGGGCTGCCGCGGCCGACGGGCAACGGCTTTAACACGCCGGTATATCTGTTTTTCCGCGCCACAAGACCACCGCCGCGCTAACTCTCACCACTTGAACGAAAACGGCCGGTACGGGCGCAGGCCACGTACCGCGCTTGCGGCCAGTCGGGCCTGCATTTGAACGATGGACCGGATCTGGTGCTGTTTGCCCCGATGCTGTTCGAGCGCGTTCAACCGCATCAGGACGCGGGAGGCGACGTTTTCGCGCGATCCGCCGTCCAACAGGCCTTTCACGAGGGTCAACTGCCCGCCCTTGTTGAGCCAGCCAAGGATGGCACGGTCGACGATGGGCTGCCGGAACTCTTCGACCAGATCGAGCACCAGGGACGGCTTGCCGGAGCGGTCGACGTGCAGAAAGCCGGCGAAGGGTTCCAGGCCGGCGTTCATCACGGCGCCCCAGACATGCGAGGTGAAGATGCCGTAGCCGTAATTCAAGGCGGCGTTGACGGCGTCGGTGGCGCCCTGGTGACTCCTTCCGGCGAAGCCCAGGCCGTCCGGCAGCGTGTTGCCGATTTCTTTCCAGTACATGTATTCGCATTGGTAACCGACGGTGTCGCAGAGACGGGCGACAATCCGGATGCGGAGCGCGGGCTGGAACGTGTTTCCGACCTACTGGGCCGGTTGCACGACCGGCCATTGCCGGATGTGGCTAGCGCCGTCCTTGCCGAAGCGACTGCAACGGGCGCGCAGCACGATGATGCGACGGTGCTGCTGCTGCGCTGCTCTGGCGAGGCCGGTATCGGGCAGCCAGAAGCGGCTGAGGGTTTCCCGGCGCGAGAAGTGATCTGGAGCCGGCAGCTCGATGCTTTGGAAGAGCTACTGGCCCGCGAAGATAAACGCATGAATAAGAATGAGACTGACGACTCAAGATAGTTGCCGAGCCTTGACCGCCAATTCCGAGCCCGCCGTAACGCGGAAAATCAAGTCCAACGGATTTGGATCGCACCGCCCAGAGCTGGCAGCGGCAGCGAGAGCGCTTCAGCCTCAACTGCTTCACGATCTGCCGGGAAAGCCGGCGCCACGTCTGGATGGAGATTTCGGCCGCCCCTCGGCGCCACACTCCAGCAACTTCTCCGCTGACGAGTAGCGCACCTGGCCATACGCGCGTAGTCCATAGCTGGGCCTGTCGGCTGGCGTCGGGCACGAGCAGTTGCCGATCGGCTCCCCACAATAGGTAGTACGCATCACCGCTCGGAAGCAAATGTGCCGGCGCAGCAGGCGCAGGGTCCGCTAGAAATGTGGCCTCATCTTCAGCGAGAATCCATGCGTCTCCAATCGGCGTTCGTACCGGCACCAGTTCATCCGCAAGCTTCTCGAACGCAGCACTCGCCTCCGCACGATGAACGCCTGCCCAAGAAGCGAACGAAGGCGCCGTAGACGGGCCGAAGACCCGAAGGTACCGGCGGGCCAGTTCGAGACGTGCTTGCTGGGTTTCCATGCCTGGAGGTGGCGCGGTCCAGATCACCGGCTGACGCGCACCATCCCAGCGCAGCAGAACCGTGCCTGTCGGAGCAGCATAGCGGAGACTATTGTGAGGCACGCCCATGGCGCGGGCTGCATGTGCGAAGGGCATCTGCTGACCGTTCAAAATTGCATGCATCCGTTCAGCCGTCTTTTGCGCTCTCATGTGGCGCTTGGCGTCTTGTGGCAGACGCCCCAAGGAAAAGATCGGAAGATCTCTGGCCGCCACGACATAAACGTTGAAGCGCGGCCCCCAGAGCTGCACGAGCGACGCATGCTCCCAGCTGCTGGAGCTGACTCCCTGGACTCGCGCATGCATCGACAACACTGCCGCACGCGGCACAGAATCTTGTAAGCCGGCCCAAGCGGCACGGCGGAGCGATGTCGCCCCAGCAGGCAGGCGTTCGTCAAGCGCACCGACCTTCCGCCTAAAGTGGAGGATCCGTGACCGCGAGAGCTCGAGCCGAGGACGCATTCATAGCGTATTTTACGGTTAGCAAAGTGCCCGATCTAACAAGGGCAAAGCGCGAAGCCGTTGAATCACCTCATGTGCCCGAGTACTGGCTCAGATGTTGAAAGCGCTGGTTTCCTGCCAGGCTTAGCACGGACGATCTTACCCGCAAGCGATAGTTAGACCGACAGTTATAGACTCAAGCGTCAATTAGGCGTATACTTAAGGAGTCTGAGCATTCCCGCTCACTCTTCAGATCCTCTGAACTAAGTCGGATCTTCTGGACGTCACTCCTTAGCAAAAAACACGGGTGAACGCTGCTTCCCACGCGTGCGGTGATTATATCGGAGAGATCAGGGGCGATGACCGCCTGATCACTAAAGGAAGAACATGCCGTCAAAATTCTACGTTGTCCAAAAGGCCGGAATTCCCGCTATTTGGCAGTCAGATCCGCAACAAATCGAACGATTGCTCAAACACAAAGCAGGTTTCAAGGTAGCATCTGACACACCGAGCGATACGCGTTCGGATGCTCTCAGCAAACTTCGAGAGCTCTTTCCCGGATCTCGACCAGCTAAGTCCAGCTAGACGGACCGAAGAAACTTATTCTCTCGGACTTCCTTTTAACCTCTGCCCGAGAACCGATTTGCAAAGGTGAGTGGAAACATGCATTTCGCATATGAGGGATTCACGCACGACGGTGATAGAAGATGTTTTCTGTTTCGAGGTATCGAAGAGCGTAGCTCCTCCGTTGTCTTTTCTATTGAGGTCGATTTGGGGTTGTTAGTGCAAAATCGAGTCCCCGTGCAGGAAGGACCGATGTTTTGCCTTCAATTGCTCAATACTGCATGCGTGAGCGACCCAAACTGTCTGAATAGATTCCACAGCTACCGAGTTGTGGGAGATGACTTTCGTCCATTACTCATCGAACGTGAGCGAACCGCGGCAGAGAAGGCGCTGAAGAAGCGTTCTCGAAAGCCAGTTAGAAAACCCTCACTCGCTTCGAACCTGCACCTGGGAACCTCGTCCAGGGGGCATTGAAGAATGTCGGTTTGATCGCGTTACTGCATCTCTAGCTTTTTGACTTTGATCGTATCGCCCTCACGGTCGCCAGTTACCGTAGCCCGCAAGTGATCGTTTGCCCGCGAACTCTGCAGTGCCGCAACGGCCTGGTCGTTTCCAGCAGAGTCGAAGCGGAGAAACGTGCCATCAGCCGAGAGAATGCCGTAACCGGCCTTGGAGCATTGCAACGCGCACTGGCGTGTATGCACATCCGGATTGGCTTTCACCTTCGCGGAGCAGTTCGCGTCCACAAGCGGCACGTTGTTCCATGTCTCCCCAGCGGCGCCGAGCGGCACTCCAACCAACGCCATTAACGCAAAATTACTGAGTCTTCTCATCTGTACCTCTCAAATCAAAACTGAAAAAAGCTTGCCAGCCGCGCTAGGCTGTCCGTACAGACCGTGTTGCCTTGCTTGCGAGAACGTCTTCACGCGTGTGTTCTACTGGCTCTCTCGTCTCGGTCATCCTGGCGAGAACATAGGCGCCGATCGCAATCTCGACATCTCGAACAGCCAGATCAAAGAATCGGCCCAAGATCAGGTTTGCGGCGATGAGTAACAGCCATGCGGACGCGATATAAGCGCCGATCCGTGTCCAGCGGCTCAGAATCGCCACACCGACAGTGATCTCGATGATCCCAACCAGGTGCATGAACGTGTTCTCCCTTAACGGCAATAGCCGGTGAGAGAACGGACTCAAATACATACTCCAATTTGCAAGAACGTTGAAGAACTTATCCAGGCCTGCAACAAAGGCCATCAGGCCGATGCCTATCCTCAGGGCCAACCACGAGGAGTTCAGCCTGCTGTCGAATGTCATTACTTGTCCTTTCAAACTTGATGTCCCTTCCACGCACGTACAGAGTGGCGGCCCAGTTATGCGTTGCAGAAAAGGAAAAAAAAATAATTGAAAATAGTTGCAACGTCCGGGCTGCTGGAAACTCTGTGGAAGGAAAGGGAAAGTGCCTTTGACAAGTGCTGCTGTACGGTTTGATCTGACCGCCTGGGGCCAGTTGACCGATGAAGAGATCGTCAGCGCCGTCCGAACTGGGAATACCGCGTTATACGAGATCCTGATGCGCCGATACAATCAGCGGATTTACAGGATTGTGCGGACCATACTGCGGGATGACGCCGAGGCGGAAGATGTGATGCAGGAGGCGTACGTCCGCGCCTATCAGCACCTGGGCGACTTTGCCGGGCAGGCGAAGTTTTCTACCTGGCTTACCAAGATCGCTATACATGAAGCGATTGCCAGGGTGAGACGATTGGCCCTGAATCATGGCCCAAAGCCGGCGCCGGACGCAAACGCGGACCTTGAGAACACGATGCGATCGAATGAACGGGATCCCGAAACACAGGCCTACGATCAGGAACTCAGGTCACTGCTTGAAAATGCAATCGATGCTCTCCCTGACATCTATCGATCGGTCTTCGTGATGCGAGTTGTAGAAGGTCTGGATGCAAATGAGACCGCCGCCGCGTTGGACCTCGGCGTCGAAGCTGTCAAGACGAGGCTGCACCGCGCACGCGCCTTTCTGCGTAAGACACTTGAACGGCGCGCCGGCATTATCGCCCCACAGGTCTTCCCTTTTCACGCTGCGAGGTGTGATCGAGTCGTTATGGGCGTGTTTCAAAGACTCGCCTAGGCGCGCAAAACGGGGCGTTTGATGCCTAAGTGAATAGCGCCTCACCCGCCCGATTCAGAAAGCGGGTGTTTTATTCGCGGGCTGTGTCATAAGACGGGTTATTTCGAAATGACAGCTTGACGAAAGATGTCGAACCCGAAATACTATCCTCTTCTTGGCTCATGCCCTCGCTTAGCTCGCAAGTGCTCGTGGTGGGTGCAGGACCCACAGGATTGCTTCTCGCCGCGGAGCTTCAGCGGCGTGGTGTAGCGTGCCATTTGATCGATGCGCAGCCGGCGCCGCTTCACTGGGATCGCGCGACCGTGGTGCATCCGCGCTCGCTGGAGATCTTCGAATCCCTGGGCCTCGCCGGAAGATTTCTCGAGGCCGGCTGTAAACAGCGAGTTATCAAGATTCACTCCAGCGGCGAAGCGCTCGGCACTATGGATCTTTCGAACTGCGGGAGCATCTACGGCTACAACCTCGGCGTCTCCGAGGAGGTCACCGAATCCATTCTCACCGACTATCTCCACCAACAGGGTGGTGAGTTGAACCGATCGTCCCGGCTGGTCGGGCTGACACCGCACACCGGCGGAGCCTTGGCGATCATCGAAAGCAACGGTGACTCCTATCAGGTTGACGCCCAATGGGTGGTGGGGTGCGACGGCATCCACAGCCCGACTCGCGAGCTGAGCGGAATCGGTTTCGAGGGTCACGATATTCCCGAGCCGTGGGCCGTTTTCGATACGACCATACAAGGCTGGACCGACACGTTTGAAGCCACCTTCGTGTACCTCGACACGCTTCCGGTCATTCTGACTGCGCTCCCTGGACGACGCTGGCGCGTTTACCTCAGGCCGAGTTCGGGCGAATCGGACGTTGTCGCAGATGCCGCCTCGACGCTCCGAGTTTATGTACCCGCCGCCTCTTTCGTCGATGTGGAAAACCCGACACGATTCCACTGTTACACGAAGATAGCCGCCAAGTTCCGATGCGGGGCGGTGTTCCTCGCAGGCGACGCGGCACACCTCTGCTCGCCCGCCGAGGGGCACGGCATGAACACCGGCCTGCAAGACGCCTTCAACTTGGCCTGGAAGCTTGCCCTTGTTCACCACGGGACCGCCAGCCCGGTGCTGCTCGACAGCTACGAGGCCGAACGGCGGGCTGTCGCCGAGGTCGTGACGCAATCCGGCGACGCCACCGAGGACGCCCAAGTGATGACCGACCTCACCCAACGCGAGAGCCGCGACCAGGCTATCAAGGCCAGGCTCGCCGATCGGAAGGCCCGGCACCACGAAATCGTAGCCGAGACCGAACTGAACGTGGACTATTCGCGTTCGCCCATTGTTTGTGGCGATACCAATAACAACCTTGCTCCCGGGCAACGCTTACCGGGCACCATTCCGATTCACGGATTAAACAGGCAAGCTTGCCGGCTTCACGAAGTTGCGCAGCGCACGGGTCATACTCTCCTCCTCCTCGCCGGTCCGACCGCACATTGTCGCGAGTTCCTCGACCTCTACACTGCAATGCAGGAGCTCGCCACCGGCTCACCTGTGTTTGAAGCGGTGTTTGGCCTCGGCACCCGCCCCGACTTGCCCGTTCAGATTGGACAACTGGAACCCGCTGCAGCCGGTCTCCTGGGCGTCGATGGAATCACACTTCTCGCCGTGCGCCCTGACGGCTACATCGGTCTGCGATCCGACCGAGACCACCTCAATGCGCTCGAGCGTTATCGTGCTCTCATCTGTGGCGGGCGTCGTTGAAAGGCTGACAAACGCCACGTTGTGGCCGTGACGATGGCTGATGCAGTTAGCCCGCGCTAGACTACGGTCTGATCCCTCCTGTGATGCGACAGTTTCTGCTGCGCCCGGCAGCTTTAGCTTTGCTTGCGCCATTGCTATTGGCGCTGGCCGGCTGCAGCACCGAATCCAGCGACGTTCTGGGAAAAGCGTACGTTGCGCCAGCAACACTCAACCTTCGCGCCCAGATCGGGCAGAAGAACAGCACCGTTGCAGTGCTGAAGCACGGCGATAGCGTGAGCATCGTCGATATACGCCGCCGATTCGTGAAGATTCGAGCCGGCAGCGGCGCGGAGGGCTGGGTGGATTCACTCGATCTGCTGACTCCTGAGCAGATGGATCACATCCAACAGGAACGGCAGCAAGCGCTTGAGCTTCCATCTGAAGGCTCGGCGACTGCTTACGAGACGCTCAATATCCACATTGCGCCGAACCGCCAATCGCCGCCTTTCGCGCAAATTGTGGAGGGCGGCGCGGTCTCAGTGTTGGGCTATCGAGCAGCACCGAAAGTGAGCGGACCGGCCAAGATTCCCGTGTTCAGCGTTGATCGCTCGCAAGCTGCGCCACATAAAACGAAACGAGAGAAGCAGGCGAAGAGCATCCCACGACCGCCGAAACCGGCTCCTCCTAAGCCGCCCGATAACTGGCAGGCATTGTCATATGGCTACGGGGCCGAGTCGAAGACTCTTGGCTCGACGGCAGGCAACGCGGTGCAGTCGCAATCGAAAGTGGCGGAATCCGCTAAGCCGGTCGTGATGGAGGAGTGGGCGCTCGTACGGACGAAAACGAACCAGGTTGGATGGGTGCTCGCGCGCAACCTGATGATGAGCATACCCGACGAAGTCGCGCAATATGCAGAAGGGCGGCGCATCACTTCTTATTTCGATCTCGGGGCAGTAAAGGATGAACAGAAAGGTCTGAAGCACAACTGGCTCTGGACAACGCTTGGAAGTACGGATCCAATCGATTTCGACTCCTGGCGCGTGTTTCTCTGGAACCGCCGCCGTCACCATTACGAAACCTCCTATCGCCACCGGGATGTGGAAGGCTATTTCCCGGTCCATGTGGATCCGCCCGATCCAAATTCCACGGGCAGAAGCTTTTCTCTCATTACCCGAGATGACGATGGCAAGCTGCGGCGCCGCACTTATCTGTTCGATGGAGTGCGTGTTCATCTGACCGCGACAGAGAACTATCAACCTCGGCCCGGCACGGAAACGGTGAGCGCGCCGCCTCCTAGCGCCAAGGCGCTCGTACCCGGAACAATGCGGAAGGGCTGGGTTGCGCGAAGGTGGGCCGCGCTCAAACGCAGGCTGAAAGGAGCTTCTGACTAGGTTTCCTCAATCCGCCCTACAATTTCGACATCATCCATGGCCAGGAATTGCTTCACGTGAGGATGATTGCATTTCTCCAGCTCGGAGGTCGGTCCAAAGTAGATTGCCTCTCCCTGATAAAGAAACACAACGGAATCCGCGACTTTTCGCATGAGATCCAGATCATGCGTCACGACTATTGCGGTGAGCCCGAGTTGCCGTTTCAGGCGTAACATCAGATTGCCGAGATCGTCGGACATGATCGGATCCACCATGGTGGTCGGTTCATCGTAGAGGATGCATTCCGGCTGCGCGGCAAGCGCGCGCGCAATGGCAACCGCTCTCTTGTAACCTGTCGAAAGGTCAGCCGGATACAGATCCTTGAGGTGTTGCAGATCGACCATTTGCAGCAGGCCGTCGACCACGTCTTCCTTGTTCTGTTCGTTGTAGTCTTCGCGCAACTCCAGCGAGAACAGGATGTTCTCGCCAACTGTCAATGAGTCGAACAGTGCGCCGGACTGAAAGACCATGGTGACTTTGCGGCGTATCGCCCGCAACTCCGGTTCGGTCATTTTGGTGATGTCGGTATATGCCACGATTACTTGTCCCGAATCGGGTTTCTGAAAACCCATGATCTGACTCAGGCTGACCGATTTGCCAACACCGCTGCGGCCGATAATGGCGAGCGTCTGACCGTTATCGGCCCAGAAGTTCACGTCGCGCAAGACGGGATGGTCGAAACTTTTGTAAACGTGACGGAATTCGATGTAGTGAGGATACGGGTCGTCGGGCATCCTTAAACTGGCTTCACACGATCGAAACTGAACCCTTCTTGCTCCTGCCAGGAGATCCAATCCTCGGGACGGTTCAGGTTCGGAAGTGAATGCTTGATAAGAAAGAAGTCCGGCTTCAGTTCGGCGATCAGGTCCATCAGCTTCAGCCGCTGTTGATCGATGGCGCGGCTCACAACAGGCAGGCAGGCTGATTTGTAAACGGCGCAGAGCGGATGCGTGCGGCCGTCCGCATCGTGAGCAATCACGCACAGGGCTTCGCTGGATCGCCCTTGCGTCACGAGTTCGCGTAACCACGCGATTTCGAGCTGCGGCATATCGCAGCTGGCGATCAGATTCAGATCTCCTCGGCTGCTCGCGAGAGCCGTTTCAATACCTGATATCGGGCCGAAGCCGGGCCGCAGGTCGCTCAGACACTCGAAAGGAAGGTCGGCGTAGCGCTCGGGCGATCCGACCAGGGCGACATTTCCTGCGGCGGCTGAGATCTTCCCGGCAACATCTTCAACCAAAGAGTGAGAGCCTAGAGGGAGGCGCGCTTTATCCGTGCCCATGCGTGTACTTTGGCCGCCGACCAGCACAAAACCCGCCGCCCGCATGCCCAAATGGTAGCATCGGAATCCAAAATTTCCCGCTATAATTCAGATAAAACAAAGTATCGGCAGATTGTCTTATGGGGTCTGGTCTTTTAAAACACCGGCATGAGGAGGGGCGACCATAGTAGGTAGCCGCTAATTTCGCATGCTCCTCCCCCGACGGCTTTCCTGCCTGTTCGCGTTTGCGGCACTTTCGCCCATGGTTTCTCGCCTACCGGCTCAATCGGCCGGACCGGCACGCGTACAAGCGGTCCGATTCTGGTCGTTCGGCGATGTGACGCGAGTTGCCATTCAGACCGAGGGCGAATACCAGCTGTTTTCCGATCAAATCGACAATCCGGCGCGGCTCTATTTCGATCTCACCGGATTGCTGCCTCCCGCATCGGGACACCGGGGAGTGCAGACCATTGAAGTTGGAGACCATCTGCTCAGGCAGATTCGTATCGCGGAAGTGAGTCCCGGCAAGACGCGCATTGTGTTCGATTTGGTAGCTCCGGTGGACGTGGTTTCTTCGCAGCTCGTGAACCCGGACCGGCTGATGATCGAGCTTCGCCCCAAGAATCCTGGGATACAGAGCTTGTCACTCGCGCATAGCGTTACGGGATCTCAACGTGTGGATCTTTCGACTTCGCCCACCACAGGAGGCAATCCGGCGGTTGACAACCCCACATCTGCTGCTGTGAGCCCCAAAGATCCGCTGCTTGTTGTAGACCGGCAGCTTTTTCTGTTGAGTACGCTGAAGCTGCAGCCTGTACCTGCGCAGCCGGCTGAAACCGCGATCGCTACCAACGAATTGGCTACACCCGGAGTGAACGTCGCCACGCATGAGATGGCGCCGCGGCCGGTGAACACGAGAGGCAGGCAACTGGCTGCGCCGGCCAAGAGCGACACCAGCGGCGATCGATCACTGGTTCGCGTATTTGGGCTGAAGCTCGGGCGCGTAGTAATTGACGCAGGGCATGGCGGCCATGACACCGGGACGATCGGGCCGGACGGGTTGATGGAAAAGGATCTGGTGCTCGATGTCGCGTTGCGGCTCGGCAAGCTGATTACGCGGCAGCTAGGGGCAGAAGTGATTTACACGCGTTCGAGCGACGTGTTTATTCCGCTTGAAGACCGCACCCGAATCGCAAACGAAGAGAAAGCCGATCTTTTCATCTCCATTCATGCGAATTCATCACCCGAGCGTTCCGCCACCGGCGTGGAGACGTATTACTTCAATCTCACGTCCGATAAGGCGGGGCTGGACCTGGCGACGCGCGAGAATGCTGCCTCTGCGAGTTCCATCTCAGACCTGAACGACTTGCTGCACCGTGCCGTTCTTCAAACCAAACTGGAAGAATCACGCGACTTCGCGCAGAAAGTGCAGGCTTCGCTCTGGGCCGCCTCGGTCAAAATGAATGCCAGATCAAAAAATCGCGGCGTGCGGCAGGCGCCTTTTGTGGTCCTGATCGGAGCGACGATGCCCTCCATTCTTGCGGAAATCGGCTTCGTCTCAAACTCCCACGACGAGCGGTTGCTGACCAGGAACGACCAGCGGCAGAAGATCGCAGATGCACTTTTCAAGGGCATCTCGCAATATGCGAGTTCGTTGAGCCACACTCAACTCGCCCGCGCAACTCCTTAATCATCTTCCTCGCGATGGTGTGCCGCTCGTTCGCGGCAGATGCCGCGTTTACTGCCCCGCACAAAATCGACAAGATGCCGAGTGTGGGGCGAAGGGACTTCGGTCTCGATGCGACGGAGCGCATCCTCCTGTTTGAGGCCGGAGCGGTATAGCAGACGATATGCGGTCTTGATCGATTTGATCTCTTCTGCTGAAAAGCCGGCGCGCTTTAAGCCGACCGAGTTTAGGCCGCGCGGGGCCACATTAAAATCCGAATACAGGAAATATGGCGGAAGATCGCTATTCACGCGCGAGTTACCTCCCACCATCGCCAGCGAGCCGATCTTTGAATACTGATGAACGACGACCCCGCCCGAGATGAAGGCCTGGGTCTCGATCTCGGCGTAACCGGCGACGAGAGCGCAACTGGCGATCACAACCTGATCAGCGATCAGACAGTTGTGGGCGATGTGTCCGGAGGTCATGATGTAGTTGTCGCTTCCGATTCGCGTCTCAGATTCCGGCTGCGTGCCGCGCGAAATAGTGTAATGTTCGCGAATTTTATTGCGGTCACCGATCAACAAATAGCTTCTGTCTCCGCTAAATGTTTTGTCGAGAGGATCGGTACCGAGAGCTGTTCCGGCGGAGATCTCGTTTTCATTGCCTAATGTGGTCCAGCGCTTCACAAATACGTAGGGCTCCAGTAAACAGTTCGCACCGATAACGACATCGGATTCAATGACGCAAAATTCACCAATGCGACTGCCAGGGCCAACGACGGCATCCGGATGAATGCGCGCGGTTGGCGCGACATATGCTGAGGGGCTTACCGCCATATACATGCTAAGTATGGAAGATGCCCGCCCTGACAGTTGCTCAAATTGCTGAGATTTGTGCCGGATCCGTGGTGGGCGATGGGGCGAAATTAATCACCGGAGCAAACTCACTCGAGGATGCTCAAGCGCACGATCTCTCATTTGTCAGCAGCAAAAAAACAGAGGCAAAAGCGAAGGAATCACGCGCCGGTTGTCTGATTGTCGCGAACTCTTTCGAAATTGAAGGCGCATGGGCGCTGATTCGAGTGCACGACCCGCGCAGTGCGTTTGCAACGGCGGTTACCGCCCTTTATCCGGACAAACCCCGAGTACCTGAAACTCATCCCACGGCAATCGTTGCGCCTGATGCAAAGATCGGTCCGGGCTGCTCCGTGGGAGCGTATTGCGTGATCGGTGAGGGCGCCAGCATCGGACGCGACTGCCGCCTGGGTGAAAGCTGCACCATCGGTTCCGGCGTGACGTTGGGTGACAATTGCACGCTGCACCCGCAAGTAACGATCTACGACAGAGTATCCGTAGGCTCGCGCGTCATCTTGCACTCTGGCTGCGTTTTGGGTGCGGACGGTTTCGGATTTGCGCTCGCTGGCGATCGCTACGTGAAATTTCCACAGATCGGGTCTGTGGAAATCGGAGATGACGTCGAGATCGGCGCCAACTGCTGCATCGATCGCGCGGCTTTGGGAGTGACCAGGGTCGGCGAAGGCACTAAGCTCGACAACCTGGTTCATGTGGCCCATAACTGTGTAATTGGCCGGCACGTGCTGGTGGCCGCCCAGACGGGCTTTTCCGGCGGAGTTACGGTCGGTGACTTCGCCGTAATCGGCGGTCAGGCGGGAATCGGGGAGAAGGCCATAATCGAAGGCAGGGCCGTCGTCGGCGGGAAGGCGGGTATCCTGACCTCGCAGCGCATTCGAGCGGGAGAGCCGGTGTGGGGAATTCCCGCCAGGCCGCTTCGTCAACACCTGAGAGGGCTGGCGCATGTCGGGAAAATGCCTGAGTTGCGCGAGGAAGTGCGCGAACTCAGGCGTAGAGTTGAAGCACTGGAAAAGCACGAAAGCCGTTAAGGCTTAGCGCACGACAGCGTCAAAGAAATAATTTCAGTGGCCCTGATGCACGGATTGGGCTGTTGCTGGAAACACACTGCCCGCGGCGGACAGCAGCGAGCTTTTTTCGAGAATCGCGTGCGCTTTCGTCAGCATGAAGCGAATTTTCTGGAGGTGCATGCAGGAGCTCTGGTCGGTGGACGTCAGTTCCAGGTAGTAGGCCAGAGACTCGATGACGCTTAAAGGCTGACGAAGTTCGTGAATGAGTTCATCCAGGGTTTCGGGGTGAACACCCACGAGATCATGAGCAGGAGAAACATCCTGCACTGGAGCGGCGAACGGGGACACGTTGTTCATTCGGAGATCGAGGAGCCTCCCGCTTAGCGGCTAGGGATTTCCAGGAGGCTCAGCCTTTCAACCGTTCGATTGTGCGCCCTGTTCGGCGCGGAGTCAATACCTCAGGCGCGCAATTTTTGAACGATCTGCTTCGATCGTCTTGCCACGGGTTTCCTGGTACTGGTGTGGTATCCTCGTGACGTAAAACCTCGCAAAGGGCCTGTGGCGCAGTTGGGAGCGCGCTTCCATGGCATGGAAGAGGTCGAGAGTTCGAATCTCTCCAGGTCCACCAGTCCTACCCGTTTACCCAAAGATGACGAGTACTGCTTCATAGCTCATGGTGTGCGCGGCACGTCGCGTGCCTTATACGCGCCGCAGCTTGAGCTTGTTCACATAGTGATCGCCGGTTTTTTCGAGAATCAGGTGCGCGCGCTCACGCGTCGGCCGGATGTTTTCGCGTAAGTTGATGAGGTTGATTTCAGCCCATATCCGGCGAGCAGTCTGAATGGCCTCGGATTCCGTCAATGAGGCATAGCGGTGGAAGTAAGAGGCCTCATCCTGGAAAACGGTCTCGCGCAGACGTAGAAATCGCTCGATATACCAGTGCTCGATTGTCATTTCTTCCGCGTCGAGATAAATGGAGAAATCGAAAAAATCCGAGACAAACATGCGCGTGTTGTCGCCTCGCGCATCCGGAGATTGCAGCACATTCAAACCTTCGAGGATCAGAATATCCGGCTGGTTCACTTCCTGTTTGATACCCGGCAGGATGTCGTAATGCAGGTGCGAGTATACGGGAGCTTCGACAATCGGAACACCCGCCTTAATATCGGCGAGGAATCTGAGAAGTGCGCGCTGGTTGTAGCTCTCGGGGAATCCTTTGCGCTGCATCAGTCCACGTGCTTCGAGAATCTGGTTCGGGAAGAGGAAGCCGTCAGTGGTAACCAGCTCGACCCGTGGATGATCGTTCCAGCGCGCAAGGCACGCGCGCAACACACGGGAGAACGTGCTCTTGCCGACCGCGACGCTGCCGCCGATCCCGATGATGTAAGTGGTCTTTTGCGGAACGGAAATGCCCAGGAAAGCCCGGCGCGCTTCGTATAAGTGTTGCACCGCTGCTACGTGCAGGTTTAGCAGGCGGGACAAGGGAACATAGATGTCCTCCACTTCGCGCAGAGAGACCCGCTCATTGATTCCGCGCAGCGCGTGAAGCTCGTCTTCGGTCAGCAGCAAGGGCGTGTTCGCGCGAAGCGCTTTCCATTGGTCGCGATCGAACTCTGTATAACGGCTGATGGGCAGCGGTGGAGCGCTGGTAACTAGCCCCAATTTCTCTTGTCCGTCCTGATTACATGGTATTCGCGCGGGATTCGGAGCTATCTGGCGAGGAGCGTTCAATGGAATTTCCGGAAGAAGATCATGTGCTGCCAAGGAAGACTCTCCACAACCTTTTCGAACTGGTAGCCTTCCGGGATGACTTCGGCCTTGACCTCCGTCACGCTCATTTTGTGTTCAGGACGGATGGGGACGGACGGATCTTCTTTACGAAACTCCAGCAATACCAGCCGGCCATCCGGTTTCAAGGAGTCTCGAATGCGATCGAGCATGCGCTGTGGGCGCGAGAACTCGTGATACACGTCTACCAGGATCACGAGATCCAGCTTGCCGGCCGGTAGATGCGGATCCGATTCCGTCCCGAGCACGGGGACGATGTTGGTGATTTTCTGTTCGGCAGCATTAGCGGTCAACCGCTCAAGCATCGCCTGCTGGATGTCATTGGCGTAGACCATTCCGCCGGGCGTGACCAGCTTTGCGATCCGCAGGCTGTAGAAGCCTGTTCCGGCGCCGACGTCCCCCACATTCATGCCGGGTTTAAGATTGAATTCAGAAATGGCTTTTTCCGGTTGTTCTTCACGTTCGCGCTCTTCCCGATCTAACCACTCCGCCCCGTTCACTCCCATTACGGGAGCAATGCGCCGTCCCGTGACGGGATGCACCGACTGAGCGAGGGCTGCTGCCGGAAGCACGGCTGCGATCAACCAGGCGATCGTCAGGCGACGGATCTCGAGATGAGAACAAGGCCGCTTACACATATGCGGAAACTCAGCGATTCCTTATCGGCGCGCGCAATGAGTCCTGATTTATGGGAGTTCGATGCGCGCCGGAAAGCTCTCGTTGCGGCGGCGGCGTTTGTTGCATTTCTGATCCTGGCGTCTGCGCTGACTGGCAGCGCGTCCGAACCGGCGCTTACGATTGTGGGTGCCGGCGTCGAGGCAGCCGAGGATTCACCCTTCGTTCCGCATGATTTTAAATTCCTGCCCGGGGATTTTGTTTATTTCATATTCGAGATTGGCGGGTTTGCCGCCAATTCGGACCGCGAGACCGATATTCGGAAGATTGCACTGACGTATGAAATCGTCCCGCAGGATTCTCACGGTATTCCGCTGACTCCGCCAGCAAGAGGCGACATCAAGGAAGAACTTCATCCGGAAGATAAGCACTGGATGCCAAAGCGACGCGCGTCTTTTCTGTTGCCTTCCTTTCTGTCAGCCGGCGAGTATCGCATTCATGTGACGGTGCAGGACGCTATCTCGAAGACCGAAAGCTCGGCGGACTATCCGTTCCTGGTGGGCGGTGTGGAGATCAAGCCAACTGCGTCGATTACCGTTCAGAATTTTCGATTCCTGAGAAAAGAAGATGACCAGCAACCGCTGGAGGTGCCGGCGTACAGTCCGGGTGACAACGTCTTCGTTCGTTTCGACATGAGCGGCTATAAACTTGGACCGGACAACCAGTACCGGCTCATGTATGGGCTGACTGTGCTTGCTCCAGACGGGAAGCCGTTCATCCAGCAGCCGCATGCCGCCGCACTTGAATCGAACAGCTTTTATCCAGCCCAGTTCGTCCCTGGCAATTTGAATTTGACGACTCCGAAAGACAGCCCAACCGGTGAGTATGTACTCATTCTGACCGTGCGCGACCTGGTGGGCAATCAGATATACGAAACGAAGCACGCATTCAGCATCGAGCGCTAGAAATCACTAGCAAGGGATTTCAAACGCCTGATTCCCTCTTTGAAAAGCCCGGGCTCGGTGATGAGACTGACAACGGCGTACGCTTCGGAAGGCATATCGAAAAAGTAACCGGGCTGCACGAGCACGCCGTGTCCGGTGAGGAGCCGCTCAATCCAAGTTTCTTCCGGCATTACTCGCGGAAGTTGAAGGATGGCGGACCAGCCGCCCTCGGTGCGTAACCGATGAATGGCAGTTGCCCTTAGCTCCGTGTCGAGGAAGGCGGAGTTCTGCCTGATTTGCGCCAGCAACTTTGCTCGAATCTCATCGCCAATGGTGAACAGATCGGCGAGAGCGGATTGCACTGGAGCGTTGACCGAGAGATAGGTGTCGAGGACGAGCTCGAGCCGGCTGCGCACTGTCCGCACCAAGTCCGCGGGGCCGTTGATGGCGATCCAGCCGAGCTTCATCTGCGGCATGCCGGCCATTTTTGAAAGCCCGTTCAGGGAAAAGCTGAGTACGTCGCTGAAACCGATGAGAGTTTTGACGAATGCGCCTTCGAGCAATGCATAATCCATAAACACCTCGTCAGAAATGATGGCGAGCGAGTGCTCGATGGAAAGTTCGGAAAGCGCGGTCCGTTCCGCGTGTTTGAGGAAGGAGCCGGTTGGGTTGTTCGGGTTCACGACAACGAGCGTTTTCGACCTGGCAGTGATCTGTCTTCGAAGAGCGCGGAAATCGATGTACCAGCTGCCGTCGTAAACGAGCCGGTACGGCGAGACTTTCACGGATTCGAGCTGAGCAAGAAATTCAAAAAGAGGGTATGAGGGCGCGGGCACAAGAACTTCGTCGCCGGGATCGCAGAACAATTTGAACAGCAGGGCGTACGCTTCGCTGGTGCTCGCTGTTAACGCGATCTGATCAGGCGCGAGGACGATTCCGCGTTTATGGTACTCGTTCGCAATGACCTCACGAGCGGTGCGGCTGCCGAAAGGGTCCGGGTGATAACTGAAATCGCGGACGCAGCCATATGCTTCGCCGATTCGCTGATGGGGGTAGCCAGGCAGCACATGGGTCGGATTCGAGAGGGTGAGATCGATAAGGAGCGAGCCCGATTTGCGCTTCTGTTCGAGTAAGTGCGCGAGCCGGTTTGGAGGAAGGCTCCATGGGAGGCGCTGCGAGAAGACCGGCAAACCGCTACTCTGGCATGCTCCGTCAGGCTTTCGCAACAGGGTTGAAGAGAGTGTAAAGAAAGGGGCGCATCATTGCCCAGATGATGCGCCCCGCCGGCTCCGGAGCGCCGCTGCAACCGGAGCCGGCCCCACGTTCCGCTTAAATCATTCGCTCAACCGGGAGACAACGGATGCCCGTCCGTTATCTCAACGTGAGCCCGCACGCGTGGTGGCGTCTGACTAGCGAACGTGGAAACTTAAACTTTGGGCTTTGACCTTAGGATTTGCGCTCAGCGCGAAGACGGTTCTTTCAACGCAGGAGCCGCCATCGAGCACCAGCGCCGGTTCCAGAACTTCGCTTTCGAACTTTTGGAGTTCAGAATTTGTCAGCACCGGAGAGAGATGCGTCAGTACGCTCTGCGCTGCCATGGAGGCGATGGCTGCACCGCTCAACACCGCCGGGGGAATGGCCCGGTTTGAAGCAGCCAGTACCGAAAAAACGCCTGTCGCAGAATTCAGGATCAAGCCCGCAACGGCTCCCGCGCTGCGATCCTGGTTTCGCAAAATCGGGGCGAGCATGATCTGCCGTCCAAGGGGCTGCAGACCGCTGGCCGATTGCGCTAACGCCTGATAGATGGCGCTGCTAACCACAGACTGTTTGCTGTTTGTGACGTTGCAGATGTTCAGATCGTACGCAGTAATGCCTGCCGGAATCTTGCCGTAGTTTTGCTGCACTAAGCTCTGTGGGATAGCAGTTCCGGTCACTTCGAATGTTGTCTGACCAAAGCAGCACGAAGCGATGAACAATAATCCGAGCCGCTTGAACGCGCCCAGTCTCATTTCAATTCCCTCACGCCTGTGAAGCTAACTTTCGGCGAGCGGCGGCGGGTAGCCGTTGAATGGCTAAGCTATAGATCCGAAATCAAAAACAAGTTTTTGCGAGTGTTGTGACCGTGCCGCGCGGTCCGGCGCAAAGGAGGTCTTCGAATTACTGGCAATCCCGCCGGGAGCGGCTTAACCTGCATGTTACGCTGAGGTTTTCTCGCCTGAATGTCCGAAACCACTGTACTGAAGCGCACTCCGCTCTTCGATGTCCACGTTGCTTCGAAAGCGAAAATGGTCGACTTCGGAGGCTGGAACATGCCGGTTCAGTACTCGGGAATTATCGAGGAGCACAACGCTGTGCGGCAGGCTGTGGGCGTATTCGACGTCAGCCACATGGGCGAGATCGAAATCCGAGGCCCGCAGGCCGCTCAACTGACTGATTTCGTCTCCACTAATAACGCGGCGACAATGAGCATCGGCCAGGCGCACTATTCCGGTTTGCTCAATGAGGAAGGCGGATTTGTAGACGACATCCTCGTGCACAAAGTGGCGGACGACCATATTTTTCTGTGCGTGAATGCATCGAACCAGGAGAAAGATTTCGAGCACATCCGGCAGCATAACCGTTTTGACGCGCAGGTGGAGTTTGCGAGCGAACGCTACGCTCAGCTCGCGATTCAGGGGCCGAAGGCGCTTGCAACGCTGCAGAAACTCACGGAAACGGAGTTAAGCAAGATCAAATACTACTGGTTCGCCGATGGAGCGGTTGCCGGCGTTCCCGCGCGGATCGCTCACACCGGTTATACAGGCGAGGATGGTTTCGAGATCTACATCCCGCCCGAAGAGGCGGTGCGCGTTTGGGATCAGGTGATGAAGGCCGGTCAGGAGTTTGGCATAAAACCGTGTGGCCTCGGCGCCCGCAACACTCTGCGGCTGGAAGCCAAGATGGCGCTATACGGTAACGAATTGACGGACTGCATCAATCCTTTCGAAGCCGACCTGGCCTGGATCGTCAGGATGAACAAAGGCGATTTCGTTGGTCGCCGGGCACTGGAGAGCGCTCTGGCCGGCGGCATCTCGCGCAAGCTGGCGGGCTTTGTCATGTTGGAGCGCGGCATCGGACGCGACGGATATCCCATCGTTATTGACGGCATACAGGCGGGATGGGTCACCAGCGGTGGGCCGTCGCCGACGCTAAACAAAAATATAGGCCTCTGTTATTTACCCGCCGACAAAGCTTCGCCGCCCGGAGTTCCTATTCAGATTCTCATTCGCAATACCCCCGTCAACGCGGTAACCGTCCCGACTCCCTTTTACAAAAGGACAAAGGCATGAGCTATCCAGCCACTTACAGGTACACGAAAGAACACGAATGGGTGCATATCGAAGGAAATCTTGCGACTATCGGCATCACGGACCATGCTCAACATGAACTCGGCGATATCGTTTTTGTTGATCTGCCAAAGCTCGGGACAAAAATTACTAAGGGTCAGACTTTCGGTTCTGTCGAATCTGTAAAAGCCGTTTCGGATATTTATGCCCCGGTATCGGGTGAAGTCGCCGAGGCCAACGATCTGCTGACAAAAGCCCCCGAGAAGCTGAATGAAGATCCACACGGTGAAGGCTGGCTGATCAAGGTCAACCTGTCGGGCCAGCCAGAAACCGACACATTGATGTCTGCTGAAGATTATCAGAAGTATGTGGGGGCGGAGTAACCGGAACCGCGCATTGAGACTGAGCCGCAATCGTCAGTAAGCGGCATTCAAACGAACGAGAATTAGTTGCGATATTTACCTAAATCTGATTCCGAACGCGGCGAGATGCTGGAGACGATCGGGCTGCGCTCTGAGGAAGACCTCGTCTCGTATTTGCCCGCCGATGTTCTGTTTAACGAGCGGCTACGGATCGAAGACGGCCGGAGCGAGTACGAAATCGTCGAGTGTTTCAAGCGTTTCGCAGCTCAAAATGCCAATGGTTATAGCACGTTTCTCGGCGCAGGCGTTTACAACCACTACCGCCCCGTGCTGGTAGATACCGTTGTTTCGCGCGGTGAGTTTCTCACTTCTTACACGCCATATCAGGCCGAAATCTCACAAGGCACGCTGACCTGTATCTTTGAATTTCAGACGATGGTATGCCAGCTGACCGGGATGGAAGTTGCAAACGCTTCGATGTATGACGGTTCTTCGGCGGTGCCGGAAGCGGCCATGATGGCGGTGCGCATCACACGGCGGGACAAGGTGCTGATCGCAAGAACGGTGCACCCCGAGTACGCCCAGGTTCTGCATACTTACACGCAGCATCAAGGTATTCCCGTGGAAGAGTTACGTTACGGGAAGAATGGACGGCTGGACTTAGACGACCTGAAATCGAAGTTGGGCGAAGACGTCGCCGCGGTGATCGTCCAAACGCCTAACTTTTTTGGCCTTCTCGAACAGCTCGACGAAATTTCTCTGCTTGTGAAGAGTAAAGGCTCTCTACTGGTGGTTGTCTTTACGGAAGCTGTCGCTCTCGGGCTTATGGAGCCACCACGGCAAGCAGATATCGTAGTGGGCGAACTTCAGAGTTTTGCAATCTCACCCAGTTACGGCGGCCCATATGTCGGGATCATCGCAACGCATGAGAAGTACATGCGCCAGATACCGGGACGGTTAGTAGGCGAGACAACGGATGCGAACGGAGGCCGCGCGTTTTGTCTGACGCTTGCAACTCGCGAGCAACACATACGCCGCGAGAAGGCTACCTCGAATATCTGTACAAACCAGGCGCTGCTCGCTTTGATGGCCACCGTTTTCATGACGCTTTACGGCAAGCAGGGCTTGCGCGAACTGGCAGAGCAGAATCTCGCGAAGGCGCACTACCTCGCCGGAAAGCTGCCGCTGCGTTTTGAGGCTCCCTTCTTTAATGAGTTTGTAGCGCGTACGAATGGCAAGTCGCCGGAGCAGATCAACGCCGCGTTGCTCGAGAAGAAGATCATAGGCGGGCTTCCGTTAGGCCGCTTTTATCCGGAGCTCGAGGATTGCATGCTGCTGTGCGCTACCGAAATGAGCAGGCGGGAAATCATGGACGAGTTCGCCGAAATCTTCACGGGGCAGGAAGCCAACGCAGCCCGGGAGCAGGTGACGGCATGATCAAGAAGGTTTCGAAGCATATCGTTCAGAATGAGCCGCTGATCTTCGAGCGCAGTTCGCCAGGCAAAATCGGCTATCAACTTCCCGAGCTCGACGTGCCGCCGATCGATCCGGCGGAAGCGCTCGGGGCAAACAACGTGCGCGCTGACATCGAAGATTTCCCGGAAGTGAGCGAGTTCGAAGCGTTGCGGCATTTCACGCGCCTATCCACCTGGAATTACGCCATCGACCTTGGACTGTATCCGCTCGGATCCTGCACGATGAAGTACAACCCGCGTGTGAACGAGCTGGTGGCGCGCATCGACGGTTTGGCGTGGGCGCACCCGTATCAGCCGGAGCAGCTTTCGCAAGGCGCGATGGAAGTGATCGCGATTCTCGAGAACGCGCTGGCTGAGATCACCGGGATGAATGCGGTCACGCTGCAGCCTGCAGCGGGCGCACACGGCGAGTTCACCGGGATTTTGATGATTCGTGCTCTGCTCGAATCCCGCGGCGACGCGCGGCGGAAGATTCTCGTCCCGGACTCTGCGCACGGCACAAACCCCGCGACCGCCATGATGGTCGGCTACACGGTCGAGAACATCAAATCGAATGATCGCGGCATGATCGACCTCGAAGTGCTGGAGCGCGTGGTCAACAGCGATGTGGCCGGCCTGATGATCACGAATCCCAACACGGTAGGTGTGTTCGAGGAAAACATTCGCAAGATCTGCGGCATTTTGCATGACAGAGGTGCGCTCGTCTACATGGACGGAGCAAATATGAACGCGCTGGTCGGCGTTGCGCGGCCAGGGGACTTCGGCGTGGATGTCATGCACCTCAACCTGCACAAAACCTTCTCCACTCCTCACGGAGGAGGCGGACCAGGGGCAGGCGCGGTAGCTGTTGGCAAGGTGCTCACGCCATTTCTTCCGACCCCAAGACTCAAGCGCGAGGCGGACGGATGGACCTGGAACTACGACTGTCCGCAATCGATAGGGCGCGTGCGCGCGTTCTATGGGAATTTTGGTGTACTCGTCCGCGCGCTGGCGTACATCATGGCCCATGGCGGCAACGGGCTACGGCAGGCGACTCTTGATGCTTTACTGAATGCCAATTACATTCGGGCGTTGCTTGAGCCGTACTACCAGATCGCGTACGATGCACCCAGCATGCATGAATGCGTCTTTAGCGACGACCGGCAGGCCAAAAAGGGCGTACGTACCGGGGATATCGCAAAGCGGCTGATCGATTACGGCTTTCATCCATATACGGTCAGTTTTCCGCTGATCGTACGCGGCGCGCTCATGATCGAGCCGACAGAGACTGAGAGCAAGCGTGAGCTCGATCTATTTGCCGATGCCATGATTTCGATTGCTCAGGAAGTGGAAGAGAATCCCGAGCTGGTACTGAAAGCTCCACATTCGACGCGAACACCGCGCGTGGATGAAGTGACCGCGGCACGCAAACCAATCGTGCGCTGGCGACCCACAACTACGGCGAGTCAAGCAGCCGATTAGCGGCGGCCAGCACAGTTCCGACATTCAGTTCGCGCAGCGGATCCGATCGGAGCACCGTTACGTTCGGGCCGCGCGGCGCCCAGACGTCCGGGTTTGTCGGGCCGAAAATTGCGAGCGTCCGGCAGCCCGCCGCTGCCGCGAGATGGGTGATCCCTGAATCATTACCGATATAGAGCCGCGCGCCGAGCATCCAAGCGGCGAGATTCGCAAGGTTTTCGATGTGAGTTGCTCCGGGGAGATGTTCATCGGGGCCGCGGACCCAGTCCGCCGGACAGGGCAGGCGCTGCGCGAGTCCGGTGAAGTTCTCGAGCGACCAGTTTTTGCAAGGGCTGCCGGAAAAGGGATGGATTACCGCTGAGTTTCTCGGCTGCATCGGGGGCATCGCGATGCGAGGCACTTGGCCGGTTGGGGCGTGAACTTGCCTTGCGAAGAAGTCTGTTGCGTGTTCCGTATAATCGGGCCGCGGTAGCGCCGCATGGAACTCAGGCAAGATGCCGGCATCGGCGAGAGCCTGGCGAAAATCCTCACGGTTCGCTCCGTACCAGCTGACGATGGAATCGAGTTTTTCGAGCTCTTTCCGAAGCGCGGCGGGAATCCCAAGGTCGCCAATACCCACCATGTCGAGACCGGTCGAGGAGATCGAGCGGACCTTATCGGCGAATCCGATGAGCGGAACGACCGGGGATGGGACCCAAACTTCCGTGTAGTCGGTTTTGAGATGTGCGAGGGCAGGAAACGAGAGAATGCAATCACCGATCGCCCCCGGGCGAATCAGCAGCCTATTCAATGACGACGGGCAGCTTCACGTCTGCTGAAGAAGGCCGGAAGCACATTTCGTTATTGCACGCCTGATAGCGTAGTTTGCCGGTCATGGTTGCGGGTCCGGCAGGAGCGTTCTCCGGGACTTTGAACTCGGTTTGAATTCCAAAAGAGCCGGTAAACACAGAGAGATCCTGGTTGCCGACTTTTATGTCCTCCGACTTCGGATACAAAACCGATTTGGTTTCGAGCGGTCCGCCGGTCCAGGTGAGCTTCAGCGGAATCAGATATTCGTCCTTCGGCTTGTCGCTGTTCACATGCAGCCCGGGCAGGACGGACACTTTGAGCGTCTGCGAAACGGTTGCGCCGCGCTTGGCGGTGAGTGTATCCGGCTGATTGACGATTAGCTTATTTTGCTGAGCCCAGCAGCAAACCGGCAGCAGGAGGGCGCAAGGAAGCACTCTCTTGCTTCGAAGCAAGCAGGCTTTGGATTTCGCTGAGATATTCATTCTTTCCGGCCAACCCCACGTGCGTGTAAGCTAACCGTCCTTCCCGATCGATGATGAAGCTGGTGGGCAGCGAATCGACGCCGCCGTAGAGCTGGCCCACAGAATCGTTACCGAGCAGAATGCGGTAGTTGACTTTGTGCGAGGCAATGAAGGGCTTCACCGCCGTCCAACCGTCTTCGTCCATGGACACGCCCAGGACCGCGAAGCCCTGTGATTTGTATTGCTGCTCAAACTGCTCGAACCACGGAATTTCAATTTGACATGGGCCGCACCAGGTGGCCCAGAAGTTCAGAAGAACAACTTTACCTTTGTAATCGGATAAGCTGACCGCCGTTCCGTTTTCGTCTTTCAGGGTGAAGCCGGGGGCCGGTTTGCGGGCCGCCTCAGCCGCGCGGGCTGCTTCGCTCGTCGCTTTCGATTTGGATGGCGCGCAGGAGGAGGCCAAAAGCATCGCTATTGCGGCGAGTGACATCAGAGCGGATTGGAGGCGAAGAGGCACAGCCGGTTACCAATACCAGTCTAACTTCAAAGCAACTTCG
The DNA here is from genome assembly GCA_963846185.1 of uncultured Acidobacteriaceae bacterium. Classification (GTDB taxonomy): domain Bacteria; phylum Acidobacteriota; class Terriglobia; order Bryobacterales; family Bryobacteraceae; genus Bog-105. The sequence goes on along the minus strand of CAWJVA010000009.1, from coordinate 179,632 downwards.
GACGTCACGGCAGGAACTGGTATAGGGCGGCGCTAGCACATGCGCCCTGCGGAAAAGACGCTTTGGAACCATTCTTCCCGCCGGCCTCTCCAACGCGCCGCCAGAGTGAATTCGCGATGAGTAGTCACACCGGCATACAGCCAAGCGGCCGTATCGCAAAAACTTTCGCAGATGTATTCACGCCAGCGAAGGCTTTTCTGGGTGGAGTCCGCTGTCTGAAATGAGAGTTTGCCGATTGCGGCTGATTCGCCCAGTTCACCCCGGGCGCCGCCGTACTGCTCGGCGAGAACGAGGCTAGCGTAGGTAGCCCGGTGCTGGTTGCCAAGCCGGGGCCACACGAAATGAAAGATCTCATGCACCAGGATGAGACGGAGCAGGCTCGAGCGGGCAAGCAGATAGCTATCGAGCACGATGTGGCGATGGCGAATGAAGCTCGCCGCGTGAATCTGCGTACCGCGATCGAGTGAGCCGGACAATAATTTGCCCCGGTGCGCAGTCAATTGTGAGCCTACCGACACAAAAATCGGGTTACCTGACAATTCGGGTAACCCGATCAAAACTTTCGTGATGGAGTGCTTGAGCTTAGCGCTGTCCTTGCGGTTTGGAGGCAGCAGCACCCGGGCCGGAAGCGGGCGTCGGCCGCTGTAGCGATGGTACGTTCGGAGCTGGAGAGCTGGACGCATCGAAGAAGGCCGGGTCGGTTACCTGGATTTTATATTTGTCCATTTCCTGTTTCACCGCAGCCTGGTTTTTTTCATTAGTGAGGCGCTGAACCAGAGCCGCGCGTGCAGTCTCAAACGGAACCTTGTTACGGCTATCGAGTTTCACGATGAGAAAGGAATTCTGTAGACGCACAGGCTCGGAGACCTGGCCGGGTTGCAACTTTTCGATCGCGGCTTTAAGATCCGCCGGCATGTTGGGATCACCTATCGTGTAGGTGCCGAGGTCGCCGCCTTTGGCCGCCACCTGCTGGTTATCGGATTCGGTCCGGGCCAAGGCTGCGAAGTCGGAACCCGCTTTAAGTTTCTTGCTGACATCCTCGGCCTTCTGGCGAGCCGCTTCCTCCGTCCGTGCGCCACTCGATGCGGCCCCGGCCGGGGTTCCGGGGGCAGTGAAGTTGATGAAGATGCCGCTCAGCTTGACCTGATCGAATTCTTTCGGATGCGAATCGTAGTACTGCTTCGGATCGACCTGCGTGCCGGTGTTCTGGGTGTTCTGGGCAAGATTGGTCAGATACGCGCGTGCCAGAATCTGGTTGCGCATGAATTCCAGTTGCTCTTTCCAAGGAGACTGATCCTCGAGATGCTGTTTGACCGCGGCGTCGGCCAACTGATCCGTCATATAGATCTGCTGCACGACGTCGGGGAGGCGCTTTTCAACCTGCGAGCGCTGCTCGGGCGTCAGCGCCTTCAGCATGTCCATCGCCTGCTTGGCCGTTATCTGTTTGCCGTCAATGGTGGCCACCACACGGTTGGGTTCCTGCTGGCTAACGGCTTCAGGGCCTCTAACCTTCAAGCCCGATGAGGGCGGCGGCGCGGAAGTGGGATTTGTCTGGCTGGCGGGAGTGGTCTGTGCGCACGCAAGAGTCGTGAAAACGAGTGTTGCGGGGAGGAGAAAAATACAGCGTTTCATCAATATGGTGATTTTCCCCACCACTCTAGCACGCGAATGTAGCGGCTGGGCCGCCGATCGGTCAGTCCTGAACCGTGGCCTTTTTCAGGTTGCCGGCTGCTTTTTCCTTGGCAGCGGCGCTGATCTGGATATTGTTTACCACCTGCACGGCGCCTGCGGCCTTGGCCATTCGCGTGGCCGACCCTTTGTGCTGGACGACATTCGTGCTTCCTTCCCAGGTGACTACCCCACGCTGAACATGAAAGTGGAAACCGTCTTTGCCGATTTTCGATTTCGCCAGCTTAGTCCGGATAGTGGCCTCAATCTGGGCATCGCTCACCGTCGCGGTGCGCGCCGTGGTGGTGGTTGGGTGGCCGCTAGCGAAGGCCGGATTCGTTGGAAACAAAGCGCAAAACAAGGACAGGAGGACAAGAAAAGCAAACCGGTACATAGAAATCCTTTTCCGTCAAAGGAGTGCCGGGCGGGTCACATAATTCGCACATGGCTTTGAAAGCTGGCGATTGACTCTCTGAACGCGGGAAAAGATGTTTACATCGAGAAACCGCTAAGGAATAGCGCCCGGCAGCACCCATTCCGACATTGTGAGCGGGTGCGGCGATTCGTATCCGGAGCTCGTGAACACGTAGCCGATGTATGGACGCCAAACGGCCGGTTCGAAGCGGCCCGTGCCGCTGTAGTCTCCCGGGACCGGAATATCACCCGGCACTCCGAGCTGTTCTGAAATCATAGTGCCCGGTGCGCTGCTGGGAATGATGAACCATGAACCGCTCGAGGGGCGGTAGACGGCGAAATCGGATTTGCCATCGCCATCATAGTCACCGGGCACAGGGATATCGCCTGGGTCGCCCAAGTATCCCGACAAGACCGTACTCGGGGCACTACTTGGGACGATCCACCAGCCTCCTGATGAAGACTCCCAGACGGCGATATCGGCTTTCCCATCGCCGTCAAAATCGCCGGTCACAGGTATATCGCTGCTCGAACCCCAAGTCAGTGAAGAGAAAGCGCCGGGATTACTGCTGAGCTGAATCAACCACGCTCCTGTGGACGGACGCCAGACCGCCAGATCGGCCTTGCCGTCGCCATCGTAGTCGGCCGGCATTGGCACATCGCCGGCCTGACCCCATTGTTGAGAAGCGAACGCTCCAGGGTTGCTGCTGAGCCGGATCAGCCACTTGCCCGTAGCGGGTGTGAATGTAGCCAGGTCATCCTGGTGATCGCCATCGAAATCGGCTGGAACAGGAAGGTCTCCGGATGATCCCCAAGGATACCCGGTCTGGAGACCACCGCCGAGCCACCAGTTGGCGTCCCAGGGCGTGAAGACTGCCTGGACCGCCGTATGCCCGCTGTGCAGAGTAAAGGTTCGAACTGCTGTTCCCGTGAGGCTGACGGACAAAACGGCGGACGATGAAGATTCGGTAATGTTCAGTGAGGCGGTCATTTGCCCGAGAATCGCGGGTGCGAACTCAACGGCTATGGAGCAGGATGCGCTTGCCTGCAGGTTCCCGCTGCAGGAGCTTGCAGCGATGATGAACTGATCGGCGTTCGTGCCAGTTAAAGAGACGCTGTTGAGCTGGATGGCGGTGCTCTGGGGATTTTGTATCGATGCGATCAGCGTGTTGCTGGAGCCCAGCGGAACCAGGCCAAAATCGAGGTTCGTCACGCTTGGTGTGGCCTGCGGAACCGCTGCTCCGGACCCGCTTAGTCCGACGATATGGGGTGAGTTGGCGGCTGAACTGATAACGGACAGCATGGCGCTCCGAGAGCCCGTCGTTGTCGGCCTGAAACTGATGGAAACGGAGCAACTCGCACCCACCGCGAGCGTGGCCGGGCAGCCGCTTGCGATTTGAAAGTCCGACGGATTGAGGCCGGCCAGCGCGACTGAAGAGATGCTGAGCGCAGCGTTGCCTGTATTGGAGAATGTGACTGCTTGCGCTGCGGCGCTTACGCCTACGGTATGGGCGCCGAAGTTGAGGTTGCCCGGGCTGATTGCCGCCGCCGGATGCAAGATGCCGGTTCCACTGAGTATTACTATCTGCGGCGAACCGGACGCGGAATCCGCGAATGTCAGTGATGCAGTCCGCGCGCCGCTCGCAGTTGGGGAGAAAACGACCGACACGTTGCAGCTCGAATTGACCCCCAAACTGCCGGAACACGTTGAACCGATGGAGAAAGTCGCTCGCATTCGAGCCATTCACCTGAATGTTTGTGATCGTCAGGGGCGCCGCGCCGGAGTTGGTCAACGAGACGGTCTGGGCCGTGCTGACAGTGGCGACGGAAACGTTGCCGAAGTTCAAGCTGGCCATGGACAGTGACGCGCCAGGCGTCAGGGTAGTGCCTGTTCCCGTCAGCGGAATGTTTTGCGGCGAGCTTCCGACATTGTCCGTAATGACAAGGGATGCGCTGCGCACGCCGGCCGCACCCGGTGAAAACGTGATCGAAATAGCGCAGCTCGAATTTGCGGCGAGAGAACTTTGGCAGTTGCTCGAAATATTGAAGTCGAGCGTATTGAGGCCGGAGAGCGACATGCCGGCGATCGATAAGGCCGCGGTCCCGGTATTCGACAGAGTAAGGATCAGGGGTGTGGTCGTTAGGCCGACGCTAACGGTGCCGAACGAAATGGCTGTGGGACTGACGACAACCTGTGGAACCGGGCCGTTTGCGCCGGTGCCGCTCAACGTGAGCGTCTGATTGGGCTGCGACAGCGAATTATCGGATAGCGCGAGCGAGCCCGTTTTGCTGCCGGAGCTCGAAGGCACAAACGCGAGTGTGATTACGCACGATGCTCCCGGGGCGAGGGCAGAGGACGTGGAGCAGTTGGGCGCTGCCGATGGCTGCTGGCTGAATCCTGTGCTCAGGTTCATGGCCGTGAAGCTGAGCGGGAGGTTGCCGACATTGAGAACGGTGAAAGGAAATGATGCGCTCGCCTGGCCGACGTTCACCGTTCCGAAAGAGACCGGCTGCGGGATCGGCAGCATCTCGACGATGGTGTTGTTCGAAGGGTTTGAAATATAGAGATTGCCTCTCGCATCGAGCGCCAGGTCGCCTGGATCTGCGACGGCAGCGCTCGCGACGCTAATAGCGGTAAGGGTAGAGATGATTCCATTTGACGCCTGCACGACGCGAATGAAGTTGATGGCCGCATCGGCGATGTAGACGTTTCCGGCGGCATCGGCGCGTACGGCAGCCGGTTTACTCAGCGCGGCGCTTGTGGCAGGCCCGAGATCGCCGCTGTAACCGTATGTCCCATTGCCGGCGAATGCGGTGATGAGACCCGAGATTGCGCTCACTTGCCGAACCAGGCTGTGGCCGGAGTCAGCGATGTAGATGTTGCCGCTCGCATCGAGGGCGACGCCGCGTGGATTGGAGAGGACGGCACTGGATGCCGGAGCACCGTCGCCAACGCCGTCAGTTCCACCTGCCGGTGCCGCCGCCCGCCACCACCGTGATTAAACCCGTTGAGGAATTTACCTCGCGCACGAGGTTGTTGAACGAATCTGCAATGTATAGGTTGCCCGCGCCATCAACGGCAACATCGTTCGGGCCGTAGAGAACGGAGTTTGCAGCCGGACCACCGTTACCCAAGGCATCAGCCGGCGCTTTCGGAACGCCCCCTCCGGCAACCGTGCTGATGGTACCGGCAGATGTGACTTTCCGGATTCGATTATTCCCTTCATCGGCGATGTAGAGGTTGCCCATGCCGTCCACGGCCAGACCAGCAGGGCCCTGCAACTCGGCCTGAGTGGCTCTCCCGCCGTCTCCGGAGAATCCGGCGATTCCATTGCCCGCGATGGTGGTGATGATGCCGGTCGTGCTCACTTTTCGAACGACCTGATTCACTGTGTCGGAGATGTAAACATTGCCGGCCTGATCGATCGCGAGGCCGCTAGGATTGAAAAGCGTGGCATTCGTGGCCAGCCCGCCGTCACCCGAGTAGCCCAGAGATCCCGTTCCGGCATAAGGGGCGATTGTGCCGGAGTACATGGCGATCTGAGCAGCTTGTCCGATGCCATGCAGAAAAACCGCGCCGAGCAGGTTGCCTTGCTGATCCTTGATCACGACTGAGTCCAGGCGCAAGCCGGCATTTTTTGGGCTGAATGTCACTGCCAGTAAGCAGGTGGTGGCGCCGGAGTTTGTGCTGCAGGAAGCCGAGCCAATACCGAAGTCGAGGCCGTATGTCAGTGCGAACGCCGGATTTCGCCGACAGACCGCTGAACGAGGTGGTCAATGCATAGGACACGGGTGTGCCTGAACCGACGGCTACCTGGCCGAAATCATGCGAAGCGGGAACACTTACGCTGGTCGCACCCAGGCTGAGTGCCGGGCAGGCACTGATGACCGCTAAAATTTTGAGGAGACCAAGACGGCGCATCCGAAACGCTCAAGCAGTGCATCGGCTTAAATCGAGGCGCCCTTTAGGGAATAAGCAGAAGAAAGGCCGGTCTCACCGCTACTGGTGAGATCCGGCCTCGAGATCGGAAAAAGGTTAGGCGTTACGAGCAGCCTGAGGTTCCGCCGCAGTTCTCGCACTTGTAGCAGGAACCATTCCGCGTCATGATGCTGCCGCATTCCGAACAAAGCGGTGCATCGCTAATTACATTGGCATCAAAGGGCAGAGCCACTTGTGGATCGGGCTCTGTGGGGCGCAATTTGGTCGTATCTCCCGCTTCGCTGCTTTCGCTGATGCCTAAGAAACGCGCACCGAGCCAGCGGAAGATATAGTCGATGATCGACTTAGCGTACGGGACCTGCTGGTTGCCGGTCCAGCCGCTCGGCTCAAAGCGAACGTGGCTGAACTTATCCACAAAAAACTTCAGCGGCACGCCGTACTGCAGGCCGTAACTGATAGAAGTTGCGAGGGTATCCATCAGGCCGGAGATGGTCGAGCCTTCCTTGGCCATCGTGATGAAGACTTCACCCGGTGTTCCGTCGGCGTAAAGTCCTACTGTGATATAGCCCTCGTGCCCGCCGATAGAGAACTTGTGAGTGAGCGATTGACGTTCGTCCGGCAGTTTGCGGCGGTTCGGCCTGTAGACAATCTTTTCGACGACCTGCGGCTGGACAGGAGCGGCTGCTGTAAGCTTCTTTTCGCCCTTTCCAGTGCCGGAACTGAGGGGTTGCACCCGCTTCGAACCGTCGCGATAGATGGCCACCGCTTTGAGGCCGAGCTGCCAGCTCTCAATGTAGGCAGCCATGATGTCCTCGACCGAGGATTCCTCTGGCATGTTGATGGTCTTCGAGATCGCGCCGGAGATGAACGGTTGGACGGCTGCCATCATGCGGATGTGCCCGGTGTGGTGAATGAACCGGCTGCCGTTTTGGGGGCGGAAACTGCAATCGAAGACGGCCAGATGCTCGGGCTTGATGTGCGGAGCACCCTCGATGGTGCCGGTCGAATCGATGTGACTGACGATCTGTTCTGTTTGCTCGGCGGTGTAGCCGAGTTTAATGAGAGCCTGTGGAACTGTATTGTTGACGATCTTGATAACACCGCCGCCGACGAGCTTTTTGTACTTCACTAATGCCAGATCGGGCTCGATGCCGGTGGTATCGCAATCCATCATGAAGCCAATCGTTCCGGTGGGAGCAAGCACGGTAACTTGAGCGTTGCGGAAACCGGTTAGGGAGCCGGCTTCATAGGCTTCGCGCCAGCACTCTTCGGCGGCTCGGAACATAGCGCTCGGCACGCGCTTGCTGTCGATGGCATTGACCGCGTTCCAGTGCATGCGGATGACGTCCAGGAACGGATCTTCATTCTCCGGATAACCCGCGCAGGGGCCGACCGCTTCTGCGATGCGAGCGCTGGTCAGATATGCCTGGCCGCACATGATGGCGGTGATCGCCGCAGCAAAATCCCGGCCTTGATCGCTGTCATAAGGAAGGCCGAGCGACATCAAAAGCGCGCCCAGGTTGGCATAACCGAGGCCGAGCGGACGGAAATCGTGCGAATTCTTGGCGATCTTCTCGGTCGGATAACTGGCGTTATCGACCAGGATCTCCTGGGCAAGAATAATCGTGTCCACAGCGTGCCGCAATGCTTCTACATCGAAATTTCCGTCGGGACCGACGAACTTCATCAGGTTGAGCGATGCCAGGTTGCATGCTGAATCATCGAGGAACATGTACTCAGAGCACGGGTTCGACGCATTGATGCGCGCCGTGTTCTTAGAAGTGTGCCAGCGGTTGATTGTGGTGTCGAACTGCATGCCCGGATCGCCGCATTGATGAGTCGCTTCGGCGATCTCGCGCATCAGCTCGCGTGCCTTCAGGCGCTTTACCGGTTGCTGGCTGACCACGCTGCGTGTCCACCAGTCGATATCGTCGGCCACGGCCTGCATAAACTCATCGGTCGCGCGGACCGAGTTATTTGCGTTCTGGAAAAAAATCGAGCTGTAGGCATCGCCGTCGAGCGAGGAATCGTAGCCGGCATCGATCAGCGTGTGCGCTTTCTTCTCTTCCTTGGCTTTGCACCAGACGAAGTTCTCAATATCCGGGTGATCGGCGTTCAGGATCACCATCTTGGCGGCTCTGCGGGTTTTGCCGCCGGACTTGATGACGCCGGCGAAGGCATCGAAGCCCTTCATGAAGCTGAGCGGCCCGGAAGCGCGGCCGCCGCCCCAAAGGAGAGCGTCTTCCTCACGAATGGCGGACAGGTTCGTGCCGGTACCGGAGCCCCACTTGAAGAGCATGCCCTCGGTCTTGGCCAGATCGAGAATGGACTCGAGGTTATCCGAAACGGAGTTGATGAAGCAGGCGGAGCACTGCGGATGATTTTCGCCAGGAATAAGCTTCTTGACTGTCTGTGACGCTTCGTCGAAGTAAAAGCCGTAGCCGCGCGACTCGCGGACGCCTACGTTGAACCAGACCGGCGAATTGAAGCAAGCCTTCTGTGTCAGCATCAGGTGGGCAAGCTCATTTCGGAAGTTCTCGCCGTCTTCGGCCGTCTTGAAGTAGTTGCCGGCGAGCCCCCAGCCGGCGATGGTGTCCACCACCCGATGCACGAGTTGGGCAACGCTCGATTCCCGCTCGGGCGTCCCCATCCGGCCGTGAAAGTACTTGCTGGCGACGATGTTCGTAGCGGTCTGCGACCAATCGGCAGGCACTTCTACATCGCGCTGCTCGAAAATCAACGATCCCTTGTCGTTTCCGATGGTGGCGGTGCGCTGCTCCCAGCTGACAAGATCATAGGGCGTAACGCCCGCTTCCAACTTGCTGGTGAAGAAGCGGGGGAACGACACGCCGGTGCGCTCTTCCTTCTTCAATGAACGATGCAGTTCTTTCACTTTAACGGCTATATTTACACTGAGCTGTCCCATGACGGGATTGGGCCTTTCTTCGGGGGCGGTCGGTGATTGGCTTGCAGTACCTATCTAAGCTCTAATTTTCTCACCCGTCAATACAGAAGTTTCGACCTGAGTACTAGATGTTGTGGATTACTTGTGCATAATACCCAACATCGGGTAGTCGGCCCGCGCTGTCCCTCTCTTTCAGATTCGCCAGCGCTGTCTGATGTTGCGGTTCACAAGCGCGTGAGTAGGATGTAATATCCCCAGAGATCAAGATCTGTATTGGCAGATTTACCTGCAGTGGCGAACCATGCTAAAATTCGGAACCGCCAGATGGCGTCACTCCATCCATTAGAAGCGGTGCACGGATGTCGATGTCCGGCAATCGCCTGAATGGGAAAACCTTCCGTAGTTTTAATTACAGACGACGAAGGATTGCAACTTCCGTGAGTGGGTGCGCATCAAGTATCAGTTAGTAAGGCTCCAGCGCGCCATCCCAATCGGGAGCGGCTCAGTTCCCCAAAAGATTGATCGGTTTACGAAGACCGGCGCAGCAGAGATGGGTGTCTGTATGCCTTGGCAGTTTGCGGCAGGAGAAGGAGAGATGACGAAAGCAAGTGTAAATGACTTCCGGCGAGCACTGGAAGCAAAGAGGAAGGAACTGCAGGCCGGCAGCTCGGATCGGGAGGAGATTCTGATCGAGAATGCGGCGGAGGAATTCGACCGGCTGCAACAGCAGCTCAACCGGGAAGTGGCGATTCGCAATTTGGATCGGGAATCCAAGCTGCTGAAGGAAGTACAGGCTGCCATGAGCCGGATGGAGGAAGAGACCTTCGGCACGTGCCTGCGCTGTGAGGAGCCCATTCCGGAGAAGCGGCTCAAGGCGCTGCCGTGGGCTGCGTACTGTGTCCCGTGCCAGGAAACAATCGATCGGCAACGGGCAGCCGGTGAAGTGGTCGAGGACGATACCTCCGGTTTTGAACTGGCCGCAGCCTAACGCAAGAGCTGCGGCCGCACCGGGCTGAAAGCAATACTGGTTCTAGTACAGAAGTTTTGAACGCCGTCCGCTTCCGGGCGGCGATTGCTTTCAGGCGCGAGCGATCGCCAACCAGGCCCTCTGCGCTTTGAGTACATTGGGGAAAGATGGCAGAACAACTCGAGATCACACCGCAGCAGGCAGCCGCAAAGCTTCAAATCCCGGCTCAGGCGGTGGTGATTGACGTTCGCGAGCCGCAGGAGTACGCTCTTGCGCATCTGCTTGATTCACAACTGATCCCGATGCAGGACATTCCGGCACAACTGCAGCGCTTGGAGGGCTTGGCAGATGACCGTGAACTGTTGATCCTCTGCCACCATGGAGTCCGGAGCCTGCAAGTAGCTGTGTGGCTGCGGGAACACGGCGTGGAAAATTGCGCCAGCATCACTGGCGGAATTGACCGCTGGAGCATCGAAATAGATCCCAGCGTTCCGCGCTATTAGCAACGGCTGCGATGAGCGGCAACCGCATCCCGGAACTGCCGCGTGCGCTCTGTCACGATCTGGAAGTCCCCCGCCGCGATGCTCTTATAATCGACGAGTTCGCTACCCACTCCGACGGCCGAGCGACCCTGCTTCGAGAAACGACGGTAGCGTTTCGAGGTTGACTCCACCGGTAGGAATCAGCTCGATGTGCGGGAAGGGCGCCTTGAGTGCCTTGATGTACTTTGGCCCGCCAAGCGCGTTGCAGGGAAAGACCTTGATTCCATCCGCACCCGCCTCCCACGCCGTCAACACCTCGGTCGGCGTCAGCGCACCCGGAAAGATGGGCTTGCTGTAGCGCTTGGCCATCTCGATGGTTCGCAGGTTGAGACTGGGTGTAACGAAGAATTGCGCGCCGGCGAGCATGCACGTGCGGGCGGTTTCCGGGTCGAGCACCGTCCCGGCTCCCAGCAGCACACGGTCGCCGTAACGATCTGCTACGGCCTCGATCACCTGCACCGCGCCCTCAACCGTCATGGTGACTTCTACGCAATCGATCCCTCCGGCGACGATCGCCTCGACGGCCGCAAGCGCGGAATCCCGGCCGGGAGCCCGGATGATGGGCACTACTGCGATTTGCTTGATACGCGAAACGGTGGCGTGCATTCGATCAGGTTTTGAGCTTCTTCACGAGCTTCAGATTCACAGTTATGAGTTTATGACTGTCGAACACGCTCACGATTCTTGGCTTTACTGGTCAAGCCATTGTTCTGTGCGCGGAGTTGGTAGTTCATGTCCGTGCTGAGGCCGTAGAAATGATACTTGCCGTCGTTCTGAGCGACGTACGAACGCATCTGCAGCGTCTTCATATTCTTCAGCAGAACAACGGCCCCGGGCACGGGAGCCCCGCTCTCGGACAGTACCGTGCCCTGAATTGCGCGAGTGGTTCCGGCGTCCTGGCCGACAACCGGAGGCTCAACCTGGGCGAAGCAGCACAGGGCGCCGGCAAACATGGTCGGCAGGAGTACGCTTTTTAGCAGACGAGAACGCGCTCTGGAAAAAGCCATGCGAGAGCAGAAACCGCAGCACTATTGCCAGTCTCTCTTCACCTTCGTCTTCGTCCTCATCCTCGTCTTCTTCGTCCTCGTCTTCGTCGTAATCGAAATCTCGTCGTCCTCGTCTTCGTCGTCTTCCTCGGATTCGAGTTCAACCGGGTTCACGCTGGCAACCTTTAAGGATGCGCCGCATTCGTCACAGGAAAGGACGTCCCCCTCGTCGAGTTCTTCTTCTTCCACATCGATGGGAGCATCACAATTGGGACAAGTAACCATAAGTATTCCTTTTTGCATTTAAAACGGTACGAATAACTTCCTTTTTGGCCGGAGACCAGTTCGCTAGGACGCAGGCCGCCTCGCTGCCCGATGGATCATCGCGCGCTGTGGAACTGTTACACTGTTCAATTCGCATCGTAAGCGGCCAATTCCTCGGGGCTGAAACGGCGACCAGCGTTTTTTCCATGTCTTCCGATGTCTCGATCATGTGGCGAAGATGCGCGGCTGCGATGCGCAGGCAAAGTGGATCGGTCAATTGCCTGCCGTCGCTCGCGCGTAGCTCGAGCAGATCGGCGTGCGGCAGAGCGATGACTTTTTCTTCCGGTATCGCCCCCGTCGGGCGTTACGAAAAACTTCACGTCAACGGTATCTGCATGGCGGATTGTGATGCCTGTTTGAAGCCAGCGAAACTGCGACGTCCACATGCGGCCGAAGGGATCGGGGCCAGCCTGAAACAGGCGGCTCTGGTCGCTCATGACCCGATGCTAACACGCAAATGTAGACCGCGCCGGACGGGCGTCTAGATGGCCGCGGGCGCGCTGGCCGATAAGGGACAGGAATTCGTCGCGCGTCTCTTTGTTCTCGCGGAAGGCGCCCAGCATGGCGCTAGTGATGGCGCCGGAATGCTGCTTTTCCACGCCGCGCATCATCATGCAGAAGTGCCGCGCTTCGCAGACCACGGCGACGCCGCTCGGGTCGAGCATTGCTGCAATGTTTCCGCGACCTGCTGCGTCAGCCGCTCCTGAATCTGCAGGCGGCGGGCGAAGACGTCGACGATCCGTGGAATTTTGCTGAGTCCGATGACTTTCGTTTCGGGCAGGTAGGCGACATGCATCTTACCGAAAAACGGCAGCATATGGTGCTCGCACATGCTGAAGAATTCGATATCGCGGACGATGACGATTTCGTCGTACTTCGACGTCGAACAACGCATTATTTACGATGCGATTCATGTCGGCGGAATATCCGCTGGTGAGATAATTGCAAGCGCTTTTTCAATGCGCTCCGGCGTGCGCACCAGCCCGTCTCGTTCCGTATCCTCGCCCAGAGCGCGGATCACGTCCCGCATATGCGACGCAATGGATCGGCGATTTCGACGAAGTTCGATCACGGGGCCGCTCTGCTTGACGGCGGCCGCGTGCTTCATGGGAGCTTTAGGTTTAGGCTTTCACGGTCACACTTTCGGGCTGAGTTCCAGCAAAGATTTCGGTTCGGGCGCAGCCAGGATTACCTCGAATCCGTTGCGATCCGTTTCCTGCAGTGGATGCGGTGCAATCGCGGCCTGTTCGTCAGGCGAGCGGCTCAGAGCGCGCCAGTTGTCAGCGAGCAGAATTTGCAATTACGCACGCAATATTTTCGGTTGTCGGCACCAGCTGCCGGAACTGCGGCACGTCCAAATTGATGTTGCGATGAGCGAAGCGCTGTAGTATCACGGTCGCCACGAGCTCGTCGAGGCGTGTGATGGACACGAGTAGATCCGGTTCGCGGATCGACCTGACCGGCCACGTGACTTCCAGAATGTAATCGTGCCCATGGCCGAACGGGTTATTACATTTCCCGTACAGGCGGGCATTCTCGCCATCGCTCAGCTCAGCGGTATGCATGCGATGCGATGACGAAAATGATAGCGCCGGGTCAAAGTGATCATGGCGGGGTCAGCGGGGGCCATCCTCGCGAAAGACATCTACGTACAGGTCTGATGTTTCGAAAACCCGAATACGATACAGGTTCAACGAGCGCGCCGCCAGCGGCGCATCCAGTCGGCGCCAGATTTCAGTAGCGAGGTTAGCAGTGGTTGGGACGACACGGTCAAAAGGTGGAACCTCATAGTTGAGAAAGCGATGGTCCATCGGCGCTACCATTTCCTGCTCGAGAATCCCCTTTACTTCCTTGAGATCGACCACCATTCCGGTAACGGGGTCCGGATCGCCTTCGACCGTGGCTTCCACAATGTAGTTGTGTCCGTGACCATGCGGGTTCGCATCTTCGCCGAAAAGCTCGTAATTTGCAGCGTCGTCCAGATCCGGAATTCGGCATAGGTGCGAGGCGGAAAACTCTGCTTTTCGGGTAACAAACATCCACATGTTTGGATGCCTCGGAGCATCCGTTGGATACTGATAAATTTCCGGGCCACGTACCAGCCTCCGCACGGGCGGCGACGGCACGACACTTCCGCTGTGAATACAAACAACATTTTGCGCTCGTTACTGGCTGTTCTGACGGCGCGTTTGTTGGAGTTATTGTGCTGAGTCTGCGCGATACCTCGGCCAAAGAGGGTGGCCAGGCGCCCCGCTTTGCTATCAGCACCGATGAGGGCCGCAAGATCACGCCCGATCAGTTCGGAGGAAAACTGCTGGTCCTCAACTTTTGGGCCAGCTGGTGTCCGCCGTGCGTGCAGGAGATCCCATCGCTTAACGCGTTTCAGAAGCGCTTCGCGCAAGATCGGCGTCGTGGTTGTCGCCATGAGCATCGATAAGAATCCGCAGAAGTATCAAGATTTTCTGCGCCGGATTCCGGTTGCCTTCGAAACGGCTCGCGACCCGCAGGCGAACCTCAGCAACGAATACGGCACTTATCAGATCCCCGAGACATACCTCATCAAGGATGGTCGAATCCTGCGCAAGTTTCCCATGGCGGAGGACTGGACCAGCGATGACATCACTCAGTACGTTAAGAGCGTGCTGTAGCGCCTATGGCAACTTCAGTCACCGCTTCGGTTCTTGCAGAGCTGGAGTTGCTGCTCGGAAAGAATGGGGTCCTCTCGCGTCCGGGCGATCTGAAGCTCTATGAATACGATGGCGGAGTTGATAAAGCCGCGCCGGTTCTGGTTGCCTTTCCGCAAACCACCGAACATGTTATTGAGCCGGTAAAGCTGGCGGCGCGGCACAGAATACTGCGATCGTGGGCCGCGGGGCCGGAACGGGTTTGAGCGGGGGAGCCATCGCAAGGGCGGGCGGCATCATGATTTCGTTCGCGCGCATGAACCGGATCCTCGAGATCGACATCGAGAACGAGCGAGCCGTGGTGCAGCCGGGTGTGGTGAACCTGGACATCTGCCTGGCTGTTGCGCCTTTCGGATACTTTTATGCGCCGGACCCCTCCAGCCAGCGCGCCTGCACTGTGGGTGGAAATGTTGCCGAAAATGCCGGCGGCCCCCATACTCTCGCCCACGGGGTTACAACAAATCATGTCGTCAGCCTGGAAGCGGTATTGCCGGACGGAAGTGTCATCCACGCCGGCGGCAAAGCGCCCGATGAGCCCGGCTACGATCTCGTCGGATTGCTGACGGGTTCCGAGGGAACGCTGGCGCTGGTTACGAAAATCGGCGTACGGCTGATGAAGCAGCGCGAGATGGTCAAAACGCTGCTTGCGATTTACGGCTCAACCGATGAGGCCGGCAACACGGTAGGCGAGTTGACGGCGCGCGGGATCGTTCCGGTTGCGCTCGAGATGCTGGACGGTCCCATGCTGCGCATGGTGGAAGCGGCAACGCACGCTGGATACCCGCTGGACGCTGCGGCGGTTTTGCTGATTGAGGTTGAAGGACTGAGAGAAGCGGTGGAGGAAGAAGCCGGACGTATCAGCGCAGTGTGCAGCGATTGCGGCGCCCACCAGGTGCGGGTTGCGCAGTCAGCCGAAGAACGCGAGCTGCTCTGGAAGGGTCGTAAGAATGCATTCGGGGCGATCGGGCGTGTAAGCCCGACCTACTACGTGCAGGATGGGGTCGTTCCGCGAACGAAGATTGCACCCACATTGCGGGCGATTGGTGAAATCGGGAAAAAGCACGGCTTGAACATTAGCAACGTGTTTCACGCCGGCGACGGCAACATGCACCCGATTATTCCATTTGATCCGCGCAAACCCGGAGACTTGCAGCGGGCGCAACAAGCTGGCGAAGAGATTCTCGAGTTCTGCCTGCAGTCCGGGGGATCCATTACCGGCGAGCACGGTGTCGGCATGGAAAAAATGGAGCTTCTGGGCCACCAGTTTTCCTCCGATACGCTCGACCTGATTGCACGTTTCAAGAAATTGTTTGACCCGCAGTGCGCATTGAATCCGGGGAAAGTGCTTCCGACTGGGAAAGGTTGCCTGGAAATCCGGCAACAGCCGGGCCAGATTTTCTAAGCGGAAATCCCTTTTGCCCAATCGATCGCGTGTGTACGAGTACGCACATCTTGTCAGCGATGTACCGCATGCTTCAATGGTTTAGAGCAGGATGAAGCGAATCGCGATTGATATGGATGAGGTGATGGCCGACACCATGGCGCATTATCTCGAGCGATACAACAGCGAGTTCGGCCAGAGTCTGACAACAAAAGATTTTCACGGTAGAGCGGTGCTTGAAGTCATCGATGTCGCCCATCGCGAGCGTGTCAGAGAATATTTCCACCAGGAAGAATTCTTCGCCAACATACCGGTCATGCCCGGCAGCCAGAACGTCGTTCGCGAGTTGACGAAATCGTATGAAGTGTTCATTACCACGGCGGCAATGGATGTGCCGTGTTCGTTTTCAGCGAAGTTCTTCTGGCTGCAGCAGCACTTTCCCTTCATATCCACGCGCAACATTGTGTTTTGCGGGGACAAGAGCATCATCGCGGCAGATTACATGATTGATGACAATGTCCGGCATCTGCGCAACTTTCGCGGTGAAGGAATTCTGTACACGGCGCCGCACAACATTTATGAGCGGGCATTCCGCCGCGTCGATAACTGGGACGACGTGCGGAGAATGTTCCTGAGCGACTACGGCAACTGAAGCAAAGTTCACGCATTGTCGAGGCCGCGCAGCTCGAACCCGGCGTCGATCATGCTCTTAATGATGCCGGCCCGTATTTCACTCACCTCTTCGGCGGTCAGTGTGTGATCGTTTGCGCCGATCTCCAGATGATAGGAGACACTCTTGCGGCCTTGCGGCAGCGGTCGCCCGTGATACTGGCGGATAAACTCGATACTCGCCAGAGCAGCTCCGGCAAGCGAAATGAGCCGATCTTCGATCTGCTGGGCCGGGGTTCGAAAAGCGGCCACCACCGACAAATCAAAGCCGCTGGTCGGGTATTTGCGAGGCGACGTATAGCGAAAGGTGCGGGCAGACGCCATCTGCTGTGCCACCGCGAGGTCTACGTCAAAAATAAAGGCACGGCCCGCGATACCTTCTGCCTCCAGCAGCGAAGGGTGAAGCTCAAAGATGCGGCCGATTTGAGCGCCCTCCCATTCGATCTGCGCGGTGCGGCTCGGATGTTCGTAAGACCGTGCTTCGGTTTCGAGCAGGCGGGCAGACCGAAAGAGGCACTCTACGACGCGTTTCATCTCGAAGAAATCCTCCGCGTCGGCATGCGCGCCGTACAGAGCTGCCATAGCGTGCGGAATCTCCTTCGGCAACCCGGCCGGCTCCGGGTGGATCTCATTGCCGATTTCGAAGATGCGAAATTCCGAGAAGTGGCGGACGTTGCTGATGATGTTGTTGAAGATGCCGGGCAGCAGACTGGTGCGAAGGTGCGTGAGCTCGGCGGCGATCGGGTTGCGGACTCCCAGGTGCTGTGCGATGTCGAGATGGAGGCGCTTTAGGTCGGCTTCGTTCACAAACGAATAGTTGTAAATCTCCGTGAAGCCCTGCGCCGCAAATTGCGAACGTACCTGCCGCAAGTAGGTCCGCATCGGGTTTGCGGGAGGAACCACGCACTCGACCAGCGGCGCCTTCGGTGTGATTTCACCGTAGCCGATCATTCGGCCAATCTCTTCCACCAGGTCGTCTTTGACTGAGATGTCCTTGGTCGCGCGCCAGCTCGGAACCGTAACGGTGAGCAGATCGTGCTCCGTTTCCGCCGCGCCGAAGCCGAGGGACTCAAGGATCCTGCGTACTTCTGTCGCGCTTACAGTCGCCCCGAGTTTGCGGGACACGAAGCTAACCGGAAGGCAGATGGGTTTTGCGGCCGGAATGGGTGCACAGTTATCCGCCACGCCGCCGAGGACGTGCATCTCCGGGCAGAGCTCGTTGAAAAGCTCGACGGCGCGCGCCAGACCCCGCAGAGTATTTTCGGGATCAAGCGATTTTTCGAAACGCACCGAGGCATCTGTGCGGAGCTTGTGCCGCGACGAAGTAAGCCGTACGCTCGCGGCCTGAAAATTTGCGCTCTCGAGCACAATGCGAGTCGTGGCTTCAGAGATGGCGGAAGCTGCGCCACCGATGACTCCGGCCAGAGCCACTGGCCCTGCGGCATCGGCAATCACGAGGTCGTCAGCAGTGAGACTATAGGTCTCGCCATTCAGGGCGTCGAGTCGCTCGCCCGTGCGAGCGCGCCGAACGTAGATCACGCCGCCGGCGAGTTTGTCCGCATCGAAGGCGTGCATGGGTTGCGGGAGTTCGGCAAGAATCAGGTTTGTGACGTCGACGATATTGCTGATCGCGTTCAGTCCGATGTGCTCCAGGCGGGCCTGCAGCCATAGGGGCGATGGGGCGACCCGAACATTTTCAAACATGAGCGCGCTGTAACGCGGGCAGAGAGCGTGATCGGCGATCTGGACCTGAATTGCGGGTTCCCCAAATGGCAGCAGTGCCGGATTGACCGGATCGTGCAGCGCCAGGCCGGTAATCGCGGCGACTTCGCGCGCCATGCCGTAATGGCCCCACAGATCCGGTCGATGGGTCAAGCTCTTGTTGTCGATATCGATGATCCAGTCCGGCTTCATTCGCGGCAGTAGATCGCCCGGCTGGACATTCGTGAGTTCCAGGATTCCCGAATGATCGCACCCGATGCCGAGTTCGGCCGCACTCGCGAGCATGCCTTCGCTTTCGACGCCATCCACAACAACGAGACCGATCCGCTTCTCGCCCAGAGCAGCTCCAGGCGGAACCCACGCGGTCAGCATACCGGCGCGCACGTTGCTCGCGCCGCACACGACGGTTGCCTGCCTACCGTTGCCGGCGTCGATGGTAACCGCTTTGTTGTTGCCGCGTGCAGGCGGTGCGACCGTCAATACGCGGACGGCAAGTACACTTGCGAAATGAGCGCCGGCCGCTTCAATGCCTTCGCATTCCGCGGTCTTCATGGTAATCAGACGCTGGAGGTCGGCGGGGTCGGTCGTTAAGCCGGGTACAAGTTCGGAGAGCCACTGATACGAAAACTTCACGTTGTTCTTCGATCTACGCTAGAACTGCATCAGAAAGCGGAGGTCTCCGCCCTGAAGCTGACGAATATCGTCGATGCCGTATCGCATCATGGCAAGCCGTGTGAGGCCCAGACCGAAGGCGAAACCGCCCCATTCGTCAGGATCAATGTTGCTGAGCCGTAGCACGTTCGGATGTACCAGCCCGCAAGGAAGCAATTCTACCCAGCCGCTGTGTTTGCATACTGAGCAGCCTGCGCCCTCGCAGATCAGACACCGGATGTCCAGCTCGAAACCGGGTTCGACGAAAGGGAAGTAACCCGGCCGCAATCGCACCGTCACATCCCGGTGAAAGATGCCGCTGAGCAGTGTCTTCATGAAGTAGATCAGATTCGCGACCGAAACATCGCGGTCCACCATCATGCCCTCCAACTGATAGAAAGTGTGCTCGTGAGAGGCATCCACTTCCTCGTTCCGGAAGGTACGGCCAGGCGCGATCATGCGAAGGGGCGGCCCAAGCAGGCGCATGCCGCGCACCTGAACCGGTGAGGTGTGGGTGCGCAACAGATGGCCATCTGCAAGCCAGAACGTGTCCTGCATATCGCGGGCGGGGTGCGTGGGCGGAATGTTGAGTGCGTCGAAATTGTGCTCTTCGGTTTCCACCTCGGGGCCATCGAGTACAGCGAATCCGAGCGATGTAAACAAATCTTCGATCTCTGTTTGTATCTGGGTAACGGGATGCAGACTGCCCGGGCGAACTCCCGGCGCCGGTAAAGTTACGTCGATCCACTCCTCGGCAAGGCGAGCCGCAAGTTGCGATTCGGCAAAACGGCGCTTCTTCTGTTCGAACTCGGTTTCGATGTCCTCTTTGACCGAGTTAAGAAGCTTGCCGAGTTGCGCGCGCTCTTCGAGTGAAAGCTTGCCGAACTCCTTGCTGATCTGCGCGAGCGTTCCTTTGCGCCCCAGCACCTGGATGCGAACTCCCTCGAGTTCCTCCAGGGACGTAGACGACGCGAAAGCAGCTAGTGCACCTCGCCTGAGTTCTTCAAGCCGTTCACCCAGCGTCATCTATTGCAGCTTTGCTCCCAGCGCTTCCAGCAGTGTCACCATGCCTTGCTGTCCGCGTGTGAGCGCCAGATCGAGGGGCGACTGATTGTTATCTGCGCGCGCGTTGATATCCGCTCCATGAGCTACCAACTCCTCAACCATCTCGCGATTGCCGGCCTGTGCCGCCGAATGGAGAGCGGTCCAGCCGCCCTCCTGGCGCGCCCTGGGGTTGGCGCCACTGAGAAGCAGCAATCGCACGATTTGGGCGTGGCCGCCCGCGGTTGCGGCATGCAGCGGAGTGTTTTTAGACGGATTCGTCGAGCGCGCTTCGATATCGGCGCCGCGGTCTAGTAACGCCGTAGCAAGCTCCGGGTGCCCGAAGAACGCGGCCAGGTGCAGCGGTGTCCAGCCATCGCTGCTGTGAGATTCAAGCAACTCAGGCCGCCGCTGGAGCTCTTCGAGAACGTCCTCCGTATGTCCGGCGATGCAGTGTCCAAAAATATCGAGCTTCGGGCGGCGGTCGAGCAACTCGTTGGCAACCGCATCCTGCCGGTAGTATTTGGCGAGAACGAAAGCGTTTTGGCCGGAGGCGTTGGTCTCATTCAGCAGGCCTGGATCCTCAGCAAGCGCCGCGCGCACGCCTTCCACATTTCCCTTCTTTACAAGCTCGTGGAACTGGTTCAGATCAGGCATGCGATTCAGCCGGCACGAACACCTGGTCCGTTTTGTTGAGTTCCCAGTCGAGATGATTGATATAGAAGAGCAGAATCTCGCGCGGATATTTGCCCGAGAACTGATCGAACACGCGCTGCTGCCAGCCTTCGGTCAGGTGCTCTTCCGGTTTGAGGTCCTTGTCGAAAAATCCCTGCTCGTTCGGTATTCCCAGAAAGTTTAGAACGTCCACAATCATGTCCAGGTGCGAAAGCAGAAACACCTGAGATAGATCCGTCGCGAAGTCTTCCTCGTCTGCCTCGATACGCGCCCAGAACCGCGGCTCGGCCTTGCGCAGCGATTCCGAGTTGAGCTTCACCAGGCGCGCGCGTGCCTTAAATCGCTCATAAACCTGGTACGTCTTCAGCTTCCCAATGGATACGCCGCGCACAAGCTCGTGGAAAACTTGCGGACCGAGCGCCTTGTAGACGCCACACATCTGCATTGTGCCAAGAGTAACACAGCGGGCAGCGCTTCGAGAGTGCTGAGGTGCTTACAAGTCGATGATTTTAGGGAACTTGTCTAGCCTGCGGTACAATCGGAGGTTTTGAGGTTTCGGCTAGTAATTACATGAGCAATTTGATTGTGCTTGGAGCACAGTGGGGCGATGAGGGCAAAGGCAAAATCGTTGATCTCTTCTCCGAGAAGTTCGACGCCGTTGCGCGCTACCAAGGCGGGCACAATGCGGGTCACACGGTTTTCATCGGGACCAACAAATTCGTATTGAAGCTGATCCCAAGCGGCGTCTTGCGCCCCGGCGTGTTGGCGGTTCTCGGAAATGGCGTAGTGATCGATCCCGAAGCGCTGCTGGAAGAGATTTTGGCGCTGGAAGCCGCGGGGTTCGACGTCAGATCGCAGCTGAGAGTAAGCAACCGGGCACACGTCATTTTCCCCTTTCATCGGATCATCGAGAAGATCTCCGAAGCCCGCGCAAATAGAATTCCCATCGGCACCACATCGCGCGGGATCGGACCGGCATATGAAGACAAGATCGCCCGGCGCGGCGTGCGGATTGCCGATCTGGTGGACATAGAGTTTGAGGGCCTGTACCGCTGCCTGGCGGAAGACAAGCAGCTCATTGCGAATGCGTTTGGAATCGGAGACCGGGTGGATTTTGCAGAGATCCTGACGCGGTACAAGCAATTGGCAAACGAAATTCGCCCGCTCACCTGCGATACGTCTCATCTTCTGAACCAGATGATCCGGGATGGCAAGAGCGTATTGTTCGAAGGCGCGCAGGGCACTATGCTCGATATCGATTTCGGTACCTATCCGTTCGTGACGAGCTCGAGCGCGGCCGCAGGCGGCGCCTGTACGGGCACCGGAGTTCCGCCGAACAGAATTGATGGAATTATCGGGGTTTCAAAGGCATACATCACGAGAGTCGGCGCAGGTCCGTTTCCTTCGGAAGATCACACGGAGCTGGGGGAAAAGATACGGCGTGCCGGGAACGAATACGGGTCAGTAACAGGGCGGCCGCGGCGTTGCGGCTGGTTTGACGTGCCGCTTTTGCGCTACACCGCGGAAGTGAACGGTTTCGACAGCCTGATTATTACCAAGCTGGACGTCCTGGATGATTTGGATGAGATCCCGGTGTGCGTTGCGTATGAGGTCGATGAGAAAGTGATTACGCATATGCCGGCCAGCACAAGGCGCATGGAGGCTATCAAGCCGGTGTTTGAGAAACTTCCCGGTTGGAAGAAATCCACGCAGGGAATTACGAGCCTGTCGCAACTCCCCGCTGAGGCGCGGCGTTACCTGGACTTTCTGGAGAGCAAGACGGGCGTAGAGATCGGAAGCGTCTCGAATGGCCCGGAGCGCAGCGAAACCATGATCGTTTCCGGTTCGAAGCTCGAGAACCTTTTGGCGTAGGCCCGCTCGCCTCGCTTGACTGAATGCTTATGTGTCGCTTGGCTCGATACGTGCCCGAGCTGGTTTTCAGAATTCGAAACCTCCGTCATGCGAAAGCCTGGATTGCGGACCGCATAGAGGACAAGCGCCTCGACCGTTCCCTCGGCATTAGTTCGTCTGACCGCCGTACGCTGCATGAATTGGGCATTCGCCTGCCGGATTGCGTTGACTACCAGCCGGTCAGCTATTCCGATTTCCGCTGCTTGATGAATTCAATCTCGATCGGTCCGGATGATGTATTCCTGGATCTCGGCTGCGGCATGGGACGCGCGGTCTGTTTAGCAGCGTTTTATCCTGTTCGGTCGATCATCGGTGTCGAGATCTCGCCGGAATTATGCGAGATTGCGAGAGAGAACGTTGCACGGCTTAGATCGCGCTTTGCCTGTTCGAACATTCAAATTGTGAATTTGAACGCGACTCAATATGACGTGCCCGCGGACGTTTCTGTGGTCTTCTTCTTCAACCCGTTCGGCGGGGCAGTTATGAAAGCAGTCCTGGACAGGGTTGCCGAATCTGTCCGAAGCTATCCCCGGAAGCTGAAGGTGATCTTCTGTGGGACGGTGTCGGCCTCGGACTTCCGGGCAGAAGCTGATACACGCGGGTGGCTCCGTTTCTATCAAGAGATGCAATTGCCCACCGGCGTCAGAAGCTTGATCTATGAAGCCCGGAGCGGGACTGTATGAGCCTGAGCGCTCCTGATCTGTCCATAGTCAGCACGATGTATAACTCATCACCATTCGTGCAGGAGTTCTACCGGCGAGTTACAGCGGCGGCTGCCCAAGTTACACCCTCGTTCGAGCTGGTGTTGGTAGATGACGGATCTCCCGATGATTCCCTGGCGCTCGCGCTGGAGCTCGCACGTGCCGACGAGCGTGTACGCGTGGTCGAATTATCCAGAAATTTCGGGCACCATACAGCAATGCTCGCTGGACTTCGGCATGCGCGGGGAGCCTGTGTTTTTCTGACCGATATCGATCTCGAAGAGCAGCCGGAGTGGTTGATTGATTTCTGGAGGGATCTACACGAATCGGGCTCGGATATGGTCTACGGTGTTCAGGCCGAACGCTCAGGATCGTTCCTGAAGCGGCATATGGGCGCGCTCTTTTATCGTTTTTTCAACCTCGCCGCAAAACCAACCATTCCCAACAACGGCTGCACTGTTCGGCTCATGAACCGCCGCTACGTAGATGCCGTAAGCGAATTTACCGAAGTGCACTTATTCATGATGGGACTCTTCAGCTGGGCCGGATTCCGCCAGAAGCCGCGGGCCGTTGTAAGAGTGCGCCGCGTAACCGAATCGAACTATACCCCGCTGCGATTGATCGCGTTGTCAGTCGATGCCGTCACATCTTTTTCGAGTTACCCACTCACCGTGGTTTTCTTCGGCGGCTTGATAATTACCGCTATCTCGCTGGGCTATGCACTTTATTTATTTGTAACCAAGCTTCTGCACCCGGATCTCATCCTGTCCGGATTCACCTCCATCATGGTCTCCTTGTGGCTTATTGGCGGAACAGTTATCAGTGTCCTCGGCCTGATCGGAATCTATCTGGGAAAGATTTTCACGGAAAGCAAGGCGCGGCCGCAATATCTGGTGCGAAAGGTCTATGGCCGCATGCCTGGTGAATCTTTGTGAAATGCGTCATACTGCAGCCATCGTACATACCGTGGCGTGGATATTTCCACCAGATTCAGAAAGCGGACGTATTCGTCTTTTTGGATGACGTTCAGTATGACCGGAGAGGGTGGCGCAACCGGAACAAGATCAAGACGTCTGTGGGAACGAAATGGCTGACCATCCCGGTTTGCGCCGTGGACCGGCAGGCCGCCAGGATTCTCGATATCGAAATCAGTTGGGATCAGGACTGGAGCCGCCAGCACGCTAGAACAATCCGCCATGCGTATGCGAAAGCGCCATTCTTCGATAAATACGAACCCATGTTGCGGAGCTGGTACAGCCGGCGAGTTGAGCGGCTGGCCGATTTCACAATCGAAATAACCATCGAAATAGCGCGCGAGCTGGGAATCCGGCATACGCGATTCCTGCGAAGTTCAACTTTGAATTGCTCCGGGTGCAAAACGGAGCGGCTTCTGCAAATTCTGAGCAGGATAGGTGCGCAACGATATCTCAGTGGTCCTTCCGCAAAGAACTACCTCGATGTTCAACTGCTGGCGGAGAACGGCATATCAGTCGAGTGGATGATCTACGATTACCCAGAGTATCCCCAGCTTTACCCGCCGTTCGAGCCGCAAGTCTCCGCACTGGACCTGCTTCTCATGACAGGGCCCGACGCTGCATCATTTATCTGGCAGCGGGATTCGCGCGAAGATGGTGGGAGTAATGGAACCTGGCTGATCGAAACGCCCGGGGCTAAGTTGAGTCCATGAGAGCAACGGCCGATTCGTGAGTTTCATTCCTTTTAACGCAGCGGCTTGGGTTGGAACTGAGCCACGTTATATCCGCGAAGCCTTCGCGGCGATGCACATCTCCGGTAACGGTGCGTTTACGAAACGCTGTCAGGAGATTTTGGAGGAAGCTGTAGGTGCTCGCAGGGCCTTTCTTACAACCTCCTGCACCGACGCGCTCGAAATGGCCGCCCTGTTACTGGACATCCAGCCGGGTGATGAAATCATTGTGCCTTCGTTCACCTTCGTTTCCGCTGCGAATGCCTTTGTTTTGCGCGGCGCCAAACCCGTTTTTGCGGACATCCGTCCCGACACGCTGAATATTGACGAAAATCTGCTGGAGGAGCTTATCTCACCGGCAACGCGCGCCATCGTTGCCGTTCATTACGCCGGGGTCGGTTGCGAGATGCACTCGATTCTTGAGATTGCAGGCCGCCACGGTATTCCGGTGATCGAAGACAACGCCCATGGCCTGTTTGGAAGGCTTCAGGGCAAACCGCTGGGAAGCTTCGGGTGTTTGGCCACCCAAAGTTTTCACGAGACAAAGAATTTTAGCTGTGGCGAGGGCGGCGCTCTTCTGATCAACGAGGAGCGATTCATCGATCGAGCAGAAATTTTGCGCGAAAAAGGAACGAATCGCAGCCGCTTTTTCCGCGGCCAGGTTGATAAATACAGCTGGGTCGATTTAGGCTCGAGCTTTCTGCCATCCGACATACTGGCGGCCGTTCTCTTCGCCCAACTCGAGCAGCGAGACTACATCCAGTCGCGGCGGCGAAAGATTTGGGAACGATACCGGGATGGCCTCACTCCTTGGGCCGAGCAGCATGGAGTGAAGCTGCCATTTGTGCCTGGAGATCGCGACCAAAGCTATCACCTGTTTTATCTGCTCATGCCTGGTCCGGAAACCAGAACGGCGCTGATCGAGTACCTGAACCGGCAGCAGATTCAGAGCGTATTCCACTACGTGCCGCTGCATCTGTCCGATATGGGACGACGATTCGGAGGCTACGCGGGGCAGTGCCCGGTCACTGAGCGCGTAGGGGATACCTTGGTTCGACTCCCGATGTATACGGGGCTCAGTGACACTGATCAAGATCGCGTCGTTGAGGCGATCAAGCAATTTAGTCCCAAAGAGGCGGAGCTCGCCTGCTCTGCGCGTTGGTTTTAACTCGCTTTTGGGCATTGTCACTTCATATAGCTGGTGATCTTTATACGGAAGAGGATAAGTCGCGATCTTCTTCAGTTGCGCTCCATCGGCCGATAGCTTTCTGAGCAGCCAGTCTTCCGGGTAATCGTAGGTGCCGAGCACCAGGAATCTAGGATGAGCGCAAGTGAACGCTTCGAAGCTCTCAACATGCCCGGGAAGTGCAAACGCACGGGCGAACCCCTCCATATCGTCGAAGAGAGTGGAATGGGCGTATTGGATTTCCGCCCGGCGGTCTGTCAAATAGTACAAACGCCGGGTAAGGGCGGGCTCTTCATAGTGACTCATTTCAACAAAGGTCAATCCGCTCGCGGCTACCAGCGGCAAGTTGGATTCAACGGAGCCAAGGGCTGCAGCAGTGGGAGGAATTGGCGCTTCCGTGTATCGCTCGTATACAGGGATAGCAATCTGCTCGATCAAAACCGCGATCGCGAGGACACTGGTTGCGGCGTAGCCCGCGCGACGACTGCCCCCAAAAGCCCACCAAAGCAGCAACGCGAACAGCGCGCACATTGCAAATGCTGTATTGATGCAGTATCGAGGCCAGAATGCTCCATGATCGCGCATCAGCAACAGATTCAAACCCATCGGGATGGCCAGTACCAGACCAAAGAGCAGAGCCTCTTGAGCGTTCAAGAAAAAGGCAGATCTGCGAAAAGCGCTCCTGCCTGCTATCAGGAACGCCGCAAGCACGGCAACACATAGCGCCAGCCGGACGCCCTTGAACGCGTTCCAATAGAACGCGCCGACCTTATGGAACGACGCCTGAAACGCGGGCGGATAGAAATTGATGTTGTTGTAACTGTGAAGAAGCGGCACATACAATACCGTGCCGAGGCAGGGCAGAAGCAGAGCGGCATACATCGGCAAGTCAGCTTGCCGTCGCTTGTGCCATCGATACAGTTCCGCAGCAAGGAACGGAACCAGAGAGACCAGGCCAAAGACATGGGATACGATCAGGCCCAGAGCCGAAAGCGCCACGGCGAAGACAGCCAGCCGGCGGTGCGTGGAGCGAGAACGTGCGATATCCCACGAGAACAGGAGCGCGCAGAAAAAGATCGCAAGCAGAGCGTACGGACGTGCTTCAGTTGCGTAGCGGAAGAAGCTGGCGCCGCACGACAGCAGGAAGGGAATAGCAGCATAGGCGAGATTCGTTTTGCGCAGAACGTAAAAGAAAAGCAAAACTCCTGCTGCGTAAAAAGCGATAATCGACGGAAGCCTAAGAGCAAACGCACTCGCTCCGAAGGCTCCCATCGAGAAGTGAGCCAGAACGTGGAGAGTCGGCGGGTTCAGATCCCAGCGCGTACCGAGCTGGACGAGGCGTCGAAGTGACGGCGCAACTGCGATGTAGTACGTAATGAGTTCGTCGAACCACAGATATCGCCCAACTTGAAGCGCGACAAGAGCGGCATAAAGCAAGGTCAAGGCAAGGATCGCCTTCAGCGCCCCTTTGCCGGTGCCCGCGAGGGCAGGATTACGAGTGCTCAGCGGTAACCGCCCTCGGCTAAGAGCCCGCTCCTTTTCTGCGTCGCTGCACCGGTTTCACAGGTTTAGTTTCCTGCGACCAGCGCCCTAAGCGGAAATCGCGTGAATAGCCGGAATGGCGATTCGCAATCGTCACCGCGATCGATCCGCTCGAGTCGCACTCATATATTTCCTCGATGCACTGGGAGCGGGCTTCGGGAGAGTAACTGACCTGGAGCTTTGCAAGCTCCGCGTAAGTTTCCAGTTCGGGATCGAAGGGGAATCGAATTTCGTCCCAGAGATTTACTTCGCCATTGGGCGCGCCGTCCGTGCTGCGATGACTGCACTCCAGGAATCGAAAGTGCCCGATGTTGTGGACCGGGGTGTACGAGCGGCGAATAGCGAGCGGAGCATCTCCGGCCGGAGGCAGGGAGGCGCCTTTCGGGAAAAGCGGATCGAAGACGATGCGCGCGCCTGCGTCCGCCTCCCGCCATACGCCGAAAAAGCGTGCGAGCTTCTCGCTCAATCGATACGTCTCTGGCTGATCGGCCTGAATGGCTAACCCAATTGCGGTAGCCGAGCGGGTGAAGGTGGAACGGCGAACACGACGGCCAAAACGCTCGCGGAGGACTCGGGCGACCAGGGGCAGTTCACTGCCGCCCCCAGTAATGTACAGCGCCTCAAACTCGCCGCTGTGGCGGGTCAGAAGCTCCTCTGCTGCTGCTAAGGTTTCCTCCACCAGCGGGCGCGCTGCCTCGTAGAAATCGGCCACCAGAATGTGAGTGGTCGCCCAATCGGGGTGCACGTGCTCCAGTTCGATGACTATCCGTCTCGAATTAGGGTTCAGCGCTTCCTTCTTGCACCTGCACTCTTCCAGCAAGCGAAACCAGGCCGCGGCGGACAGAGCATTGCGTGATTCGTGCGAAATTCCTGCCGCGTCGAGCGCTAGCTCAGCCAGCGCGTGGTCGAAATCGTCGCCGCCTATTGCGGGGATCCCTTCGGAAGCAATAACGTGATGAACGTTGTCATCGAGTGTCACTAGCGAAGCGTCGAAGGTTCCGCCGCCCAGATCATAGACGAGGATCGTCTCCCGGCTGGTCTTTGCTTGCCGGTGTCCGAACTCGATGCTCGCGGCGCTCGGCTCGTTCAAGACGCCAAGCACGTGAAACCCTGCCGAACGGAACGCCTCAACCGTCAGAAATCGCTGGTTGCTGTTGGCGTGCGCCGGCACTCCGAGCACGATTTCGAACGGTTCACCCGCCTTGCAGCGCAGGTTTGACGATTCACGCAGCGCGGTTTCCAGCGCTCGCGTGAACCCCTGTAACAGCTCCGAAAGATTCACATGCTGTTCGCCCAAATCGAGAACCGTTCGCGGTCCTGCCTTTTCTAAAAGCCGTTTGATCGAGCGGACAACCGTCCAGGCACTGTCCGCCTGTTTGTCCCACGCTTCCCAGCCGTAGCGCCTGTCCTGCTCGCGAACAGCGACCAGAGACGGAAACCAGTCCGAGGTGCTGCCATCCGACGCATCGAAAGAAACCAGCGGATAATTTCCACGGTCCGCGGCCGCGACCACAGTACGGTTGGTACCGAAGTCCACACCCAATTTCATTCTGATAGTGTAGCGACGGGCAGCGGCAAACTATTCCGACGGCCTTTCCGGCTTGCGGAAGCCCTGCAAAAGTGTTACAAAGACGGTCGAACAGAGAGTAAGCTAGAATGAACTGCTGCAAAGACGGTCTGGATAAGGAGCTCTGAGATGGCACTCACAACGAAGACGCGGCAAGTCGGAAGCGTATCTATCGTCGATCTGAACGGAAAGGTGACGCTGGGTGAGAACACTGGCATTCTGAGGGACGAATTGCGGGGTCTCCTCGCACAGGGACACAAGCACATCATTCTGAACATGAAGGATGTCAGCTACGTGGACAGCGCTGGATTGGGCGAGCTGGTTGGCGCGTACACGACCGCTACCAACCAGGGCGGCGCGGTAAAGCTGCTTCACCTGCAAGGCAAGATGAAGGACCTGATGCAGATCACCAAGCTGCACACGATTTTCCCGGCGTACGAAGACGAGAATGCGGCGGTGGCCAGCTTCGAGGCGCCTGCCGGCGCAACCGCGTAACCCGAACTAAAAACGATGCGGGCGGATGCGGTAATCGGCTACACTTGGCATCCGGATCACGCGGCACATCTCAAACAGCCGTGAGCGCGCGCGTTCGCCCACACGTTCTTCGAGCGTAGTCTTATACGATTGGCCGCCGGGTAGAGCTGTTTTCTCCATAAGGCCACCCCCAATATCCGGGTCTGACAGATTGGTCGTCGCGATCAGCGGCTTTTTATGGTTGCAGCGATACGTGACGATGGACGTCACGGTATCTTCCACCCAGTCCGTCACGCGGTGTGCACCCAGATCGTCGAGCAGCAGAATCTCGGTTTCAAGTGCGACGCGATAGGCTTCCCGGCTGCTCGTGCCAAGCGTTTCGCTGTAACCTGCACGGATGCGTTCGAGCAGGTTCTGATAATCGAAGAAAATTCCTTCGTATCCGCGCGCAAGTAGCAATCGCAGAGCGGCAATTGCAAGGTGCGTTTTGCCGGTTCCGGGAGGACCTGCCAGCAACAAGCCGGGTTTGGTGTTATCGGGATATGCGCGCGTATAGGAGGACACCGCCAGCATCACGTCGGCGAGCGTCTTCTGAGCGGTCGGATTATCTTTCGGGAGATGGAAGGTCTCGAACGAAGCGCGTTTATAGTTTTCGGGGATCTGTGCATTGGCTTCGAGTTCGTCGGCGCGCGACTCCGCCACACAGGAACAGCGGCTCGCCGACGAAACGCCGTCGCGTTCGCCTGTGATCCAGCCGGTGCCGCCGCACAACCTGCAATCAGCCTTCGCCATCGCGCTACTATTCCAGAACCATCAGAATCTCGCCGGCAGCCACAGTTGCTCCCTCCTGAGCCTGGATTCGAGCAACCGTTCCGCTCTTGCGCGATTTCATTTCATTCTGCATTTTCATTGCTTCAACCACCATCAGACCCTGGCCGGTTTCTACCGAATCTCCCGGCTTGACTAGTACCTTCACGACTTTCCCCGGCATCTGCGCTTTTACCTCCAATGGTCCACTCGCACCTGCCCCCTTCGCCTTAGCCGAACGATCTCTGGCGTCCGCGACGGTGATCGAATTGTGTGTTGCGCCCGTCCATGTCTCCGCTCCAGCGCCATTCCGCGCGAGGTGGACGGTGAAACTGCGCGACCCGAGCAATACCGAATAGATCTCCGGAGTCACCTGGACAATCGAAGCCGTGCCGGCCCATTCGATCTCGCCTTGCAGCCGGAAGGTTCCGGTACCCGCGTCGAACTCGAGCGAGTACTCCCGCTCGTCCACCGCGATGCTGAATTTCATTGCGTCTGCCGCAGCAAGCTTCGTCTCGCTTCTGCCTGCCACAGGTTTTGAGCACGCTGCGTCGCTGCCGGCGTGCTCGCGTCAGGGCGCGTATACACTGCCGCTACGATAGAAGCCGCCAATTCTTCGGCATCGGGTTGCGCCGGCTTGTAACGCGCCATGAACTGATCCAGAAAAGCCGTGTGCAACTCGCCCGCCCGCCACTGCGCATCCAGCATCAAGCGCTCAAAAAGCGCGATGTTGCTTGTAATCCCCAGGATTTTGTATTCCGATATAGCACGATGCATGCGCTGGATGGCTGCTTGGCGTGAAGGCGCCCAGACTGCCAGCTTCGCCAGAAGGGGATCGTACTCGATGGGAACCGTCCAGCCGGCATACACGCCGCCGTCGACGCGCACACCCGGACCGGAAGGCTCAACATAGTGCGAAATGCGCCCCGGGCTCGGGAAGAAGTTGTTGGAAGGATCTTCCGCATAAATCCGGCATTCAATCGCCGAACCCGTCCAGCGGACATCCTGTTGTTCCAGAGTGAGCCGCTCTCCTGCGGCGATTCGAATTTGCCAGTCGACGAGATCAAGTCCCGTGACCCATTCAGTTACCGGATGTTCCACCTGCAGACGCGTGTTCATCTCCAGGAAGTAAAAGCGGCCTTGCTGATCAGCCAGGAATTCGAGCGTGCCTGCATTTGAGTACGATGCGGCGCGCGCGATACGTAACGCGGCTTCGCCAATCTCTTCGCGAAGCTCCGGATGAAGGGCGATCAGCGGCGACGGGCACTCTTCAACCACCTTCTGATGACGCCGCTGGAGCGAGCATTCCCGCTCGCCTAGATGGATGAGATGCCCGTGTTCGTCACCCAATATTTGGACTTCAATATGGCGCGGGCATTCGATGAGCTTTTCGAGATAGATTTCGCCTGAACCGAAGGCGCGCTCGGCTTCACTGGATGCCGCACGCATGGCTGCGCTCAACTCCTGCTCCGTATCGACGCGTCGCATGCCTTTCCCGCCGCCTCCGGCGGAGGCTTTTAGTAGCACGGGATAACCGATCTCCGCAGCCGCGGCACGCGCATCTTCGTAGCTCGTAATCCCTTGTTCCGTTCCGGGCACCACGGGCGCACCCGCGGCAATTGCGAGCCGGCGCGCTGCTGTCTTCGAGCCCATCTGTTCAATGGCTTGCCAGTGCGGCCCGATGAACTTGATTCCTGCTTCGTTGCAGGAGCGCGCGAACGCCGCGTTTTCACTCAGAAATCCATAGCCGGGATGTATCGCTTCAGAGCCGGTTTTATCCGCCGCTTCCAGGATTCGTGTGCCCTTCAGATAGCTTTCAGAGGAAGCCGCAGCGCCAATGTGAATGGCTTCGTCCGCCATCTGCACGTGAAGCGCCGCCCGGTCCACATCGGAGAAGAGGGCCACGCTCCGAATTCCCATCTCTCGCAGTGCACGGATGATGCGGACTGCGATTTCACCTCTATTGGCGACAAGAATCTTGCGAAACAACCAGGTGCCTCGAACAACGTTGTACCAAATGCTTCGGCTTGCTCAATGGCCGAGGCTCAATAGTCGACGGATACGAGGAAGAGGCCGCTGGCGGGAACGGCGGGTCCCGGCGGAATGCCGCACCCGGGCTCCAGGCGTGTCTGAATGTCCCCGGTACCGAGATTTCCCTTTCCGGCTTCGACTAGCGTCCCCATCATATTGCGAATCATGTGCTTCAGAAACCCTGATCCTGTGACCGTGAACACGAGCAGCGGTCCTTCACGGGCCAGCGCTGAGTGAAAGATGGTCCGGACCTTGGAGGTTGCGAGCTGATCCTTTTCATCGGAAGACGCAAACGCTGTGAAGTCGTGCTGGCCTTCGAACAGCCGTGCCGCTCCGATCATTGCCGCTTCATCCAGCGGATAAGGATGGTGATGCACGAAGCGGCGGTCAAACGGCGGGCAGACTTCCTCCCGGAAAATGCGGTAGCGGTATGTTTTCCTCTTCGCGTCGAAGCGCGGATGGAACTCCAGCGACGTCTCTGATGCGTTGCTAATTCGAATCGTGTAGGGAAGAAGGCGATTCACGGCTCGCCGGAAATTATCAGGCGGAATCGGGTTGTGCAGAGTGACGGCGGCCACCTGGGCCAGCGCATGGACGCCTGCGTCGGTACGCCCCGAACCAGCGATATGGACAGGGCTGCCCTCCATTCCGCTAATTACTTCTTCGAGCGTGCCCTGGATGGTCGGTAGACCAGGCTGCACTTGCCAGCCGTGGAACTCCGTGCCGTCGTAGGCGACCTCGAAACGCAGTCTTCTCAAATCCGCCGCGAGCCGGGCTTCACAACCGGAATTCCTTGCCTGCAAAGTGGGCACTCATCGGGTCCGTACGTTACGGGATGCAAAACCTGCAGCGATACGCGCGGTGCGCCCACATCTGCTGAGCCGCCGCTGCGATCGATAATGGAGCCCGCCGCCAGCACGTGTGCTTGAGCTGCCTGCATAGCGCGCACTACTTCTTTCGTGCTACCTCCGGTAGTCACCACGTCTTCGATCACGACGACATTCTCGCCGGGCTCTACTTCGAAGCCACGGCGCAGCACCATCTCATTCGAATCCGTTTCGCGCTCGGCGAATAGGGCTCTCGCGCCTAGTGCACGCGCAACCTCATGGCCGATGATGATGCCTCCCATCGCCGGCGATACTACGGTTTCGGTTTTCTTGTCCCCGAGCAGCGCTTCCAGCTTTTCGGCGAGCAGCCTGCCTAACCCCTCCGCATATTCCGGATAAGCGAGGACCTTCGCGCATTGCAGATACTCCCCGCTGTGGAGCCCGCTGGTGAGGCGGAAATGCCCTTTCAGATACGCGCCCGTTCGCTCGAAAAGTTCGAGAATAGAGTCGGACATTACTGCGAGAAAGGATAGCAAGCCGTAGCTGTTGCGAACTGGCCCAGACCATCCCAAAAACGGACAGTGTGGCTCTCGGCACGCACCTGTAATGGGGTCTCAGGTGTTTGGGAATGAACGGGTTCTGCGTGTCTCGCTGGTTGGATGCACGGTTGCCCTGTATGAGGCCCGGTCCTTACCCGTTGATCTCATACCGCCAGGAAATAGCTGATTGCTACGTTACTATGAGGATTCGCAAAGGAATATCGGGAACTCGTCCGGCGAGCATTTCGTTCTGATTTCCAAGGGCCAACTCTGCTAAGAATACACGGATTGTGCGAGCAGTGCGTCCGTGCGCGTAAACGAAGGTTCAATACGATTTGATGACACGACTCAAAGCATTCCTGTGTTTGTTCTGCAGTTTGCTGGCGCTCTTCGCGCCTGCAGCTTCGGCGCAGAACGAGGTGCGGGTAGACCCGCCGAAAGGCGGCCTCGGATGGCTCACCCGTCCGTACCAGGCGCCCACCATCCCGGAAATAAACATTAACAATTCTGACCGGTTGGAGAAGCTGGTCCGCAGCGGGAATCTGTACCTCTCGGCACAGGACGTAATCGCACTCGCGCTTGAGAATAATCTTGACATTGACATTCAACGCTACGGGCCATTAATGACGAAGGAAGTTACCAAACGCGCCGAGGCGGGCGGCCTGCTTCGGAGTGTAGGGGTCGGCGTCATCCAAGGACCGCAGAGCGTCAGCCTGACCGGCGTCAGTCTGGCAGCCAGTGGCGGCGCAACCACTACCGCTGGTGCTTCGAGTGCCAGCGGCGGCGTTCTGACTCAGCTCGGCCCTACCATCCCTTCGTTCGATCCACAATTCTTTATCTACGCCGACTTTGCGCATACCACCAGCCCCCAGAGCAACACCGTGCTAACTGGCACGACGGCGCTCATTTATAACAACCGCACTTATCAGGGCCAGTATTCACAATACAATCAATACGGCACTTATTTTCAGGCTACTTACAGCAGCACTTATAATAAATTCAACAGTCTCTTCTATAACATCAACCCGTATAGTCTCGGCGTGCTGGACTTCCAGGTATCGCAAAACCTGCTACAGGGTTTTGGTCGCGACGTACTAGCCCGAAATATCCGCGTTTCGAAGAATAACGAGAAAGTCTCGGATTTGCAGTTCAAGCAGCAGGTGATTACTACCATCTCTGCGGTGCTCAACCTTTACTGGGACCTGGTCAGTTTCTACCAGGACGTGAAGGCGAGGAAAGATGAGCTGGCAACCGCCCAGGCTCTGTTTGAAGACAATAAAAAGCAGGTGCAGATTGGAACGCTGGCTCCCATAGAGGTGACTCGCGCTGAATCTCAGGTCTACTCCAGCCAACAGGACCTGCTGATCTCACAAACCGACCTTCTGCAGCAGGAAATGGTGCTCAAGAATGCGCTGAGCCGGAATGGAGTGGCGAGTCCGCTGCTGGCTGAAGTTCACGTCATCCCGCTCGATACCATCCAGGTTCCGGAGAAGGACGACCTGAAGCCCATCGAAGATCTGGTGCAGGAAGCCCTTGCGCGCCGCGTCGAAATCGCCCAGGACCGGCTCAACATCGACAGCACAAAAATCGGGCTTAAGGCAATTAAGAACGAGCTGAGGCCAACGCTGCAAGTCTTCGCCGACATGAATAACAGCGGCCTGAGCGGCCCCGCAAACTATCTGGGGCCTGACCAGGTCGAACCCGTGCCGTATCTTACTGGCGGATACAGCAACGTCCTCGCCCAGATCTTCCGCCGCAACTTCCCGAGCTATTCGGCAGGGCTCTCTTTAAGCATTCCGCTGCGGAACCGGATCGCACAATCCGACTACGCGACCAGCGCACTGCAACTCCGGCAAAATGAATTGACGCTGCAGAAGCAGCTGAACGACATCCGCGTCCAGGTCCAGAACGCGGTCATCGGCCTGCGTCAGGCGCGCGTACGCTATGACTCGGCCGTAAAAGCGCGTATTCTCCAGCAGCAGACGCTCGATGCGGACAAGAAGAAGTATTCTCTGGGTGCGACTACAGTCTTTCAAGTAGTCACGGATCAGCAGACGCTAGCCGCCTCCGAGAGCACGGAGACGCAAGCCCTCGCCAACTACAGCCACGCACGAATCGCGTTCGATCAGGCCATCGGAACGACCCTGGATGTGAATCACATATCGATGGACGAGGCCCTCTCTGGCCACGTCAAACGAGCCTCCGTTCTGCCGGCAAATCTGCCCAATCCGGAGCAGGGCCAATGATTCGCTCAATCGCCCGGAAGCACCGGCTGCAGCGCTATCTCGCCATCGCGCTGTGCGTCGCCTGTGCAACCCCTGTGCTGTCGGCGCAGCAGATTGCTCCTGAGAAGCCCGCCGGCTCGGTCTTTATAAGACCTTACATAGCATCGACTGTGCCGCCTTCTCGCCTGGCCAATTCGCTCCGTGTCCGAGACCTGATACGGGGCGGGAATTTGTATCTCACAATTCAGGATGCGATTGCTCTCGCCATCGAAAACAACATAGATCTCGAACTTGATCGATACGGCCCGATCATCGACCAGTGGAACCTTGAGCGATATGAGGCCGGCGGTCCGCTGCCCGGCGTTCCCAATGCTACATCCACTGGTAGAGCCGTCGCGAGCGGGCAGGGCGTCGCGGGCAGCCAATCGGCGGCGGGAGTCAGTACTTCAGGTGCAAACAACAATAGCGGGAATACCGCGGGCGCGACCATCTCGCAAATCGGGCCCACCACTCCAACACTCGATCCGGTTTTTCAGGACGTGCAGAACTACTCGCACACCTCCTCGCCGCAGGCCAATCTGAGGCAAAGCCAGGTTCTGAACCTGATTGAGAACCAACGCAACTATACCGAATCCATCAGCACCGGTTTAATTACCGGAGGCCAGGTAACTCTCAGTTACAACGACTCGTATTTAAATGAGAACGCTCCTTCCGATCTACTCAACCCATCGAACTTTACGAGTCTCACGCTATCGATTCGGCACAACTTTCTTCAGGGGTTCGGTGTCACCGTTAACAGCCGCAACATCACGGTTGCGAAGAACAATCTCAAACTCGATGACTACACGTTCGAGAACGAAGTGATCGGCGTCGTGGTAAACGTTCTAAACCTGTATTACGGGCTGGTAGCCGATTATCAGGACGTCAAAGCAAAGCAGAGCGCGGTGGAAGTCGCACAGCGGTTTTACGAAGACAATAAAAAGCAGGTGCAGATCGGCACCATGGCCCCCATCGACGTGACCACGGCAGAGGCCCAGGTGGCTTCGAGCCGGCAGGATCTCGTCGTTTCCCAAACAACGCTAGAACAGGAGCAGGTCCAGCTCAAAGACGCGCTTAGCCGCACTGGTCTCGCTGATCCGCTGTTGCGGGAAGCCACCGTTATTCCGCTGGATCACATTGACGTCCCTGAAGAGAGCAATCTTCCACCGCTAAAAACAATGGTTGCCACAGCGCTGGCAAATCGTCCGGATCTGGCTGCGGAGCAGTTGAATATCCAGAATCTGGAGACGAGCGCCTTGGGAACGAAGAACGGCGTGCGGCCGCAGTTAGCAGGCTTGGCATCGTTCAAGAATACGGGATCTGCAGGTACGGCGCGTTACGTTCCCATCCCGCCGGACGAAGTCTCGCAGTTTGCAAACTCACCGCTTCCCTCGGGCATCGTGCCTTGCCCTCCGTCAGTCGCGCCGAAAGGTAGCCTCTGCGAAGTACCTGACCCCTACTTTGTTGGCGGAATTGGCACTGCGCTGGGCCAGATGATCCGGCGTAACTTCCCTAGCGAGAGCGGGGGCGGCTTCATCGCACCGGTGATCCGCAACCGCCAGGCGCAGGCCGACGCAGCCATTGACCAGTTGACTATTCGCCAAACCCAGGTCCAGACGCAACGCGATCTCAACGAAGTGGCCGTGGATGTCTCCAACCAAATGGTTGCTTTGCAGCAGGCGCGTGCCCGCTACGCCGCAGCCGTCAAGAGCAGGATCCTCGGGCAGCAACTCCTTGACGCCGAGCAGAAAAAGTTTAAACTCGGCGCCTCCACCACTTACAACGTCGTGACACAGGAACGGGATCTCGCGACAGCGCAGTCCGCCGAGGTAGCCGCATTGGTGGCTTATAGCAACGCCGTGGTTTCGCTCGACCAGACGCTCGGGACCACCTTGAAGACCAACCATGTATCGCTCCAGGAAGCGAAGACCGGAATGATGGAGCGGAAATCGTCCCTCCCCGCCAGCCTTCCCGCTGGACAGTGACTACCTTTTTGCCGCTGTTTACGCACGCCGATAGGAAGATCCTCTCTGCACCGGTAAAAAATGCCGAGCGTCTATACACGGTTCTTTGTCTAAAACGAACAAAATACAGCGCCTTGAGTTTGGAACGGAACTTGCTCCCTTAAGACCCGTAGAAAGAAATCTGGCTCAGGGAAAAATGGTTGCTCCGCTTGCCAACCCCGCAGCTTCTCGAACCATCCACGACAACTTCTTCACAAACCCAATCTCTTAGCCCACCCAGCCTACTTCCCTGAGCAACTTAAATTCGAAAAGAAAAGCCGGTTGAAGCCGGCTCTTTCTTTTTGAGACTTGGAAAAGAAAAGCCCGGTTGAAGCCGGCTCTTTCTTTTTGAGACTTGGAAAAGAAAAGCCCGGTTGAAGCTGACCTGCTCCCCTCAATTGGCACGAAGATGAATATGATTTCG
Organism: uncultured Acidobacteriaceae bacterium; assembly: GCA_963846185.1. Lineage (GTDB taxonomy): Bacteria > Acidobacteriota > Terriglobia > Bryobacterales > Bryobacteraceae > Bog-105. Next base: position 141,082 of record CAWJVA010000009.1, on the reverse strand, counting down.
TACGAGAGAAGGGGAGGGAGAAGTGCCGAAGAGTAAGCACAGTGAAGCTGCGATCATCGCGGCTTTACAGCAGTTGGACGCAGGCCGGAAAGCGGCGGAGGTGGCGCGGGAAGTAGGCGTGAGCCCATACACCATCTACGCCTGGAAAGCGAAGTACGGCGGGATGACCGTCAATGAGGCTCAGGAAGCCAAGCAGCTACGTGACGAGAATACGCGGCTGAAGAGACTGGTTGCCGATCTGAGCCTGGATAAAGATGCGCTGCAATCGGTGATCCGAAAAAACGGATGGAGCTCGCCGGAATGAAGGCAACTGTCGAGCAATTAAGAGAGAGCTTCGCCTTCAGTGAGCGGCGCGCGTGTCAGTTGATCGGCCTCGCCGTATCAACCTTCCGTTACAGGAAGAGACGGGCGGATGGGACGCTGCGAGAGCGACTGGTGGCGTTGGCGCGAGAGAAGCCGCGCTACGGCTACCGGCGGCTGCACGTGTTATTGCAGCGCGACGGTATCGAAGTGAATCATAAGCGGGTCTGGCGGGTGTATCACGAAGCCGGACTATCGGTGAAGCGGAGGAAGCGCAAGCGCTTAGTACGCGTGGGCAGGCCGCTGGAAGAAGTCTTCGCAGCCAATGACGAATGGGCTTTGGATTTCGCATCAGACACGTTGGCGACCGGGCGCAGTCTACGAGTACTGAGCGTTGTGGATGCATTCACCCGAGAGTGTGTCGCCCTCGAAGCAGACACGAGCTTCGCCAGTCGACGTGTCACCCGGGTGCTGGAGAGAGCGATAAGCGAGCGAGGCAGCCCGCACCGTATCCGTTGCGATAACGGGCCGGAGCTTACCTCGCGACACTTTCTCGCTTGGTGTATTGACAGACGAATCGACCTGATCCACATACAGCCAGGCCGGCCCATGCAAAACGGCAGAGTCGAAAGCTTTCACGGCAAGCTGCGCGATGAATGCCTCAACGTGAGCTGGTTCCAGAATCTATTCGATGCTCGTCGCAAACTTGGGTGGTGGAAGCGCGAATGCAACGAAGATCGTCCACACTCCAGTCTGGCTTACCGAACGCCATCGGAGTTTGCGCAGGGCTTCGCTTCGCCCTCAACCGTGTGGATAACCGCTCCGGGAAGCCGGCGTCAAGGCGACCCTTCGGGCTCGCTTCGCTCGGCCTTGACCCCGCCCCCCGCTCCGCGGTGCAGCGACTATCAAGAGGGCGAAGCGAAACAGTGAATCGAATGTTACTTTCTTATAAAGCGGCGTGCGAATTTTGGGGGCAGGTCACTACTGCGGCTAGATGATGCTTTATGTGGACAGACGCAAAATCTTCGCTGGTTAAATGCGGTTATGCTCGCAGAGCACAACCGGCTGTGGTCCAATTTACGCCTCACATTTAGGGTTATCCCTCTTACTTCCCGATACAGAATGTCGAAAAGATTCGATTCAGGATGTCATCTGCGGTGGTCGCTCCGGTTATGGCATCGATCGGAAGCAGCGTCGCATACAGATCGAGGAGAATCATCTCATGCGGGATGCCGAAACCGACGGCTCGCTGCGCGTTTTCCAGCGCTTCCAGGCTTTCTCTCAATAGCGCTTCGTGTCGAATGCTGGTGATACTACCGCTTTCCGGCGTTGCGAGACCTTCCGGCGCCAGTCGCTGCAGGATCGCGAGGCGCAGCCTGTCGATTCCTTCTCCAGTTGCTGCTGAGACTGCGAGAAAGTCGCCATCCCAGTCGAGCCTCCGAGCCAGATCACTCTTGTTGCCCGCGATAAGCGGTCGGCGCTCGCGCAGCCGGTCGAGTAATTCGCGATCCTCGTCCGTCATCTCCTGCGACAGGTCGAGCACGAGCAGCGTCAGGTCTGCATCGGCAATCGCCTGAAAACTCCTCTCAATTCCGAGGCTCTCCACCCGGTCCTGCCCCTTTCGAATTCCTGCGGTGTCTACCAGCTTCACAGGAATACCTTCGAGCGAGGTCGTTTCAGAGACGGTATCGCGCGTAGTGCCCGGGATTTCTGTCACAATGGCCCGCTCTTGTTCGAGCAGCCGATTGAAGAGGCTGCTCTTCCCGACATTCGGCCTGCCCGCAATTGCCAGCGTGAATCCCTGATACACCAGCCTGCCGGTCGCAAAGCTGCTCACCAGCTTTCCGAGTTCGCCATGAATCACGCTCATCCTGCCTAGCATTTCTTCCGGCGGCGCCACGCTCACATCGTCTTCGGCGAAATCAATCCCCGCCTCGAGCAGTGCGATGAGCTCTAGCAGGCGTTCCTTCACCGGCCGGATTCGTCGCGAAACAGAGCCGTCCATCTGCTGGGCCGCCACCCGCGCCTGGTACAGAGTCGTCGCGTCGATGAGATCGCGCACTGCCTCGGCCTGCGGCAGGTCGATGCGGCCGTTCATGTATGCGCGCAACGTGAACTCCCCCGGCTCCGCGATGCGCGCTCCTGCCTTCACCGCCCGTTTCAGGCAGAAGCGCAGCACCACCGGCGCTCCATGACAAGCGATCTCCACCACGTCCTCGCCCGTATACGAGCGCGGCGCTTCAAAGAACGTGACCACCACCGAATCGATGACGTGGCCCGCTTGGTCCACCAACGCCGCTAGCTGGCTCCCCCAACTCCGCCATTTCGCTCGCTCTCGAAAGCAGAGAGTGCTCTCGGCTATTGAACGGCTTCGTTCACCCGAAAGACGCACAATCCCTAAACCTCCCCGGCCCGGCGGTGTCGAAATCGCCGCAATCGTATCTTTCAACATGCTCTGAATTCAGTGTCCCCGAACGGTCGGGCGGCAATGCCTGGGTTCTGGTCAAATTGCGGCAGTAACTGGAAGCGTGCCTTTTAGCCGCACGCCAGCTGTCGCAATAAATTAGCCACAAATTTACGCAACCTCCTGTAACGCTCGGCTGATCGCGATCACAACATACCGAAGTCAGTCATGGAGGTGACTATGGCATCGCTTACTCGCTCGACACATCTATCACGAACCCTCGATCACTTCGAAGTTCGTAAACATCGCTCCTGGCAACGTTTGTCACTCATAGTCGCCACGGCATCGTTTCTTGCCGGTGGAGCATTCGCACAGGAAGGCAACACAGGCGCCGCCGTGGAACCACAAGCGGCCGCGAGCGAGCGTACGCCGCAAGCCGGTCATGTCTATGTTCCACAGACCACTCAAGACCAACGACCAGGATTCGCTCACACCACCTATGTCTTGCGCAGCATCGACGGAACTAAGCCCACGGCCTTAGCAGCCGGATCTTCGGAGGAAGTAGCCGGCCCGAACGCTACGAGTGAGCTCGCCGAGACGCCCGCTTCCATGGGCTGTCTTTATGTCGGAAGTCCAAGCAGCTCAGGATGCGTGCCACATGGTCTAAGTGGCGGTGGCGGCGGCCCCAGTGCAGCCGGTTACGGGGCTATCGCGATCGTTGATGCCTACGATAACCCGAATGCGGCGAGCGATATCGCTAAGTTCAACGCGCAATGGCCTTTGCCACCCACGAATTTCACCAAAATCTATGCGAACGGAAACGGCAGCTGTAAAACGCCTCCCGTCGACACAGGTTGGGCACTAGAGGAGTCTCTGGATATCGAGTGGGCGCATGTTTTCGCTCCCAATGCAGCGATCATTCTGGTGGAGGCTTGCTCCAGTTCATATACCGACCTTTTTTACGCCGAGCAGGTTGCGTTCAACTATATAGCTGATAACTACCCTCGAGGCGGTCAGGTCTCCAATAGCTGGCAAGGAGGGGAGTTCTCGGGACAGATATCGGACGACCCGTTCTTCGCAGACTGGAACTATGTGGCTGTTACAGGCTGGAAAACTCACATCCTTGGTTTTGCCTCCTCCGGTGACGGCGGGTTCGAAGGATCCACTACCGGATACCCGAGCGGCAATCCGTGGCTTATTTCGGCAGGCGGCACATCGGTACTTCGCAATTCCACCAACGGCACCTTCAACTCAGAAGCCTGCTGGTCCGGCTCGGGTGGCGGTACGAGTACATATGAGACGTACGCCACTACCTTTTCGGGCGGCCACACGGGACCTTGGGCGAATTTCCAGTTTCCGATTTTCGGTCAGGGCAACCGCCGCACTCCCGACTTGTCCTTCAATGCGGATCCTGCCAGCGGCGTATATGTATACTCCGGCATCAACGGCGGCTGGTTTATTGTCGGCGGCACCAGCGTATCCTCTCCGGCCCTGGCCAGCATCGTCAATCGTGCCGGTAACCAGCTTGGGTCTGTCTTTCTGACTCCAGTGACCGGCGGTAGCGACTGGTTCAACACCGAAGAGAACGACCTCCTGTACTCGCAGCTGGCCACCTCAAGAGCATACGCAGCCAATTTCTACGACGTTAAGACCGGCTCGAGCGGCACGTCTGCATTTCCCTCCTATGATTTGTGCACGGGCGTAGGAAGCCCGCGCGGCGTGCTCGGCAAGTAAAGCCAGTTCGTTCTCGCAGTTGATGTCAAAGAGACTCCGTCCGGAAGTCCCGGCGGGGTCTCTTGATGCGAATTGTGCGGTCGTGCGTTACTTAATTGTTTCCTGTTGCACTACCTGGCCCATCTTTTCATACGGTGTGCACTTATCTGGAGGTGTAAACAGCGCCTGGTCCGGAGTGCCAAGCACGATATCGCTATAAATAGCGGTCAATTTGGTGTCCGGTAACTCCGATTCGATCTTGATGGGAGCCCCTTTCAAATCCTCCGCTTGCCAGACCTTGGACTTGATCGTCTTGCCGTCAGCCCTAGTTACCGATGCAAGTTCGACTTTGCATTTGTGACCCGCTATTACCTCGGTCCCCACCGGAGTCCGCATGACTTTCGTGCCATTTAACAGCTCTAGCGGACTAGGAAGCATTTTTGCCTGATCAGGCCTCATCACTACGCACTGATGACTGCCATCGGGATACGTCGTCAGGTTATACACCTTGTTTTGCTTGGAAACGTAGAGGGTTGCTATCGCAGAGGTCCTCTCAACCCGCACGCTCGAGCCGGAGTAGTACACCTTCATCGACATGTCGTACTTCGCCGTATGAAAGACCTGCGTAGCGGAGAAGTCCGGAAACTGCCAGGCGTCTTGGCTATTCTGTGCAGGGGAATCGGTTGTAAGTGGCAGCGCCACGCACGCTGCAAGGGCAATGCTTTTGAAAGAGGTCATAAACTCTCGCGTGTCATCTTTCCCATACTTACTTACTTCCGGCCACTGTAATAGTAAATTGCTGGCTCGCTTTGCCGCCCTGAGGCTCACTTGCAGTAACTGTCACGGTGTAGGATCCTGCCGCGCTTGGGGTTCCGTCCAGATAAATGGCGTCTGCGCGTGCCAGCGTCGGGCACGGTGAAAAGCCCGGCTTGTTACAAGGATATCTCTCGAAGATCATGCCTGGCGGTACATGTCCGGATTCGCTGAACTTATACGTAGCCGGCGCTGCATCACGGCCGCTCGAACGGGCGGTGAACGTAATTGAAGCATACACGCCCTGCTGCAATGAGAGAGAATCTGAAGCAGTAATTTTGATCTCAGAAGCAGCAATCATCGCGCCACTAACAACGAACATCATCGCCAAACGCCTCATGTAACCTTCGCCTCCAATTCCGCCCAGCGCGCATAGAGAGCATCCACGGCCGCTTGCGCGTCGTCTACGGCCCCCAGCGCATCTTGGAGCCTCTTCGGATCGCGAACCACCTCCGCGTCTTCGAGCAGCGCACGCCTTACGGTCAGGTCGCTTTCCGCCTGGAGGATGCGTTGCTCGATCGTTTCGAAGTCGCGGCTATCAAGATAGGACAGTTTTCTCCTCCCGGGTGCGGTGGATGTCTCTGGCTTAGCTGCAGCCGCTTTCTTGGCCGGAGCCTTTCGTTCCGCCTGCCACAATTCCCACTGCGAGTAATCCGCGAAGCGTTCCGCATTTCCCTGCCCGTCCAGCCCGAGAACCACCGTCGAGATACGGTCGAGCATAAAGCGGTCATGAGTTACCAGCACCAGAGCGCCGCGAAACTCGAGTAAGCTCTCCTCGAGAATCTCCAGGGTCGGAATATCCAGGTCGTTTGTCGGTTCGTCCAGCAGCAGTACGTCCGCCGGCTCGAGCATCAGCTTCGCAATCAGCACCCGCGCCCGTTCCCCGCCCGAAAGCCGTGAGACGGGCTGATTCAATTGCTCGTTTGTAAACAGGAATCGAGCCGCCCAGGAAGCCACGTGCAACGTGCGGTCCTGATAAATAACCGAATCGCTGTCCGGCGCAAGCGCACGGCGCAACGTCAGAGTCTCATCCAGCGGCCGGTTCTGATCAAAGTAGACAATGCGCAGAGCCTCGGCTCGCCGGATCTCTCCCGCTTGCGGCTCCAGTTCGCCGCGCAGGAGCCGCAGCAGTGTTGTTTTGCCGCTGCCGTTTGCGCCAACCAACCCGACGCGCACGCCCGCGGTCAGCGTGAAGTTCACGTCGCGCAGCACCTCGCGGCCGTCAAAGCCGTACGCCCACATTCTCCAGCTCAATCAGCCGTTTGGTTCTGCGCTCGGTGGAAGTAAAGTCAATGTCCGCGGTCGCTGTGCGCGTCCGCGCATTCAAATCGCTCAGCTCGCTGATCAGTTCCTGCGCGTTATCGATCCGCGCCTTGGCCTTGGTCGCGCGCGCTTTCGGGCCGCGCCGCAGCCACGCGATCTCCGTGCGCACCCGGTTCTCGAGCGCCTCCTGGCGCTTGGCCTGCGCCATCAGAAAGTCGTCCTTCGCTTCGAGAAACGCGCTGTAATTTCCGCGCACCCGCAGCAGCCCGTCGGGATACATGCGGTTTAGCTCGGCCATATTGGTAGCCACATTCTCCAGGAAGTAGCGGTCGTGACTCACCACGATACACGCATACACACCGCTTTGCAGCAACCGCTCCAGCCATCCAATGCCAGCCAGGTCCAGATGATTTGTCGGTTCATCCAGCAGTAATAGATCGGGGTCCGTGACCAGCGCCTGCGCGATTGCAAGGCGCTTGCGCCAGCCGCCGGATAAGCTGGCCGCCTCTGCGCCGAAGTCCGTGAAACCTGCACGGCCCAGGGTTTCCGCTGTCCGCGCCTCATGCTCGCTTGCCGGCACTTGCGATCCTTCAAGAGTACGCCGGATCACTTGTACCACAGTCTCGCTACCCGTGAACTCCGAAAGCTGTGCCACAAAGCCGACCCGCGTGTTCTTGCGTAGCGCCACTTCGCCCGTATCCGGTTTCCTTCGCCCGGCCAGAATCTCGAGCAGCGATGTTTTTCCACTGCCATTCGGTCCGATCAACCCAAGCCGCTCGCCTTCGGAAACACTCACCGAGATATTGCGAAAAAGCGGAACGGCCCCATACGATTGACTGAGACCCTGTGCATTCAACAAAAGAGCCACTAACCTTATGTTCTCTCGCTACCCTGCTTGCGCTCGCATCCGCCGCCCCCATACGCGCCGCTGAGTGCGAAAGCCTCTCGAATCTCAAATTGCCGGATACCACTGTCAAAGTTGCGCAGCCGGTGACCGGGGGCACGTTCACTCCTCCGGGCGGCAGCCCGCTTAATGACCTGCCGGCCTTTTGCCGCGTAGCAGGCGTTATCAAGCCAACCAGCGACTCGCACATTCAGTTCGAAGTGTGGCTTCCGATGAAGGGGTGGAACAGTAAATACCGAGGCGTTGGCAACGGGGGCTTCGCCGGCCAGATTCCGTACGAACAGCTTGCTGATTCCGTACGGCGGAATTACGCGTCGGCGGGTACGGACGACGGCCACGAAGCCTCCGGGCTTGATGGAAGCTGGGCTTATCATCATCCGGAAAAGGTCGTCGACTTCGGTTACCGGGCGGTACATCTCACCGCGCAGAATGCCAAAGCCGTTATCAAGGCCTTCTATGATTCGCCGCCACAGCATTCGTATTTCGACGGTTGCTCTGACGGCGGCCGCGAAGCCCTCATGGAAGCGCAGCGCTTTCCGGCGGACTTTGACGGCATTCTGGCCGGTGCGCCCGCCAACTACTGGTCTCATTTGCTTTCTGGCGGACTTTCCGCCACACACGCTCTCTACGCCGACCCCGAAGCATACATCTCACAGCTCAAGCTGCCGGCCCTCCATCGCGCGGCGCTCGCTGCCTGTGACGCGCAGGACGGCGTCAAGGACGGCGTGATCACTGATCCGCGCAACTGTCACTTTGATCCGTCGGTCCTGCTGTGCCACGGCGAGGAATCGCGTGACTGCCTCACCGCGCCCCAGGTCCAATCCGTCAAAGCGATCTACGCCGGCGGGCATGATTCGAAAGGCCGCCAGATCTTTCCGGGGTTCATGCCGGGCAGTGAGGAAAGCTGGGAATTATGGGTGACCGGGCAGGCTCCGGGGCAAAGCCTCGGCACCGGCTTTGTGAGTGGTTACTTCCGCTACATGGTACTCGAAGACCCGATCTGGAACCCCCTGGCCGCGGACATCGATAAGTCCGTTGCTGCGGCCGACAAGAAAACCGCTCGCATCCTCAACTCCGACGATGCATCCATCCGCGATTTCCTGGCGCGCGGCGGCAAGCTTATTCTGTATCACGGCTGGAATGATGCCGCCATCTCACCGCTGAACACAATCAGCTATTACGAGTCGGTACTGGCGAGCATGGCCAATCAAAACGCAAAGAATTCCGTCCGGCTCTACGTGGCGCCTGGCGTGAATCACTGCGTTGGCGGCGCCGGCCCCAGTTGGTTCGGCCAGCTCGGAACCAAAACTGCAAAAGGTTCAGAGCACGGCCTCTACGATGCTTTGGAAACTTGGGTCGAAAAGGGCGACGCACCTGGCGATATCGTCGCCTCGAAATACGAAAATGACAACCCGAAGGGAAAGGTGCAGATGACTCGCCCGCTCTGCGCATATCCGCAGGTACCGAAATATAGCGGCTCAGGCGATCCGAACGATGCCGCTAATTTCAGTTGTGCCGCACCCTGAGGAGCTTGTTACTGCAACTGGATCTGTGAACGGCGCTGCCGCCACTCAGAGCTCTTCAACAGCTCCGGTCCCATGTCGATCACCCGGGGCAGCAGCTCGAAGACGGCCGTAGGCGTCCAGCGATTTCCCTGGCGCGTGCGGTACCCGCGCCGATTCAGTTCCTCGGCAATCAGTGATACGCGCTTTTCCGTCACGATCATCTCGAGCACGGTCAGCAGCACCGAGACCTCCTGCGCGTTTTGCCAGAGGCGCTCGGCGTCCCCGCCAATCTCGAGTCCGTACGGCACTTCCGCTGTGCCGGCAGGCTCGTCCTGGCTCACCGCCATGTCCTCCCGCTCCCATTCAACTGCCTTCAATTTCCAACCTTCGGAGATCCGCTTCTGAAAGTAATCGAGCGTAACCGGGTCCTGCACACGGTCGCGGATGGTGCGCATACTTCCTCCTAATGGGCTCGGGCGTGCACGTTGCGCGCCAGAAAATCGGCTTTGAAATCAGAGTCCGGCGCAGCGTTCGACTCTCCGATTTTGGGACGGATCCTTCACGAGTGGGACGGCGCCGCCGACCGCGGAAATTGGAAGCATCAGGCGCGTGCTGCACCTGCAGCCGCCCGGCTCAGCGACTCTGCCTCAATGAAAATCCGTTCGACATTCGGGTACTTCGAGCGGATGCTCGTTTCCAACCGGTCCACGGCGGCGGTCACTTCTGCGGCCGACAAACCTTTTTCGAACTCGATATCGAGTGCTAGCAGGATCGAGCGCGGCCCGAAATACATCGTCATCGGCCGCCCGGCCCGAACAACGGCCGGGTCCCGGGCCGCCAGCTCGCGAATGCATTGGAGCGCTTGTTTGCTCATTCCTTCGCCGACCAGCAGTCCTTTGCTTTCGACGGTCATGAGAATGGCGACACCGGCCAGCAAGACTCCAATCAGAATCGATGCAATTCCATCGAGCGCCGGCATGTGCAGCGCCTCTGAGAGCGCGATCCCCAGGAACGCGAGCACCACTCCCAAAACAGCCGCTATGTTGTCCAGCAGCACCGTAAAGACGGTTGGGTCCTTGCTCGCGCGAATGCTGCTCCAGAATCCATGCTGGCCCTCCAGCCTGCGAAAACTCTTGGCCGAAATCCAGACCGTGGCAAGCTCGAATGCACCCGATACACCCAGCACGCCGTACGTCCACGCCCCTGCACTGCCGGTGCGCCCGCCCCGCTGAAGGCTTGCTATGCCGTCGTAGATGGACATCCCGCCACCGGCTGCAAAGATCACCAGGGCGACGATCAAGGTCCAGAAATACAGTTCTTTCCCGTATCCGAAAGGATGTTCGTCATCTGCATCCTTGCGGCTCGCTCGCCGGCCCCAGAGCAGCAATGCACCGTTCACGGAATCCACAACCGAGTGGATTCCCTCGGAAAACATTGCGGAGCTGTGGGTAAAACCGGCGACTACAAATTTACCGGTGGCGATTGCGAGATCACACGCAAGGGCGAAATAGACAGTTCGCGTCGAATCGGAAGGCACCTGCTTTTCTAGACGCCTGTCCGGCCGGAGATTTCACAACCTCAACAGCCTGCGACGTATCGCCTTCCATGGAGGCAGGGCCTCAGCTATGGCAACTCGGTGCGGCAGATTTTCAACCGCCGCAACAGCGTGTCACAAACTAACATGGAGGCCGCAAAGCGTCACCGCAGTATCTTCGAGCCGCTGAGTTTCGCCGGCGCGACCAGCCGCCACGCCTCACGAAGGTGAACGGTCAGATCCTCATCGCTGATCGCATCCAGTTCGATCCCGACCCAACCGCGCACTCCTACGTAAGGGGGCACAAAGAAAACTTCGGGCTGAGTGGAAACCAGCAACGGCTGATTTCCCGGCGGAACCGGGATCCACACCGCGATATGTCCGTCGTTGTGATGATTGTTGGCGAACATGGCGTAAACCTTCTTACGAACGAAGAACGTCGGCTCGCCATGCGACAACTTTTCGGTCGTCTCCGGCAGGGCCAGGCAGATGCGGCGTAGGCGCCGGAGGTGTTCTTCTCCCTTTTGCGAATCTGCTGGAATGCGCACCTCCGCGTCATCGTAACAGACAGCTTGCCTCTGGTCTGCGCCGCGGCGCGTTCGGATGAAATGGGCTGTACAAGCCCGCAGTGCTCTGTTTCCTAAGAACCGCCGTGTATTTCGACGATTGCCAGTGCATTGATGACCAGGGTTCCGGCTTCGCGTTGTTGCTGGACATACCATATTCTGGACCGTGCCTTTGCGGTGCGCGTGCGCGGCCATGTCATGATTGCCATTTTGATCGCCTACACTAACACTTACGCCCGAAAGCCAGAACTCGAGGGCGTTTCATAGAGGGAGTCCCTATCTTTTATGAGAGTGTTCCGCATTGCGACTATTAGCAGTCTTGTGTTGCTGTTCAATCTTCTATCCGCTCAGCAGACCCAACCAACAAAGCCCTGTCCGGCCGAGGGATTTCAAGGAGGATTCAGTCATGGCTGTCCACAAAGGCAGTTTGCTAACCCATCAGATATCTCGGCAATGATGTCGGCTCTGCCGGAAAAGGCGCCAGCAACACCCCAGACGTCTTCGGCGCGTGCTGGTACTGTGCAAGGCCAACGGCTGGGTACATACTTCTATTCCGCTAGCGGCCAAGATGGTTGAGTATCTGGGAGACAAGACGGGTGCCTGGATGACGACCATCACGTATGACCCAGCCACGATCAACGCTGAAAATCTCAAGCAATATGATGCGATCTTCCTGGACAGCACGACGGGCGAATTTCTGGATGACCCCAATGATCAAGCGGCAACCCAGGCGCGCAGGCAGGCGCTCCTCGACTTCGTCAAGGGCGGAAAAGGTCTAGCGGGTATTCACGCCGCAACAGATTCGTACCACACGACGGTGCGGCCGCCTTCACCCGGGGCCGCACCAGCTACAGCGCCGACGGGCACCTGGCCGGAATTCAACGAAATGATCGGCGGGATTCTTCAAATTTCATTGGACCTACCCTACTCTGATCCCCGTCAAGATTGACGATCCGAACAGCCCGCTCACCTCCATGTTCCCGGCGCGTGGCTATGAGATTGTAGACGAGACATACACGTTCGCGCAAGACTCATTCAGCCGCAAGCGTGTCCACGTGTTGACCAGTATTAACTACAAGAAAATGAGCGCGGAAGACAAGGCCAAAGAGCCGGCCGCCACGCGGCGTACCGACGGCGACTACGCCTTGAGCTACATTCAGCGGGTCGGCAGTGGTCGCGTCTTTTATGAAGCGCACGGCCATGACGAAGCAAGTCTATTTCTCCCGGCCATTTGTTGCCCACATGCTGGCGGGGATCCAGTATGCAATCGGCGATCTCAAGGCAGACGATAGCCCGAGCGAGAAATAGAATTCTTTAAACTGCCATGCATGGGCCCTCAGCTAACGCGCCGTTCCGCCTTGACTGCCCTTGCGGCTTCCATTCCGGCCAATCAGCTCCGATCCGATGAAATCGGGCGAGTTCGCCTGGGCGCGCCGATTTTTCTGAAATCGGACGATCCGGTCCAGCTGGTGCAGGAACATCGGCGTCTACTCTATACCGCCGCTTACTGCCCGGACGCGGATATTCGCGATAAAGATCGGATTCGAGCAATCGAAACGGCATTCAAGAACGCGAACGTTGTTATCGCGGAAGTGGGCGCCTGGAAAAACATGCTCGATCCCGATCCTCAGAAGCGCCGTGAAAATCTCGCGTATGTCACCGAACGTTGTGCCCTCGCGGATGCTGTCGGGGCGCTCTGCTGTGTCGATATCGCCGGCTCTTATAATCCGACCGTATGGTACGGCCCCAATCCCAAGAACTTGTCGAAGGAATTCTTTGATGCGACCATTGAGAACTGCCGGCATATCATTGACACGGTCAAACCCACTCGCACCAAGTTCACAATTGAAATGATGGGCTGGAACATTCCAGACGGGCCCGACTCCTATGTGGACCTTATCCGAGCTGTCGACCGCCTGGCGTTTGGCGTTCACCTGGACGTTTGTAACGGCGTCAACTGCCCTCGACGCTTTTATGGGAACAGCGATTTCATTGCGGAATGCTTCCGAAAGCTAGGCAGGTGGATTGTCTCCTGTCATGCCAAGGATCTGCAGTGGATCACGGAACTGAACATTCATTTCCTCGAAGTTGCGCCCGGTCGAGGTCAAATCGACTATCGCCGGTATCTGACTGAGCTGGACAAATTGAGAGCCGGCACTCCACTTATGATCGAGCACTTGAAAACCCAGGAAGAGTACACCGAGGCCGCAACGTACATCCGATCCGTGGCGCGCGAGATAGGAGTCAGACTTGCATCCTGAGACTCGAGCGCGTCGTGAGGCTGTGAGCAAGTCCATTTGGCGCGACTGGTGCTGCAGATGGGTTCTTATCGCATTACTTCGGTTTCGCTCTCACACTGAAAGCTGATTACTACCTTTCCGCGGGCATGCCCTGTTTCCACGTACCGGAACGCCTCGCTGGCCTCACTCAACCGATAGCGTTTATCGATAACGGGTCTCACCTTCCCAGCCGCCATGAACTCGCCTACAGTTTTCAAATCCTCTTTGTTCATCTTGGCGATGAAAAAGATCATCTTCTTGGTCCCCAACCTTGACCATACAAGCGCTTTCATTATGCGAGCGACAAGGTCGATTGCCCGGCCATCAGTGGGCGCTCCGACCATTACAAGTATGCCTTTGGGATTCAAGACGTGCCTGCAGGTGGGCAACGAATAATTCCCAACGCAATCCAAAAGCATGTCATAACGCTCTCCGCGTTTAGTGAAATCGCTTTGGGTGTAATCAATGATCTCATCCGCGCCGATGGATCGGACCATGTCGATATTACGCGTGCTGCACACCGCGGTTACATGTGCGCCGAAAAGTTTGGCGATCTGTACGGCGAACGTGCCCACGCCTCCGGCCGCGCCATTGATTAAGACCTTATGGCCCGCCTGGATCCGTCCCCGGTCGCGGAGGCCTTGTAACGCGGTCAACGCGGCTACTGGTGCGGATGCGGCTTGCTCGAACGTTACGTTCTTTGGCTTTATAGCTAACGCCGATTTGATGCCAAGAACGGACGCAGAAGTCGCGTATTCGCCAAAGGCCCCGACGCACGTGCCAAATACTTTGTCGCCCCGTTTAAACTGTGTTACTTTTCTACCGACCGCTTCAACCTCGCCGGCCACATCAACGCCGGGTCTTTCTGATCTTCGGTCGACCGAGCCCGAGCAGAACGCGAGCGAGGAGCGGGCCGCCCTTCATCACCTTCCAGTCAAGCGGGTTGATGGAAGCCGCACAGACCCTTATTAAGACCTCATTCTCTCCAGGCGTCGGCTTCTCAATCTCCTCACATCTCAAAATGTCGGGTGAGCCAAAGCCCTCATAAACAATGGCCTTCACAGCGTACTCCCAGAGCACTCAGGCGGCTCGTTGTCCGTGGCCGTTGCCATCAGCTCAATTCGAGGCCTGCAATCTGGTCCCGCGTATCCATTGAAGAATGGTCTTATACTGCCAGCTTGACTCGTTTCCGGGCCAGCGCTGCCCGCCGTTGTGCGTCGCCAGATAATCTGAAACGTCTCCCGCGGAATCAGTCGGCCGCGTCGGTTTGATCAATATCAGGCTATGTGTCGGATCATTGATGTCGACCACGCGCATCGCATATTTGTAATTGTCTTCGCTGTCCTGCGGTGAGAACTGCCCTTCTGCATTTGGCGGATGAAGTTTGAAAATAACGTGAGTAGCATGGCACATAACGCAAGCTTTGCCATCCGCTCCGGTTGTGGCGAGAATCGGCTCGATCTTCTCGACGAAATAATTGAAGTCGAGCACTGAGCCGGGTTGTACGTCCGCCAGCGCCTCTCCCAATTTCTTGCCGGCGAGAACGTTATTGGCGATGATTTTGAGGCGTGGATTGGGATCGTTTCGCATTTGCTCGAGGGCAGCGCGGAACTCCGGCTTCTCCTCGATTCCCTTTGATCGCCGCAAGAGGTCAAGAGCGGCGGCGCGAACGTTGGCATCGGGATCCCGCAGGCTCGCCAGCACGGCGTCAAAAACAACGGGTTCAGCCAGCAGATCGGGAGGGCTGTTCGTTGCTTTCTTTCCAAGAAAGTATCGTTGATCCTGAGATAATGCACCGCCTGAAACGCCGAGCCGCGCAATCAGGAACTTTGGATCGGCAACCTCTTCAATCAACACGCTGCGTTGGGAGCTGCCGAGCTTTCGAAACACGTCCCCAGTGAACATCGTTTCCTGAGGATCGTTGACTCGCTGAAGCGCAATCTGGATTGCCGCGCGCTGGGTTTCGCGATCCGGGTCGTTAAGCGCTGCAAGGACCTGGTTACGGAGTTTCGGCTCCTTCATCAGTTGCGGAAATGCGGCAACCGCACTGAGTACGTGGGCGTAGTTCTTGACGCGAGGTTCGGTTTCGAGCAGCGTCCGAAGCGACGAAGTCAAAGCGCTCTGCTGCGTCAAAGGTGAATCGGGAGGAAGAGCCGCCAGGAGTGGAAGAACCGTATTCTGGGCGGTTTCATCTCCACTCTCGAGAATTTTTGTGATGGTTTGAATCAAACCAGGATCCGGGCGGCCAGGAGTATCGATGTTAAGCACGCCGCGCTGTCCATTCTCGTAAACGTAGCTGACCGTTTCACGAACTTCTTTATCGGGATCGAGAGAGAGTTGAAGAGCGGCTTTCGCGAATTGTGCATCACCGGCGCCGCTAAGCGTACTTCCAGCTTTCAAAACCTCGATCTTTGTGTCGCTATCGGCTCCTTGCAGGCAATTGATCAAAGCCTCTTCCAACTCAGGGCCGGAACTCTTGAAGAAGTGGATCAAGTCGCTATCGTTACCGATTCTCGTCTGGTAGAAGCCGTTATGAACGTCATAGTGAAAATCGACGACGTCACGGTAGGGAGGGTAGACGTACCCTGGAACGTGCAGGTCCGGAACGCCCGTCACGTATTTCGTGAAAACGGCGGGTAGCGAGACAGCGACCTGTCCTTTCTTTAATTCCGGAAGAGAGTAGTGCCGGATATGGAAGTCCCACAACGATTCGAGAATGCCTTGGCGGCCGAGCGGCGTCGCCGAACGGAGAAGGTTCGCTAAGACCTGCGCTTGATCGCGCACAACGGCTTCATAACCATCGCGAATGCGGTTTTGATCTTCATCAGTCGCAGAGGCACGCACCCATGCCTCCAAATATCCGGTATTCTCGTCGAGTACATCGTAGATGCTTTCGTGAATGGCTCGACGAACGGTCGGATCGGACTCGGTATTTAACCGCGTTGCCAGGCTCGCAAGAATGCTGGTTCGCGCCTCACGGCTATCGGTCTTCCAGTAGTACCACTGCCATAACCCCCGAGCTGCGTTGAGCCGAACTGCGGGTGACGCATCGTTCAGATCCTTCGAAAGGGACTGGCGGAGTTCCGGGTCATTCGCAACATACTTGAAGTGCTGATTGAACAGCTGCGTTGCTCCCCAGCGCGTTCGCGAATCCCCGGATTGAAGCGCAGCCAATAACTTCGCGCGCCCCTGAGCCGCAACATCAGGGCGGCGTTCCAGGATCATGCGCAAAGCCCACGCGCTAGTCCGTTGAACCATCTTGTTCGCGTCGCCGAAGCTTGCGATCAAAACATCGATCGACCCTGCATCGGCCATGTGGCCTAGCGCGCGAGCCGCAGCCTCTCGGGCCAAAGGTTGTTCACTCTTGGAAAGAATCTGACGAACTTGCTCGAGCGTTGACTCTGGCGCGGGATCCCACAATTGGTCTAACTGGTTGAGCAAAAGCGGGAGGTCGTCGGTAGACAGCTCTTTCGGTGGGGGCGGGAAAGCATCGTCCCAACCTTTTTCTCGGGCGGGCTTCTGGTTTGGACCGGGGTACAAGGTCGAAAGAGCCATGACAGCGAATTGTGTGGCCCGAAAAGGCGTATTGAAGCCTTGGTAAACCGGATCGCCTTCCCAACTCCCTTCCGGACGCTGGGCTTTTAACATGGCTGTGACAGCGCGCGCAAGGTTGGGATCCGTTTCAGGTCGCCGCCCTGCCAAGGCAAGTGCCAGAACCGAGTGGTAGGAAATGAAATCGGCAGGTTTTGCATTCTTGTCGAACGGATAAGGCCACATTCCGTCGGGCTGCTGATAGCTATAGAGCTGTTGAATCAGCTCCTCTAACTGAGGCCCATACTTTGTTCGATCGATCGTCGCAAGCATGTGGATCTTCCAGTTCAGGTCGATCATGTTCTGAGGTTTGTAAGGCAGCGCAAGCCTCTCGACCATATCGCGCTGATCCAGCCATTGCGGATCGTGGGTCTCCTGATACAGATTGTTGAATGTATCCCAGCTCTGGGATGCAATTTCAAACGGGCTTACGTCCGGTTCGCAGCCATCTGACTCGTTGCCTGGCATTGTGGTGCGGTCTTTGTAATGGATCTTGAGAAAGTTCGCGTAGGGAATTTCGAAGTCCGCGGTCCTGGGCGCGTCGTGCGTGACGTTCGTCTCATACATATGCTCAATCAGCGGAAGACGACCCGCGACCGTCCGAGCTGTATAGATGACTCGAACCCAATCGGTTCCCGGCTCTCCATACAGAGGGCGCTGGTTGTTATAAATGCGATCAGTTAGAAATTCCAGAGCAGGTCGCTGAGTTGGTGGATAACCGTGCGAAATAGCCGTAAGATAACCACGCGTCGTAAATTGCGTTGGATGGCAGGCTATGCACTGTTGGGTGTCACCGTGGTTCATCGTGTTTCGCAGAGCGATCGCGCCGCGCCGTGGAGTATTCGACAACCAGCTGTCGCCCATGTTGACCAGGAAATCCATGCCAGTACGCACGGCTTGACGAGGATCGCCGTACGGCGGTACAGGGTAGATAAACGTACGTAGCTGGTAAGAAGGGTGATCCGCGGCAACGCGAATGTAATATGTCTGCCCGGGCTCAAGAATTCGAGTTCTGAATTTGTACAGCCCGGGATAGTTTTGAGTCGCCTCGATCTGATAAATGGAAGCGCCATTCGTGTAAGGCTTGATGTCCGGATGAGCATCCGCGGTCTGGCTGGGCGCGAAGATATCCACATCGAGTGGAACTTCGCGATCGGTTATGTCCAGAACGAAATAGACTAGCTTGGGCTCGGTCCCGCGGAACGTGAACCGGAACCACTGAAATCCCTTCAGGAGTGCGGCGTAGCGGTCTTCGTCGATAGCCGGGGAATAGGGTCTCTCATCCGAAGCGCCATAAATCGTTTGGCCCAGTTCGACCGGTTGAGCAGATTGCCAGGTGTCATTGGGCAATGCGGCTATAACACTCGGACCAGCGTTCCCGACCGGGATGCGACGGAACGCGGTTGCTATCTCCGGTATGGCTTCACCTGGCGCGGCGATCAGTGAGGCCGTAATGGGACCGTTCGCCCTGGCGCGAGCTGTCACGTAGAAATCAAGATCCTGGGTGTGGAGGCGCTTATTGGCGAGGACGCCCTCAGCATCAGCAATTGAGACTTGAATTGAGCCTTTGCTCTGAAACTCGGCGGGGTTTTTTATCGCGAGCGCTATCGCATACAGCGCGCCGCTCTCCGCATTACCGAAGACGATTCGGCGGTCCGATGTCCGCGAATGAGCCGGCGACAGAGATCCCAGGAATAGTACGACGCCTAAGACAAGAAATAAAACACTAAGCCGAAGGTAGGGTGCGGAACTCTGGCGGAGGGAATGGCGCATCATCACTCCTTGATTCGCATTGAGGCCGCGGGCCGCATTGCGGACTCGTAAGCGAACTAACGAGGGCATCTTATCGCATCCTCAACAATCAGTTGCGCGCCGCCTGCGCTATACCCGCTGTGAGCTGGTGAAATCAATCGCGAGTAGTGGGAAACTATTTCTTAAAACTGTGAAATGATCATGTTCGATTGAGATTGCTTTGGGATACAGTTTGCAGTGCTTAAGCGAAGGAGATTCCATGTCGAACGGGAACGAACTGAATCGGCGACATTTTCTGAGCGGCGGAGCCGGAGCAGCGGCTCTGGGCAGCCTCACTCTATCTGGCTCGTCCTGCGGGAGTAATGGGCGCAAACAACAAGGTGCGCGTTGCGATTTGCGGATTGCATGGCCGTGGCGAGGACCATTTGCGCAACTACTCGCAAATCAGCAATGTTGAGATCGCGGCATTCTGCGATATCGATGACAATGTCCTCCGCCAGCGCCTGGCGCAAGCGGAGAAGATGGGTCTCCCAAAGCCGGCAACCTATATCGATATCCGGAAGCTCCTTGAAGACAAATCCATTGATGCAGTTTCGATCGCCACTCCAAACCATTGGCATACGCTGATGGCAATTTGGGCTTGTCAGGCGGGCAAAGATGTTTATGTCGAGAAGCCATGCTCGCATAACTTTTGGGAAGGCAAGCAACTGGTGAAAGCGGCACAGCGCTATAACCGAGTTGTACAGCACGGCACTCAGATCCGCTCGGCGAGCCGCGGTTCGCGAAGCGATACAGAAGCTGAGAGATGGCGCAATTGGCGAAACCTACATGGCGCGTGGGCTCTGCTACAAATGGCGAGACACCATCGGCCGCGCTCCGGTCCAGCCGGTACCCTCGGGCGTCGATTACGACCTCTGGATGGGACCGGCTCCTGAACACGCATTCACGAAAAATCGATTTCACTACAACTGGCATTGGAATTGGTGGTATGGGAACGGCGATCTCGGAAATCAGGGGGTGCACCAGGTCGACGTGGCGCGATGGGGCATGGGATTGAAATTTCCGAACAAGGTGAGCGCAATGGGCGGTCACTTCATGTTCGATGACGATCAGCAGACACCCAACGATTTGAACTGCACGTTCGAGTTTGATCTGCCCGACGGCAAGCGCCGGATGATCACATTCGAAGTCCGGCACTGGATAACAAATCACGAAGCCGCTATCGGCACACCGCTGCTGGGCACACCGGAACCGAAGAGGTCCGCAGGGCAGGCCAAACTAGGGCCGCTCGCCGGAAGTCATAACACTGTCGGAAACATCTTCTACGGATCAAAAGGGCTATCTCGCGACCGGGGACGAAGATGCCGATACGTATGTGATCTGGCTGGGACGCGATCAGGAGCAACAGCAGCCGGTGCACGGCGGAAGCGAGCGGGCTCATTTTCAAAATTTCATCGATTGCGTGGCCAGCAGAAACAAATCGGATCTGAACGCGCCCATTGAGGAGGGTCATATTTCGACTGCGTTGGTGCATCTGGCGAATGCTTCTTACCGGCTTGGAAGAACCATTAATCTCAACCCGGACACACAGGAAGTGATCGGCGATGAAGAAGCAGCCCGACTTTTGCGCGATGGCGATCGAGGCTATCGGGCGCCATTTCTGGTACCGGAAGAGGTTTAGAATCACGAAGCAGTGCGTACCACGTCGATCAGCGGCCGAGTAGATTTGCGCAGCACAACGCGAGTCGGGATGGTCAGATGCTGCGGCTCGCGATCAGGATGCTGAATACGTCTCAGAACAAACTCGGCGAGATGTTTTCCCAACTCTTCCGGAAACTCGCGCACGCTGGTTAAAGGCGGATCCATCAAAGATCCTTCGCTGTCATTGAAGCCGGCAACACTCACGTCGTCGGGTATGCTCAGCCCCGATTGGCGGAGGGCTTCGTAAATGCCGCTCGCTATCTGATCGGAGCCGGCAAATACGGCGGTTACGGGATCGTGGCGCGAAAGAATCGACCGCATCGCCAAGTATCCGAGCTGGCGGTCATCGGAGTGAATTTCGCTGAGCCGCGGTTGTAATCCCGCCTGCAACATGCACTTGGCGATAGCCCTGCGCGCATCGTGCATACCACGGCAGCTCGATATCGCCGATAAACCAGATGTCGCGGTGGCCATCCGCGATGAGCTGAGAGGTGAGATCGAACGCACCCTGCACGTCATCGGAATACACGGCATCGAACTCACCGGGATTCCAGTCGCCGATAACGTTATTACCCAGCACAGCGAAAGGAATCTCGCGTTCACGCAGCGCATTTAACATGTTCGACGAATTGGTTCCGCCGAGGATCATCGCGCGAACGATGCCGCGCTGATTGAGAATTTTCGGGAAGGTGCAGTTCTTTGGACGGCGTATTTGCCGCGTACCGGAACGACATGAAAAGAAGCTCCCGGTCCTGAGAAGCACAATAGCTTTCGGAGCCGAACAGGATTCGCGCCTGAAAGTTGTGCAGCAGATCCCGATTCGAGAGCATGAAAGCGATGATGTTTGCCTTCTCATTCCTTTTGTGATCGAGGTCGATGCCTAGCGCCTCGGCGGCTTTCCGGACACGCGTGCGAATGGCTGCGTCCACATTCACTTGGCCTTTTGCCACGCGAGATACAGTTGCGGGGCTTACGTTCGCAAGCTTGGCGAGTTCCTTGAATGATTTCTTTCCAGGAGCTTTCTTTTTCGAGGTATTTTCTCGCCGCGGAGAAACGTTCCCGCTCATTTCCATCCCATCATACAGAGGCGAGGGTTTCTTCGTCCCAGGCGGGTTCAGGAGAAAATCGCATATTTCCTGATCGATAGATGCGCTGCAGTTCGGCGACGAGCATCCGATTACCGGCTCCGTCCACAGCACCGGCAAGGTGTATAGGTCGAGGCGCAGCCTGGGCGGCTAACAAAGGCAGATCTGTGAATCGAAAGAGATCCCACGCAAAATTCGCCAGTGGGCTGATTGTAAACTTCGGTCTCGAGTACGCTCTGGAATGAGGCAAGACCGCCGGCCAAATAAAGAGAGCCGATATCACTTGTAGCGGCAAATGCAAATAGCGCTGGAACAGTGAGGCGGCCCCGGGCTGCTACAGCTATTGCTCCATCGGGTGCATAAGTACTTTCTCACGGCGCGCACGAGGGCCAGAATGTCTGTCGTACGCTGAGCCAGCAAAGGATTTCCGAGAATCAGTGATGCCCATGCAAACTCTTCTTCCGCATCGTGCGGAATCGTGTAGCCCGGATCGCCCCGACCAACTTCGGGACGGCTGTCTCCGATACCGCGAACGTCGGCAGCGCAAAGCAAACGGCCTTTGCGGGCGACGCGATGATAGATGTCATCCTCATGAGCATGTGCGTTCCGGCCACGATCATCGAGCACAAGCAACGCGGAACGTCCGCCGTCAGGTTTCTCGGGAGTGAACACCCAGGCAGGCACCCACACCTCGGCCTCGGTATTTACCTCAGCCGCCGACACCTGTGCGCCATTCAAGCGGAACAGTGGCGAGCGTTCTGAACTTGAGTTGGCCGCTGGGAGACCGCACGGGCAGAACACGATTCCAGTCGGATGCTGGCATCCTCACGGCGCATGCTGGATGCACGCTCGCGAATCAGATCGAACGGACGCAAGCTCGCAAAATCGCGCGTCGACATTCCCAGTCGGACCCACCCAGAGCGTACTGTCCGATTCCGGAGCTACCGGCGGCTCTTCCGTAATGACGCGATCCGATTTCATCAACCAGCGTTCAAACCAGTTGTAAATTTCTAACCGCAGAGAGTACGTCAGGCCGTGAGTCAGGGGCGTGCTCCGCCATCCCAGGTGATCGGCGTGCCCGAGAATCGGTATAGACATCGGCAAGCCGGTTATATTGCTCGCGCCCGTCGTCCAGATAGCGAGGCGAATAGGTTCCGAAAAAATCGTGCGCGCTCACTTGAACCAGCAGAGGCTTCGGCGCCATGGGATATAGCAGGTCCCACCGGTCGAAAGCCAGCAGGGCCGGATCCGATGAAATCCTGTTCCGCATCATCGGTGGAGCCCGGCGGGTCGAAATTAGCACACGCCAGGTCTTCCGTATTGCCGGAAGAAACTGCAGCGGCACTCAGCCGATCGTCTACGCATGCCAAGAGCATCGTGAGCGTACCGCCACCGGATTGTCCTGTTGACGCAAGCCGCGGTCGAGTCGACTAAATCGTGGGACGCGAGATAATCCAGGCTGCGGACGGCGTCCCAAACCTGATACCGCGAGGCGGAATCACCCAACAGCAGAAACTGTTTGCCGGGACGTCATGCTCATCGGTCGCTGAACCCAGACGGGTGTTGGTCCCGGAAGCGTCCGGGTACGCAATCCGCTCGCCTTGCCCCATCGGATCGAAGGCGAGAACGATGTATCCCAGCCGCGCGAGCCCCTGACAGCATTTCTGATAGCTCGCATAAGCCTTGCCGCTGTAGTAATGACCCATTTGAAAAAGGACCGCCCGGATAGGGCGCTTTGCCCGCAGTAGGCACATAAATATTCGCGCTGACGAAGACACGCGGGCGGCTTTGGTAGACAACTTTCTCCAGACGGTAACCCGTCCTCTCGAAATGGCCAGTTACGCTGCGGATTCAGAGGAGTACGTTCGGGTTCACCGCCGATCAATCTTCCAGAATGTCTGACGAGCCCACTGTTGCCGCTCGCGAATCGCAGCTGGAGTAGTTAGGAGCGCGAGCTGCGCGTTTCGTTTCTCGTAAGCGGTGCGAGCCAGCGATGGTCAAGTAATCCGGAAGGCACTTCGAGTAATCGCGATAATAGAAACCGGAAAGATCGGCTGCCACGCAGTTTCGGAGCCACCGCACATGCGGCGCTCGCAAGCAGCCACTCACGTCTGGAGCATCCATTCCCGAATTTTTGGCATGCGCGTACCTCAAGCTGTTTCGAGCAACGGGCCGGAGGGCGTACTTGCATTTGATTGGCGTTCCCGACGGATGAGAAACACGACGCTGAGTGTCGCCAAAATCGGCGCCGTTGCCGCCAAAACAAAGGCCGGAAGGTACGAGAATGGTCCACCAGCGTTCCGACGAGCAGAGTGAATACAGTGCCAGTCAAACCGGCCGCGAGTCCGGTCAAGCCGGTTATCGTGGCCACCACTTCGGACGGAAACAAATCTGACGGCAGCGTGAGCCCCATAGTCGACCAACTAGCGTACCCAAACAAAGCGAGACAGATGAAGGCAAGCGAAGAGTACGGATTGCCGATGAGAACCGCGGGTATTCCGGCCAGCATGGGGACGCAACTGACAACGCACACCCACTTGCGCGCGAGCAAAACCTCAACGCCCTTTCTTGACTAACGCTCCTGAACTCAGTCCGCCGGCAAAGTTACCCAGGTCGGCAGCGACAAACGGAATCCAAGTGAAGGCGGCGATCTGTTTCAGGCTGAAGCCGCGTGTGTCACTGAAATACTGCGGAAGCCAAAAAACGTAAAACCACCAGATGGGGTCAGTGAGTGATCGCCCTATCACTAACGCCCAAGTCTCTCTCCGTTTTAGAAGCGGTAGCCAGGTACTGATATCCCGGACATTCAAAGGCGCGGATGCGGCTGCGCCGGCCGAACTGCGGGAGCGCGGATAAACGATGAGCCATAATGCGAGCCAAACGAAGCCAAGAACGCCGGAAAAGGTGAATGCAAAACGCCAACCGACCCGCAAGGCGATCCAGGGAATCGCAATGGCGGCAATCGCGCCGCCTACGCTCGAGCCGCTATCGAAGATCGCGACCGCCAGGCTCCGCTCCTGAGCGGGAAAATGCTCAGCGACGGCTTTGCTGGCACCCGGCCAATTGAATCCTTCGCCAATGCCCAATAAGAAACCGGAGCGCGCCGAAAGAGAAAGCCGAGTTGGCGAAGCTGGTGGCAATGCTGACCAGCGACCACCATATAACCGCGATTGACAAGTCCAAGCCGCGTGCCAACTATATCGAGAAAAATGCCGCCCAGCAGCCATGTTCCGGCATAGGCAAACTGGAATGCTCCGAAGATGTTTGAGAGTTGGCTGTGATTGAGATGGAACTCGCGAGAGACCACCGGAGCCAGAACCGAGAGTGTCTGCCGATTGATGTAGTTGATCGCGGTGGAAAAGAAAAGCGTCCAAACGATCCACCAACGCCGTCGCGTCATTGGCCGCCCGCATACTCGCGATACGCCTCAGCAATCTGGGACGCAGAAAACTCTCCGTCGTGAATGAGAACGCGATAGCGGAAAGTAAGCGATTTGCCTTCGGGAATCGTCCAGCTGCCATCTTTATTCGGATCTCCGGTAAATTCGCGGATACCGAACGGATTCGCTGCGAAAAGACCGTAAGCGCGGGCGTGCCAGGTAGTTGGATGCCGGAAGCTCTTTGGTGAGTCAAAGACCGTCACACTAACTGGTCTTCCATCCACTACTTCCTGAGTAACTCACCCAATCGGCCGGCTTACCCCATATCGCTTTTTCCCCGGACGCGCCTTCGGAGTTCAGCATATGAGCATGCGGTGCGCTTAACTCGGGCGCAAGCCGGATTGCGAACGTGCCCTCTTTAGTGTCACCGATGTCGAGCGGCCCGTTCGTCGCGTACAAAACGAACTCGCAGTCGATATTGCGGGTATTCGCGTCTCCGCCGAACTCGAACGATTGTGTTTCTTCGCCGATTACTCGATTATTAGGACTGTTCAAGGTAAAGCGCGCACGAATCTTGCCTGAATCCTGCCTGCTCAACTGATTTCAGAACCATGTGGCCATAAGCCTGATGTCTGTGATCAGTGTAATACCTTTCGAACACAGGTTCCTGCCAGAAATCAAGGCCATCAATATCTCCATGCCCGAAATAGAGTGGCCGCTGATGCGGCTCGAAAGAGGAACCTTTTGGATCTCCTTCCGAGACATCATTCACGACTGGAAATCCTCGCGTTACGATCGACGCCCGATGCTGTTCGCAACGGCATCAGATACGGTTTGGCTGTAGCCGAAGAGAAGTAGTAAGTCGTAAATGGTCCGCCATCAATAATTACTTCAATCTGGTCCCTTCCGAACGCTGCAGCTTGACTGAGGCGGCCAGAAGGTGCGCGCCGCAGATTATCGCCATCGCTGCGAAACGGGTCAAATTACCGATCGAGCCTGGCTGCCTCATGAACAGGATTCAAATGCGGGAGCTGGCTGGGACCACGGATAACAAAGATGCCGATTCCGGATCGAGAAAGACGAACGAATTGGGATGACGCTGAACCAATGAGGCGGGACAACTCTCGGAAATCGGGACCTTCAAGAGCACTTTTGACAGCCTCGGCCTTTCTTCTATCAGGAACATTGCAGATCCACGCCGCGGCGCGAAAAGTCCCGTGCAGGTAATCGTAAGCGCCTGCAGAGGCACCGACGCGATGTCTTTAAAATGGCCTTCACCGGCCTGCTGCCTGCGGCAGGCATCGTCTAAAGTAACCACTTTTACAGTTTGAGGGTCGTGGAAATCGGCGCCGGCGGGTCATTGAATGCGATGTGCCCGTTCTCGCCGAAGCCGACAAAAGCAAGATCAATCGGCTGCCGCGTTGAGGAGTTGGGCGTAAGCCTGCTTATCTCACCCTCGATGTCAGGCGCATCTCCCCTCAAATAATGCGTTCTCCACGGATGGACTTTTCCTCGATCCGGTTCGAATCCAGTAACGAAAACTGGCATGGTCGTCAGCTTTCATGCCGACATACTCATCCATGTGGAAGAGCTCAATGCGCGTCCAGTCGATTTGCTGCTTGACGAGGGCCTGGATCAGCGGGAATTTGAGAATTTCCCGTAGCACCGATTATGCGCGCCCGGCCCCGATTGGAAATGGCGGTCCGGATAATCTCGGCGGCTTTGCCTGCGGCTGCATTTCCGGCGGCTGCACTGGAAACGTAAATTTCTACGTGGGCCTCCCCCGAGTGCAATTTGTACAGCGACGCCGCTGGAGCTTGCATGGTGGCATTATACACATCTGTTTCGAGTGCTGAAGAAATGTTTCACAAAAATCGGTAAGTATTTTCTACGCCAGGCGCACGACCTCAAGAACGAGGGATAAAACAGGGCGAAGCGACACTTATCCGCTTGCTCCGGCCCGGCCGGCATACACCTCGCGCTGCCTTTGGGCATGTTGCAAGGAACGTTTTGAGAAACTTTTCTCAAAACTGCTTGACAATTTCAGCGCTCCCACCCAAACTGATCTAAAAACTGGGGGGCCAGATGAGTTACGCTTTAATACCTCTGAAGCTAGGTTTTCTGCTGTTGTGTCTGGTTCCAGCCATATTCGAGCAGCGGACCCGACCGGGACAATCGCAGGCAGTCTGTCCGACCCAAGCGGCGCCGCAATTGTCGGCGCAAAGATTGTCGCTACAAATGTCAACACTGGTTTGACCCGGGAAACGACGACCGCAGCCGATGGTGGTTACGTTTTCCCGCTACTGCCCGTCGGATTTTACAGCGTACAGGCCGAAGCTGCTGGGTTTGAACGCTACGAGCAGCGTGGCATCGAGGTGAAGACCGATCAGGCCTCCACTGTCCCGATCACTGTGAAAGTCGGAAGTTCTTCCCAGCACGTTACGGTGGAAGCCAACGCCGAAATGGTTCAGACGCAGTCGGGAGCGCTCAGCCAGGTAATCGGCCGGCAGAATATCGTGGAACTGCCGCTCAATGGACGCAATGCCGCGGCACTCGTCCTGCTTACACCTGGGGCAATCGACACCACCAGTAGCAGTAACTTTTCAGGTTGTCAGGACACGATTCAAAGCACAACCTACCCGGGCGCCCAGTCAGTCGCCGCCGAACGGCGCCCGCACCGACATGGTTAACTACAATCTCGACGGCGGCAGTAACCAAGATCCGTACACAAACGTTAATAATCCCATTTCCCAACCCTGATGCGCTGGAGGAATTCAGCGTTCAGAGCAACAGCTACAGCGCCGAGTATGGGCGAGGTTCGGGAGCCATCGTAAATGTCGTGACGAAGTCGGGTACAAATGAATTCCACGGATCGGCTTTCGACTTCATCAGGAACGGCGACCTGAACGCCAGGAATTTCTTTGCTTCGCAGGTCGATCAGCTCAAGCGCAATCAGTTTGGCGGCAGCCTGGGTGGCCCGATCATTAAAGATAAGTTGTTCTTCTTCGGTTCCTATCAAGGCACGCAATCGAGAGATGTCAGTTATGGCAATTCGGCAATCGGTTCCAACCGCGGCCCAACTGAGTGGTGATTTCTCCTCCGTCAACCGCCAGCTCGTGAACCCGTTTACTGGCGTCCCGTTTCCGAACAACCAGATTCCGACAACTGATTTCGCGCCCGCCAGCGTCAAAAATCCTGAGCCTGCTCCCACCCCCTACGCCGACTGGCGTGACGTATTACGCTCTTCCCGATAACGAGCACGAGAATCAATTCCTGACACGCGCCGATTACGATCTCAGCAAGCACCGTATTTACGGACGCTATTTCTATTCTCGTTACGGCAAGGACGCCGTAATCGGCAATACGAACATTCTGACTTCAAACCGGGGATTCGATCTCTTCGATCAGGGCGCTGCCGTTAGCGACACGTATACGATCTCGCCGCACCTGCTCAACAGCCTGATCTTCTCGTACAATCGCAATGACGGCACGATCACTAGCGGAGCGCCCTTCAGCCTCACAAGTCTGGGCATCCCGATCGCGAGCACAACGCCGCCGGAACTGGCGGTTACGGTCTCCGGATATTTCACGCATCAGCTCCGGGCATCCGACGAAGGTCAATCGCCAGGATTATCACCTGTCTGACAGCATCCATTGGGTCCTGGGGAATCACAGCCTGGCTTTCGGCGGAGACTACCTGAAAGAAGATGTGGACCTGATCAACACCTACAGGCAGAACGGTTAGTTTACATTTAGCAGCACAAATTACAGCGGTAACGCGCTGTCCGACTTCATGCTAGGTTATGCGCGCCAGTTCATTCAGGGTGGCGGCGAGTTCGCTGCCCGGCGCGCTAAATTCGGTGGCCTGTTCATTCAAGATGACTACCGCGTGAACCGTGAGTTGGTGTTGAATCTCGGGTTACGCTGGGATCCCTTTGTCCCCTATAGCGACGAACTTGGGCGCACAGAATGCTTCGTGCCCGGAGTCCAATCGCAAAAGTTTCCGAATTCTCCCACCGGCTATCTGTTTGCGAGCGACCCCGGCTGTCCCGCCGGCGGATTTCAATCGCGTTGGGGACTCATGGCGCCCCGAGTTCGGTTTCGCCTATAACGTCGGTGGAAGAGGCAAAACTATAATCCGTGGAGGATGGGGCATCTTCTATCAACCGCCCTTCGTGGAAGCGTTCAACAATATGGTAGACAGTCCACCGTGGAGCCCGCAGTATCAATTTATCGGTACGCCTTTTATGAACCCATATCAGGGCACTCCGAATCCGTTCCCGGCACAATTTGCACCGTTCATTCCGCCGAAAAATGTGGCATTTCCGATCCCGTTACCTCTGGCGGTCTCCTATCAATCGAACTGGCACCCGTCTGAGTTGATGAATTGGAACCTGACGGTCGAGCAACAGCTCACGAAGGATATCGTGATGAGCGTCGGATACGTGGCATCAAAAGGAACGCACCTTGGCGTACAACACTGACGTCAACGCGCCGCTACCGAGCCCTGATGCGACCGGGGACAATGAGCAAGACAGACGACCCTATCAGCAGTTCCAGCAAATCACGCAAGACTCCTCGAATGGTAATTCCACGCTATAACTCTTTGCAGGTTCAAGTGCAGAAACGTTTCTCACATGGCGTAACAGCGAGCGCAAATTACACCTGGAGTAGAAGCATTGACGAAGTTTCATACCAAACGGATTTGTGCGGAATCAACATCATCAATCCGTACGATATACGTGCATACCGCGGAGTCTCAGATTTTAACGTGCCGAATCGCTTTGTGCTGAATTATCTGTGGGAGCTACCGTCGCCCAAGCAGGGGATTTCGAAAGTCGTGCTTGGAGGCTGGCAGACCTCTGCCATCCTCATCTGGCAGAGTGGATTCCCGCTGAACATCAAGTCAGGCGGAGATTACTCGTTCAGCCTTCCCGAAGTGGGCAATGATCAGGCGCAAGTCCTCGCGGCGCCGCAATACACGCAGGGTCCGACAGCCGCTAAAATCGCTCAGTGGTTTACCACGAGCGCTTTCGGTTTTCCCGCCGATAACACGTTTGGAAATGCAGGACGGAATACCTTAATCGGGCCGGGTACCTTCAACGTCGATTTCGCGGCCCACAAGCTGTTCACCTTAACGGAACGAATGAACCTCCAATTTCGGGCCGAATTCTTTAATTTCCTCAATCATGCGCAGTTTAATAATCCAGACACCACTGTCGCGGACAGCACCTTTGGACAGATCACCAGTGCGCGTGCCCCGCGCGTAATACAAGGAGCGCTTAAACTCGTCTTTTAAGTGACTAGAAGAGATTTACTTTCGCTGACAGCCATCGGTCTCTTGAGCGAACGCGTACTCACAATCTGCGGAGCTGCAGAACCTCTCTTATCCGCTCCGAATGATAGAAGGTACAATCACTGCTCCGAACCTGCTATTTGTGCGCGACCACTTCAGCGAACCGGATGTCTCGCTTGACACCTGGAAGCTGCGGATCGAGGGGCATGTTGAACGGCCTTATGAACTCGGCTTTGCTGATTTGGTGGAAATGCCGAGCAGCAAAATCGAAGCCTTCCTCGAGTGCGCCGGAAATGCGCCTAATGGATCTGCAGTCAGCAATGGAGTATGGGAAGGCGTGCCGATCTCGTCACTGCTCGAGCGGCGCGACCCACTTCAGACGCAGCTTATGTCCTGCTCGAGGGCGCAGATTCGGGACGCCTGTTTCAGGACGGCGCGGCCACTCCCCTATTCGCAGGTAGTTCCTCTTGATAAATGCCGCGAGAGTTCCAGCCTGATCGCTTTCAAGTACAACGACCTCACTCTTCCGAAGCGCAACGGATTTCCGGCGCGAGCTCTTTTTCCTGGCTGTTATGGCATGAATTCCGTCAAGTGGTTGCGGCGCATCACAGTTTTGAGCGCCGGCGAGCGGGACACGGTTTTCAGCCGCAGCGGAATGAACCGCCTCTACAACCGGGAAACGCGTCAGAACGGGACGGACCAGATCACGCGAGTTTCTTCGGTTCAGGTGAAATCAGCGATCGCGTGGCCCACAGAAGGACTCAAACTGCCGGCAGGCCACTACGCCGTCTGGGGTTTCGCATGGTCTGGCAATGGAGTTATCCGCCAGTTGTCCATCAGCGTCGACGGCGGGAATGAATGGGACTCAGCCAGGCTGGAGTCCCAACCAGGCTCATCATAATTGGGTCCGCTGGAGTTACCAATGGAATGCGAAGCCGGGCTCCTACGGTCTTATCAGTCGCGCGCAGGATGCAATGGGCAGCTCAGCAGCCTCTCACCAGAGATCCGGCGCGCAAAGATGGATATGAGCTCAATTGGTGCATGCCGATTCATTGCAGCGTACGCTAAATTCGCGCACCGTGAGATTGCTCGCCGCGTTCCTGTTTGCGTGCACTTTCGCCGTGGCGGCGGATTGCAGCGCCGGGCTTACGCCGCAGGAAAAAATAGCGCGCTTCAAACAGCTGGACAGCGAAGCAGAGGCGGCTATGCAACAGCACCGCCCAACTCAAGCTGTCCGCCTTTATAAAGAAGCAGTTTGCTTGATTCCCGATAGTGCTCGCGGTCATTACGGTCTTGGAGTCGCGGAAGCCGCTGCAGGCAATTTCCTGGATTCTCGTGAATCGCTTCGTACTGCCGACCGCTTACAGCCCACAACCGGCATGCCGCTGATCATGCAAGTGCGCGTCAATTTTTCGCTCGGTGACATGGATGCGCTGAAGTCAGATCTCCGAGACGCAGCGAATCGATTTCCAAATGACGCGCAATTACATTCGACGCTGGCGCGCTTTCTGGCCGAGAAGAACCTTTTTGTTTTGGCGCTCGCGGAAGCCGTTGCGCGCGCAGCAACCGTCCGAGCCGATTGGAATTCGAAGCTTCAACTGGCCGTTCTCGAGAATACCGTCGGCGCTTATGACGATGCCATTCGGAACGCACTAGGTGTCGAGGAGAACCATCAAATTCCGGAGCAAGCGCGCGGGGCTGCGGCGGGAGATTGCTGGATTGAGCTACGAGAGCCTCCATCAGCCCGACAAAGCCATCCAGTACCTGCATGAGGCGATTGAGCTCAATCCATCGCAAGACAATTCGTATCTTGCTTTAGCAGATCTCTTCGATCAGGAACAGAAATATGGGGATGCAGTAACTGTGCTGAAGGAAGCAAGAGCTCATATCCCGGATTCACCTGCAGTGCTGCTGGCGCTGGGCGCCGGACCTGATTCGGGCAGAGCATTACAAGGAGGGCGTAGAGCAGCTTCGCACGCTTCTTCGAGACAGCACCCGACACGCCTGAAGCCTATATCTCCCTTGCGGACGCGGCCCGCAAGACCGGTGATCCGGCTCAGGAAGTCGCGGCATTGCGTCAACTGGAACACTACAAACCGGAGCTATCCGATGATCCACGTCCTGCTGGCGCGGGCGATGTTGAACCAGCAGCCGCGCCGAGTATCCGAAGATCCTCGATGATTTGTCCGTCGCGGCCAAGACTTCGCCGAACGATCCTGATGTCTATTTTCTGCAGGGAAAAGTCTTATATGGCGCTGGAACGCTACGAGCAAGCCATTCCTGCTCTCCAGCGCTCGATTGAACTGAGGCCCACAGATCCCAGTCCCTACTATCTACTCGCACGTGTTTATCAGAAACTAGGCAAGACCGAGATGGCTAGGGAGCAGTTTGAGCGCGTGAAATATTTGGAAACCGCGAATGCCAATATGACATCGCTGGACAGATTCTCCCCGGAGATCTTATGCCGATCCGACGCCTGTAATGTAAGCCATCAAAGCCCGCGGCAGACCAATCAGCATGGGGAGCAATGGAGAGATTCCCTGCCTGCGACTGCTGAAGCATACACCGCGCGGACGGCACTATCGGTGCCTATCGCACCGCCGTTGCCATCTATTGTTCCGGCAAGAACAATTTTTCGCGGCGCTATAGAGGCGGCAACTTCCGGCAGATCAGTGTGGTTCAATACAGCCGGGGACATAGTTCGCGAACGGATACTGCTGGCACTTCTGTTTGCACCAGATTCTGAAACGATGCTATCGCTCCGGCAAGATATAAACCCTTGATGTTGGGTTCTAGCGCGGCGGCAAACAGGGCCGGAACGGTCAGCTTGCCGAGCGCTGCCACATAGATTTCTCGATCGCTGGTGGCCGGATGATGCGCGAAGCGCGCCAACAAGCGCAAGTATGTCGGTAACGCGTTGTCCGACGAGCGGCTTGCCAAGCGCCAGTGAGCCCCACGCATAATTCTCTTCCTGCTGATGCCAGCTTTCGTAATCTGCCGCGCCCGGGCTGAACTCCGGAGCGAGCGCGCCCACACCTCGCAATCCAGCGCTGCAAATCACCGGAGTATCCTCCGCGAGAACTTGATCGACTTCCGGAGCGAACCACAGCCGGTCGTGCTCTTTCTCGTCCAAAACGAGGAGCACGGGCTTGCCCGCAGGCGTCTTGTCGCCGATGAGCAGAAACGCTGGGAGCCACACGTTGGGGTCGGAGGCAACCTCAAGCACCTCCACGTTGATGTCTCGCGATTTGACTCGGCCAATAATGTGTAGCCGGCGCAAGTTTCCTCCCTGCGTCGATCTTCAATAAATCCGGCAGAGACGCAGGGCTGCGCTGGACGCCTCGGCTTTGGATCAAGGTGTGCGGAGTTGCGCTCCCGAAGTCCACGGACGACGCTGCCAGTGGCGGTCGCCCAAAGTTCCGATACCGGCTCGGGCTCGACCGGCGGCTCCGTCTTGCACGGCGCGAATTCTCATCCTTTGAGCCAGCGCGAAAACCAGTTGTAGATCAACATACGGCTGTCGTAGGCGAGCGCGTGTGGCAAGGGCGTGTCCGCCCAGGCAAGATCGCTCGGCATGATCGAGCATCTGGTAGACCCTTTTCAGTCGCTGGAATTCCTCCCAACCATTCTTCAGGTAATCGGGCGAGTATGTCGCATAAAAATCGCGGTCGCTCGGCCAGATCAGCATCGGCTTTGGGGCAAAAGGATAGAACAAATCCCAGCGGTCAAATCCGGCCGGGCCTGAGTAGACGAAATCCTGTTCTGCGTCGTCCGTTGCACCGGGCGAGCGAAACGGAAATTGAATAACATTTTCCGTGTTGCCCATGCATACAGCGGCCGCTGCGAGGCGATCATCCGCGGCGCGAAAGCAGCATCGTCAGCGTACCGCCGCCCGAGTGCCCGACCGAGGCCACACGTTTAGCATCGACGAACGGAAGCGATGTCAAATAATCCAGGCTGCGGATCGCATCCCACAATTGGAATCGCGTGCTCGAGTCACCATAAAGGATAAGTTGTTTTCCCGGAACCGTGTGTTCCGCATCGCAGCTCGAAAGCCGGCTGCTGAGTTCCGGAAGCGTTCAGGTAATTGATGCGTTCTCCTTGGCCCATCGGGTCGAACGCCAGTACGACAAACCCGAGCTGAACAAGTCCCTGGCAGCAGCGTTGATAGCTTGGATACGCTTTGCCTTCCCAATAATGCCCGCTTTGAAAAAGGACCGCGGGAAACGGGCCTGGGCCTTCGGGCACATAAAGATTCGCCGAGACGAACAAGTGCGGTTGGGTTTCGTACACAAGCTTTTCGATCCGGTAGCGCGAACGCTTGAGCTCCCCGGTGGTGCGTGGATTGAGGGGTGTTCGTGTCTCAGGGCCGCCGATCAGTCGCCAGAAAATTTCTCGAACCTGTGCCTGGCGAGCCTGGATTTCTGCGGCTGAAGTCAGTTGTTGCAAGCGCGGCATTGCGTCTGGCGACAGCCTCGCGGGCAAGGCTCTGCCAGGTACTCGGGAAGGCATTTTGAATAGTCGCGGAACCGGGTTCCTGGGAAAGCAGCGCTGCTCTGAAGAACTGGTCTGGGGCGAGGCCGAGAGCCTGAACGCCGGGTAAAGAAGCGCTGAGCCGAGGAGCGTTCTCCGAGAAATATTTCTTGAAACCGTGCACACAATATGAACGATAATGAGGCGAGACCCGAAAGGAGTCAAGGGCCGAATGTTTCAACCGGACGAAAAGCCTCAGGCGAACGGCTCCCCAGACAAAGTGGACCGGAGACAGTTCCTTCGCCAGACGGCGGGCGGTGTCCTGGCCGCTTCCGCCATAGCCCTTCCAGCCCGGTCGTACGCTCGCGTGGTGGGCTCGAATGATCGCATCAGGCTGGCTCAGCTCGGTTGCGGCGGCCGAAGCCGCGGTCATATCCGCATGGTCCATATGGCAGCCAAGCAAACTCCGGTGGAAGTCATTGCTGTCTGCGATATCTGGAGCCTGGCGCGGGAGCAGCGCGCAGCGCAGGTAAAGCAGACTTTCGATCTGGATCCTAAGGTTTACAAGTACTCCGAGGAGATGCTCGCCAATCGCGAT
The DNA here is from genome assembly GCA_963846185.1 of uncultured Acidobacteriaceae bacterium. Classification (GTDB taxonomy): domain Bacteria; phylum Acidobacteriota; class Terriglobia; order Bryobacterales; family Bryobacteraceae; genus Bog-105. The sequence goes on along the minus strand of CAWJVA010000009.1, from coordinate 105,926 downwards.
ATTGACGGCGTCATGATTGCAACCGGCGATCATCAGCATGCGAAGCTCTGCATCGAAGTCGTCCAGGCGGGAAAGGACTGCTACGTAGAGAAACCGTTCGCAAACGTGCTGTCGGAGGCGAAAGCGGCGCGTGATGCCGTAAAAGCGTCGAAGCAAACAGTACAGATGGGGACGCAGCATCGAAGCCAGCCGTATCCGCTGGCGGTGCGCGACATTATCCAATCGGGCCAGATTGGCGATGTAGTAAAGATCACGCAGGAATGGAATGTGAACCAGCCGCGTTGGCGGCATATCCGGCAAGTGGATGATGGGACGAATCCAACGCTGCTGAAAGAAGAGGATACGGACTGGAACCGCTGGCTGCTGGGCAAACCACACCGGCCATTTGATCCGCACGTCTACCTTGAATTTCGCCTGTATCGCGACTTCTCATCCGGGATTTTCGACCAGTGGCTCAGTCACGGTTCTGACCTGGTTCATCTATGGACGGATGAGACCCACCCGGTGAGCGCAGTCGCAACAGGCGGCGTTTTTACTTGGAAAGATGGCCGCGAGAATCCTGATAATGTGACCGTTACGTTGACTTACCCGAAGGGTTTTCTTTACACGTACTCGAGTTGCTTCTCAAACAGTTATCGAAGCTTCAGCCGCATTCAAGGCCGCAACGGCACGATCGAGAATTATGGCGGCGAAGGAGCGTCTCTGTTCTTGGTGTCGAAAGAGGGCGGTCCAAACGAAAGGGACCCCGAAAGCCACTCCGGCCCGCGTTACACCGCGCCGCCCGATATGGGACCGCCACAAGACGAAGCAAAGATCATTCGATTGCCGAATGCGCGGGAGCCCGATTCAATAGGCCCGGACGATGATGATGTCGATCACTTGATGAATTGGCTAAATGCGATGCGCGATCGCAAGCAGCCGAACGCCACGGTCGATCACGGCTTTTCGCACGCGATCGTCTGCATCATGGCGGCTCAATCCTATTGGTCGGGCAAGCGGCTGTATTGGGATCCTGTGGCGGAAGAGATCATCGACCACCAGGTTTGATGACACCGGTAACTGGTGCCAGGCCTGCCGCAAAAGCTCTGGACAAGCCGGTGCTGATTGTCAACGTCGACCTACACCAACTTAAGCTTCTCGACGCGCTCAAAATGAGCTCTGTTTCGTGTGAACAGCGGCACGCCATGTGCCAGAGCGATACCGGCAATCAAACTATCACCCATTCCGATTTTTTTGCCGGTACGGTCAAGCTTGCGGCGGACATCTGCCGCTCGTTGGGCGGCAGTACGGTCCAGCGGTAGCACGCTGAGCGACTCAAGCAATTCGCGGATTGCGTGACCGCGCTTATTTTCACCAGCACCACTCAGAAGCTCAAAACAACTCACAGCGGTCGTTTGGAGCTGATCTGTGTTGATATATTCCGCAATTTGGTTCGTTACTGGCTGGACGCCAGCAAGAAAATCAATCAGAACATCCGTATCGGCGACAATCACCGCCAACTCTCTCGAAGCTCTTTTGCTTCACGCAGCAATTCGTCGCGATCCTTCTTCGAAATCGAACCAGCAAGTGAGAGCAGCGTCTTGCGACGCTTCTCTCGCTCGACTTCACCATGCAAGAAACTCTCTATCGCTTCGCCAAGTACGGCTGAAAATCCCTTATGTCCGCGACGTGATGCCAAGGCAAGTAGGGCGCTCCGGTGTTCTGGTTTCATCTCTACTGTTGTCCGCATATCGCTATTCTACATGCATATGCATGCAGAACGGGCTCAGCGAGCGGAGCTTTGGCCCTCTATCGCCGCCAGGGTCAACAGTGAAAATCGTTCACCGGCACGCTCGCCGAGCAGGAAGCGCAGAACGGCGAGAAACCGGCTGCGCCGACAAAATTAGGGGCGACAGGAATCGATCCAGCGCCAGGAAGCCTTCCGGAGGCAAATACTGAATTGTTGCGGTTTCGTCTCTCCGGCAATTTGTTTCATATCATAAGTAGCGAAGTGGTGAACATAATCGGGCATCCGGAGCACTGATCCATGGCCACAAACCAGACCTATTTTGAGATTGTCGATTTCATATTCGAGAACAAAACGCTCGAACAGATCATCGATTTTCATCCGTCACAAGCAACCCAGCGCCGCGTGGAAGAACTGATCGCCAAGGAGCAGGCAGGCACTATCGCCGAGCAGGAGCGTTTGGAATTGGAAGATTATATGCAGTTCGATCATATTATGACGCTGATGAAAGCTCGTGCTGCCCAAGTGCTAGCTTCTCGTGCGTCCTGAGATTCCGGACGCGCTTCGCAGGCAAGTGGCTAGTCGAGCACGCTTTTGTTGCGAATACTGCCTCTTCCCAGAACGATACGCGACCTTTCGCCATCAGATAGATCATATTGTCAGCGTGCAGCACGGCGGCCATTCGATTTTGGACAACCTGGCTTATGCGTGCATTCACTGCAATCGCTTCAAAGGTCCCGATATCGCAGCGCTGGACAACAGGGGACAACTTTCACCGCTGTTTCATCCGCGCCGCCAGAACTGGAACGATCACTTTCGCCTAAGCACGGCTGTCATCGAGCCCCTGACAGCCATGGGCGAGGCGACCGTGCGCTTGCTGAAAATCAACGATATCTTGCGAGTCCAGAAGCGGCTTTTGCTACAGCAGGCTGCAGTCTATCCGCGCACCAGGTAGATACAACACCAGCGCAACAGGAAAGCGGCAATCGTCTCCGCATTCGCAACCAACAGAGCAGCAGGGGAGCTGCTGAGCCAGCAGATTCGGAGATAAATTGGGAGGCGAGCTGCACCATCCAGCTCTCGGATTAGCTGCTGATTACGTTGCTACGAATACATGCAATTTAGCCTGGTGCCCGGGGCGGGACTTGAACCCGCACTCGCCTTGCGGCGAAAAGGATTTTAAGTCCTTTGCGTCTGCCGATTTCGCCACCCGGGCCTAAGCTCATCATAGTGAATGCGCCCTTCGGCGTGAATGCCGCTCTCCGGCTAATTCGAAGCCGCCGGCAACCTATACAGCACGGCGAAACGGCTTTCGAACAGACGCGCGAAGTGCGCATCGCAGTATTGCCGCGTCGGTGATGCTGGATCGGAAAAATGCGTCAACATATCACCGTCTGGGCCTTGGCCACCCATCAACATTCGTTTGACGCTCGCCAGGATTACAGAGAGTGACATCACCCGCGCAGATGGCCGGCTGTGGCGACTCTCCAAGTCAAGGATTATCAGATACCGAAAATTCATCGACTCGAGGTACGGCAGGTCCGTTTCAAGGTCGCCAGGAGCCTCGCTTATCGCCTCGACGTTTCGGTTCAGCCACACAGCCGGTGACGCTCCGTACGTCTTGCCAATGACGGCTACACGTGCGGCAGGCGGAATGATTCGCGCAGCTCTCTCGATCGCCCGGTAATCCGGCACGCGAGAGGTTTTCAGATCAGATGTAAAAACATAGGCCGCCAATACGTGCATGGTCACCGCAGACAAAACAAAAGCGCGCCAGAGGCCGCCTGATCGTATTTTGTCTATAATGCCGCCGAATCCGAAGGAAGCCCCAACCACCAGCAAAAAAAGGAGCGGCAGAAAATATTGGGGTTCGAGAATTTTGCGAGCAACAAAGATCCAATAGAACGATCCGGCAAAGATCATCGAGAATCGGATCCGGCGATCCATGCGATGCATCTTGTCGGCCAGCGCGAAACACAGCGCAAGTGACCCGACTACCCCGAGGCCATACGGCACCAGGCACGCGATCGATTCAACGTAGAAATGCGAGCCGAGCAACTCGCTGATCGGACCGCGTGAACTGTCGTTCACTGTTTGGAGCACCGTCCAGGGTGTCTTCGGACCGAGGAGGTCGAGCGACAGCCAGGCGCCAAGCAGCGCGGCGGGAAGCGCGCACCACGCGATCGCCGCACGCACCAAAGCACTCCGATTGCGAATTCCTTTCGCAATGAGAAGCGCGACTAACACCGGCAGTCCGATAGGCACGACGCTCTCCTTGGCCAGAACGGCGAACGCAAACACCGCGCTGGACAATGCCAGTTTGCCGCGCAGCGCGAAATAGAACGCCAGCATTAAGCCCGTAGTGCACAGAATGTCTGGCATGGGCGCCTGGCCGAAATGCAGGACCAACGGTGCGAATGTCCAAAGCGCCGTACCCAGGACCGCGCTGAGCGGCTCCAGCCAGTGCCGCAGGATGCGAAACATGAGATAGATCGAGAGCAGTGAGAAAGCGACTGCGATCAGACGAACAATGGCGCGATCATGCCCGAATGCGGACACAAATGGCCAACCGATCAGTCCGTAAAACGGAAACTCCAATCGTGCGACTGTGAAAGGCAGACTTGTATATCCGGCGAGCGAAAAGGAAGCCTCGGGAACAATGATTCGCTGCCAGCCTGTCTGAAAAACATGACGAGCGATATCGTATGTCTGGTTCTGCCGTTCGAAGTGAGCCGAAAGAAATGGGCCATCCAGCCCCGGCAGCGCGATCAGCAGGAAAATGAGCTGTAGCGCATAGATTACCCGTTTCGCAAGGCGATCAGAGACTTGGACCGGCAACCGGGGCCTGGCAATCGTGGCTTCCATTCACTGGTCGGAGCGCAAGCCGTACATAATTCTTGTGCTGATTATACGAGTACGGGCGCGCATTGGCCGCGGCTGCTGCTCGCGTCACAAGCGAGTTCGAGATAATGATGATTCCTCATTGCGATCGCACATGAGGTTGTTTATCTGTGTTGAATTTGTTCGCCCCTGGCCTGTGCGCCGCTGCTTTCGCCCTCCCAATCTTTGCAGTATCGCCGTCGCCTGCGTTGCTCGTGCTCGGCCTTGCCCTGCAGACTCTTTCACCGGAAGCGGTGGGGCATGCGCAGGCGGGCATCGAAGCACAAAAACAGAATCGCCTACCTGACGCCATCGCCGAGTTCAAGAAAGTAACTGAACTCGCTCCTGAATTGCCTGCGGCCTGGGTCAACCTGGGAGCGGCATATCTACAGAGCCAACAGTATGACGAAGCCATTCCGCCGTTTAAGAAATCTCTTCAATTGAAGCCCGATCTGCCAGGCGCACAGCAGATGCTTGGGTATGCGCTTTTGGCAGATGGCTACGCGTCAGAAGCCATTCCGTATTTAGAAGAAACGCATTCGCAGGAGGCGCTAGGTATTGCGCAGTTGAAAGTAGGGAAGCTGCCCCAGGCGATCGCGAACCTCACCGAGTCGCTGCAAAAAAGGCCGAACGATCCGAACTTGCTTTACTACCTGGGCAGGGCAAGCGGATTGCTTTCGAAGGAAGCCTTCGACACTCTTGAAGCCGGCTATCCTGACTCCGCCCGTGCGCACCAGGCTCTTGCTGAGAATTATGCTGCGTTGCGGCAGGTGCCGGAAGCTGAGAAGGAGTACCTGCAAGCCCTCCAGAGCCAAGGTCGGACGCCAGGAGTTCATCTTGGTCTCGGCGATCTGTACGCCGCCGCAGCGGATTGGCCCAAAGCCGAGCAGCAGTTTCGACAGGAAGCGAAGCTGCAGCCTGGCGACGCCGAACCTTCATACAAATTGGGAAACGCGCTGCTCCAGCAGGGCAAGATTGCAGAAGCCAAGGTGGAACTCGTGCGAGCCGATCATCTGCGGCCCGGCATGCCGGAGACACTGTACGCACTCGGAAAAGCCGATTCTTTGAGCGGCGATACTTCAGCCGCGGAAAAGGCCTGGCAGCAGGTTCTCGCCATCGAAAAAAATAGCCAGCTTGCGGCGCAAACTCACTTTGCGCTTGCCGGCTTGTATCGCAAACAGGGAAAAACGGCTGATGCGGAGCGCGAGATGCAAGCCTACAAACAGCTTCAGAAATGAAAACGGGGCCGGACCGCTCCAGCCCCGTTATCGATCGGCTATGAACCTGGTCAGAACGACAATCGTAGCGCGAACTGCACTAAGCGCGGCAGATTCTGCGTTGATGTGATCTGGCCAAAGTTCGAACTGCCCAGCGCTTGTCCTGGGTAGCCAAACTGAACCCGGTTGAAGATGTTAAAGAACTCCGCCCGGAACTGCAAAACGGCCTTGTTCTCGGGAGCTAATGGGAAATTCTTGTATGCCGAAAAATCCCAGTTCGCAATGCCTGGCGCGCTTAACTTGGGGTCCGTGCGGCTTTCATCGCCAAAGGTGAATGGAGCCGGCTGGGTGTAGCACGATGTATTGAAGTACTCGTTCAGCTTCGAGGTGATCGGGCCGGAAATGGAAGCGTTGCAGTTCGGAACTACGTTTGGCCGTTGACCCCCGCCGAAGGAGTTGCTGTTGTTCGAATTGGTCGTTAGATGCAGCGGGAAACCACTCTGGAGCGTGGTCACGCCTTCAACGCCCCATCCTCCAACCACTGCATCCACCAAGCCGTTCGCGTGCGCCAAATATTTGCGCCCTCTCCCGACCGGGATGTCCAAAACATAGCTCACGACCAGCCGGTCTGGAACGTTAAAAGATGCGAGAGATTTATCCAGCCTTATATTGTTCGAGTCCTGGATCCCGCCCGGCCCGCCGCCGCTTTCTAGCCAACCGGTGACGGTGTCGGTGTCGCTGATGAGCTTTGCGTGCGTGTACGCTACCAGGATGGAGGAGCCGCTGGAGAATCGCTGCTCCGCCTTCACCTGCAGCGATTCGTATGTGGAGTTGCCGATGCCTTGACCTGAATAGTTGATCCCGTTGTACTCCGGGTACGGCCGAAGCAGTTGCCCTAGCTGTACGGTAGGTTGTGACAGCGGCGAACCGGGTGCCGTGATGTAGGGATAATACGGATTCGGGACGTTCTGAAGCAATTGGTTGCCGAGCGAAAGATACTGATCCGGAAGCTGATCGATTTGTGGAGATTCGATCGGTAGATGCGTACCCTTAGCGCCGCCATACGCGACGTCAACCAGGAATCCCCTGCCGAACTGCTGCTGGATGTCGGCGTTCCATTGCTGGGCGTATCCGTACGGATTGCTCAGTTGTGGATCGTTAAAGCCCGTGCCGAGCAGTGTCTGAGCATAGCCTGGACTTCTTTGAGGAGGCGCAATAATACCGCTCGGAAACGGATTGGTCGCCGTATAAGCGCCCGTTCCCGCCACCGGCGCGCTGCTCGAGCAATTGGCTGGGTAGCAAGCTGGAACGCCAGTATAAACCGATGTCAGTACGGGCGTCGTGTAACTATTGATGGGATTATTGTTGGGACTGTAATCCCAGGCTACGTCGTTCGGCAGCCAGAAGACGCCGTAGCCGGCATGCAGCACCGTGTTACGCGTCGCCTGAAACGCCGCGCCTACTCGCGGAGCGAACTGCTTCCAGTCCGGCTTGATATTGCTCCTATAGCTATCACCCGGCGCGTCGACTAAATCGATGTTTCCCGGCACATTGATGCCATGCGCCAGGAGAACTGAGTTCGATTGCACCGGATTGAAGTAAGAAAGCCGGTTGTAGCGCTCCGTCCATGGGCCCGCATGTTCCCATCGAAGTCCGGCATTTACCGTCAACCTGTCAGTCACGTGCCAATCGTCATTCGCAAAGACGGCCGGATAAAGCTGTTGTGCCGCCACCAGCGCCGGGCTGTTCGCACCCCCGCCATCAGGGTAGCCAAGGAGGAAAGTGGCCAAACCCAGACCGCTGCCGGCCGTGTTGTTCGCATTGGCCGCGGTCAAACCCGGATCGAAATTGAAGATGCCGGTGGGAGTATTCGTCTGAGCGTAATTGTGCGTCATTCTCAGGAATTCCCCTCCGAACTTGAAAGTATGCTTGCCGGCGATCTTTGTTAACGTCGCGGCTGCGCGATAGTTATCGTTCCGGTCAATGATCACGCTTCCGGCTCCCTGGCTGCCAAATGTTCCGTTCGTATCAAACCCGTTAATCACCGGCACGGGCAGGTCCAGGAATGTTGCCTGAGCAGCGTATGATGCCGGCCAGCCAAGCTGCGTGAGATTGTAGCCGAGCGTTTTCGGAGTGCGATCGTAATCGAACCGCTGATAGCTGAGCCGGATCTCCATAATCGTCGTTGGGCTGAATGAATACGTATCGCCCAGCACGAAATTATTGGTGTTAAATGTTTCCGTGCAGCGATCCTGACACACGCCGTTACCGAACGGATCGGTAGGAAGATTCAGAGTTGCCCCAATACGAGTAACGAGCGGTGATGTGCTGCTTGTCGGATACGTTCTGATCGATATGCACCACGGTCTCGTTGTTATTCCCACCCTGGCTGCCGTTTGAGACCCAGTTGCCCACGCCTTTCGCATTACCCGGCGCGTTGGGCATCGGGTAAAGATTCAGCCACACCAGGGAAGTCGGATTGATGCGGCTCGTCGGAATGACATTCCCCGGAAATTGCGTGCGGGTCCCGACTGGCACGCCCGCTGCGCATGCGGGTGTTCCGGGCGCGCCGCTTCCGCAGGTCGTCAAGGGATCGTAAATGTTTACGCCCTGAGATGCGGCAAGCGCGGATAGATCGCCAGTTCGTTCCTGTGCAGTGGGAACGGTCTCAGTGTACGATACACCCTGCCGTAAGCGGAAGCCTTCATAGTCCACAAAGAAGAAGGTCTTGTTTCTCCCGTCGTAGATCTTCGGAATGTAAACCGGACCGCCCACGTTGAACCCGAACTGGTTCTGTGTGAATGCTCCGCGAGGCGTACCGTTCTTGTTACTGAAGAAATCATTCGCATCCAGATCGCGATTCCTCAGATATTCCCAGAGCGTTCCGTGCAGCTGATTCGTCCCCGACTTCGTGGTGAAGTTCACCACGCCGCCGGCGAAACGCCCATATTCGGGGGACAGGTTATTGGTCGCGACCTTGAACTCCTGAAGCGAATCCTGCGTTGGAATCAGCGCCGTAATATTGATGTAGCTGCCGTTCACGGGCGAGCCATCCAGCCACACCATGCTCTGATTCGCCATGCCGCCGCCGATCTGATAATTGCCCCACGCGAACGGATTCTGCCCGTTCGGATTCGACATCGATCCGCCTTGAGGAACAACGGAGGGAACCAACGCCACGAGGTTCAACGGATTCCGTCCATTCAAGGGCAGCGTATTAGCTTTCCGCTCATCGATCACTTGGCCAAGCGTGGAAGATTCGGGTGTGAGGAGCGGCGTCTGCGCCGTTACCTCGACCGTTTGGGTGACTTGCCCTACTTCGAGAGCCATATCAATACGGCTCGTGGTTTGCGTCTGCACTGTCACCGGTGTCCTGATCACATGCTTAAAACCCGGCTTCTCTATTTCCACGCTGTATTGCCCGGGTGGCAAATTCACGAACTGGTACAAACCTTCCGAATTCGTGGTTTCAGTCCGCTTCTCGCTGGTACCAAGATTTGTAAGCGTTACTTGTGTATTGCCGATAGCCGCGCCGGACGGGTCGGAAACAGTGCCGACGATCGATCCGAAGGTGGTTTGGGCGTTTGCGAAAGGAATGGTGACGGCGAGCAGAACAAAAACCGCCAAAAGGCTGCACCGAAACAGTGCTTTTTTCCACATAGATGAAGCCCCCTGAAAACAAAACGTGTGTATTCACGTTAGGCTGAGGGTACTTTTATCACATCTGACTTGCAAGTGGAATGAATTAGTTGAGATGTTACGAAACATTGACGGCAAGATAATAAGCGAATAACAGGAATCGCTTACGAAAAAATACCACGGAACTCGCAATTCTACCGTTTTGCTGTAAGTGATCGCTCTTTTACCGCGCCGAACTTAATCGCCATTACGGCGTTCTTGTCGAACCTGACCTCGTGGCCGCGAGAAATGACCGTCTGGTACACGGACCACCCTAAACCGTAGAAGCCCAGAACTTGTCCAACCGGAGGCGGCCCGTAAGCCGCGGCCGTTCCGAACAGGCCGAATCCCGAGAATCCTCCCAACCCGAGCCCCCCGCCGTTTCCATTTGCGCCTCCAGTCGCCGTTTGCTGCTTTCCGGCGTCGTTGTCCAGTGTTTTGGCTGCAACCAGCCCTGCGATCACGGGCCGAAGAAATCGCGCTTTTGATTCGGTGGCTTTCGCCGTGCCCTCGGGATCAACTTTCAGAGAGCCGTTAGTTTCTTCGGCCGCTGTGAGTTGTGCCTCTGTTCGTTCGTTATGCTCGGGCGCGAACGCGAAATCGGAAATGCCCAGCTTGTCAAATGCGAAGCGAAGCTGGCCGCCGCGATGGAACATTCGCGCTGGACGGGCTTGCGTCACCTTCCCGTTCAGATGTGTTCCTTCGGGAAGAACAAGCTCATGCTTCGCCGAAAACAACGGCTCGGATAGTACGCCCGCAACCGGATCGCCTACATGCGAATCGGCTGACGAAATCGTGGACAAGAATCGAACTTGTGCTGCCGCATCCGGAGCGGGTGTCGTTCCAACCGCACGCAGTTGATCAGCCGGAATCGAGACCTCCCCGAAATCGAGCGGCTTCTCGAGTACTGCATCGAACCTGGTTCCGGACCGGTAGCGCTGCGGATGATAAGGAAGCTTCGACCAGCAGAAGTCTTCCAGCCACTCACGCTTGTTAGGCCCGCGTACGAAATCGAGCAGCCCGTGCGAGCGCGTGTTTGCCTGATTCATCGCTTGTTGCTTTACGAATGCCCACCGCGCGTTCGATTTTGCAGGCTTCGATTTGCCGTTCGCCGGTTTGGGCGGAACGTAAAAGCTGTTCAGGCCGAAAGAAGGAAATGCTTCGATTGAGATCGTCTTACCGCCCGGCAAAGTCATGCTGGTGAAGCCGACCTCGGCACGTTCCAAAGGGGTGAAGTCGCCGCGCACCATCGCCATGGCCCGCAGCATTCTGGATTCCGGGATCAACTGACTCACATGGCCACGGAAAACAGTGCCCTGCGGAATTACGATCCGATCGAATGACCAAACCGGTTCGGCCAGCTTCGCTTGAACGGACGCGCCCACACGAAACGGAACACGCCCTGTCACATACAACCTCAGAGGCGATCCCGCAGGCACCATCAGATCTATCGCAGCCGCATTCTGCCCGGTGGTCTGGGTTGTCTGCTGGCCGGCCGCCAGTAGGCAGACCGACAGCATTGCACCGACAAAGCTGAGACGTCGAGGAAAACAAATAAACATGACCCCTCCCGCTTCTTTGTCAAATAAGGATACATGATTTGTGCTGACCCGCAGCACGCATTCGTGCCTATCTGCAGATTTTTCCGCCGGTCACTACGTCCAGAAACCAAAGTTTCTCAACCCGCGATAAATCAATCTCTTCCGGCGCTCGCAAAATAAACTTCCGCACCGCAGAGAGCGGAATCCACCAGATATCGCCACCCTGTTCGGCAGATCTTTCACTTCCGCGCCGTTCCCCGTGCAGTAAGCCGCGCCGGATCCAGCCGCATACCTTGTGTGTATCCACTCCCAGCGCGCCTGCTAGCGTGCATGCAGAGTAACCGTCCAGGTTGCGTTTGATGCGCATTCTGGTCAATTTGAGTTGAATGGCGGCTCTGCTTCGCTGATATCCGGCGCGCGCAAGCCGCTGCTGTATGCCGCCTGCGGTCAGATAACCGAAGCGTTCTAGAATTTCTTCTTCCCGTGCAGACCAGGGGCTCTCTTTCGCCCGTGTGACGCGCAGCTCGGCGCCCCTTCGCACGATGGCGGATTTCGACCAGCCTATATCGACTCGTACTGTAGACAGGGCCCTGCGATCCCCCGAACGCTGCCGGAAATAAGCGTGCCGGATTTTTTCATCAATCTCCTGGGTCGGGATGTATCTTGCTCTCATTGCCTCTTGTTCACATTGCAGCAGCGCTTTCTGAAAAATGGCTGAACGGATCCAGGGTGCTGTTTCGTTAGCATGTTGTTAAGAGCGTGAGAGTTCTGGTCATTGAAGATGACGAAAGGATGGGAGCCTTGCTTGAGCAGGGCCTGAGCGAAGAAGGCCACTCCGTCTATCGCGCCCGCGACGGCGAGGAAGGACTCGCTATCGCTTTGTCTTGCAGCTTTGATGTATTGCTGCTCGATGTGATGCTTCCGCGAATCGACGGCGTCGCGCTCGCTCGGCGGCTTCGGCATGCTTCCAACCAGACACCCGTGCTGATGTTGACGGCGCGGGACAGCATGACGGATGTAGTGAAGGGATTGGACGCGGGAGCGGACGATTACCTGACGAAGCCGTTCGCGTTTGAAGTTCTCCTCGCCCGGCTGCGCGCGGTCAGCCGTCGCGGCCCAATTCCGCAGGCCGTTGTACTGCGATGCGCGGATCTTGCTCTCGATACCGCCAGCAGAAGGGTGACGCGCGCCGGCAGGGTGATGAATTTGACTCCCCGGGAGTACAGCATCCTCGAACTCCTGTTACGCAACATCGGCCGCCCGGTCAGCCGCACGGTTCTTCTCGAAACCGTGTGGGGGTTCGACAGCGAAGTTGAGGAGAATACGCTCGAAGCATTCGTTCGCTTATTGAGGAACAAAGTAGACGCGCCCTTTGAACCTAAACTCATCCACACGGTTCGCGGAATGGGCTATTGTCTTCGCTCTCCCGAGCTTTAAGCATGCGGCCGCGATCTATACGTTTTCGTCTCACCGCCTGGTACTCACTGGCGCTCGCTGCCGGGCTGGCGCTATTTGGCGCTTCCATCTGGGCTTCAATGCGCCAAAGCCTGCTGCGCGACATCGATAAAGGGCTTGCGGAGCACGCCAAAAGTGTCGAGCTGTTCATCCGAAATGAGCTGAACGAAGCCAACATACAGCTTCCCGAAGAACTGGACGAATATTCCCACGCGCTGCCTCCTGATACTTTCCTGCGCGTCACGGATGGACGAGGCGCCGTTGTGTTCGATTCTCCTGGAAATTTTCCCTGGCCGGCGCGTCACCCGCCCGACGGGTTGGAGCAGCCCGATGGTTGGAGCGGCCCGATGGGTTGGAGAGGATTGATTGGCAGCACCGTGCTTACCGGCTAATCGCCCGACATGCGGCGATTCGCGGCGGCCGCTGGGAAATATTGCTCGCCGCCCCGCTCGGAAATATCGAGCATCTGCTCGGCCGGCTCAAGCTCCTGCTATTTATGCTGAGCCCGGTCGTGTTCCTGGTCGCGAGCATCGGCGGGCTCTGGCTGAGCCGCCGTGCCTTGAAGCCGGTTGACGAGATCACGGCTGCGGCGCGCACCATCGGCCTCGAAAACTTATCTCAGCGCCTCCACGTTCCGCAAACCGGTGATGAACTCCAGCGTTTATCCGAAACCTGGAACCAGATGCTGTCGCGCCTGGAGAGCGCTGTGAACCGCATTTCCACCTTTACCGCCGACGCGTCCCACGAATTACGAACGCCGCTGGCTGTGATTCGCAGCACAGCCGAGCTGATGCTGAGGCGGCCGCGATCCGCGCAGGAGTACAGCAATGCTCTTTCGCAGATCGCATCCGAATCCGAGCACATGACCGCTCTCATTGAGGATCTCTTGTTCCTTGCTCGCAGCGACGCTGACGTGTTGGAGTTGTCCATGACCACTCTCGATTTGCGGCCCATCGTTCGTGACGTCGCCTCCTGCATGCAGGTGCTTGCGGAAAGGAACCGCCTTCGCCTGCAAATCGAGGATTCAGATTGCGCTGTTACCGTGCAAGGCAACGAGTCGGCCATCCGGCGATTGCTGCTTGTTCTGGTAGACAATGCCGTGAAGTATTCGCGCCCGGATGGAACCGTCAAAATCAGCCTCAGCTGCACCGAAGGCAGAGCGGTTGTCACCGTAACGGATTGTGGACCGGGAATACCCCAATCCGAAGTGCAGCGGATCTTCGAACGCTTCTACCGTTCTCCTGCGCGCGCGCGAAGCTGCAGATCGTGGCGCCGGACTGGGGCTGGCGCTAGCGGCCAGCATCGCACGCCACCACGGCGCCACCATAGACGTCTCTGCCAATCCCGAAGAGGGATCTACTTTCACCGTCTCTTTCCCGCTGAGAAAGAAGACGGTTTCGAAATCGCCGGAAGCGTTAACCGCCTGAAAACATGAGAGCGCAAAACTGAGGCGCGCGTGTCAGCAAGCGCTCATTCGACTTTCCAACGAAAAGCACCTAGTTCGGATACGGATCTCCTGCCCGCACGATTCGAATCTCATGATCGGCGAACACCATGTGACCGCCCGGCAGCTCCACCTTCGGCATATGGCAGCTGACGCAATTTTCTTTCGCCACTGGGCACGTCTTGATCGAGACGGCCCCCGCGGGCTGCTTCGCTTCCGCGAGTAGGCCGGCACTGGGCTTTGCTCCGGGGCTGTGACACGCCAGGCATTTCGTGTCGTACCATCTTTCGTCGCGAACAATCTCCTGGTGGGGGTTGTGACACGCAACGCAACTGATCCTCTGATCGACGCCGTCAAAGCACTGACTATTGGCGAGGCGGTATGGCTGGAATCGGACGTTGATCTCGCCGTGCCAGTTGTTCCGCAGGACCGTCTCCCACGTACGATGGCATTGGCCGCAAAAGCTGGACAACTGCTCGGGAGAGAGCCGTTTGAGGCTGGGCGGAACAGAAGTCAGTTTGCCGTGCGTAATGGCGTTCAGGTGCTCGCTCGCCCCCGTATGGCAATGCTCGCAGTTCAGTCCCGGATTGAAGCTGGAAAGTTGTAAACGGTGGTCTACCACCGCGCCGCTCGCGTGACACCCGAAACACGACGCCGCCTCGCTATCGGTCAGTTCTCTTCCCATCGCCTCTACCAGCGTCTTCGGTTGCAGCTGCTGATCGCCCATCGTCACGTCCAGGCCGTCGATTTTCGGATAAAAACTCACGAAACTCTCATAAAGCCGGCCATCGTGCTCGAGCACGAACGTTTGAGAACCCACTCCGAATGCGTACTGGATCGGTAGCGAGAGTGTGCCCGTGCCGTCCGTGACCGAATACGTGGGCACTCCATCGCGGCGTTCGATCGTATACGTATAGCCGTTCTTTTGAACGGTCAGCTTGCGATGTGTATCGAACAGCGAGTCGGCCCTGCCCATCTGCAGCGCTCGCGCCATAGATGTCTTAGGTTGAGACTCGGCCTCAGCAGCGTGGCATGTCGCACACGCAGCGGCATCGGTAGCGCTCCGCATCGGGACCGCCGCCAGGATTACAATAAAACCCGTCCAAGTGAAGCTACGGATTCGCAACCGCGTCTTTCTCTTTCCACAGTTCGAGCGACCGTACCCTCTCCTCCCGCGCTTCTTTGGGCCGGCCCGCTCGCGAATAGGCAGTAGCCAGCGAAATATGAACATCCAGATTGCCGGGATCGCGCTGTTCCGCCAATTTCAGTTGTTCAAGCGCCTCGCTCACCCGCTCACCTTCAATCAAGCAGCGCCCCAAAACATAGCGAGCCATCACTGAATCAGGCGAACCCTTTACGGCGGCCTCCGCGTAAGGGAGGGCAGCCCGCGCATCGTCCTCTTGCAGCATCATCATCGCAATCATAGTGTTTGCCGCTCCGCTGCCGGGTGAGATCTCAAGCTCGCGGTGCAGCTCCCGCATTGCGACTTCAGGTTTCACTGCCATGAGGAAGCAGCCGTACAGATAGTGGACGTAAGGGGCTTTGGGAAATCGCGACACCAGATCGGAAAGCGCGCTCTGGGCATTCGCAAACTGGCCGGACATCGACAAGTATGCCGCTTGGCCCGCGGCTTGATACAGGTCGCGCTCTTTCGGCTGTATATCTTTTGGGAATCGCGGCGATCTCAATGCCGCCAGCCCTATGGCGGAAATCAGCTCGGCGTTCTGCACACCGCGGCGCGCAAACCAGACATATGCGGTGATCGCACGATCGAATTCGCCACTACGTGTCAGCAATTGCGCTTCGTGGTAGCGCAGCACACCTTCCATTCGCGGTTCCACGGAGCCGCTCGCCAGCGCTCGCTCGATATGCTGCAGCGATGGGCCATATTGACCGGTTTCGAACTCGCAAAGTCCCAGCAATGCCCATGCCGGCGCTGCTTTAGGATCTAGGTCGACTACTCGGGCAAGCGCGTCCGCTCCCGAAGCGTACTGATCCGAGTCGTAGTAAAGACTACCGAGATACCACCAGCCCTCTGCCCATTTCGGATTCACCTGCACCGCTTGCTGGTAAAGCTCGATCGCGGTTTTCACATCGTTGGCTTCTCGTGCCGCGTTGGCACGCTGGGACAACTCCTCGAAACTGGGCGCATTTTGGGCTGCTAACCCGATGAAGCAGAGTACCGTAAACAGCAATACCCACTGAGTAACACATCGGCTGCGGCTCGCGTACACTCTTCAATGGTGCGGCTGTCCGGTCTCCTGCTCGTTGCGTCGTTGCTGGCGCTCGCCGCCGTTCCCTTTGCTGGGCACATCACTTTCGAAGAGATCGCTGGGCGCGCGGGCATCCATTTCACCACCATCAGTTGTCCGACTCCGCAGAAAGAGCAGCCCGAGACCATGGTCGCCGGCGTCGCGATCTTCGATTACGATGGCGACGGCTATCCGGATCTCTATTTCGTCAACGGCGCAAACATGCCGTCGCTTGTCAAAGAAGGTCCACAACACAGCAACCGGCTGTTTCGCAACAACGGCAATCTTACGTTTACGGATGTTACTGATCGCGCCGGTGTCGCCGGAAGCGGCTATGGCATGGGCGTCGCGGTCGGTGATTACGACAACGACGGGCGGCCCGACCTTTTTCTCCCCAGCCTGACCGCCAATCAGCTCTTCCACAACAATGGCGACGGCACCTTCACCGACGTCACGGCGAAAGCCGGTGTTTCCGGGCCCATTATCGCGGGGCGGAAGGTTTGGTCCGTCTCGGCCGCCTGGCTCGATTACAACAACGATGGTTTGCTGGACCTCTTCGTGTCGAATTACTGCCAGTGGCAGCCGGGAGCGGGTCCGCCTTGCTCTGTCAACGGGCATCGCGTCTACTGCAATCCGCGCTACTACAAACCGCTGCCCAACACTCTATATCGCAACAATGGCGACGGCACCTTCACTGACGTCTCGGCGGAAACAGGCATAGCGCAGCACCTGGGCCGCGGCATGGGTGTCGCGATTGCCGACTACGATAGCGATGGCTATCAGGACATCTTTGTGGCGAACGACGATATGCCGGGAGAGTTGTTCCATAACATCGGCGGCAAGCGGTTCGAAGAAGTGGGCGCCGACGCCATGGTCTCCTATGCAGAAGAGGGACAGGTCATCTCCGGCATGGGTACCGATTTCAGGGATGCCTTCAACAATGGCCGGCCGGACATCTGGGTAACCGCGATGGAGAAAGAAACATTCCCTCTGTTTGCCAATCAAGGGCATGGCCAGTTCGTCGATGACACGGCCGCCGCGGGTCTGTCGCTCGAGACCGCGCGCATGTCCGGTTGGTCAAATGCCATTGCCGATTTCGATAACGACGGCTGGAAGGACCTGATCGTCGCGCGCTCCAATGTCATCGACAACGTCGCTCTATTCGCGCCGCGCACCTATGAAGAGCCGAACGCGATCTTCCGCAACCTCGGAAATGGCAAATTTCAAAATGTGAGCGGAACCGCCGGCCCGGATTTTCAAATTCCTGCCGTTCACCGCGGCCTCGCTGTGGGGGATTTGGACAATGATGGCCGCCTGGATGCAGCGTTCTCCGTTCTGAACGGTCAGGCCAGGATTTTTCACAACACCACGCGCAATGCGAATCACTGGCTGCTGCTGAACTTAAAGGGCACGCGCAGCAACCGCATGGGCATTGGCGCACGCGTCCGGCTAACTGCCGCGGACGGCTCGGTCCAGTACAACCATGTCACCACGAGCGTCGGCTATGCATCCTCGAGCGATGCTCGCGTTCATTTCGGGCTTGGTGCATCCGCCTCGGCCGCGCAGCTCGAAATCGCATGGCCGAGCGGCATCAAACAAACTCTTCGCGACGTCCCGGCCGACCGGATTCTATCGATTACTGAACCGGAGCACTAGCAGCGCTCTCAGGCGCACCGCCGTAATTCGGCCGGAAGAGCGGATCCTGCGCCGATTTCAGCTTCGCAAATAGAGCGTGCTCCTTCTGCGCCTCGGCGCTCTTGCCGGCCCGGCGGTATGCCTGCTCCAGGTAAAAGTGCGGTTCCGCCTTTTGGGGATCCAGCTTCCCCGCCGACTCGAGCTCCGCGATTGCTTTATCGAACTCGCCCATGCTCAGTAGCGCTCGCCCCAGCATGACGTGGCCATAGATATTCCCCGGCTGCAGCCTGATAGCCTCACGCGCAAGCTCCCCGGCTTTGTCTGCATGTCCCGCCTTCAATTCCAGATTGGCGAGCTGAATCCTGCGCCGGAATGTGCTCGGGCCGTATCTGAAGCTCCTTGCGAAACTCGCGCGCGGCCGCTTCGGGATCTCGCGACAGCAGGTAGATCCCGTATAAGTAATGCACGCCCGGCTCGTTCGGATATTGCGCCACCAACTGTTGGAAAGACGCGCTTGCCTCGTCCTCACGCTGCGCCGCCAGTGCCCATGCCGCCCGTCCGGCAAGCTCGACCAGCGCTCGCTTATCCGGCGGTACTTCGCCCGGAAGATGTGAGACGCCCAGTGATGTGATACCAAATGCCTCGATCGTCGCCGCCGAATCGTCGCCGATCGTTGCGAGCGGCTGCAACTGCTCCATCGCTTGCCCGAACTCGCCTGACCGGAGGCAAATCAGCGCGCCGGTGTTGCGTACCTTCGAAACAAAACCCTTGTTGTCGCCTAGGCCGAGCGCCTCGCCCTTTCGGATGTGCGCGAGCGCTTGCGGGTAAGACTTCATCTGGAATTCGCACAGGCCTAAAAACGCCCAGACCGTGCCATTGTCCGGCGCAAGTGCAGCCGCACGCTGGAACGCCTGCTGCGATTCCGGAAACTGCCCCCGCTCGTACTGCGCCGCAGCCAGGTAGAACCAGCCTTCTGCCCAATCGGGACGCAGCGCAAGCGCCTGCCGGTAAAGCCCAATCGCCGCCTCCGGGTTGTCTTTCAGCGCCGTGGCCGCCTTCTGGGCCAGATCGTCGAAACTCGCACTGGGCGGCGTTTGCGTGTGCGCCAAAGCAGCGCAAAACATCACGCTGCACAGTAACCGGACCCTCACATTCGTCAACCCCATCCGATTCTATATCGCTTAGTATGCTTGGAAAAAATGCGTGTTGTGCTGTTTCTTTGCGCCGCCGGACTCGCATGGGCGCAAAACGCTGCCGTCGATCAGGCCTTCCGCACTGCCGTTCAAGAGCAGCAGCGGGGTGATTTCGATGCAGCGGTCCGCGATTACCAGCGCGTCCTCCAGCTGCAACCCGGGCTGTTCGACGCCCAAGTCAATCTTGCCGTCGCGCTCGTGCACTTGAACCGCTTCGATGAAGGCATCCGGTACTACCAGGCTGCGCTGAAATCACAGCCGGCGAACACCGCCGTGCGCATGAATCTTGCCCTCGCCTTGTACAAGAAAGGCGATTTCGCCGCCGCCGCCGAAGAACTATCGTCCGTACAGAAACAGCAGCCTGCGGATCCGCGCAGCGCCACGCTTCTCGGCGACTGTTACGTTCGACTCGGGCAGCAGGACAAAGCGATCGCGCTGCTGGCGCCGCTCCACGCTGCTCATCCCGGCGACGCCGATATGACATACGTCCTCGCCGATGCGCATCTGCTTGCAGGAGAGGCGCAGCTCCAGGCGAAAGACTACAAGGCCGCGCTCGCTAGCCTGCAAACAGCCGAGCATCTCGACTCCAGTCTTCCTGGCCTCTATCGCTTTCTCGGCATTGCCAAAGAAAGCAATGGTGACGAGAAGGGCGCCGAAGCCGATTTGCGCAAGGCCGTCGGCATTGACCCGAAAGATTTCCAGGCCAACCTGCACCTTGGTGGTGTTCTATACAACCGCCGGGATCTGGACGAAGCGCGCGTCTATATTGAGCGCGCCCACGAGGCCGATCCCAGCTCCGAATTTCCTGTTTACGAGCTGGCCCTGCTTGAGAGCGCGGCCGGGAACCTCGAAGCCGCCGCTGCCAATTTGGAAAAGGTGGTGCAGGCCGACCCGAACTGGCTGGAGCCGCACGTGAAGCTCGCTGCGCTTTACTACAAGCTCAAGCGCCCGGGCGACGGTCTGAAAGAGCGCCAGATTGTGGAACGTCTTACCGCCGCGCAGCAGAAACAGTGATCCCGGGTCCGGCTACTTCGATTCGTCCAATACCTCAATGCCAAACACCGAAGCGTAGTTCGTAATCGGTTCGAACCAGAACATCAGCTTGCCTTGAGGATTCGGCTTCAGCCCATGAAATGTCTTTTGGAGCGGTTTCAGACTGCCTGCCTCCGCGAATACGTCAAAGTGGTCCAGCAGCGAAACACCGTTACACATCACGTTGAATAACCTGCTGCCGGCGCCGCCAATGCCCGAAGCTCCGGGCCCGAAGTACGTTTCGGCGAAGTACAAAGTAGCGGTGTAAACGCCCCGCAGGTCTACCGGAATCGCATAGCGGAAGTTCCCAGCCCGTTCCGTCTGGTACAGCATCGGATCCTGGGTGCCGTTGACCACTGGCTTATCGCCGAAGAGTTGCCCGCCGATGTAGTAATTATCCGGAGCCCAGATTCGGCCCGCATGGTCGGTATACGAATTAACCTGTGTCGCCAGCCGTATAGGGAGCTGTTTGTGCGGAATGCCCGGCAAAAGCTCGATAGCGCTGATCATGGGCTGCCCGCGCTGGCTCTCAAATTTGAGGTGGACCATGCCGTCTGCGGCCGGTGTCACGTCTTTAAACACGCGCTCATCGGCGATCCACGGGCCGCCTGCGTCCGCCAGCGGATCGAACGGGCTGAGCAGTGGTGCGCCGTTCAAAAGAATGACAAACGTACGGCTGTTCTCGCCGCCGCCCAAATCCTCTCCATACTCCGTCTCGACAAAATACAGATAAGCTCATAGCTGCCGGGCTTGACGGGTATGTCGTAAGAGAACTCGCCGCGACGGGTATTTTCAAACAGGAACGGGTCGCTTGCGGCTCGAATAAATCGATGATGCGAGGGCGGCCAGGCTCCGCCTCCGTGAAAGTACTGATCGGCTCCCCACACTTCACCTAGACGGCTGATGTGTGGCGGCCCATCGTAGCCGCACAGCATGCGAACCGGCGCGGAATCGGCCGCCGCGGGTACCGGCATCGCCGCCTGATTCAAGGTCGATCCGGCATCTTCTCTTCGTCGTGCTCCAGTCTTTGTTTGCGATTGCCACACCGCGAATACTGCTAGCACCACAGCTAAGCCTATGCCCGCGTAAATCGCCCAGCGGAACGCAGTGTTTTGTGCCAGGCGCTTGCTCGCTGGGTTTTACCCGAGTGGAACTAGTCTGGGCGGACCTAACCCCAGTGATGGACTTTACTAACTCGGAAGATAGCGAGGCTGCCTCTGGTTCTGGAGGCGCAGGTACAGGGATGTTACTCTCCGATTCCAAGCCACTTTGCGCTTTTGAGTCGGTTGCTGTGTCTAGTACTTCCGTTGTTTCATCCTTGTGATGAAACACGGGCGCATAAGTTCCCGCCGGCAGTTCGATGTAGACGCTGTGGTGGCGACCTTCCGTTTCATAGTAAAGCTTCAGTTTTTTGCGAAGCCGGTGCGCTTCAACGCGCGCGATCGCATCCTGGCTTCGGTCGAACGACTCAGTCCTGCCGAACACCTCTCGCGCGATCCTGATTTCGTTGAGCTGGCTGCCCAGGCCCTCAAAATACTTTTGGCAAAGGTACGAGAAAAGTCGCCCCATGAGAGGCGATCGGGCCATGCTCAGCAGCACCGCCTGCACCTCGGCGTGCTCTTTCTCTCGTAACGTCGCCTCCTGCGACTGTAACATCAATTTCCCACCGGCTTAATTCTATCTCTAAGCTGGAAAAACTCTGCATTTGCGCGCTGAAACATGCATGTAACGGCATGAAACAGAATTTTTAACGTAGCTCCTCTTCTCACACCGCTCCTATAATCATGTCAGTCTCGTGCAGCGCTGCCGAAAGCGCTCGCGGAAGCTCTTCTGTAGCTTCCTACTTTGTGTGTTGAGGGTGGTCTAACATGTCTAGATCTTGCTCCGTGGACTCTACGCGCTCCGTAGGCGTGCGAATTTCGAGAGCGTTATTCGATACGGGAAAAGTTTTGCTCGCGGCGGTCCGTCTCCGGCCCGGCCCTGTGTTCCGGCCAGCAGCTCACTGCAACTCTGAACGGAACCACTTTTGACCAGTCCGGCGCGGTCGTCCCGAACGCGAACGTGGTCGTCAAAAATGAGGCGAGCGGGGATACCCGCCAGACGGTCTTCGAACACCAACGGTTACTTCACTGTCTCCGCTCTCCAGCCCGGTACCTATGATGTGACCGTTTCCGCCACGGGCTTCCGTAGCTGGCAGCAGAATGGCGTCACGCTGAACCAAGGCGATAACCGCACGCTGCCAAACATCGCGCTACAGGTCGGGCAGGAAACCCAGCAGGTGGAAGTCGTCTCCAGCGCTGAGGCTCTTGCTCCCGTCGATACCGGCGATGTCTCCCAGACCCTGAATAGCCACATGGTCTCCAACTTGCCGATCACCGGCCGTGATGCCGGCGAGTTCCTGAAAATTATGCCCGGTATGGCTCTAACCAGCGGTCTCAATAACGGCAATAACAACGCCGGCTTTTCGGACCGTACCGTCAGCAGCAACACCGGCCCCATCGGTAGCTATTCAGCTAACGGCACCAGCCGAACGGCGCCATGGCCTACATGCTGGACGGCGCGAATCTGGTGGACCCCGGCAATCAGGGAACCCAGATCGCCAACATCAACCAGGACATGACCGCCGAAGTAAAAGTGCTCATGTCCGGCTACGACGCGCAATACGCCAAAGGACCCGTTGTTTTCCAGGCGTTCAGCAAGAGCGGCGGCTCCCAGTTCCACGGCGAAGCGTATCTCTATGCCCGCAACTCCGTTTTTAACTCGAAGGATTCGTATCAGAAGAACCAGGGCATCGCGAAGCCGACAGCTACCAGTACTATCCGGGCGGCAATATCGGCGGCCCCGTTCTGCTTCCTTTTACCCACTTCAACCGCAATCGCGACAAGCTCTTCTTCTGGTTCGGCTATGAGTACATGCGCCAGCAGCCGGCCGGCGCGCTCTGGGAGACCTTCGTTCCCACCGCCGAAATGCGCGCCGGAAACTTCAGCCCGGCGCTATCTCAGCAGCCTTCCGGCATCGTACAGAGCAAATATCCCGCCATTACAGCGGCGCCCTGTGCTCCGTCAGCCACCAATCCCAGCGTGCCCGCGCACACAACGTGTGGTAACCTCCTGTTCCCAACCGGCAACATCCCAACCAGCCTCTTCGACCCGAACTCGCTGGCTCTTCTGAAGACCTACCCGAATCCCAATGTGGACCCCGCCACCCACGGCGGCAATAACTTTGCCTACCTGGATCAAAGCCCGCAGAACCGCTGGGAACAGACCGAAAAAATCGATTACAGCATCAGCGAGAACTCGAAGTTAACCGTCTCGTACGCGTACCAAAACGAGAAAGATATTCATCCGGTTCAAGTCTGGTGGGCGCCCAGTTGGTCTCTGCCGTACCCGTCGCCGCTTGTCGCACCGACGACTTCCAAGTCGTGATGGCCAACTTCACCCACGTGTTCAGCCCCACTCTGACCAACGAAACCGTCTTTACCTACGCCCGCTACATCAACCCGATCTCGCCGGAAAACCCCGCCGCCATCAACCCCTCCAATCTCGGATTCAATGTTCCCGGTCTTTTCGGCGCGAAGCGCGTGCAGATCCCGAATCTGATTAGCTGGGGCGCCAATGGCGGGTTCGCCGGCTACGACACGCAAGCGGTCTTCGGCGGCGCGTTCAATGGCGGCGCTTTTGGCGGCCTCAAGTCCGATCCCGCCCTCTACGACAATCTGAGCAAAGTCTATGGCACCCATACCATGAAGTTCGGCTTCTACTGGGATAGCAATGGTAACCAGCAATCCAGCGGTCAAGCACTTCAAGGGACGTACGACTTTGAGAATTACGGAGGCACGACCACGGGCAACGTCTATGCCGATTTCCTGCTCGGCCGCGCAGCCAGTTACACGCAGGCGAGCGCAATTCCTGTTGACAACCTGAAATTCCATCAATATTCGCTTTACGCGCAGGATTCCTGGAAGGCCATGAAGCGTCTCACCGTCAACTACGGCATCCGTTTTGATCATGTCGGTCAATGGTATGACAATTACGGCGGCGTCTCGGTCTTCAACTACGGCCGCTTATGCGGCCAACCCGACCGCGGTGAATGCAGGCCTGCTATGGCATGCAATCGATAAGAGCATCCCGACTTCCGGATGGAAATCGCCTCTCTTCTACTACGAACCTCGTGTCGGCGTGGCCTATGATCTCTTCGGGAACGGCAAAACGGTGCTGCGCGGCGGCTTTGCGATCTTCCACTATCAGATCGCGTTCAACACCGTCCAGACGTCCTCGGAGATTCCGCTCGGCGTCATCAATACCACTGTCCCTTCGAACGGCGGTCTCACGTCTCTTGCCCAGATCACGACCTTCCCGCTGCCCACTACCGCCAATCTGGCCTGTGGAACGGGCTGTTCCGTCTCCGCTCTTGCGAATGGGCGACGGCAAAACCCCGTTCACGGAGAATTACAACTTCACGTGTCGATCAGGCGCTTCCCTGGCATAGCTTATTCGAGGCTTCCTATGTCGGCAACCGCAGCCGCGACCTTCTGACCGCCGGAACCAACTCTGATCCCAACAATATCAACATGGTCCCGCTCGGAGCCTTCTTCGGACCCGATCCGAAGACCGGGTCGTGAACCCCATCTACATGGCGAACTTCCCGACGCAACGATTATCGCCCGTTCCAGAGCTACGGCGATATCTGGATCGCCGGCCATGGCAGTTCGCGAACTATAATTCGCTGCAGACTTCTTGCAGAAGCAGTCCGGCCCCATCACTTCGTCACGAATTACACGTTCAGCAAAGTGCTTGGCATCCGCGACGGTTACAGCCAGAACGGCCCCAGTGCCGGAAATCATGGTGATCCGTTCAATATCAAAGCGAACTATGGCGTTCTCGGCTTCGACCATACCCAGATCTTCAATGCCGCCTACATCTGGAATCTGCCAAGCCCCATGCACGGCAATCGCTTCTCTGGCCGGCGCCGTCAACGGATGGCAGCTTTCCGGGCTCACCCAGCTTCAGAGCGGCGCACCCATCCAGCCGAATACTAATGGCAATCTGAACGCCTGTATGGCAATGTGCTGATCAATGGCAACTCGGTCGGGTGAGTACGATGAGCTATCTCGGCACCAACGCCGCCGGCCTGGTCCTCGAGCCGCTGTTGACCTGCGACCCACGCAGCAATCTGAAATCGGGCCAGTACTTCAATCCAAGCTGCTTCACGCCCCCGGCGCAGGGCAGCAAGGTAACTTATCTGGCCGTACATTCACGGACCGGCGTTCCTCAACAGCGATCTCGCGTTCTTTAAGAACTTTCACGTCACGGAGCGCCAGACACTCCAGTTCCGCTTCTCGGCGTTCAACTTCCTTAACCACCCGAACAAGCAGTTCAAGCACAACGGCAACACTGACGTCAGCTCTCAATTTCACGAACACCAGCACCGGCGCTCACCTGCTGAGCCCGACGAACACGAATCGGCACCACCGGGTTCCCGGCGTTCACAGTCGGGCGACCGCCTGGTCGAGTTCGCCCTAAAATATAACTTCTGATCCGGCCATAGCCGAAGACCTGCGAAGCTCCGGCAGGCGATCGCGTTGATCGCCTGCCTCTCTTCTTTCTGCCTCCGCGGCGAATATTCATTTCGTTCTGAAAACGCTACCGTTCCGTCTTGAGAACGATCAGACTCCTGCCCGCAATGCCCCGGAAACCATGCCCGGCGGCGTCGCCATTTTCGACTACAACCGCGACGGCCGCCCGGACATCTTCTTTACCAACGGCGCCAATATCGCCACCTTAAAGAAGGACTCTCCGAAATACCCCAATCGCCTTTTTCGAAATGACGGCAACGGCGTTTTCACGGACGTCACCGAAACCGCTGGCCTCGCCGGAACCGGCTACGATATCGGCGTCGCAGTAGGCGATTACGATAACGACGGCTATCCGGATCTCTTTGTCGCGGGCGTGCACCACAGCACGCTCTATCACAACAATCGCAACGGAACGTTCACTGACGTAACCGTGAAGGCGGCACTTCGACCGCTCGAACGACCCGCAATACGGTCCGCTCTGGGCCGTAACGGCCGCTTGGGTAGACGTGAATAATGACGGTCTACTCGACCTGTTCGTCGTCAACTATCTGCAATGGGAGTACAGCGACAAACCGGTCTGCTCTGCCAACGGCATCGCCGATTACTGTCATCCCCGCTGCTACAAACCCACTCCCAATCAGCTCTTCCTCAATAAAGGCAACGGCACGTTCGAAGATGTCTCCGAATCCTGGGGCATCCGTTCACAGGTCGGAAAAGGCATGGGCGTCGGCATGGCGGATTACGACCTCGACGGCCGGCCCGATATCTTCGTCACCAACGACGCGCTCTACAACTTTCTGTTCCACAACACCGGCAGCAAATTCGAAGAGGTCGCCTTCCAACGCCGGAGTCGCGCTTCCCGAAGACGGCCGCTTCGTTTCCGGCATGGGACTCGATTTCCGCGATTACAACAATGATGGCTATCCGGATATCTTCTTCGTAGCTCTGCAGAACCAGACCTTTCCGCTCTTTCAAAACACTGGCAAGGGCGATTTTCGCGAAGTGACCGCCGATAGCGGCATTGCGCGCGCTGACCGTTCCCATGGCCGGCTTCGGCGCCGGCGTTCTTCGATCTCGACAACGATGGCTGGAAAGATCTGTTCGTCACGCGCGGCCATGTCGCGTCCATTCCGCAACCAGGCCAGGAGGTCGATCAGTACAATACCGTTTTCCGCAACCAGGGCAGGGCCGGAAAGTGGACCGCGCTCACCGAAGCAGCCGGCCTCGATGCCGCCCGCCGGCGCGCCATCGCGGGCTCGCGTTTGGCGATCTCGATGGCGATGGACGCATCGACGTGGTCGCTACCGCTCTGTCACGCCAGCCCGAGATCTGGATGAATCGCACCGATCCGTCCGGCCACTGGCTCGACCTCGCGCTCGAAGGCACGAAAAGCAACCGGGACGGCATCGGCGCACGCATCAAGCTGGTCTCAAAGAGCGGCACGCAGTACAACCACTGCACGACCAGTGTCGGCTATGCCTCATCGAGCGATGGACCGGTTCACTTTGGGCTGGGGCCGGATACCAACGCGGAGTCGATTGAAATCCGCTGGCCGAGCGGCATTATACAGGTGTTGCGCAACGTGAATAGCGACCGTCTGCTCAAGATTAAAGAACCCACTTCGTAGTGGTGTGGCGTTCGACGCAGCCTTATACGCGAGCTTCTACAATCATTTGCAATTTTTCTGCACTTAATTGACGAAAGAGTGCACAATGCTACGTCAAACGGCTAAGAAGCACCCCCGGGGGACGGCAAGGATTTCGCTGCCATCATTCGGTCGCTCGAGAGTTTTGGGTATATGATTGGAACCGAGACTTGTCGAATCCTCGTGGTAGAGGATAATCCCGCGGATATCGTCCTGCTAAGAGAAGCATTTCAAAATTCCGGCCTCCGATTTGAACTGATTACCGCGTCCGATGGCGATCGCGCTCTCAAGATGCTGTTCGAGGAAGACCCGCCACAACGCTCGCCAGACCTCATTCTGCTCGATTTGAACCTTCCCAAAGTCAACGGTCATGCGGTGCTGCAGCGCATAAAGTCCGATCCGCGCACCGAGACCATCCCGGCCATCGTGATGTCTTCTTCAGGAGCCGCCTCGGATGTGACTCTCGCTTACTCCGAACACGCAAACTGCTATATTCGAAAACCGGGCAACCTCGAAGAGCTCTACCGTACCGTTTTCGCCATCAAATCCTTCTGGCTCGATGTGGTGCAGCTGCCGCCCGCCAGTTCATCGGGGCTGGCGCGCTCCGCAACCCAGGCGGATTAGAGCCGGATAAGACTTTATCCGTACTGACGAAATCGGTCGGTACCTCTACAATCGTACTGATACGAGATCATGCAAAATACCGTGGACCCACCCGAACTTCTATCGGTCATTGTTCCCGCATTCAATGAAGAAACTACTCTGTCGGAGATAGTAGAGAAGCTCAGAAAAATCCCCTATCTGTTTGAAATCATCATTGTTGACGATTGTTCAACGGACCGGACCTATGCCATAGCTGAGGTTCTCAGCCGGAAATACTCGAATGTTCGTGTTTTGCAAATGCCGGTGAATTCGGGCAAAACGGCTGCTTTGAAAGCGGGATTTGCCGCCAGCCAGGGTGAAATTGTCATCGTTCAGGATGCGGATCTCGAATACGATCCGACCGAAATCGTCGAAGTTATTCAACCGATCGTGGATGGCCACGCCGACGTGGTGTACGGCTCGCGTTTCCTCATCCGCAAGGCGGCTCGCGTCCTGTACTTCTATCACTATCTTGCGAACAAGTCACTGACGTTTCTTTCCAACCTGCTCACCAACGTCAATTTCTCGGACGTTGAGACCGGCTATAAGGCCTTCCGGGGCGAAATCATCCGGAACATGATTATCACTTCGAGCCGGTTCGGGTTTGAGATCGAAGTTACCGCCAAAGTTTGCAAGCTGCGCTGCGCGACCTATGAGGTGCCCATCAGCTACTACGGGCGGACCTATGAACAAGGCAAAAAGATCGGCCTCTCGGACGGTTTTGCGGCACTCTGGTATCTGATACGGTATAACCTGCTTACCGATCTGAAGAGTTCCTATAAAACTCTCCCTGCACTGTCCGGAAAGGCTGCGCAAGAACGTGGTGAGGCGCTTCCTCGCTGAGCATCTCCATGCAATCGCCTGAAAACCGCACCGCAGCGAAACCGGAGCCGCTCAATGCGGTAACGAATCTCGACCTCTCGAAGGCCTCGCAAGATGTCGCTGTAAGCTCGCGTGCCAGCGCGCTCTACGCCGCTGCCATTGTGCTCTTATGCGCGGCACTGCTTGCCTTGACGGAACCGCGCTTTTACGCCGACACGGCCAATTACGCGCTCCACATCGTCCAGCACGCAAGCAGGAACTCGCCGCCGGGCCGCGACCCGGTTTGGGACTTCGGGCACGTGCTCTGGAAGCCGCTCGGCTACATTCTCTGGCGTATCACCGGATAAAACGATGGGCGACGCTCAACTTCTGCACGCCACGCATGTCCTGATATCGCTCAGCGTCATTGCGACCTTCACGGCCGCCCTTCTCTTTTATCTGCTGGCTGCCGGCTACACCGGAAAGCCGTGGGTCGGCTTTGTCACCGCCGCCGGCTTTCTCGCCACGCATTCCGTTTTGAACTACGCCCAGTCGGGGACCTCCTACGTCCCCGGAATGACCTGTCAAGTAGCCGCGCTGTTCCTTTTCGAGCGCCAGTTGCGTTGGGACGCGAGCAGAGGCTGGCGACTTGGCTGGCGCCCGGCTTCCTGCTGGGCCTGTCCATCCTGTTTTGGTTTCCCTATATCCTCACCGCGCCGAGCGTTCTCGCCTTCGCGCTCCTGTATCGCACGGACAACGTCCGTGAGCGCGCTCGCTTGCTGTTGCGCGCCGGGGCAGTCTGCGCCGCGCTGGTGATTGGCTTCTATGCCCTTGCGCTCGTTTCAAACCGCATCACCAGTTTTGGCATGGCGCACGAGTGGTATCTCCGCTCGCAGTACGGCAAAGTCGCAGACCAGAGGATATCTGCGCGTGATTACCGGCATTCCCCGCGGCTTCTTCTGGCTGGGCGACGACGGCGTCCTCTGGAAGCGCTTGCTATTCGAACGCCGCGCTGGCGCTCATGGTATGGCTTTTGCCTTGCTCATTCTTCACCTGCTCTGGAAACTGCTCGCAGTGTACGCTTTCCTGCTGCTCGTGCTCGTAGGTTTGGCCAAAAGCGACGCTCCGCGTGCCGCTGGCAAGAAACTGCTGAGTGTGCTGCTCATCGCCGCCGGACCCATCCTGTTCTTTGCCATCGTGCTGTTTGAGGCGGGCCCGCCGGAGCGCTATCTACCCGTATTTCCCATGCTGTTTCTCGGCGCAGCGCATATTCTGGCCTACAGCCGCCGTCGCCTTCCGTCCGTCCTGGTGATTTGCTTCTTCGGCCTGATGCTGGCAGTCAACGGTGCTGCTTTGAGCCGCGGCCGGCTCGCGTGACCGTTGGTCCGGCACGGCTGCCCGGCTGCAGCAGTTGGAACGTGTCAGCACGCGCCAGGATGTTCTGTTCGTGGTCTCCTATCAGGATGACGCCTCGCGTATGCGAGACGAGCGGATTACGGATCCGCTCATCCTTGCCCTGCCGAAAATGCGCCCTGCCGCTTCGCTGCAATCGGTAGAGCTGTATTCGTGGCAGGCGAATGATGCAAACCTGATTTTGCAGACCTGGAAGGACGGTCATCAGGTGTGGGTTTCCAAGCATCTCTTGGCGACACAGCCAAAACCTGACTGGAACTGGGTCGAAGGTGATGACGTTCGTATCCACTGGCGAGATTTCCCGGCCTTCTTCTCACGCCTCCAGACTTCCGCCGAGTGCTGTGGCGAGGACGGTTACGTTCTGCTCGCCCAGACCCCCGAAAACATCCACCTCCTGACTTCTTTCGCGCAATCCGCACCCCCAAACCGCTGATCGGGCATCTTCGACGGTGCGCTCCCCCCACCTATTTTGCGGCCGAAAGTAGCCCAACACCCCCCAAAACACCGATTTCAGGCCCTTTCACCCGCGCCGCGCCTCAAAAAAGGCCGAAAAAACAGGGTTTTCTGCTCTTTTGTTCTTTACAACCGCGTCGCACTCCCTTATGATCAAGGTGATCAAGAAGGCCCAAAACATTTTTGCTACGTTCTGTTTTATGCCTTTCCAGGCGCTCCAGTGCGTGCAAAACTAAGTCTCTTTCAAAATCTAAACAGGTAACCCAGGGAGGTTTGTGAGCATGGCAGAAGTAAAACGAATGACCCAGACCGCGATTGTCAGAGAACTCGCGGAAACGACTGGCGTCAACAACCAAGTCGCAAAGCACTTCATGGAATCGCTGGCCGAGCTGGCCGTTCGCGAAACCAAGAAGAATGGCGTATTCGTGTTGCCCGGCATCGGCCGCCTCGTGCGAGCGGAGCGCAAAGCGCGCGTGGGACGCAATCCAGCCACCGGCGAGGCCATTAAAATTCCAGCCAAGAAGGTCGTGAAATTCCGTCTGTCGAAATCAGTAAAAGACGCGATCGTTCCGCCTAAGAAAATGGCCGGAAAGTAAACCGCAGCTTAAGACGCGAGGGCGGGTTAGAGATCGAGCGGCGCGCGTTTCCTGCCGCTGCTCGCCCTCAACCCTTAGACTTTCTTGTCTTCCGGCTTGGTCTCTTCGTCGGTCTTCACTGAGTGCTTGAAGTTCTTGATGCCCTCGCCCAAGCCCTTCGCCAGGTCGGGTATCTTCTTTCCACCAAAGAACAACAGCGCCACAATCGCGACGATGAGCAGATCGGGACCGCCCAGAATGTTCAGAAATAGCGGTTCGCCAAACGCGCTCATTGAGGCTCCTTCCTTACCTCACCCATTGTAAGTCCGCGGCTTAACGCTGGAACGCCGCCCCGATCATCCGGAACAGAATATTTACAACGATCAGCGGCAGAATCACCACAAAAGCCTTCCCCTTCTTCACTGCAAATGCAGCACTGAAGATCAGCACCATCATCACGATCCACCAGATTTCGAAAACCGAGAAGTAGCCGAGAAATGCTGCCAGAAATTTGTTGGTTCCCTCTGGAAGAAAAATGTCGAGACCGAGCGGCGGCTTCAGTTCCGCCATCGTCGATATGTCGCTTTTGGCCTTCACTACAATCACAGCTGCCACCGCGCCCAGCACTTGAATCAGACTGCAGCCGGCTACCAGATTGAAGAGTTGTCCAAACTTCGCGTTCACGCCGGTCATCACACTCATTCCCAGCAGAATCGCCGCCTGCACCGCAAAAATGATAAACGCATACACCGGCATGAACCACGTCAGAATGCGTTGTACCGTCAGGCTCATCTGAACGCCCTTCTGATACTGTTCCGGCGTTGTTCCCTCGGGAAGAGGCGCAACTTCGAGCACATGCTGCACGATCGGGAGCAATAAATAACTGGCAACCGCCGAGACGATAGAGAAGACAATCAGCGGCCAAATCCAGAACCATTTGCTATGCACCCGTTTTGCCGCGCCTGTGGGATCAAGCAGGAAGTTGAATATCCCGGCGAGATCGCTGGCGAACCCCTGCGGCTCATTTACGGGCAATTCCGGTGCGAAGGTGGCCATTTGCTCTCCTCTGGTAGATCGCTCTGCATTATACTCGCGGCTTGCACCCCAACGCTACTTTGAGACCATTCCGGCCGCACCCCTTCGCCGCCATGGCGCTATTGCTCACCCTGCTGGGTGCGTGCTCCCACCGCTCGGAAACCGGCGGAGTCGTGCATCGCTACCCGCTTTCGGGTAAGATCGTTTCCCTGAACTCCACCGATCGCACCGCCATGGTGGACGCGGCAGCCATCCCCAACTTCATGGAGGCAATGACGATGGAGTATCCCATCCGCTCACGTTCCGATTTCAATTCCCTGCATGCGGGCGATCGCATCACCGCCACCGTGAACGTGCGCGAGGACGGCGGCTACTTTCTTTCCGACATCAAGGTCCAAAAACCAGCCGCAGCTCATTGACGCAAGCCGTATGTCTCAATGCCAAAATTGTGAAAGATGGTTCTAAGCTCGAACCCGCGCACTTCTATCGTTCTTCTCTTTCTCGTGAGCCTACCGCTCGCGGCCCAGCGCCCGGCTGCCAACGCGCCGGCGGCAAAGCCCAAGCCGCAGACCTTTCCTCCGGCGCTGGTCGAACAAGGGCAGGCAATGTTCCTTCAGAATTGCGCCTTTTGCCATGGCCGCGATGCGGGCGGCGGCGAAACCGGCCCGGATCTTACCCGCTCGAAGCTGGTCGCCGAGGATGTCGGCGGAGATAAAATCGGCGCTGTCATTCGCAACGGCCGCCCGGAGAAGGGCATGCCGCGCTTCGCCCTGCCCGAAGGCGATATCGCCGCGCTCGTCGCGTTCATTCACACCGCCAAGAACAATGCCGATTCGCAGGATGGGCGGGCGCCGCGGCGTGGACCCCTCTGATCTCCAGACCGGCAATGCCGAAGCCGGCAAGCAATACTTCAATCAGCACTGGCAAATCTCGTCCTGCCACTCGCCTTCAGGCGATCTCGCCGGCGTGGCAAACCGCTTCCAGGGCCTCAAGCTCGAAGAGCGCATGCTCTATCCCGAAGGCGCGCCGGTATCGGTAGACGTGTCACGCTTCCTTCCGGCCAACCATCAAGGGCAAGCTCGCCTATCAGGACGAATTCACCATCGGTATCCGCGATGCCTCCGGCTGGTACCATTCATGGCCGTCAAATCAGGTCCAATACAAACTGGAAGCTCCCGCTGATGCCCACGTCAAACTTCTCAGCCAAGTACACCGACGCCGACATTCACAATCTGATGGCCTACATCCAGACTCTTCGATTAGTCCGACTTCTGCAGAAATGAAATTCGCACGCTTTGCACTTTGTTTCTTTCTTTCCGCGCCGCCTGTTTACGCCAGGAGCTCAGCCAGGGGCTCGATCCCGCCGCGCTCGCTGAATCCGCCCGCTGACAGTTGGCCCGGTTATCACGGCGACTACTCCGGCCGGCGCCACAGCGCGCCTGGCGCAGATCACGCCGCAGAACGTTCAGCAGCTCGCTCTCTCCTGGGCCTTCCAGACCGGCCAGAACCACGAACTTAAGTGCTCTCCGCTGCTCGTCGATGGCGTCCTTTACATGACTGTGCCCGATAACGTCTGGGCCGTCGACGCGCGCTCCGGCCATCAGATCTGGCACTACATTTATCCCACCGAACAAGGGCTTTCATATCGGCCAGCGCGGTGTTGCGATGTACAAAGGCTGGCTCTATTTCCTCACGCCCGACGCGCACCTCATCTGCCTTGATGCCAAGGACGGTAAAGTACGCTGGAACATTGTTGTCGCTGAGTCTCAGAAAGGCTACTGGACCACCATGTCGCCGCTCGTCGTTCGCGATCACCTGATCGTCGGCGTCTCGGGCGATTTCGATAATCTGCGCGGCTTCTCTGCGATCCATCGATCCCGAAACCGGCAAAACGCAATGGACCTGGGACAGCACGCCTCCCGCTTGGCACGCCGGATGCCACTTCGGGCGGCATGACCTGGATGACTGGAACGTACGATCCCGACCTCAACCTTCTCTACTGGGGAACGGGAAACCCCACTCCCGTGCTCACCGGCACAACACGCCCGGGTCACAACCTCGTACACCTGCAGCATCGTCGCTCTCAATCCCGATACCGGCAAACTCGTCTGGTCATTTCCAGCCTTCGCCGCACGACACGCACGATTGGGATGCCGTTGAAACGCCCGTTCTGGCCGATGCCGATTTCAACGGCAGCCCCCGCAAGCTGCTGATGCAGACCTCGCGCAATGGCTACTTCTTCGTGCTCGATCGCACTAACGGCAAGAACCTGCTCACTGTGCCGTTCGGTCCCGTGAACTGGGCCAAGGGTGTTGGCGAAGACGGCAGCCCGATTCCGAATCCCGCGAAAGAGCCGGCACGCGACGGCCGTTCTCATCGCGCCCGACGAAGGCGGCCTCACCAATTACCGTTCCCCCAGCTTTGACCCGCAGACCGGACTCTTTATCGTCGACGCGCACCCCAGCTACGGCATCTACTTCGCGAAGCCCGCTGACGGCACGTTCGGCTGGGCCGGCGCCGATTACGGCATCTGGGGCAAAGGCGTGTTGGATGCAATCGATTACCGCACCGGCAAGATACGCTGGCAGCACGAGCTCGGGTCCCAACGGTGCTGGCGCCGGTGTGCTTACCACTGATTCCGGCCTGACCTTCACTGGCGATGCGTTGGGCAACGTTCTCGCGTTGCGAACCAGCGACGGTGAAACGCTCTGGCACGCCGGCACCGGCTCGCCCATGCAGACCTCGCCGTCGACGTATGAGCTCGACGGTCGCCAATACGTCCTGACCGGCTCCGGCGGCGTGCTATTCGCCTGGGCGTTACCCCATACGCGTTAACCTACGCAGCGAACGCGGACCCAGACCGGCATCCTAGTCGATCTTGCCACTGGCGCTTTGGTTAGCGATCCGGAATACAATCCTTTCTCGCGACTGGCTTACGCTTGTGACCGGCCCCGCCGCCCGTACCGTCTGACTGCCACGGCCGCCAGCCCGAGAGCTACGAATGCCCAAGTCCCCGGCTCGGGCACAGAACTGAAGCTGGCTCCGGTCCAAGAGAACGTACCCGTACTCGGGTCCGTCAATGTGAATTGGTAGGTGGTGCGTACTTGCAGGTCGAATATTGGAGGCGTCTCAAATGCAGGTCCCGTACACGGCGCGCAAAAATTACCTTCCGCCTCGCCCGTGGTCACGACGCTGACGACATCCCCGCGTGAAAGCCCTGTGGCGGGCGGCACCCCTGCGCTTCCCAGTAAGGTTATGTTGGCGTCGCAGTTATTGCCCCCCAGAGTTACGTCGTAGTTACAAATAGAGCCCATATAGCTGAAATCGCACCCGTTGGTGCCAATTCCACAGCCTACTGGCGACCCGTAAACTGCGTCAACGCCGCCGCCAGGGCCGATTTGCTCGGCAAACCCGGGGAAAGGTCCGCCGAAACTAAACGCACCAGAATTCCACGTCCCGCCGCATCCGCTGGCGCCACATGTAGCTTGAAAACTGCCGAGCGAGCTCGCGCTAACGAGTGGCGCGATCACTAAGAATATCCAAAGAATATTTCGCTTCATATATTTCTCCAACGTGTTGCGTCCTTTCCTCGACCCAGTCCGAACCTGGCTCGCCACGGCAACGGTGCACCTATTCTATGCAAAAAAATGCTGCAGCGGATGCGGCCCTGCGGCAATGATAGGTGTCGGAGAAACTGTCTTACGGGGCGCGGAAATTACTTCAGGACTACACACGAACTTCTTAAGTTAACGCCTATGGGCGTGCCCATACGTTAACTTAAGCGCGGGGTTCAGCCGGGAAACTCGTCTAAGTCGACCACTCAACTCGCGTTCTGACGATTGGCGGACTCCAACCCACGAGAGTGACTCGCGAACTGGATATTCCGAACATCTTTCTTCGGGGGTAGCCCAAAGAACCGGCTATATTCACGATTGAATTGGCTTGCGCTTTCGTATCCCACCGAAAAAGCCGCACTGGCGGCATCGACACCCTCGACAATCATGCGTTGTCGAGCCGCTTGCAAACGAAGTTGCTTTTGGTACTGCAGTGGGCTCATGGAAGTCAAAACTCTGAAGTGGTGGTGCAGCGTGGACACGCTCATTCCGGCGATGTGTGCAAGATCCTCCACTCTAAGCGTCTTCGTATAGTTCGCCCTGATCCACGCGATGACTTTCGCCGTGCGATAACTCTGGTCCCCGGCGGTGCCGATGGCGCGCAGCCGTTGCCCTTCAGCACCCCCGAGAATGCGGTAAATGATCTCTCGTTGGATCAGGGGGCTAAGGAACGGAATGTCCTGCGGGGCGTTCAGCAGATCGAGCAAGCGGTCGAATGCTCGCAAGACCTCAATGCTTGTCTCGGCTGTGATCATGGCCGGAGCGTCCGAGCTCGCCGAAGGCAAGGGGAAATCTTCCCGGCTCAGAATCTCCCGAACAGTCGGCATTTCGAGCTTCAGTCGCAAGCACAGGTACGGAGTGTCTGGACTTGCTTCAACCACCTGACTGACGACCGGCAGATCGAGCGACGTCAGCAGATATCTCGATGGACCATACAAAAAAGTATTAGGGCCGAGCTCCACCCGCTTGCGGCCTTGCACAACCAACGCCACGCTTGGCTCATAGGCGGCGGGAGCCGGAGTCGTAGGTGCTGTGTGCCGGTAAAGTGTCAGGCCAGGAACGTCCGTAACTCGGCTCTCCGTCGAGCCAACGAATAAGGCAACCTTGCGGGCGAGCTCCGCCCGGAGTTCATTCCGTCGATCCGAGGCTGTGAGGGGCTGGTTGCTCGTATCGTCCACTCTCTGTTCCTCTCCCTTAGCATAACGGCCGTCCTTGGCTTCGACCACACGAGACCGATTATCGAGAGGATTAGGCAAGAACTTCGCAGGATCAGGATATCGGTTAAGCCACGATTGCCCTTAGCCTGAAGGTGAGGACGACACTCGTGCAAAAACGAAAACTCGGAAAATCGGGCCTGGAGGTATCGGCAATTGGTCTGGGCTGTATGGGAATGAGTTGGTCCTATGGACCGCCCAAAGATAAGCAACAAATGATTGCGCTGCTCCACGCTGCTGTGGAGCGGGGCGTGACGTTCTTCGACACCGCCGAGGTCTACGGACCGTTAACCAACGAAGAACTCGTCGGCGAGGCGCTCGCTCCATTCCGTGGGCGGGTCGTGATCGCGACCAAGTTCGGATGGGAGCCCAATCCAGGAGACACCAACAGATGGAGCGCACTAAACAGCCGGCCCGAGCACATCAAGCAGGTTGCTGAAGCGTCGCTCAAACGGCTGAAAGTTGATGCGATCGATCTGTTCTATCAGCATCGTGTCGATCCAAGCGTTCCGATTGAGGATGTCGCGGGTGCGGTGAAGGACCTCATCCAGCAGGGCAAGGTGAAGCACTTCGGTCTTTCAGAAGCAGGCGTGCAGACCATCCGCCGCGCCAACTCCGTTCAGCCCGTAACCGCTCTGCAAAGCGAGTACTCGCTGTTTTGGAGGGAACCGGAACGCGAGATCATGCCGGCGCTGGAGGAACTCGGAATCGGCTTCGTTCCATTCAGCCCCTTAGGAAAAGGCTTTTTGACGGGGAAAATCACGCCCGAGACCAAGTTCGACAGCACCGACTTTCGGAGCCAGGTCCCTCGGTTTCAAGAGGAGAATCGGATAGCAAATCAGCCGCTGGTTGATGTCATCATGATATTCGCAAAAAAGAAGAACGCTACACCGGCACAAATCGCGCTCGCGTGGCTGCTCGCGAAGAAGCCTTGGATTGTTCCTATTCCTGGCACAACGAAGCTCGACCGGTTGGATGAGAACCTCGGAGCCTTGAGCGTTCAACTGACCCCTGAAGATCTGGACGCAATCGAGACAGCATCCTCCCGGATCAAGCTCGAAGGGGCGCGCTATCCGGCATTTCACGAGAAGCTGGTGGGCCGTTGAACCGCAGGGGCGCGATCTCATGAAAGCGATACAGATTGCAATGATTGCGGCAATTGTGACCTCTGCGGTTGCCCAGAATCATCCTGCTCCGGCTTCTGATCCCGGCCCGACTTCTGACAAAGCTAAGTTGATCGGTGCGTGGCGTCTGGCCAGTATCACAGGACCCGATGGCAAACCGGTCTCGACGGCTCCCATAGGGATGCTGATCTACACGCGCGACGGACACATGTCGGTGCAGCTCATGTATCCCAAAAGCGAGAACACTTTATCCAGCCAGTACGTTCAGGCTGGTTATGAGGCATCCTTCGGCAGCTACGACGTAGATGAAGCAAAACACATGGTGACCCATCATGTGCAGGGCTCTGTAACACGAGATTTGCTTGTCGGAAAGGACCTGCCCCGCATCTATCAATTCGCCACCGACGGTCATTTGATCATCAGATCGGCTCGTCAGGATGAACACTGGTCGGTGACTTGGGAGCACTACTGATGGCTGATTGGCAACCACATGAACTGACACAAATCGCCGAAGCTGATGACTTACACGTCTCGCCATTTCGAGAAGATGGCGTGACCTATGGCACTCCGACTTGGATCTGGTCCGTCGTCGTTGAGGATGCACTTTACGCCCGCGCATACAACGGACAAAAGTCTCGTTGGTATCGGGCTGCTATGCGGCAGAAGGCAGGACGAATCACGGTCGCTGGAATCACGAAAGAAGTCCGCTTCGAATGGGTGGACGGACCGATCAACGACCGTATCGACGATGCATACCGGGCGAAGTATAAAGGCAGCCCGTATCTGGATCCGATGATTGGCGCAAGCGCACGCTCGGCCACAGTCAAAATCGATCCTCGCTAGATAAAAGGAAGACATGAATCCAAATCGGGAAAGTACATTATGATAATAATATGTAAGTCAGTAATGGAGGCGCGAAAAGTATATTACTATTCTGATGAGATGCGATTGCCTCAGGTGCGGATATAACTGGACGCCCCGAATCGAAGGACGGCCGCAGCAGTGCCCCAACTGTAAGCAGACCCGATGGGATACGCCGTCACGCTGGGCGGGCCCCAAGGCGACACAGCCGCGACGTCCGCCGAAGGCCGCGAGCGGAAGGAAGCGCCACTAATGCCTGAAGACAACGGAACCGGCCGGCTGGACCGGATCGAGGCCATCTTGGACAAACTCGCGGAGCGCCAGCGCGAGTTCCACGAGCACCTGCGCGACCTCACGGCGATCATGGCGAACGATCACGAGCGCTACGACCGCGAAATGCGCCAGCATCTCACCTGGCAGGTGCTTACTCAGGAAAAGATGGATACCGAACGCAAGCGGCTGGACGAGCTCTACGCGAAAACCGATGAGCGCATTGCGGCCCTGGTCCGCGCGATTGGAAAGCTGACCGAGCGAGCTCCGGTTCCGAACAAGGAGGCTGAGTAGCCATCATGGCGGACATAGTCATTCTTACTCGCGAAGGCGACTGGGCCCAGATCCTCGCCCTTCTGAGCGAGTCGGCAAAGGACGAAGTCCGCGCTGCGGTCGGCAATTTGATAGGCGAGTCAGAGATGCGGAAGCGCAGCTAATATGCCTGAACCCAACGGAACCGGCCGCCTAGACCGCATCGAGGCCATCTTGGAGAAGGTCGGGGAACGGCTGGACAAGGTCGGGGAACGGCTGGACAAGATGAGCGAGCGGGTGGAATCGAATTTCACCACCGGCTACCTGCACGAATCGCGCATCATCCACGCCGAAGCGCTGCACGAGGAGAACGAGGAGCGCTGGAAAGAGTGGCTGGCGGAACAGCGGGAGCGCGACCGGGCACACCTCGACGAGCAGAGGGCTCGCGATCAGGCACTCGGCGACCGCATCGATAAGCTCGTTTCCGCCATTGGCGAGTTAGTTTCGCGGCTGCCCGAGCCGCACAGAAAGTAAATGCAATACACCGTCATCATCGAGAAATCGGAGGACAATTACGGTGCCTGGGGTGCCCGACCTTCCCGGTTGCGCCGCCACCGCCAAGACACGCGAGCAAGTCGAGCAACTGATCCGCATACGTTTTCGAAAGCCGTAAGTGAAAAAACCCATCTCCGCTCAAACCCGTTCACAAGCCCAAAACTCAATGTTTCCGGCCCTTCCACGCACCAAACCCTTGACACGACCCTTTATCCTGGAACCGGACCACGTTCCTCATGCCATCTCCTCAGCAACTCGCCGCCAATCGCGCGAATTCTCAATTGTCCACTGGCCCTACTTCGTCCGAAGGAAAAGCCAAAGTCTCGCACAATGCGCTCAAAACCGGATTAACCGGCCGCACCGTCCTGCTGCCGTCCGATGATGTCGCCGCCTACCATGCGCATGTCGAACGCATCCTCGCCCGCTTCAACACGGAAACAGAGGATGAGAAGCGCCTCGCTCAATCTCTCGCCGATACTCTCTGGCGTCTCGAGCGCATCCCCACTCTCGAAAGCGGCATCTTCGCCCTGGGGCGCCGTGAGTTTGCCGCCCAGTTTGCCGATGAGCCCGACGATTCCGTTCGCCGCACCATGCTCGAAGCCCACATCTTCCTCGCCTATCGCCGCGATCTGAACAATCTGTCGATCCAGGAATCCCGCCTGCGCCGCCAGTACGAAAAAGACGAAGCCGAATTGAAACGCCAGATCGCCGCTCGCGAAGACGCCGCGCGTGAGCGCGAACGCCAGGAACGGGATCGCTGGTCGGACGCCATCCGCCACTACCACGCCGCCCAAAAGCACGACATGCCATTTGACCCCGCCGAAATTGGCTTTGAATTTTCAATCCACGAAATCGCCGCTCGCGCCCGCCAGCAGCAGCTCGAAGGCGCTCTCAGCTCGGGCCGCTACTACGAATACAAGAAGAAAGGCATTCTTTACGCAGCCTGAGCTGCCGCCCGAATGAATAGCTTGCACTTCTATCTATGATGGCGTTACAAATAGATAGAAGCTAAACCTATGGCCGAACCGTCGGCGAAATCCGATCTCCCGCAAGGCACGCTGGACCTGCTCATCTTGAAGATCGTCGCTGTGCAACCGGTGCATGGCTATGCGATCGCCCAACGGCTGCAGCAAATCTCACGTGACATCGTTCAGGTGCCGGGCGGTTCCCTGTATCCGGCTCTGCATCGATTGGAGAATCGAGGGTTTGTCAAATCCGATTGGAAGGAGACGGAAACGGGGCGCGACGCTAAATTCTACCGCCTGACAAAGAAAGGGCGAGTGCACTTGGAGTCCCAAACGGCGAGCTGGCGACGATTGGCTGAAGCGGTTGGTCTGATTCTGAACCTGGCAGAGGAGGGTGTCTGATGACGTGGTGGTCACGCCTTTGGCGGCGAAGCAAATTAGAGCGAGATCTCGGCCTGGAACTCCAGTTTCATATCGCGGAGAGAATCTCTGCGCTTCGAAGTAGCGGATTGAGTGAGGACGAGGCGCGGCGGCAGGTGCGCCAGGAGTTCGGCGGCTT
This sequence comes from uncultured Acidobacteriaceae bacterium, assembly GCA_963846185.1. Classification (GTDB taxonomy): domain Bacteria; phylum Acidobacteriota; class Terriglobia; order Bryobacterales; family Bryobacteraceae; genus Bog-105. The sequence continues at coordinate 64,320 of CAWJVA010000009.1, read as the reverse complement.
TGAGCAGGTCAAAGAAGCGTGCCGCGATGCTCGGCGGACGCGCTGGCTAGAGAATCTGTACCGGGATATTCGCTTCGGAATTCGTTCTTTAGCGCGGTCCCCGGGATTTTCCCTGCTTGCGGTTGCTGTTCTGACAGTGGGCATCGGTGCGACAACCGCAATGTTCAGTGTTACCAGAACCGTGCTCCTAAAGCCACTGGCGTACCGAGACCCAGGACGACTCGTAACCATTTTGTTCTCGGCGCCGCAGTTCTCTAAAACGCTGTCCACCATCCCGGTGAACGCACAACATTATGAATTGTGGCGCGGCCATAATCGCACGTTCGAAGAAATCAGCATGATTCGGCCGGATTCGCACATCTTATCGGGCCGCGGGGACGCAATACAAGTGAACGGGGTACGCGTCTCGCCTAATTTCTTTCATCTGCTTGGCATCCAGCCGGCAATCGGGCGCGGCTTCATAAAAGGTGAAGATCAAGCGGGGCGCGAATGTGTGGCGGTAATCAGTTACCGGCTGTGGCAAGAAAAGCTCGGCGGAAGAAATGATGCATTGGGCCAGAACCTTCTGCTAGACGGCCAGCCCTACGAAGTGGTCGGAGTTATGCCTGAGGGTTTTCCGTTTCCGCGCGGAAAGCAGCTTTCGGAGCTTGAGATCCTGCCGGAACACACCGATTACTGGGTTCCGCTGGTATTCAGCAAAGAGGATCTTGCCGGTCCGCTCGGCAACGAAAACTACGTCGCGATCGCGCGAATGAAACCGGGCGTAACAACCGCCCAAGTGCTGGCGGACGTTTCTGCCCTCGAAAAGGTGATCTCGAAGCGGTACCCGGAGCCGTTGATTTTGATCCCCGTCGTTCGGCTATTACAGCAGGCAATGGCGCGCGATGTACGGCTACCGTTACTCGTGCTGATGGCCGCAGTTGCATCGGTGTTGCTAATTGCATGCATTAACCTGACGAATCTTATGCTGGTGCGTGCGATCGCTCAAAGGCGGGAGTGGGCGATCCGGGTTGCGATAGGAGCACGAGCCAGCGACCTGTTGCGCAGTGCGTTTGTCGAGAGTTTATGTCTTTCGACGACAGGCGGTGCACTCGGTTGCTTCCTGGCAATCTGGTTGGTGAAGCTGGTACAGCTCCGGGCACCCGTGGATCTTCCCAGAATCAACGAAGTCGCCATCGATGGGCCGGTTTTGCTGTTAGCGCTGACCTTGTCGATTGCAAGTGCGTTCGTATTTGGCGTTTGGCCCGCGTGGCGCGCGTCGCAGGTCGATCCACAAGAGATTTTGCAGTCCGCTGCCAGAACGACGAGCGAGGGGCGGCGAGGACATCGGTCAGGCAAACTTCTAGTCGCCGCTGAGGTCGCGCTCAGCACGATACTGCTTCTCACGGCCGGACTACTGATACGCAGCTTTGCCGCGATCCTCACCGTCAATCCAGGGATAAAAGTTCAAAACCTATTGACTCTGCGGATTAACCTGCCGCCGGACCGATACCACCAGGGGAAAGACATCGCTTCGTTCTATAAACGGCTATCCGAGCAGGTCAGTTCGCTTCCAGGCGTGAAGGCGGCGGGCCTGATATCAGATTTGCCTCTCACAGGAGAGAACAATAATAATCCTGCAACTGCTGGGGATCGGGCAGCACCGCCCCTCAGTCAATGGCAGATGACGAATTACCGCTCGGCCAGCAAAACATATTTCCAAGCAGCGGGGACACAGCTTAAAGAAGGCCGCGTCTTTGACGAGCGAGATGGGGAGACGACAGAAGTAATGATCAGCGAAATCTCGCAAGGCGACTTTGGCCTGGAGAAAGCGCTATCGGCCGGCCTCTTCGCATTTACAGCGCCAAGAGACTGATGAACGTGGTCGGTGTAGTGGGCGCGACTTATGCCGCTTCGTTAACTCAAGAGCCGACCTTGATGGTCTATTTCCCGGATTGGCGCAGGCAGGATTTGAACATGTCGTTAGTCGTCCGCACAGAGAACCAGCCCGAGGGCATAGCTGGAGCAGTTCGGCGTATCATACGTGGTTTGGAGCCGCAGGCCGCTATCCCTTCCATTCAGACGATGCGCGAAGTCGTAGCAAGCTCTTTCTCGGAGCAGCGCTTCCAGGTCATCCTGCTCGCCACGTTCGCGGCAATCGCTCTTGGACTGGCCTGCCTCGGAATCTACGGCGTGCTGGCGTCCGCTACGAGCAGACGGACCTCTGAGATCGGGATACGAATGGCTTTAGGTGCTCGTCCGGAACAAATTCTGAGGTCCACACTCGAAGCTGGCATGGTGCCGGTGCTCGTAGGCATCGGGGCTGGACTCAGTGTTGCCGCCGCTTCGACGCGGGTCATAGCCAATCTACTATTCGGAGTGCGCGCGCTGGATCCTCGGACGTACATAGGAGCCTCACTAGTGCTTGTGATGGTCGCAGGGCTTGCGTGTTTGATTCCCGCCAGGCGTGCGGCGCGGCTGAACCCTATCGAAGCATTGCGTGAGGAATAAAGTGAGTCCAATCGACTACAGAATTGAATGGCGAAATCCGAAATCGTTATATGGGCTTGCAGCCGCGGCCGCGGCAATCCGGTGGCTGGGAGGCAGGGACTCGAACCCCGATACGCAGATCCAGAGTCTGCAGTCTTACCATTAGACGACCTCCCAATGGTTTAACGCCAGTATACCAGCCGAAACCTTTTAAACGTGCCCACTTGCAGCGTCTTCGGCAGGGCTCGCGCCGATCAGTTGGGCCTCCACAATAAAGCGTTCCGGCGCTGAACCCACATAGTAGAAGGGGTAACACGTGATCATCGTGAGCAGCGCTGGCCGCGGTGTATCCATGGCCGCCGGAACAAGACCGCCGCCGTCCGCCCGCAGCACGCTCACGTTAGATGGCTCCACAATCCGCGTGCCGATCACGCGATAACGAAAGGTTCCGCTCTCCGAATTGAATGTGACCACATCGCCTGTTTGAATATCCTTCAACGCGCGAAAGAGCGTGTCGCGATGCGCGGCGATAACAAAATTCCCGGATTGCCCGGGCAGAGTCGTCGATGGCACATGCCCTACCGCTACGCTCAGTGTTTTCGCGTCCACGCCTTCGCGCACGATTGCTGAAACATGCAGCCGGCCGATTTCAACCCGCCCCAGCACCGCCCCATTCGCCGGGCGAGCGGACATCGGGGCCTGCGATGGCCTCGCGATCTGCTGATCGAAAAGGTGATTTTCATAAGCCTGATACACGCGCTCACTCACAATCGAATAGCTGTACCAGGCGAGAGCGCAGATGCCGATTACAAACAGCAGCACTCGGAGACCATACAACGGGCCGCTGCGGCGCCTCGCTCTCGACGAGCGCCGGGACGCATTATGGCTATGCACCCCCGGCAGGAAGGAATCATCGTCCGAAGCGCTGCCACGAACAATGACTGGACCGCGAACGGCATCCATAACTTGTTCATCCATCGCTTGGCCCTGAGATTTGCAGAATGGCGCAGGCGTGCACCTGCCGGCGATCAAGCGCTAGAGCGTCCGTCGCCGTTCCTAGTCGCCAGCGCAAGAAGTCCTGCAAAGCTCAAACAGGTCGCGCCAAGTAAGCCGATCAGAGGATTCAAACTTGCAGTATGCGGCAAGGCTGCTGGTTGCTGCACGGGTGCCGGAGCAGCAGCTTGCGGCGGCGGCGCAGGAGCAGGAGCGGGCTGCGCGGGCTCCGGTTGCGGTGCTGGCGCGGCTGCTTCGGGCGCAGCCGGAGGCGGTGCCGGTTGCGGCGCAGGCGCTGGTTCCGGTTCTTTGTAAGCTGTCGGAATCGGAACAGGAGCTGCCGACGCTAACTGCGCAACTAATTTCTTCGGATACGGAAACTCTTGACCGAAATTGTCGCCGGGGTAAAACCATGCGCGAACTGCTTTGGGCACGCCCGCCGGCGTCTCCCAAAATTCAAACTGCGAGTGCCCGCTCGGCTGCAGCCGGTAATTCGGGATCGCCAGAATTGTGGTCTCGAGGTGCCGCTGATCCCTGTCGTAGATCTGCACGATGTGCCGGTCCGATGGCGAATCCAACAGCTTCCATACGTACGTGCCCGGGTCCAGTACCTTGTTCCCCGCAATGATCGGCTCGTTCACAGTGACGATGCTCATCTTGTTCCATGCATCGCCGTGTGCCTTTCGCGCAAAAGAGGTTGCGAGTAAGCCGACTCCAACTACGGTTAGCGCGCCTATGTAAAAGACTCGAAATCTACCACTCATCTGTAAGTCCTCCAACTATCACGTTGCGTATGCTTCGCAACTTCTATGTACATGTCGCCCCTCACACGGGACTCTGATTAACTTGCATGCCGGTAACCATCAGCCTAGAGGCTATGGCCCCAACACCTTAGTGACGCGTGTCGTTTTTTCAAGGGTGCAAAAACTACCACCGGGCTTGCCTTTGTCCTCGAATTAATGCAGATGTACGATCAGAAGGGCGAGCTTTCGACCGAAACGGCACCTCGAAACAGACTAGTGGAGATAGCATGGCGAAGAATGAGAACACTGTAACCACGCTTGCAATAGATGTCGGCGGCACCGGAATCAAAACTCTGCTGCTCGATGCGCACGGCAAGGCGCTCTGTGAAAGGGAGCGGGTAGAGACACCTCAGCCCGCGACACCTGACGCGATGATCAGCGTCATGCACGCGATGGCGGAGAAGATGGAACCTTTCGATCGGATTTCAGTCGGCTTCCCCGGCGTAGTCAAAAACGGGGTCACTATGACGGCTCACAACCTCGACCAAAGCTGGATCGGATTCGATCTGCAGAAAGTGCTCGCAAGGAAATGGAAGAAGCCCGTGCGAGTCGCTAACGATGCTGCGGTTCAGGGGTTCGCCGCCATCCGGGGCAAAGGAGTTGAGCTCGTGATCACGCTTGGTACAGGTCTCGGATCCTCACTGTTCACCAACGGTCACCTCGTTCCCGGGCTCGAGCTCGCTCACCATCCTTGGCGCAAGGGGAAAACTTACGAAGATTACCTCGGCAGGAAGGGTCTCGAAAAAGCGGGACCGAAGAAGTGGAACAAGCGGGTGCAGGAGGCCCTTCCCCAAATAGAGGCCCTGTTCAACTACGATCATCTGTACATCGGAGGCGGAAACGCAGCCAAAATCGACTTTCCGCTGCCGAATCACGTCACGCGCGTGCCGAACGAAGATGGGCTGCTCGGCGGTGTCGCACTCTGGCGTGACTAGTGTTTCACGACCGCGCGAATGGGCTGCGCGAGGAACGGCCAGTGTGGCACAAACTGGAAGTGGTAGCGGAAAATCAGTAATGCCAGCGCTCCCGCAGCGAGCACAAGAACGCCCGCGATAATCAGGATCATCGTTGTCCACGGCAGCTTGCGGCCTTCGCGCCGCAGTACCAGTATGTAGCTCGCGAGTATGCCGACATAAAACAGCAGGACCATCGGCACCGCGAACAACATCATGTTGAACACGTCGGGAGTCGGCGTGACGATCGCGGCAATAATCGTGATCGCGAGGATGGCGTAACGGCTGTGGCGCAGCAGGAAGCGAGGCGATGCCAGCCGTAGCAGCGTCAGGAAGAAAATGATCACCGGCATCTCGAAAACGAGACCGACGCCGAGCGTCACGTTCACGAAAAGATCGAAGTACTCGTTGATCGAAACAACCGGCGTGACGTGGACATCCCGTCCGATGCCGAGCAGAAACTCGAGCCCGTATCGGAACGCCACAAAATAAGCAAACATGCCGCCTGTGATGAACAGACCCGCGGTGCACACAATGAAGGGCACCGCCCATTTCTTCTCACGCTTGTAAAGTCCGGGCGAAATAAACGCCCATACCTGATACAGCACCCATGGTGAGCCGACGAAGATCGAGCAGAGCAGTGGCAGCTTTAGATAGATAACGTTGAACTGCTCCATCGGCGTGATCTGCGCCAGATTCGGTGGATTCACGCCCAGATGCCTGAGCGCAATGACTGCTGGCGCCGATACTACGCTCCACAAGTTTTTGCAGAACCCGAGGCTAACCGCAAAGGCTACGATCAAGCCCAGCAAACTTCGAATGAGGCGGGTGCGTAACTCCTCGAGGTGCTCCATGAAGGACATGCGCAGCATGCCCCTCTCTTCTTCGTCGCCGTCTTCATCATCCTCATCCGAGGGCGGTGGTGGTGGCGGCGGCTTCGCCGGAGTTCTGGCGGGCACTGTGACGGCTGGCGGCGCCGTCTCTTCAGGCGGAGCAACAGTCGGTATCCCGCTACCGCTCGAAACCGCCTCTGATACGGTGCTCGACTGCACCGGAACAGCATCGTGGCCGGACTCATCAGCCGAACCTGGACCTGCCCCGTTCGGAGTTCCGTACTCCTTAGTCTCGTCGAGCATTATTACCTGATACGCTACGCAGGCCGGTGCTCTTCTTCTGGTGTGTGTTCAACCGGCTGCACGCCGCTCGTTCGAGCCACCGTTCCGTTCACGGGAGTCGCGGGAACAGCCTGCGAAGTAGGATGCTCCGATTCCGGCTGTATATCATTCGTTCCGCTGCTGACGGGGGTCTCGATTATCCCAGAGCTGTCTTGACCGTACTCGTCGTATGAATATGGATAGCGTGGCGAAGAATAATCCGGCTTGTAAGATGAAACGGGCGAGATCCTCTCCTTCTCAAGATTGGCCTCGCGTTCGAGCTCGCGCATGTGTGTTTCGAACGTGGTTTTTAATTCGTTCTTGGCGCGCCGGAATTCAGTGAGGCCGCGGCCGAGCAGACGGCCCAACTCAGGCAGTTTCTTGGGCCCAAACAGCACAAGCGCAAGAATGAAGATGAAGATCATCTCTTGCATGCCGATCGGTCCCATTGCGTCTCCTCAAATACTGCTGAAAATACTGCTGACGCCTTTATGATAGCCCAGGGTTGACTTCCTCACGGTCGCGCCCTGGTATCATCGCCACCACCATGCGCCTTCGCATACTGCCGCTTCTGCTGCTTCCGCTGGCGGCCGGCGCCCAGGTGAATATGCGCGCCGTCGGCAGCGATCATGTCGCCATCACAATCAATGGCCGGCCCTTCTCCGATTTCTACGTAGGGCCCCAATATTCCAAGCCGTTCCTCGCCCCGCTCCGCTCGCCTGACGACATTATCGTGACGCGCCGCTTCCCGCTGGAAACCATCCCGGGTGAATCTCGCGACCATCCGCACCATCGTGGCCTCTGGATCGGCTACGGCGACATAGACGGGGTGAACTTCTGGGAAACCGAAGCCGAGTCCTCTACCAGCAAGGGAAACCCTTCCGTAAAAGGCAAGGTCGTCCTTCAAAGACTCGATGCGCTCGAATCCGGCACTGCGTCCGGCCGGATTGTCGCCACCTTCGCCTGGCAGGCTCCCCAGCGCGGCGAAGTTCTCGAAGAGCGCAGGACTATGACCTTTTATGCGGCCCGCGATGTCCGCCGCATAGACATCGAAGCCGCCTTTACGGCGCGGCAGGATGCTCACTTTGGCGATACCAAGGAGGGCTTCTTCGCCATCCGCGTTGCGGATAGCTTGGCCGGGAAAAACGGCGGTGTCATCCGTAACTCAGCCGGAGCTCAGACCGAGAAGAATGTTTGGGGAAAACGCGCCGATTGGGTCGACTATTCGGGAACCGTAGGCGGTCAAAAGGTCGGCATCACCGTTTATGACGATCCGCGCAACTACAATCACCCTCCCCGCTGGCACGTTCGCGATTATGGTCTGTTTGCCGTAAATCCGTTCGGCGTGAAAGATTTCGATCCGCAGTCATCAGACCACGGCGGGTATGACTTGCACACCGGCGAGTCGCTGACCTTCCGCTACAAAGTAATCATTCACCCGGGCGATGTTCCCGTACCAAGCGCCGCCCAAGCCTCCGCAAACTTTGACGCGAATGCCGCCACCAACGCCTGGCTCGCAACCGTTCCTCCGGCTGCAAAGCAAAGATCGGATGCTTACTTCGAAGGCGGCTACTGGCTCATCCTGTGGGATTTCGTCTATCTCGTTGCCGTTCTTTTCCTCTTATTACAAAGCGGATTATCTGCGCGCATGCGCAACTGGGCGGAGCGGGTGACTCGCCGCTTCTGGCTGCAGAGCTTCCTCTATTGGATTCAATTTACCGTCATCACCGCGCTCCTGATGTTCCCCTTGACCGTTTATGAGGATTTCTTCCGCGAACACCGTTACGGTCTCTCCAATCAGAACTTCGCGGGCTGGCTGCGGGATGCGCTGATTGGCGTCGCTATCGCAGCGATTCTCGGCGGCTTCGCCGTTGCCGCTATCCTCGCGGTCGTGCGCCGCTATCCGCGCACATGGCACATCTGGGGAGCGCTGGTAGCCATTGCTTTTTCCATATTCACCGTGACGATCAGCCCAGTCTTTCTCGCTCCGCTCTTCAATACCTACGCGCCGCTCAAGAGCAGTTCATTGAAGAGCGAGATCCTGAGCCTCGCCCGCGAGAATGGCATCCCCGCTTCCGATGTCTATGAAGTGAACGCCTCAAAACAAAGCAATCGAGTAAGCGCCAACGTCAGCGGCCTGTTCGGGACGGACCGGATCACGTTAAACGATAATCTGCTCGCGCGTTGCTCAACCGGAGCGATTCTCTCGGTCATGGGACATGAGATGGGCCACTACGTCATGCACCACATCGCGAACTCCATGCTGTTTACGTGTGTCGTGGTGGTTCTCTTATTCTGGATTTTGCGATCTCTTCTGATCGCGGCCCTGCCGCGTTGGGGGCCGCGCTGGAATATTCGCAGCGTCTCAGATCCCGCCATCATTCCTCTCGCCGGCATCATCCTTGCCGTCTTGAGCTTCCTCTTCACGCCGGTGGGCAATACATTTAGTCGCACTCAGGAATACGAAGCCGATATCTTCGGCCTGAACGCCGCGCGGCAGCCCGATGGCGAAGCCGAAGTGGATCTGCTGCTCGGCGAGTATCGAAAGCTCGACCCCGGCCCGCTCGAAGAGGCTCTATTCTTCGATCATCCCAGTGGCCGCACCCGCATCTATGCGGCCATGCGCTGGAAACAAGAGAACCTGTGCCTGTTTGATCCTGCTCTCCTCTGCCGCACCCAGCCGTCCTCAAACCTTTTCCCAGCTTCCGCTGGCGCCGGCTCGAAAAACGGCTTCAATCACGGCCATGTTGGCGAGTGAATCTTCGAGCGGCACCGGTACTTGCCCGTCTTCCTGAATCGCACGAGAAAACGCGTCGCCCTGAATCGTGTACTGATCCGCGGTGGCGAACTCCTCGATTCGCGCGCTGCGTCCCGCCAGTTGCGAACCGTCGTCCACAAAAATCCGGCTCGGGCGATCGGGTGGAATGTTGTAAGGAATCTCGATCTCGATCCGTCCCTTTGTACCGAAAATCTGCATGCGCTGAAACGGCGCCAGCTGGGTGCTGCATGTGAATACGGCCTGTCCGGCGCCAAAGTCGAGCAGTGCGGAGGCGAGGCGGTCTGTTCTGAAATCCGGATCGAAATCGATCAGCCCTGCTACCCTCACCGGCTCGCGCTCGAACAGAAAGCGCGACATCGTAATCGGGTAACACCCGACATCCATCAGGCCTCCGCCGCCGATTTGCGCGATGTTCCGGACGTTGTTCGGATCGCGATTGAAGTAGCTGAACACGCTTAGAATCGAACGCAGCTCTCCGATTTCGCCGCTCCGCACGATCTCCCGCGCCCGCAGCCATTCAGGATGCGTCCGAACCATAAACGCCTCGCCGATCTTCACGCCCGTGCGATCGCGAGCCGCAATAAGAGTTCGCGCTTCATCGGTGTTCAACGAGATCGGTTTCTCGCACAGCACATGCTTGCCGGCCTCTGCCGCTTGGATCGACCACGGCACATGCAGATGATTCGGCAGCGGGTTATAGATAGCCTCTATCTCCGGATCCTCGAGCAGTTCTTGGTAGCTGCCGTAAGCCTTCGGTATGCCGAGCAACTCAGCCGCCTCTCGCGCCTTCGCCGCACCACGTGATGCGATGGCGAATATCTCGCTCCGCTCCCCTTTCTGCATCCCCGGGATAACCTTTTTCACAGCAATATTCGCGACGCCCAGCACACCCCAGCGAATCTTTTTCATTACGTCTCCTAGTATCTATTTCGGCAAATCAGGACACACAAACTCGCCATCGATGGGCTTCAACACAATCTCGCGCCTATCCCTGTTATGCGTGAGCGTTTGCTGAAGCCTCAATTTCGAGGGCGTCAGCTCGGAATCCGCGCCGCGAAGGCCGGTTGACCGTCTTCGATTACCCGCACCGTATTGGGCATATTTTTGTCCGCCGTCCAGCGCGCGATCCGGTATGTCTCGAGACACGACGTCTCGAGCACAGTCCCATTCGGAAGGAAGATGAAGATTGTGTGTGGCGCCGGGTGCGACGCTCCGGCCGTTACCTCCCAAATGTGGCCAAACAATTCGGCAGGCGGATCACAGCGGAGTATCTGGGCCACGAGCACGAGGTTCAAGAGCCGAAACGGGAGTTGCATGCCGGACATTGTGCATCATCGAGCGCCTTGGTATCGGCCCTGACCGCCTACCGGCTTCTTGGCCGCCATTCACGACGGGCAATGGTGTACCAGGACAAGGCCTTTGCCGTCCTGGTACGATAGTCCGGCCGGTTCGGCCACTTGGCGGCCGAACCGCCCTCTTCCCCTGCTAAACTTGGTAATTAGTCTCGCTCAGAAACGAGGGCGCGTCTTTTTGCGTCCTGGGTCGCCCGCTGCCCGCTCGGTTTCAGGCCGGCAAACTTCGAAGGAGTGAAAGCAGTCTCGAATGAAATACATCTTTACGTCTGAATCAGTCACGGAGGGGCATCCCGACAAGATCGCCGACCAGGTCTCCGATGCTGTTCTCGATGCCGTCCTTTCCGACGACTCTACGGGACGCGTCGCCTGTGAGACTCTCGTCACCACCGGAATTTGCGTCGTAGCGGGCGAGATTACAACGAAAACCTACGTCGACGTGCCCCGCCTGGTGCGCAGCGTAATAAACGATATCGGCTATAACAACGCCGCATACGGTTTTGATTGCAAGACCTGCGCTGTCGTGAACATGATTCAGGCGCAATCGCCCGATATTGCCATGGGTGTCGATACGGGCGGCGCGGGCGACCAGGGCCTGATGTTTGGCTATGCCTGCGACGAGACCAAAGAGCTGATGCCGCTGCCTATCATGCTCGCCCATAAACTTGTCCGCCGTCTGAGTGAGGCGCGGCGCAACGGCGAAGTTCCCTACCTGCGCCCCGACGGTAAGAGTCAGGTGAGTGTGGAATATGTGGACGGCAGACCGAAGCGCATCGACGCCGTCGTCGTCTCCACCCAGCATCACGATGATGTCTCATCCGAACAGATCGAACGAGATGTCAAGGAACTCATCATCAACCCCGTCGTGCCGTCCGGCATGATCGACTCGCAGACGAAATTTCATATCAACCCGACCGGCCGGTTTGTCATCGGCGGCCCCCATGGCGATACCGGTCTAACCGGCCGCAAAATTATCGTAGACACCTATGGCGGCATGGGCCGGCACGGTGGCGGAGCTTTCTCCGGTAAGGACCCCACAAAGGTGGACCGCTCCGCTTGCTACATGGCCCGCTACGTCGCAAAGAACATCGTCGCCTCCGGTCTCGCCTCGCGCGCCGAGGTCCAGCTCGCGTATGCAATCGGAGTGGCGGAGCCGGTCTCGGTGATGGTGAACACCTTCGGAACCGGCAAAGTCGAAGACCCGCGTCTTGCAGAGATCGTCCGCGAGGCCTTCGTTCTCACGCCCGCCGGCATGATCAAGCACCTGAACCTGCGGCGCCCCATTTATCGTCAGACCGCCGCATTCGGGCATTTCGGCCGTACGGAAGACGGCTTTTCGTGGGAAGCCACCGACAAAGCCGAAACTCTGCGCGAAGCCGCCCAACTTACGACCGCCACAGCCTAAGAACGATATCTGAGCCGCGGCCCGAGGGAGCCGCACCTCAGCGGCGGTGGGCCGCATCACATAAGGAACAGTAAGCAGTGTCAACAGTAGCAGCCGCAGATTGTAAGCGTTCGCTTGAAATCGAAATTCCTCTAGAGCAAGTAGAAAAGGCGCGCGAGAAGGTCACCAATTCCATCAAGTCTCGTGTGCGCCTTCCCGGTTTTCGTCCCGGCAAAGCCCCGCTCAGCATGATCCAGTCTCGCTTTGAAGGCGAGATTCGTAATGAAGTTCTCGACCTCCTCCTGCCCGAGGCTTTTCGCGAGCGTATTCAAAAGGAAGATCTGAAGCTGGTTGGCCAGCCGAATATATCGGATCTCCACTTCGAGCCCGGCCAGCCGATCCGCTTTAAAGCCGAGTTCGAGGTGGCGCCGGAGTTCGAACTCGGCGAATACCGCGGCTTGCCTGTCAAATACGAAGAACCCACCGTCACCGACGAAGAAGTAGACAAGCGCCTCGAAGCGATGCGCGAGAGCAAGGCCGAGTACCCGAACATTGATCCGCGGCCGATTCAGAACGGCGACTATGTCCTCGTCCATCTGAAAACTTTGGAAGGTGTGGGAGAGCAAATCGATCAGGACGCGCAGATTCAGGTCGGCGCGCCTGACACCATGCCCGGCTTCAATGAAGCTCTCCTCGGAGCAAGCCCGGAAGAGGTCAAGGAAGTCGAAATCACTTACCCGGAAGACTACGCTCAAAACAAGCTGGCGGGCCGCACTGTCCGTTTCGAAGTCACTCCCAAAGTAATCCGCACGAAGGAACTGCCCGCGCTTGATGACGAATTCGCGCGCGACTTAGGCGATTATCAAACGCTCTCGGAGTTGCGCGACGCTGTGCACAAATCCATCTTCCAGGAAAAGCAGTACGTAGCGCAGCAGGAAGCGAAAGAGTCGCTGATTGACCAGTTGGTCGAAGCCAATCAGTTCCCCATTCCTGAGGCGTACGTCGATCGCCAGATCGAAAACCAGGTTCGCATGCAGTTGCGGAACTTAGCAGGGGAAGGTATCGATCCGAGCCAGATCAAACTCGATTGGCAAAAGGTCAAGGAAAATCAGCGTGACAAAGCGTCCGCAATGTTCGGGCATCTCTGCTGCTCGAGAAGATCGCGGAACTCGAAGCCATCAGCGCAACCCGCGACGAGGTCGATCGCGAAATACAACGTATCGCTCGCCAGGAGCGCGAAGCCGTTGCGGTCACCCGTGCCAGACTGGAGAAAGAGGGTACCCTGGGTCGAATTGCCGGCCACATTCAGACTGAAAAAACGTTGCAGTTCCTCTTCGACCAGGCACAAAAGCAGGCGTAATCCTGCGTCCATCGTTACGCATATTTATGCGTTCCCGGCCTCCGGAGAATTCAGTTTCCCTACGTAAAACTGTCGTAGTGTTGTTATACTGGGGTTGAAAATTCTTCCGATCAGGGCTAAAGGGATCTCTTGATCTTTCTTTCTCTAGGAGAACCAGCTTGAAGCGCGCCGGATCTGACGATTCCCTCCGCTGTTCCTTTTGCCATAAGAGCCAAGACGTAGTCGGGAAACTTATCTCCTCTCCCAGCGATTATCCTAGGGCCTATATCTGCGATGAATGTATTGCTGTTTGCAATTCCATCATCGAAGACGATCGTCATGAGCAGAGCTATGGCGCGCCGGGCAAGCTTCCTCGTCCGCTGGAGTTGAAAGAGTACCTGGATCAGTATGTGATCGGGCAGGATCCGACCAAAAAGAAGCTCGCTGTTGCCGTTTATAACCACTACAAACGGATTCAAATGAACAAGCAGCGGGGCAGCGAGGTGGAGCTGTCCAAGTCAAACATTCTGCTGATCGGGCCGACCGGCACCGGGAAAACGCTTCTGGCCCAGACCCTGGCGCGCATTCTCGATGTCCCGTTTGCCATCGTGGACGCTACCACGCTTACCGAGGCCGGCTATGTAGGCGAAGACGTGGAGAATATCATTCTCCGCCTGCTACAGAATGCCGATTGGGACGTGCAACGCGCACAGACCGGCATCATCTATATAGATGAGATCGACAAAATCGGTCGCAAGGACGAAAATCCATCTATCACGCGCGATGTTTCGGGGGAAGGCGTCCAGCAGGCGCTTCTCAAGATTCTCGAAGGCACTGTAGCAAACGTCCCGCCTCAAGGCGGCCGCAAGCATCCCCACCAGGAATTCACTCCCGTTGACACCACCAACATTCTGTTTATTTGCGGTGGAGCGTTTGTCGGCCTGGAGAAGGTGATCGCCCGGCGCGTGGGAACCAAGTCCATCGGCTTTGTGCCTCCGGATGAAAAAGATGCGATCCGGCGTCCCAACGCCATTCGGCGCGATACCGACCTGCTCGGTCAATGCCAACCGGTGGATCTGATCAAGTACGGTTTTATCCCCGAGTTTATAGGACGTATGCCGGTTACGGCGGTACTAGAGGACCTGTCAAAAGAAGCCCTGGTCCAGATCCTGACCAAGCCCAAAAACGCGATTGTCCGGCAATACCAGAAGCTATTTGAGTTTGAGAATGTTAAGCTCAAATTTAGCGACGAGGCCCTTGATGCTGTCGCGCATTTGGCGATGGAGCGGAAAGTGGGCGCTCGCGGTCTACGCATGATCCTCGAAGATCTCATGCTGGATCTCATGTACTATCTCCCAACCTTCAAGAAGGTTCGCGAATTCGTGGTGACGAAGGAGATGGTCATGTCCCAGAAGATCAACATGGCTGTGCTTGAGAAGGCGGGCTAGCCAGCCGTTTCTTCCTGGAGAGAGTTTTCTCACGCCCGTGCAGCTTCGGTATGAAAGCTGCTACATCTTTATCTTGCTCCCACTCGCGGGGGCGAATCCGCCTGGAAAGTCTAAATGGTTACGACAAAAGATAAATCGGATACAAAACGATTGCCGATGATGCCCATCCGGGACGTCGTCATCTTCCCGTACATGATGACGCCGTTCGTCGTTGGACGCGAATCCAGCGTGCGTGCGTTGGAAGAAGCGTTGATGGGCGATAAGAAAATCTTCTTAGCTACTCAGCACGATGCTTCAGTCGACGAGCCGCGGCCGGACGAGATTTACTCCGTCGGAACGGTAGCCAATATCGTCCAGAGCCTGAAACAGCCCGACGGAAACATCAAGGTCCTGGTGGAAGGCGTTGAGCGCGGCAAGCTCATCTCGGTCAGCGAAGAAGAAGGTTATTTCCGCGCGGTGGTGAAGACAACCACTTATAAAGTCGAGCAGGCCACCCAACTGGAGGCTCTGACCAGCCGCGTAACCACTCTGTTCGAGCAGTATGTCAAGCTCAGCCAGAACCTGAATTACGAAACCATGATCGCCGCCATTCGGGTGGACGATCCCGGCAAACTCGCCGATACCGTCGGCGCGAACCTTCAGCTCACGATCGAAGAAAAACAGGAATTACTCGAAATCTTCGATCCTGTCGATCGCCTGACCCGCGTCGCCGATCTGCTCGATATCGAGATCGAAAAGCTGAATGTCGATCGCACCATCCAGGGGCGCGTCAAGCGCCAGATGGAGCGGGCGCAGAAGGAATACTACCTCAACGAGAAGATCAAGGCGATCCAGAAAGAGCTGGGCCGCGGCGAAAAGAGCGAGTACGACGAGCTCAAGAAAAAGATCGACGCTGCCGGCATGACCAAGGACGCGCATGAGAAAGCCATCGCTGAGCTCAAGCGCCTCGAAGGCATGCCGCCGATGTCAGCCGAATCAACCGTTTCGCGCAACTATCTCGATTGGCTGCTGGCGGTGCCCTGGAAGAAGAAGACCAAGGAAATTCGCGAGCTTCGCTACGCGCGCCAGATTCTCGAGAGCGATCATTATGGCCTCGAGAAGATCAAAGAACGAATTCTCGAGTTCCTTTCCGTGCGCCGGCTGGTACAGAATCCGAAGGGTTCGATTCTGTGCTTTGTCGGCCCTCCCGGCGTCGGCAAAACATCGCTCGGTATGTCCATCGCGAAAGCGACCGGCCGTAAGTTCGTGCGGCTCTCGCTGGGTGGCGTGCGGGATGAAGCTGAGATCCGCGGCCACCGCCGTACCTATATTGGCGCGCTGCCCGGCCAGTTGATTCAGATGATGAAGAAGGCCGGAACGAAAAATCCGGTCGTCATGCTGGACGAAGTCGACAAGATGTCGATGGATTTCCGCGGCGATCCTTCCGCCGCCCTGCTGGAAGTTCTCGATCCCGAGCAGAACTACATGTTCATGGATCACTACCTCGATGTCGAGTACGACTTAAGCCAGGTGTTCTTCATCGCCACGGCCAACGTTCTGCACACCATTCCCCCGGCTTTGCAGGACCGCATGGAAGTGATTCGCCTCTCCGGCTACACGGAGCTCGAAAAACTCGAAATCGCGAAGCGGTTCCTGGTTCCCAAGCAGCGCAAGGATAACGGCGTGACCGAAGAGCAGTTGGAGTTTACCGACCCGGGTCTCCAAAGCCTGATTCAGTCGTACACGCGCGAGGCTGGCGTCCGCAATTTGGAACGTGAAATCGGCAATCTGTGCCGTAAAATCGCGCGCAAGGTGGTGGAGGCGCAATCGCTCGCCTCGGAAGAAGCAGCTCCTGCCGAATCTACCGAACCCGAAGTGATCGAGGAGGAAGCTGCGGCAGCGGAGGAAACGGCGGAAGTGAATTCGGGCGTAACAGTCGCAAACAAGAAAGCTAAGAAGCGCGCCAAAAAAGAAGAAGCGGCGCCGCTCGTTGCTATCGACAAGGTAGTGATCAACCGCCAGGTCGTGACCGAGATGCTCGGGCCGGCGAAGTTCCGTGACCTCGATCTCGACAAGCAAAACGAGATCGGCGCAACCACGGGCCTTGCCTGGACCGAAGTCGGCGGCTCGATTTTGACCACGGAAGCGGCCGTGATGGAAGGGCGCGGCAAGCTCACCACCACCGGCAAGCTCGGCGACGTGATGCAGGAGTCCGCGCAGGCAGCTATGAGCTACGTGCGTTCACGTGCTCAATATTTGGGGCTGCCGAAAGACTTCTACCGTCATCTCGACATTCACGTTCATGTGCCGGAAGGTGCGATTCCGAAAGATGGTCCCTCGGCCGGCATCACCATCGCGACCAGCATCTGCAGCGCCTTGACCGCGATTCCCGTGCGCTGTGATATCGCCATGACCGGCGAAATCACCGTACGCGGACGCGTGCTGCCCATCGGTGGACTAAAGGAAAAGCTGCTGGCGGCCCACCGGCAAGGGATATTCGAAGTGGTTCTGCCCAAGGACAACGAAAAGGACTTGGCGGATATCCCTGAAAACATCCGAAAAGAAATGAAGCTGCACTTTGTCTTCTCAATGGATGAAGTGCTGAAAGTTGCATTGGAGCGGGAGATTGTGGCGTTGCCGCTAGCTCCGGCCGCGAGTGCGGCGGATCTGGCCGGCAGGTCCGAGGACAATCTGACGCACTGATGTAAGTGCGTTCGGGCGAGTCCGCTCCTGAAGAGTGAACCAGACGTGTTGGGAACTGCAGCGGCGCCGGCAAAGCTGATCATCAGCGCTGCGGCCCCGGGGCAGTTTCCTCCCGATCTCGATTCGAAGACATTGGAAGTCGCCTTTCTGGGGCGAAGCAATGTTGGAAAATCGAGCTTACTGAACAGTCTCGTAGGTCAGGTTGGGTCATCAAAACGCGGCTTGGCGTTTACTAGCGCGCGGCCCGGATGTACCCAGCTCATTAACTTCTACCAGGTCAGTGGACGATGTTCGCTTCGTTGACTTACCCGGTTACGGATACGCGCAAGTCTCTCTGGAGGAACGTGCGCGCTGGAAGGATCTCATTGAAAGTTATCTGCGTGAACGGCAAAGTCTCGCCTTGTCGTTCCTGCTCGTCGACGCCAGGCGTGGATGGATGGAAATGGACCTGGACCTCAAGGCCTGGCTTGAGTTCCACAACCGTCGATATCAGGTAGTCGTTACCAAAATCGACAAATTGAAAAGTAATAACCAATTGAAAGCAGGATTGGCTGCTATCCAAAGCGAAATACCGGATCAACAGCCAGTGCCATTCTCGGCCATCGATGGCCGGGGAGTGAGGGAAATTTGGCAAATCATCTCGAAGATCAAGAAACAGCATTAGCCCCCGCGGCTACCACCGAAGGTACGCCCACCGAGAAGCCACAAGATGCGAACCCGGTAGAGGAAGCGGCAGACGCCAATACGGCAGAAGCAAAGCCCGCGGATGGCGAGACCAGAACGGCAGAGCCGCGTGGCGATAGGCCCGCGACAGAAAGGACCGCAGCCGACCGATCTGCAGGAGACCGCCCTGCAGGAGAGCGCCCGGTAGGAGAGCGTCCGCCCGCACGGGCGCGGACGCATGAAGGCAGAGGGAACGGACGGCCAGCGGGCGACGGCCCGCGTAGAGTCACCCCTCCTATTGCAGAAGGGAAAACCGCCGCGGAAGGGAAGGGATCGGAGAATAGCTCCGCTGCCGTAGTGCAGGGAGCACCGGTTGCCGGCCATCAGCAGCAAGCATCGGCCCCGCAGAACATTGCTCAGGGCGCCACGCCGTCCAAGGAAGGTCCGCCTCCTCAGGGTCAGCCCCAACCGATGCAGAGGCGCGGGCGTCATTCCATCGGCAATACCGGGCAGCAAGGGCAGCGCAACGGAACCACTACGCTCGACCTGGTGGAACTCAAGGACATGAGTATCATGGCGCTCAACCAGATCGCCAAAGATCTGAACGTGCCTGGCGCTGCTGGCCTGCGCAAACAGGAGCTCATTTTCAAAATCCTGCAGACGCAGGCAGAAAAGAGCGGGCTCATCTTCTCAGAGGGCGTCCTCGAATGCCTGCCCGATGGGTTCGGCTTCCTGCGCGCGCCCGAATATAACTATCTGCCCGGACCCGACGACGTCTACGTCTCGCCGTCCCAGATCCGCCGCTTCGATCTCCGGACCGGCGATACGGTCTCGGGCCAGATTCGGCCGCCCAAAGAAGGTGAACGCTACTTCGCCCTGATCAAAGTTGACGCCATTAACTTTGAGCCGCCGGAAGAGTCGCGCAACAAGATCTTCTTCGACAACCTCACGCCGCTCTATCCCGACGAGCGAATGAAGCTCGAAACCGCACGCGACAACTTCTCGGGCCGCGTAATGGATCTGCTGACTCCCATCGGCAAGGGCCAGCGCGGTTTGATCGTTGCTCCGCCTCGCACCGGTAAAACGATGCTGCTGCAAAGCATCGCGAATTCAATCACGACCAATCATCCGGAAACCAACCTCATCGTGCTGCTGATCGATGAGCGCCCCGAAGAAGTCACCGACATGCAGCGCTCCGTGCGCGGCGAAGTGATCAGCTCTACCTTCGATGAACCCGCCTCTCGCCACGTGCAGGTAGCCGAGATGGTAATCGAAAAGGCCAAACGGCTGGTCGAGCACAAGCGCGATGTCGTGATTCTGCTCGATTCCATCACGCGCCTCGCGCGCGCTTACAACACCGTCGTTCCGCCTTCCGGCAAAGTGCTCTCGGGCGGCGTCGATTCGAACGCTCTGCAGCGCCCGAAACGGTTCTTCGGCGCGGCGCGCAACATCGAAGAAGGCGGCTCTCTGACGATTGTCGCTACCGCGCTGATCGATACCGGCAGCCGCATGGACGACGTCATCTTCGAAGAATTCAAAGGTACCGGCAACATGGAAATCCACCTCGATCGCAAGCTGGTGGACAAGCGCGTGTTCCCGGCCATCGACATCAACAAGAGCGGCACCCGTAAGGAAGAATTGCTCATGCCGCGTGAAGAGCTCAATCGCGTGTGGGTGCTGCGTAAAGTGCTGAACCCGCTCTCACCGGTTGAATCGATGGAACTGCTGCTCGATAAGCTCGGAAAGACGCGCTCCAACGCCGAGTTCCTGGCCGCCATGAGCGGCTGACGCTCCGAACAGCTCAAGTCAAACTGACCTGAATGGGCCGCATCCGGATCCTCTCCGACAACGTCGCGAACAAAATCGCTGCCGGAGAAGTGGTGGAGCGGCCCGCCTCCGTTATTAAAGAACTTCTCGAGAACTCCCTCGACGCGGGTGCGACCGAGATCCGCATTGACGCCGAGAATGCCGGCCGCCGGCTGTTGCGCATCCACGATGATGGATGCGGCATGCTGCGCGATGACGCTCTCCTGGCTTTTGAGCGGCACGCCACCAGCAAGCTCAGCGACGTAAAAGACCTGCTCGCCATCGCAACTCTCGGGTTTCGTGGCGAAGCACTGCCTTCCATCGCCTCTGTCAGCCGTTTGCATCTGGAAACGCGCTCAGGCGAAGAGCAGACCGGGACCGCCATCGAGATCGCAGGGGGCAAATTGCTGCGCTGCGATGAAATCGCGCGCGCCGTGGGAACCACCATCACGGTTCGCGATCTGTTCTTCAATGTGCCCGCCCGCAAGAAATTCCTGCGCTCCGACCAAACGGAGCTGGCGCACATCGGTTCGCTCGTCACGCACTACAGCCTGGGCCACGCTAACAAACGCTTCGAGCTCTATCACGAAGGGCGCGAGCTGCTGAATGTCACGCCGGTTGATGACCTGCGTGATCGCGCCTTTCAGGTATTCGGGTCAGAGACGATGGAGGATCTCGTTAGTCTTGGACCCAAGCTTGTCGAATTGCCACCGGTACCGCCCGATGCCGAACCAGCCCAATTCGTGCTGGAGGGTCTGATTTCCGCGCCGCACGTGCAGAAGCTGAACCGAAACTCCGTGTTCCTTTTCGTCAACGGCCGCCTGATTAAGGACAGAGTTCTCTTGCACGCCATCTCCGCGGCGTACCACAACTTAATGCCTGCAGGCTGCTATCCGTTTGCGCTGCTGTTTCTGAATTGTGACCCCGGCGAAGTGGACGTGAACGTTCATCCCTCGAAGACGGAGGTCCGTTTCCGGCACAGCACTATAGTTCACGATTTCGTGCGGGACATCATTCGTGAGGTATTGATGGCCAGCCGTCCCGTTTCGTCTATGCCGGTCGCGCCGTCGCCCGTGCCGGCGCATTCCCGCCAGGCCGCGGCTGCTCTGCCTTTTTCAGAGTTCTCCGCCCGCATCGATGTTCCGCTCAGTGCCGAACCCGAACCGGCTGCGAGCGCGCCCCGTGAATACCTTTCTGAGCTGCCCGAAATACACATAGCTCCCTTGCCGAAAACGGCCTCTGTGCCGCTCGCTCCCACCCTCAACGGCTCGCCAGGTATGCGGCGCGTTCCCGATACCCACGGCGCTCTGGATCATCTTGCGCCGGAATGGGATCGTGTAGACAGTCTCGCCGCGCTGCCGGATCTGCGAGCTCTCGGGCAACTGCATGAAAGTTTTATCGTCGCGGCCGGCCGCGACGGTCTGTGGATCATTGATCAGCACGTCGCGCATGAGCGTATTCTTTTCGAACAGGTATTGAGGCAGCGTGCCGCGGGCGCGGTGGAAGTGCAACAGCTGCTCATGCCCCTTGTTCTGCAGTTAACCACCGCCCAGCATCTTGAATACGCGCGCATTGCGGACGAGCTGAACTCTTACGGTTTCGATACGGAGCCCTTCGGCCAGCGAACCATCGCCATCAAGGCAGCCCCGGCAGGCGTCGGCCCAGGGGATATCGAAAAGGTGGTGTTCGAAATTCTGGAGATCGCTGAAAGCGAGCTGCGATCGGCATCGCTCGACGAAATCAGGCGCAACCTGTGTGCCACCATCGCCTGCCGCGCCGCGATCAAGATCAACACGAAACTGGAGCCCAATAAAATCGACTGGCTCCTGCGCGCGCTCGCCGCCTGCGAGTACCCGATGACCTGCCCCCACGGCCGCCCCATCGCGCTCCGCTACAGCATGCGCGATATCTTAAAGAGCTTCCACCGGATCTGATCGAACACGGCGGGTTAAGTGAATGCGAGTCCAGCAGAAGATCGAAATTCTGCTGTAATCACAAGCCACTCGCCTCCATACGACCAAAGATTTCTGCCTGCTCGTGTCGAGAATGCGGGAACGGCTCCGACCTCCCCATGAAAGGGGATGCTGAAAAGATGACTGCCTTGACGCCATACCTTCTATTCGAAAAACTCTCGCAAGGAGGGGAAGTCACCGATCCTCTGAGCAAGCAATTCTTTGGCACCTATGGAGCGCTCAACGACAAATTCGGCGTCCGCTGGATGTTTCATACGGACAAGGAAACATAGGAGCAGAGAACATGAAATACATTCTGATGATGGCTGGCACGCAGGCCGGCGTGGCAGGCTATGAAGCATGGTCCGAGCAGGACCGGCAGGCGCATATGTCGGTGCTAATGCAAATTAATAACGATCTGCGCGAGTCGGGAGAGTTCGTGGCCACGGAAGGTCTGGCAGCCCCGAACCAGGCCAAGCTCGTGCGCGGCGAGAAAGATGGACTGCCCATCACGGATGGCATCTTTCTTGAATCCAAGGAATTTCTACTCGGCTACTGGATCGTCGATGTCAAAGCACCGGAGCGGGCTTACGCCATCGCCGGCCGCATTTCTTCAGCGCCGGGACCCGGCGGAGTACCGACAAACATGCCGATTGAAGTGCGGCAGATCATGGCAAGCCGGTAATGCAGCGAGCGTGAGGAAATCGAAAAAAGGTCAAAGCTGTCAACCCAAATTGGCGCTAAAATGGACTGCCTAATTCCAGATTTCTGGGGCTGCCGTTTCCGGAGCCACAGAAGTCCACCCCGTGGCTTCTCGGGAAATTCCACCTCCAAGGAGTGAAAAGCATGAGCGCTCCAAAAATCGCCGTCCCCGGTTCCGTTCAACGAGATACGGAAACGCAAAGGAAAATGCAATCTCAGTGGCAGCAGGATATTGCGAACCTCGCATATTCGCTGTGGCAGCAACGGGGCTGCCCTCAAGGATCGTCCGAACAGGACTGGATTGAGGCCGAACGGAAACTGCAGAACGAGCAGACGATTCTAGTCCACAGCTGATGCGGCGGAACGCGCAGGCGGGGGCCACCCCGCCTAGGTACCCGGGCTGAGCCGAACGCGGATGGCGCTACTATTCTGATTTAAGATTCAGGAGCAAGCGCAGGCGCAGTTGAACGGCTTCGAGGACCGCTCGGGGCGCGGCTGCTCCCAAGCTTTTTGCATTTCGTTGTTTCAGATCGACGCAGCGGATTTGATCGCTCAGAATGATTCCGGTGACGGGCAGACCGCCCGGGATAGGAACTTCGAATGGATATCCTTTTACCTGATTCGTAACTGGACATACCAACGCCATCCCAGTTCCGTTGTACGCACTCTCGGACAAGACCATAGCAGGCCGGCGCCCTGCCTGCTCATGTCCGGCAGAGGGATCAAAGTCTAGTTAAAATCCCCCGGTTCCGGAACCCAGCGCCGGCTCACCACACCTCATTTCCACGCGGTTTGCCCCAATCCAATTCAGAGTGGCGATTTTTAGGCGTGATCTGCGCGACCAGGCTCTCCAGGGTGACCGGCTCCTTCGCGGCGCGGACCACAATGACACCGGGAGCCTCGACCTCGAACTCGACCGGATCGCCCTCATGCAGGTGGGCCTTCTGCATGATGGATTTTGGGATGCGAATGGCGGGTGCATTGCCCCATTTCGCAATCGCAGTAGCTGATGCTGACGCCATCTTGATTCTCCTGTTTCTCAGTATATACGCTGGTATCTACTCCTAGCAAGACTTCTCGGCTGCTCGCAGGCACTATCCCAGCGAGGTCCTCCAAAGCGAAGAATTATGTGGGTCCTGCAGCGGGGCGGGACGCAAATTATCTTTCGCGCGAAACTGCAAAATGCCTATCGATCTCCAACATGCGGAGAACAGAAGCATGCGGCTTCAAAATCGAGTGGCCGTTATCACCGGTGCGGCCACCGGCATCGGCCAGGGAATAGCGATCAGATTTGCAAAGGAAGGTGCGGCAGTCGTAATCGATTATGTCGGCAAGCCTGACCAGCCGAATGAGACAGAACAGGCGATCAAGGCAGCCGGGGGGAAGTGCATTGGCGTCGATGCCGATGTATCGGACCCAGCACAGGTTCAGAACCTGATGGAGGCGACCGTTCGCGAGTTCGGCAAGATCGATATCGCGGTGAACAACGCCGGCATCGAAAAGAAGTTTCCGTTCGTGGATTATCCGATTGCGGAATGCAGAAGAATACTGGACGTCAACCTTATTGGACCGTTTCTAGTAGCACAGGCGGCGGCACGACAGATGATTAAGCAAGGAAACGGGGGCCGCATTATTAACATCTCTTCCGTTCACGAGGACCTTCCGATGCCGACGAATTCTGTCTACTGCGCCTCTAAGGGAGGACTGAGAATGCTGATGCGCACTATCGCCGTCGAACTCGCGAAAAACAACATCACCGTGAACAATATCGGACCTGGCGCGATATACACGCCGATTGACGCCGACATTGAGGCGAAGCCAGAGCTCGAGAAATCCCTGATGGCTGAGATTCCATTGAATCGCTGGGGGCGGCCGGAAGATGTAGCGGGTCTGGCAGTCTACCTCGCTTCCGAAGAAGCGTCTTATGTAACCGGTTCTACGTACTTCATTGACGGCGGGATGTTACGGCAGGCCGGCAGCTACTAGCACGAGTAACTTATGGGCATGTTACAGAAGGCCGGGTGGGCCGCATTGGGCGGCCTTGGCGCATACGTCTGCTGGCGGGAGCTCGATAAGCAGGCTGACGTGCAGCGGTATCGCGGAGTTGCTCGTGGACGGACGATCGCCATTCTCGGCGCCGGCTTTGGGGGAGCCGCAGTAGCGGCCGAACTCACGCGTTTGCTGCCGGAAGCGGGGAATGGCGAAATCACGGTAATCGATGATGACAACTTCCTCTTGTTTACCCCGATGTTGACGGAGGCCGCGGGCGGTGAACTGGACCCACGCCATATTGCGGTTCCCCTGCGCAGGTTTTCGCGCCGCGTCAGGTTTGTGCAAGGTGTGGTGACGAGTGTTGATCTTGCTTCGAAGAAGATTCGCGTCGACACCGGCGGAATCGATATGGGCCGGCACGAGGTGGAAATTACTGCCGACCATATCGTGATGGCGCTCGGCTCGGTGACCAACTTTCATCATGTGCCGGGGGTGGCCGATCACGCTCTCTGTGTAAAGCGGTTGGAAGATGCGGCGCGGGTTTGCGAGCGCGCACTTCGATGTCTCGAGCGCGCATCGGTTGAAGATAACGACGAGCGCCGAAAAGCACTGCTCACGTTTATCGTCGCCGGCGGGGGATACACCGGCGTCGAGACCATGGCTGCCCTTAACGACCTCGTTCGTGACCAGGCGCCGAATTACACACGCCTGGAAAGCGATGAAATTCGCATGATCCTGGTAAATCCCGGCGAACAGATACTGCACGAGACGAGTCCGGAACTCGCCGCTTATGCTGCGCAAAAGCTGAGCGAACGCGGTGTCGAGATTCGCAGTAAGACAAGCATAACGGGCGCATCCGCGGATGCGGTTGAGCTCAGTTCCGGCGAGCGGATCGGCTGTCGGATGCTGGTGTGGGCTGCGGGAGTAAAGCCGAACCCGGTGATCTCGAATCTCGACGTTCCGAAGGGGAAGCACGGCGGTCTCAAGGTCGAACGAACATGCGAAGCCGTTGATCATCCGGGACTCTGGGCGTTGGGAGATTGCGCCGAAATTCCTAATCCTGAAGGCGGAACGTATGCTCCTACGGCCCAGAACGCAACTCGTGAGGGCGCGCTGGTCGCGCGCAATATCGTTCGTTCTTTGGCGGGCGCTCCGCTCGACACGTTTCGCTACAAGCCCATTGGTCAGCTCGCTTTAGTCGGAAAACACTCCGGAGTGGCGCGGATATGGGGACTGAATTTTTCGGGACTGACGGCGTGGGCGATGTGGCGGGCAGTGTATCTG
The DNA here is from genome assembly GCA_963846185.1 of uncultured Acidobacteriaceae bacterium. GTDB lineage: Bacteria > Acidobacteriota > Terriglobia > Bryobacterales > Bryobacteraceae > Bog-105. The sequence continues at coordinate 38,565 of CAWJVA010000009.1, read as the reverse complement.
GCGAAGATGCCTGGAACAGCACAAAAAGTCAGAGTAGCAACGGATTGGCTGCTTGATCTCATGTTCGGGCGGGATCCGATTCCTTCGAACGCACAACCGGTGAAGGAGAGTGTGCCGGCCGAAGCAGGCCAGACATGATTCGTACGGATTGCGAATGAGCTGGCTCGAGCAAGCGAAGCTCATCATTGAGGGCATCGCGCGCGCTGTTGAGTTTGCGGCGGCGCTGATCATCGCTGTCGCTGCACTCGAGGCTGTTGTTAAGTCCGCCATCATCTTCATAAAGCGCAGTTCGCCGGCAAGTGCGAAGAACGAGGTCCGGCTCACGCTAGGACGCTGGCTCGCGGTCGGGCTCGAGTTCGAGCTGGCGGCTGACATTTTGAACACGGCAGTGACGCCGACGTGGAGCGATATTGAGAAGCTTGCGGCCATTGCGGCGTTGCGAACCGCACTGAACTACTTCCTTGAGCGCGAGATCAGAGAAGAAGCAGCACCACAACAGCGTGAAGCCGAGCGGAGAATGACCGCGTAAGTCAAGAACTTGGAGCCGGCGAGCTGAGCTCCTATTCCCGCACCGACGCGCCAGGACATCAGCAGCCCCGTGACGAGGTGGACCAACATCCTTGAACAGGCCGAATCCGACTGCTTGCGGAACCTTTTGGAATTCGATAACAGGACGCGCATTCCCAGCCGGCTCGTCATGCAAAAGGGGTAAGCGGACGCATCGTTTCCGTCCGATGCGAACGGATTTGTTACTGGCGCCTCGGCCCTCAGCCGTTCTCGCGCCAGGCGATAGGTGCGCACCGTATGCGCGGTCTATCCGTACCTCGTGCAGGCCGATCCTGGTATTAAGAGCTCGCGGCAGATTTCGCGGAGGCGGAATACGCCATCTCCCGTTGACTCTCTTCTGGAGCACGTACCGGCTCACCTCCGTTCAGCGATTCGGGCGAGTTGTTCAGGATGGTGCTAAGCAGCGCGACCCAACCGGGTGCTAGCGATTGCAACTTCTGCCAATGCACAATGGAAAGGCTCTGCAGTAGCTCTTCCCCGAAGGGTGTAAGTTTGATGAGCACTTCGCGCCTATCCTGGTCACTGGAGACGCGTACGATTGCGCCCCGCGCCTGTAAACGGTTGATCAGCTCGACTGTGCTGTGATGCTTAAGGCCTAGGCAGCCGGCGAGGGTGGTTACGGTCGGCCGCTTTCCTTGCGGTAATCCCTTCAAGGCCAGCATGAGCTGGTGCTGTTGCGGCTCTATGGGGGTGGAATGAACGACACCCGCACTGAACTGTAGAAAGGATCGGATCTGAAACCAGAAGTCCGCCAGTTGGCGGTACGCGTCCAGCGAGAAAGAATTGGAGATGCCGTCCGCAGTCAGTTGAGCGGCAGCTTTGGACGAGTCGGGCACAATTGAGCACTCGTCTGAAAGGAACATATTTTTACTCCCGAGAGGGCCAGGGTCGAATGTAATTTCCGTGCTCATGTTGGCACAGAGGACCAAACCAGCGTTTCCGCCCACAGGATATGACTGAGTGTGCGTTGAGTCAATGCACAAAGTCACAAACAGGCAAAAACTTCGCTGATGTTCGCGAACGTACCAGAAACCGTGTGACGCAGATACTCTAAGTTGGCGCCGCCATGTAAGCACCGTTCGACAAGTGCGTACTGAAGTAACTTTGTGTCACGTCTGTTTCACAATCGTCGCGGTAATTTTACGGTGCACACCGGCCTATCGGCAACGTGTCAGGCACGTCCAACCCGCAAGGCGGTAAATTTCAGCCAGGCGGCCAAACGGAAGGACTTACTGAGTCAGATCGCAGACCATTTCCATGACGCGGTGTGAGCTTTCCGGAGCCGGTATTTTTTCGGGCGGAATACGTTGTTCGCAGCCTGCTTCAGACAGTATCTATTTCGACGCTCTGCAAGAATGAGAACGCCCGCAGGCTGCCATGCCAACGAGCAAACCCCAAATCACTATCGACAAAGTCTCTGGGCTTCGAAAGACTACCGTCTTTGGCGGCCTTTCCGAACATGTGCTGAGGCAAATCGCGAACTGTGCAACTGTCCGGCAGATCCAACCGGGTCAAGTCTTGTGTTCCGAGCACGACGAAGCCTCCGGGTTGTATATCGTGGTTCGGGGCGAACTACGTTCGATACGGCAGAACTCGGCCGGACGGGAGCAGGTCTTATCTACCGAAGGGCCCGGCGCTATTCTCGCCGCGGTGCCCACTTTCAACGGAGGAAAGTTCTACAGCACAGTTATCGCCAACACAGTCACCGAGATTCTCTGTATAGAGAAGCGTGATCTGCATCGGTTATGCCGTGAGCACACGGAATTGCTGTGGAATTTCGCACGAGTTCTTGCGCATAAGGTTCGGCACTATGCCGACCTCATCGAGACACTGGCGTTGCGGAACGTTGAGCAGCGAGTGGCTCAGCATCTGCTAACCGTGTGTCAGGAGAGAGCGGTGCGAAGCAGCAGCGGATACCTCATAGAACTGAAGACGACGCGAGCAGACATGGCAAGCCGAGTTGGATCGACGCGAGAAGTGGTCTCACGCGCTCTGGGCCGCCTCCAAAAATTGGGGTTGATTCAACTTCGCGGAGCAAGACTTCTCAGCGTGCCGGATATGAAAGCGCTGAGCAGGTTTGCCGGCGCGGAACACGAGCTCGATCAGGCTCGGCTGGTATCGGACTTGTCTTCCGATCTGGCGTAGGCGGATTCAAGATTTGAAAAGGAGAGCTAGCCCTGGAAATTGCTAGCATGCTCAACCGTCCAGTGTGTTTCCGGCTTCAGCAGATTGGAGATTCGCGCTGCCAGTCAATATCATCGAAGGCCCGAAGGAAATCTTCGATCGGCACGCGATGGTCCACGCAAATCTGCCGAACGGTTCTGCTATCGGAGCGCTCGGCGTGCATCCCGAATCTCTGAAGCACGGATGCGGCACTCGGAATAGCCTCAAGCATGTCTGCAATTGTAGTATTCGGATCGAATTCCATAGCTACGCCAATTAGAAAACCGACACGGCACCTAGACCAATTTTAAAGCGCTCAGCCAGCTTCAGATTACGCGCTGGAGACGTCAGGTACATTTACTTAGCCGTGACAAAAAGCACTCCTTTTTCGTGTACATGGAGTGACCATTCAGGTAGAGGAGTAGATGGTTCATTAACGCTGCAAAAGCGGAGCAGACAAATCGAGCTGCCTTAACTGAGGAGCCCAGAATCGAGACTGCAAGCGGGTAACCCATTTTTCATATGTCTGTTCCTAACCTGATTACGCTTGCCAGACCTATTGTTGCCGTTCAGCTCGAACCGAGCACAGAGGGGTCGTATCGGATGGGATTGCTGTCACAACTTCCAAGTGGAGCTGAGCTGGCCGTTTGTGGACGAGGATTTAACGACCGCACGGCGAAGGTGAGTTGCCACGGGCATTTCTATTTCGTGTTCCTTCAGGATATTGAGTTAGCAGAGCGCATTGAATACGGCCGGGACGCTCACTTGTAAGGGCCTGCTCGCTGTGGAACAGCCATGAACCAGCAATTGATAACGGGAGCGATCAGGATTTTTATCGATCTGTGTTGCGCAGTGTGGCTGTCGATTGTTTTCATCAGTGCGGTTCTGCAGATTGTTATTGCGATTCGCAGCACTCGCTTAGAGCAACCCGCGCGACCTATGGGCGAGCCGCAAACAAGATCGCTAGGAGGACGAGAGTATGTGTGATTATTCGCTTTATTCAGTTCAGAACCGGCTTGCGCAGGAAGGGGATGAATTATTCCTCCATAAGTTCGAGACAGGTACCCGCGGCTTCGTCGACGCTAATGACCTTCTTAAGATGACGCCGGGCACAGGAGCGAAGGCCCAGGCGTGGTCGGCTCGAATTAAGAGTTGGTTTCGGCCGTCGCCGTCGCGATTACCGGCAATCTGCATTCCGCCAGGCGCTCGCTTACTCTTGACTGATATTCCGGAGCGAGTACAAAAAGCTCTGCATGTGGGTCCGGAAGAGCTCACCGTATTCACAGAGCTGTCAGATCGAACTTACTCGTATCGTGATGCGCTGCTGCTACCGAATGGCGCCAGAGTGCGTTTACAGGATCTGCCTGAGGGCATCCGTGCAGTGGTGTGGTCGCTGTCGTCGGAGGGTTCCAGCGAGCCGTCAGGAGCTGAACTACACGCGATAAACAGATAAAACGATGCAAGACATATAACAAACAATCAGAGCATCAGCGCCAGAACGAAGCCGCTAAAGCTTGACTCCTGCTTTTTTGGGCAGCTCGTAACCACTTTGATGGGAATACAGGTCCCCTGTAACGCCTGATCGCATCTCTTCACTAGTGAGCAGATCAAACGGAGCGACATCGCACCGTTTCCATAAAGGAGATGCAATGAAAAGATTTCTAGCTCTTGGACCGCTGATTTGCGGTCTCGTGTTCACCTGCTCACTCAATGCGCAGGCAACTCAAAGCGCTACTCGCGCTAATGGCGAATCCGCGCAGGCAGAGGAACTCTCGCCGGCGCTCATTCTGAACCAGCCGACACGCGGTGTGGTGTTTAAGACCGCGGCTATCAACGGCAATGGCTCGGTGGCAAGTTGCTTTCGTTGCACGGCGGCAAGTACCGTGCACCTCGGAACAGGGCAATACCAAGTGAGCTTTGACGAAAATGTCCAGGCTGTGAATGGGTGGAGCCGTTTCGTCCAGGTGGATACACTCGGTATCGGCAGTGCCAACGCATGGTGCACAACTGCCGACCGGTTTCTTGTTCCGAACGCAATTTGGGTAAGCTGCCAGGCGCCGGGCGGATCAGGCAGCCAGGGCAACTCAAAACCAGTCGATACGTCTTTCTTCATTTTTGTGGCGAGATAGACGAAAAAAGCGAACCGAGGCACTCAGGCGGGCGCAGAAGATGTTCTGCGGGCCCAACTGAGTGCCTTCACGAAGGAAAATGGCCGAGAACAGAAAGCTGTGACCCGTCCTTCGCGATAAATTCCCAGACCCCACCTTGTTCTGGCGAGCGGTTATCCACGCCATTTCCGCCCACGTAGGTTGATTTTTTCCAGATCCATTTTCCAGATACGTGGCGGGCTGGCCTGTAGCGAGCTATACTTGCACCACTCGGAGCAATGGGCAAATGTGTTTGCTGCCGATTCTTGGGTTGGTGTTCGCCGGGTTGGTGGGGATGGCACCCGTCGAGAGCTCGACCGTCGCGGACGCTGGTATTGCGGATGCCGTTTCCGGATCGCCTGAGGCGCTCCTCGCGCGCGAGAGCGAACTTGAAGGTCGCGGAGACATCTACGCGGCACGCCGGCTCATGAGTAAAATTCCTCCGGGGCCGAAGCAAGTGGAGTTGCTGAAGCGCCGCGCGCGGTTGGAAGATTTCTATGGCTCAGACGGAGCCGCGGCCTACCTCGCACTGATGAATGCGCAACTGGAGACTCAAGCTCCTGCCGCAGAAATAGGTGATACCTGCAGGCGTGGGGTGATGGTTGCTTTGCGCACGGAACGTCCCGAAATTGCCAACAAATTCGCGGACGAGCTGACCATCCTTGGTGACCATAGCGGCGCTGATGTTGTGCAATCACGCAGGTCGGCGGCGGAAAGCCGCACGGAGATCCTTGGGGGCGCCGAAGCACTCCGGTTCCTGGTAACAGGGAGCACAAAGGGCAGGACGGACCGCATTTTTGTTGACTATAGCCGTGCTCTCATTCCGCTCGCTCCTATGCCCAACTCGCCCAGCGGCCCTGCCGAATGGCAAAAGATGGCGGGAATTGTTCATGAATATTTCCAGCACGTCTCCGCATTAGCATCGCTCGGCACACGGGACGGAGATCACGTTGCCGTGCTGTTGTCGCTCAAGAACAAGGCGGACAAACAGCGTACGGAGAAGGCGTTCGACATCCTGGGCCTGAAATTGAAGAAAAGCAAGGCGGGGCTCGAACTGCAAGCCGGGGAGGGCAAAACCCAGGCAAAGAGACAAGAGACGCTGGCGGCGCTAGCCATCGACGATCGGGCCATTCAACAAGCGCTTGCAGCGGGTAAGCCGTACAAGCTGGAAATTGCAATCGATTCCGTTCCGGTGTTTCCGGCCGTGGATGTCTGGCAAAAAGCGTTCTATGGGCGTGAGCATTTCGCGGGCGGCCTGGCCGAGGCATTTGTTACCGATGCGCGGATTCCGAAAATGTACTTGGCGCTCAACTCGATGGATCGCGCAGTCGCACGCGCGTTGCTGGATACGGTTCCGCTGTGGACACTGACACAGCGGTTCAGCAGTCCGTTGTCGCTTTTTTCGCCGGCGCTGGCGATGAATGGCAAGGCTGCAGAAGTTCCGGGTGAAAGCAGCGCGAATGAGGTATGGCGGCAGCTGACGGGAGTGGATCCCGCCAGTGCGGTCCCATTTTTTGAGGCACTGCTGAGCAGAGACGGCGGTGAGCTGATGGCGTTCTTCTATGCAGTTTCGCAGTTGGATGTCGCGCACCAGCGATTCTTTACCCGTTCGCCGGCACGGGCGCAAAAATTTTACGAGCTGTTCCGCGAATCGCCAGAAATGCGAAATTATAATGCACTTCGCTTCGTTAATGGAAGTTTTGTTGAATTCCTCCGAAGCGTACCGTTAAACCAAGACGGCAGTGTTGATTTTCCAGGCGCTCCGGAGGTCTGGATGGTTGTCAAAGGTCAACAGGCCTCCAGTAACTCGCTTGTCAAATTGAGCCGCAAGTTGAAACGAGCCGCTGCCCCAGACGACGAAGACGAGATTCTGATCCGGCTTGCCAAAACCGAATACAAATCACAAGACCGGCACGACTCCGAGCTGGCGAACTTCATTGCGGTGACTCGTATTGATGAGCAGCGTGATGAGCCTCTCGATCCAAATTCGGCGTTGCTACTTGCACAAGGCTATGCTTCGTTCAACGGTCTATACACGTACTTTGCCGAGATAGGCGATCTCGACGCTGCGGATTACCAAAAGACGTTTTCTCTCGAATCGAAGCTCGACAGCGTGGATCGAGTGACTGCCAATATGCGGCTTGGAGAGTTGCATAGCTTTCTCGCACTTATGGCCCTGCTTCGCCAGAGCGGGCTTGCGCCGCAGAACGACGTGCTCCAGGTTTATCGAACCAATATCGAGCGGTTTTCAAAGGCAAGCGATGCCGCTCAGTGGACCGCTGCCTCGCTCGCTGCGGTCAATGAGATCGCGGCGGTCGGCGCGCCTCACAGCTCCTCACGAGAAGCGGCAATTCGTGCCATCGCGCTGGGCAGAGCGGCGAGCAAAGGCGACTACCGCGAAACAGCCTATCAACAGGTTTTAGCTTTGCAGAAAGTTCCTTCGCTCAATGCTCTTTTTGCGATTTCGAACGATCTTAGGCGAGTGAGCAAGGACCCCGCGAAAGTTGATCAAATCCAACGCCAGCTCTCAACTTTGGAGGTTCTCGTCCCACCCAAAGCATGGCGCCTAACGGGAGAAAGCAAAAAGAACCTCGAGCAATATCGCACCGCAGAAGCACAGGCGATCGCTGCGAAGCTGCGCGAGAAGCTCGCCAAGCGCAAACGAAATCCGGCGGACATCGAAAAGCTCTCCGATCAGTTACTGGCTGAACTGGAGCCCTGGACCGAACTGGCGGTGGCAGGACAAATCTATGCGCGCTTTCTCGATCCAACCGACCTCCTGGTTTCCGAAGACCCAATGCTGCTTCGCAAGCATGATTTCGTCGCGTTGGATTCTCATTCGAGTAAGAGACACTGGTTCACTCCCGCCAATCTGACGATCTCGAGCGAAGGCGAGGGCAGCCATTTCAGCGGAGGGCTGGCCGAGTTCAGCATGGCGGCGGGCAGGGCGCGAGCCGAAGGCAATCGTGTGGGAGGACCGGCAAGTGTTCCGTTGGCAGGTGCGATCTACGCCAGTATCCGGGCGACGAACTGGGACGGCATCACTCCCGCGTCCCTGCAGAGCTTTGCGGCAACCGTACGACTAGCCCAGGAATGGATTGTGGAATCGGCAGTATCGCCATCCCTGTATCGCCAGTTAGAGCAAGACTCGCGGGGGCTGCTATCACTAAGCAGGCGCAAATCGCTGCTCGAAGGGGTCAGTTTATGCGACTGGCCGGCCGTGTGGGAATCCGTCAGTATTAGTGACCTGTATTTTCTGGGAAGCACGCTGCTGGAAAACGCACCCAAGCCGGTCTGGACCGCACCAGGATTGGCAGCGATGAAGAATACCGCTGAGCAGGGCGGCAAATTGGACTTGCTGGGTTCGGTGGCGCCGGAATTATGCGGCTCCGCACAGCCACGTCTCCGGCGCTATGAACCGTATGAAGACTATCAACTGCACTTTCGGCCCGAACGGCTTTCGCAGCGCCTTGCGGAATTGAAGCTGTATGCAGCATGGCTCGCGGACGAATCTGCCTGGGAGCCCAATGTGCTGGGAGGCCTCGCATCTCCGGCCGCGGATGCATTGCTCTCCAAGTTGACGATGCGCGATATGTGGGATTGGCAGGGCGCGCTCGATTCTTATCGAAGCCTGAAGCCGGAAAATCTGGAGGTGGTTCTGAACCAATGAATATGCAGTGCCGAATGTGGCTGCTCTTGATTCTGGCGGTCGGCGTTCCGCTGAGCTCCAATGCCCAGACAGCCACATTCAAAGATGAAGTTAAACTCGTCCAGGTTTACGCTACAGTATTCGACCAGGGCGGCCGTGCAGTGGCCGGGCTAAGCCGCGAGCAATTTGAAATTCGCGATGACGGCGCCCCACAGGCGATCCGCGTTTTTGAAAGCACAGACGAAGCGCTTTCTTGCGTTTTGCTGCTGGACACCACCGGCAGCATGCAGGATGCGATGCCCTCGCTGCGAAACGCTGCGGGCGCTTTCGTCGATGCGCTCCGCCCGGGCGATTCCATTGCAATCTACTCGTTCACCGATCATCTGGACGAGCTTTCCGAAATGACCTCAGATAAGGCGGCTGCCCACAGGGCCTTGACGAGATTGCGCGCGGGAGGCCGCACCGCTCTCTTCGATGCAGTGAGTCAGGTAGCGCTTGCCATCGAGCGGCGCCCGGGCAAGAAGGCCGTTGTCGTTCTAACGGACGGCGGCGACAATGCGAGTCTTCTGAACCGCCAATCCGCGGTGCAGCGCGCACGCAAAGCAGGAGTACCAGTGTTTGCGATCGCGGAAGGAAACGCTCTCAGTGACAGCGCAGCGGCGGGCTTGCTTCACGACCTATCAAAAGACACGGGAGGGCATATGTACAAAGCGCCCGAACCGAAAGGGATGGAGAGCGTGTTTACTGCGATCGCGGCGGATCTGAAAAGTGGCTATCTGCTCGCGTTTCAAGCGCCTCTTGAAGAGAGAGTTTCGCCCTGGCACGAGCTGGAAATTCTGGTAAAGAACACGCCGAAACCTCTGAAAGTCCGGGCGCGCACCGGCTACTCGCTCGATCTGTCACCCGTCGCTTCCGAGCTGCGATAAGGACGCGTTCGCGCAGCACACGATGACGTGATCGTCATTAACTTGCGATCAGCGCGGACAGCGGCAGCGTGATAATCCAGAGATGGAATACGTCAATCTGGGGAAAACCGGCCTGAAGGTCTCGCGCCTGTGTCTCGGCTGCATGACTTATGGGTCGAAGAAATGGCGGGAGTGGGTTCTCGAGGAAGAAGAGAGCCGGCCTTTCATTAAGCGCGCGCTGGAAGCCGGTATCAACTTCTTCGATACCGCGAATATGTATTCGCTTGGAGCCAGCGAAGAAATCCTCGGGCGGGCGATTCGCGATTTTGCACGGCGGGATGAGGTAGTAATTGCAACGAAGCTCTTCAATCCCATGCGAGACGACCCGAACGGACGCGGCCTCTCGAGAAAAGCAGTGTACACAGAGGTTGATAACAGTCTGCAAAGGCTCGGAACGGATTACATTGACCTGTATCAAACTCACCGCTGGGACTATTCCACACCGATCGAAGAAACCATGGAGGCTCTTCACGATGTAGTGAAGGGCGGGCAAAGTGCGCTATATCGGCGCGTCCTCCATGTATGCGTGGCAGTTTGCGAAGTCTCTCTACACGGCCGACCTGCACAACTGGACACGATTCGCCAGCATGCAGAATCACTATAACTTGATCTATCGCGAGGAAGAGCGAGAAATGATTCCGTTTTGCATGGATCAGGGCATAGGCCTCATCCCGTGGTCGCCGCTTGCGCGCGGATTTCTTGCCGGAAACAGAAGCAAGCAGGGAGGTGACACATCCAGAGCGAAAACCGATGATTACGCGAAGCAGATGTATTACCGGGGCGATGATTTCGCGATCGCCGACAGGGTGGTGGAAGTTGCGACGTCGCGTGGCGTTTCCAACATGCAGGTTGCGCTCGCCTGGGTGCTTTCAAAACCTGGCATAACAGCGCCGATTATCGGCGCGAGCAAGATGCAACATCTAGAGGAAGCGCTTCAGGCGATGTCGGTCAAGCTAAGCGAAGAGGAAATTAAGCGGCTGGAAGAACTGTATCAGCCCCACCCCATTCTCGGTCATTCGTAACTGCCGAAATCAAGCAGTAGCGAGTTCCTGCTTCCAGGCATAGAGCGGGAAGCGCTCCGTGAGTGTTCCGACGGACTTGCGTGCTTCGGCAAGAGCATCCTCCGATTTGATGTTTCGGATGACATGCGCGATGATGCGGCCCACTTCCCGCATCTCCGGCTCGCAGAATCCGCGCGTAGTCACCGCAGGGCTGCCAAGCCGAATGCCGCTCGGGTTCAGCGGCGGATTGGTGTCAAACGGAATGGCATTCTTGTTGACTGTGATGAACGCCTCATCCAACGCCTTCTCCGCTTCTTTGCCCTTCACTCCCTTTGCGAAAACATCGACCAGGAACATGTGCGAGTCAGTGCCGCCGCTGATTATGCGAAAACCCTCGTTCTGCAGAGATGCCGAAAATGCCTTCGCGTTTGCGAGCACCTGCTGCTGATAGGCGCCGAATTCAGGGGTCGCCGCGTCCTTTAAACACACTGCCTTGGCGGCAATGATATGTACCAGCGGGCCACCTTGAGCACCGGGGAACACCGCTTTGTCGATCGCCTGAGCGAACTTTTCTTTCGAGAGGATCATCCCGGAGCGCGGTCCGCGCAGCGTCTTATGCGTGGTTGACGTGACGATGTCGGCATGCTCGCAGGGATTCGGGTACAGGCCCGCGGCGATTAAGCCCGAGTAGTGCGCCATGTCGACCAAAAACACCGCGCCGACTGAATCGGCGATCTGCCGAAAGCGCGCAAAATCGATGACGCGCGAGTAGGCACTTGCTCCAGCGATGATTAGTTTGGGCTTGTGCTCGGTAGCGAGGCGCTGCACTTCATCGTAGTCGATCAATTCGTCCTCGCGACGCACTCCATATGCAATGACCTTATAGAGCTTGCCGGAAAAATTGAGAGGGTGACCGTGCGTCAGGTGACCGCCGTGAGAGAGATTCATGCCAAGAATCGTGTCGCCGGGTTGCAGCACGGAGGCGTAGGCGGCTTCGTTTGCCTGGGAGCCTGAATGGGGCTGAACATTGGCGTGCTCGCAGCGAAACAGCTGTTTAGCTCTCTCGCGGGCCAGATTCTCCACGATATCCGCAAATTCGCAGCCGCCGTAGTAGCGCTTTCCCGGATATCCTTCGGCGTATTTGTTGGTAAATACGGACGCTGCTGCTTCCAGAACAGCTTCCGAAGTGAAATTTTCACTCGCTATCAGTTCCAGCCGGGTGTTTTGCCGTTCGAGTTCGTGCTGCAGCGCTTGGTAAATCTCGGGGTCTGCCTGGGCGAGAGGCTTCGCCATTCTTTGCTGTTCGGTCATAGGCGTTCCGTGTCTCTCCTCATTTTCCACTACTGCACTTGCAGTTCGCTAAGGTGTCGATTTTGGCTGGGATTTTGGGATTACAGCGTAATCTGGGGGAATGGCGGTGAAGGTGGCGGTGGTAACCGGCGCGGCGCAAGGTATTGGACAACGCACGGCCGAGTTTTTGGCGGAAGAAGGCTATGAGGTGGTCGCGGTCGATCTGCAGTCATGCGCAGAAACACTGGGCACGTTGAAAGCGCGGGGGCGGGCAGTGTTAGAGATGGCCGGCGATGTCTCCGATGAAGAAAGTGTCGAATCTATGGCGCGCAGGGTAAAAGGCCACTTCGGAAGAGTGGATGTACTGGTGAACAATGCCGGAATTGCCCACATTGCACCGGCGGAAAGCACGACCGCGGCGGATTGGCGTCGTGTGCAGGACGTGAACCTGCTGGGCCCTTTCCTGTTTTCCCGCGAGTTTGGCAGCATGATGCTCGAACAGAAAACCGGCAGCATCGTGAATGTGGCGTCTATCGCAGGCCTGCTCGGAATAGCCGACCGTGCCGCTTATAACGCAAGCAAGCACGGATTGATCGGACTTACGCGAACGCTAGCTGCCGAATGGGGCGGCCGGGGTGTCCGCTGTAATGCAGTTTGTCCGGGCTGGGTAAAGACTCCAATGGACACCGGTCCTCAAAAAGCGGGACTGTATCAGGATTCAGATATTGAGGGCCGGGTGCCGATGGGCAGGTTCGCGACTCCGGATGACGTAGCGTCCGCGATCGCTTTTCTCGCCGATCCGGCGAAGAGCGGATTCGTGAATGGGCACGCCTTATCGGTGGACGGCGGCTGGTTTGCGGACGCGAGCTGGGAGTCATTGCGCCTGCGCCACAGATAAGCATTGAAGATGTGGGTGATGCTTGCAGCGAATTTTCCGAGTTCTGCAGAGCCTCAAAGCACTACCGGGGCGATGCCGAGTCATTACGTAGCTAAGTTTCGCTCGCGCCAATACTCCTTAAGGCAAATCGAGTTTCCAATCTTCAGCGGTACTTCGATCATCATGTTCTTCCAAGGTGTATATGGCAAAGCCTTCCACATCTGGTTGCTCAACCACAGCCGGAAGCGCGTTCGCGGCACAAACCATTCAGTTCCTCCGTCTGCCATGCGTTGACATTTCCTGACAAAATCGCGCATGCGGGTTTCATAGCGCTCGAACGCCAAAGAATAGTTTCCGCCGGCTTCGGCCAGTTCCCCGGCCATTACATAGGCTCCGATCACGGCCATGCCGGTACCCATGCCAGAGAGCGGCGAAGCGCAGTACGCCGCATCTCCTAACAGAGCGAAACGCCCCATGGACCACCGGTCCATTTTTACCTGGCTCACAGAATCGAAGTAAAAATCCGGGGCGCTTTCCATCATCTCCAGCAGGCGGGGCAGCTCCCAACCTTCAGCCTGGAAGTGATCGCGCAGGATCTCGCGCTGCTGCTTTGTATCGTGACGGTCGTACTTAAGGGGTTGACTTGCAAAAAAGAGCGACGCTGTCGCTTTCTCAGGGTTGCCTCCGTTGAATATGCCGACCTTTTTGCCGAGAGCGCCATAATACAGTCCGCTTCGGTCCAGACGCAGGTAATTCGGAATGGTGAAGATAGATACGTAATATCCGAGATACCGCACGAATCGAGCTTCTTCGCCGAATACAAGCGATCGCACATTCGAGTGCAAGCCGTCAGCACCGATCACAAGATCAAATCTGCGTTCCCCGCCCGCCTGAAATTGCACGTCCACGCCCGCTTCGCTCTGCTCCAGGCCGGTAATGCAGTTATCAAAGATATACTCGGTTGATTCCCTCGTGGCCTGATAGAGGATAGCCGCGAGATCGCCGCGGAGGATCTCCAGTTCACCGCTCGTAAACCCATCCGGCATGGACGCCACTTTTTTGTTATTTCGGTCGACAATGGTAATGGCGCCCACTCGCGTTTGCTTCTGCTGCACCTCTGGAAGCAGACCCATGCGTTCGAGCACGCGAAGAGACGCGCCACGGAAATCGACCGCATAGCCTCCGGGCCGCACAGCGGGCGCACGTTCGACGATTGTCGGCTGAAAACCATATCGGCTGAGCCAATAGGCTAGCGCCGGTCCCGCGATGCTCGCGCCTGAGATCAAAATGCTGCGGTTCTTCATAGGATTCCCTTTCTTGGCCTATTATACGATTGTCTTAGACAAACGTACAATACGTTCGTCTTGGACGTGCGTCTCAGTAGGAGCTAAGCTTTATGTATGGGTAATCGGGAGGCTCTACTGCTTGCAGCCAAAGAGTGCCTGCTCGAAAAGGGCTATGCCCGAACCAGCGCGCGCGACATAGCCGTGCGGGCAGGCGTCAGCCTTGCGGCGATCGGGTATCATTTCGCCTCGAAGGAGGCGCTACTGACGGAAGCGCTTTTGATCGCGTTTGGCGAATGGGATCAGGAGCTTCAAAATACATTGCGAACGAGTTTTTCACCCGATGTCACGCCGGCAGAGCGCTTCGAAGCCATATGGGCAAAGGTGATCGCTACGTTCGAAACGCATCGTCCCCTATGGGTAGCTAACTTTGAAATCTTTTCGCAGATGATAGCCCAACCTGCCACACGCCAGTTTCTTGCAAGCAATCTGCAGAAAGCCCGCACCGGCCTGGCGGCGATGTTTCTCAACAAAGAGGAAAGTGCCATCAGCGATCATACGTCCCGCACGATTGGCACATTCCTCCATGTTCTTCTCTCCGGGCTCCTCGTTCAATCGATGATCGATCCGGAGAGTGCACTTTCGGCGAAAACCCTGACAGAAGCTTTGCGCAGTGTCGTTGAAAATCTGGAGCCGCGCAAAAGGCGGCCGCGATCGAGAACACATCTTAGAAAGCGAACGTCAAAACGGCGCTGAGTACACCGACTTGTGTACACAGAATCCGGCCGTGATTGGTTATAATTCTCACTGAAAGCCTCGGTTCATGCTTGCTCCTTCGAAGCCCGGCCTTCTTAGGGATGAGTTTCCTCGGCCGGTCGATGAGTAAGGGACTTCTAGAGAGGAGCCGTTATCTCCTTATCTGGCTAGGCGTGCTGCCACTGGTGCTGGCCATCGTCGCCTACCGTACAAGCTCACAACATATCGCCAGTGTCAATGCGACGCTTGACGCCGATGCATTCATTCGCAATCTGGACGAGCTCCTTTCGAGTGTTCAGGCAGCGGAGACGGGCCAGCGTGGATATCTCTTGACACACTCACTCAGCTATTTGGCCCCCTATAATGACGCCCGGGAGACGCTTCAAAGAGACTTACAGAACGTCGCGGATTACGCTTCAAGAGATCCGGCATCCACGCACGCCGTAAACGAGCTCCGGGCGGCTATCGACAGCAAGATGGCAGAACTGGCCCGCACGATCGAGCTGAGAGATAAGCAGGGCTTTGATGCCGCGCTGGCAGAGGTAGAAACCGATCGCGGACGGCGGGAGATGGATAGAATCCGCGACGTAATCCGCCAGTTGCGTGAGCAGCAGATTGGTATTTTCAATCGCAGCCGGGACTTGCAAGCAAGACGGCAACGTAATTTGGATCTTGTGCTCGGGATTGGAGTGGTCCTGAGTTTGCTGCTGCTGTTTTTCGCGTACCGGTTCAGTGAAAGGTATGGGCGAGAGAGGGACCAGGTAGAGCGAGAGATACGACTGCTGAACAACAGCCTGGAGAGCCGGGTGGCGGACCGTACGGCTGAACTCGAGGAGCGAACGAGGGAGCTGGAGGCACGCACGGCAGAGTTGCAGAAATCGAATGCGGATCTGACCCAGTTTGCGTACGTAGCCAGCCACGATCTGCAGGAGCCGCTGCGAATGGTGGGGAGTTATATGGGCCTGCTGGCGCGCAGATACGGGAGTGAACTTGACGACGATGCGCGGAAGTACATTCAATTTGCCATTGACGGCGCACAGCGCATGCACGCGCTGATTCAGGATCTCCTGTTGTACTCACGAGCAGGAACCCAGCCGCTGCAAAAACGCCCTTTTCCCTCGCAAGCCGCAGTGGAGAATGCCGTTCACAATTTGAGCATCGCCATTCGCGAGAGTTCCGCCAAAGTATCGTTTGCAGACTTACCTCCGGTATGCGGGGATGAGTTGAAGCTGACGCAGGTGTTTCAGAATCTGATCGGCAACGCGATTAAATTCAGCAAGCCTGGCGTTTCCCCGGAGATCAAAATCTCTGCAAAGAGGGCAGGGGCCGCTTGGGAGTTTGCTGTGGCGGACAACGGTATCGGCTTCGATCCAAAGTACTGCGATCGCATCTTCGAGGTGTTCCAGCGCCTGCATGGCGTGGGCCGCTATCCCGGTAACGGCATTGGACTCTCGATCTGCAGGAGGATCGTTGAGCACCATGGCGGACAATTGCGGGCCGAATCAACCCCGGGTGCTGGCTCGATTTTCTTTTTTACACTTCCCTTTGCAAGTATTCCGACAGTGTCGGAGTCTAGAGAAGTAGAAGTATCGTCGAGCACGTAATGGCGGACCTGATTTGCAGACGAAGCAACAGACATTTGAGATTTTGCTTGTAGAGGACAATCCGGGCGATGTGTTCCTGACAAGAGAGGCTTTCCGCGAAGGACGGTTCGCGCACCGGCTATCGATTGTCGAAGACGGAGAGGAAGCCCTCGAGTTTCTCAGGAAAGAGGGAAAGTACCTCAACGCGCCTCGGCCCGATTTGATCCTGCTTGATCTGAATCTGCCCAGGAAAGACGGCCGGGAGCTTCTTGCCGATATAAAAGTGGACGAGCGCCTGCGCCACATCCCAGTAATTGTGTTGACCACGTCCGATGCCCGGCAGGACGTCTGGGGCGCATACAAGCTCCACGCGAATTGTTATCTGACGAAGCCGATTCAAATGGAGGATTTCCTGGACAAGGTTCGATCGGTGGAAGATTTCTGGTTGACGGTTGTGCGGCTCCCCCCGCATTAGCGCGAGGAGAGTTCAAATTTTACGCTTTGCGGGAAACGGCCCGGCAGTACCGTAGTCTCACCAGGGAAGCGTTTCAGCGGGGAGGAACTACATGGCAGGCAAAAACACTGCGGTATTCGGCATTTATGCGAGCCGCGAGATGGCGGAAAATGCCGTCGACCGGCTCATTGCAAATGGCTTTCGAAACGAGGACATTTCGGTTTTGATGCAGGACAACGTCGGAACCAAAGACTTCGCACACGAGAAGCATACGAAGGCTCCGGAAGGCGCCACTGCGGGTGTGGTTGCGGGCGGTATCGTGGGTGGCGCTATCGGCGCGCTGATCGGGATTGGCGTGCTGGCAATTCCGGGCGTTGGCCCGCTGATTGCGGCGGGACCGGTAATCGCGGCGCTCACCGGCGTTGGTTCAGGCGGTGTGGTGGGAGGCATTATCGGCGCCCTGGTCGGGATTGGAATCCCGGAATACGAAGCCAAACGATACGAAGGCCGCATCAAGGAAGGCGGCATCCTACTCTCTGTTCATTGCGATAACAGCGACTGGGTTGCCAAAGCGAAACAGGAGCTGCGAGATACAGGCGCAGAAGATATTGCCTCAGCCGGCGAAGAACACGCGGACTTCGCTGCCTCCGACAAGCCGATCAGCCGCGGGGCGAGCACAACCAAGTAACAAGAAGCGAGCAGCCCGGCACAGCGCTGCGCCGGGCTGATGAACTTTCTTTACGGCAGCATCTTGCCGCCGGTCAAGTCGAAGATGCCGCCATTGATATAGCGGGACTCGTCGGTGGCGAGAAAGACGTACACAGGCGCCAGCTCCGTGGGCTGCGCAGGCCGCTCCATCGATCCCTTCTTCCCGAATTCTTGGACGCTCTTCTCGGGCATGGTCGAAACGATCAGCGGGGTCCAAACCGGGCCGGGAGCGACGGCGTTCACGCGTACTCCCTGCTTAATTGCGAGTTGCGAGAGCGCCTTGGTGAAAGTCACAATGGCGCCCTTTGTAGAAGAATACGCAAGCAACGTCGGACTTGGCTGATAGGCTTGCACGCTGGTGGTGTTGATGATCGTGCTTCCTTCACGCATGCGCGGCAGCGCGAGGCGGCTCAGATAGAACATCGCATAAATGTTCGTTTTAAAGGTGTGATCCCACTCTTCGATGCTGAACTCCGCAATGGACTCATGGGTCATCTGGAACGCGGCGTTGTTGACCAGCAGATCCAGGCCGCCGAGTTCATCGAACGCCCTGTCGACCAGCTTTTCGCAGTGTGAGTACTCGCCGATATCACCCGCCGCGGTCACCGCCTTGCGGCCGGCTTCTTTCACCAGCCGAGCAGTCTCCGCCGCATCGTCATCCTCGTTCAGATAAGAAATAAGCACGTCGGCGCCTTCGCGAGCAAAGGCGAGCGCGACCGCGCGGCCGATCCCGCTATCTGCCCCTGTAATGAGAGCTTTCCGGTCTTTGAGGCGGCCGAATCCTTTGTAGGTATCCTCCCCGTAATCGGGCTTCTGCTGCATGTCGGCAGAGCGACCGGGAGGCGGCTGTTTCTGTTCGTCAAACGGCGGCTTGGGACCCTGCTTTTTCGGATCGGTGGTGTGTGATTCGCGTTCGGTTGTCGGCGATGGCATGAATGACCTTCCTTCCAATTCGTGGATGAAAGAAGAGCCACACGGTTACGTTGCGGAAACACGTGTGTTGCGCGGGGAAAGGCCTACATACTGGCTTTGATCCAGACTCGGGTAGGAGTTGCGATGCTCGCGTCCTTGTTTTCGATTGTTACCTTCAACGGCTGAAAACCACTTTTCTTTTCGGGACGGGCGTCAAAGGTGAGCAGATACTGATTTCGCTGTAAGGCCAGAATCGAGTCCAGGAAAGGCTGGAAACTTACCGGTGAGCCAAAACCAATCATGTAAGACTCACCTCCCGTTTCGTCAGAGAGCTCCGATAGGAAGTTCTGCCCCCATGTATTCCGCCAATAGCTATGTCCGAAGTGGCCGACGCTCGGGCTGTAAATGGCATATACGATCACTCCGGCCTTCAACGCGCTGTTAATTCCGGCGGTCACGTACGGATTATCGGGGTAATATCCGCCGCCCAGGCCCTCTATCCCGCTGCTGATCATGACCACCTCTTTCCGCTGCGCTCCGTTGTCCGGCCATTTCTTGATTGCGTCAGTAAGCGAGTCATACGGGCTAACGTCTGCTCCGCCCGGGCCCAGAGTGACGCGAATGGAATTGGCGGCCGCGCGGTGATCGGGCGTGAATTGCTGCGTGAAGTCGGCCATGCCATTGCGCATGTAAGCGACAGCTACCTCAAAACTTGGCGGCAGCGCATTAAGAAAAGATTTCAGAGTGCCGATCTCGGTATCGAAGGTGCCGCGCGCCGAATCGTCGATCAACAGCAGCAACTGGGTCTTAGCTTGTTCTCCTAACGGAGTGAACCCAGTGACCGGTCGTTTGTCATTGCCCTGGCGCACAATGACGTCCTGAGCTTCAATCTGGGGAACTGTTTTGCCTCGCCGAGGTTCAATGGTAGCGATCACGCTGGTGGGTACGCCGGGTGCCGACTGGCGGGCAAAAACAGGAGCGGAAACGGAGATCACGGAGACCACCGCGCCTAAAAGAATAGGCGTATGCAACTTCATAGAAACTATGTACTTTCGTCAGTGATTTATCGGGAGAAAGCGCCGGCAGGTTCTTTGAGCGCGATGCTTCTCTGTCTATTGGACCGACTCACCCGCTCAAAGGATACACGTATGTGCGAATCGAACTCTTCGGCGCGCACGCGAGCTGTGTGAAACCTCAGTACCCGGCAGCGCGCCCGCTCGCCGATCTGGGCCCGCCAGTCCGCTGGCATCCGGAGATAAGATGAGACCTCTTCTGCCTTGGAAACCGGAAGTATCTCGAGGCCCGGTTCGAAGAACTGGCTAAGACCGGGCCAATAATCTGTGAGGATCGGAACTCCGCACGCGGCTGCTTCGAACAAACGCACGCTCGGAGAATACCCAGCTCGCAACATATTCTGCCGCGTCAGATTCAATGCGAAGTATTGAGAGTTATAAAATGTACGATGCTCAAAGGCCGCAAGGTGCTCTATTCGCTCGACATTCTGCGGCCAACTAATATCTTCCGGATATTGAGGACCTGCCACGGCAAACGAAAGCGACGGATTCTTATGGGCGACGGCTAGGAGCAGCTTCTCGAGAGCAGGCTGGCGATCCACAGCATAAGTACCTAAGTACGCAAGGCTCCATTTTGGAGAGCAGGCTTCGGGGAAGTAGAGAGTAGGATCGACCGAACAGTACAGCGCCCGCGCGCATGGGGAACCGAATTTATTCTCTATAAAGCTGAGTGTCGGGCCGCCTGTAAACGAAAGATACAGATCGTAACCGGATATCAGCTGTTTTGAAAGATACGCGCACGCTTCAGCCTCGACGTGTGCCAGGGTGACGGGCGTATCTATGTCATAGAACGCTTTCAGCCCTTTTGCGGTGTCCTGCACCCAAGCGCCGACGGCGGTCCCTTCAGGTACATACGATCCGACGACGACGGCATCAGCCGAGCGTACCGCGTCGCTGAAGCGGGCCTTAAGATCTTCCAGACTGTGATACAAAGCCACACGGCAATACGGAAGAGATTCAAATTCGCGGTTCGAGGCGTACCACGGGACGTCACGCTCCAGGAATGTAATGGAGTGACCGCGCCGCGCCAGTTCTTTTAGCAGCCCGCGATACGTGGTGGCGTGGCCATTTCCCCAAGTAGACGTGATCGACAGGCCGATAAAGACGTAATCACGTCTCATTTCGTTCACGCGTGCTGCTCCACAATCCGTGACCTTACGTCGGACAGCGTCTCAGTAAGAATCCGCTGAACCAGCGCTCCGCGCTGCTTGTAAGTGTGTCCTGCCAGGACCCGCTTTCTGGCGGCTTCACCGATCTCGCGAGCTCGTTCTGCTGGCAATTCGCGCATGATCTGCGCGACCTCACGGCCGTTGCGCGCAACCAGAACCTCGCGCCCGGGGCGAAGAAACAGATCGATGCCTTCCCAGTCATCGGTGATGAGACAGGCCGCAGCCCCGGCAGCCTCAAATACGCGAGTGGCGGGCGAGAATCCATAACGCGCCATGCTTTCACGACTGATGTTGAGAACTGCTCGTGCCGAGCAGTTGAATGCATTGTGATCGGCCGTGAAGACATGCCCGACGTTGCGGACGTTTGCCGGTAGAGGTTTATCATGCCATCCGTTGCCGCCTAACAAGAAACTTTGCTCGGGCGCCAAGGCGGCTGCGGCGAGAAAGAATTCGTCGACTCGAGCTTCACGATCCGGCAAGCGATTACCCAAAAACGATAAGTCACAGGCGAAGCGCTCGTGCGGAGCTACGGGATGATGTATGTCAGGATCGACGCCATTATAGATGGCAACGCACTCCGCTGCTCCGCGGCGCCGGTAATGGCTGGTGACGGGCGTCCCGCCGCCGTAGGTGAGCACCAGGTCGAAGAGAGGCAACGCGGCGTGGAATGGATCATGTAAGTTCCATTCCAAGCGTTCGAGCGTCGCCGGTGCGTCGACGTCCCAAAATACTTTGACGATCTCCGCCGGAAACCTGGAAATCCGATCTTCAAGATATTGATCGAGAACACCGACGCCGCTCGCTTTCACGACAACTTCGCAGTCGCGACGACCAGGAGAGGTGGCGCTCGACGGCGTCGATATCCGCGGGATCGTATACCACGACGCGCGCCCAACCTGGATCTTCGATATCACGATGGCGCTGGCGGTCATAGGCATCAGGCTCGAAGAACACGATTTCATTCTGAAGCTCGGCGAGAGCCCTCAGTACGCCGCGATAGTAAGTGGCCGCCCCATTCCAATAGGCGGATACCAGGCTTGATCCCCAGAAAGCGATTCTCATGCACTTGCCTCCGCCATTGCCGTCTGCAATTCCCATTCGACATGTTTGAGAGTGCTATAGATTCTGAACAATTCATCGACGCGATGCGCGCACGTATGGCGAGTGCGGATGGTCTGGAGGCCGTTGGCCCTGAGACTTGCGGCGAGCGACGGCTCATGCAGTATGGCCCTCAGTGCCGCTCCATTTCGACGCCGTTTCGAGCCATTAAGAAGTCGCGGCCAACCCGGAACAGGTTCTCTGTGTCGTGCCATGGCGCCGAAACGAGCGGAATACCGCAGGCGAGTGCCTCAAACGGGCGAATGGTGGGAATGCCGGGCAGTTCGCGCGTGTACGGCCTGCGTGGAACATGAATGGTTACCCGAAAGCCTGCGAATGTTTCAGGCGCCTGGAAATTCGGAAGCCAACCGCCAAACTCGATGCCTGCCGAGGATAGTTCATCGAGAGCATACGAAGGATAACGCACGCCATGTGCTCTCGCCTTCAGACGAGCCCGCTTCACGGGATCGAGAAAAAACTCGCGAAGCTCCTGCGTCCGCTCCTCATCGCCCCAGTTTCCGATCCAGATCAAGTCACCTTCAACCGGCCTGGGCGCCCGGGGAAAAAAACTCGCGTATCCGCGGCTTCATGCCAGACGTGAACCTGCCGTCCCCATCCCTGGCGCAGATAGGCTTCTTTTAGAGATGCTCCATACGCGAGAACGCCGTCGTAGTAGCGAAGATCGAATTTCGCAAGTTCGTCGCTCGCAGTAAGCGCCCGGTGATGAGTGTCATGAAACAGCAGACGCGCATTTGCATGAGAGCGCCTGAACTCGCCGATGTGAGCGATGAGACGCGGGTCATTCCATTCATGAACGAGAACGAGGTCAACGTCCTCCAGCATTCGGTCGGTATCAAAATGCTCGACGTCATAGAATGAGCTTTTCAGCGCTGGAAAGGCCGCGTGAAAAGCATCTAGAGCAGAAGGTCCCTGCTCGCGAATCAGGTTCAACCGGCTCCAGGAATTCTCAGGTTCGAAGATGTTGATCTCATGCCCGCGCGCCAGCAATTCCGCCGAAACACCGCGTAGAAAATGTGCATTGCCGTGATTCCAGTCGGAGACGAGCGATTGATAGAAGAGAGCAATTCGCATCTTCAGGCGGCGACTCCGCTGCAGTCTCCACCGCCGGCAATGAGCGATTGGTAAACGCTGAGATATTGTTCGAGCATCTGATCAGAGTGGTACAGCTGCGCACGTGACCGGGCCGCGCGCGCAAGCAAGTCGCGAGCTTCGAAATTGCGAGTAAGACTGTTCACCTCGTAAACCCATTGTTCACGGTCGCGCGGCGAGACGAAGACAGCAGCCCCTTGCCAAAGTTCACGCAGGCTGGGAATGTCCGAGAGCACGAGACAACACCCGGCGCCTGCGGCCTCCAGCACGGCGAGACCGAACGGCTCATAGAGAGCGGGATGCAAGAAAAGGCTCGCGCGCTGAAACTGATGCAGCAACTCCCGGTGAGGCAGGGCGCCCAGGTAGCAGACATTCGCTGCTTGGTTTGTGGATTCCGCACCTTCGGCGCTGCCGGCCAGGCGAAGCTCCCAATCGAGATCAGGCGCAATCTCTGTCAAAAGCTGCAGATTCTTCGCCGGATCCCACAAACGCCCAGCGGCCAGCGCGAATGGCTGTTTGCCTTCCGGGACAGTGGCCGGCTTTACCGCAGAGTTGTGGATGACTCGAATTTTTTGCGGAGCGATTCCGTACTCGCTTGAAATAGCGGTCGCCATGTAGCGGGAAGGCGCGATTACGATTCCGCAGTTGTTAAGGCCGCGAGTGACACGATCTTTGTACTCGAACCACTCCGGGCCGGGCCGGTCAGGCCGTAGTGCGTTCCACCAGGAAAAGACACACGAATGCGCGACAATCAGCGTGGGTACGTCCCAATTCAGCGCGCCATGAGAGTACCCGTTCAGATGAACGAGCTCGGCGGCGAAGTTCTTTTGCGCTGAAAAGAGCCAGTCACCGGCACGGTCCACATCGCTCCAAGGATCCGGCATCCACTCGAGTGCGAAAGAAGTTTCTTCGAGATGCAAGCGTGGGATTGCACGCGCCTCGGCCCGCTGCTCGTCGGAGGGCTTCGGACCAAAAGTCACCAGCAGGATTTCGCATCCGCTCCGTGCCAGACCTTTCGCCAGATGAAGACTGTACTGCCAAACGCCGCCGACCGCGTCGGCCGTCATCAGGATGCGGTGAGGCGGTTTATATTGCGCATTGGCATCAGCGCTCATGACATCCTGTTTCGAGAGCGACCAAAGGTTCCGGCCGCTGTTCCTGAATGTCGCTGAAGGTATCGAAGCCGTTCAGATAGAATTCGTGAGCCCGTTCCCAGGCGTGATCATCGGGCGGCCCGAACTTTCGTGTGTATTCGGGCGAGCCCGGATATGGGAACAGCGGTACGGGTTTATTTGCCCACACCCCGTGCGAATGAAGGTGACTGCGCCAGAATTCGATAGCGTCTGTATCGTCTTCGGTCATAGCAAGTAAGTTCGCCTGCACGAATGGAACAAGTTCCTTCGCGAAAACCAGACGGTCACTCAGTTCATCCGTACTCAACTTGCACTTCTTGTCGAGATAGGCGCGACCCGCTTCGGTGATGCTCTCTACTCCTGCTTCAATGGACACGCAGCCGGCACGCGCGAGAGCCCTGATCGCATCTTTGTTCCACAGGTCAATGCGCGTCTGCACTCCCATTTTCAGCTTTCGCTCGGCAAGAGCAGCGAGCAGCGCCATATCCGGAAGGAAGATCTCGTCAATGAAGTAAATATATTCAACGCCCTGATCGATCAGCCCATCCACTTCTTCAAGAATGGTGTGCAGTGGCCGTTTTCGGTAATTATTTCGAAAGTTATCCTTTGCGCAGAAAGTGCAGTGATACGGGCATCCGCGGGAAGCCTCCACCTCCGCACCAGGTCCGAGGGGCTCGGCGTCAAAGCGATGGTGGTGGTGATGATGCCGCGCGATTGCCTCAGCAGGCCAGTGCAAAGCGGGCAGAGCCTTCATATCTGAGGCGCGATTCGGGCCACGCACGGTCACACTTCCATTCGAGCGCGATGCAACAGAAGTGATCTCCGATGCACCGTTCGCGATCTCGACCAGCACTTCTTCACATTCGCCAAGCACTACGACATCGGCATCGAGCTTATTTAACGCGGCGCGCGGCGTGGTGGAACCGTGCGGCCCAACGGCAACCAGCCTGGCGGGAATGCTTTTCAGCCTGCGGCAGAGCTCGAGAGGTACGCGCATTTCGGGTGGTGGACAGCGCCAGAACAGGTACGTTGGGGCGGTGGTTACAACCACGAGATCCGGACCGAAGTCTTTCGCGCGATGGACAATCTCCTCTATATCGAGAGCCGTTCAAATGACCATCGATGAGAACGGCCTCATGCCCGCACGCTTCGAGGAGAGCTTTGGAATAGCCAAGCTCCAACGGCAGGTGTGGTTCCCGGCATCCGAAATAGATGCTGTGCTCGAAGGTCCAGGATGGATTGATTAGAGCTATTCGCATCAGGCTACCTGCATCTCGGAATGTTGGATGAGATTGGGCCGCGCGAGATACCAATCCCTGAGAAATGTGACACCCTGCCGGATTGAGATTGCCGGCGCCCAACCAAGCACGCGCTGAATTTTGCTGATGTCCGAAACGAACCATTTTTGATCCGCGAGACGCTCCGGACCCCAATCGATGTTGACCGAGGAACCGGTAAGTTGCCGCAGCGTGGCGATGAGATCCAGCAGGCTGGTGCTATTCCGCGGGCCCCCTCCGATGTTAAATACCTGACCGGCAGTAACTTCGATATTTTGCTGCGCCATTCGCATAGCGCGCACAAGATCGCCCACGTACAGCAGATCCCGGACCTGCTTTCCGTCACCATAGATCGTAATAGGTTCACCTTTCATCGCCTGACGGACGAAGTGTGCCACCCAGCCCTGATCTTCGGAGCCGAGCTGATACGGACCGTAGATGCAGCTCATACGGAACACAATGGCCGCAATCCCGAACGAGTGCGCGTAATCGAGTACATATTGATCGGCGCTGCCTTTTGAGCAGCCGTACGGCGAAAGGAACTCGAGCGGTTGCTCTTCCCCGGCTCCGCTGGCTGCGATTACCGGATCAGCGGAATCGTAACGGCGCGATTGTTCGTGCAGCTTCACACGCGAGAGGCGTCCGTAAACCTTGTTGGTGGATGTAAACAGAAGAGATGGATGATGCGAAGCGTGCCTGATGCTTTCAAGCACATTGACGGTGCCGATCAGGTTGGTTTCAAGATCGGCCATCGGATCCAACAGGCTGCTGGTCACGGCCACTTGTGCAGCAAGATGGTAAACAATCCGCGCTGTGTTCACTGCGGATTCGACCGCAGATCTGTCACGCACGTCAGCACGCGTGAAGAGCAGGCGCCCAGGATAGCGATCGAGCAACTCCTGCACATTCTGTTCGACACCGGTCCGGTTTAAGTTATCGAGTATGTGGACCGGTTGATCGCGCTCGAGATAACTTAGCGCGAGATTGGTTCCAATGAAACCCGCGCCGCCCGTTATTAGCACAAACCGATCTTGTATCGCGCCCATCAAACCACCAATCCGCGCGAGGCAAGTTCGTCTCGCATCTCGTTAAAGCGGTCAGGGGCGGTCTGCCGGTCAAGCCATTCGGCCAGGTCGCGCATTCCGTCCTCGAGCGAAACAGCAGGACGGTAGCCCAGGATGCGTTGTGCGAGGCTGATGTCCGGGTAGCAATGACGAATATCGCCGACACGATATTTGCCTGAAATTTCCGGTTCGATCTTTTTCCCCAGCACTTTGGCGAGTTTGCGCGCGACATCGCGGACGCTAATGGCGGAACCACTACCCACGTTCAGTACGATGTCGTGCGCAGCCTCTACCTCCAACGCCAGCCTGCACGCTTGGGCGATGTCGTACACGCTTACGAAATCTCTCAACTGCTTGCCGTCTTCGAAGATGATCGGCCGCTTGCCGTTCATCAGGCGTGAGGCGAAGATAGCGAGAACGCCCGTGTAGGGGTTAGAGAGTGATTGGTACGGCCCATAGGCGTTAAAGAAGCGCAGCGCGACAGTCGGAAGGCCGTAAGCCCTGCCCGCTATTAAACACATCTGTTCCTGGTCGTATTTCGATAAGGCGTAGACCGAAGCGAGCGAGGGTTGCTTGGTTTCGGGCGTTGCCACCGGAAGCAACGGCGTGCCATCTTCGGCCACCATTTCCCAATCGTGCGCCTTCAGTTGACGGGTTCCCCGATGCGCATTCAGGTAGGGACGTCCGTCGGATGTAATATAAAGTCCCTCGCCGTAGATGCTCATGCTCGAAGCAACAACAAGCTTACGGACTCTGTGTTTGACCAACCTCTCGAGCAGGACAGCAGTGCCCAGGTTGTTGACACTGGTGTATTCGGCGATCTGGTACATGCTCTGACCCACTCCAACCAGAGCAACGAAATGATAAACAGCGTCCACGCCGGAAAGCGCGTCGTCGAGAACCTCAGGATTTCGAACGTCCCCTAGAACGAATTCGGCATCTTCGTGGAGGTACTCCGGGCGATTAGGCTCATCTCCATGTACCTGAGTAACTAAACTGTCCAAAACGCGGACCCGATAGCCGGCTTTGAGAAGTTCCGCTGCAACGTGAGAGCCAATAAACCCAGCACCGCCGGTGATGAGAACGGTTCCTTTCATTTGCGGTCAGTTCCTTTGAATGTGGAATGTTACTGCTTCGGGGTGTTAAGAAGGGCACTAGGCGACCCATCGGATGCATGCCGCCGGTCGCACGCGTTTTCTGATCCATAAAAGTACGCGTATCTTCCCGTTACAGATAAGAAGCTTTGTAGCTCGCTTTGTTTCTACTTACATTCCCCGACCGAAGCGCCAAACTGCCTCTCACTGGTAATTACCCGCCTAGTAACAATACCGGCGAGTCATAATAGCGCAGAAATCCGCGAATTCGCGCGGGTCTTTGGGCGGGCTTGTGTGATGCGGGCGAATGCCTAGCCGTTCGGGCGTAAAACAAAAAGTGACAGTAACATCGAACGGTTCGAGAAGTTGCATTTGACGATCGAACCATGTCTGCGCTCCGGGCCTGTCGAAATCGGCCCAGCTCAGCCCGGTGCGCAGCTTTCGAACTCCGAGCTCGCGCAATACTCGAACGGCCGTTTCAAGCCGGTGATCTTCGAAATGAAACCATTGGCAGATGCCAAGCGCGGGCGCAAATGCCGGGAAATGACGGGAAGCCAGTTTGGCTGTTCCATCCTCCCGGTAGAGGCCCATATAGAAATGGCGGTAATAGGAAGATCCTTCACTTTCGCGGTGACGCGTGGTCGCGGGCCACGCCTTCGGTAAATCAAAGAGGCTGTACCAGTAGATGTGGTCGAGCCGAGGAATCAATAGTTCGGCTGTCTTCTGTAATCCGAACTCCTGGACTTCCTCCGCTCCGAATGAAGAGGCGCCCACTTCAGAGACCCATACCGGCTTTTGTGTGACGGAACAGATCTCGGCTATCTTGTCCGGGCCATTCGTGGATGGTCCAGTGATTCCAATCCAGCGGAAAGCCATGCACCGCCACTACGTCTAGACAATCGAGCGCACCCAGGGTTTGCATTCTCCGGATGAATGCGGGGTCGATTGGACTGATGCCGCCCAAGACTCGCGGAAGAGACGGATTTTCCGCGCGCACAGCTGCCGCCGCAAGCTTAATCATGTCGGCGTAGGCGGACCAATCGGGGTCAATTTCGAAATCCCAGTGCGAAAGGTTGTTGGGCTCATTCCAGAGCATGACTGCTTCGATCATCAGCGTCGTGTGGTTGAGTAGTGCCGGGCGGATTACGTTTCCGAGTTACTGTTGCGCAAACGGCAGAGGATGCGACAGGCGCTGAAGGATCGCAGCGGCAGACGAACACCTCATCCTCGGGAACAGATTGGATCATGAATCCCGCGCTGCGCAGCACCGCTTCAGCACAGGCACGATTGGGGATCCACCAGTTTGTGCAGTCCTGCGAATAGTTATGCTCAACGAAATGCATCTTCGGGAAGCCCGGCTGCTCGAACACGGCTTTCTCCGAGAATGGATAATCGTCTGCAATCTGTGGAACCACCCGGCTGCCGCGTAGCATCGATTGGAAAATGAACCAGTCCTTGGCGGCATACTGCCTCAGGAGATCCAGCGCAAGCAGCGGGTGGCGCAGATGGTAGAAAACGCCCATAAAGAGCACCAGATCGAATTTCTCCTGCAGACGCGGAACTTCGTAAACCGACATCTGCTCGAATGAGATATCGAGTCCGAGTACTTCAGCCGCGAAACGCGCCTGCTTCAGATAGCCTTCGTCATGATCGATTCCAATCACGCGCATAGCTCCGCGCCGTTTCATCTCAATAGAGTAGAAACCGCCGTTGCATCCCACATCCAGAACCGTCATTCCACTGAGGTCTTCTGGAATAGCACTTTGAAAATTTCGCCATTTAGCCGATGGATAATCGCCCAGGAAATGCTGTGGAGCGGTTTGCACTCCGAGCAGAGAAATATTGTGGAACCATGGACCTAGTTCATTTATTCGCAGCTCAAGCTGCTCCGGCGTGTAGTTATGAGGCAAGAGAGTTTCGTTCTCCCGTTCTATGATTCGCGTTCTACTTGTCCGTCATGCAACAAACGACTTGCTAGGACGCGTGCTGTACGGCCGGACTCCGGACGTGCATCTCAATGACGAGGGTATCAGGCAAGCTCAAAATTTGGCTCGCGCGCTTGCCGCGCGTTATGTCCTGTCAGAAGTGATCTCCAGTCCTCTAGATCGAGCGCTCGAGACAGCAAAGCCTATCGCGCAGCTACAAAATATTCCTCTCACGGTAGACGTCGAAATTACGGAAGTTGATGTTGGTGACTGGATGGGGGCGAGCTTCGCGGACCTGAG
Organism: uncultured Acidobacteriaceae bacterium; assembly: GCA_963846185.1. GTDB lineage: Bacteria > Acidobacteriota > Terriglobia > Bryobacterales > Bryobacteraceae > Bog-105. The sequence goes on along the minus strand of CAWJVA010000009.1, from coordinate 8,967 downwards.
CGGCCGCGACGATTGGCGTGACTATAACCGGCACCGGTCAACGACAGTTCCGCCCGGCGGCGAATCAATGATGGAAGTGCAAACGCGCGCGTGGCAGTCCATCAGGCGAACTATAAGCAAGCATTCTGGCCACGATGCAAACGTGGCGGTTGTCACGCATGGAGACGTCGTGCGCTGCCTGCTTATGCTGGTGCTGGGCATGCCGACGGATTTCATTCACCGGCTCGAGGTATCTCCGGCATCGGTCAGCGAGATTCAAATCAGCGGCCATTTTGCCAGCATCTGCAACATCAATCAGATCCTCTACGCGTGAGAGCTGAACTTGACCTGAAAACCTGCATCATAAAATAGATCTCGTTACCACTGACAGTAGCTAGAAATGTTTCAAGAGGCCGGCCATGAGCGCGAAGGTCTGTTCAGCCTTCTTATCTCACAACTCAACGAATTCGTAATCGTGCTGCTCGACCGGAACGGGAACTTCACGTCATGGAATCCGGGTGTGGAATCTCAACTGGGATATTCTCGCGAAGAGTTCATCGGCCGGAACACGGAAATTCTACTGCCTCCGCCCGAACAACTCGCGGGCGCTGCACAACGTGAGTTGAGCGAGGCGGCCGAGAATGGCCGCGCCTCCGATACTCGATGGCTGGTCCGGCGCGGCGGGCAGAGAATGCTGGCCGAGGGCGTTACTATCGCCTTGCGCGACAGCACCGGAGAGCTGCGTGGATTCGGCAAGGTCATTCAGGATGTCACGGAACGCAAGAATGCCGAAGACGATCTGCGTGTCCTGGCCCGAGCTCTCGAGGAGTCTCCGGTATTGATTCGGAGCTGGGAAGGCGTCATCGAGCATTGGACGACCGGCTGCGAACGGCTTTACGGCTGGACTGCACAGGAAGCGGTGGGACAACTTTCGGACACGCTCCTGCGAACAACGTATCCGGCTTCGCTCGAACAGATTCACGATCAGCTGCTTTCCACCGGCATGTGGCAGGGTGAGCTGCAGCAATTCCGCCGCGATGGCAGCCCGGTTTACGTTGCGGCTCAATGGGTGGTGCTGTCTGATCAGTCCGACGAACCGATGAGCATCATCTCGACCCATACCGACATCACGCCACGGTTAGAGATGCAGCGAGAGCTCGAAGAAGTCAATGAGCGGCTGAAAAATATGGCATATGAGCTGGAGCGCTCGAATGAGGAGTTGGAGGAATTCGCGCGTATCGCATCTCATGATCTGAGCGCGCCAATCACGAGCACGCGCTGGCTCGTGGACCTGCTGGCGACACGGCACTCGCAGAATCTCAGCCGCGAAGGTCAGAAGTGCTTGAAGCAGGTCTCGCAGGGGCTCGAGCGCATGGCCGATCTTGTAGAAGCAGTGCTGGCACATGCGCGCGTGGGCAAGACCGCGATCGGTGCGATTGCAAGTACCGGAGCATCCGAAGCGCTGGCCATGGCGATCGCAAATCTGCAACGCGATATCCAGACTACAGGCGCCACCATCACCTATGATCCTCTGCCGGAGGTCCTCATCCAGGCACAACCGCTCGCGCAGCTCTTTCAAAATCTGCTGTCAAACGCCATCAAGTACCGGCGTCCTGATGTGCCACCCGCGATCAAAGTGAGCGCTTCTCGCGAAGGCGTTCTATGGCTGATTTCGGTGCAGGACAACGGCATTGGAATCGAGCCGGAGTGGTATCAGCGCATCTTCCAGCCGCTGCAGCGGCGCCACGGAATGGACGTGGCAGGCAGCGGCATTGGCCTGGCTACCTGCAAGAAGATCGTGACGCGGGCGGGGGGTCGAATCTGGGTCGAATCTGAAGTCGGCGTGGGCTCCACGTTTTACTTCACGCTGCCGGGATCGGCCGATCCGCGCCAGGCAGCAGTTGCTCCGGTAAGCTCGGTAACGGCTTGAACCTCTTCCTGCAGCGCAGCTGATACGTTCCGGATCACGGCATCCCAGTTGTCCGGTGAGTGTTGCCGGAACAGACGCATAGTGGGATACCAAGGCGAGTCGTCGCGGTCCAGCATCCAGCGCCAGTCCGCACAATACGGCAACAGTGTCCAGACAGGGCGGCCCAACGCTCCCGCGAGGTGAGCCATCATCGTATCGACGGTAATTAGCAGGTCCAGACTGCAAAGGGTCTTGGCGGCGGCAACTATGGATCCTGAAACATCGAACAGATCTGCGATTGGCGCGGCGCATTGCCGCAGGTCAGCGCGATCGGGATCCGCCTGCAAGCTATGAAAGGATACCCCCGGTGTCGAGCACAGCCGCGCAAGATGGGCGAGCGGGATGGAGCGGGAAGGATCATAGGTGCTCGATGACCAGACCAAACCAACATTCAGAGCCTCGCCCCGAGTCTGCCGGATAGCCGGACCCGGCACAGACAGGTACGGAACGCGCGCTGGAATCGTCGCGAGCGTTGTCCGAAACACCCGCGGCAACTCAATCACTTCAATCTGCTGATCCCAGAACGGTTCTTTTTCGCGCCAGGTGATGACCTCGTCCGCAAGGTTCGAAGCCAGCAGGAGCTCTTTCAGCGCCGGCTGGGCTTCGATAACGACCCTCTTTGCCTGTCGGCGCAGTAGCGGAACGTAGCGGATGAACTGAATCGTATCGCCCAATCCGTGCAGGCAGCGGATTAGAATGAACCGCCCCGCGACGGTGCGGCCGTCCCAGAACCGGTACCGGTCGGGTTTACCGCGTGTCGAGATCAAATCGCTCTCACGCCAAGCCTTCTCGAATTGACCGGCCAGCATGAAGCACGTCCAGCGGCCCGCGGAGCAGTGTCGGGATCATGCCCGGCACTCTCAGCCGCGTTGAATTCGGCTACGGCTTCCTCTACCCGCCTCTGATTCAAAAGGATTTCAGCAGATCTGAAATGACTTGGGCCGAACACGCCATATTAGAGTAGCCGAGCAAAGAAATCGTCAAAATGCCCGTATTGTTTCTGGTAGGGTATAGTCTATTTTGCTAAAGCAAAACAGAATGTTGGTACCGAGACGTGTGGAACAATACAGAATTCACTGACCCTCCGCAGGCAAACGGACAGTACGGCCGTGCCAAATTGCTCTTTGCCGACGATCACCACCTGGTTCTGGACGCCCTTTTGTTCGTGGCCAGCCCTCATTACGAAGTCCGCGGCGTAGACAAGCTTGCTGAATTTGAACAAGTCCTGGACGAATACCACCCCGATCTCGTGGTCCTCGATGTCCGTATGGCCGACGGCGACGGCTTCGAAACTGCAGAACAGGTCATCGCGCAAATATCCGAACGTGAAGGTGATGTTCCTCTCCATGTATACAGAGACCAAATATGTGAAGCGAGCCGTCGATTTAGGCGCTCAGGCATACCTTTCCAAGAGAGCGCCAATGGACGAGATTCTGCTTGCAATCCGAACCGTTCTCAATGGCGGCAGATATGTCGGCTCGCGAATACAGAGCCAGAATGAACAGCCAGGAGCCTCAGAGACAGATTTGACAGAGCGACAAATAGAAGTCCTGCGGCTGATCTCGCAAGGTTGCTCCGCAAAGGAAATCGCCACCAGACTGGAGATTTCCGTCCGCACCGCCGAGTTCCATCGCGCGGCGATCATGGACAGGCTGAAACTCCACTCGACTGCGATGATGACTCGCTACGCCCTTGAGCGCGGCCTCATTTAGCAGAAAGAGCCGCTGGACGAAACTGGATGAATGAGCTGGTTATTCTGGGCGCTTCTGTCCGCCGTTTTCGCGGCTGCGACCGCGATTCTAGCGAAGATTGGCGTCTCCGGCGTAGATGCTAACTACGCAACGGCGATTCGAACCACCGTCGTCGTTGCGTTTACCTGGCTCATATTTCTGGTTTTCAGGCAACCGGACAGCCATCACGTCGCGTCCGGCCGGACCTGGCTGTTTCTGACACTATCCGGTCTCGCAACCGGACTATCGTGGCTCTGCTATTTCAGGGCGCTGCAACTTGGCCCGGCATCGCGGGTGGCGCCCATCGACAAGCTCAGTGTTGCTCTGGTGATCGTGTTTGCAATCCTATTTCTGGGCGAAAAGCTGACGTGGGGGAAGGCAGCCGGAGGCCTTCTGATCGTCATGGGTGCGATTTTTGTCGCCTTGGATTGATCGCGAGATTCCCGGCATTTTGAGGGTGCTTGATGGCAGCCTCCTCCGATCCGTCATTTGGAATTACCGGAAGGATTACCGCTGAAGGGTATCGCCGATCGTGATAGATCGTCTGTTTGGCTTTGATGATCTTCGTCCCGTCGGCGTTGGGGCCGGCGGAATTCAAATTTCGATCGAACCGCGGGAAGTTACTGCTTGAAATCTCGAGCCGGAGGCGATGCCCGGCTTCAAAGACATAGCTCGTCACGCCCGCATCAACAGTTATTTGATAGGTTTCGTTGCGCTTGATGAAGACGGGATGTTGCAGTGATAGACGGTAGCGAAGTCGCTGGATGCCGTCCGTCACCATCAGCGGCTCGCCGTCAGGTTGCACATCTACGAGTTTTGCGGTGAAGTCCGTATCATTAGCAGAACTCGCAACGTACAGCACGACACGAACGTTACCGGTGACTTCTATCGGTTGCGTCAGCGGCTGTGAGGTGTAGACGAGAACATCCGCACGCTTCTCGACCGCTTCCTGGCTGAGCGGGCCGGGCGGCATCAGAACCGGGTCACAGCACACCGCCCCACCTGTCGTCGGCACCGGATCGCGCGGATCATATATGAACTGGTCTGGGCGTGATTTGTTCGTGACCTGCCAAACCAAAGCCCCATTGCCCGAGCTCGAGTTCGCCCGGCCGCCGCTCGTGAGATAGAGCGGCGTGTAATGCGTTCGCTCAAGTGGCCAGTGACGCTCTGTGCGCCAAACATTCGGACCCATGACAAAGAGGTGGAGCACCGGTCCGGTAGGGTTCTCATTCAGCCGCGGGCTATTTTTCTTCAGCCAGCGATCGAACCAATCCGCTTGCCTGGCGCGGATAGGCAGGCTTGCATCCGAACCGAAATCGCGAGTGGCGAACTTCAGCCCCGGGTTATGAGCCCACGGTCCGATCCACGTCTCTACCGCGCTGTGCTGCACGGACAACCGGGAAAACGCATCTAGGTCACTCTCAGCGTAGTTGTCGAACCAACCTCCGAACGAGAGCACCGGGATGGTGATACGCCGGCTTTCTTCGCGAACGCTTCTGTGTTCCCAATAGGTGTCGTATGAAGGATGGTCCAGGGCGGTGCGCCAAAGCAACAGCGGGCGGCCCGTCGCCTGCACGTCCGCTGTACGGACCGGCAAGTGATCGATGTAATTCGCGAAAAGGGGCCGTAACTGGCCAGGATAAGTCAGATTTTGAGCGAGCCACAAAAGGCGGTGACCTAATTTCAGCGCGCCTCCCGGTGAGTAATAGCGATCGAGGTACTCGTCGTCCCCTGAGCACATGGGCGAGATTGCCGCAAGATGCGGATTATCCTGGAGTGCCGCCCACCACTGCGCAAGTCCGAGATAGGAGCCGCCGGCCATCGCCACTCGCCCGTTCGACCACGGCTGTTCAGCAATCCAGTTGATGGTGTCGTTCCCGTCGGGACCTTCCTGCATCGCTGATTCGAACACCCCCTGCGAGCCATGCCGCCCTCGCACATCCTGAATCACAACTGAGTAACCGCGCCGCACGAAATATCGATAGCTGGCGCTTGCAGAGGAGTTGCGACTATACGGCGTGCGAATCAGCACCGTCGGCCAGCGACCATTGGCCGCCGGCAGGAAGACATCTGTTGCCAGGTATATTCCGTCACGCATACGAACGAGTACACCCGGCAATTCTTCTTTCGAAGCTGCCTGGTCCGGCGCCTTCGGCAACTGCGCGCAAAACAGAGTGCAACCGGCTAGAACGATGGCGAGGCTGAGCCTCGCTGAGGACCGCATCATTCCGGTTCGCCGGCAGTTCCGGGCTGCGGTTTGGGGCGCGGCCCAAAAAGAGAGGTGCCGACGCGAATGATCGTGGCGCCTTCCTCAATGGCGACTTCGAAATCGTTCGACATTCCCATCGAAAGATCGGAAAGCCCATACTGGCGCGCCAGGGACGCAAGCTGCCGAAAATACGGCCTGGATTGCTCCGCGTCTTCAGACCAGGGCGGCATTGTCATCAAGCCAAGCAGCCGGAGAGAGCGACAATTTCGAGCCGCAGCAACCAATGACGGCAGGTGTTCCGCAGTTGCCCCGGTCTTCGTTTCTTCCGGCGATAGTTTGACCTCCAGCAGCACATTGAGCTGCAAGCCTTCCTGCCTTGCAGCGTCGTCGAGTTTTTCTATCAAACGAATGGAGTCCGCAGTCTGTACCACTTGGAAAAGCCGGCAGCACTGGCGTGCTTTGTTCGATTGCAGATGACCTATAAGGTGAAAACGCGCATCCGTCAAATCACTCAAAAGCGGGCGCTTCTCTGCAAACTCCTGAACATAGTTCTCGCCAAAATCGCGCATACCGGTCGCATAAGCCGCTCGGATATGGTCGGCAGAGAATTTCTTGGAAACGGCTACTAAAGTTATGTCAGTACGCGAACGCCCGGCGCGCTCGGCTGCGCGTTGAATGCGATCCTCCACGGCTTGGAGCCGGTCAGCGAATGAGGAGACTTCAGTCGTCAATATCCTATGATAAAAGCCCGCGAAGATAGCGCCAAATGCCTTCTCGAGACCATTGAGGCGTTTCTGTCGAAGTGCCGCAATCCCGCCGTCCTCGAGTACGGTGACGAGCCGATCCCACTCAAAGAAAACCGCTACTCGCTCGAAATCCGGGCGGGACGGCTCGGACTCGAAGTTTGGGACGATACGCGCTCGCTTTCACGACGGATCTCCGGTATCGAACGGAGCTCGACCGGTGTGCTGGAGTGCTCGGTCGAGCGGTTCGCCCGCAAACCGGGGCGCCTGTCATTACTGGACTTGGACCGCCCCCAGAGTGCCCGCCGCTTTGTGGTCGCTGGGAAGCAGCACTTCGCCGAGCAATTCCGCCGGATTCTGTGCAGGCAGTTCCCGGGCTGGCAACTCTCAAATTTATCCACTGGTTCTGACCTGCAAAGATCCTTTTCATCGATTTTCCCCCGTGCGCGGCTGCAGCGCGGAAACCAGGTGATCGCCGCCTTAGCGTGTCCCAGCCCGGAGCACGAGCCTGGACTGTTGACATACGCGCTGCTGTGGCATTCCCATCTCAGCTCTTCTATGGCGGGCGAGGCGGGAGTACAACTATGTTTGTTTTTGCCGGACGGAGCTGGCGCCCTAAGCGCACATCGGCTGCGCTGGCTCACCACGCCGGCCCTTCGCTTCCGGCTGTTTCTTTTCAATGAGCATGGCTCAGCCGGCGAGGTGGATCCGGATGACTTGGGCAATCTGGAGACGAAGGTAACTGCCACGTACAGGCCGCCAAGCCTTTCTAAGAATGCCAAGGCCTTGCTGGAGCGCATCCGACACGTGAAAGGGGTTGGAGTTTGCCAGGAGCAGAGCGGGAGCATCAGCATTTCCTGCCGTGGGCTGGAATTCGCGCGGATCGAGGAGGGCGGCGGAGTCTGGCTTGGATTAGGCGAGCGCCGGGAGGTTCTCGCACGGCAGAGTGACGAACTCGAACGATTCGCGAAAGAACTTTCCTGTCTTTCGGCAGCTCCTTCCGGGGGTGTACCAGGACCAGCCGTATTCCCCGAGCGCTGGTTTGAGAGCGCTGTGCGGGAACATCTTTCAATGATCAATGCTGAGTTGCGGCTCGAGCCTGTGCACCGCCAGGTCTTATCATTCGCGGCTGCCGATCGGGACCTGATTGATCTGCTCGGTAGCACCTACTCGGGGCAACTCGTACTGATGGAATTGAAAGTGACCGAGGACATTCATCTGCCGCTGCAGGCTCTCGATTACTGGATGCGCGTTCGCTGGCACAATGAGAGGCGGGAACTGAACCATCTATTTCCGGATGTGGAATTGACCCGCGCGCCTCCCAAGCTTCTGCTTGTCAGTCCGGCGTTATCGTTCCACCCGTCGACCGACACTCTGCTGCGTTACTTCGATCCGGATATCTTGGTAGAGCGAGTGGGTGTTAACACTTGCTGGCAAGATGAATTGAAGCTGGTCTTGCGGCTGCGCGGCTCGGAGATGCCGTTTTCGCAGCAGTCCGGCGAACAATTGAGGAACTTCTGAATCATGGTCGAAGGTTTGGTCAGCATCAAGAAAGCGCTTGGAACGCTCAATCCGCAACAGGTGCGGGAAATGAGCCGGCAACCGCTCCGGATAGCGCTGCACGCGTCGAACCAGGCAGCATACCAGCAAGTGGAAGAGTTCTTTCTGCGCGACTTAAGCGCGGGCCGAAGACGCGAATCGGCGCTGTCGCTGTCTCGTGCTCCCATTCCGGCGTCTGCACTCTTCGACATACATATCGCGGCGGATGACAGGGCAGAAGCACCGCCTCAGGCGATCCTCTTTCGGCCAGACCATGAACGGAATTTCGTGCGGAGCGTGCTCTCGAGCCATCCGGCCACAGGCATCCGGCTGGCAAGATCTTTCGTCCCGTTTCGAAAGCCCTTCATTTCGAAGGTAATTGCGAACACCTCGCGCGAGAACACGCTATTTTCGGTTTCCACCGCTTTACCCGATGTGATTCCAAACATTATCGAGCTGCCATGGGCGGTCGCAGAGTTCGCGTCGGATACCGCCTTCCTCACCATGAATCAGATTCGGATGGCATTTCTCATTGCGGCGGCGAGCAACCGCGAGGTCGGTTACAGCCAGCAGAAATCGGAAGTGGCCGGCGTGATCGGCAGTGCGTTCGGCTGGCGAGCAGTAGCACGCCAGCTGGTCGGCAAGATTCCGTTTGGAGGCGGCCTGGTTGCGAAGGCGGCAGTCGCCTATGCCGGCACGCGGGTGATGGGGCTCTCGCTCGAGCGTTACTACAGCATAGGGTTCACCTACACACGAGACGAACGCGAAATGATGTACTCGGACGCATTGGAGCACGGT
>CAWJVA010000008.1:0-204910 GCA_963846185.1 uncultured Acidobacteriaceae bacterium | reverse complement strand
TTTTCTTCAGTCTACTTGGTTCAGTTGGTGTTTGCTGCCAAGCCTTTTAGATAACGCCCTTGTTGGACAAGAGTGCACCATGCCAAATCAGTTCTTTCTGTCTTATGAGCCGCAAATTCCTACAAGGAAATCCTCATGAAGAGGTCTGTCCCAAGACACTTCTCCTATTCCGTGTTCTATGAGCAGGATCCCAAAGGAGGGTTCGTAGCATTCGTTCCCTCTCTCCCTGGATGCCACACCCAAGGAGAGACGTTTGAAGAAACGGAGCGCAATGTTAAGGAGGCGATCGCTCTGTATCTCGAGAGCTTGTTAGCTCACGGCGAGCCCCTTCCCTTGGAGGGTCCATCATTCCAGGGAAGGGTTACAGTTCCAGTCTCTATTCCCGCCTAGGATGGCGAAGCTTCCTTCTCTCACTGCGCGGAAAGTGATCCGAACTCTCAACGCGCGGGATTCATCGAGGACCGGTAGAAGGGGAGCCATCTTATCTTGATCCACCCCGAAACGAAGGCTCGAACGGTAGTACCCGTTCATCCGGGCCGGACGATGAAGGAACCACTTCTCCGTGCTATCATTCGGGACGCGAATCTCGGAGTCAAAAGAGTTCACTGAACTGGTATGATTCCAGCCCCACGAGCCACGGGTGACTCTCACGGCTGCAGTAGATAAAGAGATCACGCTCGGAAGTGGCAACAAGTACAACCGAACTACGAAGCTGAGTTCCTCAGGCGGCGAATGCGATCGGATCGTCTTCTCCCGCGGCGCTGTGACGGTCTATTGTTTCTTGACAACTGACACAATACGCGGCCCAAGGAAGAGCTTTGAGGCGCTTTTCGGGAATCGGCTCTTCACAACATAAGCAGACGCCGTATATCTCATCTTCGATGCGATCGAGGGCAGCCTGGACGCTCTTCAAGAGCCGTGACGTCTGGTCCAGATTACGGACCGCGATGTCTCTGCTTAACTGTTGCTGCAATCTGTCCATTTCGTCTGCTGTGCTTTCCACAACAATTTCATCTCGGTTCGAAGCGCTGGATGCAAGGTCTTTATACTTCGCTTCCAGTAATCTTCGAAATTCGTACATATTAATTTCGGACACTTTCTACTCCTTCGATTCGGTAACACGACTCAGTACACAGGGATGCGATATAGCGGCGAAAAGTTTATCGGCGGAATCGGAAAGTACAAAATCTTTACAGCACGGTGGCAGGCGCCCGGGACTGACTGCCTATTGAACGAGTAAGTCTTCGGCGTCGTGCAGGAATATTTGTCCCGGGGTCCCAGTATACATAGCGAGGGTCGAACAAAACATGATCAAGGCCGTCATTACTATTGCACTTGCCTGCACCGGCATTCATGCGCAGACTGCCGCTGAAACGCAGTTCACACGTGCCGACGCGGGAACTCTAAAAGGGTTCTTCTGGAATGAAGCAACTCAGAATTATTGGAACAAGATCGCGCATCCCGCAACGGCGCTGTACCCGATGCCTATTGCACCCGACTGTCGCTCGAAACGGATTCTCGCCCTCGAAGTCGGTATGTTCTACGATGCCAAATACAAATATGATTACTCGCGCCCCTTGCTGGCAAGCCAAGCGCGTGATACGGAAAATAACCGCGTTACGGTTCGCACTGCGTATTGGGTTCCCGATGGCAACTTTAGGGCGAATCCACCGGATCCAGATGCATACGTGCTCATCGGACCCGTTCACTTCCGGAGCGGGTTGACGGCGCTATTCCGCAGAATCTTGTGAAGTATTTCAGTACCAGCTCTGCGCGTAGCGGGCTGCGGACCTGGCACTTACGGGTGCTCGTGCAGCTTGCACGCAAACCTGGCAGCGCACGCGCCGCGGTTCAATCCTTCCTTTCTGCCGCTGGCGTTTCTTGCCTGGAAGCTGCGCCCGGGCGCGCAGCACTCATCCAATATTCGGTCGATAGCTGTACTTCCACTGGAGAATCTTTCTAGCCGATGTTTCACAGGAATATTTCGCGGATGGGATGACCGATGAGCTGATCACCGCCTTGGGCACGATTAACGGCTTGCGAGTAATCTCGCGAACTTCCGTCATGCTGTACAAGCACGCACGTAAGCCGTTACCGCAGATCGCGCGTGAATTGAATGTCGACGCAATCGTCGAAGGGACCGTCCTTCGTTCCGGGGAACGCGTACGGATCACGGCGCAGTTGATTCGCGCGAATGGGGACGAGCATCTTTGGAGTCAAAGCTACGAAGGTGATTTACGCGACACGCTCGCTCTGCAGGATGAAGTCGCCCGCGCCATTGGCGGTCGAATCCGTGTAACAGTAACGTCGCAGGCGCGGGCTTTGCTCGAACACGCAAGGCCCGTGAATCCAAATGCTTACGACGCGTACTTGAGAGGAAGATACTTCTGGAATAAGCGAACCCAGCAAGGCTTGGAAAAAGCGATCACTTACTTTAATGACGCCATCGAAAAAGACCCGAATTACGCTCAAGCGTACAGCGGCCTGGCGGATTCGTATGCACTGTTGGGAGATTGGGAATATGGCGGCCTGGCTCCGAGCGAAGCGTTTCCAAAGGCAAAAGCGGCGGCGACAAAGGCCTTGGTGTTAGACGATACTCTCGGCGAAGCTCATGCATCGCTGGCCCTATGTCTAAAGTCCTTTGATTGGAATTGGAAAGCCGCCGATGCAGAACTCTTACGGGCCATCGCGATCGCTCCCAGTTACGCGACGGCTCATCAGTGGTACGCCTGGAATCTGATTCTCCTGGGCCGCCAAAACGAGGGTCTCGATGAATTGAAAAAACCGGGCGCGCTCGACCCGCTCTCGTTGATAATCAGCGCCGATATCGCTGATGCGTTTAGCATCGCCCATAGATACGACGAATCGATAAGCCAAAGCCGCAAGACAATCGAGATGGATCCAAGCTTTGCAATGGCGCATTACCAGTTGGGCCAGGCGTTAGCGCAAGTGCATAAGTACGAGGCAGCAATTCTAGAGCTTCAACAGGCGATTGAGCTTTCGAGAGGAAATCCCCTTTGCACATCCCAATTAGGCTATGTTTATGCCGTTTCCCACAGGCGGAATGAAGCTTTGAAGATCTTGGGTGAACTGAAGAATAGATCGAATCACAAACCGTCCTATGCCGCCGACATTGCACTAGTCTATGCAGGTCTCAACGAAAAAGACCAGGCGTTCGCATGGCTCCAGGAAGCGTACAAAGAGCGATTCAATCCGTCGATCCTGGTGCGTCCCGCTTTCGACACGATGCGTTCTGATCCGCGCTTCCAAGACCTGTTAGGGCGGCTCGGTCTCTTATAAAGAGCTACCTTTCAGATCTTGTGCGAAGTCCCTCAATTCAGTGGCGTTGAGGTCCGATATGGCCCAATAAGTCATGTGACCTTGCGTCCACTGGACGATATTGAAGCCCTTCATAGTAAGTGTTTGCGGGCCCGAATCGGAACTAGGCGACGGCCAAAGGAAAAGATTTATTGTATGTTGGTGACGCTTATACACGAGCGCCGCGACAGATCGGTCATCCAAGTAGTCCAGGCGCCCGCCGATCAGCGGAAAGCCTTCAGGAGCAAGGTCCTTGACTACTGGAGCAAAATCCAGCTTGCCGCTGAACCAGGGTTTTACGGTGTGTTGATCGGTGGAAGCTACATCACTAATGTGATTCGCCATCAGCGAGCGGATGTGGCTCGAAACCACCTGTTCCGCTAAGACATCCGAACCCGAAGGATGATTCAGGAGCATAAACAGCGTCCCGGTCAAGACAAGCACTCCTATCAGGCTGGCGGCGACGGCCCATCGGCGCCAGTCTGCAAACGGCGTTGTGCGTACGCTAGCCTGACGGCCCGGGGATAAGCCGAGTTGCGACCGGATTCTGCGTTCGAGCCCTTGCGGTGCGTCAAAACGCGGCAGGTTAGCTTGAACTGCACGAGTGAACTGTTGATAGCGCTCAAAACGCGCTTGGCAGCTGCCGCATTCCTTCAGGTGACGTTGGAATTGCAGAGTAGTCATCACGTCTAGCTCGGCGTCTACGTAACCGTCGAGCAGCTCGCGGACTTCCTGGCAGCTCATGCTCGTATCTCCCCAAGTTTTCCGCTCAACTGGAGATAAAGCTCTTGTCTTGCTCGCGATAGCCTTGACATCACGGTTCCGAGAGGTATGTCTATAATTTTTGCGATTTCTTTGTAAGACAGTCCTTCTAATTCTCGCAGGATCAAAATTTCGCGGTACTCGAGCGCCAACTGTTCCATGGCGTGACGAATCATTTGCGAGTTCATGTTTTTGATAACCAGCTCCTCAGGATCCGGCGAGCTATCGAGGGCTTGAGAATCTTCCTCCACCTGGATGGTGGCTCCTGAAGAACGGTTTTTGCGCAACCATGTGAAGCAAGCATTTCGCACAATCGTCAAAAACCACGCACGACCGTCGCGGCCGGCGAGGAACGTGTCGAAGGAGCGCCACGCCCTGAGGCAGGCCTCCTGGATAACATCCTCAGCGTCATGCTCATTGCGTGTGAGCCAGCGGGCGAGGTTGTACGCGGAGTTCAGGTAAGGCAAAACGGCCCCTTCGAACAGTTCATCTCTGCCCGTTTCTACCTGCTTTGGGTTCCTCTTATTCCAGATTTCTTCTGGCACCGTGTGTCGCATCACTCGGCAAGAATGACACCGTAGTTAGTCTCTCAAGATTCGCGGGGCCACACAAGACTGGACTGGAATAAATCAGACCCGAATCCGGTATTCCGGATGTGAATGCGTCTTTGTTCAAGCACGCCCGCTTGGGTACTGGCATTTTTGTGGGCTTGCTCGCGCTGTGTTCGATGGCTGTTCATCCATTTGGGTCGGTGAAATTAGTACAGCGGCATGCAGTCCCGGCGGACGGTCTGAAGATGCAGCCGGAAATCGTAGCAGTGCTGAAACGTTCCTGCATGGATTGCCACTCGAATCAAACCGCGTGGCCATGGTACAGCTATGTCGCCCCAGTCTCCTGGCTAGTGGAAAGAGATGTGCGCCGAGGACGGGATCACATGAATTTGTCGGAGTGGAATCAGTATGACTTCACTCGACAAAAGAAGCTATTGGCGGATATTGCGTGCGCAATCAAAAACCGCGAGATGCCACTGCCGCAGTACACGTTGATTCATCGCGATGCGAAATTGTCGGACGCCGAAACGGACCTGCTGTATGGGTGGGCACGCCTCGAGCGTCGAAAACTGAAGTCCAGCGACAGGGCTGTTCCTTCGGGAGATGGTCAGTCCGCTAACGGTCAATAATGCCGAATAACTGGCCTTTCTGCAAAAACTCCACCAATGCCGGCAAACGTCTTTGTGCTAAGCGAACAAACACCACCTGACATCGACGCGAAAAAGTGAAGGCGCTCCGAAGATATACAAATTGTTTACACTCCCTAAATGACCCTAGTTGTCAACTGCTACAAGCTTGAGAGGGAGCGCCATGAATGCGCTCAAGTAAGTTACTAAGGAGACAGTATGAATGATAACAATGACGTTGCACAGACGAAGAATCGCAGATCGTTTCTACGTGGATCGCTAGCAACTGGGGCGGCCATCGTGGGAGGTGCAGCGTTGGGCACGATCAAGGCGCGCGCGCAGGAGGCCAGCGAGGACTCCAAAGCGCTTACACGAGGAGACATCGCAGTTCTAAGATTTCTAGCCGCGGCTGAATTGATTGAGGCCGATCTCTGGACGCAATACGCGGAACTCGGTGGTCTCACTTCTGGTCGACCCACAGAGGTGGATCCGAACCAACAGGTGAATAGCTATCAGGCTGCTCTCTCGAACCTTGACGGCGATGGACCACAATACATAACCAGCAACACACTGGATGAAATCAGCCACGCAACTTTCTTGAACGGCTACCTGGAATTCAGGGGAGCAGACCCGGTGGATTTTAGCGAATTTGAAACTTTACAAGGAAGCACGGCTGCAGGAGCGCTAAATATCGGGCGCCTCACGAACCTGATGCATTTAAATGTAGATACTAGCTGGTTCATTCGCTACCGCAGCGCTACTAACCCCGACTTTGGCGCGACTTATCCTCAAGCGCTCAAAATTAATAACCGCACCGCGATTCCCAGAACAAATGCTGACTTCCTGGGTACCGATCATATTCAGGTAATCGCCAACACGGCAGCGTTTCACTTCGGCTATATCGAACAGGGTGGATCGAGCCTCTACCAGGCGCTTAGTCAAAAAGTCAGCAGCCTGGAAGTGCTGAGAATCCTATTTGGCATAGGTGGAGACGAGGTGGCGCACTTCCTAGAGTGGGTTGATTTCGCCGGCAATGCAGTGCAACCCACCGTCGCACCGGTGAGCGATGACGGCCTGACCTTTCCTAATTTCTTTGACCCGCTCAATCCACTGATTCAGCCCAGCCTGATCTTCCCGGTCCCGTGCGAATTTATCAGTCCAAAGCTGCCTCACTGCGCGGTCATTCGTCCATCCAGCGATCGATTTGCAGGTGCGGTTGCGACGATTGCATCCTTCACTCAGGATGGTCTTTTCACAGGGCAACAAAAGAAGTTTTTCACCGTGGTTCAGCAGCTTGCGGAAGAGGCCGACGCCGCGCGCCAGGAGCTATAGCGCCAAGCGATGCGACATTGATTTGCTGGAGAACGAGAAGTTTGATCGCCGTCAGTAAAACCGGACGCCCTCCCTCCGGCGTGCTGTGATGGCGAACAAAGAGGCTGCCTTCCCCGGCAGCCTCAATTTTCAGCAGTAGGTGAGCGATCGGCAGTCATTTCGGAGAACAACAATTCGAGCACGTACCCATCCATATACGTTGCCAAGAGTTGAGACAACATCCGCGCACGACGTGGGAACCGGTGATGGAATCGTACAGCTTGGGCCGCAGGACACGGCTAACAAGTTGCGGACGGTACCACTTTGGGGCCTGCATATTAAATCTCGGTTCATGCATGACCTCCAGTCGCTGACTCTAAGTGATGCAATTAAGCGTCATGGAGGCGAGGCAGAGCAGGTTACTTTCCGCTTCAACGGATTGACCCCGCAGGAGCAACAGCAGCTCATAACGTTCCTGCGGTCGCTGTAAGGGTCGATACCTCTTGATCGCCCCGAAGCGAGTGCTCACACGCTCGCTTTCGGACGTCTGGAGGAGCATGGCGGGCCAAATCTGGCCCGCTTGCTTCTACGTTGCAGAGCTAGGCGTAAAGCTTTATGTCTCCCTGTGCCCGGCTTACACAGGGCAGCACGTATCCCTGTGCTCTCAACTCATCCGACAGCCCCACCTCCGATTCCATTCGAACCGTGCCCTCGGCGAGCCTGGTGGCACAGGTGCCACACTGACCGAGGCGGCAGCTGTACGGAATGGCGATCCCGTTTTTCTCCGCTATCTCGAGCACGGTAAGGCCGGGAGGGATCTCACACTTTTTTGCCGAGCGCAAGAATTCGGCAACACCGACGGGCGGCTGATCGGCTCCAGGAGCTGGAATAGTTTTGGGCACTCCAAACCGCTCTTGTTTAATCTGCTTCCGATCAACGCCCAATTCTTCGAGCGCAGTGGCCGTGTTGTTCATGAAAGGCTCCGGGCCGCACAGAAAGAATGTAACTTGCTTCTGTTCGGTGACGAGGTCTGCGAGAACATCACTCTGAAGGCGCCCAGTCAAACCATTCCACCCGGCCTCCGGGCGCGTCAGAACGATAAAGCAGCTGAAGCCCGGAAGAGACCGTTTGAGGCGCTCAATCTCGGCCGCGAAGATGATGTCACGCTGCGTGCGCACTGTATAAACGAGCGTTACAGGAATGTCGAGGCAGCGATCGTCGAGGAAGCGCAGTATTGACATCATGGGTGTGATTCCGCTTCCCGCAGCCAGCAGGACAACTCTTCTATCGGTCTTCTCGTCGAAACAGAATTGGCCGGCCGGCCCGGTCGCCTCGACGGTAAGGCCGATCACGGCATGATCGTTCAGGAAGGCAGATACGAAGCCGTCTTTTGCTCGTTTTGGAGTTATTTCCAGATATCCGTTTTGAGTCGGGGATGAGGATATCGTGTAGCAGCGAGTAACTTTTTCCCCTGCGAGCAGCCAGGAAAAGGTCATGAACTGCCCTGGCCTTGCTTTGAACGTCACCCCATCAGGCAATCGAAAACGTAAAGTAACGCAGTCATGCGTCTGCCGTTGGATGCGGACCAGTTGAAGCACGAACGTGCTCGGGGCCGAGAATGCAGCATCGGGTCTCGCCTGATCCATCTCGGGGGCTGAATTCGCCCGTTTCGGGCGCGTGCGGCTCGGGCGCCGAATGAGAAGAGTTCCCAGCGCGATAAACACAACCAGGATGACAACGCCGGTCTGAACACTTGCGCGACTAACATGCGATGAATTTTTCAAGACTTTCTCTTGGGAAGCAGTCCGGATCTGGTCTTCAGACTCCGGCCCCAGTGAAGCGGTTTGAAGCCGGCGGGCAGCGACTGCCTCCGGAGTCTGGGTCTTAGAAAGAAACTGGATAATCTGTTGGGCGTCGCCTGGTTTGAAAAACCCATCCGTTCCTCGCGCGTAGACCACCATCCGAGTGACCGTTTCCTGCCATTTCTGTGGGCTAAATTCGGACCTGTACACTCGATCCAACTGATGACATCTTCCGCAGTGGCCATCCACCAGCGCTTTACCGACTTTCAGTTCTCCTTGCGACGTCGAGCTGTCTATCGAATCCGCAGCAACCAGGTAGCTCAGAATCGTCGTGGCATTGTCTTCCGAGATATGCGAGCCGGGAAGATTTCGCATGCGGTGGACGGTGGCCGTCCAGCCAGCGGCGTCTTTACGCGCACCGATCACGCGATCAAGCGTGTGGCAGCGGGAACACTTCTTTTGTGTCAGGGCTTCGGAGGCGCGTAGATCTATTGCTTGCGAGCTTACATTAATAACCGGAGGCGACGTGTCTTTTGGTGAGGTCGCACGAAGAAGATAGGGGCCCGCGGTGAGCGCGACGAGGATAAACGCGAAGCAAAAAATGATTAACCCCAAGGAGGTCAGCGCGGAATAGTAGCTCTTGTAATAACGGGCGATGAGCACTTTGACAAAGAGCAATGGCACCAAAGACATCGCGATTAGAACATGGATGAGGGCCGGCGTGGAAAGCTCGTCTGACACATTCGCGGTGCGCAAAGCCATTAGATAGCTCATGACGCAGAATAGGGCGACGAAAAAGTAGCCGCCGAAACGATGGGCCTGAACGAGTCGTTGGCTCATGCGTGACGTGGTCAGCGTTCGCGAGGCATGAAAGATCAGCCATACGTTCACAGCACCCAGCAGTACGAATAAACCACCCAAAAGTAGATTGATAAATGTGCTGGTCATCTTTGCGGAGAGTTAGCGGCGCGGAGGGTGAGTGATCAACGGGTGACGAGCACCCCTGGATCCAAAATTGTGGGTGCTCGCGTCGCACACTGCCGTCCCCCAGGATTGATATAAACCTGGGAGTTGCGACAGCCGGTGAGTCTTAGCGAATTGCGGAGAACTCGAAACCCGAGTTGTCTCCTGGGTAGAACCAGCTACGCAAGGCCGGAGCTTTTCCGTCGGGCATCTCATCGAACGTGAGCCGGGTATCGCCCGTGGATTCGAGCCGGTATGCGGGGGTGGCGAGGATTGTCATCTCCAGCGTGGCCGTATCGAAGTTGTAGATTTGCACGACGTGGCGGTCGGCTGAATCGAGTAGCTTCATTACGTATTGGCCTGGCTCAAGCACTTTGCCTTCAATCTGGATCCGAGTATGAGTCGTCACGAGCGTCCTTTTATCCCACTCATCCGCTTTAGCGAACGGCGTGAATGCGGTCGTGAAGAGCGCGAATCCGAGGGCGGTAATTCTGGTAACTGTATTTGTCACTGCTTTCTCCTAATTTGCTATACCGTCGTCAGCCTCAAAGTATTCCCGGCACCTCGCAATGGTCCCACTCATGATTACCGGTGGCACTGTGTCCGTCGAGAGATCTGTAAAGGAAATGTGAATTTCCGGCCCGTAGTGTTGTTCAGCGTGACTTTGGATCGCAGGTTTCGAATGAGCGTACAGTGAGCCAGGCTGAAACAGCCGAACTTACAGACGATCACCGTAAGGAGAAACAAGTTGAACAAGGTTAGGCATCAAAGGCCTGGAATGAATGCATGCCGGGCTATCCATGTGTTTGCGCTCGCAGGTTTCATAAGTACGGCAGCGTTTGCACAATCAACTGCTTCGGATAATTCGCAGGGCACGGCAACGGTCACACCGAAAAAGATGATCCAATCTCACAAAAGACCCGTGCCAGCACTCGCTGAAATCGAGACTGCGGCGGAGTCAAACTTCAACGACGCGCAAGGTCCGGGACCGGGGCCCATCGGGCCGGGTCCAGGGTGCGATGTCTTCCCGGCGCCCGCGTCCATCGGAACAACCGTTCCTCTGTCCTACTTCGGGCCACCTCCTTCCTCTGTGAATCCCAGCCTGGTTGGACCAGAGCAGTTACTAAAGTCCGGCCAGCTTGATGTCGCACATGGCGCCATTACTTTGCCGTTGTATTTGGGGCACATGGCGGGGACTCACAAAAATGTCTGGTACATCCTGACCGATGTTGACGATTCGGGCGTTGCTGCCGAACTCGGTCTGAACTATTCCGCCAAACTCACTTTCGCCGCGGATGGAGCAAGAACAGCAAATTTAGACGATCAGGGCGATTTGGTGTTTGACAAAGGAACTGTCGATTTCAGCCCGGTTCGGAAGCTTGTTGCCGGCCCCGCAGGTCATGAATTTCCTCCGGTGTCGGCGCAGCCTGGAGCCGTCGGAGACAAGAACTACAGCCCATTAGTTCGGGTTCTAAATGACGGCGGTACGATTTACAACGCTCCGATAATAGCATTCGGCGTCAAGGCGAACGAGATCGAATTCCCGAATGGACATGTGGATTACAGCAAAGTGCACGACGAAGTCGTGGCAATCGATCCAGCCAACATGACAGTAACTCTAAACGTTATCAACGGCTTCAGTTTTGGGCGTCCGGTTTGGTACTTGTCGATGGACACAAGCTCCGCGCTGGGAGCGGCTATCGAGCACAACACGTTCGCGCCACGGCAGGCGACGCTTCCGCTGGGCCGGGATGATACGTTCTCAAGCCCCATCGAACGAATTTTCATCGCTACCAATGGACCTGAAGAAGGCGGTTGCGAGAACCCATTGCGGCAAGGTTTGTCAGCCGATCTGGGGGATAGCTTCCGGCCGAATAACGTGGTCGGTGGAATTCCAACTCTCGCCCTCGATTACAGCCCGATCTGGGACGCCAATCTGTACGAATGGACGCAGGATGCGATCGACAAAGGATTCCGCGGGCAATTGCGGGAGGAATTTAACATTCTAACCTTCGTGCAGGATGGGCTGCTCACCGGCCCCGGCGGCAAGCCGTTTGGGAGTTTTGGCTTCTCCATCAACTGTCCGATTGTTATCCGGCTCGACTGAGCGGTCACCGGCCGTCGATCGAACGGAGAAAACGGAATAGGGAGCGAGAAGGCGAATTTTCTTCGCCTCGCTCCCTCTCTTTATCCCAACTCAAAATGTGAAGCTTTCTCCTCGGCAATCATGATGACGGGGCTCACCGCCCGTCGAGATCTTGCCGGCATGGTCGAGGGCCTCTTTTCCGCCGGGGAAGCTGTGCATTCTCGTTCAATTATGTCAACCACTCCTAAGTAGGCGTCAAAAAAAGCATAACTCTGGAATATATCGCTGCTTGGCAGAGTATAGCCAACAGAGAGGACTCGCCGTGTTCATCCGAGCGTGTCCATCAATTCTTGATTAGAGAGATCACAATCAACAATGATTAAAGTTGTAATGACTCTAACACTCCTAGGCGCAGGTGTGCAGGCGACCGCCAGCCGAATCTTTGCGGGCGTACACTTTCGTACTGACCTCGTCGCCGGAGCACAACTGGGCAAAGACGTCGCCAATTTTGTACTGGAGACTTCTCTCAGGCTGTAATTCCTTAGGGCCATTACTTAGGAGACATCAATGAAAGATTTTATGTTGTCACTTATCGCGCGGACTTCGCGTAAGACCCACCAGACGGCCGGTGCACTCTTAGGGTCCATGGCGCTTCTGGCTTTTGCGGCGGTCGTACCCGCTTGCGCCACCACTATCAACTTTGAGTCGCAAGGCGCCGGTGCAGGCGGTAATCTTACGGGTATTCCCGATTCGCCACTTACTATTGGGATTGCCAGCTTTACCGGCGGCGAGTTACGGCAGGCGGAGATTGGATTGAATGCAGATCAAACAGCCGTCTACGCGAGTGAAGGACTGTTTGGCTCTGGCGAGACTGATCCCGTCGTAATTAACTTCGCGAAGCCGGTACAAGATTTCAGTGTATTGGTTCTGAACGGCGACGATGTGCGGAGCTATACCGTGTCGGACAATTTAGGCGATTCGCTCACGAAATCCCTGGCTTCTGCGGGCGGCTTAGGCGCATTTGTTTTCTCTTTGCCAGGTCATGGAGTGACGACCGTCAACATAACCTCGGCCAACGCGGACGCCTGGGACTTCGCAATCGATAATGTGACGTTCTCAGCGGCAACACCTGCGCCTGAGCCTGAATCACTGCTTTTGTCCGGCGCAGGGATCGTGTTGCTGGCTGCGGCACGGCGTAAGGCAATTCGAGCATGGCCACGCTGGGGCCCTGCGGCAAGCAAAAGCTCGCTCCTCAATTGATCAGGTCGCGCGATCTATTGGTCAGGAGTCTGTACCTACAACAAGGTACATTCGAATAGGGTGCAAGAACCCGAGCTTGAGTTTGATTGGGACGAAGCAAATCTCCGCCACGACGTTCTGGCAGATGAGGCGGAACAAGTCATTCTCAACGATCCAGTGGATCTTGGGATCGAAATCGTGGAAGGGGAGAGCGCCACCTCAATCTCGGGGCAACCCAGAGAGGACGCGTTCTTCTCATTGTAACCACGTGGCGGGGGGCACCGTATACGCGTCGTCACGGCGTTCGAACCAATTCGGAGACTCATTCAGTTCTATCACCAGGAACGAGGGAGGTGATCCACGATGGCCAAGAAACAACGGCACTTCAAGTCTGAGGCGGAGGAAGCTGAGTGGTGGGTGAAGAATCAGGACCTGATCGCCAACCGGTTCGAGCAGGCCAAGACTCTGGGCAAGCTCGGCAAAGGGACTGTGGCGCGGCTTGCCCGGGAACGGACCAACAAGGCGGGAGCATCACCAACCATTACCATCCGACTAGCGGAAGAAGACCTCACGCGAGCGAAAACTCTGGCAGCCGCGAAAGGATTACGATATCAAACATATCTCAAGATGCTGCTTCATCAAGCTTTGGAGTCCGAGGAGAATAGTGCGAAGCACCTTTAATTTAGCTCAGTCAGCACACCCGCAACTCACTGCGAAATCCGCAAAATCTCGGAAGCAATCGAATTAAATGCGGCGCCCAGCTGTCCGATGTTCGGTGAGTAATAATATTTCCCGGTTGGCTGTGTCGCATCGTAACTTGCGCTCGACGCGTCGTTCGCAACCCGCGCCAAAAAAGCGCTATCGACGCCTCCGTTACTGCCGAGTCCGATCGTGTAGATGACGATGTTCAGC
Source organism: uncultured Acidobacteriaceae bacterium (assembly GCA_963846185.1). Taxonomy (GTDB): domain Bacteria; phylum Acidobacteriota; class Terriglobia; order Bryobacterales; family Bryobacteraceae; genus Bog-105. Next base: position 191,340 of record CAWJVA010000008.1, on the reverse strand, counting down.
GGATCTTTGCGGATGCTCAAAGCCGCGTCGTCGGCCGCGTTGGTCGAAACGGCGTTGCTGTTTGCTGTTGAAAATACGATGTTGCCAGAGGCGTCTGTTGTGACCGAGTTATAACCGGTCGCCGAATTACCCCAATAATCGGTGTTGGGAATGAACTGATACCACTGGCCGAGTTGCGACTGCGATCCCACCGGACAGTTCTGCACGTATGGCGTGGCGGTGGAATTGATCGCCGCCTGAACCGTTGCGTCGTATAATCCACCACCCTGCGCGATATATCCGTTCACCGTATTGCTGCCATTGCATGTTCCCGTTTTAAGTGTAAAGATCGATGTAAATCCGTTCGGAACACCGTCCGTAAAGAACACGATTACGTTGAGGGCGCCGGGTTCCGCTCCTGCCACGATCTGTTGATGCGCCAGCGTCAGGGCAGCTGCCGATCCGGTATTTCCGCCGCATGCCAACTGCGCGATCGTAGCGTTCAAACTCGGGTTCTGCGATTTGAAATTCTTAGTCGCCGGATAATCGATGGTCGGCTGCGATTTCGCATTTCCCATGAACGTCACCAGACCGAGGCGATCCCGCCCATCGACAAAGCGGTCCACAAAGTTTTCCGCATCCGCTTTCATTACTCCGCAAACCCCGGCCATAGATCCGGAGCGATCGATCGCCAGCATAACGTTGACATCGCGGCGCGACGTGGCGGCCGATGCCGTGATGTGCGAGGTTGCCTGTCCAATCAGCGGCAGAAAATAAAGCCGAATGTCGGAAGAAGCCTGAAACTGTACTCTGATCGTATGATCGCTCGTCTGCGTGATCTGGGCCGCCGGTGCTTGAATGTTGGAAGACCCAAGAACACCTGGCGGAAAGTTCGCATTGAAATAATTTTGCGCGACCGTTTGCGCATTCGATATCTGCGAGGGCAGATCTTCTCCGACATTCAGCGATCGCGCGCCCGCAAGCGCAGCGGCGTCAACTGCCGATGAAAGCCGGGCATGAGCAAAATACGATATGCCTCCGTCGATAGCAAGTCCGATCAATGGAAGCACCAGGAACAGGAGCATCACTGTAAACAGCACGGTTGCCGCTCCGCGCTCGCCTCTCCGCGATTCAGAAAATCGAGCGCGCATATGATCCGGTGTTGCTGAAGCTGCTCCAGTTGAACACTTGTGAATTGACGGTCACTTCCGTCACGTAGGCATATTGTCCGGGCTGGGCCGGCTGGCCGTTCGCCGGGTCGAAAAGCGCCGGAAAACAAGCCGATCCCGACGGATTGCGGCAGTCATTCACAACCAAACTGTGGCTGACCAGATAATCTCGGGGCTGCAAGGTCAAACCGTTTTGATAGTCGCTCGCGCTGGGCGAACCGAGCTTCGTCGTTGCGTATGCCGAATTCCCGAAAACAAGCAGGCTCGTGAACACATACTGATTCAGATTGGGACAGTTCGGGATGTTTGCAGCATCGCAATCCTGCTGCGTGACCAGCGTAATCTTTGAAAGCAATACGCCGCCATCCCCGGAACTCCGTTGAATATTCAAGCCGCCTGCCATGCGCACCAACAGGGCGGCATTCTGCGCCTGCGAGAAGTCGATCCCTTGGGAAAACATGTGAGCCGAATTCCGAGCCACTTGGCTCACCTGAATCGCGCGTATCAAATTTACGCCAAATATGCTTGTACCCAGCAGGAGCGGCACCCAGATCAAGCACGAAAACATGAACTCGATCGCCGCACTCCCGCGCTCGCCCCGCTGCTTCCGATGATCCGGCATATCAGCGCGTGGGGGCCGTGGCGCCCGGCGGCAGAGCTTCCATCACGTCCGAGGAATTCGCATGCAGCTGAAGCGTAGCCGAATTCCCCAAAAATATGGGACCCAGCGCGCTCACCGCGACGTTGCTCACGCTGATCTCGATGATGTTCCCGCCCGTATTGCCGCCATTGTTTATTGCGGCGCCGCTGGGACTGTAGTACTGGATCGTGATCTCGTTTAGGCCGCCCTGACCCGCCAGAAATCCCATCGCGTTGCTCTGCACAATACCTTTCAAATACGCATCCTGGCCTGTGCCCTGAGGCGGCGCAGGATTCACCACCGCGGCCCGTACTCCCATTTGCACCGCGTACTGCAAGCTCGATTGCGCGAAGCAGATCCAGGCGATGTCGCAGATCAGGAACAAAAACGCCAGCAGTGGAAGCAAGACGAGACCGAATTCGATCGTTTGCGATCCGGTCTCGTTGCCCCATCGAGAGAAGAAGCGCACGAGAGTGGGACGGTTCCCTCGCTCCTCGAACTACTGCTCGCTCTTGCGATCGCGGCGCCGCTTGAAGTACAGCAGCAGCATGGCAGCCGCACCCACCCAAAGCCCAGCCTGAACGATGATGTTATCCATAAGTCTCCTTCCTGATGTAAGTGGGCCTGCAAGCCCCGAAATCTCGCCGTCTTAATTCAACGCGCCCATTGCCGGAAGCAGGTTTTTAAACAACTGCAGCATTCCCGGCCCGGCGACAACCACCATCAGCGCCGGCATACAGAAAAAGAAGATCGGAAAGACCAGCTTTACGCCCACCTTGCCCGCTCGCTCTTCCGCCGCGTGCCTCCGCTGTACGCGCATGGCCTCCGATTGGGTGCGCAAAGCCTCCCCAATACTTGTCCCGAAACGATCCGTCTGCACCAGAATTGCAACCAGCTTCTTCAACTCTTCCTCGCCCGTGCGCGCCGCAAAATTGCGCAGCGCCTCTATGCGCCTGCGCCCGGCGAGTATCTCCATGTTCACGAGCGCCAATTCTTCGCTGATCACCGGATGGAATGTCTTGAACTCGCGCGTGATGTTTATCATCGCCTTGTCGAGCGCGCATCCGGCCTCGGTCGAGATCACCAGCAGATCCAGCACATCCGGGAGCGCCAACCGGATCGCCTCTCTTCTCTTCTTTGTCATTCTGCGCAGCCACCAGCCCGGCGCCACGTAACCGGCTACCGCAAATGCCGCCGGAATTAAAATTCGGTTCAGCGCTTGCGCATCGATGTAGCTCCGAAACAGCAGCCCGCCCACTAGAAACAGCGCGCAGACAAGCAGCTTGATGCCCATGAAAGCATGCGCCGCGTAGCTTTCCCGAAAACCGGCCGCGACCAGCTCGCGCCTTTTCATTGCCAGTTCGCGCGGCCCGTATGGCAGGATGCGGCCGATTTGTTCGAGCAGGCGCGCCACAGATTTCGCTGGAGTCTCTTCAAATCCGTGCTCCCGAATCTGCGTAATTTCGACCGCCGTCGACCTGGTGAGCTGGTCGAGCATATTCACGGGTTTCGCAAAACGCAAATAGCCAAACGCCGCGATGATCGCGAAGAGCACCAGTCCGAAAACGATGAAGGGAAGCAATGGCATGAGTGAACCCTGCGTTATAGTCAGTTCGTTAAACCTTGATATTCACGATTTTGCGAATACACAAAAACCCGATCATCTGCGCCACAACAGCTCCGATGACCATCTTTTGACCATCGCGATCGCGCGCAAGCACCAAAAGATACGCCGGCGAGGTGAGAAAGAGAAGCAGCGCTACTACCACCGGCATCAGCGACAGGATCAGCCCCGTGATTCTCCCGTGCGCGCTGGCCGCTCTTACCTGTCCTTTTAAGCGAAAGCGCTCACGGATGATACCCGCCATGCTGTCCAGGATCTCGGTCAGGTTTCCGCCTGTGCCTTGTTGCAGGAGCACCGCCGAAACGAAAAATCTGACATCGATCAGCGGCACGGCTTTTGACAGCTTCGATAATGCCTCTTCCAGGCTCGACCCCAAATGCAGATCGTTCAGCATCTCGCGAAACCCGTCCGCCAGCGGCTCCGGCGAGTCCGCGACCAGCATTTCCAGGCCGATCGAAAACGCATGTCCGGCGCGCATCGAGCGCCCCAGAAAATTCAGCGCTTCTGGAAACTGCTCTTCAAACTTCGCCAGCCGCTTCGCCCGCTTCCGTAGCATCATAAGCAGGGGCAGCACGCCGCCCACAATGCCCGGCATGAAGGCGGTGAGAAAGGCTCGCGAGAAAGGCGGCAAAATGAAGCCTAAAACCGTGCCGGCCATCGCCGCGGCAATCGTAAACGTGGCAAATTTACCGAGCGTCCACTTGGTTCCCGACTGCTCGAGCAGCGCGTTCAGCCTCTGAAATGCCGGCATGCCCGCGAGCGCCCTGCCCAGTGGGTCTTCCGCCATCTCGGCTCTCAGCAAATCCGGCCCGCCGCTTAACCGCTTGCGATTCCGCTCGCCGCAGCATCGTGCGAATCTGCTGCTTCTGCCGCGAAACCTGAAATGACGCGGCCCAAGCCGACGCACAGCAAAACGGTCACGAACAGGAAAACAAAGATCGCGAGAAACACCAGCATGTGTTTTACGCCTCAGCGCACCTCGTACGAGCTCTGAAAGATGCTGGCCGGCAGCTCGATCCCGCCCGCGCGCAAGCGTTCGCTGAACTTCGGCCGCACACCGGTGGCCTGATAACGGCCCATCACGCGCCCGTCTTTCGAGATGCCGCTGCGTTCAAAGAGAAAGATGTCTTGCGTGGTGACCTGCTCACCTTCCATGCCCACGCACTCGGTCACGTGCGTCACCTTGCGCGTCCCATCGCTCATACGGGAAATCTGTACAAACAGATCCACCGCGGAAGCAACCTGCTGCCGGATCGAGCGCACGTTCAAATTCGCGTTTGCCATGCTGACCATGACTTCCAGCCGGCTGATCGCGTCACGCGGGCTGTTGGCGTGTACGGTTGTCAGCGAGCCATCGTGCCCCGTATTCATCGCCTGCAGCATGTCGAGCGCCTCATCGCTGCGAACCTCGCCCACTACGATCCGATCCGGCCGCATTCGTAGCGCATTCACCAGCAGCTGCCGCTGCATGATCGCGCCTTTGCCTTCGATATTCGCCGGACGTGTTTCGAGCCGCGCCACGTGCGGCTGGCGCAGCTGCAATTCTGCCGCGTCTTCAATCGTGACAATGCGCTCGTTCGGAGAAATGAAACCGGAGAGCATGTTTAAGAACGTCGTCTTACCGGCGCCCGTTCCGCCCGAAATGATGATGTTCAACCGTGCCTTGACGCAGGCCTTCAGCAACTCGATCATCGGATCGGTAATGGACTGATTGCGAATCAGATCCACCGGCTGCAAGGGCGAACCGCCGAAACGCCGGATGGAAAGCAGCGGCCCATCCACCGCCAGCGGCGGAATCACAGCATTCACTCGCGACCCATCAGGCAAGCGCGCATCCACCATCGGCGAGGATTCGTCCACCCGCCTTCCGACGCGCGAGACTACCCGCTCGATGATTCGCACCAGGTGCGCGTCGTCTTTGAACGCCACCGAAGTCCGCTCCAGTTTTCCCGCGCGCTCGACATACACAACCTTCGGCGTCGTCACCAGAATGTCGGAAATTGTGCGATCCCGCAGCAGCGGCTCGAGCGGCCCCAGCCCGAAGACTTCGTCCAGCACTTCTTCCATCAGCTGATCTTTTTCCGCCAGGCTCAGCGGCGTCTTCTCTTCGTTGATCAGCCTGCTCACTGAAGGCCGTATCTCTTGCCGTGCCTGCTCGGCCGAGCGTGTCGCCATCGCCTCCAAGTTGATGCGGTCGAGTAGCCGTCGATGAATCGCAAACTTCAGCTCCTGGTATTGCGGAGAGGCGCCTTCGCGCGGCGCGGTCGGGGCGGCGGCGGATCAGGTAAACGCGGCGTTGATAATTGTGTTCCCATAGCAATCTACTTGAAAAGCGAAAACTTCTTTTTGGGCGAGGCCTTCTTCTCGATTCCGGCCAATTTCGTCGCTAATACCGCGAGCTGCATCGCGAGCCGGTTGTTCGGTTGCAGGAGCGTGCCGGCAGAATAGGCCTCGTACAAGCTTTGGTAATCGTTCGGCACCATGGCATAAAGTGGACGCCCGAGCACTTTCCGCAGCTCGTCCTGGGTAATGTCCATCATCTTCGGCGCGCGGTTCAGAATCAGTTCCAGTTTGGAGAGATCTTCGCCGCGGTCTCTCAATTTCTGCGCAATGGTCTTCAACCCGTGCAGCGCGGAAACTTCCAGCACTGATACCAGCAGCAGTTCATCCAGCTCGGAATAAATATTCAAAGCGATTTCGTTCAAGCTGCGGCCGAGATCCAGCACTACCCAGTCATGCTGGCTGCGCATGAAGCGAATCACCTGCCGCAAATCGTCGCGCTGCGGAGCATGCTCATGCGAAAAGTTTTCAGGGCTCGGAATAACATCAAGCCCCGGCTTCCACTCGATCACCAGCGCTTTCCAAAGGCTCTCATCCAGGCGCGACAAATTGCTGATGGCATCGAGCACGGAGTACGTATTGGGGACTTTCATTAGAAAGCCCACCATCCCGGACGTGAAATCCAGATCCGCCAGCACCGCCTTTTGCCCCGTCTGCCGGTTCAGATCCACAGCCACGTGACAGGCCAGCGTCGTCGATCCGCAGCCACCCTTGGCCGACAGAAAGCCGATCACCTTGCCGCGCCGCGGAACATTGTCCTCACCGCTGCGTTCCTGCAACACGCGTTTGAGCGCCGGCGCAAGCGTCTCGGCATACGGCGGATGCACAAACTCACTCGCCCCGGCCCGCATGGCGGCCAGAATCGTTTTCGGATCGTCCGTCGGATGCAGCCCAATAATCTTCGTCTGCGCGCCGGTCTTCTTCACCGCTCGCAGCGCGTCGGTAAGATCGGTTGGAATCGCGTTCAGCTCGATAAGCAGGATCTCCGGCCGGTCGCTCTGCACGCGCCGCACGAGCTGTTTCCAGTCGCGCGGATCCTGCTCCGTGAACGAGGCCTCCGAATCCGTCAGCAGGCCCGCGATGTCCTGCCGCAGGTAATCGTCTTTCAGCGCCACCAGCAAATTGACCGGCTTCATGGTGTGCCGGCTCCCTTCGCCGCAGACGCTGTTGGCGGCGCAGGAGCGTTGCTATTGGGTGCATTGTTAATCGGCGCGTTCTGCAGGTTCGGTAGCGGGGCAGTCGGCCCCGTATTTTCACTGCCGGCGTTCGGCGGCTCGCTCCAGCTCTTCAGCATCTCTATCGGAATCGTGTCGGTTGCCGGCAGCTTGGCGTTCGGATCGGTCGGGTTCGACTGAGGGATCGACGGCGCATTCTTCATGAACGGCAGCGGCATTGCTAGCTCGGGCGCCTTCTCTCCCCTCGCCAGCGGACGAACCAGCTCCGGTGTCACCAGAACCAGCAGTTCACTATTGTTCTTCTGGATCTGCCGCGACTCGAATAATTTCCCCAAAAGCGGAATCGCGCTTAGCCCCGGTATTTTGCTCAGGTTCTGTGTCGTGCGATTATCAAGCAGCCCGGCGATCACGAAACTCTGCCCGTTCTCGAGCTCCACTTCCGTCTCCACTCGCCGCACGTCCAAGCCCGGTATCGTATAACCGCTGACGGTCAAGCCATTGGCCGGATCGAGTGAGCTCACCTCCGGCGTTACTGTCAGCCGGATACTCCCGCGTGGCGTAATCACCGGCAGAAAATGAATGCGTATGCCAAACTCGCGAAACTGAATCGTGATTTGACCCACGCCCGAGGCGCCGCCTTGAAGCGTCGGATACGGGAACTCGCCGCCAGCCAGAAAACTCGCAGGCCGCCCGCTGACCGTCAGCAAATTCGGTTGCGCCAGGATCTGGACCAATTGCTTCTGCTCCAGCGCTTCGATCTCCACGCCTAATTTCAGATCCGTACGGTACAGAAACACATTCAGCAGGTCGTTAAAGGTGGTCTTGATTGGATCCTGCGTAAAGTCGAAGCTAGGCTGCCCGCCGAATTGACCGGTTGTGATTGCGCCAATTGTGTTCGTTGCGCCGGTACTGACCAGATTCATTCCGATCTGCTGTAATGCTGTCCGATCCACATTTGCAAACCGCACCTTCAACAAAATCTGCGGCTCGGCGGCGGGCACTTTCACATTCAGCAGGTTGACCACTTTCCCCAGCGTCGAGACAATCGCCTGGGCGCGATCCGCCGATGTAACGTCGTTTACCGTGCCGCGCAGAAACACCGTCCCGTTTCCAAGATCGAAATCGACTTTCTGCCCGGCCAGCTCCCGCTGCAGTTCCGCGCGCACCCCGTCCGGCCGCGTATCGGCCAAACTCACATGCACATCGAACATCGTTCGCTGGCCGTGCTGGTCCCACAGCACCAGGCTTGTCTCGCCCGCTGCCTTCCCATTCACCAGCACTTCCGTTTTGCTTACAGCGACAGCTTCAGCCACCTCCGGATTCGCGACCGAGATGCGCTTCACGCCATTCGCGTTTTCCAAAATGTTCGACTTGTTCAAGCCGACATATAAATCGGAGAGTGCGGGATTTTGTGCGCCGCTGTGCATGGTCAAGCACAGCAGGACCGCAGAGAGTTTCAACACAAGCTTGTTCATTTGGTTTAGTGCGGCAACGCCTGTTCACTTCGTTTCGTTCCGCTGAAAACTTCTACCGTTTCCGCGGGAGGAGCAGCTGGTACCGGACGCGGCGCCTTCATGGGGGCTGCGGCGACCAGCTTTGGAAGCGGCGCCTCGGGTAAGCCAAACAGCGCCGCCACCGAAGTTCCGTGCGTCTTTTCTTCTTTCGTATCGAGCGGATTGCGCAGCACCAGCTGCACCTTGGCTTCACTGCTCGCCAGGCTGAGCACTTCGGCCTGATCCGGACTCACCAGCAGGTTCACCACTTGCGCATCCTGCGGCTTACCGTCCGCCGTCTTTTCAAATTTCTTCCCGGCCGACAGCACTTCAATGTTCTGCAGCACGGTGCGTGAAAGAACGCCGTTGCGTGATGAATCGTTATTGCCGCCAGAGACGATCACGTCCACGCGCATGCCCGGCACCACGAATCCAGCCAGCCCGACGACTTCATCAATCTTCAACGCCACGGCCCGCTTTCCGACCGGAATCATGCTCGCCAGTCCCGCTCCCGCGCCGCGCGCGGCGAGCCGCGCTTCCGCAATGGGTTCGTTCTCGTAAATCGCCGAGATCACACCGCGTCCCACGGCCTGCTGCATGTCATTGATCGTTCCTTCAGACGGCGGTGCAGCCGATTGGATCCAGCGCAAGTCGGCATCCTCGACCATATGCCCGGCCTCGAGAAGTTTCGCGGCGACCAGGAGCTTCCGCTTCGTAACGGGTCTTCGCGAAGCCGCTTCCACTTGTACGACGACGAAGTGGTAAACGATGAAGCTGGCTACCACGGAAACGAGGAGCGCAAAAAGAAATACGGATCCAAAACGGCGATTCATTGGCGTTTAGACAAAGGATGGGGAGCGCGGTGTCGAACCGGCTCCCGCATCGTTTTAGGCCGCGGCGTTCGTCAGCGTGCTGTTGATTTTGCTCCAGATTGTGCTGACGCTGGTTCTAACTGCGGAGAGCACGGCAATTGCCGCCAGAGCGATGAACGCCAAAAGCAGCGAGTATTCGACTAGATCCTGTCCGTCCTCTTCTTTGAAAAATGCGCGAATCATTGAGTGTCTTCCTCTTCTAGGTGTGTGATACTCTCCGCTGCGGCATCCGCCAGGACGGATTGACGTGGAGCGGAGAGTTCACAAGTAGAGTGGGCTAGAGGAGCAAGTATTTCTGTCTGAAAAACCGGATGCCAACGTCAGAAAGCGCTGAAGAGAAACTGAGGAATGAAATTGGACAGGCCGTGATTTCCCACCGCCGTACAAACTAGAAATGCAAAAGATCCGAGCGCGATCAGCACGCCGTGCGGCAAGCTCAGCGATCCTGCGCTGCGGAAATCAAGCTGCGGATTGGTGCGGTACGGCGCCCGCAATGAGACAAGATCCGTCAGCAGGAAATACAGGTTGCATAGCGTCTCCCGCAGTCTGCCTTTCATCAGCGCAAATAGCCCTGCCGCCGCGCCGCCCAGTAGCGCCGTCGCGATGAAGATCTGAAACCAGTTCCCCGGTCCGACCAGCGCGCCCACCGCCGCCATCAGCTTTACATCACCCGCGCCCATACCGCGCAGCAGGTAAAGCGGGAGATACACCGCCAAGGCTAGTAACAGGCCTTCGCCGGCCTCAGCTGTGCCGCTAAGCTGGAACAGCACGGCGTTCAAGCCGAAGCCCAGTATGACGCCCGCAAGATTCAGCCAGTTGGGAATGCGCCGGAAGCGCAGATCGTAAGTCGCCGCCGCTATCACCAGCAGCACCAGCCCAATTCGTATCGAGGTGGGGACAATCATCATTTCTTTTCGAACACAATCGCCCGCCCGTCATCGAAAACGGAGATCCAATCGTGAGTTTGTTTCAACACAGAAGCGAGCGGGTCACTGACTCGCACCAGGACCGTATTGACCGAATACCGGGCAAGCTCATTGCGCCACATAAATTGCCCGTTCAACGCGTGCACCCAGTCCTGTCCATACTCTGCGCCGTAGAAATCACTCCGCCCGTCCGCGAACACCTGCATCTTCGGATAAAGGCGGTAAATCAAATACCCGCCCCACTGGTCGAACGTGAACACGCGTGCCGTCGGGCGTTTCTCCAGTAGCTTCGCTGCTGCCACCGGGAAGTCGTTCGCATTGAAGTCGGCAATCCGCTTCTGCCCCAGGGGAAGAACACCCACCAAAGCCGCCAACAAGCACGCCGCGCCGATCGGCACGAACGGAACGCGTTCGACGCGCTCAAAATGATCGAACTCCTTACCGAACGAACGCAGGCCCGCGCACAAGCTCCGCAATCCGCCGGCTATATCGGCCCGTTCTATTTGTTCGAGCGCCGCTCTAATCAGCCCGGCAATCGCCGGCGCCGCCAGGAATACGAAAATCGGCAGATTACGAGCCGACTTCAGCGATAGGTGCGCCCATATCAGCAACACCGTCCCTTGCGCCCACTGCCGCCGGCTGAAACAACGCAGAGCGGCGCAGCTGCCGGCAAGCAGAAAGAATTCCAGACAAATGGCCAGTGACGAGTGGAAATCGAACGACTGAAACTCGGAGATTGAAGCGAGCTGTTTCGCGTCCGTCAGATACTTCGCCACATGCTCGTGCAGATGCCAGCCATAAGGATTGAGAAAACTTGCCGCAAACGAAGCGGCCGCCACCAGAAAATATGTCTGCTGTCCGCGAATGGCGAGCCGGAACTTGTGGATGCCGGAATAGGTGAGGTCCTGCACTGCATTCACGCTGCCGTAAGCAAGCAGCAGGAAAATCGCGATCGGAAACGAGCCGTGGAGATTCGCCCAGAGGAGCGTTAACAACGGCATCCACCACAGCATTTTGGCGCGGCCCTGCTCGGCCCGATCAATCAGATGCAGCGTAATCAAGATCAGCATCCACGAAACCAAATGCGGACGTGCAAGCCAATGGATCGCTGTTGCGCACACCGCGGCAATCGTGAGCATCAACGCCCGGGCATCATTCCCGGCATGTCGCCGCACCAGCCGGTACAACAGCACACTCACGGCGCTTAATATCAATGCGTTCGCCAGTACGATTCCCGAAAGCCCAAATGCGCTGTGAATGCATGAAAATAGGACATCCCAGAGCCACTCCCAGGCGAACCAGCTCTGCCCGGCCTTCGTAAACGAGAAAATATCGGTCCGCGGAACAGATCCGTTCTGCCGGATCCAGTCCCCGGTGCGTATATGCCAGCCCGTATCGGAATCGCCCAGAATGGTGCGTGCGCCCTGCAGCATGAGAAATAGAGCGGCCATCGGGAAAAGAAAGGCAATGTCGCTAAACGACGGCAGAATGCGCAACAAAGCGCGCTCGCGCGCCTTGCCACATTCGAGAACGCCCGGATCGACGACCGCGCTACTCATAGGATTCGCAACGTGTCGCCAATCTGCGTTCCTGAACGCTGAACCGTTCCCGCCGGCAGTTCGAGGACGGAATGCGCCCGCCAACAAACCGCCATACGCCATGGTTTCAGCGCACAACGCACGCCCCGCACCCGCAGTTTCTTGTCTAGGAACAACGAATCGATCGCCATTTTCATGCCGAACGTGTGAATCGCCTCACAGGGGACGAGCCAAAGCCCATGTCCCTCTTGAAGAAAGCTGGCCAGCAGCCCTTGGCGTCGTGCCTTGCTCGTTCCAGCCAGCCGCACGCGCGCGGCTACAGCTGAACCACGGTTCTCATTGAAAAACGAATAGGTTTTGCCAGTTGCTTGCACGCGTTGTCACAACTAAGTGCCGGTGCCTCGTCAACTTTCTCTAAAGCCGGGCTGGGGCAAGCGCGTTGAATCCCTCGCGGCCCCGACTGTAAGCGCCTACTCTTAGCATGAGTATAGTGATCAGTGACAGGTAACATCGTGAGCTGTCAGAAGGTAGGACGATGGATCGACGCGAATTCTTGAAAAGCAGCGGCGCTACGCTCGCGCTGAGTGCCTTGGGACGGGCCAAGGCGCCACTTCCGGATCAGAAGACCCGCAGGGTCGGGCTGATTGGTTGCGGTTGGTACGGCAAGATCGATCTTTTCCGGCTCATACAGGTATCGCCGGTCGAAGTCGTTTCGCTCTGCGATGTCGATAAGCAGATGCTCGCTGAAGCTGGGTCGATGGTCGCAACGCGCCAACAATCGAAGAAGACCCCGCGCTTGTATGGCGATTACCGCCAGATGCTGAAGGAGCGCGATCTCGATCTCGTGCTGATTGCCCCTCCCGACCACTGGCACGCCCTCATCATGATCGAAGCGGTAAAGTCAGGCGCGGACGTATACGTCCAGAAGCCGATCAGCCGCGACGTCGTCGAAGGTAGGGCCATGCTCGAAGCGGCGCGGCATCACGGGCGGGTAGTCCAAGTCGGGTTGCAGCGGCGCAGCACGCCTCATCTGGTCGAGGCCAAAGAAAGATTCGTCGATAGCGGCAAGCTCGGCAAAATCGCGTTAGTGGAGATTTATTGCTACTACCATATGCGGGCGACGGAGAACCCTCCGGACACTGCGCCGCCGCCATACCTCGACTATGAGATGTGGACCGGTCCCGCTCCCATGCGCCCCTACAACGCGCTCGTCCACCCCCGCCGCTGGCGCGCCTTTATGGAGTATTGCAATGGCATCGTCGGAGATATGTGCGTGCACATGTTCGACATGACCCGTTGGATGCTCGGCCTGGGTTGGCCTACGCGCATCGCATCAACCGGCGGCATATTCGTGGACAAGGCTAGCAAAGCGGATATCACCGATACGCAAACGGCAACATTCGACTACAACGATCTGCGAGTCGTGTGGCAGCATCGCAGCTGGGGAGAAGCAGTGGATCCGAAATACCCCTGGGGCGCGACCTTCTACGGCGATCGTGGAACGCTGAAGATGAGCGTCTTCTCTTACGACTTCATTCCCTCCGGCGGCGGTGAAACCATTCACCGGGATGTCACATACGAACTCGATAAGTATCCGGAAGATCGCACCGAGAAAGATCTGGAGAAGCATGTGGCGCCCGCGGTGCGCTATCACATGTTGAACTTTCTCCAGGCGGTCGACACCCGCGGCAAACCCGTTTCGGACATCGAACAGGGCTACATATCCACTGCTTCCTGCATTCTGGCGAACAACGCCTTGGCACTGAATCGCACGCTCACCTGGGATCCTCAGCAGCATAAGGTGGTCGGCGATGAAGAAGCCAATCAGTTGCTGCAGCGCACCTATCGCGGGCCCTGGGTCCACCCGGATCCGGATAACGTTTAGCTTCTTAAGTCCGCGAACGCTTCTTCGATTTCTGCCTTCGCCTGGACAGAAGGCGGAACGAATGGAAGCCGCGGCGGACCACCGTAGTAACCATTCAGATCCATCGCGTACTTTAGCCCGGGAATGCCGTGTTTCGTGGCGATCAGGCGCGCAGCCGGGGTGATGCGAGCTTGCCAGTCATGCCCGGCATCTTCCTGACGCGTGCGGAATGCTTCCCAAATTGTCACGCACGCATACGGCAGCGGGTTCGCGATGGCGAGGATGGCTCCGCTCGCGCCGATTTGCAGCGCTTCCCAAAAACTGATGCCGGCGCCGGACAGGGTTTGAAATCCGGGCTTCACCGCTCGGACCACCTCATTCATTCGTTCCAGGTTGCCGGAGCTATCTTTCATCCCGATGATGTTCGGATGATGTGAGAGTTCGGCGACCGTATCTACCGGAATGTCATAACCGGTAACTTGCGGAATGTTGTAAAGCAATACAGGAATTCGCGAACGATCCGCGACCGCTCGAAAGAACAGCGCCTGCGTATCCGGCCGGTGCATCTGCACGCGATAGTAGAACGGCGTCAAGACGAGCGCGGCATGATATCCCAGCTCGGCTGCACGGTGTGATATCTGCACCGTTTCGTGGACACTTTCAGCTCCGACGCCGGCGATCAGTATCTTTCCCTCCGCGCTCGCTTCCTTTACCCATGCCATCAATTGAACGCGCTCCTCCACGCTGAGTAGCGGTGTTTCTCCCGTGGACCCGCAGACCACGTAGCCGCTGAGCGCAATTTGACTCAACCTCTCAAGATTGTGCAGAACTTTCGTCTTGTAGAGGTTGCCTTCGTGGTCGAAGGAACTGGTAAGGGCGGGAAAGATACCTTGCAGTTTCATCACGAGTCTAAATTAAAACTAAAACAGGCCTGACAGCACATATGTGCCACCAGGCCTGTTTTCCTTTCTAAAATCGAACTACTGGGCAACGAAGGTGATGACGAGCGTGTACAGCGCCAGTGACTCAATCAGCACAAGTCCCAGAATCAAAGCCACACGAATAGCAGCGATTGCTCCAGGATTGCGAGCCATCGCCTCAGCCGCAGAGGCAGTGGCGCGTCCCTGGCCGATACCGCAGAGACCGGATGCGATGCCCATCGCAATGTATGCCGCCGCGCGCCGGGTAGCATCGGAGGGATTGCCGCCTGCGGTGCCTTGAGCGAGCATGGGGCTCGCCAAAGCCAGCATGGTAATGACGAGCAGGACAAGTTTGTTCTTCATTCTTTCTCCTATTAAGTTGCTTCCAGGAGGTGGTTCGACACCGTGCGTTGGGACGCCGGGCGCTCACACTGGAAGCGAATAATGCCTGGATAACGCTCGCGCGTTTAATGCTCGTGAGAGACAGCCCCTCCCACGTAGACCATCGCGAGCAACATGAAAATATAAGCCTGGAGTAACGATACGAATGTATGTAAGGCGATGAAAACGACAGGGAAAACAAGCTTCGTCAGGTGCAGGAAGGTCAGGTAGACCTGCTCGCCCGCGAACATGTTTGCGAAAAGACGAACGGTAAGCGACAGCGGCCGCGCCAGGTGACTGATGATTTCGATCGGAAGCATCAGCGGCGCCAGCAGAATCAGCGGTCCGAAGAATTGCTTGATGTAGCCGAGCCCGTGTTCGCGAAAGCCGGTTCCGTTATAGAAAAAGAATGTGGTGACGGCAAATCCCAGCGGCACCATAGTGTACATAGTGGGCGAATCGAAACCGGGAATGATGCCTACCAGATTCAAAAACAGAATGAAAATGAAAATCGTTCCGAAGAACGCAATGTACTGCGGACCATGCTCGCCGACCACTTCTTCCGATGAAGACCGAATGAAGTCATAGACGACCTCGAAAATGTGTTGCAGCTTGCCCGGCCGATCGACCGACAGGCGCCCGCGCAGATAGGCGAACAAGGCGACCGTGAACACGACAACGACGATCTCGCAGACCATCCAGTCGCTCCATGGATAGCGTGGGTCCGGCGCAGGATGCCTCACGGCGTTGAGGACCGCGTTTGCCGGCCCGGCCAAGTAGTCGTTAAAAAGCGCAGTAATCCAGAGTTCGTGATGCGTCATTCGTTCATGCGAAGTCAGCTTCGGCGCAAGCTGCGAAACAGTTCAAATAAAGCGGAGGTCAGAACCGCGGCAGTGCTTGCGAGGAGACCCAAGATAACCGCTAAGGGATTGACTCCTAAAGTTTTGATACTAGCATACGCGATGAAGAAGAGAATCACGTAGCGGACGATGAAGGTTCCCGCCTGCCAGCTCTTGCGCGGCTTGTCGCCGGGCGCGATCGAGTGGCTGAGGCGCTCGAACAGCCATAGATTTCCAAACGAACTTAGCGCTCCGATAGCGAAACCAGCCGCCGACAAGATGCCTTGAATGGCTAGATACGAAGCGAAGCCAATGACGCCGAAGATCGCGGTCAGCAGATAGAGCCGGCGGATGATTTGCTGTGCGCCGAAGTCAATCATTTCTTTGTCTTGAGCGCTTTTCATCCCGGACGATCTCGCGAATGACCTGATAAACGCCGGCTGCCATTCCAAGAAGGATGCCGAGCGGGCGCAAAAAGGGCCGGTGAAGCCAATGATCGGCAAGGACGGCCAGCAAATATCCAGCAAAGACGGAGGCGGGCAGGGTGAGGCCGAGCGAAAGGTATTTGCCCAGAACGTGCAGCGATTGGTCTGGCGAACGCCGCTTTTGTACCAAACGAACTTCCTTCGAAGCTCTACCTTAGCAGTTGGGTTCGTTTTTGCGATTCGGCTCAAAGCCAGTCCAGCGGTTGACACCTGGCATATTCAGCCCGAACTGGTCGAGCAACCGGCCGGTGATGTGGTGCACGATGTCATCGACGGATTCCGGCCGGTTGTAAAAGGCCGGCACGGGCGGGAAGATTACGGCTCCCATGCGGGTCAGAGCGAGCATGTTTTCGAGGTGAATCTCACTGAAGGGGCTTTCACGCGCGAGCAGGACAAGCTTTCGTCGTTCCTTCAGCACGACATCTGCCGCGCGGGCGATCAGTGATTCACCGTACCCATGCCGGATCGCCGCCAGAGTTTTCATGCTGCAGGGCGCGACGATCATGCCGTCCGTACGGAAGGAGCCGCTCGAGATCGGCGCCGCCTGATTCTCCTGATTGTGAAGGAACGAAGCCAGTGCTTCTACCTGGGCTACGGAGTATTTCGTTTCGGTCGCAATGGTAGTACGGGACCAGCGGCTGAGGATGAGATGCGTCTCGACCGCGAGGCTCTGGAGCGCTTCGAGGATGCGAATTCCGAAGATCGCGCCCGAGGCCCCTGTGATTCCCAAGATGATTCGCATGAGAAGAAAGAGGTTAGCAGAAACGCGTGCGCCGGGATTTGCGCCCTCAAATGCATACTTCGTAAGATCAATAGGTGTCCCAGGCGCCGGGAAAAGGATTTTCGTTCGTTTGCGGCGTAGCAGGAATCTAAACCTTTTGCATCCCGGTATGAGGCGCCACATTCTCACGTTCCTGTTCGCGCTGTTGGCCACCAAACCGTTATGGTGCGAGGACGGCTCGGAGCCCGCCTCCAAACCAAAACATGATTCGGCGTCCATTTCTAAATCAACGCACGATGAGGATCGTTTCGAATGGCGAAATGCCATTCTGCAATCTTTTTTCAGTGTCTCTTTAGCGAATGCATATCGAGTAGCCACCCAGCCTGACACGCGCCAGACGATTAAGGGTCCTTTCTGGCAGAGCTACGCGGATTCCGTACAAGCCCTTCACGGCTGGAACGATGGTGACGGCTTCTTTACGAGCTATGTTCTGCATCCGATGCAGGGCTCCGCGACGGGGTACATTGAACGGCAGAACGATCCTCGATACCGCGACGTGGAGTTCGGCACATCACAGCGCTACTGGATCAGTTGCATGCGCTCGCTTGCGTTTTCGACCGCCTCGAGCGTTGTGTGGTCAGCAACTCCCCTCGGCGAAGCGGGCATCGGGAATGTAGAGCTGCACAATAAGCCGGGGTTAGTTGACCTGGTCGGTACGCAGACAATGGGCCTGGGCTGGATGATCGGCGAGGACGCGATTGATCGGTTTGTCATCAGGCCGATCGAATGGCGTGTTCACAATCCGGTCATTCGAGCTCTGGTAAGGAGTACCCTCAATCCCACTCGCAGCTATGCGAACATCCTGGCTTTGCGGAAGCCGTGGCACCGGGACGATCGTCCTGGAGTACTTTTGGCTATGCCATCAGAGAGCGAGTTCGCGGAAAGATCTGAGAGCGAGCCCAAGTTCCGTGCAAAGGAGTGGCCGGAGAAGGCGACCTTTGAATTGATGGCCTCGCCCATGGTCGTGCGTTATCTGGGTAGAGCCGGCAGCACGTGTCTTGGCACGGCCGGTGAAGGCAGCTTCGCGGTCTCCCGCTCTTTCGATGTCGCCTTCGAGATAGACGGTTGTGAGCTATATGGTTTAGGACAGGATGTAAGTGGAGACACTCTGACTTATGTAACGGGTCCACGTTGGCGGCTTCAGACCGGGACCAAGTGGACGCCCTTTTTCGAATTACTAGCCGGTGGTGTCAAGATTAGCCACGTTACTTACCACCCAGAGAAGCAGCGCGACTTAGGACAGCAGGCGCAGCAGCAAGGTACAATTCCGCCGGACTGGCACGAATATCACAGTACGATCGATACAAATGGGGCGACTATCATCGGGCAGGCCGGGGTGAATTACCGCGTAAGCGATCTCATCTCCTGGCGGGTTGGGAGTATCGGGTACCAGCGATCCTGGATGTTGGACCGGCTGGATGGGTTGAGCTACGACCGCGGCCTGCGGTTCAGCACAGGCATAGCGATTACGATGGGGCCGGCGCCGCGCTAGGCTCATGCAGCTCGGTTAAGCCACAGTTCACCTATTGCGCGACCGGCAGCACGATGTGTGGAAGGGCGCTCGGGTGAGCAGTAAATATCGCTGCTCGGCGGGTTGAAAATCGGCGGCGGTTGCCTGGTAGATGCTCGGCATGAATTTCTGAGGGTTGCGGTCGATGACCGGGAACCAGGTGGATTGGATCTGTACCATGAGGCGGTGCCCTTTGAGGAACACGTGGTCGTGGTCGCGCAGCGGGATGTTGAACTGGGTTGGCACGTTCGGAACGAGAGCATGGGGCACTTCGTAGCTCTGATTGAAGCGACCACGCCTCACTTCCATTGCGATGGGCAGTTCATAACCGTCGAGCGATTGCGCGTATTCTCCTGGTTTGGGTCCTGAATCGGGATTCCAGGCATTCTTTTGCGCCTTTTCCGGGTAAACGTCAATGAGCTTCACGATGAAATCGCTATCGGTGCCCGAGGTAGAAGCGAACAGAGTGGCTGAGAGCGGACCAGTCACTGTGATGTCCCGGTCAAGCGGCGCGCTTTCAAAAGTAACAACATCGGGGCGGCTCTCGACGAATCGCTGATCGTCGACTTCCCAGGTGCGCCAGTCTCCGCCAGGGTAAGTCGGGGAAATGGGGCGCGGGCGGTACGGGACGGGTTTGGCCGGATCAGATATGTATTGCACATATTCCACCGCAGCCTGAGTTACAGGAAGTGGATCAAAACTAAGTGTGCCGTCGGTGCGCAGATACAAGTTAGTGGACTTTACACCTGGAGGAGGCCAGCTTGTATAAGTCCGCCAGGTATTCGATCCGGTTTGGAAAGTAGACGCTTTCCAGGATACTTTCGACCCTTCGCCATGCAGGTAATAACGGAAGAAGGGGGCCTGTATATTACGGCGGAACTCGACAGAGGTGTTGTGATCGCCGAACGGGACGATCCCGATTTTTTCGGCATTAGGTGTTTGCCATTGGCCATGGAACCAAGGTCCCGCGACCATGAAGTTGGTGTGATCCGGGTCATTCTCTTCAGAAGCTCGAAAGATTTGCCATGGACCCCACGGGTCCTCCTGATCCCAGAAGCCGGCGACGTTCAGGTTCGGAACCGGGCTGGAATGAAGTTGATGGACCCAGGCTTCTCTGCGCCAGAAATCGTCGTAATTCGGATGTTCCACAACTTCATTCCAGAACGGGATGGAGCCATGCAGGAATTTCGCATTGATGGTTGAGAGCGGACCTGCATTGAGATACCACTGATAAGTGTCGTAGACGTCGAAATCGAAATGCTTGTTTGAGTTCTTGTCGCCCTGGGTGAGGACTGAATACTCGACGGCATAACTTTCACGCAGTGCGCCATAGCGGTGCATGTCGTCGTTCATCCACTGATCGACGGGCGAGGCTTGTTCGGAAACCGCCTTCAACGCGGGATGGGGATGCAGAAGCGTCAGTGCAGCAGTAAGCCCGTCGTATGAGACGCCGCGAATGCCTACTTTTCCGTTGTTGCCCGGAACGTTTTTGATAAGCCAGTCGATGGTGTCGTATGCGTCCGTGGTCTCGTTGGTCGCCTTGGGATCGGACAGATCCACGTAGGAGGAAAGCTTGAAACTGCCTTCGGATTTGAAACGCCCGCGAAGATTCTGAAACACGAATATATAGCCGTCGGAGGCGAGTTCGGCGAGACCCGGCGGCACTTTCGCAAACGGCTTGTCCGGGACGCCATACGGAGTGCGCTCCAACAGAATGGGGAGCGGCGCGATCTGCTTCAGAGGCGTGATCACGATCGTCTGGAGATGGATCCCGTCGCGCATGGGGACCATATATTCCGCGAGCTTGTAGTCAGATATCTCGGGCTTGGCCGCGTGCTTCTGAGCGAATAGCAGAGCCGCGCAGATGGCAAATGCTGAAAGAGCAAGTTTTCTCAATGCTTCGTCCTCCGCGTCAGACGCCCGGCGTGCAGAGCGCCTTCACGAGTTCGTAGAGAAACATCTGCCCTTCATAGAAGGACTTTACGGGCATGCGCTCATCACGGCCGTGCATACGAATATCTCGTGTATCGAGAAAGAATCCTTGGATGCCATAGGTCGGAATACCTGCACTCCGCAGGTAACGGCCGTCGGTTGCCGCCACTAGCATAACGGGAACAACAGGTACGTTCGGCCATATGCTGTCGCTCACGCGCGCAACGGTCTTCATGAGCTGCGGGTTCAGCGGCGAGGCGGGTCCGCGTGAGACCTCGCCTACGATGTTGACGCTGACCTGCGGATCAGCGAAGACCTTCTTGAGAGCACTCTGAACATATTCGACCGAGTCTTCGGGAAGCACGCGGCAGTTTACAGTGGCGGCCGCGAGCTGTGGCAGTGCGTTCATGGCGTGTCCGCCTTCGAGTTGAGTGGCGACGCAGGTACTGCGTAGCATGGAGTTCCACATAGGTGACGCGGCTGCCACGCGCGACATCGCCGGCTGCAATCCTTGGGCGGCTCCCGCCATATCGGTGCTGATGGATCCGGTTTGAAATTTAGCCAGTTCAGAGAAATAGGAACGGGTCACATCATTCGTCTTGAGCGGGAAAGCGAATTCAGAGAGGCGGCTGAGAGCGCCTGCAAGATGATAAATCGCGTTATCAGGCACGGGCATCGAGCTGTGGCCGCCTTTATTGTGCACCTCCAGGCGAAAGTTGATCATGTACTTCTCGCTCGGCTGCACCTGGTTGTCCAGTTTCTTTCCGTTTAACTCTTCGCCGAAGCCGCCTTCGTTCAGGCAGAGCTCAGCCTCGATGAGTTCACGGTGATTTTTGATGAGCCAATCGACGCCGTTATAAGGACCGCCGCCTTCCTCGTCGGCAGTGAGCGCGACGATGATGTCGCGATCGGGTTGAAAGCCTTCCCGCTTATACCGAATCAGATTGGCGATCCACACGGCAGCCTGGGCTTTGTCGTCTGCCGTTCCGCGTCCGTAGAAATAACCATCTGCTCGGTGAAAGTGAAGGGATCCATGCTCCAGTCCTCACGCTTAGCCTCGACGACATCGGTGTGAGCAAGCAGGAGGAGCGGCTTGTGAGCACCGGTTCCGCGATATCGAACCACGATATTCGCCTTGGTCGGGATGGCGCCTCCAACGAACATGTCGGAATCGGCGAAACCTTCGCTTTTCGAGGCGTGTATGAATTGCGTCTACCACCGGCGTGGTTGCCCCGGTCGTGTAGCCGGATTTGATTTCGACGATCTGTTTATAAATGTCGAGCGCGAGCTGCCGGTCTGCGGGCGGCGGCATGGTATCCGCCGCAAAGCAGGAAAGACCTAGAACTGAGAGCAGAAGAAGAGAGCGCATCGGAAGTCCTTTGACTAAGCGCCAGACGAGCAGAGCGCTTTCACCAACTCGTATAAAAAGGTCTGGCCTTCGTAAAACGATTTGACCAGGATTCGCTCGTCGCGGCCGTGAATGCGGTTGTCGTCGCGCTCGTAAAAGAAGCCCTGCACACCGTAAGTCGGGATCCCGGCGTTGCGCAGGTAGAGACCATCGGTTGCTCCGGTCAGCAGAACGGGAAGAACCGGGACATCCGGCCACAAGCTATCGGTCACGCGGGCGATGGTGTGCATCAACTCCGGGTTCAAAGGCGATGCCGGGCCGCGGACGACCGTCCCGATCACCTTTATGCTCACCTGATTATCGGCCAAGACTTTCGTCAGGGTGTCCTGCACGTAATCTAGCGAATCCTCGGGCCGGACCCGGCAATTCACGGTTGCCGCGGCGAGCTGCGGTAGCGCGTTCATGGCGTGGCCGCCTTCGAGCTGAGTGGCAACGCAGGTGGTGCGCAGCATCGAGTTCCACATGGGAGAAGCGGCGGCGACCCGCTCCATGGCTTCCTGCGAATCCGCTGCGACGCCTGCCAGTTCTTTACTGATGGGTCCGGTCTCGATTTTGGACAACTGTCCGAAGTAGGCACGCGTGACCTCGTCATTCTTGAGCGGGAAGCTGAATTTCGAGAGCCGTTCGAGGGCGCCGGCCAGATGATAGATGGCATTATCCGGCACCGGCATGGAACTATGGCCGCCCTTGTTGTGTACTTCCAGACGGAAATTGGCGACATACTTCTCGGCCACTTGCACGTCGTTGGCGAGCCGTTTTCCATGGACCATTTCGCCGCGGCCGCCTTCGTTAAGGGCGAGATCCGCATCGATCAACTCGCGATGATTTTCTGATCAGCCAATCGACTCCGTTATACGGGCCCGCCGCCCTCTTCGTCGGCTGTCAAAGCGACAATAATGTCGCGATCCGGGTGGAAACCCTCGCGCTTGAAGCGAATCAGATTCGCGATCCAGACAGCCGCCTGGGCTTTGTCGTCGGCAGTTCCGCGGCCGTAGAAATAGCCGTCTTTTTCGTTCAATGTGAACGGATCCATGCTCCAGTCTTCGCGCTTGGCCTCGACCACGTCCGTGTGCGCCAGCAGCAGGACGGGCTTGCGCGCGCCGGTGCCGTGATAGCGAACGACTAAGTTGGCCTTGGCCGGAATTGCACCTCCAACGAAGATGTCGGAGTCCGGAAATCCTTCGCTTTTGAGCCGCGCGGCGACTGCTTCTGCTACTGGCGTGGTCGCGCCCGTCGTATAGCCGGACTTAATTTCGACGATTTGCTTATAGATTTCCCTGGCCAGCTGCTGGTCGGCGGCGGGAGGCATCAGGTCTGCGGCAGTCCCGGCAGCAGCGAGTAGAACGAAGAGCAGCGTGAGGCGCATCCATGACATCATGGCATGCGAGACGTCACTCTTGAAGCGATTTCTCCAGTTCGGCGATGCGTCTTTCGAGAGCGCGAATGGTTCGCAGCAGTTCCGGGAGGCGAGTATAGGCGGCCGAGGCGCGCAGCCAGTCTTTCGAATCAAAGGCGGGTGAGCCGCTGACGATTGCGCCCTCCGGAACATCGTGTCCTACGCCGGATTGAGCCCACACCGTGGCGTTCTTGTGAATGGTGAGGTGACCCGAAGAGCCGGTCTGGCCCGCCATGATGACGTTTTCTTCGAGAACGGTGCTGCCCGCAAGACCGGTCTGGGCGCAGATGATGTTGTCCTCACCGACAACGCAGGCGTGGCCAATCTGGCACAGGCTGTCAATCTTTGCGCCGCGCTTGATTCTCGTTTCGCCCAGCGTGGCACGGTCGATGGATGTTAGCGTCTGCACCTCGACATCATCCTCGAGAACCGTAATTCCGGACTGTACGATTTTGTGCTGGCGGCCATCGGCGGACTTAGCAAAACCGAAGCCGTCGCCCCCGATCACAACACCGTTATGCAGCGTGACGCGATTGCTGATGCGGCAAAACTCCCGCACAGAGACGTGCGAGTGAGCGGTGAAATCATCTCCGATGATGCACCCCTCATATATCACTGCGTGGGGATACAGAGCGACGTTCGCGCCGATGCTTGTTCGCTCGCCGACCACGACGTAAGCACCGATGGAGGGATTCGGTCCGATCGTGGCGCTAGAGGCGATGCTGGCGGTGGGATGGATGCCCGGGGCAGGTTTTGGCGGCTGATAAAAGCATGCCAGCGTGCGCGCGAAATCGAGGTAGGGATTGCTTGAAACAAGAGTGGCGTGCGATTCTACGGGCGCGGCGGCGATGATTGCGGCAGCGCGCGTGGATTTGGCTTTGGGTGCGTAGCGCATATTGGCGAGAAAGGTGATCTCGCCGGCGCCGGCATGCTCGATGGTGGACACGCCTGTAATTTCGATATTGGCGTCGCCGGCCAGCGCGCAGCCGAGACGCTGGGCCAGCTGCCCGAGAGTGAAGGTGGGCATGAAACGCTTCCTGTCAGGCTTCGGCCACGACTGGATTTCGTAATTCTCCGATATTTTCCACCTTGACGATGACTTGCTCTCCCGCATGGAGATAGCGGGGCGGCTTGCGCGCAAAGCCGACGCCTGCGGGTGTGCCGGTTGAGATGATATCTCCTGGCTCGAGCGTGAAGACACTGGAAAGGAACGCAATCAGGTCCGGGATTTTAAAGATCAGCTCGCGCGTGTTCGAATCCTGCATTACTTCGGCCTCGGAATCCGGCGTCTCGATTTCAAGCTGAATGTTCAGATCGTGGGGATCACCGATCTCGTCGGGTGTCACGATGCTTGGGCCCATGGGAGCGAAGGTATCGAAGGTCTTGCCCATCAGCCATTGGGTTGTCGCGCGCTGGTAATCGCGGGCGGTGACGTCGTTCATGATGGTGTAGCCGAACACGTGGCCGGCCCAGGATTCGGCTGGGATGTGGCGCCCTCCACGGCCGATGACGAAGGCAAATTCAGCTTCAAAGTCGGGCGCTTTGGAGACGCGCGGCAAAACGATGTTGTCTGCCGGCCCAATCACCGCGGTTGGGAACTTGTTGAAGATCGTCGGAACTTTCGGAATTTCAGCGCCTGTCTCCTTGGCGTGATCGAGATAGTTCAATCCCACGCAGATAATTTTGGGCGGGCGCGGGATTGGCGCCAGCAGCTTGACTTCATGCAAGGCATGGGTAGAAGCCGACGGCGGCACATCGAGTAACTCTCGAATCTTCGCGTGGCTTTCCGGGCCGGCTTGAATCACGTGCAGCAATGAATGAAAGCCGGCTGCAGATAAATCGACCACGGAATCCTTGCCGGAAAGAACACCGGGGCGTGGCCGGCCGGCAAATTCGAAGCTAACGAAGCGCATGCTTGTCATCTTATCGGGCGAAGCCGCGGTCGGCGAAAGCCGGGGCGTCGCGGGCGTGGTTGCGGGGCGAGATATCTATGTACACCGTTGAACCCTTTTGGAGATGATGAGGGCATGCGGGTAGCGTGCCTCTGCTTCTGATCTCGGCGATTGCCTGGGCGGCGAAAGCGACCGCGACAGCGCGGACGTGGTAGAGATCGTGATGACCGGCACGGTCCGGGATGCGACAGCACCCGGTACAGCGTGGGGTCCGCGAGACTTTGAAAGGTCCGCGGCGTGCTCGTGCCGTTTGCCGCTGTCGATCAGCTTGCGGGCGTGGGCAATTTTGCTTACGGGCCTCCGCATCGTATTTGAAGTTCTACCGTGTTGAAACTGTGCGGTTATGAAAGCAGGGTTTCGTACGTTTCGTGTTCTCCAATCCAAAACCAGAGAAAGCCGTAAGGTCTCTTTACGGCAAGGGCACGATAATTCAACGTGACGCGGGCTGACCAGATTTGATCCTCTCCGCGCCCTCCGACTTTCTTGAACTGCAATGACGGATGCTGTGCGTCAGTTTTTAAATGCAAAAACTGTTTGTCGGCGCGGCGCTGTACTTCCGGTGCAAGCGCCCGATAGTTCTTCCAGAAACCGATCGTTGCTCGATGCTGAAGCACGAGCGGAGATCAAAGCGGTTCGGTGCGCCCGTGCTTTTCATCATCAAGCGCACGAGCAATGGCATTGTCGAGGCGTCCAGCGGCAAGATCGTTTTGAATACGGGCGTCGATTGGCTGCGGGTCGTATTCGTCAAGCCATGCGTATAGTTCCGAAAGCTGCTGTGGGCTGAGCGTGGCAATGGCGCGTTCGATCTCCTGCAATGTAGTTAAATTCATGTCCCTCACCTTCAATTTAACTGAGGCAGATTATCACGGGTGGCAGCGGCAGAGAAGCGCGAAAGGTTAACTCTGCCAACTGTTCAAATTGGACCCTTTGTAGATCTTCGTTCTGTTGCCGCCTCAATTGATCTCGCGCTCAAGGCTCTGTCGGATACGCTCATCCCAGGCTTGCCGTTTTTTGATGTAGCGGGGTCCTTTAGGCTTCGGCGGCTTGCCGGTAAGACCGAATGAATTGCAGCGCCTCCTTGACGCAGTGCTTTCAGGCTTCGGAGTTCACCGGATATTTGCGGCGACGATGGAACGCGTCTCGCGCTCGTCGACGGAAAAGCGGCGGCGTCCTGCATGTTCGCAATTGTCTCAATTTCCACGTTTATGAGAGTTTGAGAATCAGCCGGACTTGCACTGCTTCTAGTGCGGGTGCGCGTCGTTGCGGTGAAAACGCCGGATGCCTCTGATTTCCTTCTCGCGGCTGCGCGTCTTTGCAATGTCGTAATTCGATTGCATCCGCATGAGCGTTTCCATCTTCACACCGAAAGCCTTTTCAATGCGCAGCGCCATCTCGCCGGACAGGTCCGCCTTGGCGTTTAAAAGGCTGGACAGGGCAGGGCGCGACACATGCAACACGGCGGCGGCGGCGGTGACAGACAGGCCCGCCGGTTCAATGATCTCCGTTCGGATGAAATCGCCGGGGTGCGGCGGGTTCTTCATGGGCATTTGGCGTTACTCCCGTTGGCTAGTGATAATCCTCTAAATTCAGGTCACCGATTTGCGGCTCGTCGTCTATCCAGAACGTCAAACGGCGGTTGCCGGTGACGCTTAAACTCCATATGCCTTTGCGGTCGCCGGTCAACGTGTGCGGCTTCCAGCTTGTCAGCGCCCGTAATTCGTCGGGGTGTTGCATCGCATCGAGAAACGCAAACATCTTTCGCAGCTTGTCCACGGTGTCGGGCGGAACGCCTTTGGCGTTGTCGTCCTCATAGAGCCGTTTCAGGCCCTTGTGTGCGAAGCTGCAAATTTTCATCGGCAGACTGTAGCCTGTAGCTTAACACTTGTCAAAGGTAATTGTTAGGCGGGCGAAATGGACCCCTTTTGAAACACCGCGCAATAACTTCATTTGTCACGGCGCGGACGCTTTCTGAAGCGGGGTGAATGCAGGCGCGGTGGTCGAAGATAAGGGCTCGACGAAGACGGCGGGGTGACTGCTGTTTTTAATCTCGCTTCGGGTTAGGTGCTGGCAACTAAAGCGCTCTGTTTGAAGGCGCCCCCGCCGGTCGGGATTCCGAACTAGGTCGCTGACGCTTCCCGCTCCGTTTCGGATTTGGTCATTCACTTACGCGGCTCATTATTTGATCGCGACTTTGGCGTGCTCGGCGAGTTTGCTGACATCCTTGGTCAGGTACGCTTTCGCGAAATCAATTGCACGGCCGAGGGCGGTGGGAGATGAATCCCAATATTCGGCTTTTTGAACTTCGATGCGAAGAAGCGCCAGGTCGGGGTCATCCAGCCCGTTCGGAAAGATGACTTTGTACGGTGCTTTCCAGAGTTGTTCCATCTTCGCGCGGTCGCGGACCAGGGTGGCCACACCAGAGACCGAGACGAACTTACTCTTTTCCGGATCGGCGAAGCTGACGTTGACCTGCCGGTGATGCCCCGCTTCCCAAACCTTGCCGGAGCTGGCTGACGTGAAAAACCAAAGATCGCCGTCGAACTCGACCTGCTGGGTCGCCATTGGCCTGCTGTGAAGCGACCCGTCTTCCTCGACGGTGGTCAGCATCGCGAACTTGATGCCCTTCATCAATTCTGAAAGTTTTTCGATCTCGTTTTGGTGTTCAGATTGCGCCAAGCTCGCCTCCGAAAGGTGAGACTGAGCGCTGGCTGCCAGTGTTTCCGGAATAGAAAAATGGAAAAGAATCTAACGAAAGCGGGATACGCTCGTCTAATGCGCTGACTTGCCGGAAGGGGGCAATGTATGCCATTTCGTACCGTGCTTTGTCTTTGTGCGTTGGCCGCATTGCCGGCGGCTGCGGGTCAAACCTCTCCAGGCGCCGCCAAGCAAGCAGCGCCGCCTTCGCCCACCACGGAAAAGAAAGACTTCGTGAATCCAAATCCGGGCGGTTTTTTGAAACCGCCCGCTGCGACGGCTCCCGACCTCTCCGAGCTTGGCGACGGAGACTCGGTGATCGTCGTGCCGAAGAACTTGCCGCCGGATCCGGGTTTGAAGCTGACGACATCTCCGCAGAAGCAGTGCTCGATCCCGCTGAAGTGGGCGAAGGTTCAGAAAAGCGCTCCGGATCCGCGCGGGCGAAAGTGGATAGGCCCGCACCCTGAGCGGATAGACCCGATGTACGCTGCCCCTCCGGCGCCGGTCTGCCTGGACGCCGACAACAAAACGCCTGACAAGCCGAATAACCCGCCGAAGTGATTTAATTCACGATGTTCGCGTGCGGGCGATCTCCGGCGCTTCTTCGGCGGGGAGTTGGAGCGAACGCTCGGGCTCGAGATAGTATCGGGTCAGGCCCTCTTGCAAGATCTGCAAGGCTTCTGCCGGCGTGTCCGCAAAACGGAAGAGATCCAGATCCGAAGCAGAGATCATCCCGTACTTCACCAGCGCGTCGAAGTTCAGAACCTCATGCCAGAAATCGGGCCCGTACAGCACGATAACGATTTTGCTTTCCAGCTTCTGAGTTTGGGCGAGGGTAAGGATCTCGCCCAGTTCGTCGAGCGTTCCGAACCCACCGGGAAAGACGACCAGCGCTTTCGCAAGATACGCAAACCAGAATTTGCGCATGAAGAAGTAATGGAATTCGAAGGAAAGTTCGGGTGTGATGTAGGGGTTCGGGCGCTGCTCGAAGGGTAGACCGATGTTCAGCCCGATGGATTTTCCGCCTGCCTCCTGTGCGCCGCGATTGGCCGCCTCCATAATGCCGGGGCCGCCGCCCGAACATACGACGAAGCGGCGGCGCGGCTCGGCACAGCGGGAGCCAGGCTCTGAAACCGACGTGGCCCAGTCGGTCACCAGACGAGCGAGCTCGCGCGCTTCGTCGTAATACCTGCCGAGCGGGCCATTTTCGTAAATCCGGGCGGAGCCGAAGAACACGATCGTGTCCTGGATGTTCTCTTCCTGGAAGTGCGCCAGCGGCCAGAGATACTCGGAAAGGATGCGCAGAGGGCGCGACTCCGGGCTCTGCAAGAATGCCTCTTCGCGGTACGCAACCGGGCGCCGCGTGGGCAGATTTTCGCCATTCGGCGATGGCTCGAGATCTTCCGGTACTGCCAAACGTCGATTGTCGCATCCGGGGCCAGGGCGAAATTCCCTGCTTTCTCGCTGATGATGGAAGAATTCCAATCGCTGGCGAGCTGCCCCTGGTGAAAATCTGGCTCTCTCAAGGAACTCGACGGGAATGTACCAGGCCAGCCGCCTTCTTCCTGGGTCTACTGGATGGAAATCCTAAGCTGTTCCGGGTTAGGATGTGACCACGGCCTATACCGCCATGGTCCGCAAGCGCAAAATCATCGTCCATATCGCCACCAGTGCCGATGGCTTTATTGCCCGGTCCGATGGCTCCGTCGACTGGCTCGACCGTCCGAGTCCGAAGGGCAACTACGGGATGGGTGCCTTCTACAAGTCGATCGACACGATCCTGTGGGGCAGGAAGACATGCGATATGGCGCTCGAGTTTCAGAAGAAAGGCGTGACCGGGTCGGCCTTCGATGTAAAAGTCAAGAACTATGTCTTCACACGCAGTCTCCCGCAATCGCCAGCACCGGCGGGCGTGGAGTTCGTGAGCGAGCCAATCAAAGCGTTCGCAACGCGTCTGCGGGAGAAAAAGGGGAAAGACATCTGGATGATGGGTGGCGCTGAGATCATTGCGTCGTTTCTCGACGAAGGAGAGATCGACGAGTTCATGATTCACGCGATTCCCACATTTATAGGCGAAGGCATTCCATTGATGGCGCCGGGCCGCCGCACGGTGCCACTCGAACTGATCTCCTGCACGAAGTTCATAGACGGCGTGTTGAAGCTGCACTATGCCGTTCGCAAGTAATCTTCACATCGGCAGGCCGTGAGCAAGGTCTAGATTGCGGAAGAAAGGATTTTTGATCCACGCGATCCCCCGGCGATCCCGGAACATTCAGAGAATTCAGACCACTCTGGATAGTACTTTGCGGTCAATGGAGGGTTTAAATACAACTACGGTCAAAATCATGATCATGCCCAAGAACGCGAGGAGCATGGCTAGGATCGGGTGTTCGGTCATAGTTATGCCAGCCATTATGCAGGCGAGCAAGCCGCTGGCTGCGCCCAGAGCGCGAATCCAGGGCGAAATTCTCCGGATCTCACCTGGAAAGCTGTCGATATCGAAAGCGCCGAAGTACAGCAGAGCCCCGCTTAAGCAAGATACCGTGACGGAGCAGATCAACTCGGAGAAAAAGAGGACCTGTGCCGATGCACCGGGCGTGACAGATGCAAACCGCCAACTTGCTGCAATGAGAATCAAGCACCAAACGGTCATTCGAAGGTGCGTGATTTCCCAGTGCCGGTAGGCGGATTTGCCGACGAAGCCGAATATTCGCCCAAACAGGCTTTCTTCGTCAAGCAGGGGCTTAGATGAGGCGGTTGGGCCCGTGCGGAGAACCCGGAGATCGGTCAGGAGTTCCAGAGCGGATTGGTAGCGCTCGCGCGGATCTTTTCGAAGGCATTTTTGCAAAATGCGATCGAGCTCCGCGGGCGTGGCCGGATTGGAAAGCCGCAATTCCGGCGGCTGCTTGTCCAAGATGTTGGCGATAGTGGAAGAGGGCGTTTTCCCGTCGAACGGATTTGCGCCACCCGCCATTTCATAAAGGACCAGGCCCAGCGCGTGGATGTCGGTGCGAGCATCGACGGCCTCTCCTTGCAATTGCTCCGGCGCCATATAGCTAATCGTGCCTATGATCTGCCCGGGAGATGTTTGGATCGTTACGGTTGTCGAGGAAGCCCCGGATTCCTCTGTGAAAGGCGGAGCTGTCAGGTGCTTGGCCAGCCCGAAATCGAGGATTTTCACTGGCCGAGGCTCATTTCCGTGGCGCGGCCCGAGCATGATGTTTTCCGGCTTAATGTCGCGATGAACGATCCCGTGCTGATGGGCGGCCGATAGGGCGCCAGCAACTTGAATTCCCACATCAAGAATTTCGGGCGTCTGAAGACGAGTGTCCGTGAGCACTCTGCGGAGAGTTCCGCCCTCTACGAACTCGTAGACGATGAACTTAGTCCCGGAATCTTCCACGAAATCGTAGACCGCGGCAATACCGGGATGACAAAATGTGGAGGCCGCACGCGCCTCGCGGATGAGAGAACTGTGAGACTCCGGACGGGTTGACTCGGAGAGCAACATTTTAAGCGCAACCACCCGGTCCAGCAGAGTGTCGTATGCGCGGAAGACGATTCCCATACCTCCGCGCCCGATCTCTTGCTCGGTTCTGTAGCGGCCGGATATAAGGTCACCTGACATGGAACGCTTCGCGCTTGACGTTCTTGCGCGGACACCGGGATTTGTAGAGCCGGGGTCCAGCACAAATTGTACGCCGATGGAGGCAGGTGAGGGGCGAGCCCGCTCGCAAGCGGTGTAAGCACCAGCCTCGGCCGGGTCCTTCGCGATTGCTAAAATTCGGGCAATGGCCGGCCGCACTGTGTTCAGCGTACTCGAGGAAACTGCAGCGCAATACGGCAATGCGATGGCTTTGTACCAGCCGATGGGCACCAAAGCCGGCCGGCAGTACCGCACTTATTCCTGGAATGACTGGCTGCGGACCTCACGCGAGATTGCATTGGGTTTGCGGTCGCTTGGCCTGGTGAAGGGCGATATCGTCTGCATTCTTTCCGAGACGCGTGCAGAATTCTACCTTGTCGATCTAGGGGTCATGGGCGCGGGAGGCGTTCTGCCGCGCTGTACACGGCCTATCCGGTAACGGAACTGGCGAAAAATATAGAGGCCGCGGAACCGAAATTTCTGTTCGTTGAGGATGCGAAGACGCTTGCTGCATTATCGGCTGCGGTCGAAGCTGCCGGCGGCAGCATGCCGGAGCATGTAATCCTTATGACCGGCGAACAGCCAGGCGCGCTCTCTTTGGAGTCGCTGCAGGGCCGTGGGCGGGAATTGCTGCAGCGCGATCCGGCCATTTTAAAGTGCATGGCCGACGAACTTTCGCCCGATGATGCCGCCATTCTGTACCTTACGTCCGGCGCAACGGGCGAGCCGAAGATGGGGCTGACCAGCCATGCTGCGGTTCTGGCGAACCTCGATCATGGCCCGGTTGTTCTGCCGATCGGGCCCGAGGATTCGACGGTCGTATTTCTTCCTTCTGCCCATATCGCGCAGCGAATTGTGCTCGAGCTGGTACCGATGAGGATGGGCACGCCGGTTTGGTTTTCGGAAAGCCTGTCACGTCTTCCCGCAGAATTGAAATCTATCCGGCCGACGATCTTTCTAGCGCCGCCGCGGGTGTGGGAACGCACGTACGCGACGATTCAGAACGAAATAAAGAAGAAGCCGGCTTTCACGCGGAAGCTGTTCCACGGCGCGCTCGGGTTGGGACATGAGGCAGCGCGGTACAGGGTGGAAGGGAAACCTCTACCCGTGTGGATGACGCGCATGCTGAAGGTTGCGAATAAACTGGTCTTCTCGAAAGTTCGGGACCGGCTTGGGGGACGCATCCGTATTGCAGCGTCGGGCGCCGCGCCCTAGGAAAGGATCTCGCCGAGTTCTTTGCGGCGATCGGAATGCCTTTGATTGAGGGTTATGGCCTAACCGAAGCAGGCGTGATTAGTTTTAATCCGGTCGACCGGCCGAAACCAGGCAGCATCGGAAAACTGTTGCCTGGAGTGGAAGCGCGGCTGGCGGAAGACGGCGACTTACAGGTGCGGACCCCGTGCATTTTCATGGGATATTTCAAAGATCCGGAAGCAACACGATCGGTTCTGAGCGAGGATGGCTGGTTCTCGACCGGCGACCTGGCCGAGGTAGATGAGGACGGCTACTGGTACATTACTGGCCGGAAAAAGGAACTGATCGTTTCATCCAACGGTAAGAAGATTTATCCAGCGCGCATTGAGAGCTTGTTCAAACTGGAGCCGGTGGTGAACCAAGTCGTCCTGATCGGCGACAAGAAGCCTTACGTCACCGCCATTCTCACCTTGAACATGACGAATGTTCAACACATTAAGGGAGTGGAAGGCCAGAACGGCCATTCGCCGGAGAGTCTGGTGCATTCGGAGCCGGTGAGGAAAGCGGTGCAGGATGCGGTGTCCCGTGTGAACAGCCAGCTCGCGGATTTCGAGCGTATTCGCAGGTTCAAAGTACTCGATCGGGATTTTTCGATCGAGCACGGCGAGCTTACGCCGACGATGAAGATCCGGCGCGGCAAGGTGCTGGAGAATCACCGTGAGCTAGTCAGTGAGTTGTATTTAGGGCGGGAAGAGAGCGAGTAGCGATCTGAATCAGCCGTTTCAGCTGCTGCCTATTTTTCGAGAACGTGTGTGGGGAACGAAGAGCCTCGCTCCTTTTTTCAGGATGTGGCGCGGGCGAATCCGGTCGGCGAAGTTTGGTTTACCTTCGGCGAGAACGAAACTTCGTTAGGCGTGCGGTTGGACCAGCTGCTGGCGGATCATCCCGAAATTCTCGGCTCGGCCGCCGACCCGAGTCATCCTGGAATTTGCCCGCTGCTGATGAAGCTGCTCTTTACTACGGAGCGGCTTTCCGTTCAGGTGCATCCGGATGATGAGTACGCGCAGCAGCGCCACGGCAGCCTCGGCAAGACCGAAGCCTGGTATGTGGTCGATTCTCAAGCGCCCGGCGAAGTGGCGGTGGGCTTTCGCCAGGCGCTTACGCCGGAGCAGTTGAAGGCAGCCGCAGAATCGGGAGAAATCGAAGATTTACTCGACTGGCGCAGGGTATCGGCGGGTGACACTGTTTTCGTGCCGGCTGGTACGGTTCATGCGATCGGGGCGGGGCTCACGATCTGCGAAATTCAGCAGAACTCAGATATCACATACCGGCTCTACGATTACGGCCGCGGTCGCGAGCTGCACTTGGAAGATGGCGTGAAAGTGTCAAATCCAGGCCGGCATGAGTTCGATGAGAGTCCTCGACGCCTTGCCGAAGGGCGCGATGAGCTGATTACGAGCGCCTATTTCCGCATTGAGAGGCTGTGTCCAAGGAAGGTCGTTCGCATTCGGCGGGAATTTGGAACACTATTTATTGCTGGTCTGTCTGAAAGGGCATGGGACAGTAGCAGGGCGGAAATCGCAGGCGGGACATTGCTGGATGGTGCCGGCGCATATCCCGGAAAGTACGATCTCCGGACTCAGATTCGGAGTGGATCCTCACCTACACGTCTGAAAAGCCGCTGGCAGGCATCGAGATCGAGTAATCAGTTCTTGAATGACGCGCGGATCAGCAGAGCGATCTTGGAGAATTTCGAGACCTGAATGCGCCGGCTCAGGACAGAATAATCAGCAGCTTGATCTTCCCTAGGAGTCTCAGGTAAATCGCTCGGAGCGCCCAAAGCGAGCGGCGGCTCTTTGGTTCGATGAGCTCGAGCAGCGGCGCGGATTGATCGTAATAAGCCCGCGCGCGCCGCGCTTCGAAGCGCATCAACTCGCGGAACCGTTCGTCTTCGCTTCCCGAGCGAAGCTGTTCAACGGTAACGCCGAATCGCCGAGATCCTCCGCGGGCAGATAAACGCGACCCATTTCGGCGTCTTCGCGTACATCGCGAAGGATGTTCGTCAACTGGAATGCAATGCCGCACTTTTCAGCAAGCAGCAGTGCGCGAAGCGACCGGAAACCAAAAACATGGATGACGGTCAGCCCTACCACTGAGGCGACCTGATAACAGTAGTGATAGAGTTCGGCAAAAGTCCGATTGTCTGCGGCTCAAGATCCGAGGGATGCCGTCGATCATCTCATGGAAAAAACGGTGAGGAATTGCGTAACGCCGGACGGAATCGGAGAACGCAGGCCAGATTGGATTCTCTCCCGGCCCGGCCCGGCAATGCGTGCATCGAGTTCCAATCGCCACAACGCGATGCTCTCCCTTAGCTTTGCGCGATCGCTGTTCGCGGGATCGTCGCTCAAGTCGTCGCAATGGCGCATGAAAGCGTAGATGGCGCACATGGCGTCGCGCTGCGGCTTTTCAAGCAGCAGGAAAGAGTAATAGAAGTTCTTGCGCTCGGTCCCGCAGCGACGGCCGGCAATACCGGTAAGAATCCTTGAGGACTGCGGGATTCAAAACGGGAGCAATCGCGGAAGACATCTGAAGAAAATAGCGATACGCTCCGCTTTCGAGATGTGTGGACGTGCTCTGCAGCACGTTGTATCCTGTGATCGGATTTTTCTGAGATCTTCATCCCGCCCCGGCTGAACAAATCAAGGTCCAGCGACAAGTCGCCGGTCGACCTGCTTGACGAGCGGCAATCCTCGCTGAATAAGGTCATGCGCGACATCGACTGCCTCGCGCATGAGCCGCCGGAATGACCGTTGAATGGTGCGCGTAATTGCTCTTCGGTGTAGCCGTGCCTGGCCAGCAGCTCGCATCGGCAGGTAAATCCGGTCTTTTTTCAGGTCCACGGTAACGTCCTGCCAGAAGTTCGCCAGTTGCAGGGCTGTACAGGTGAAATCGGAGAACATCTGCCGCTCGCGTCACGGTACCCGCACGAGATATAACACGAGATGCCCGACCGGGTTTGCCGAATTCTAGCAGTACCCGAAGAGTTCATCGAAATCTCATAGCGGCTACGGTCTGGTCCTGCTCGAAGGCGCGGATCAGCCGCTCAAACGGCTCAGCCGGGATATCGAAACGCTCAACCGTCTCCTGCAAGGCAACGAATACGGGTGTGCTGCTTCGCCGCGGTACATCGCCTTCCAATTCCTCACGCCACCAGGCGAGGAGACGAAGGCTCTCCTGCGGATCACCGATCTCGTCACCCAGATCATCAGCCCAACGGCAGAACGCGTACACGTTATAGAAATCCTGGTGAAGCGCCTTCGGAAGCAGAAAGCTGACGACCTGGAAGTTCTCGTAGTGATGGGTTGCGAGCCAGCGTGTGTATTCTAGGGCATCCTCGCGCGAATACGCGGTCCCTTCGGAGCGACTGCGCTTTGATGATACTCCTTGGGCTGCAAGTTGTGCGACTGGCACGGCTGACTATATGTTGAGAGTCATGCTTACGGGATGATCGCAGTCTTTATTTGGCCGTTGCGGTGGTGCGCCAGATTCAGCCAGCACTTTCGGGAGCGCACTCAACGGCTCTTCGTGATTGACCAAGTAGGCTGCATCAAGTGCCGTCCGACAATAGACCGAACGAGCGTGCGGACGTGATCGGGCGTGTGATGGAAGCTCGCCCGGCACGTAATCTTCGAGTAATGGAGAAGGTCAGTGTCCAGCGGCACCTAAGTTCCTGCCGGACAGCCGCCGAAGAAGTTGATGAACCGCCTTTGCGCACCAAGCGTGTCGATAGCTCCCACGCGCCGGGATTCCGACGGCCTCGATGACCACATCCGCGCCCCGCCCATCGGTGCGCGTCTCATTTCTGACATGGACGCAGCATCGTCGTGCAACTCGATTCCCTTGCTCAGCAAAATTCCTTCGTGTGCTCCGAGCATGATGGCTCGATCGAGCTGTTCAACGCGCCGGGCGATCGCTATGACACGTGCCCCGACACGCGTCTCTGGCAATGCGGACGAACATCAACCCGATGGGGCCCAGGCCCATGCACCACCACCGTGTCGCCCGGGCTGAAACTACTCTCATCGAGCCCACGTACCGCGCAAGCAAGCGGCTCTGCCATGGCCGCGTCTTGGTACTCGAGATTATCCGGAATGAAGTATGTGTTCTTAGCACTATCCGCTCGGGAATGCGGATATATTCTGCATACGCGCCATTATTGAAGAGCAGGTCCTCGCATAGGTTCTGCTGTCCACGCTGGCAGAAAAAGCATACATCGCAGGGCGCCGAGTTAGCAGCCACTACTCGCTGGCCAATCTTGAACCTTTGACGCCTTCGCCAATCGCAACGATGTCACCGGCCAGCTCATGTCCGAAGAGAGCCGGCGGTTGAATCATGCGGGCGTGATAACCGCGCTGAAATACCTTTACGTCGGTACCGCAAGTGAGCGCGGTGCGAACGCGGACCAGTAATTCTCCGCGCCCGATGGCGGGCACAGGCACGGACTCCAGCCGGACGTCCTCTTTGCCGTACAAACCGCCGCCTGCATTACAGCCGCCGTGGCCGCCACTAGTGCAACTCCTGTGGATGAACAACAACCTTCAAGGAGCGCTCGCTCGGACGCTGCGCAATGGCAATGCCGCGTTCGATGTCCGCCAACGGAAGCGGTCCGAGATGAGTTCGTCGAGTGGAAGTTCACGACTGAAGACAAGCCTGGCGGACTCCGCCTGAAGATCAATATCCGCGCTATATGAGCCAAATAACATACGTTCGCCAACGCATACATCCGCTCCGGAAAACTCGATTCGTTCGTTCGTGGATGTTTGAGCGAAAAGCAGGATCTTTGCTCCTGGACGTGAAATGTGAAGCGCTTGTTCCACCAGTCCTTTTACGTTGGTGGCGAGGATAACGGCGTCGGCGCCCCGGCCGCTAGTGAAATTCCCGATCGCCTGTTCAAAACCTGAAGAGCGCGGGTCGAACGCATGTGCGCCAAACCGCTCTGACAAATCGCGGCGCAGAGCAATCGTATCAGTTGCAAGCACGCTCGCGCCCATTCGCTTTACCAGCATGGTGAAGATCAAACCGATCGGCCCTTGCCCCAGCACGGCTACCACGTCGCCTTTTTGTGGCGCGAGCGACTCCACCCCTTTGAGACAGGTGTTAACGGGTTCGACCCAGCAGGCTTGGTCATACGACACACTGTCCGGAATCCTTTCGATCCCCCGTCGCACGATCCAATCCATTACGCGCACGTACTGAGAGAAACCGCCGCCAGCCGGCTCAAAGGCCGATGTCACACCGACTTTCTTGTAAACCGGACATTGAGCGTAGAGGCGCCGCTGGCAATAAAAACAATCGCCGCACGGAACGTGATGAAAGACTACAACGCGGTCGCCGGGCTGATATTGATCGACAGCGGCGCCGGTCTGCACCACAACCCCTGCCGTCTCATGGCCGTAGATACGCGGGGGAGGGAGTAAGTTGTATTCAATTTTCTTGAGGTCGGTGTGACAGATGCCGCAGGTTTCCACCCGCACCAGGATTTCTCCCGGCCCGATGCGCGGTGTTTGCACCGATTCAACCGAAACGCGCCCGTCGCCGACATACACGGCGGCCTGCATCGTTTCAGGAACGGTCTTGTTCGCTGGGAACGCTCTGCGGCTCTGTGTTGATTCGGCAACTGACAAGAAATTCTCCAAGTACCTTTGCGGCATCTTCCGTTCGTTTCTTCAACCGGTACAGAGCCGGGATGACGTTCGGATGCGTGAGGGCGTGTACTACAATTTTCCCACGCGCCACCCGGCCCTCGGCCGTTCGCATTTGATTGAGGTCGAATGGAAACGACTCTGAAGCGCTGTCGGAAACCACTTTGATGCAGGCAAAGGGCAGCGCAGCACGTTTTGCCCGAGCCGCGACACCCACGGCCTCCATGTCCAGCGCGATCGCACCCGAACCGCGCAGCCGTTCTTTGGCCGCCGCATTGTGAGCTATCTCATCTTGCGAGAGGATCGGTCCGGAAGCGAACTCGCCGCTGCCCGTCACTTGTGCGCATTCGAACCTCTCGTTGGTGGCGGGGTCCACTACCTCGGTGGCAACTACGATCTGCAGTGGTTTCAGCGCCGGATCTATCGCTCCACAGTATCCGGTGCTGACAACCGCCTCCAGCTTGGAAGACGAAAGCTCGGCGACCATCCCTGCGCGGATAGCGGTTTCTACAGCCTGGGCGGCGAGTTTAGGCCCGGCGCCATTGGCGGCAAGTAAAATGCGGCGGCTTTCCCAGATCCCCTCGTACGCGTAATCGATTGGCCACTTCAATTTGCGTAAGGCGGTGAGCAACTGAGCGAAGGGCTTCAGCTCTGACGCATCGGAAGCTACATAGAGAATGGCCATGCTCTTTAGCAGTACCCGTTCGCCTGAAACCACTGCATGGCGCGTTGGAGAGCGGAGTCGACGGGCCCTGGAGAAAAGCCCAGTTCGCGCGCAGCTTTCTCGTGCGACGCGAACATCTTCTTATGAGCCATTTTGACGGCCTCGAGAGGCGCCACCGGAGGCGTCCCGCTGAAGTTCGCCCAGGCTGTTGTTACAACTCCCGCCGCGTACGCGACTGCGTACGGAATTTTCATCGACGGCGCAGGCTTTCCTGAAAGCGCGGCAAGCCGACCGAGTATCTGCTCGAGCGTAAGATTCTCGCAGCCGAGAATGTATCGCTCACCGGGCTTACCCTTTTCCGCCGC
Organism: uncultured Acidobacteriaceae bacterium; assembly: GCA_963846185.1. Lineage (GTDB taxonomy): Bacteria > Acidobacteriota > Terriglobia > Bryobacterales > Bryobacteraceae > Bog-105. The sequence continues at coordinate 151,848 of CAWJVA010000008.1, read as the reverse complement.
GAGCAAGTGGCCGATCGCGGTATCGCGCACGTCGACGAGATTCAAGCCAGTATCCACAAAGGCCGGCATCTTGCCGAGCAGGAAATCGAGGATGATTTTGCCCGTAGGCGTGGGCTTCCAGTCATGATCCCCGACCGGTGCAGTGGGATTCACGATGACAATCGGCATGCCGGCCCGGGCCTTCTCGAGCGCGACCTGCTCGGCCAACCACTTTGACCGCTTATAGTGTCCAGCCATATCTGAGATCGCCACCGGCGTGTCCTCGTTTCCGGGGCGGTCGAGCGGCATTCCGATACACCCGACGGTGCTTGTGTAAACAATGCGCTCAACGCCTGCTGCCGCCGCTGCATCCAGCAGATTACGAGTGCCCTCAACGTTGGATTCATAGAGATCCTGCGGCCGCTTGGACCATAACCGGTAATCCGCGGCCACGTGAAATACCGCACGGCAGCCCGCAACGGCACGGGCGAGCGAAGCGGGATCGCGGAGATCGCCCTCGATGCGCTCTACATCCAGTTCACGAAGCCGGCTCGCCGGCCGGCACAGGGCGCGCACGCTGTATCCACGTTCGGTGAGCAGACGCGCCACGTGCCAGCCGAGAAAACCGCTGGCGCCGGTTACAAGCGTGTCGGGCAATGTATGTCAGAGCGCGCCCACGCCGGCGTCTTCGCGTTGAGATACCGTTGCTTTGCGGTAGCTCGCCAAGGCAAGCACTGGGAACGTGTTTCGGTAATCGGTGTAGGCGAGATAGAAAACACGCGGGAAACCGGTACCAGTGCAGTAATCCTCGTTCCAGTTTCCATCCGGGCGCTGTGTCCGGACCAGATACTCCACGCCGTTATAAAGGCTCTCGCTGCGAATATCGCCTCCGGCCAGCAGCGCGAGAATGGCCCATGCGGTTTGTGAAGGCGTGCTCGGATTGGGCATGTAGCGGTTCTCGTCGTAACTGGCGCAACTCTCGCCCCAGCCGCCGTCCCGGTTCTGATAAGCACGAATGAATTCGAGCGCGCGCTGAATGCTGGGTTCGTTTTCGCCGACTCCTGCGGCGCGCAAACCGCGCAGTGCGAGGAAGGTGCCGTAGATGTAATTCACGCCCCAGCGGCCGTACCAACTGCCATCCGCCTCCTGGGCACGCAACAGAAACGCGACTCCGCGCTTGATCGCGGGATGATCCTGGGCCAATCCGGACCCCATCAACGCTTCGATGACGCGGCCCGTAATATCCGGACACGAAGGGTCGAGCATTGCATTGTGATCCGCGAACGGAACATAGCTCAAAATGTTCCAGTTGTTGTCCACATCGAAAGCTGCCCATCCGCCGTCTTTGCCTTGCATGGCGAGCAGCCAATCGATGGCCCGCCGCATGCACGCGCGCTGCTTGACGTCGTCCGTGGCGCGAAACTTTTCGAGCGCAAGCAGCACCATGGCGGTGTCGTCCACGTCCGGGTAAAAATCGTTGTTGAATTCGAATGCCCAACCCGAAGGCTGCGCGTTCGGCCGCTTCACCGTCCAGTCGCCCTTGCGCCTGACTTCTTTCGAAAGCAGCCAGTCTGCGCAGCGGCGCAGTGCATCGATGGGTGGGTATTCGGTTTCGGCCAGGGCAAACGCGGCGAGCGCCGTGTCCCATACCGGAGAAAAGCACGGCTGCATGCAGAACCCGCGCTCGTCATCGATCATCAAGCGGTCGAACTGATGTTGCGCCTCGCGCCGCAGCGGATGATCGGGACCATAGCCGAGAACGTCCAGCGCCATGATGGCGTACTGCATGGAGGGATAGATGGCGCCCAGGCCGTCCGAGCGATCGAAGCGTTCTATCATCCAGTCCGCGCATTTCCTGACGGCATATTCGCGAATGAAGCGTGGTCCGCGCCGCTCCCAGATTTTTAGAAAACGATCGAGCAGCAGGAAGCCATTCCGCCAGCTGAAGGTCTTCAGGTCGCGCTCAGGATGCATGGGCGCGCCCCTTAGAAACAGCTCTTCCAGGGTAAAGCCGGCGGGAACCGGACGCTGCGGATTTGCCGAATGGACAATCGAAAGGGCCATGACGATGGCTCTTGTCCAGGACGACATCTGGTAAATGAACTTGAACGGGAGGAGGACGATTTCCGGTGGAATCGAAGGGCACGCCTCGCGCGGAAACAATCCGAACAGGCTCAAGTTGATTCGAACGTAGCTATTGGCAGCCTGCAAGCCGCCAAGCTCCAGAATGCGCTCCCGAAGCCGCTGCATTCGCGAATCGGATACCGGGATGCCGGCTACTTTCAGCGCAAAATATGCTTTGATGGAGGCGCTAATTTCCGACGGTCCGTGCAGATAAACGTTGAATCCGCCGTCTTCGAGCTGCCGGTCGAGGATGGCCTGAACCGCACGATCGATGCGGGCGCGCGTCGGCGGATTCCAGACTCCGTTCACCGGCGGATGCAGCCACAACTCCATCAGTACGTAGTCCGACTCGAGTGTCGTGTCGGCTCTGAGGTCTGCCCACCAGTACCCTTCCGGGAACTGCCGATCAAGCAGCGCGTTCGATGCGCGATGAATCGCCTCGGCGGCTGCGGTATTCAAAGAATCGGAAATGTGTAGACTGGACTTCATCGTTTCGATACGCTAAACACGCCGTGTGTGAAGGCGAGGCGTGAATTTTTCAAGATCGGAAGGAAGTGTAAAGCGCACGTCTTCCTCTTTGATCTCCGCCTCTTCCAGATCGTTGTATCCTTTCGTCCGCAAGTGATCGATCAATTCCTGAACCAGATGCTCGGGTGCGGATGCGCCGGCGGTAACGGCGACGGTGTCCACATCGTGGAGCATCTCTGCACGCACCTCGCGTCAAATCGTCCAGCAGGTAGGCAGGGATTCCTGCCTTTTCGCATACCTCGACTAGCCGGCGGGAGTTCGAGCTGTTCTGCGAGCCCACCACGAGCAGCGCCTGGCAGAGCGGCGCTACTGCTTTGACGGCCAGTTGACGATTCTCTGTTGCGTAGCAAATATCTTGAGATTTAGGTCCGATAATCTTCGGAAAACGCTCCATCAGACGTGTGACGATGTCTTTGGTTTCATCCAGTGACAGAGTCGTCTGAGTGAGGTAAACAATACGTTCGGGATCCTTGATCTCGAGACGATTCACGTCTTCGACATCCGAAACCAGGATGGTGCTCTGCGGGGCTTCGCCCAAGCGTACCAATGACCTCATCGTGATCGCGATGTCCAATCAGCACGATTGTGTAGCCTTGCTTGGCGAAGCGCACTGCTTCCAGATGAACTTTCGTGACCAGCGGGCAGGTGGCGTCGATGACCTGGAGCTTCCGTTCTCTCGCCTGCGCCCAAACTGCGGGCGAAACGCCATGAGCGCTGAAGATGACCCGCGCGCCTTCCGGAACTTCACTTAGTTCCTCGACGAAGATCGCACCGGCGTGCCTCAATTCATCGACGACGTGCCGGTTGTGTACGATTTCCTTCCGTACATAAATCGGAGCGCCATACAAATCGAGAGCAATCTTGACGACATCGATTGCCCGCACCACGCCCGCGCAAAAGCCGCGCGGCTTCAAGAGAATGATTTTTTTCGTGCTGCCGCTCACCGGAAGAAAACCGGTAGAAACAGGGGTATCGGTTGCGAGTCCAGCGGGAGGCATAAGACAGCTTAAGTATAACAAGTCATTACGTTTTCAACCTGCCGCAACAACGTTCGGCAACGTGCATTCAGAGGGAGTTCGGAGGCAATTCGGGGTTGAACTGCTCCTGGCGGCATTGAATGGAGAAAAACGGATTGTAATTTCGCTAAACGCGCGGCCGGGCGAACGAAACGAGTTACCGGACGCAAACTCGCCGGTCTAACATGGAGATAGCGACAATTATGAGTGTTCCTGTCTCGCAGATGTGGACGACCGCGACCTACGTGCTGAAGCAGAAGCTTGCAGGGCCGGAAACAGTATCCGCTAGTGCTAATGCTGGAGCCGCTGTTCCGCTGCAATCTTGCCTGCGCCGGCTGCGGCAAAATCCAGTATCCGGCACACGTTCTGAAACGCCAGCTTACGCCGGATGAGTGCTTCCGCGCGGTAGATGAATGCGGCGCTCCAACGGTGGCCATCCCGGGCGGCGAGCCGCTGATGCATCCGCAGATTGGCGAAATCGTTGCGGGATTGGTTGCCCGCAAAAAATACATTTATCTATGCACGAATGCCCTGCTGCTGGAAGAGAAACTTCACTTATTCAAGCCAAGTAAGTATCTGAGCTTCTCCGTTCACGTGGACGGCGAGCGCGAGCATCACGATTTCTCGGTTTGCCGCGAAGGCGGCTACGACATTGCGGTGCGCGGCATCAAGGCGGCCCTGGCGCGCGGCTTTCGCGTCACCACGAACACCACGCTTTTTGACGGAGCCGATCCGAACAGCGTGCGGCGCTTCTTCGACGAGATGATGGAGCTCGGCGTCGAGGGCATGATGCTCTCGCCCGGGTATTCGTACGACAAAGCGCCGGACCAACAGCATTTCCTGGGCACGCGCGCGCACGCGCCGGCTGTTCCGCGCGATCCTGGCGAATCGCAAGCGCTCCTGGAAATTCAATATGTCTCCGCTGTTTGGCGAATTCCTGATGGGGCACCGCCACTTCGCCTGCACGCCTTGGGGCATGCCGACCTATAACGTGTTCGGATGGCAGAAGCCCTGCTACCTGCTGCAGGACGGCTACGCCGACACGTTCGAAGAATTGTTGGCCGAGACGGAGTGGAGCCGAACTACGGCACCGAATCGGGCAATCCCAAGTGCGCGAATTGCATGGTGCACAGCGGTTATGAAGCTTCGGCGGTCGACTACGGCTTCGGCTCGCTGCGCGGGTTCTGGGCGATGGCGAAGGCCAGTCTCTTCAACCGCTATCCGGATGAGGACGCGCTGGCTCTGCTGAACGAGCCGCACAAGCCCGTGCATTCCTACAATCCGCTGGTGCAATATCAAGGCGCCGGAGAAACGCAGGCGTGAGCGGACGGAACATTTGAATCCGGACGAGCTGGAAGTCGCGCCAGGCTTTGACCACGAGCAGTTGCAGGGCTGGGTTCCTTCGCTTGCGAGCGAAGACGAAATCCGGGATGGCGCTCGAGAAGGCGTTCGATTATCGAGGCGATGTGAAGATCACGCGCAAGGACGGAAGCGTGGTCGACGGATATCTGTACGACCGCAAGCAGGGCAATTCGCTCGCGAGCTTCTCTCGCTCGGATTTTGCCGGCGAACGGCAGCCCACGCGTGAACATTCCCTATTCCGACATCGCGGCGCTTGCGTTCAGCGATCGAGATCCCGCGGCGGGCAAAAGCTGGGAAGCCTGGGTTCGCAAATACTGGGAGAAGAAAGCGGTGGGTGAAAGCGCCGCCATTGAACCCGAGAAGCTGGATTGACCTGTGGCCACGCTAGCCGAACCCTTGCTGATGACAGTGGCTCAGTATCGGGAGCTTCCGAATCGAGAGGGCGTCATCGAAGAACTCCATTGGGGGCGTCTTGTCACGTTGACCCGTCCCAAGATGAAGCATGTACGGCTGCAGCACCGCCTCGTTTCCCTGCTCACTCCACTGGCCGCGCACAAAGGAATTGTCACATCCGAGTTTCCCTTCCGAGCACTGCCCGAATATGATGTGCGTGGCGCCGATGTCGCTTTTCTAGCGCACTCCCGCTGGCAGGCTGTAGACGAGGAAGATAATCTCCAAGGCTCGCCTGACCTAGTCATCGAAATCTTGTCTCCGTCGAATTCGAAGGCCGAGATGCGCGAGAAAGCGACACTTTGTCTCACAACGGGCGCGGAAGAATTCTGGATCGTGCATCCCAAAAGAAAGGCCGTTACGGTGATGCTCCGATCCGGACAGAGCACTCGTTACGAATTGGGCGATCGTATTCCGCTTGCGATGTTCGATGCGGAATTGCAGCTTACTGAAGTCTTTGCTTGAACTATGGTGTGAGGGAGTGGTGGAACGATTACTCTCTCAATGCTACGAAACCAGGTTCGGCCGGCGAACGCGAAACCTCGGCGTCAGATCCGCAACCAGTTCTCGCGAGGTAATTGAGTAATCCGCGCGAACTCTTGCTCGTTATCAGTCACAATCGTGTATCCGAGTGTCACCGCCTGGGCGGCTATAAGTAAATCGTTCGCGCCAATAGACCGGCCAGCCTGTTCGAGGTAAACGCGAAGAAGCCCGTAGGTATCGTCCGCCGGTGCTTCAAAGGGCAGCACATCCAGCGCGCCAAGAACAGCATCGAGCTGGGCTGAAAGCCTTGCAGAGCCTTTCTTCTTTACCCCGTACCGCAGTTCCGCTGCGACGACAATGCTAGTGCAGACTTGCGCCTCTCCGATTCTGGAGATGTGCTGCATCACCTTGCGTTGTGGACTTCGAACGAGGTCCGAAACGACGTTCGTATCCAGCAAATAGCGCATTAGATCTCAAGAGCTTCGGCAGGAACGTCGGAGATTTCCGGGAATTCTTCTTCTATCGGGGCGAGAGTGCGCCAACACGGCAAGAAGTGACTTGGGCGGCATTGGCTCGATGATGAGGCGAGCCCCTTCCTTGCGCATGAGTGCGTCGTCCCCAGGAAAGTCGAACTCGCGCGGGATTTGCACCGACCGGTTTTGCCCGTGCTTGAAAATCTTCACGCGGCGCTCAGAAATGGCGCGAGAGTCCGGGGGCATATGTCTCAGCGTATTCCATACCGAAAGCACCGTCAACTTTCGACAGCAGATCAACGGTGTGCTTTTCAGCTCCCGGTAACAACAATGTCGCCGATCGCCAATTCCAGTAACGGTTTCTCGAGTTGAGACCGGTCACCGACTACCATCCAGATCATGCGCCTCGGGTCAAGCAGTGAACGCGCCGCTGATTCAATGTCCTCGAGCGCTGATGGCGGAGACGCGCTCCACGTAATCATCGTAGAAATTCAGCGGCAGTCCGAGCTGAAGCAAATCTCCAAACAGATTGCCGATTGCATTCATCGTCTCGTGCGCGCCAGGCAGCTCGAAAATCTGCTGCTGTTTGACTTTGTCGAGCTCCTGCCCGGTAACCGGCCTGGCTCCGTTCATGCCGGCGATTTCGTTCAGAATCTCCGCAAGCGATTCAGCGGTCTTGTCGCCCTGAACCGAGGCATAAGCGAGAAACGGCCGTTGCGCCCGCGCCGCGTAGAGAACCGACCCCGCTCCGTAGGACCAGTGCTTGTCCTCGCGGAGGTTCATGTTCAGACGCGCGCCGAAGGTGCCGCCGAAAACGTTATTCATGGTTTCCAGCACGGTTTCCGTTTGAGCATCCGGTGGCGGCGCAAGCGTACCCGCGACGACGACCGAGTGCAGAGCGCCGGGCTTATCCACGAGGTAAATGACCGGCTTCGACGGGCGCTCAATGGCAGGCAGATCTTTGTTGGGAACGGAACCCGATGCCCAGTCCGAGAAATGCTTTTCGAGCTTCGGCTTGATCTCATCGAGTGTAGTGTCGCCCGACCACCACCAGAGTTGCGTTATTTGGTTTGAACCAGGTTGCGTGAAAGCGGGCGGAGTGTTCGCGATTCAATTGCTTCACGCTCTCTTCCGTGCCGGATCCGGTCAGGGGAACACCGTAGGCGTGCTTGGGTCCGAAGAGAATCGGAGGCAAAGCGCGCAATGCCATCTGCAGCGGCGTTACTTTTTCATTGGCAATGGCAGCCAGTTGCAGCTGCCTCTGCCGCTCAAAGTCCGCCTCAGGGAATATGGGATCCAAAATAACGTCGGCGAACAGGTCCAGAGAATCGTCGAGAGCCGGTTTCAAGGCCGAAAGGTAAACGGTAGAGAGATCGAGGTTGCAACCACTATTCAGCTGCGCCCCCAGGGCGAGCAGTTCATCGCTGATCTCGAGCGCGGTCCGGCGACTGGTTCCCCCGGTCAGCAGCGCCGACGTGATCCGGGCGGTGCCTGGAAGGAAGCCCTGATCAGCGGCGAAGCCGGCGTTTACGTCGAGCCAGAAATTCACAACCGGAACCTCGTGCCGCTCGGCGAGAAGAATTCGCAGTCCATTGCTGAGGGTCGCTTCCTTGAGTGCCGGCAGCTTCAGATCATGCGGAGTGCCGACCTGAGGAGCGGTGCTGCGGTCCGGAGTGATCACCGTGGCGTTATGGTTCGCCTCGAAGGGCAGAACTTCGAGCGCATACACACCATCGGAGAGCCAGGCGCGGCCTACGTCCCGAAGGTCCTGGTTGGTGGCTTCCTCCAAATTTTTCAGCCGCGCCTTGTAGCCGTGCGGCGCACCGAGATACGTTTCAGAGCTGGCCAGGATATCTGACTTGCCGCCAAAACCGCCGATGCGCTCAACACCGCGAACGAATGCCGCATAGTTCTGAGTCTTGATCCGTTCGAGCTCGCGGTCGCTTGGGCCATCCTCGACGAAGCGTGCCAGTTCTTCATCCGCGGCCCGTTCCACTTCGCTCAGGTCAACACCCGGGCGTGCGGTAGCAACAATCACGAACTGGCTACCGATCTCACGCTCATCGAGATATGCTCCCACTTGCGTTGCAATCTGCTCGTCATAGACGAGACGTTTATAAAGCCGCGAAGCCTTTCCGGTGGACAAAATAGCGGCTGCCAAGCGAAGATGATCCGCTTCAGTCGTGCCGTAGCCGGGCACGTTCCACATTTTGTACAGGCGCGCGTGGGGCACACGATCCTCGACCGTCTCACGATGTTCGCCGCTCATCTTGGCGACCCAGGCGCGCTGATGCGCAACGGGCGGCCCGGGAGGAATATCGTTGAAGTAGCGCCGGACCTTCTCCCGCGCGCACGCAACCGAGATATCGCCGGCGACGACCACTACCGCGTTCGAAGGCGTGTAGTAGGTCTTGAACCACTCCTTCACGTCATCAAGCGTCGCCGAATCCAGATCTTCCATCGAGCCGATGACCGTGTGGTCATAGGGATGGCCCACCGGGTAAGTGGACTTGACGATCAGATCTTCGACAATCGCATAGGGCTGGTTTTCCCCCTGGCGCTTCTCGTTCTGCACTACGCCCCGCTGCAGATCGAGCACTTCCTGGTTGATTGTGTTATAGAAGTAACCCATGCGATCCGATTCGGCAAAGAGCGCGAAATCGAGAGCGGAGGTCGGAACATTCTCGAAATAGTTCGTGCGGTCTTCACTCGTGGTGCCGTTCAGATCTGTCGCGCCAATGCGTTCCATGACCTCGATATAGCTGCCATTCAGGTGCTCACTACCGCCGAACATCAGATGTTCAAACAAGTGGGCAAAGCCGGTCTTGCCCGGCTTCTCGTTCTTCGAACCCACGTGATACCAAAGGTTTACGGCTACAATCGGCGTCTTGTGATCCTCATGGACAATGACTTTCAGACCGTTGTCCAGGGTGAATTCTTGGCAGGAAATTTCAAGCTCGGAAAATCGCATTCGCGTCGTAAAACCGCAACAATAGCAGACGCGCGCTGAAATGGCCCGGCTAAGATGCCATCCCGCGCCGTTGCTCTTTTCGGATGACGCTTTCGATCAACGGCAGAAATCGCGCTTCGTCTTCCAGCTCCAACTCAATCTCGAGCCATGCCAGTCTCAGCGGCGCGATCGTTCTCTCGACGTGAGGCGGGCAGTTGATCCAGTCTTTCTCAGTCGTAATAAGGATCTCGGCCCCATGGCAGATGGCGTGATGTGCGATTCGCTTTAGCTCAACCGGCTTGTAGGCGTGATGGTCCGCGAATCCCCATTTGAAAACCACGTCCATGCCCAGGGATTCGAGAGTGTTCCAAAAATTATCAGGATTACCGAGACCACAGAACGCGGCCACTTGCTTTCCACTTGGGTCCGGAATGGACTCGCCCTGAGAATCGCGAAAGCACCGCCCGATCAAACGGGTACGAAACGCTGGAGCAATCGGATTGAACTCTCGAAGCCGCGCGGCGATCGTTTGAAACCGCAGATCGTTTTCGGCGCGGGTCACAACGAATATATCCGCACGGGCCAGGGCGGATAAGGGCTCGCGCAGCCGCCCGAGCGGTATGACGTTCTCTTGCCCAAACGGATCCAGTCCATCGATTACTACGACGTCAAGGCTGCGCTGCAAGCGTGAGTGCTGGAAACCATCATCGAGCAGAAGAATATTGGTTTCGGGGAACTGGCGCAGAAGGATCTGCGCGCATTCATAGCGATAAGCGCCAATGCCCAGCGGAACATCCGCGGACCGTAGAAAGATCTGTGCTTCATCCCCGGTGAAGGCAGCGGGCATGGATGCGCCCGGAGGCAGAATGATGTCTTTCGACGGCGATCTGCGCTGGTAGCCGCGGGTCAGAATGGCCGGCCAGGATCCTCTTTGCCGCAGACGAATTGCGAGATAGTTCGTAACCGGTGTTTTACCCGCTCCCCCAACAGTGATGCCGCCAACGCTGACGACAGGAACAGCAAGCGGCCGGACGGCATACGACAGTTGTTCACCGGTGCGCCTCTTCCATCTTCCGCCCCAAATCCAGGCGTGGGCCAGGGCGCCGAGCACCACACGCGCGAAGAAGTTGTGAGTGGGCCGGGGCGTACTGGCGAAGTAGATCGGCCACAGACGTTGCACAACGGACTGAACGGCGCCCCGCCTCAAGCTGACCACTTGTTGTGCTCTGCGGCCGAGTTCCTCGGCTTGTGTGCGATCTGCCAGCAGATCACGGATGGCCGGCAACAGTTCTTCACCGTGTTGAATCTGTTTGATCGCTGCTGCCTCGCGGAAATCCTGGACGATGCCTTGGAAGTTTTCCATGTGCGGGCCGATGACGATGGCAGCCGCTGCGCTGGCAGGCTCGATGATGTTATGTCCGCCGCGAGGTGCAATGGAGCCGCCAACGAACACCGCGTCCGCAAACGTGTACAGCGACGCGAGCTCGCCGATCGTGTCCAGCAGCAGCACTCCGGGAACGAGATCCATGTCGCCGTCGAGCTTCAATGCGCTGCGCCGCACGAAGCGGATATCGGCTTGTTCCAGCTTGCGAGCAACCGCATCGAAACGCGCGGGCTGACGCGGGGCAAGTACAAGCAGGAGACCCAAAAATTCAGCCGAGAGCTGCTGAAACGCAGCAATTACCAAGTCGTCTTCATCGACAGTGTGTTTGTGAGCGCTTCCGCGCTCATCCGGGCCTACTGTGCTCGCCGCGATCCAGATGTGCGAAGGGTTGAAATTTGTGAGCGGCAGCGCTGGCTCACCCGTGGCGGGCACGTCATATTTCAAGTTCACGTTTATGCCGAGTTTCGGCTGTGGAACGCCCAGCTCTAAATAGCGCTCGCGGTCAATAGCGCTCTGGGTGAAGACAAAATCCGGCAATTGCATGATGGCGCAGAAGAACCAGCGCCAGGCTCGATAACGGCGCCAGGCGCGATTCGAGATTCGGCCATTGACCACGACAAGTCCGGCGCCGGCATCTCGCGCTTCTTTGAACAGGTTTGGCCAGATCTCCGTTTCAAGAATCACCACCAGCGCCGGACGGATCATGCGTAAGCAGCGGCGCACACACGAAATGTAATCGATGGGCGCATAGAAGATTCCATCCACCAGCCCGGCCGCTTGACGTAGAGCAGTTTGCCGGCCGGCCGGAGTCGAAGTGGACAGATAAACAGGTATCCGCGGTTGTTCGGCGCGCATGTTGCGGATTAACGTTATGCTGGAAGCAACCTCGCCAGCGGAAACGGCATGGAACCAGATCGCGCCCGGCTTCGTCCGTGAAAAAGACCTGGGGAGCACTCCAAGGCGTTCGACGAAATGCCGCTGATAAGCGCGATCAGTCAATAGACGCGCAGCGAAATAGAGAGCCACTACTGGCAGGGACAAGAGCTGGATAAAGCGATAGAGGAGAAGAGCGCGCGTGATTCCGAACACTCGATTCGTGCTTTCGAGTATAGCGTTGGGGACGTTCTTATTAGCTCTGGGGGCGGCTGCCACCGAGAAAGGGTTCCAGGTAGGGGCCGCCAGCGAGTACGCGCATCAGAGTTCGGACCAGGTTACGGTGGGAGCGAAGCCGTTCGATAACGAAGAGCTGGTGAGTACCGCTTTTGGCAAAAAGGCGGATCTGCTGCGATACGGAGTCTTGCCGGTACTCATCGTGGTGGAAAACAAGCGTGACACAGCGCTCGATCTGCGCGACCTGGAAGTGAGCCTAGTGGCGGCCGATGGGCGTCACGCGACTGCGATCAGTCCGGAGGACATCCCGTTTCTTGCTACCTCAGGCAAACATCCGTCTCAAACCGGAGTACGTGTGCCCGTACCGTTGCCGAAAAAGAAGAATCCGCTGGACACGCCAGCTATCGTGGAGCGCGCCTTCAGCGCTAAGATGCTGCCGGCGGGGGATTCAGCGAGCGGCTTCTTCTATTTCGAGGCGAAATCCGAGCCCGGCGACAAGCTGTATTTGAACGGACTCAAAGACGTCCGGTCGGGCCGGGAGATCACGTATTTCGAATTCCCGTTTGAGCGCTGATCAGACAGAGGCGCGCCGCGCGTAATAACCTCTGCGCGCCCGCACGATCAGGTCTTTGCGGCCTTTGACTTTGATGGTGACGTCGTGGAATTTGCCGTCTGTCACGAGCGGTTCCGGGCGGTAGAACAGATTGTATTGGTGCCGCAATTCGTTCGCGATGTTTTCGAATGATTGATTCAGGTCTTTGGCCTGAAATGGAAAGAATGCGGCTCCGCCAGTCTGTTCCGCGAAATAGCGCATAACCTTGTCACCCTCTGTTTCGATGTGAGTGATGTTCGTCGAAATGGTATAGATCACGGTATCTGCGCGCTGCGCCATTTCTAGCGCCTGTTCGCGGCTGTAGCGGCTTTCGTTATCTTCTCCATCGCTCAAGATCACCATGGCGCGCCGGAACTTGTATAGGGGCTGATCGCGCATGAGCTTCTCCTTGCAGGCAAAATAGATCGCGTCGTACAGCGCCGTTCCGCCGCCCGGGCGCAGACTGCGCACGGCTTTCTCCAGTTCATTGGTGTCGTTGGTCATGTCCGCAACAAGTTCGGTGGAAGTATCGAAGCTGACCACGACGGCCTTGTCCTGCGTGCGCATCACGCTGTTGATGAAGTTTGTCGCGGCCTCCTGCTGGAAATGAAACCGGTCGCGGATGCTGTTGCTTGTATCGATCAGAATGGCCAGCCGGAGCGGCAGATCGGTTTCCGCGGTGAACTCCATGATGTTTTGCTGCTTCTTGTTTTCGAAGACCTCGAAGTCGCTCTTATTAAGATCGGTGACGAAGCGGCCTTTCTTGTCGGTCACCGTGAACAGCATGTTGACGCGCGTAACTTCGGCTCGGATGGGCGGAGCTTCATCCGGCTCCGGAGCCTGCGCCTGCTGGGGATGCGCCTGCAGAGTGCTCCAGCAGAAAGCAGCGCTCAATGCCAGGCCGGTCGCGGAAACCACTAAGAACTTCATCGGGATGCCTATATTCTAGCCGCGTTTGAGCGGAGTGATTCGAGGAACCGGGCGAGTTCGGATGGCAGAGGGCTCTTGACCACAACCGGTTCGCCGGTCGCCGGCGATTGAAAGCGGAGGCGATGCGCGTGGAGGAAGAAACGGCCGAGCGGCGCCAGCCCGGGAACAATAGCCGGTGCTCCATAGAGGCGGTCCCCGACAATCGGGTGCCGGATGCTCGACAGGTGAACGCGAATCTGGTGGGTGCGGCCCGTTCCGAGATTGATGCGCATATAGCTGAAGCGTTCCAGATCTTCGATCACCTCATACTCGGTGAGCGCCGGCCGCCCGGATCCGAGCCGCGCGGTCATACGGGTCCGGTGCACGGGATCACGCGCGATGGGCGCGGTGATACGACCCTTTGGTTCCTTCATCTGGCCATGCACTAATGCAAAATAGATCTTTTCGACTTCGCGATCGTGAAACTGCCGAGCTAGTGCGAGATGGGCCTTATCGGTGCGTGCAATCACCAGCACGCCGCTGGTCTCTTTGTCGAGCCGGTGCACAATGCCCGGCCGAATATCTCCGTTCACCGATGAAAGAGAGCCGAAGCGGTGTAATAGCGCGTTTACAACGGTTCCACTGCGGTGACCGAAACCGGCATGGACTACCATGCCGGCGGGTTTGTCAATGGCGACCACGTCGGGATCTTCGTACAGAATGTGGAGCGGAATCTCTTCGGCTTCGGCCCTTAACGGGGCGAACTCGGCGGGCGAGACAGAGATCGATTCACTCCCGCGCAACGAATACGAGGCGCGCGCCGGCTTGCCATCCACCAGAACCCGTTCGTCTTTGATCCAGGATTGCAGGCGCGAGCGGCTGAACTCGGGCAGGCGCTCATGCAGGAACCAGTCGAGACGTTTGCCACTGTCTGTTGAGGCGGCCGCAAGGATCACGACCTTATGTTACTGGCCGGCGGAGTATTCGGCGTGCCCGTTGCGGTAACGAAGTTCGCCGGCAGTGACCGGGAAAGGAAGCGTGTTCTCTTTCGGTGGAAGCGGACAGGTCGCGTAGGGGGTGAACGTGCAGGGCGGGTTATACGACTTGTTGAAGTCAAGATCGACTTTCCCGGCGACAGGCAGCGGCGTGTTCAGCATCCGGCCTGCCTGGTAGGTTTCGGTCTTGTTCGTCGGGTCCTTGAAAAGGAAGAAGAGCGTTTTGCCTTCGTAGATTGGTCGCAGGTGATAGCTCTTGCCCTGGTGAGTGAATTCCACCAGCCCCGGGCTTTCCTCCATTTCCGTTTCTCCCAATATGTTCAGGATCGGAATTTTCTTCGAATCGGGAATCATGCGCGCTGTAAAGCGCAGTTCCGGATTGATCGGAAAATACTTCATTCCGGTGAAATTCTTGAGAACCGGGCTGGCGCTGTCTTTGGCACGCACCGCAAAGCGATTGCCGCGTTTAATGATGTAGAAGGACACCGACCCGGCATGCACCAGGTCGGGCTTGTCTTCGTTGTACGACAGCGTGCGGGAGGAACCATCACTACTGGTGAATTTGATGCTTTCACCATTAAGGTGAAGAGTTCCGATCTTTGCCGGAGCGGCGTTCTTGGGCAACACGAAATCGTTCGCCGGGTCCGACCCGATTGTGTTATCGCCCGGCTTCAGCCAGAACAGACCGACCAGTGTCAGCCAGCCATCCGGTGAACGCAGTCCGGCATCGCGCTTTTGTTGCCACTGGCGGACTGAATCCACATAGCTCGAGTCTGAATTACCTGCTACAAGCATGACTGCCGCGAATCCCACAATTCCTATCGACAATCGAAGCATAGTGTAAGTGTAACAATAGAGTCATTCTCGAAGCTCGACAATGGTGGCACCGGATCCTCCTTCGGATTGAGCTGCGGGATAAAAGCGGCTGACGTGCGGGTTTGAGCCCAGAAAATCACTGACCGCTTTCTTCAAAATGCCCATGCCGTGTCCGTGAATGATCCGGACCCGGTTAACGGACGCGAGCGCGGCGGAATCCAGAAACTTATCGACCTGTTCGACGGCTTCTTCCGCCCGCTGTCCTATCAGATTCAACTCACGGTATGAGGTATCCCAGCGTGGACCCGCCTCAAGACTTACATTCCGCGGGAGTTTCGATTCTGCCGCGGTGTGTGACAGCACTTCGATCACGTCTTCGCGCGGGATCTGGATTTTGAGGAAACCCGCTTCCACTTCCAAGTTGCCGTTCTTCAGAATGCGACGGACGGTCGCGGTCTCGCGCACGTCGCGCAGGCGAACGCGGGCTCCTTCTTCGATTTTGAGTGGAGGTGCGGTCGCCGGGGCAAGTTCGGGCGGAGGAGCCATGATCTGATCAGCTTCTTCGCGGAACTCACGCTTCGTCCGGGAGATGAGGCGCTGTGCCTGTTCGGCGGCCTTGCGCTGTTCGCTTGCCTCTGTCAGGCGGTCCATCATGAGCTGAGCGCGCGCTTCGAAATCCGCGATAAGCGTTTCTTTTTTTCTGTCCCATTCGCGCTGGCGCTGCTGTTCCCGCCGCACAGCATGCGCTTCTACTTCCTCGGTCCGGCGGCGCAGTTGTTCGGTGGACTGCCGCATATCCGCGGCCAGCCGGGCGTTCTCATCTGTCTGCCTATGCAGTTCGGCCAGCAGATCCTGGAAATCCGCCTGCATGCGAGGCAGCACCGAGCGCGCGTGCGACAGCACCGATTGCGGCAGCTCGAGCCGGGTAGCGATATCAAGCCCCGCCGATTTGCCCGGTGTTCCGAGCCTGAGTTGATAAGTGGGCTGCAGGGTCGCTTCATCGAAACCCATTGAGGCGTTCAGCACGCCGGGCGTGCGCGCGCCGTAAAGTTTCAATGGCAGCAAATGAGTGGACGCGAGACAGAAGGCGCCCGATTGGCGGAATTCATCAAGGATCGCCACACCCAGTGCGCCGCCTTCTTCCGGGTCTGTGGCGCGGCCAAGCTCATCGAGCAGCACCAGACTGTCCGGAGTCACGCGCTCGAGCATGTCTTTGACATGCAGCAGGTGTCCGGAGAAGCTGCTGAGACTTTCGGCGATCGACTGCTGGTCACCGATATCCGCTAAAACGTCATCGAGCAGCGGGAACTCGGCTTCGGTTGCCGGAACCGGAAGCCCGGCATGCGCCATCAGCGCCAGCAACCCGGTTGTTTTCAGCGTGACAGTCTTGCCGCCGGTGTTGGGTCCGCTGATGAGCAGACAGCGGCGCTCCTCGTTCAGCTCGAACGAGATCGGAACAATTGGTTTGCTCTGTTTGCGCAGCACCGCTTCGAGTAAGGGATGGCGCGCATCCCGCAGCAAGAGCTTGCGACCGGCACCTGAGTCCGCGCTGAAGCGCGGAATGACGGCATCGTACTCGCGGGCGAAGGCGGCCTTGGCGAAGATGCAGTCGAACTCTGCGAGAGTATCGGCCGTAGCTTCGATCTCTTCGGCGTGCTCACGCAATGCGTTGGTAATTTCGGCCAGGATGCGCTCGATTTCACGCTGCTCGTCTTCGCGTAAGCGCACCAGCTCGTTATTGAGATGAATGGTGTCGAGCGGTTCTACGAAGAGTGTACGGCCGGTGCCGCTTGAACCGTGGATGACGCCGTCGACACGCCCCTTGTGGCCGGCCACGATGGGCACCACATAGCGGTCTTCACGAATGGTGACGAAGTCTTCCTGGAGCGTTCCGTCGCTGCGGTGCGCGCGCATGAAGCGTTGCAGGGAAACCTGAATTTCGCGCTGCTGGCGGCCGATGTCGCGCCTAATGCGGCCGAGCGCTACGCTTGCCTCGTCGGCCAGACTGCCGTCCGGCAGGAAGGCGCGCTGATAACGGCGCGCGATGTCACGCAGATCGGCAAGCCGGCTGCTGCGCTGCGCCAGACGCGGGAAGCGGGCCGCCACAGATTGCAGAATGCCGCGGTATTCGGCCGCGATGGTAAGCGTATGGAAGACATCCAGAATTTCGCGGCCGTCGAGCGCCGCGCCTTCGACACGCAGAATGCGCACTGCAGATTCCAGGTCGCGCACCTGGTCGAAATGCAGCCGAATGGCAGCGGCTCCGCTGGCAGCTTGTGTTCCGGAAATGTCGCGGAGATACGAGATCGCCTCGCCGGCATCGGCCAGGGCATGTTCCAGGTGAGGGCGATTATTGTGCGGCTCGAGTCCGAGCACAAGCTGTCGTCCGGGCGCGCTGCCTGCATACCGGGCGAGCAGATCCTTGAGCTCGGGGAATTGAAGGAGTTCCGTACTGCTGAAGGGCATGAAAAGTTGCTAAGGCCGGGTGACGTGCGGGCGAGTATCGCGGCTAAGGCGACAAGCTTGGATCACCTGCGACGTGCCGTCGGTCATCGGCAGCGACGAAAGCTCGTTGATGTCGAACCAGCCGACGCGTCTGGAGTCGCTGCCTGCGCGCAGTTTTCCGCTCCGGATGGTGCAAAAGAAGTCAATCAAGACGTAATGGTATTCGAAACCGCCGAGATCGTCACAAATGATTCGTTCGAAAACGGTGGCTATGGAATCGGGCGTGACCTCCAGGCCCGTTTCCTCCAAGACTTCGCGGGCAACGGCTTCTTCGAGGCGCTCACCGGTTTCCACTCCTCCGCCCGGCAGCGACCACAAGCCGGCAAGTGGCGGATTGCCGCGCTCGACCAGAAGGACGCGGCGATGCTCGCCGCTTTCGTCCAGAATGACGGCGCCGACACCCAACACGGGCCGCACCGGGTATCTCCGGCTGCCGTCAAGATCGGGACCGGCTACCGGATTTGATTCACTCACTATCTATAGATGATGCGCTAACCGATTGCAGCCAACACTTCTTGAGCGTGGCCTTCCACTTTGACCTTGGGGAAGATCTTCCTGATCTTGCCCTGCGGATCGATGAGAAAGGTGGTCCGCTCGATGCCCATGTACTTCTTCCCGTACATGCTCTTTTCTTTCCAGACGCCGTAAGCCTCGGCCGCTTTGTGCTCAGGGTCGGCGAGCAGCGTGAATGGCAGATCGAACTTCGATTTGAATTTGGCCTGTGCGCTCGACTGATCGGGGGAGATGCCGACGATCACGGTATTGGCGTGCGTGAATTTCTGCGAGGTGTCGCGGAACTCGCAGGCTTCTTTGGTGCAGCCGGGAGTGTCGGCTTTCGGATAGAAATACAGGACTACGTTTTTGTCGCGGAGAGAGGAGAGCTGGAAGTGCTCTCCCGAGTCGGTATCGAGCGAGATGGCGGGCGCCGGATCGCCCTCTTTGGGAGTGGGCATACGGGAAAGAGATGAGCGGGCGGGGAGCGCGGCTACAAATTGAAGGAGCGAACTGGTCGGGCCGGGTTTTTGCGAAACGAACTTCGGGTCGTATTGAAATTTGTGCTCACAAAGCTTGACATATTAAGGCTAAGATTTTATCATGGGATTGGATCTAGATTTCTGATCTGGAGGACAAAGAGATGCCAGTTATTAAGTACAGCCCGTTTCAGGGTGATTTAGATGACTTTCCCGCCGGCCTGCGGGTTTTCCAGGATTCTCTGTCCCGGCTGTTCAGTGAACCGGCTTCCCGGCCCTGGTCGCCTGCCGTTGACATCTATGAAACGGAAAACGAGTTAGTGCTGAAGGCGGATCTGCCGGACGTGGACCCCAAGAACGTCGGGATTCAGCTCGAGAACGGAACGTTGACCTTGAAGGGTGAGCGGAAGTTCGAGGACCAGAAGAACGGCCGCGGTTTCCACCGAATTGAGCGTTCTTACGGTTCTTTTGTCCGGGCATTCAGCTTGCCGGACACTGTGGACGGAGAGAAAGTTAAGGCTGATTACAAAAATGGTGTTTTGACGGTTACGCTGCCGAAGAAGGAAGTGGCGAAACCGAAAACCATTAACGTCGAAATCGCGCAGTAAGCAGTACGGTCGGTTTCGTACTATAACGCGGGCGCTGTGATGACAACCACAGCGCCTATTTTGTTTGTTCGCGACTCGGGTGCTCGTGCGACTAATAAGCGTGAGCACCCGTGATGTTTACTAGCCGCAGAAGAGCAATTTTGAGATTTGCTCTGGCGGTGCTCCTTTGCCGAACGACATTTCCGTACTCGGTTCTTTCGCACGAAGCCATTGTGGATGCGAGCTGGGATGTGGCGCTTAAGCCGCTGCTGCTCGCGCGATTCCCAAACGCCACGCGGGAAGAGCTTAAGACAGCGCACGGGTATGCCTATGGCGGCGCAATCATCCAGGACATGGGCTACTACCCGCATGGTAGCGAGCAGTTCAGCGATCTCACGCATTATGTGCGGACGGGTGATTTTATCGTTGCGCTTGTCAAGGAAGCCGAGACGCTGGATGAGCTGGCCTTCGCGCTCGGCGCGATGTCGCATTACGTATCCGATTGTGACGGCCATCGCTTCGCGACCAATGTTGCAGAGCCGATGCTATATCCGCGAGTCCGCCGCAAGTACGGCAATTACGTGACGTATGAGCAGGATCCGGCCGCGCACCTCGACACCGAGTTCGGGTTTGATGTGCTGGAAGTTGCGAAGGGCAACTTCGCGCCCGAGGCGTATCACGATTTCATCGGCTTCTATGTGGCCAAGGACGTCCTGGGCCGAGCATTCCGCGATACGTATGGCCTCGATCTGAACGACGTGTTCAAAGATTTCGATCTGGCGGTGGGTTCATACCGGCGTGCCGTCAGTAAAACAATTCCGAAGGCTACGCGGGTGGCCTGGGCGCAGAAGCAGGATCAAATTCGGCAATCGGAGCCGGGCATCACGCGCGAGCGTTTTGTATACGCGATGAGCAGATCGAGCTATGAGCGAAACTGGGGGAAGCGGTACGACAAGCTGACCCCCGGCGATCACATAATGGCGTTTCTGCTGCGGCTGGTGCCTCCAATCGGGCGATTGAAGGCGCTGAAACTCAAGATGCCGACCCCTGAAGCCGAGAAACTGTTCATGGCGAGCTTTGACCGATCGCTGACGCAGTACGAAAAGAGGCTGCGGGACGTCCGTAGCAGGACGCTGCATCTCGAAAACATCAATTACGACGTGGGAGTGGTCACTCCCGCGGGCGACTACCGGCTGGACGACAACGTACAGGCTTACTGGCTGGACAAACTGGCGTCAAAGGAATTCACCACTGCTACGCCCCAGATGCGGGCGGAACTGATACGGTATTTCGGAAACCTGGATGCGCCCATCGCGTTAAAAAGCAACCAGAAGAAGTGGGACATTCTGGTGACGCAACTGCGGCAGCTGCGCACTTCCGGATCGGGACAATTAGTCGCAGGCGGCAAACCCTAGGGCATGCCCGTCTTGCGCCGCGGGCTTGCCGTTCTATTCGCGCTTGTTTCGGTCAAGGTTGCACACCCGTACTCGGTGCTATCGCACGAAGCGCTGATTGACGCTTTGTGGGATGTCGAGTTCAGGCGGGTTCTGCTGCTGCGCTTCCCTAAGGCGTCGGTGGCCGAGCTGAAGGAAGCTCATTCGTATGCTTACGGCGGAGCGGTCATTCAGGACATGGGCTTTTACCCGCACAACAACGGGTACTTCAGCGACCTGACGCATTATGTCCGCAGCGCGGATTTCATTCTCAAGCTCATCGACGATTCGCAGACCTTGGACGAGTATGCGTTCGCGCTCGGCGCCTTGTCGCACTACTATGGCGACAACATCGGGCATCGTTGGGGGACGAACCGTGCCGAGCCGCTCGTTTATCCCAAGCTGCGCCGCAAGTACGGCGACGTGATCACATACGCGGACAAGCCCGACAAGCATCTGCAGACCGAGTACGCGTTTGACGTGGCCGAGATCGCGCAAGCCACATACGCCAGCCAGCAATACCAGGACTTTATCGGCTTCAACGTCGCGGAGCCGCTGTTGAAACGAGCTTTTCAAGAGACGTACGGGTTTGATCTTACGCAGATGTACAGCGATTTCGACAAAGCGATCGGGTCCTATCGCCACACCCTGAGCACCTTGATCCCGTTCTTCACGCGGGTTGCCTGGGCAGATCACAAAGACGAGATCCGGCGAGCGCGGCCGAGCATTACCAAGAAGAAGTTTCTGTACGTGATGAGCCGCTCGAGCTACGAACGGCATTGGGGCAAACAGTACGAGAGGCCAACGCTATGGGACAGAATTGTTGCATTCCTGCTGAAGA
Organism: uncultured Acidobacteriaceae bacterium; assembly: GCA_963846185.1. Taxonomy (GTDB): domain Bacteria; phylum Acidobacteriota; class Terriglobia; order Bryobacterales; family Bryobacteraceae; genus Bog-105. The sequence goes on along the minus strand of CAWJVA010000008.1, from coordinate 130,340 downwards.
TTCTGCCACCTCTCGGCGAGATCAAAATCCTGAAGTTTCGCGCGCTCACGCCGCAGACACAGCAGATCTTCATGCACAGTTTCACTCTGGCGACGCCGCATTATCAATCGGCGTTGATCGCGTGGGGGGATAGAAAGCTGCGGATCGAAAACGAGAACTTCGATCTGGGAATGATGGCGAAGCCGGGTGAATATTCGCTGCAGGACGATGCGTACGCGTACTGGCTGAACAGGCTGGCGCGCAACAGCTTTGCGGGTATGGATGAAGCGATGCGCACAGATATTGTGCGATATTACGCGGATCTGAACGCGCCTTTTCATACGAAGAAGAACAAGAAAGACTGGGAGTTATTGCTGCGGCAGCTCGAGGAGTTGAAGGCGTTGCCGCTGGTGGGGTCGTGACCGGGGCGCCTTCGCAGCCAATTTCCGGTTAGCGTCGTTCGGACACAGCCCGGCCGCTTTTCGATACCCGCTTTAGCATGCATGACTACTGAATTCTCACGATGAGGCGCCGATAGCGCGTGAGCGGCGGCGTTCCGTTGTCAATCGCTTCGAGGATTACGTGGATCGTTTGGCCAGGCTGTGCGTCATCCGGCACGCGAAATGTTGTGCTGAGCGCCGTCTGGTCAGAGAAGCGGACGTCGCCGGGGTACGCGCCTGCGGCATTGTCCTGCCACCAGGTAACCTTCACGGCATTGTGATCGGGGTCCGAAACCTCTCCTTCCAGACGAACGGTGCTGCCGGGTCGCACGGAGACCTCCAATGGCCCCTTGATCCTGATCTTCGGCTCATGGTTCGCATCATTGAATTTCGGGCTCACGGACCATTTCAGGCGCGCCGCAAAATCGTTCTGGGCCGCCGCAAAAAACCGGGCATTCGCTGCCGCATTTGTTGCTGAGACCCGCTGAAGACCGGAATCGCCGGGACCGCCCGCTGCCGGTCCGGGAGGAGCAGTTGCGGTCTTAGAATTCCCGTTCGCAGTACTTCCAGCGGGCGCCAAGCCGATTGCAATCCCTGGATCGTCCGGACTGGCGGGCGTGATCTGAGCGCCTCCTAGCCCGAGTGGCGGGACGTTTGAAGATCGACTGCTCCCGCCCCAGCCACTCCAATGCCGGTTCTCATAAGCGCGGAGGCCGTTGTCTAAGAGATTCAGGAACGTCGGCGTGTCGCCCTCGCCGATGAAAGACCCTCTCTCCTGCGGAGGCATCCACACCATGTACCCCAGATTTCTAAGCTGATCGGCCGTATAGCCGGACAGCCCGAAGTAGTCCGTCCGGTCGCCCTTGACCATCTGTTTGCCGTCGCCCCAGACGCGATACATCGCGCCCAAAGGACCGCGGCTCGAAATGTTCTCCCGCGTCCAGGCAGCGCTGACGTAAAGCTGATCTTCCGGCGTCAGTCCATTGCGTACAAAGTAACCGAAGTCCATCGTGCTCAACTGCCGCTCCGTTACTTCCGGCCAGTTCGGCTGGATGTACCTCGCGTATGTGCCATCCTGGTCGCCGGAGGGAATGATGATCAGCTTCAGTGACACTTTGTCCCGGATCGCCTGCCACTGCGGCGTGTTCGCGTACTGATCGTGTATAGATTTCAGCGCGCGGGCGATGGTGCTTTGTCCACCCTGCGCGGTTACGTAAAGCGGACCGAGCTGGTCATCGAGCAGAAGAGATTTGATAAGGTCCGAGCCTTCTGTGTCCTTAGAGTAGTCGCCTTCAAATGCAACGTTGCCCCACTTGATCTTCGATTTCAGTTCAGCCGGCGATGGGTAATTCGGATTGTGGACCCTCAGGTTCGCATAGATTCTTGCATACGCGTCGACGATGTTATCGATAAAGTGCTCGTCTGACGCCCAGCGCCAGGATGTGCACGGGCACAAGCCGAGCCGAGTGTATTCACGTCCAGCGATGTATTGTGTTGTTCCCTTGCCATCACCCTTCCAATGAAAACTGCTGCTGGCATACACCAGCCCCTCGATCTGGAAGTCCGAGCTGTAGAGTATCGCGCGGATGAGCGTGTTGTTGTCGTCCAGTTCCGGATCCGCCGTGATGACGACCCGCGGCTTCCGCTGCTGAGCGGTACTGACGGCCGCAAGGAGCATGAACACCGTTAGTCTGAACATCCAAGTTCTGCCATTCCTCATGTCGTCCTCCTTGCGGCATTCAGAGAATTCGGAGTAAAGCAGCGAAAACTGGCCCCCGGAAATGGTTGATGAGGAAAGTGCGGCAGGTCATAAGGTAGCTCTCTAACAGCATCCTAACGCTGGACTGTCTGGATCATGGAGGCGCAGTGAGTTGAAGACTTTGCCGGTGGTGGGCCATGCCAGCGCCGGTGACCTAACATATGTCCATGGGCCGGGGCGCCTTGTTGCTGACGCCGTTGCTTTTTGTTCTGGCTAACTGCGCCAAGCAGCCGAGGCTTGACAGGATTGACCTATCGTACGCCGAGCGCAACACCTTCTGCTTAGACTGTCCTTCCTTCCATGTGGACTTCCTCAGCGGGGGGTCATGTCGAGTACGAATGTTCCAGCGGTTGCGGTGTGCCCGGTGAACAACATTATCTAGTGCCGGCGAAGCGATTCCAGGAGCTGGTTCAAGCATTTCAGCGTGCGCACTTCTTTGAGGTACCTAGAACAGACCCCAGCCGCATTGTGGTGGATGCACCGATAATTCGTCTGACCTATAGAGACGAATGGAAGATCCACGAAGTAGTTGATGATGGCCGCCAGAATGCGGTGATTACAGCCCTAGAAAACCGCTTCAAGATTGCAGTTGACGTTGACCGCTACAACAAGCCAAGCGTGTCGCTCTATCGCAGTCTCGTACGCTCTGGCTGGAATGTGAATACATGCGGAGCGGATCATCAGAATGCGCTCTCTGAAGCGGTCGCAAAGCGGGACTTGGAATCGGCACGTTTTCTCTTGCAAAGCGGGTCGGATGTTACCGACAGAACGCTCATCTATGCGGCCATGAGCCAGAATCTAGAAATTCTTCGTTTAGTGATGAAGGCATCACGGATTAAGCTAGACGAGGCGCGTGGCGCAAACGTTCTTATTGAAGCGGCCCGCGGACCCGAATCAGAGTTAGTGCGATACGTGCTGGATTCAGGGGTCTCGCCCAACGCGCGAGAGCCTAGCTCCGGGCTGACGCCATTGATCGGCGCCGTGATGAACCAACAATTAGAAAACACAAATCTCCTGCTTGCGAGAGGAGCTAATCCGAATATCCAAGATAGTTTCGGCCGGCCTGCGCTTTTGTACGCAGCTGAAGCAGCAAACACCGGTTTTATTACGCTTCTGGTGCACCATGGAGCCGATGTGAATGCCACCGACCCACAAGGCCAAACCGCTCTAATGAACGCGGCCAGCAAGTGTTACACATGGGATGTTGAAGCACTTCTGAAGGAAGGCGCTGACCCTGCTGTAAGGGACAAAAAAGGTAGAACAGCAGTACAAGCCACTCTCATACCCGGTAACGATCCCAAGTGCGTGGCAACGCGTAAGGCGCTTCAACAAGCCTTGGCTCGGCCTCGCGATGCTCGGCGTCAATAGCCGCCTGGATGTATCGCTGGCGAGCCAGCATGTTGAGCGACCGGCCAAGGCACGGGCAATCGAGATCAGTTCTCAAATCGGCCGAAGAACAGGCAAGTTGAATTATATGCATAAAAATCGCATACTGATGCATATGCGCACTACGCTGATAATCGACGATCATCTTCTAGAAAAGGCGCGAGAGCTAACTGGCATCAAAGAGAAAACGGCTTTGGTCCGCGCAGCTCTGGAAGCGCTGATCGGACAAGAAGTCGCGAAGCGGCTTGCATCTCTTGGCGGAAGTCAACCCAAATTGCGCGATGTTCCGAGACGCCGGCCGGCCTAATGGTCCTGGTTGATTCTTCTGTTTGGATCGATCATTTCCGTATCGGACGATCAGATCTGGCGCAACTGCTCGTGCGCGGTTCGGTACTAATCCATACATTTATCATCGGTGAGCTGGCATGCGGGAACTTGAAGAATCGCGGCAAACTTCTTCAGGACTTGCAAGTGCTTCCTTCCGCGATTCCCGCCCTTCACGAAGAAGTCCTCCGGCTCATTGATGAGCGACGCCTCTGGGGAGAGGGTATCGGTTGGGTGGACGCTCACCTTTTGACTTCAGCGCTGATCAGCGGCTGCCAATTGTGGACTCTCGACAAGAAGCTTCACGCAACAGCGAATCGCCTCGGCATTGCACGGCCGGTTAACTGAATTTTCGGGCAGCTCTCTGTTATACAATCCTCTGCGTGAAAGCGACTTGCACGTTTATCGCGGCGGGGGTCATGGTGCTCGTACCGACGTTTGTTGCTGTTTCGGCTCCGCAGGAGCAGCCGGCGAAGGTGGAGCGGCTGAGTCCGGAGATTGACAAGCTGATTCCGAAAGATGCGAAGCTCGAGACGCTCGCTACGGGTTACAAGTGGACGGAAGGGCCGGTCTGGGTCGAGCCGGGCGGGTATTTGTTGTTTGCCGAAATCCCGAGTAACCGCATCATGAAACTGGTCCCCGGGCAGAAGCCGGCTGAATTTATGCACCCGAGCGGTTACAAAGGGCGCACGCCTTTCAGCGGGCCGGAACCGGGCTCGAACGGAATGACGCTCGATAAACGCGGGCGGCTGACAGTGGCGGGTCACGCGCAGCGGGATGTCTGGCGGCTCGAGTCGCTCACCTCGCACACGGAGATGACGATCCTGGTGGACAGCTATAAGGGCAAACGGCTGAACAGCCCGAACGATCTTGTCTATCGATCGGACGGGTCGCTCTACTTCACGGATCCGCCCTATGGACTCCCGACACAGAGCGATCGCGATCCGCAGCGGCAATTGGAATTCAACGGGGTGTACCGGTTACCGGGCGCGCTCGACATCCAGCCGGGATCGGCGCCGGCGAATGGCAAACTGGAACTGCTGGTGAGCGACTTGACGCGGCCGAACGGCATTGCGTTCTCGCCGGACGAGCAATACCTGTATGTGAACAACTCCGAGCCGAAGAAGATCTGGATGAAATATCGAGTGAAGCCGGATGGTTCGGTCACAGACGGGAAGCTCTTCTTCGATGCAACGAGTGATAAACGCAAGGGATCGCCGGATGGCATGAAGATCGACATGAACGGAAATGTGTACAGCGCCGGACCGGGCGGGATCTGGATCTTTTCGCCCGAAGGGAAGCACCTGGGCACGATTGAGCTGCCCGATGCAACCGGCAACCTGGCGTGGGGTGATTCCGATTACAAGACGCTCTACATCACTTCCAGTGGCAACGTGTACCGGATACGCACGAACGCAACCGGCGAGAAACCTTAACTTCGAGTCACAGCGCTCGATACATGATGAGCGCGTCGACGTAGCCGAGATTCGGATGCAGAAACGCTTCGGGGAGGCGGCCCACAATCTCGAAACCGAACTTGTGCCAGAGATGGACAGCGGCATGGTTGGTGCTGACGACGAAGTTGAACTGCATGGCGCGGAAGCCGAGCGTCTTCGCCTGCTCAAGCGAGTGGGCGCACATGGCATGAGCTACGCCACGGCCCGAAGCCCAAGGAGCCGTCGCATAGCCACAGTTGGCTACATGCGAGCCGCCGCCCTCCTGATTGGCGTGAAGGAAGTATGTACCAACGGTTTGCCCGCTTTCTTGCGCGGCAAAGACCATGTGGCCCGGTGAGAACCAGTATTCGAGTGCGGCTTGTCTGTCGATGTTTTGCGCTAAGGTGTAAGTCTCGCCGGCGCGGATGATGGGCTCCAGAATTCTCCAGAGGGCATCGGCGTCAGCGGGAACAGCAAGGCGAACACTGATCATGAGGTGAGTGTACGAGAGGATTCATGCCGGGTGCTCCAAACCGCGAACAACCGGGAGCAGCTTCTCGTTATTTAGACCAGATGGAAACTTACGATTGGGCCTGGGTGCAGACGCAGGTTGAGCGAACGGTCGAGGCCTGGTATCACGGCCCTGCGTTGAACGCGAGCGCTCCTCGTCTGTACGGCGCGCTCCGAGCAGCAAAGCTGCGAAGAGGCGTACGATGAAGCGCTATATGCGGTAGAAGGCGAGCTGCAGCAGGACTCCGGAGCCACGACGGATGCAATCCAAAGGCGCAATCGCATTGTGGAGGCGTTCGGAAAGTTTTCGGCGCGAGCTCTGGACCTGGATGCCGAATCGCTTGAAGTGCTCACGGAAGATTTTCTTCCGGTCGGCACGGAGCTGGCTTGCTGGGCGCGCCAATTCGACCCAGAGTTGAGCATGCCGAGCATTATCCAGGCAGCGCGTAATGCCTGGACTGCATGCGGATTACAGCCCCTGCTGGGAGCGCGCATTAAGCTCACGCCTGCGATTCTCGGATATAGCCTGCTTTATCCATATAGCGACAATTATCTGGACGAAGAAAGCATCACAGCGGCGGAGAAGTTGGACTTTAGCCGCCGCTTCCGCTCCAGACTGCTGGGTGAAACTCTTGCGGCGGAAGGCGGGCGGGAGCGCGCAATGTGGGGATTGATCGCGATGATCGAAATGCAATATCCGCGCGATCGATACCCGCAGGTGTTCGATTCGTTGCTGGCCATTCATCGGGGCAGAGGAGAGCATCCGGCAGGTGGACCGGCAACAAACGACACCCGATACCGACTGCCTCCGTGTGAGCTGTGCCAAGGGAGGAAGCTCCGTGCTGGCAGATGCCTGCCTTGCCTACGGGCGTCTTAACGAAGACGAGAGCCGATTCGCGTTCGAGTGGGGCGTGCTGCTGCAGCTCGGAGACGATGTGCAGGACGTGCGGGAAGACATGCGGCGCGGATCGATGACGTTGTTCTCCCGAGCAGCTGCGGCGGGCATACCGCTTGACACGCTGACCGTTCAGCTCTTCAACTTCAGTGAGAAAGTGTGGAGCGACCTGGAGAAGCTCCCGAACGGGACGCGCAGCTATCGAGAGCTGCTGAAAATGAGCTGGCGGTCGCTAATCATTCGAGCCGTTGCGGATTCGCACGAATTTTTTTCGCCAGGCTTTGTGGAGCAGGCAGAACGATGTTCACCATTCCGGTTTGATTTCCTTCGCGCACGCGGGAAGAGGCTCACCAGCCGCTACGGTCTGTACGCAAGACTGTTCGAGGCGCTGCTGGCACCGGAAGCAACGGATCACGAGGGTTCTATACCAGCGCCGGAAAGAGTGGCTGAGTGGTTTGCACGGCCTCAGACCGAAGCCGCCTTTATTCCATCTCAGAAAACCGACGCTTGTCCAACTGCGCTGTGAGGTTCTCCTCTACGCGCCAGGCGAATTCGAACAGAGGCTTCGCGGCGACAGCAAAGTCCGTTGCCGTTTTCAGCAGCCCAGGCGTAGCGCAGTGTGGCCGTTCCAATTTCTGCTCGACGACAAAGGAGGTCAGTTTCAGCCACGGAGCGAATGGCTGGTCCGCGTAGTTTTGAAAACCACGCGGCATCGTAGAGAGCGTTTGCTCTTTTCCTAATGCCAGATGCTTCTTTTTGAGAGCGGTCCGCATTCTCTCGAAAGCTTGCGGATGGTTGGCGATGGCTTCCCGCCAGGCATGCAGCAGCGGCCGCTCCGGCTGCCATACACCGGCCGCAAGGAAAGACTGCTCGGGCGAGAGATGAATGTACAACAGGCAGTTTGAATCCGTGAAGGAGCGGCGCAGTTCTGCCGCCACGTGTGTCTTAAACGGCTGTTTGTTCCTGCTGAACCGGATGTCGCGATAGACGCGCATTATGGGGCTCTTCTCTTTCGCGTGCAGCGGGAGGCCGAGCCGGGCGCACTCGCGCGCGAGTGCAAGAACCAGCGTTTCCATCGGACGCTGGACATACTGTTCGTAGTCTGTTTTGCGTTCGCGAAACCATTCTCGATCATTGTTTTGCTTCAGCTGGCGCAGAAAACGAAAGCCCTGTTCGGGGATGCCCTCGAACGCGCCGACCCCAGTCGCCTTTGTGGTTGTTTTCGCTCGGGCGGGCATACAAACAAAACGCTAGCAGAACGTTAAGGGGCGCTGGGCCTTTGCAGCCATTTGACGCCCTGGGGAGGGGTATCGGCGCAGCGCATGGAATCTGTCACGCCGGAGGCGATGTCGCCACAAGCGTTTTCGGTTCCGGAGCGCAGCGCGGCCGCCTCGCTTTTGGCGCTGACCGTGCGGCAAGCAGTGCGGCCCTGGTACGACATGCAGACTTCGACGCGATAGCGCGGGCCGTGGAGCGTTGAATAGGCGAGCAGTGCGATGAAAGCGATCAGAAAGACTGCGATCAGAAGTCCGATCTTGCTATTCAGATGGCTGCCTCGAGAAAGGTATCGCCCATGTGCCGGAATTTCTCGTAGCGCTGTTCGAGGAGTTCGTCGGGGGTAAGCGCTTCGAGTCCGGTGAGCGCCGTTCGCAGGGTTTCGCGCAATGCCAGAATGGCAGCATCGGGATCGAGGTGCGCGCCGCCGGGCGGTTCGGGGACGATGCCGTCGATCAGCTTCATCTCGAGCAGGTCGTCAGCGGTCATGCGAAGCGCAGCGGCCGCTTCGGGAGCTTTCCCGGAATCGCGATAGATGATAGCGGCGCAACTTTCGGGCGAGATGACGCTGTAATAGGCGTTCTCCAGCATGTAGACGCGGTTTGCGACGCCGATCCCGAGCGCACCGCCGCTGCCGCCTTCGCCGATGACTACGCTGATAATCGGCGTGGCGAGGCGGGACATTTCGCGCAGGTTGTAAGCGATTGCTTCGGCCTGGCCGCGTTCTTCGGCATCGATGCCAGGGTAGGCGCCGGGCGTATCGATCAGCGTGATAATCGGGCGCCGGAATTTCGCCGCAAGCTGCATGACGCGCAGTGCTTTGCGATAGCCTTCGGGCTTCGGCATCCCGAAATTGCGCAATAGCTTGTCCTTAGTATCACGACCTTTTTGCTGGCCCACGATCATGACGGGCTTGCCGTCGAACAAGCCCATGCCGGCGAGAATCGACTTGTCGTCGCCAAAGAAGCGGTCGCCGTGAAGCTCCTGGAACTGCGTGATCAACGCCTGCACGTAATCGCGGCTATGCGGACGCTTGGGATGGCGGGCCAGTTGGACACGCTGCCAACTCGGATTAGACGTAGAAGCGGGGCTTGATGCCGCTGTCGTTGGCTCTTCGACCGTGTCGTCCGTCAGATTAGATTCGGTTTGGATGTCGTCCATCTCAGCTTGCCAGAATCTCCATCGATTCGGGACCGCAGATCCTTTCTATCTCGGCCCGGAATTCGCGGTCGGGCCGCACCTTGCTGCCGACATCCATAATGATCGAGAAGTCGCGCGGCTTTTCGAGCCGGAGCCGTACTTCTGTTTCGCCTTGCTTTCGCAGGAAAAGCTGACTCAGAGCGGCAGCCCTTTCGCCTGAAGACTCGTCCTTCAACCAGAACCGGATAGAGATCAGGGATGGAAGGTCCACGCGCGCGTCCTCCAGCTTGACCATTTCCTGAATAGAAAGTTTCGGAGGACCTCCTTCTTCGGGCAGAACCGAGGCGCGCACAAAAACGGCAGCGTCCTCCTTCAGTTCCGACAGGAGCTCTTCATAGCGCGTTGCAAACACCATCGCATCAGCCGTCCCGCGGCGATCGTCGATCTTGAGCGATGCCCAGTATTTCCCTTCGCGATTCGTCTTACGCACGATGTTGGTGAGGATACCGCACAGCTTCACCTCGGCGCCCTTTTCAAGGTCTTCGAGCTTATCGGTATAGTGCGTTGCGAGGTCCATTACCTTATCCTTGAAGCGATCGAGCGGGTGTCCGGAGACGTAGATGCCCAGCATCTCCTTTTCACCCGCGAGCTTCTGCTCCATCGTCCAGTCGGGCAGTTTGGCTAACGGGTATTCGGTTTTGTGCTCTTCAACGAAGGCGGCGAAGAGGCCATGCTGACCCATGGCCTGATCCCGCTGCGCCCGCATGCCGGATTCGAGCGCGCGGTCGAGCGCCTCTGTGAGTTGGGCACGATTGGCGCCCGTCGAATCAAGTGCGCCGGCCTTGACAAAACTTTCGATGACCCGGCGATTGACCGCGCCCAGGTTGACCCTTTCGCAGAAATTGTAAATGGATGTGAAAGGGCCGCCTTCCTGGCGCGCTAGAACGATGGCTTCCACCGCACCCTGCCCGGCATTTTTGACTGCGCCGAGGCCAAACCGAATCGCCTCGCCGGATGGAGTGAAGTTCAGGTCGCTGTGGTTCACGTCGGGCGGAAGAACGGCAATGCCCATTTCCCGGCATTCGTTGATGTACTTGACGACCTTATCCATGTTGCCCGATTCAGAGGTCAGCAGGGCGGACATGAACTCGACCGAATAGTGCGCCTTCAGATACGCCGTGAGGTAGGCGAGGTAGGCGTAGGCCGCCGAGTGTGATTTGTTAAAGCCGTAGCCGGCGAACTGCTCCATCAGCTCGAAGATGCGGGCGATTTTTTTGGCGGGAAATCCGAGCGCGGTCGCGCCCGTGATGAAGCGCTCGCGCTGCTGTGCCATTTCAGCGGCATTCTTCTTTCCCATGGCCCGGCGCAGGATGTCGGCCTCACCCAGCGAATACCCGGCGAGCGTGTTTGAGATTTGCATCACCTGCTCCTGGTAGAGGATGACGCCATAGGTCTCGGAGAGGATCTCTTCGAGCTCGGGAAGGTCGTAAACGATCGGCTTGCGCCCGTGCTTGCGGTCAATGAAGTCGGGAATCATCCCGCCCTGGATGGGGCCTGGGCGGTAGAGAGCGTTCAAAGCGCAGAGATCCTCGATGCGGTTCGGCTGGTAACGGCGCAGGATGTCCTGCATGCCGGACGATTCGAACTGGAAAACGCCGCTGGTGAATCCAGTGCTGAAGATCTTTTCGTACGTCTCGGCGTCATCGAGCGGCAGATCTTCGAGAACGATCTTGATGCCGCGATAGCGCTCGATGAGCTTCATGGCCTCTTCGATGATGGTCAGCGTGGTGAGGCCAAGGAAGTCCATCTTCAACAGGCCGAGCTTTTCCAAGCCAACCATGTCGTACTGCGTCACAATTTCCTGTTTATTCGTGACGTAGATGGGGACCAGCTCTTTTAGCGGTACTGAAGAGATGACAACGCCGGCGGCGTGCATGCCCGCATTCCGGCAGACGCCCTCGAGTCGCAGGCTGACATCCAGAACTTCGCGCACGCGAGGCTCTTTGGCCGCGAGATCCTTCAGCTCAGGATCCGCCATGGCGTCTTTCAGCTTGATATTGAGCTGTTTCGGAACAGCTTTCGAGATGCGATCGACATCCGCGAAGCTCATGTCGAGCACGCGACCCACATCTTTGATGGCGGCCTTGGCGGCCAGCGTGCCGAAGGTGATGATCTGGGCGACCTGATCGCGGCCGTACTTTTCGGTGACGTACTGGATGACTTCGCCCCGCCGGTTGGTGCAGAAATCGATGTCGATGTCCGGCAGGCTGATGCGCTCCGGATTCAGGAAGCGCTCAAAGAGCAGTCCGTACTCGAGAGGATCGATGTCGGTGATCTCCATCGCGTAGCCGACCAGACTGCCGGCGGCAGAACCGCGCCCGGGTCCAACCGGAATGCCGCGCTGCTTGGAGAAGCGGATGAAGTCCCAAACGATCAGGAAATAGCCGGAGAACTTCATCTGCTGGATCATGCAGATCTCACGCTCGAGCCGCTCGACGTACTCCGGCAAGTCATGCTTTAACCGGCCCTGGCTGCGCAGAGCCTCCAGCCGCGGGCGCCGCTTCTCAAACCCTTCACGCGCTACGTATGCGAAGTAGCTGTCTGCCGTATGTTCCGGGGGGACATCGAAGCGGGGAAACGGGTCCTTAACCTTTTCCAGCTTGACGTGGCAGCGCTGCGCGATATCCCAGGTACGGTCGAGGGCGTCTTCCACTTCACCGAAAAGGCGCATCATCTCGGCGCGCGACTTCACATAGAAATCGGGCGTGCTGAAGCGCATGCGGTTAGGGTCGGACATGGTCTTCCCGGTCTGGATGCAGAGCAGGATTTCGTGCGCGCGGACGTCTTCGTATTCGAGGTAATGAGCGTCGTTGGTGACAACCAGCGGGATGCCGGTGTCGGCGGAGACGCGCCGTACGGCCGGCATGACCTGTTTATCCTGATCGAGCCCGTGGTCCTGCATCTCAAGGAAGAAGTTATTTGTCCCGAACAGATCCTGGTACTCGTTGGCAAGGCGGCGGGCATCTTCGTAACGATCGGCCAGGATCGTCTCATTGATGTCGCCGCGAAGACAAGCGGACATCCCGATCAGACCCTTCGAGTGGCGAGCCAGCAGGTCCTTATCGATGCGCGGCTTGTAATAGAAGCCGTCCAGATAGCCGGTTGAGACGAGGTTGATGAGATTCTTGTAGCCCTCCTGGGTCTCGCACAGGAGAACGAGATGGTTATAGCGGTCGGAATCCGACCGTGATTTGTGCCCTTGCTGCGAGACATAGACTTCGCAACCTATGACAGGGTGAATTCCCTGGCTGTTCGCTTCGTTGTAGAACTCGACGGCGCCGAAGAGGTTACCGTGATCGGTCATGGCGATCGAGGGCATGTTCTGCCGCTTGGCAAGCGCCATCAGCTTTTTTATGTCACAGGCGCCATCGAGAAGTGAATAGTCAGTGTGGCAGTGAAGATGGACGAAGGGGCGCTCAGACATCAGGGGTTAACTCCAGTGTAACGGCTGATTCGAGGGCGGGATTCGCGACTCAAAAGTCCGGTAACGGACGGTTTTGAACGAGGTTCTTTCAGCCATAGTCCGGTACCAGACCTGGGTCTCGCAGTAGTCACCAATTCTTAATAGCTCTGTAACAGGCATTCGGTACGGTAAGGGGGATTTCGAGGGTCCGCTGCGCGGGCGGGAGTGTGCCCGAAGTTGCCTCGAGAACTGGAACTGGAAGCATCTGAAGGAGATTATGAACAGGAAATTAATCCTAGGTGTCCTCTGTCTGAGCACGGCCGGGGTACAACTCGGGGTGGGTCAAACGTCCGGACCTGCATCACCTCCGGGCAACTCCCCCGGCCCGGCTGCGTCCACACCTGTTACTGCCGGAGATCTCGAGCAGCTTCGAGAAACCATCGCACAACAGCAAGAACAAATCAAGCGCCTGCAGGAATCCGTGGACGCGCAGGAGAAGCTGCTAGAGCAATCGATTGCCGCTGCAAAGGCCAACGCGGCGCAGCCGGGCGCGGCGACGGCGGATGGAACAAAGATTGTGGCGACCAGCAATGTGGCGCAACCGAATTTGATTCCCGCTGTGAATAGGCACCCCGGGGGCGGCCCGAACCAAAAAGCTGAGACCGCTCCGGCCTCGCCGCTGGCAATCAGCATCGGCAAAACGACTTTCACTCCGCTCGGCTTTGTGGACGCCACGTTTTTTTCGCGCTCTACGAACGTGGGCAGTGGAATCGGGACTAATTTCCTGGCGATCCCTTACAACAACGTGCCTCAGGGCCACTTGTCGGAATCAAACTTTTCCGCACAGAACTCGCGGGTTGGTTTCCGCGTCGATTCGAATTTCCTGGGCGCCAAAATTCTGGGGTACTTCGAGGCTGACTTCCTGTTCAACAACGATGCGGGCAGTTATCAGATCACCAGCAACTCGGCAGGCTTCCGGATGCGCAACTACTTCGTGGACGTGCAGAAGAACGGGTTTGAAGTAATGGGCGGCCAGGACTGGAGCATGCTGACACCTAACCGCAAGGGGATCTCTCCGCTGCCCAGCGACATCTTCTACACCCAGGACATGGACACGAACTACCAAATCGGTCTCACCTGGACGCGTGCACCTCAGTTCCGGTTCATCGCGCATCCCAACGAGAACGTGGCGTTCGGTGTGGCGCTCGAGAATCCGCAGCAGTACATCGGCGGAGGAAGCGGAGCTTCACTGGTTACGCTGCCGAACAATCTAAATGCCTCACTGTCTCCACAATTCAATTCGGGACAAACCGCCACGGGTGACCCCAACTGGTTCCCGGACATTATCGTCAAGGCTGCCTTTGACGGCAAGATGGGCGATAAGGCGGAACACGTCGAGATCGCCGGCCTGGTGAGAGGCTTCAAAGATTACGTCACGCTGACTGCGGCTCCGGCGATTCAGGGCACGCACACGGCGATTGGGTATGGCGGCAGCATCAACGCGAACCTCGAGTTGTTCAAAGGCTTCCGCGCGATCGTCAACACGTACGCGAGCGACGGCGGCGGCCGGTATATCTTCGGCACCGTTCCCGACGTAGTGATCCGCCCTGACGGAAGCATTTCTCCCGTGCATGCCTACTCCACGGTGGACGGCTTCGAGGCTCAGGTCTCGAAGAACACTTTGCTCTATAGCTATTACGGCGGCACGTATGCGGGGCAGAACGTGGTGTATGACCCCACTGCGCCGGGCAGCACTCTGGCGAAGCCGGTCTACGTAGGTTACGGATACGCCAAATCAGGCCAGGTGCGTTATGGCCAGGAGATCACGGGCGGGTTGGTACAGACCTTCTGGAAGAATCCGAACTACGGGGCTCTCTCACTCATCACTCAGTACTCGTATTTGTTTAAGGAGCCCTGGTCCATTGCGACGGCGGGCGGCCCCAAGCAAGCTCACAGCAATCTGATTTATATCGACTTGCGGTACACGCTGCCGTAGCTTTGTGTGCTGGGCGCGAAAACATTGGAGCCAAATAAAAGGCCCTCGCGACACGAAGGCCAGTGCACCAAATAAAAAAGCCCTCGCTAAAGCGAGGGCTCAGATTGGAACGAATCCCGCTAACGCGGGTACATTCTTACTTCTTCTTCTTGGCCGGGGCCTTTTTGGCCGCCTTCTTTGTGGCCTTCTTGGTTGCGTTCTTCATCGAGCCATTTCTCCCTAACGTAAATTTGCAATCTTACAGATCGCAGTGTGATTCATATATAAGGTTCTTCGCTAGAGAAGTCAAGAAAAAAATCACATTCGGTGTTTCGAGGAGGGGGATTCGCTCCCAAAAGGCATCCAAAACGTATTCCTGCGATTTGTTTTACACTCCAAAGGGCATCGTTGGCGCAACGTGAGGGGACGGAACGGCGACACGCGAGCACGCGTCAGGCAATTCGAGAGCTGGAAGCAGGCTCGCGTTTGCGATCGCTGCGAAAGAGATGGATGATGAGAACGATGCCGCTCGAAGAGACGCGAAGATCAGGGCTCGCAATACTGGCGGCTTCTCTTTGTCTGCTCTGTTTTTCGTGCGGGCACAAACATCATCGAGTCGCGCGTGTTCCGAATGCGCCATCACCCGCGACGGCCAGCGCTCATCGCGGCGCAAATCAGCCCCCGGCCGTTCCCGCCGGCTACACGGAAGAAGGAATGGCGAGCTGGTATGGCGTGCCGTACCACGGAAGGCCGGCCGCCGATGGCGAGATCTACGATATGGAAACCATGGTGGCGGCGCACAGAGTGATGCCCTTCAACACCTGGGTGAAAGTGACAAACCTCGCCAACGGAAAAAGTGTGATGGTGCGGATCATCGATCGCGGTCCGTTTGTCGATGGGCGCGTGATTGATCTTTCGAAAGCGGCCGCCCGGCAGATTGACCTGCTGGGTCCCGGCGTCGGCCGCGTGCGGCTGCAGGTGACGTCGGCGCCGGTCGATCAGCCTGCCAGCGATTTCTTTGCGGTGCAGGTGGGAGCATTCGCGGTTTATGCCCATGCGGAGGCGCTGCGCGACAACTATGCGCGGCAATTCGGAACCGCGCAACTGGCTTTGAAGCAAGGTGCAACTCCGGTTTGGCGGGTGCTGGTAGGGAAAGAGCCTTCGATTGAAGCCGCTCAACAGCTTGCGACAGTGCTTGCAGCGAGCGACAAGCGCGTCTTCGTGGTTCGTCTGGATCCGACCGTCATCTCACAACTACCCGCGAAGTAAGCAGAGACGTTTGGCCGTCGCGGGGCACAGTCCTTATACCAACCACTTTTGCCGGTACTGGAGCCCTGTGATGAAACCCCAGCTCGCCTTTGATGCTTCGCCGCTCTCGACACTGATTGGGAATTCTCCCGCCATGCGCCAAGTGCACCGGCTGGTTACCAGAATTGGCAGATCCCGCTTTCCGGTCCTGATCCTGGGCGAGACGGGAACCGGCAAGGAAGTGGTAGCACGGGCCATCCACAATGTGGAAGCCAAGGGGCCATTCGTTGTGGTGGATTGTTCCTCACTGGCCGCGCCGCTAATGGAAAGCGAGCTGTTCGGCTATGCGAAAGGAGCCTTCACCGGAGCGCATAACCAGAAACTCGGCCTGCTTGACGCCGCAAACGGCGGCACTGCATTTTTTGATGAGGTTGGCGAGCTGCCGCTCGAGATGCAAATGAAACTGCTGCGAGTGTTGCAGGAGAAGCAGTATCGGGCTGTGGGAGCGCTTTCCGAACGAAGCTCCAATTTTCGAGTGATTGCCGCGACCAATCGCGATCTCCAGCAGGAAGTAAAGAAGAAGAACTTTCGGGAAGACTTGTATTACCGGCTGAACGTGATGAAGATGCGCCTGCCTGCGCTGCGGGAACGCCCGGAAGACATAGCCACGCTGGCGGCGCACTTTCTGCAGCGCTACGGTAATGGCCATCGGATATCGAGCGAGACCATGGCCGCTCTGCAGACCTACGAGTGGCCAGGCAACGTGCGGCAGCTCGAGCATACGGTGCAGCAGATGGTAGCGATGAATTCGGGGCCATGGCTCTCGAATGCCGACTTGCCTTCGATGGTTTTGAATACGAAAACGTGTGCGGAGGATGAAAGCCAGTACGCGGCGGCCATGCCCGCCAGTCCATTGGCCGGCGATGCCGGTCACACGATCCTACCTCTGGCAGAAGTCGAGAAGCGTGCAATTCTTCGAACGCTCGACTACTCGAAGGGCGACCGCACTGTGGCGGCTGCGCTGCTCGGCATCGGAAGAACCACGCTCTACCGCAAGTTAAAGGAATACGGCGTGTAGATTGGGAGCGTGCGAATCGCGCTTGATGCCAGTTATAGCGTGGACCCGCAGCCTTCGGGCATTGCGGTCTACTCGCGCGAGATTCTGTCCGGGCTGGCCGATATCTATAACGGGGATGAATTTCTGCACTACTACCGGCCCAAGCAATTGTTGAAGAGCTCGCGCGCCTCGGCTCCGAATGTCTGGCGGCGGTTGCTGCTGTGGCCGTTTACGAAGGAGCGCTCTGACCTCTTTCACGCTCTCAATCAACGGGTCGAGCATCGGGCAGGGAAGCGAGTGCTGGTCACCTTTCACGATCTGTTTGTTTTGACATCCGACTATTCATCGGCGGAGTTCCGGGCAAGATTTGCGCAGCAGGCAAAGCAGGCGGCGGAATTGGCCGACGGCATCATCGCGGTATCGCAATTTACGGCGAATCAAGTGAGTGAGCTTCTGCGAATCGAGTGGTCGAGAATTCGCGTTGTGCCGCACGGAGTGCGATGGCCGGGGCCGCTTCCTCCCGGTGAGCGGGAAAAACTGGTTTTGTTCGTAGGAGCACTGCAGGCGCGCAAGAACCTGGTTCGCCTGATCGAGGCGTTCGAGAGCTTGCCGCCGGAGTGGAATCTGGTTCTCGCCGGATCCACGCGCGGATATCGCGCCGGCGAGATTTTAGATCGCATTCAGATGAGCGGCTCTCGTGAACGGATTCGAGTGATGGGGTATGTAGCAGGACGGGAACTCGAGCAGCTTTACCAGCGGGCATCCATCTTTGCATTTCCGTCGCTTGGTGAAGGATTCGGAATTCCGGTTTTGGAGGCGATGGCGCACGGGATTCCCGTATTGACCTCGAACGCTTCCTCTTTATGCGAGGTGGCGGGCGATGCTGCGGTACTGGTTGATCCGTGGCGCAGCGAGGAGATCGCGGCCGGCCTTCAGCAGCTTGCGTCCAATGAAGATCTACGATGTGCCTTAGCGGAGCGGGGCCGGCTGCGCGCGAAGCAGTTTCCCTGGGAACGATCTGTACGGGAGACCTACGCCGTGTATCGGGAATTCGTGTGACCTGTGGCCGGTTCGATACTGCTATTTCTGCTCGTCTTCGACCGAGATCTTCAGGGCACGAAGAAACTTCTGGTCTTGGGAGGTCAGGCGGATTTTGCCTGCCGATTCGTACCGGACAGGATTCTCGCGTACGGCGTCTTCCGTGTCGGTATCGTCCGGCTCGCCGTCTCTTTTGTTGAACCCGATGGTAGCCTCGAGCACAAGGAATACGTCGTATCCTGCGCGCTTGATCTCGCCAATGGCGCCCGCGATGCGATCGGAATCAGAGAGAGAATCGTTGATCGCGTTTCCCAACTCCTGCATCAGATCCTTCAATCTTTCGTCCAAAATCTCCTCTTTCCCGGGCATTTTCAGGTTAGCACCCATGGCCGCCTTCAAAAGGCGCCACTTAAGTACAGCCAGTAACGAATCAAGCACCTACAGGTACTAGTGGCCGTTTCCAGCTGAAATGTCCTAACTATTTGATGCTTTCCGATGGCGATTTCGTCGCTTGACCCCGTGTACCCCTTCGGCAGATCCCGAGGGAAGAGAAGCAGAATCCGGTACCCGAACCGGAATTAAATCTCAGAATTCTTCTGCTCGTACGGCTTGGTTGAGTACTTTGCCGCTTCTTCCTGCGCTCCGGCCGTGTTGTCGTGCGTCCGGATGGCCTGCTTATATTCATTGACGGCGCGATCGCGCTGCCCGGTAACATCAAAAATCTTGCCGAGGTTCACACGGGACCAGACCTCCGTCCATTTGGGATCGAGATCACCGTTCAGAGCGGCCCTGAATTCGTTCGCGGCCGACTGATAATTGTTCTGCTTAAAGAATAGTTCGCCGATCCGGTAATGAGCAAGCGAGCTGTTCTTGTTCACCTCGAGCGCTTTCTCGTACTCGCGTAGGGCATTGGCGTAATCGTTGATCTCGACGAACTGCTCGCCGCGGCGGATCGCGACGGCGATCTGCATGCTGCTGTCGTAGCGGAGCAGGACGTGTTTGGGGTCCAGCGTCAGCTTGCGAGGTTTGCCGAAAGTATCGACGCTGAACTCGGAAGAGGTGCCGGTGACCTCAATGACTTTGTCTTCCGGATTGCCTTCCGTGTCGATGCGAAGATCAACCGGCATGCGAAAAGTATCGAGATCCTGGTTGATCTTGCCCACTACACGGAAGCCTTGCTGGGTGCGGAAAACGGTATATTGCAGCTTGAAGTCCGGCGAGCCGCTCGATTCGAGCCACTGTATGAAGAAGTAGCGGAGATCCTGATCCGATACCTGTTCCATCACCTTGCGGAACTCTTCCGTGTTCACCGGTTGCCAACTGTATTTATCCATGAAGGCGTGCAGGCCTTTTTTGAAATTGGCATCGCCTACCACGCTGCGCAGCATGTTCAGCACAGCCGCGCCCTTGGCTGCAGTGAGCGCCCAGTATTCCGGCGAATAGTCATCCAGCCGCGCCGCCTGCAGCACGGGCGGATCTTTCACCGTCAGAGCTTCGACGTAAGTGTTATGCAGATCGGCCTCGGCTGCGGCGGGCCCGGCCGTGTGCTCTTCATATAACAGCTCCGAGTAGCGTGCTCCACCGTTTTCGATCCAGAGCTGGTTCCTGTTCGTAGGTGAAACGAGAACACCCCACCACTGGCGCGAAAGCTGGTTTGACAGCACCCGGGTGTTTACCTTTTGGGAGATGGTCGAAGGCGCCAGGAAGATAATGCCCGGCGCGGCGTAGCCATTCACCGCGCCATCCTCTGTTTCGACCAGGGTCAAATTTGCCTGAGGGGCAAGACCGTACTCTGAAGTGAAGTAGGTCATGATCCTGCCCGTTTCCTCTCCGTACTGCTGGGCGTCCGCCGCCTTATCACGGAAGAAGATGTCAGACGAGATCCCCTGCGAGCTGACGCGCACGGGATCGCCCTGCACGATGGCGATGCTGCCCGGGAAACTGGATTTGTCGTAGTGATACGAAAAGATTGTTCCGCCGTTACTGGCCGAATCGGTTTTCAGATCGCCGCTCCCGATTACGCGGTAACCGGCTGGCGTGGTGATCCGCAGATCGGCCGCAAAGCGGTTCGTCGTATAGCCGCTGACCGGGAACCAACGCGCGGGATAGAGCAGGTATCCATAATCGGGATGGAGGGCCGCAAACCGGATCCCGTAAACGGGGGAATCCTCATTGCCCGTGAATTTACCGTCGTAGGTCAGAGCGATTTGACACGACTGGCTTTTCTGCAGGCTGCCGGGAAGCGCCACATGCACGGTAAAATCCTGCGTGTTGCGCGAAGTCGAAAGCGGATTACCGTGATCGTCTATCGCTTTCGACACGTTGAGCGCGTTGTTCAACTCGAACGCCACATCGTTTGTTGATTCGAGTGCTGTGAAGGCGATCTTTGCGGTCGCAACGATCGACTGCGTTCGCGGGTTGATGTTAGCCTCGATCGTGTATTTCTGAACCTGAATGCTGGCATGCTTCTCCTGCGTCCACGCCAGGGCGGCTACTGCGAAGAACAGGACAAGCCGTTTGGTACTGCGCATTTTTAACTTATTGTCTCCCGGAGCAAATCAGGCTGCGTGTAAAGGTTTTGTTGCCGCCGTATGACTGCTGTTATTTCGCCGGCTACTCGCGCAAACGGATCTCCTTCCCGGGTCAGCGCGGCGCGTACCTGTGCCAGGTCACGCCGCATGCGGTCGGCACGCGAGGAATCAGTGAGTATCATTTCCGCTTCAGTTGCCAGCCGCGACGGTGTAAAGTCTGCCTGCATCAGTTCGGGCACGATCTGTCGATCTGCGATCAAGTTCACCATCGAAAGAAACGGTACCTTGACTAAACGGCGGCCGGCGAGCCAGCTTAACGCGTTCACCTTATAAAAGGTGACCATCGGCGTCCCCAAAACAGCGGATTCTACTGTTACGGTCCCGCTCGCGGCCAGCGCAAGATCGGAGTGTCCGATGCAGTTCCAGGTCTCGTTTTCTACTACTTGGATGGATAGCGCGGCCATGCGTTCCCGAAAATTGTAGAAACCAGCTACCGTGTTGAAACCCTTTGGGGTAGCGAGCAGAACGGATAATTCGAAGCGCCGGCGCAGCAAGGCAATGGCATCGAGTAAGACCGGCAGGTGCCGCGCCGCTTCGCCGGGCCGGCTACCCGGAAGCAAAGTAAGCAGCCGGCGGTCCGCAGGAAGTTTTTGCGCCGCAAGGAAATCAGTGCGAGAGATAGTGGTGCGGACCATATTGGCGAGCGGATGTCCTATATATGTTGCGTCGACACCGCGCTCGCGAAACCATTGCTCCTCAAAAGGAAACAGGCAGAACAACTTATCGACCAAGCGCGCGATCGTTCGCACGCGGCCCTGCCGCCACGCCCACACCTGCGGAGCGACTAAATAAAAGACGGGAGTGCCGGCTCGCTTCAGATGGCGAGCCAGGCGGAGGTGAAAATCGGGGCTGTCGGTCAGCAGAGCGGCGGCGGGAGGACTCTGACGCGAAAAGCGAACCAGCTTTCGGTACTCGCCATAGATGCGAGGCAGGTGAGTCACGACCTCCGCTAAACCTACGACCGCGATACTTGCGGAATCGATCACCGGCTGAACGCCGGCAGACTGGAGATTCGGGCCCGCGCATCCGTAAAACGCAGCCAGCGGAAACGCATGACGCAAGCACCGAACGACGCTGGCAGCGTACATATCGCCGGAAGCTTCGCCAGCGGAGACGAGAAACTGCACTTCTTTCCACTCAAGTGTAGCAACGAAGCGGGTTTATGAGTCCGGGCGCGGCGCGCATCTGCTTGTGCGACGGGAAGTTCAGCACTGCTCGCTTTGCTAGAATCGAGGTCGAAAACGTACAGATGTCGAGTCAACGAGAGCCGAGCCCAGCAACTCCGGTTCTAGCCAGTCTTTCGAGAGTAAGCGTTGGGCAATTTGCAGAGCGCTTTCGCGCCGAAGTGATCCCGCTGAGTAACACTTTCGGCTATTTCTGCGCCTCCGTGCCGATGAGCGAAGAGGTGCTAAAGGAGTATCTGGAAGAACCTGTAGCTGCCTTGCCTCCGTCTATCGGGGCGATGTTGCCGCGTATCTCCATTCTGCTTGTTCCCTATCTCGAGCGTTCAGCCGAACGCGCGACGGTAAGAACCGCCAGCCGGAAAAAACGAAGTCCGCTAGAAAAAGTGGGCGACTTTGTGGTGGCCGAGAGACCCGCGGAAGGACAGCAATCATGGGCATCGCAGGTCAGCTTCGAAAATGAAACGGTTCTGGTTTTCGCGCTGAAGGAACAGGACGTTGCCGAATATCACTACCGTCTGTACCGGCGCCTGTCCGGGTTAATCGCAGATAACTGGTCGAGCGAAGTATCGGCCGGATACAAAGCACTTATCCGTGAGGAACTCACGGCCAGTGTGCACGGCGAAGTGGACGACGAAAGTTGGCAGGCCAAACAGACGCTTTTACGACGGCAGAGCAACGTCAAGCGTGACAGTCCGCTGTTTGCGGAGTATGTGCGGCAGTCGTTCATCGACACGCTCACGTTGTATCTGCACGGTATCTGCTGCGATATCGATGTCGAAACGGGTCCGCGGCAACTGCCGAGCCGCTATCTGCGCAAGAGACTGAACCTGCTGAAAACTTTTTATGCCGCTCCGGACGGCTACGCGGTGTTCCCCGAAGACAACGATCCGAAGCCGTAGTTATTGAAAACCCAAGATCTGGCGCAGGATGCGAATTGCGCCTTCTTTGCCGCGCAGGCCGATTTCGGTGTGCGGACCAACGCAGCTTGGGCACCCGAAGCTGCAGGCGCAGGATGTTGCCAGCTCGAACGCAGCACGCAGTAGTTCCTCTCTCCGGCGATACAGCGGATCACTCTGGCCAATGCCTCCCGGATAGTTGTCATAGAGAACGACATCGGGTTCGAAGCAAGCGCTGGTCTGGCCGGAATCATCGAGAACGGATGCGGCCAAGTCTCGCGGATCACTTAGAAGCAGAACGCTGCCAACTGCTTTGATCACGTTCGCGGCGGCGCGAAGAGAGTCCTGCAAATCCGCTTTCGAGAATCCCTCGAAGCGGTCGAAAGAATCCGCTCGCAAAGTGCAGCCAGAAGGCCGTGGTATGCATTTCCTGCTCGGGCAGCGAGAGAAGGCCGGCGCCAATGTTCTCGAGAGTATAGAATTTGATTTTCTTGAAGCCCACCACCTGGCGTTTCACACGAACCTCGCCGTGTGCTGCGGTTGCTTGCGGACTGTGGGATGCAGTGGCGCTATCGAATGTTGCCAGTTCCGTGACTTGTGTGTAAACGATAGCGTCCGTGAAATAGTCGGAGTCCACCGCGCGCACGAATGCTTTACGGCCATCGAAATCGAGCTTTTCCACCTGATACTGCCGCGCATCATGCAAATAGATCGCTTTTTCATGCAGGGTTGTCAAGGCGGACGGAAAATCGACTTCACCGATGATCTTGTGATCGTGGCTGATATCGACGACGAGGAAGTTATCGCTCGTGATCGCGCGCAGGCTGACGGAATCCGCCGGGTAGCTGTCGCTTACCCAATGCCAGCAGTCTGCGGAGTGATGCAGCAGCTTGAGATCTTCCGCCAGGAATTCACAGAACTTCCCGACGTCGTTGGCGCCGAAGCTCTCGCCGTCACGCAATGGCAGTTCGAAGGCTGCGCACTTCAGGTGGCTGAGAAAGATCTCGAGGTTGTCGGCATTGATGTGCGCTTCCTCCGGCGGCGAACTGAAGAAGTAATCCGGGTGCTCGACGATGTACTGATCGAGAGGCGCGCTGGATGCCACCAGCACCGCGATGGAACAGGATTGCCTCCGTCCGGCACGACCGGCGCGCTGCCAAGTCGCGGCAATGTTACCGGGATAGCCGGCGAGGACGACGGCGTCGAGCGAACCAATGTCGACGCCCAATTCGAGCGCATTGGTTGCCACGACGGCACGGATCTCTCCGTCACGTAGGCCCTGCTCAATATGACGCCGCTCCTTGGGAAGGTAACCTCCCCGGTAGCCGCGAACTGCTTCGTGAGAAAAGGGCAACTGCGAACAGGCATCTTTGAGATACGTGGTTAGCACTTCGGTAGCGAGGCGGTTATTGGTGAACACTAAGGTCTGCTGATGTTGGCGGATGAACTCGAGAGCGATGCGCCGTGATTCGTGTAGATAGCTGCGGCGAATACCGAGCTGCTGATTTACAACCGGCGGATTGTAAAGGATGAAATAGTGGTCGCCGCAAGGCGCGCCGTTTTCAGAGATCACTTCGAAGGGCTGTGCAGTGATCGCTTCGGCGAGCTGCTTTGGGTTCGCGATGGTGGCGGAGCAGCATATGAACTGAGGTTTCGAGCCGTAGAACTCGCAGATCCGCTTTAGGCGCCGAAGAATGTTGGCCAGATGGCTACCGTAAACGCCGCGATAGAAGTGCAGCTCGTCTATGACGAAGTAGCGCAGATTTTCGAACAGCTTTGCCCATTTCGTATGGTGAGGGAGAATTCCGGTGTGCAGCATATCCGGATTCGTTAGAACGATATTGGCTTTGTCGCGGATAGAACGCCGGGCATCCTGGGGCGTGTCGCCATCATATGTATGGCAGGTGAAGGGAAATCCGAGTGCTTCACTGAGCCGCTGCAGTTCGAGGCGCTGATCTTCAGCGAGCGCTTTGGTCGGGAACAAATACATAGCGCGTGCATTGGGGTCTTGAAGCATGGCCTGAGCGATCGGGAGGTTGTAGCACAAGGTCTTTCCGCTCGCGGTGGGGGTGACGATGACAGCGTTCTTGCCTGCCAGGGCGTGTTCGATGGCGGCAGCCTGATGGGTATAGAGGTTCTGGATGCCGCGCGCCGCAAGGGCGGACTGCAGCGAGTTATTTAGACCTTCAGGAAAAGGAGCATACTTTGCCGGTTTGGCTGGCTGATGCCGGACGGCGCGCACCGGCGAGCCATCTTGCTGCAACGATTCACTGAATCGGGCTGCCAGGACGTGAGCGGGTTGCGCCGAGTCGATTGAGAGGCTTGGCGGGGCCATGTCTGCGTCTTCGAAGCTCAGGGCTAGGTTCATGTGTTCGCCTTTTGTTCTTCTTACGGTAACGCACAAGGAAGGACAGTGGAATAATACGAGTGTGGACAATTTGCCTGATGGATTGTGGCATAATGTCCATAGAGGCTGAGGATGGCAACGCTGACGGAGGAGATTAGTGAATGGCTGGGGGAAGGTGCGCAGTCGGAGATCGATTTGGCGTCGGTGGTGCGCAAGGGCCTGCCAGTGACGGTTTCGACCAGCCTGATAGAGCACGGACTGACGAAGGAAGAGTTTCACAGCATTGTAATTCCGGCGCGAACATTCAAACATCGCAAGAGCCGAATTGAGCCGCTATCCAGGGATGAATCGGACAAGGCGCTGCGGGCAGCGCGGGTGTTGGCGTATGCGGAGCGTGTTTTTGGAAGTCGAGAGAAGGCGCTTTCCTGGATGCGACAGGCAAAGAAACGCTTCGAAGGCGAGACTCCGATGCAGATGTTGCAGACGGAAGCTGGTGCGCGCCTGGTGGAACAGATGTTGACGCAGGTCGACGAAGGCATGTTTGCCTGATGGTCCTGTGGCGGATCAGCAATTACGCTGATCTGTTAGGGACTGGCGGGCTGTATGCACCGGGCCGCTGGCACACGCGAGGCAAGCCGGTGGTTTACCTGGCTGAAAGCTCGCCCGCCGCTCTTCTTGAGACGCTGGTTCATTTGGAAGTCGATGAAGCCCACAGGCCAAGCACGTACCGGTTGCTCAAGGTACAGGCAGACGAAGATGTCGAGTTTGAACGGGTTGAGCTGGCGTCCCTGCCGGCGGACTGGAGAGCCTCGGAGAATATAAGTCAGCGGCTCGGGGATGAATGGCTCGAGCGTTCTGGGACAGCCCTGCTGCGAGTTCCTTCCGCTATTGCGCCTGAGACATGGAATTGGCTGCTCAACCCGCGCCACTCAGATGCATCGCGCGTTCGCATTCTGACCGCCGATTCTCATCTCTACGACTGGCGGCTTTTTGGAACGCATTAGGCGTTTTCCGTCGCAAAGTCGAATGAGCGCTTACTGCCGCGCGGCTCAGCTCAAGGCGATTCCTGCCATGCGTTGCACGGTTTGGAACGTGTCCGAATCGGCGGCGCTCTTATCTGTTCGGTAACGTTTTACGCGCGCGAAGCGTAAGGCCAGACCGCTCGCGTAGCGGGCACTGATCTGGATCTCATTGAAAGCGATTTCGGCCACCATCTCCGGTTCGCACATAGACGGTGTATTTGTCGCGCGCGATTTCAATCTTCAGGAACTCCTGCGTTTGCCAGGCGAGCATCTCATCTGTCAGCCCTTTGAACGTCTTGCCTAGCATGGCGAAGCCGCCATTGACGGTGTCGCGCGCGCCCAGGTGCAAGTTGCTGAGCCAGCCCTGGCGGCGACCGTTGCCCCACTCAGCCGCAAGAATCACGAGATCGAGGGTGCGGGCCTGTTTAACTTTCAGCCAACTTTGCGCCGCGTGCGCCGGCCGCGTAACGGCGCTGCCCGCGACTTTGGCCATGACGCCTTCGTGTCCCTGCTCGAGAGCTTGCCGCAGGAAGTCTTCGGCTGCCACGCAGGATCCGCAGTCGCGAGATGCGGGACGAGATTTTCGGCGGCGAACGAGGTCGTTCGAGCTCGTCGAAGCGCTTTGCCTGTGGCTCATCAATAATCGGAGCCGCCGTTCAGGTACAGCAGATCGAACCAGAACGGTGTCATCGGCAACTCGTTCAGCAGCTGGATCGACATCCAGCTTTGCGGCCGAAGCGGCGCATCGAGATCTGAAACGGCTGCGGGCGGCCTCCGGCGTCAAGCTGAGCACTTCGCCATCCAGGATCAAATCGCGCGCAGGTAACGCTCGCACGGCTGCCACGACTTCCGGGACTGCGGCGCGTCACATCGTTCGAGCCGCGCGAATAGATGTACGCACTTCATCGCCGGATTTGTGCGCCTGCACGCGAGCGCCGTCGAACTTGTATTCGAGTGCAGCATCGCCAAGTTCGGTCCAATGCTTCCGCGACATCCTCGGCGGTTTGCGCCAGCATCGGCTGCACGGGCCGAAAGAGCTGAACGTCGAATTGCGCCAGGCCGCTTCGCCGTGTTCCAGCGCGGCGCGCGCAATCGACTGCCGACCCGCCGCCCATCATGGCTGGCCCGCCGGATGCGGTCAGCCGGAGATACCGGTGGCTTTCGCCAGCGCTTCGAGCATGATGCCTTCGAGCGCGCCCTGCCGGACTTCGCCGACCAGAAGCCGGATGATGAACGCTGCTCCTCTCCGGTCGCGCGGCGAACAATCGGTCAAGCAGCTCGCGCTTGCGTCTGCTCCGAACCGTGGCCCTGAGTGCTGCGCAATCTCGTCGAGAAGCGCGATCCACTTCGAGGATCTCAGACTCGGCTGTTCAGCCGGCAGAGCGGGCAGCGTCCCGCGAATGTGGCGTAGCCGATCCCGATACGGCCCTGCCGCGTTGCGCCCGACAGATAAGGCGACAGCGATTTCAATTTCCTCGGGCTCAAGCCGCTGCAAGCAGTCGGCGAGCAGATCGATCTTCTCGAGCCGCTTGCTGGTGGCGCGACCTTGCGCGTGAGGTCTCGACGACGTTCGCAAGCAGCATGTAGGAATGCTAGCGTCAGCTTTGAACTGCTCGTCGATCTCCACCCGATAGCCGGCCGCGAGCGCGTTTGTTTCATTCGCCATGCCGACGACGGCCATCAGTTCGCCGAACATTTCGTCCGTCATGCCTTTGTTGCGGGCCGAGCCGGTGCGAAGCCATGCAATAGCGGCACTGATTGGTGACGCTCACGGCAATGTAGATCATTTCTTTCGTCAGCGGGATCCAGCGCGCCTGGCGCCATGATCTTGCTTGATGCTTTCCCAGGTGCGGCGCAGCGTGGCGGGATCCTGGCGAGCGCTTTCCAGAAATTGTTGATGTAGTCCGTTTTGCGAGTCGCATGGATTCGTCATAGACCGCGCGCACCTCGGGGTGCATCGTCATATTCGATCAGTTCGAAGATTGACATTAGAGTTCGCTTACGATTTGCCGATGAAAATGCCCGCCAGGAATACCAGCACGCCGCCGAACGATACCTGCAGCGGCGGCGCGAACGAGCGGTGTTTCCATGTAGTGCTGGCGCACCCAGCTGATGACGCCGAGTTCGACCGCGACGACAACGATCGCGACCGCGTCGCGAAGCGGAAATCCGCGATCAGATAAGGCAGCGTGTGGCCGATGCCGCCGGCGGAGGTCATAGCGCCGTCACAGCGCCGCGAATCACTGGCTTGCCGCGCCCGTGAGAGATCCGTCATCCGATAGCGCCTCCGCGAAACCCATGGAAATGCCGGCGCCGACGGAAGCGGCCAAGCCCACCAGGAACGCGTCCTAGCTTTTCTGAGTAGCGAAAGCCGCCGCAAAGAGGGCGCCAGAGTCGAAACCGAGCCATCCATCAAACCAGCAAGCCCGGGCTGAACAATCTGCAGCACGAATGACCCGCGCGGTGCGCTTCTTCTTCCTCTGCTGCACATCGGGCGTGAGCTGCTTTCTTCAATCGTTTCGGCCGCGGCGGTGTGCTTCGCTTCGGCTTCGGCCAGATCGCCGAGCAGCTTGCGCGTGGAGGCATCCGTTGTTTTTTGCAGAGCCAATCGTAGAACCGGCGGGTCTCCGCTTCCATCGATTCGATCGCGCTGCGCACCGCTTTGGGGCCGATCGGCTCGAATCAGCCACACAGGCGGGCGCGAAACAAATCCTTTCACGTCCTGACGCCGGATGAGCGGAATGTGTTCGCCGAAACGGCTACGATACAGCTCGATCAGACTGGCGCGATGCTCGGACTCCTCCGCCTGCATCTCATCGAGCATTTGGCCGTGCCGGGATAGTCGCTCGCGCAAGCCTTCGGCGAACTCGCCGTAAATTCGGCCGTCCTCTTCTTCGAGGGAGATCGCCAGGGCCAAAATCTCGCGTTCAGACAGATCTTTGAAATTCTTTGCCATAGATTTCCGTGCCGCGCGCGAAATCGGACGGGCTGCTTCGCTATCTTAGCCAGATCATCGAGTACCTGCGTCATCTAATGGAAGTCCGTACAGCGCTGTTAGAGACAATGGTAGCTGCCCCTTCCGAATGTTAGATCGTATTTCCGTGCATGGCGCGCGCCAGCACAATCTGAAAAATATCAGTGTCGAGATTCCGCGGAACACGTTCACCGTGATCACGGGACTGAGCGGTTCGGGCAAGAGCTCGCTGGCGTTCGACACGATCTATGCCGAAGGGCAGCGCCGCTATGTCGAAACGCTTTCGCCGTACGCCCGCCAGTTTCTCGATCAGATGGAGCGGCCGGAGGTCGATTCCATCGATGGCCTCAGTCCGGCCATTTCGATCGAGCAGAAGACCACCTCGCGCAGCCCGCGTTCGACGGTCGGAACGGTCACGGAAATCTACGATTATCTGCGGCTGCTGTTCGCATCCGTCGGCGTTCCGCATTGCCCGCTGTGCGGAGCGGAGATCGCGCGGCAGTCGCCGAACCAGATTCTGGAACAGGTTTTCGCGCAGCATCAGGGCGAGCGCATCATGATTCTGGCGCCCATCGCGCGCGGACGCAAAGGCGAATACAAGAAGGAGCTGGAGGCCATCGCGAAAGGCGGGTTTCGCGCGCGCATCGATGGCGAACTGCGCACGCTCGATGAACCCATCAAGCTCGACAAACGCAAGAATCACACGATCGAGGTCGTCATCGACCGGCTGGTGGTGAAGCCCGGGATCGAACAGCGCCTGGAAAATTCGATTCAGACCGCGCTGAAATGGGCGGACGGGCTGGTCATCGTCGCTGTGGTCGACGGACCGGAGCGGCTTGTACTCGGAAAAGCTGGCCTGCCCGAATGACGGCACCAGCATCCCGCAACTCGAGCCGCGATCGTTCTCATTCAACAGCCCGTATGGCGCGTGCGAGACCTGCAAAGGCGTCGGCAGCACCTGGGCTTTCGACCCGGTGAAAGTGATCTGCGATCCTTCGAAGCCGCTGCTCGAAGGCGGGCTGGGTCCGGGCTCGCAGTTCGTCCTACATGATCTCGGCGCTGAACGAAGCGGCGGAGGAATTGCGGATCGATCTGCCATGCCCTTTGAGGAACTTGCCGAAGAAGACACGCAATCTGCTGGTGTACGGCAATGCGCAGTTTCCGGGCATTCTGAAGACTGCTGGAGGAGAACTATCGACGCGCAAGCGAAGGCTATCGCGAGTGGCTGATGGACTACATGTCGCCGACCGCCTGCCCGGATTGCCAGGGCCGGCGGCTGAAGCCGGCCAGCCTGGCGGTGCAGGTGAAGGGCATTTCGATCGCGGATTTCACGGGCATGCCGATTGCGCGCGCGCTGCCGCTGGTCGAGCTGTGGCAATTCACCGAGCGCGAACTGCAGGTAGTGGGCCGGGTCGTGGAAGAGATCCAAAACCGGCTGGAGTTTCTGTGCGCGGTGGGGCTGGATTACCTGAGTCTGGAGCGATCGTCGGCAACGCTTTCGGGCGGCGAAGCGCAGCGCATCCGGCTGGCGACGCAGATCGGATCGAAGCTGCGCGGAGTGCTCTATGTGCTGGATGAGCCTTCGATTGGGCTGCATCCGCGCGATAACGACCGGCTGCTCGACACGCTGCATCACCTGCGCGATCTGGGCAACACGGTGCTGGTGGTCGAGCATGATGCCGAAACTATCGAACGCGCGGATTACGTGATTGATCTCGGGCCGCGCGCCGGACGCCTGGGCGGGGATCTGATGGCGCAAGGCAGTCCGGCGCAGATCATGCAGACGCCGCAATCGCTGACGGGCGAATATCTTTCCGGGCAACTTGGCGATCCGCTCCGCCATCGTGCGGCGTGCGGGCAACGGTCTGAGCGTTACGGTGCAAAGGCGCGCGCGAGCACAATCTGAAGAATGTCGACGTCGATTTTCCGCTCGGGACGCTTACGGTGGTCACCGGCGTTTCCGGAAGCGGCAAATCGACGCTGGTGCACGACATTCTGTATCGCGCGCTGGCGAAAGAAGTCTATGGCTCGAGCGCAGCAGCCCGGCGCGCACGACGCGATTCTCGGCCTGGAGAACATCGATAAAGTCATCGAGATCGATCAATCGCCGATCGGCCGCACGCCGCGTTCGAATCCGGCGACTTATACCGGCGTGTTCTACTCCGATCCGCGATATTTACGCGATGCTGCCGGAATCGCGCGAGCGCGGCTACAAAGCCGGGCGCTTCAGTTTCAACGTGAAGGGCGGCCGCTGCGAAGCTTGCCAGGGCGACGGACTGAAGCGCATCGAGATGAATTTCCTGCCCGACGTCTACGTCACCTGCGATGTGTGCCGCGGCCGCCGCTACAACCTGGAGACGCTGCAGGTGAAGTACAAAGGCAAGAGCATCGCGGACCTGCTGGAATCGACCGTGGACGAAGCGCTCGAGATGCTGACGAACATTCCGCAGGTCCACGCCAAGCTGAAAACGCTGGCGGAAGTGGGGCTCGGGTATTTGCATCTGGGCCAATCCTCGACGACGCTTTCCGGCGGCGAAGCGCAGCGCATCAAACTCGCGAAAGAATTGAGCAAGCGGCAGACGGGCCGGACGTTTTATCTGCTGGATGAGCCGACCACGGGATCTGCATTTCGAAGATGTGCGGCATCTGCTGGATGTTTTGCAGCGTCTGGTCGATCTTGGGAATACGGTGCTCGTGATCGAGCATCAATCTGGATGTGATCAAGAGCGCCGACTACCTGATCGACCTTGGGACCGGAAGGCGGCGAGCAGGGCGGGCAGATCGTTGGCGACGGGCACACCGGAAGAAGTTGATGCAGAATCCGCGCAGCCACACGGCGCGAGCGCTACGGAAGATAATGAAGGCGGGACATGCTGCCTGACGAGATCGCAACGCGGAACGTCCGGTTACAGAACCCGCTACCGGAAGCCAGTCACTGGCGAGTCCGAGCCTTCGCAGCGCCGCTGCGCCGCCCGCGCGAACCCTTCTGGGGTTACATGGATCTGGCGCTGGTGGTCGGGTTGCTGTTCGCGTCTGATGGTGTCTGATGGTCGTGGTGTGGTGCATGCTGGCGTATGTCGCATCCGAAGCTGCGCACGATCCGACACCGCTGCTGCTGCCGACGCAACTGCGCTCTATACGGATTCGTTGTACTTGCAGTTTCGGCTTCGTTTCAGAGTGCGCTACGAACAGCCCTGTTTTTAGTTCGCTTGGCTGGCGGCGGACGACGCTCAATCTCTGGCTATGCTGCCGTGGGCGGCGTTGGCGCTCGCCTTTGCGATCTCCGCATTGGCGTCTCTTGCTGCATACCCCCAAAGTCGAACTCGCCCTTCGACAATTGACCGAATCTCGCCTGTCGCTGGTGCTCTTCGGCGATTATGGCCGTGGCGCTCGCGCCGCTCTTCGAAGAACTGTTTTTTCGCGGATTTATTCAGCCGCTGCTTTTCGCGCACTTCGGCATTGTCGCCGGTATTTTGATCACCGCGGTTCTCTTTGGCGCGCTTGCACGCGCCCGAGTATTCGTGGGCTTGGCAATACGCGCTTGCCGTTTCGCTGGCAGGAGCGTGTTCGGATGGCTGCGGGCGAAGACCAATTCGATTGTTCCCTCAACGGTTATGCATGGCTGCTTCAACGTGCGTTTCAGTTATCGCGCTGGCATTTCCAAACATTCATACCTTAAATGAACAATCCCGCCGTTCTCACTCAAAAGCCATCGAGACGATCGAATGGACGCCCGATGGCGTGGTGATGATCGACCAGACGCGCCTGCCGCGTGAGACCAGCTTTTGTGACTTGCCGCAACTATAGCGAAGTTGCGGATGCGATCCGCAACATGGTCATTCGCGGGGCGCCGGCCATCGGTGTGGCGGCCGCGATGGGCGTGGCGCTGGGCGCTCTGCAAGCGAACGACCTGGAGGCCGACATGCCGGTCATCTGCGAAACGCTGGCAAAGACACGTCCGACGGCAGTGAATCTTTTCTGGGCGATTGATCGCATGAAACGCGTGTACGCGTCTGTGCGAACATCGAGGCGCTGCCGCGAATTCGCGAACGCCTGGTGACGGAAGCGCAGCGAATTCGCGAGGAAGACATCGCGATCAACGAGGCGATCGGCCGCAATGGCGCGCCGCTGGTTCCAGACGGCAAGACGGTGCTGACGCATTGCAATGCAGGTGCACTCGCGACCGCCGGTTTCGGGACGGCGCTCGGCGTCATTCGCGCGGCGGTGCAGACAGGAAAGAAAATCGACGTGTTTGCCGATGAGACGCGGCCGTTCCTGCAGGGCGCGCGACTGACCGCCTGGGAGCTGCAGCGCGACGGCATCGAAACCACGCTGATCACCGACAACATGGCCGGGCATTTTCTGAAGAGCGGGCGGATCGGGTGCGTGGTGGTGGGAGCCGACCGCATTGCCGCCAATGGCGACGTCGCGAACAAGATCGGTACGTACGGTGTCGCGGTGCTGGCGAAAGAAAATGAAGTGCCGTTCTATGTTGCCGCGCCGATCTCGACTCTCGATCTGACGCTCAAATCGGGCGATGAGATTCCGATTGAGGAACGCGCGGCGAGAGAAGTGACTCATATGCAGGGCACTGCGATCGCGCCGGAAGGTATTCACGCGGCGAATCCTGCATTCGATGTAACGCCGAACCGGTATGTCTCGGCGATCATCACAGAACGCGGGGTGGCGAAGGCGCCTTATGAGCACTCGCTGCGAGCTCTAGCGGCGCAAAGTTGAGTAGGTTAACGCCGTGGAGACGCTTCTCCGCTGTTATCCTTAGGTTTGCGTCTTAAGTTCTCTCTGCGCGCACCGGATCGCCGGTATTTGTGCGCCGCAGGATCCTTGTGCTTTGCGATTGCCTGTCTGGGAACCGCGACACTTAGTCTGGCGGTTCCGGCCAGCATTCCCGAACCTACTTCCTCGCTGACCGGAATTCTAAAGAGCGAACTGGATCGCGAGTTCGCGGTTCTGAAGGCGAAGGCCGATCCTGCTCCTATTACATGGCATATGAAGTGACGGAGGAGCAGATCGATGCGGCTACTGCTTCGCTGGGCGCTTTAGTCTCCAACGTGACAACGCGCGCTCGGGGAGTGGATACAACGATTCGGGTCGGGTCCGCGAAATTCGACAACTATCATCCCTATCAGGGTTCGCGCGGCGAATTTACGGTGTTCACGCCGCTTAGCCTGAATGATGATGAGAATCAGATCAGGCGAACGCTGTGGGCCGAATCGGATCGTGTTTACCGTTTGGCCTCGCGCCGTTTACTGCAGTTAAACACGGACGAACAGCTCTTAGCCGAGCAGTCCCAGAAAGACGCCGATTTTTCATCGGAACCCGCCCAGAGTTATTCGCGTTTGCCCGAGAAGTATGGATACGATCGAGCTGCCTTAGCTGAAAAGCTGCGGAGTTGGTCGGCGGAGTTCAAGAAGCATCCAAAGATCCTCACTTCTAGAGTGACCTTCCGCGAGCAACGCGAAATCAAGACCTTCGTCAACACTGAGGGAGGCGCCATTCAACTCGGAAGCAATCTGTTTCGTCTTGAGATTGACGGTTCCGCGCTTGCGCGCCGACGGCATGGGAATGGGCGATTTCATCGCGATTGAAGCAAGCGACCCTTCCCACCTTCCGGCAGACAGCGCCGTTCAGAAAAGAGTACAGGAGCTGGCTATCAAGCTGGATCATCTGATGGACGCGCCTCCTGCCGAGCCGATTGTTTGCCCGGCGATTCTCTCCGGACGCGCATCGGCCGTCTTTTTCCACGAGATATTCGGACATCGCGTAGAGGGGCACCGGCAGAAGGATATCGAAGATGGCCAGACATTCACTAAGATGCTGGGCCTGAAGGTGCTGCCTGACTTTATAAGTGTGGAGTTCGATCCTACTCGAAAAACGCAGGATGGAACAGAGCTGATCGGCTCGTATGAGTATGACGATGAGGGCGTGAAGGCCCGGCCAGTCAAGGTTGTCGATGCGGGCGTGTTGAAGACATTTCTGCTTTCACGTTCTCCCGTCGGGGAGTTCGTTCACTCGAATGGCCATGGCAGACGGCAGCCTGGCTTCGAGGTGGTTGCCCGTCAATCCAACTTGATTGTCGAGTCATCCAGACAGATCTCGGACGCGGAGTTGCGAGCGAAGCTGATAGAGGAGATTAAGCGACAGGGGAAGCCTTACGGTTTGTACTTTGAAGAGGTCTCGAGCGGTTACACCACAACAGGCGCGGCGCGGTTTGCAGGCGTTTACGGTCGTGCCGCTGGTGGTGTACCGCGTGTATCCGGACGGGCGGCCTGATGAATTGATTCGCGGCGTGGACATTGTTGGAACACCGCTCGCGAGCTTCCAGAAGATACTCGCGACGTCCGATCGCAAGGAAGTCTTCAACGGATACTGCGGGGCGGAGTCAGGCAGCGTGCCCGTTTCGGCCACTTCGCCCGCAATTCTGGTTTCGGAGATCGAGACACAGCGCAAACAAAATGAACAGCTGAAGCCGCCGATTCTTCCGCGCCCGGAGGCTGATTAGTGCGGCCCCGATTGTTTCGCGGTGCAGCTGTTTTGCTGATCGGATGCGGCGCGTCATACGCCGCGGAGAGTTCATCCGCTGCTGAGATTCAGAGCGATGCACAGCTGCGCGCCATGACTGATGAGCTGACGCGTTCGAAAGATCTGCATCTGAACGACTTGGCCCGGCCTTACTTCATCCAGTATTCGGCCAGCGATTCCGAGGAGCTGGTTGTCAGCGCGAGTCTGGGAGGACTCACTTCCTCGAACCAGATCCACATGCGCCAGCCGCGAGTGACTGTGCGCGTGGGGAGCTATAAGTTCGATAACACCAATTCAATTTTTTCGCGATATCTGAACGCCGGCTCGTTTCCCCTGGACGACAATTACCTCGCGATGCGCACAGAACTCTGGCTGTTGACAGATGTGCTGTATAAAACAGCGACCGACGAGATTGCGCGCAAGCGAAATGCATTGCGGGAGATGGCCGGATCTGATCAGGCGCCCGATTTTGCGCCCGCCAAGCCGGTCACTTTAGTCCTTCCGCTCGAGAAAGCGGAATTCGATCAGAAAGCATGGGAAGGCATGGCGAGCCGGCTGTCAGAGCGGTTCGTTGCGCACACTGCCGTAGTCACTTCAGGAGTGCGGCTGCGGGCAATCGTTTCCAGCTATCGCGTCACCAACACCGAAGGCACCGTGATTCGTATTCCGGAAGATCTGACGGATGTAGAGATTCGTGCAACCGCGGTCGCACAGGATGGCGCGCGGGTGTGGAATCACAAGCTGCTTGCGGTTTTGGAACCGGACAACCTGCCATCTGAACGTGATCTTACGAGAGCAGTTGATACGGTTGCGAGCGAGACCGAGGCCCTAGCCAAAGCTCCTGTTGCTGACGACTACACGGGGCCGGTGCTCCTCGAGCAGGAAGCGGCGGCGGAGATGATGGCGCAGGTCTTGACGGACGCGCTCCGCCTGGAGAGGAAACCGCTGGCTCCGCCAGGGGAGTCGGGCCACGCTCAATTACTCGAAAGCGTGTGGGCATCGCGCATCGGAGCAAAAGTCGCGCCTGATTGGCTCACCATCTTCGATGATGCTAGGCAGCACTCGTACCATGGACAAGTTCTCGCCGGGCAGTACGATGTGGATGACGAGGGTGTACCGGCAAACCGGGTTACGCTGGTCGACAGAGGTACGCTCAAAACGTTTTTGTTCAGCCGCGAACCGGTGCGCGATTACAATGCGTCGAACGGCCATGGCCGGTTGCCTGGCGCCTACGGATCCGAAGAGGCCGTGATCGGCAATCTCTTCATTGATAGCGAGAAGACGCTAAGTGAAGCAGCTTTGAAAGCAAAGCTGATCGAGAAGACAAAAGCAGCGGGCCTGAAATACGGCATTCTCATCCGGCGTCTCGACTTCCCGGCCACCGCCAGTATGGACGAGCTGCAGAGCCTGTCGCAACAGCTTCGGAAAAGCGGATACAGCCGTACACTCACAGCGCCGCTGCTTGCGTACCGTGTCTACCCGGACGGCCGCGAAGAGTTGGTGCGCGGGTTACGCTTCAGGGAGTTTAGCGCGAAAGACCTGCGTGATCTGGATGCAGCTTCGGACCGGAGTTTTGTCTTGAACTACGTGACCAATGGGACGGGTATCAATGTGGCGGACTCCGGCTCCGACGCAACGGTCTCGTCCGTCGTATGCCCTTCGTTGCTGTTCGACAACATCGAAGTGGCAAAGGCGGAAACGGAGGGAGTGAGAGCGCCCGTTGTCCCCCCGCCCGCACTTGTTGCGGGCCGTTAGTGCATGCGCATCCTTAGCCGGGCCATCTTTCGCGAGATTTTCACCAGCGCTAGTCTCGGCACTCTTCTGTTCATTTTTGTGCTGTTCCTGCGCACAATTGAGCGGCTCTCTTCGCTGCTGGTGAAGACCTCGGCTCCTCCGGAAGTTGTCGCGAAGCTGCTTTTATACGCGCTGCCGTCCACCATTCCGTTCGCTCTCCCGCTGGGAGTGCTGGTTGGCATATTGATCGGCCTCAGCCGCATGTCAGCCGACAGCGAAATCACGGCGATCCGTGCGGCTGGAATCTCCAGTACGTCAGTGGCGCGCCCGGTGCTGCTGTTTGCGTTTTTTGCGATGTGCATCACGGCCACGGCCTCTCTATGGCTGACGCCGCTGTCTCTTCATCTGGAGTCGCTGGTGGCGCGCAACTTCGCGGCGGCGCAGCTTACCGGCAATATCGAATCGCGAATTTTCGATGAGCAATTTCCGAATACCGTTCTCTACGTCGGTAACGTGGAGACGGTCGCAAAGCAGATCATCTGGGGACAGGTGTTCATAGCCGATGTGACGCCTCCGGACGAACTGGCGCGGCAGGGCAAGAATCGCGGCACCGGACCGCGAATCATCGTGGCGCAGCAGGCGATTCCGCATCCGGATGCGGCGAATAACCGGATCATTCTCGACATGCGCAACTACCGCTCCACGGAGCGGGACAAAGATGGACACTTCGTGTTGACTGCGGCGCCGAATCAGGTATGGACGCTGCAGGCGCAGAAACAAGAAGAGCTGCAACTCAACAAGACCGTCCAGGAAATGGACACAGGCCCGCTGTATAACCGCGTGTACGGGCGGCATGATCTCTCGCGCGAGGATTACGTGGACGCGGCCATCGAACTTCATCAACGCTTCGCGCTACCGCTCGCCTGCATTCTGCTTGCATTGGTTGGTATTCCGTTGGGATTGTCGTCGCGGAAAGGGGGGAAGTCGATGGCCTTCGTGCTGACGGTTATGCTGGCGTTCCTGTACTACCTCGGATTCATTACGCTGATCGGTCTCGCGAAGAAGGGGAGCCTTCCGGTGCCGGTCGCGGTCTGGACGCCCGATGCGGTCTTCCTCGCGGTCGGTGTGTTTCTCCTCTCAAGGCTTGAGCGACCTGGTGATCAGGACATCGGAGCAGCCGTGCAAACTCTCATGCGCCGAATCGGCAAACGGCTGGGAGATCTTCGTCCGGTACCCGGGTCGCGGCAGCTCCGGTTCAGCGGTATTCGCCGTTTTGGATTGCGGCCGATGCTGATCGATGCCTACGTCCTCAACGGCTTCCTGTTTTATTTCTGCGTGCTGGTCGCAGCGCTGGTGGCGCTGATCGAGGTGTTTACGTTTTTTGAACTGCTGGGCGACATGGTCAAGAACGACATCAGCATGTCGACAATGGCCGACTACTTATGGCATCTGGCGCCGAGCCTGGTTTACCAGCTCACTCCGATTGGAACGTTGGTCGCTTCGTTGATCTGTTTCGGCATTCTGACCAAATACAACGAGGTGACCGCGTTTAAAGCAAGCGGCATCAGTGTGCACCGGCTTGCCGCCCCGGTGCTGGTTATCAGCTTTATGTTTAGCGGGCTGTTGTTTGCTTTCGATCACTACTATATTCCGGATGCAAACCGCCGTCAGGAGCGGCTACGCGCCGTTATCAAGAACAAGCCGGTGGCCAGTTATCTCAATCCCGAATCGTAAGTGGGTCTTTGGGCAGGGTCCAAGGATTTACAACTATCAGGCGTTCGATGGTAGGCAATCG
This sequence comes from uncultured Acidobacteriaceae bacterium, assembly GCA_963846185.1. Lineage (GTDB taxonomy): Bacteria > Acidobacteriota > Terriglobia > Bryobacterales > Bryobacteraceae > Bog-105. The sequence goes on along the minus strand of CAWJVA010000008.1, from coordinate 91,332 downwards.
ATGATGTCGAATGTGAACGTGTACGAGTTGGATCCGGATACGTTTCGCGTGCTCCGGCAGGTCTCGGCGCAGCGGGCGCATTGGGATGCCCCTCGCCATACCTGGATGTTCGAGAATGGCATCACTGAAACCGACAAGCTCAACGGGAACAGCTATCAGCCGTTCTATGAGAAGGCTGCGATTTTCCCCGAACTCACCGAACCTCCTTCCTGGTTCGTCCGGGAGGAAAAAGAATACAAGGAGATGAACTTCGAAGAACTGGCGCAGTACATCGGCGAGCTGAAAGCGAGCGGCCTGGATACGATTCCGCTGCAGGTGCAGTATTACAAGAAGTTTGCGGTGCCGCTGTTTGCCCTGATTATGGCGATTTTGAGCATCCCGTTCGCCTTCATTGCGGGCAACCGAGGGGCAATGACGGGCGTCGGCATCAGTTTCGGAGTTGCGATTGCGTACTGGACGATCGGGACCTTGTTTGAACAGGTTGGCGATTTAAACCAGTTGCCGGCGGTGATGGCGGCCTGGTCTCCGGATATTATTTTTTCGCTAGCGGGACTTTATTTGATGGCGCGCATGAAGACGTGAGCGATCGGTTCGCTTACTGCCGCACCGGAAGATCGTTTCGCAAATAAATCCGATAGTCGTCGTTGTGAAAGATCAGGCGATACTGTTGCGCGAGGAGCTTGCGCGATGCGTTCCAGACTGTCTCCTCATGGCCGACCGGGACGTAGTACCGGTTTTCCGCGTAGACGTCCGGAAGCGCTCCATGAGACCAGTAGCCGATGTAGCGATCGTCCACGAGACGCGGCTGGAAACCTAGTGCAAACCCGAGTTCGCTGCCGCCGTCCACAATGCCGCCCGGCGGCAAATTTTTTCTGATCACCGCGATGGCGGGATCGTACTGATTCCGAAGGCCGTTTTGATGGATCTTGATAGCGAATCCTGCAAGCGAAGCCGTCAGCGCGGCCAACAATAGTCCGCTGGAGATCAGGCGGCCGAGGCCGCGTCGCGGCCACTGGTCGTAGACCCAGAACGCTCCGCAGGCTGTCACGAACGGCATTGAATATATGAAGTAGACCGCGTGGTCCTGATTGTCTACTGCGGCCACACCCGCGTAGCTGACCACCGCGAGCAGCAGCAGTAGCTTTGCTATCAATTGCGAGCGCAATGCGCGGTTCGCAATTATTACAAAAAAGCCCGCCACGCCGAACAGGAGCGCAAAGCACTTGAACTTATTGACTCCGGTAAGTGATGCAAAATAGTAGCCGTAATAGCGATGATAGAAATCTGTCGCCACGTTGCGCAGAATCCCGGGGAGGCTGCTCTCCCGATAAACGACAGCCGCAGAGGTCTGCGCGGAGTAGATCTTGGGCGCCTCGAGAGCATATCGGACGCAAAGAGCGATCCCGACGGCATAAAACAGGGAGGCGACGGGCACAGCAGACCAGGGGATCCTGCGCCAGTCAAGAAAAAGGATCACCGCGACAATGCACAGGTTTGTCACCAGGCCCATCGGGTGACAGAACAGCGAAATCGCGCCGAAAAAGCCGGCCATTATGATCGCGAGCTTCGGCTTCACGGCCCGTAAGTTGATGTAGCTGGCAAGAGCCGCCATTTCGAGCGCGCCGCACATCATTTCCATACGGCCATTGGAAGCAGTCGCGATGACCGCATAATCCAGTGCGATCACCGAGGTCAGGAATAGCGAGAGATTTTGGTCTTTTGTCACACCTCTGGCGAACAAAAACCAGCTGGCCAGATACAGACAGCCCCAGAGGACCGAAAGCAGCCGCATCCACTCGATCGTTGGAGGGAATAGCCGTATCCAGGCGCCCTCCACCAGTAGGTAGAGCGGAAACTGCCAGTAGGTGTACTCATGAACACCTGGCCAATTGAGATACCCGCGCGGCGCCATCACGGTGCTGCCCAAATGGCCGAAGTTCCGGAAATTCATCGCCACGTCAGCAAACACGCCTTCGTCCCACCAGGGGCTGCGGGTGAGCGAATAACCTATGCTGAACGCCAGAAATAGGGCGAAAGCTGCCGCAGCGACGAACTGCCAGGTGCGATGGGGGTGCTTGCGGGAACTGCGTTCGGCACCGGATGTGCCAGCCGAATACAGAGTCTGTTGAAGTTCGGGCATGCTTAGCAAACAGGCAGGGGTTCAGGCGATGGCTTGAATGTACTGGTGCAAGTTGCTGGGGCGGGCTGGTGCGCCCGGACAGATTCGAACTGCCGACCTTCTGGTTCGTAGCCAGACGCTCTATCCAACTGAGCTACGGGCGCAACAGCCCACAGTATAGCAACCGGGATGTGGTTGAAACGCCTCAACAAGCGGACCAGTGCGTGGACTCCTCCAGAGTAAGTCTCGAGACGCAATTCCGTCCGCCTGCCTTGGCACGGTACAGCGCCTCGTCCGCGACACGCACGAAAACATCGGGATCCCGTTCGGAGCCGTCCGAGACGGTCACTCCAAAGCTCGCCGAGATGACCAGATCGATACCTTCCAGCGCCATTGTGCTAGCTTGTAAACGCTGGCGCATACGTTCGGCCTGGTGGCTAGCCTGCTCAAGATCGCAATTCGGGAGAACGACCAGGAATTCTTCGCCGCCGTAGCGGCCGACCTGATCGTAAGGGCGCATGTTCATCCGCAGTCGAACCGCGGTTTCCCGCAGGACGGCATCGCCTGCAAAATGGCCGTAGCTGTCGTTGATCTTCTTGAAATGATCGATGTCCAGAAGAATGACTCCCACAGTCCGCCGGTCCCGATGGCAGCGGGAGATCTCCTGCCGCAGGACCGTCGAAATGGCAGAGCGGTTCGGCAGCATGGTCAGAAGATCCTTGTTTGCACGCTCGCGAAGCTCCTCGCGCGCTTCGAGCAGATTCATCTGTAAATCGATGATTCGCTTGCCGGTACGGAGCCGCATCTGTAGTTCAAGGTGATCAAACGGCTTGACTATGTAATCATCCGCGCCGGCTTCCAGACCTTCGACCGTCTCGCCCTTCGTGTTCTTTGAAGTTAATAAGAGGATGTAGGTGTAAGGCTCGCGATGGTGCTCCCGCACGCGCCGGCATACTTCCGGGCCGCTCATATATGGCATCACCCAGTCGAGAATCGCCATTGGGGGAGGGTCCGGGTTGGCCAGGATTTCCCACGCCTGAGCCCCGTTCTCCGCCAAAACTGCTTCGTAGCCCCATCTCGCCAGCACGGACCGCAACATCTGGCGCGATGTTGCACTGTCGTCGGCTACCAGAACCTTCATATAGCGCCTAGAGTCCTCGCTAGAAACCTAATCGTCCATCTCGCGCTAATAGTTAACCACTTTATTCCTCAGAGATTCTCCGTCCTATTGTCCGCGAGCTATAAGCCGGCCGCGCGCATTGAGCAGCGGAAAACCCCTTTCTTACTATTATGAGGGCCGCCAGCCAGGGTCAATATCCCGCAAACGCTGTCTCCGGCATACAAGGTATTGAAAGCAATCCTATATCATGGGGGTGCCGCCCGTACGATCAGCCATTGGGGAGGTTGTTCGTGCGAGTGCAATTAAGGAGTTGTAGATGCAGAATTCAGTGTTGGTGCCCATGGTGGTCGAGCAGACGTCGCGAGGCGAACGCGCTTACGACATTTATTCCCGCCTGCTTAAAGAAAACATTATTTTTTTGGGCACCCCGATTGACGACGCCGTCGCGAACCTTGTTATGGCGCAGATGCTATTTCTGGCAGCCGAGGATCCTGAGCGCGACATTTCGCTTTATATCAATTCGCCGGGCGGCTCGATCACAGCCGGGCTGGCAATCCTCGACACGATGCGTCTCGTTGAACCCGACATCGTGACCTATTGCATCGGGCAGGCTGCCTCGATGGCGGCCGTTTTGCTGGCATGCGGTACAAAAGGGAAGCGGTTCAGCCTCCCAAATTCCCGCATCCTTATTCATCAACCCTCAATGAGCGGATTGGGCGGTCAAGCGGCCGATATTGATATCTATGCACGTGAAATCCTGCGCATGCGCGAATCCCTGAATCAGATTCTTGCCGATGCCACAAGCCAGCCGGTGGATAAAATTGCTCGGGATGTCGATCGCGACTACATTCTGGAGCCCCAGGCGGCGCTCAATTACGGGATGATCGACCGTATCATTACTAGCCGCGCATAAGTGCCGTTCATTTTTTCTGAATTTATATTCAGTGTCGGAAAATCCGATCTGTGAGGGGAGCCCGCATAGCCGGGCTCACGATTCGTAAGTTACTGAAATTGTGGTTGGTACTCCCGAGTCGGCCCTATATGGGTGGTACTCTTGGAAGCTACTGAATACGATATGGTCGCGGAAGCGTCTACGTACTTTGGAAGCGCAGCAGGTTCTTCTACCTTGACCGCCAGTACGAACCTAGGCTACAGTGATGATTCCGTTACGGATCCGATAGAGCATAAGCAAACCTTATCGAATGATAGTGAGATTTCCCTCTCTACTGACTGGATTCGTTCTCGCTGTTGGAATCTCCGTGATCGGAGTGGATGCAGCGGCAATGGAACCGGTTTCGCCAGCGACAAACGGCACCTTAGCCTCGGGTATGACCGGCACTGCAGAATTTAGCGCTCCTACTGGCGCGAGCGGAAACTTGTCCGCTCCAGTCAGTGTCGATCCCTCCATTCCTCACTCGCAGGACACGGATGAGAGGCTCGCGCGCGCTGACGGTCATTTCAATGCCGGGCGCCAGTTCTACTTCCAAGGCGACCTCTCAGGAGCGCGCCGCGAGTTTGATGCTGCCGTCGATGCTCTGCTCAGTGCTCCGGAAAATGCTCCCGATCACGTGCGAATCGAGCGCAGGCTGGACGAAATCTGCGATCTGATCTATCGCTTTGACGTGGAGAAGCTGGGGGCTGGGCAAACCGAGGACGCGGCTGTAACGTTCGATAAGGCACCCATCGACGAGATCAGCCACATGACTTTCCCAGTGGATCCAAATCTGGCCCCGAAGGTCAAAAGCGAGCTGAATCAAACAGCGTCGGGCATTCCGCTGGAGCTCTCGGACCCGGTGCTAAGCTACATTCACTATTTCTCGACGGATCGCGGCCGGAAGATCCTGCTCGAGGGTTTTGAGCGTTCTGGCCGCTATAAGCCGATGATCGAGCGCATCTTTGCCGAAGAGGGCGTTCCGCAGGAGCTGGTATATCTGGCGCAGGCGGAATCCGGCTTTCTTCCGAGAGCGCTTTCTTATAAGAGCGCCGGCGGCATGTGGCAATTCACCCCGCCGGCCGCTGTTGACTACAATCTCACTCGCAACGCCGACACTGGACCAGAGGTTTGATCCGGAGATCGCCACGCGCGCGGCGGCGAAGTACTTGAAGGACATGCACGCGCGATACGGCGATTGGTATCTAGCCATGGCCGCTTACAACTGCGGCCCTGGTGTGGTGGACAAAGCGGTGGAGCGCACCGGTTATGCAGATTACTGGGAGCTTTTGAAACGCCGCGCGCTGCCCAAGGAAACCGCCAATTACGTGCCGATCATCGTGGCGATGACGATCATGGCCAAGAATCCCGCTGATTACGGGCTCCAGAACGTCCAAACAGCCGCTCCGGTTGAGTACGATACGCTGCATTTGACCGCCCCGACGAACCTGAACCTTATTGCAGATGCGACCATGCAGCCGGTTTCGGTGATCCGCGACCTGAATCCGGCGTTGCTGCGCAGCATGGCGCCCGTTGATTATGAGATCCATGTGCCGAAGGGAACCAGTGAAAGCGCGCAGGCGGCTCTTGATACGGTGCCCGCGGCGAACCGTCAGGCCTGGCGGTTGCACCATGTAGAGTCTGGCGATACGCTGACAACCATCGCCAAGGCTTACCATCTCGCTCCTGAGCGGATTGTCGCAGTAAATCAGGGCGCCGACTCGCTCTCAACGGGTGATGTGCTCCTGATTCCCGCTGTTTTCCACGAAGAGATGCCGGCGCTGCGCACAAAATCGCGCGCCAAACATAGCTCAAAAGCGCTTGTGGCGCGCAGATCGAGCTCAACTCAGCGCAGCACTCATTCCGCTGCGTCCCGGCGCGTTCCAGCGCAGGTTTGCATCGCAAAGCCGCTGTACGTACCGCCAGCATCGAGTAATTCTCCGCTATCCGTTTCGAAAACATCATTGCGAAAGCAGCGCCAAAGCAGCGGTTGAAACTCGATCTCTGCCGCTTTGAGCTTGCGGTTGGCTGCAGGTTGTGAAATGATTTTGCTTCTTGCTTCATCTGGATGCATAGTAAGGATGAGCGAAAGGAGGAGTGCTTGAGCTTTACTTACTGGCTTGAACCAGAAGAGGAAGACGAGATTCGATTACGAAGACGAACACGTCGAGATGGAGTCTGACAAAGACGAGTACGACGACGATGATGACGAGGAAGACGAGGAGGAAGAACTCGAGGATGAAGAGCTGATATCGTCCACGGGGTCCTCTGGCAGCCGGCAAACACGAGAGCGCGTCCGAACCGGAGCACGCGCATTCGGGCGCTACGCATGCATCACATGCTGGCAGCGGTGACGGAGAGGCGGCCGAACATCACGCGACGGAGGACGAGCAGGAGAGCGCAAAGCCTGTGAAGAAGGCCGCTGCCCGGAAAGCTGCCGCGAAAAAGGAGGCAGCCTGCTGAAAAGAAGACTGCCGCGCCGGCTGCCTCAAAGAAGACTGCCGCGCCAGTGAAGAAAGCAGCGGCGAAAAAAGCCACGGCGAAGAACGGCAAGAGCCCGAAAAAAGCTGCCTCGAAGAAAGCGGCCGCCAAGAAAGGCGGATCGAAAACCACTGTTAAGAAGACTGCCGGAAAAAAGACAGCTCCTAAGAAAGACCGCGTCGAAGAAGGCTGTTTCTAAGGGAGCGAAGAAGACCGCCGGAAAGAAAGCTGCGGGCAAGAAGGCAACTGCAAAGGGAAGGAGACGGTAAACGCGAAGCCGGGTTCACGTCGTACCAACTTCGACGTGACTCCCGGCCTGACACCGACAGGCTATTTCGGCGCTTTTCGCACTGTGGAACGGCAGCGCTCAAAGAGTTCCAGAAGCGAATCGGTATATTCCTCCGCCGAACGCGGTCCTTTGCTCCCGAAACCTGCGCTAGCTGTGCCTCGCCCATACCCCGTTGTCACCGCAATGAACTTCATCAGTTCTAATGCGATTTCATCAGGACCTGCGAGCGGATGGTGACCGTCGGTTTTCTCTTCTGGCATTCGTGGGTCTTAAACTCCTTTGTGAGACTTGATTTTCTAAGCACGACGCGCAACAGCGACGCGGAGTCAAGCGCACCGAGTCAGCGGAGTTGCTCTCCTGCATCCCGGCGCGTATCCGCGCCCTTTGCGCTAGCCTGATTCTCTCATTAGCACTCCGTTCCGATGCCGGTTCGCGCTCATCGACTAGTCAGGAAGATGCGCGGCGGCGCTCAAGCTCACTTGGTGGAGGGAGAAGATGGCGAGTACTACGTGGTCAAATTCACTAATAACCCCCAGCACCGGCGGATCCTGATCAACGAATGGCTGGCCTGCGAATTTCTGCGTTATTTGCAGATCCATGTTCCGCAAACCGCTCTGATCGAGCTGATACCCGAGTTCATTGCAGCGAATCCGGACTTATACATGGCGGTTGGCTCGCGGCGTGAGCAGCCAAGCCCCGGCATTCATTTCGGTTCCAGGCTGGCGGTACATCCGGATCGCGTGGCGCTTTTCGATTTTCTGCCCGACAAGCTGCTTGGCAAAATCGAAAACCGGGTCGATTTTCTCGGCATGCTGGTCTTTGATAAATGGGTATCAAATGCCGATTCCCGGCAAGCTGTTTTTTTTCGCGCAAAGGCGAAAAACTGGACTCCGCTCAAGGGAAACGCGCCGGCTCGCGTCGGATTCTTCGCGCAGATGATCGATCATGGGTTCGCGTTCAACGGCCCACATTGGACTTTTGAAGATTCGCCGGTGCAGGGGCTGTACTTCCGAACGACGGTGTATGACGAGGTGAGTTCGGTCGATTCCTTTGAGCCGTGGCTTGCGATGGTCGAAAATTTTCCGCCTGAAGTCATCGATTCCGCCTGGAAAGGCATTCCGCGGCAATGGCTGCTCGAGGACGACGAGCCGCTCGAGCGCATGCTGGAACTATTGCTCAAAAGGGGCCGGCGTGTACCTGACCTGATTCATGATCTGAAGCGGAAACGGCCTAACGCGTTTGCGAACTGGCGATAGCTTCTGCTATTCGCTGTGCCGTGACAGGCGCGAGCAGGATGCCATTGCGGTAATGGCCATAGGCGAGCAGCAACCGCGGAGAATGCCATGCGCCGAGCCGCAACTGTCGCTGCCGGGGCGGAAGCCGATCCATGTCTCAGTCGGCGTGGTCTCGGCGAGATGAGGAAATACAAAGCTCGCTTCGATTGCGAGGCGTTGGGCAGTTTCCGGGTCGATTTCCCGCGCAAAGCCGACGCGTTCGGAGGATGCGCCCGCGATAAGCAAGCCGTTAGCGCGCTGCAGCAGATATGTGTGGCCGCGCCGGATGATTGTCTGGCAGGTCTGGGCGGGCTGTTGGTATCCGATCAAGTGACCCCTGATTGGCTCGGATTTCGGCAGAGCAGGCGCGCCTTTCACCTCAATGCAACTGCTCCAGGCGCCGGCGGCAACCACTCCAAAATGCGCCTTCGATAATCCTTGCTCCGTTCGCAATTCGACAGATTTCTTCCACTGGCGTTATCTGCGAAACGCTGCACTCGGAAACGAGCTGTACTCCAGATTGCCGGCAGGCACTGAGTAAGGCGGTAATGACATCGCGCGGATCGACGATCGCGTCATCGGGATAAAAGCGGGCTGCGGCTAAGCCCCTCACGCCGAAGATGGGGCCAAAATGTGAGTACTTGTTCGGGAGCTACGGGCTTCGAAACGATCCCCAGCGCCGTTTGACGTTCGCCTTGCACTCGAGCTCCTGCTGCTCGGCTTCGGAGTAGGCCAAGTCGAGCGCGCCGCGCTCCTGGAAGTCGATTCGATGCCCTGAGATGCTCTCTAACTCGCGAACAAAACCAGCATAGAGGCGGCGCGACTCCAAGGCGAGTGAGGCGAGCGGGGAGGATTCTTCTATTTCGCCGCCAGGCGCGAGCATACCCGCCCCTGCCCAACTTGCCTCGCCACCGAAGCTGCTCTTCTCAAAGACCGTTACGCGCAGTCCGCGCTGCGCGAGGCGCCACGCAATCGAAAGTCCGATGATTCCGCCGCCGGCGATTGCTACAGATGTTGAAGATGATGTGGCTGAACAGCCTGACTCACGCCGAATCCAGCAGAGGCTCCGGTTCAACGTTAGCGCGTTTCACTACTTCGAGGAAGGCTTTCGCTGCGTGGCTCAGCGCACGGCGGCCCGGATAAACGAGCCGGATCTTGCGCTCGAGCGTAAGCTCTTTGACGCGAACCTCGCACAGCGTGCCCTGCTTGATTTCCTGCTCGACGCACATGCGAGGCAGGAACGCTACGCCTTCGTTATCCTGCACGAGCCGCCGGATTGTCTCCACCGTAGGCATCTCGACATCCATGTTGAGCGGGACCTTATGGCGCTGGAACTCGCGCAACACGGCCTCGCGGTAAGGCGAGATTACGTTATGGGCGATGAAGGTCTCCATGTCCAGTTCGGTGATGGAGAGTTCCGTCGCGGTTCGCAAAGCGATGCTCCGGAGACATAATCAACGTCAAGCGGTCGGTATAGATCACCTGCGTGAGCAGATGATCGTCGCCCGGGTCATAGCTAATCACTCCGAGTTCGAGCTCGCCGTCCAGTAGCTGCGACGGGATCTTGCTCGATTCCGTGCGCCGCACCTGCACCTTCACCTTCGGAAACATACGCCGGTACTGCTCGATGTGCTGAATCAGATAGAGTGAAGTCGATTCGTTGGCTCCGATTGAGAGCCGGCCCGCGTAATTGTCCTTCAACTCACGCAGCGAATTTTCGAGATCAGCCTCGAGATTCTGGAAACGTCGCGCATATTCCAGAACCACCCGGCCAGCGTCCGTCAGCAGCAGCTCCCGACCTGAACGGTCAATGAGCTTCTCCTTCAGATCGCTCTCGAGACGCTGTATGGCGATCGAAATCGCCGGCTGCGTTCGCAAAAGCTTTTCACCGGCGCGCGAGAAGCTGCGCTCTGTTGCAACTGTTAGGAATACTTTAAGAGGATAGAGTTCCATAACGCCCCCGACCAGGCGTTTATCCCATCATTGTAGCTAATACCTGGGTACAAAACTATAAATTTGCATAATCCTGGACATTAAATTACGATAAGGACAGTCCCGATAGGACTCCTCGTTTAGGAGAAAGACCCTTGAGCCGAGTCTACATCTTCGACACCACGCTGCGCGACGGGGAACAATCCCCGGGGTGTAGCATGACCACGCCCGAGAAGCTGAAGATGGCCGCCGCTTGGCGGATCTGGGCGTAGATATTCTGGAAGCCGGCTTCCCGATTGCGTCCGAAGGCGATTTCGAGGCGGTGGATGCCGTCAGCCGTCAGTTTCCCTGGCTGCAGGTGGCTGCGCTTGCCCGGGCGTACACACCGGACGTGGAGCGCGCCGCAAAGTCGCTCGAAACAGCCAAGCGTCCTCGCATTCACACCTTTATCGCGACTAGCGACATTCATCTGGAGCATAAATTACGGAAGAACAGGCGCCAAGTGATGGACGATGCGGTAGCGGCGGTATCGCTGGCGCGCAACTACACAGATGATGTTGAATTCTCTGCTGAAGACGCAACTCGAACGGACCCGGAATACCTGGAAGAAATCTGCCAGGCCGTGGTGGAAGCCGGGGCGCGAACGGTGAATCTGCCGGACACGGTCGGCTATTCGATTCCGGATGAATACGCAACACTTATCCGGCGCATGGTCGGGGTGCTGGGCGATCGCGCAACGGTCAGTGTTCATTGTCACGACGATCTGGGACTCGCGGTGGCCAATTCGCTGGCGGCGGTGGCTGCCGGCGCGCGTCAAATCGAGTGCACCATCAACGGCATCGGCGAGCGGGCGGGCAATGCCGCGCTCGAAGAGATTGTGATGGCATTCAAAACCCGCCACGACCTGCTGCCCTTTGAGACAAAGATCCATTCGGAAAAACTGTTTCCGGCCAGCCAGTTGCTGACTCAGTTCATCACGTTCGGTCCGCAGCCGAATAAGGCAATTGTGGGCGAAAACGCCTTTGCGCACGAAGCCGGCATTCATCAGGACGGGTACCTGAAGAATCCGTCGACCTACGAAATTATGAGCCCGGCTTCCGTTGGAGTGCCGGAAAGCCGGATCGTTCTCGGCAAGCATAGCGGCCGGCATGCTTTGAAGAAGCGCGCCGAAGATCTCGGCTTCAAGCTTTCAAAAGATGAGCTGGACGAGGTCTACCATCGCTTTACCCACCTGGCGGACAACAAGAAGGGTCTGCGCAATGACGAGATCGTGAACCTCGTGGAACACGTGATCGGACGCGCTACGGCGGTCGCCCAATAGCGACACTTTCATTCGATGAATCTGAACATCCTGATCCTCCCCGGAGACGGGATCGGCGTGGAAGTCACGCGCGAAGCCGTCAAAGTTTTGAAATCCGTGGCAGCCGCTTCGAATCACACGCTGACCCTGAATGAAGGCCTTCTGGGAGGAATTGCTATCCAACGCACAGGCAGTCCATTTCCCGATGAGACGCGCGAACTGGCGCTGCGGGCAGATGCGACGTTGATGGGTGCGGTGGGGCTCCCGGAATTCGATAATGCTCCGCCGGAGAAACGGCCGGAACGGGGACTGCTGGGAATCCGAAAGGCGCTCGAGGTCTACGCCAATCTTCGGCCGGTCCGCTCTTATCAAGCGCTTTGATCGACTCATCTCCGCTCAAGAACGAACTGGTGGACGGCACGGACATGATCATTGTTCGTGAACTTACGGGCGGCTTGTATTATGGAACGCCGCGCGGAATTTCGGGCTCGGGCAACGAAGAGCGCGCCGTCAACACGATGATCTACACGCGGCCCGAAATTGAGCGCATCGCGCGTATGGCATTCGAGCTGGCGCGCAAGCGGCGTAAAAAGGTCACGAGCGTTGATAAATCAAATGTGCTCGAGAACTCACAGCTTTGGCGGCGCGTGGTGACGGAAGTGGCGGCTGAGTATCCCGATATCGAGCTGGAGCATGTGCTGGTGGACAACTGCGCCATGCAGCTCGTTTTGAATCCCAAGCGCTTCGATGTGGTGCTCACCGAAAACATGTTCGGTGATATTTTGAGCGACGAAGGAGCCGTGCTGGCCGGATCGATTGGCATGTTGCCTTCGGCATCGATCGGTGGCAAAAGGCCCTCCGGAGCATGGGTTGGTTTGTATGAGCCGGTTCACGGTTCGGCGCCTGATATTGCCGGGCAAAACAAGGCAAATCCGCTAGGCGCGATCGGGTCCGTGGCGGCCATGCTCGAGTACAGCTTCGGCCTAACGCACGAGGCGCAAGCCGTGTACGCGGCCATTGAACAGGTTCTAAACAGCGGGCGAGTGACCGGGGATCTGAAACCCGCAGGCAAGCCCGCAACAACAAGCGAAGTGGGTGACGCGGTCTGCGCAGCATTTACCGCCCGAACCGCAATCGCCTGAAAATAGAAAAGGGCCGGGTTTACCGGTATCCAGGTTTGAGATATGTCTGACGAAAACGGGGCGCGTAAGAAGCCGCGCACAATCATTGAGAAGGTCTGGGACAACCACGTGGTGGCGGAGCGTGAAGGCGCTCCCACGCTGCTGTACATCGATCTGCATTTAGTCCATGAAGTCACATCACCGCAGGCGTTTGCCGGTCTTCGTGAGCGCGGACTGAAAGTGCGGCGACCCGATCTGACGATTGGGACCACGGATCATAGTATTCCGACTCATGACCGCTCGCTTCCCATTCTGGACAAAGTGGCTGAAGCCCAGATCACGCAATTCGAAAAGAACTGCGCCGATTTTGGCATTCCCGTATTCGGACCACACAGCAAGGATCAGGGCATCGTGCATATCATCGGTCCCGAGCAGGGACTGACGCAGCCGGGTATGACGGTCGTCTGCGGAGATAGCCACACAGCGACACACGGCGCTTTCGGCGCGCTTGCATTCGGCATTGGGACCAGCGAAGTGGAACAGGTTCTGGCGACTCAATGCCTGCTGCAGAGGCGCTCCAAGACGTACGAAGTGCGAGTCAGCGGGACGCTGAAGCCAGGCGTCACGGCAAAGGACATCATCCTGAACCTGATCTCGCGAATTGGAATCGGCGGCGGTACGGGATGTGTGTTTGAATATTCCGGCTCGGCAATTCGCGCGCTTTCGATGGAAGAGCGAATGACGATTTGCAATATGTCGATTGAGGCGGGTGCACGCGCAGGGCTGGTGGCTCCGGACGATATCACGTATCAGTACATCGCTGGCCGCCGCTTCGCGCCAAGCGGCGCGGCGTGGGATCGCGCGCTCAGCCTCTGGCGCCAACTGCCGACCGACGAGGGCGCCCAATTCGATAAAAGTATCGAGATCGATGCGAACGCGCTCGAGCCCATGATCACGTTCGGCACCAATCCCGGGCATGGGCATCCCGATCAGTTCCGCAGTGCCGGATCCCGCCTCTATCAGCGATCCGCTGGAACGGGAATCGCTGGGGAAGGCTCTCCGTTATATGGATTTGCCCGCCGGCAAGCCGCTGCTCGGCCATCCCGTGAACGTTGTCTTTATCGGGAGCTGCACGAATTCCCGCATCTCGGATTTGCGCGCTGCCGCGGCGATCTTCAAGGGCCGCAAGGTGAGCCCGAAAGTCCGCGTGCTGGTTGTCCCCGGTTCGCAAAATGTGAAAGCACAGGCGCAGGCGGAAGGCCTGGACCGCATCTTCAAAGAGGCCGGCGCCGAGTGGCGCGAAGCCGGCTGCTCCATGTGCATCGCGATGAATGGAGATCAGTTGGAACCCGGCCAGTACAGCGTTTCAACCAGCAACCGCAACTTCGAAGGACGCCAGGGCAAAGGCGGACGGACCTTCCTGGCGAGTCCTCTCACTGCCGCGGCCAGCGCTGTCACCGGCGTCGTCACCGACGCGAGAACTCTGGTCTGAGGACGAAGGATGGACAAGTTGAAAGTGTTTACAAGCAGGCTGGCGCCGCTGCCCATCGACAACATCGATACGGATCAGATCATCCCGGCGCGATTCTTGAAGACGATTTCGAAAAGCGGGCTCGGCGACCAGCTTTTTTTCGATTGGCGATATGACGCCGAGGGAAAACCTAAGCCCGATTTCGTTCTGAACACAGAGCAGGGGCGCGCTGCGCAGGTACTTCTGGCAGGCGACAACTTCGGCTGCGGCAGCTCGCGAGAGCACGCACCCTGGGCCCTGAAACAGTACGGATTCCGCGCCGTCATTAGCTCCTCGTTCGCCGATATCTTCCGCGGTAATGCCCTGAAGAATTCACTGCTGCCGATTCAGATTCCGCTCGATAAGGTTGAAGCGCTGTTCGCGGCGGTAGCTGCGGATCCGCAAGCTACAGTTACTATCGATCTCGCCGAACAGACACTCACGCTTCCGGACGGTTCAAAGCTGACGTTCCCGGTGGATCAGTTCGCTAAGCACTGCATTTTGGAGGGAGTGGACGAGCTTGGCTACATCCTCCAGCAGGACGCGGCCATTAGCGCCTACGAAGCGAAACGGCCTCTCACGGTCAATACGCTGGCGTAGAAGAACCCTCACGGGGCGCTTCCACCTCGAGTCGCTCGCTAGGTTTTCACTCGCGCCAGTGGCCTCGGCGCACTTGCCGGACGGTGGCCCTTGCAACTCGACCCAGTACGACGCATTGACTTCCGCGGTCGAATCGTCGAGGGTGACGGGTTTTCCTTGGAATGAGGCGATGGTGTCCGCGTTGAAAACGGCATCGGCATCGCGCACGATGCGAACCACCATACAATCGGGGCCAGCCTGCACCAGTATCTCGTGTGGACATAGAGCATTTCGCCCGTGCGCCCGATGCGACACCTTACAAAGAAGGAAGCGTTTCGGCGTGAGATAGCGGTTCGGACCGAGCTGGTCAACAGTACAAAACGCATTCGGATAGAATCGGGTACCGTGTCGGTACATCACGACGAGGAAATTGCAACGGCAAACTTGGTAATCGATCTGGAGAAGCATGTCACATCGCTCGATAGCGCTTTGACGTCGCGATAGTAGGCTTCTTCGACAGATTTCCGCACCAAGCATGCGCATCTTCTCGTCCTCGGTGCTGTCCTCTTCTTTGCGATCTCACTCGTATTCGGGGGATCCTCACAGCTACTGCTTACGCGGGCTCCGGAGCGCAGTGCGAGAGCATTCCGAACGTTTCAGAATAGGCACCACAACAATCGGACTCTGGGCTTTGTTTGGAGGCATGTTGCTTTTTGCCGCCTTTGCCGGAATCAATCTCTGGGAGAGCACTTAGCCTCCGCAGTCGACGCACCGTTGACAGTGACACAGCAAAGATCCGAACCGTCGCCCAGTTCCCCACGCATTGACTGTTAACATGAAAGCCCTGTGATATGTTTCCAAGCACTTTAAACAAACGCGAACATTGGTTTACAGTGTTTCTCAAGAGCCCGGCGTTCCTTACAACAATCGTGACTGTTATGGTCTTTGTTGCCGGTTACGTCTACTTGCAAACGCTATACAACTCCTATTTCAATTTGGATCTAGATACTCTAGAGCTGCCGATCTGACCTGCTCCCCTCAATTGGCACGAAGATGAATATGATTTCGTACGAGAGAAGGGGAGGGAGAAGTGCCGAAGAGTAAGCACAGTGAAGCTGCGATCATCGCGGCTTTACAGCAGTTGGACGCAGGCCGGAAAGCGGCGGAGGTGGCGCGGGAAGTAGGCGTGAGCCCATACACCATCTACGCCTGGAAAGCGAAGTACGGCGGGATGACCGTCAATGAGGCTCAGGAAGCCAAGCAGCTACGTGACGAGAATACGCGGCTGAAGAGACTGGTTGCCGATCTGAGCCTGGATAAAGATGCGCTGCAATCGGTGATCCGAAAAAACGGATGGAGCTCGCCGGAATGAAGGCAACTGTCGAGCAATTAAGAGAGAGCTTCGCCTTCAGTGAGCGGCGCGCGTGTCAGTTGATCGGCCTCGCCGTATCAACCTTCCGTTACAGGAAGAGACGGGCGGATGGGACGCTGCGAGAGCGACTGGTGGCGTTGGCGCGAGAGAAGCCGCGCTACGGCTACCGGCGGCTGCACGTGTTATTGCAGCGCGACGGTATCGAAGTGAATCATAAGCGGGTCTGGCGGGTGTATCACGAAGCCGGACTATCGGTGAAGCGGAGGAAGCGCAAGCGCTTAGTACGCGTGGGCAGGCCGCTGGAAGAAGTCTTCGCAGCCAATGACGAATGGGCTTTGGATTTCGCATCAGACACGTTGGCGACCGGGCGCAGTCTACGAGTACTGAGCGTTGTGGATGCATTCACCCGAGAGTGTGTCGCCCTCGAAGCAGACACGAGCTTCGCCAGTCGACGTGTCACCCGGGTGCTGGAGAGAGCGATAAGCGAGCGAGGCAGCCCGCACCGTATCCGTTGCGATAACGGGCCGGAGCTTACCTCGCGACACTTTCTCGCTTGGTGTATTGACAGACGAATCGACCTGATCCACATACAGCCAGGCCGGCCCATGCAAAACGGCAGAGTCGAAAGCTTTCACGGCAAGCTGCGCGATGAATGCCTCAACGTGAGCTGGTTCCAGAATCTATTCGATGCTCGTCGCAAACTTGGGTGGTGGAAGCGCGAATACAACGAAGATCGTCCACACTCCAGTCTGGCTTACCGAACGCCATCGGAGTTTGCGCAGGGCTTCGCTTCGCCCTCAACCGTGTGGATAACCGCTCCGGGAAGCCGGCGTCAAGGCGACCCTTCGGGCTCGCTTCGCTCGGCCTTGACCCCGGCCCCCGCTCCGCGGTGCAGCGACTATCAAGAGGGCGAAGCGAAACAGTGAATCGAATGTTACTTTCTTATAAAACGGCGTGCGAATTTTGGGGGCAGGTCAGATCCAAGACGTGTTGTTGGGAACATTGCGGTACTTCCTTAGTTTTAATAGCATCCTTAAACTTTGGGTTTTACCCGCTTTGCTAGCTTTGATGTTCCTAGCCCGATACTTAGTGGAAAAGTACAAAGAGACCTTCCCCGCCCGGAAGCAAAAATATTCGACTAATCAGAAAGGACACTTGGGCAGATCAGGGGTAGTAGTCGGAAGGTTATACTTCATAGTTTCAGTCACTTTGCTTCTACTTTACTTCGGCTTTGTCATTCCGTTTGAAATGGGAAGGCGTGATGCGAGAAAGGAGCAAGATCATCCCACTACAAAGCTAGTCTTGTTCTTTAAGCCTGGTGAGGAGAACCTGTTTGGCCCAACTCTTCACGCCGCAAATGCCTCAGGTAAACTGCGGCTTCTAGTCCAGACCAAAGAACTCATAATTGCTTATATTCAGTCACCGGAGCCCAAACGTTCGCCCGCGAAAAGCGCATTTGTGATACCGCGAAGCAATCTTGAAGCCATCGAGATGAGTCCATTGGACAGTTCTGAGAGTCCGGAAGCACCGGCTCGGGTTAATAGCGGCAATTCGGTTGCCCGACCCCTTGGCCGGTGAGATTGTCGAGCGCCGTTGCTAGAATCGACTCTGTTCGCAGATGGGCCTTGTACATCAGCCGCTTCCGCCTGGAGCCGCTTAGCGTACGTGCGGAAACGCGCGGCGGTACTGTTCTGCGAGCGAAATCTGCACTCCGAGTTCCTGCGCCGCTTTGATGGGCCAATAGGGTTCGCGAAGAAACTCGCGCGCAAGTAGCACCAGGTCGGCCGAACCCTCGCGAATAATTTCTTCAGCTTGTTGAGGATCAGTAATCAGCCCAACGGCGCCGGTCAGAATGCCAGTCTCGCGGCGAATCCGTTCAGCAAACGGCACTTGGTAGCCGGGATCCGAAGGGATGTTTACGCGGGGCAGCGTTCCGCCTGACGAGCAATCAATCAGATCGACACCGAGCAATTGTACGGCTCTGCCGAGCTGAACCGATTCTTCAATTGTCCAGCCATCTTCGGCCCAGTCGCTAGCGGAGATGCGCAAGAACAACGGAAGCCTGGCGGGCCAGACCTGGCGGACCGCCTTGACCACCTCGGTCGCAAAGCGCATGCGGTTCTCAAGCGAGCCGCCATATTCATCCTTTCGTCGATTGGACAAAGGCGAGAGGAATTCGTGCATGAGGTATCCATGCGCGCCGTGCAATTCGATGATTTCAAACCCCGCCCGCAAAGAGCGCTCGGCAGCAGTCGCGAACGCCTCGACAATGGCGCGAATTCCGGAGGTCGTGAGTTCAGCGGGAGCGGGCGATTCGGGACTGAACGGAATTGGGCTGGGAGCGACCGGCTGCCAGCCGCCTTCGGACTCGGGAACTGTGTGTCCACCGCGCCAGGGGACGTCCGTGCTGGCCTTGCGGCCTGCGTGCGCGAGTTGAATGCCAGGCACCGACCCTCGATCTTTCAAAAAGCCAGTAATGCGAGCCAGCGGTTCGACGTGTTCCTCTTTCCAGATTCCGAGGTCCCACGGGGAAATGCGGCCGCGGGGTTCCACTGCTGTTCCTTCCGCGATCACCAGCCCGGCTCCGCCGATTGCGCGGCTGCCAAGATGCACCAAATGCCAATCATTCGCGAAACCGTCTTGGCAGGAATACTGGCACATAGGCGAAACGACGATGCGGTTGGGGAATTCTATGTCCCGGATGCGAAGCGGAGTGAATAGCCGGACGGCTGTTTCAGCACCTGGGACTTCGGCACTAGCTGCTGGCGTGCTCATAAGTCCAGTATCGGGGAAGGCCTCAAAACAGCTGATCTCAAGGAAGCCAGTGAGAAGATTGGAAGCGGTGAAAGGAGACCAAGTGATTACATTGGCGGACGCTCGGCGCGTGATCGCGGCGGCAGAGAAGAAGGCTCAGGAGATCGGGCAACCCATGAACATAGCGGTGGCGGACCAGGGCGGCAATTTAGTCGCCCACGTGCGCATGGACAACGCGTGGATCGGCAGCGTCGACATATCTATCAATAAGGCGTGGACGTCGCGGGCATTCGACATCGCGACAAAGGACCTGGCGCAGCACAGCCAATCCGGCAACCAGTTCTTCGGCATTCACGCCTCGAATCACGGCCGCGTCATGATTTTTGCCGGAGGCATCCCGCTGAAGCGCGATGGCAAGGTAGTGGGAGCCATCGGTGTCAGCGGCGGGTCTGGTGACCAGGATCACTCCGTCGCGGAAGCAGGCGCGGCCGCCTTCTAAGCCGCCAAATTCAAATACGCTGTTCAATACCGATTTCTGTTGATCAGAAATAGCGCGCCCGCGGCGAGCACCCCGGCGCTTGCCGCGGCGGTCAGCACGGGGTAGCCGGGTTCCCGCTGCACCCAGCCGGTCTCAATGTATTTCTTGGAGGGCTTCACCGGTTGGTGCAGCGCCATTTGAATCACTTCGGCAAGATGCAGTCCCTGTCGCCGGGTCGCATGCCTAATCTGTTCCCGGCAGCTGAAGCCATCCGAGACGATCAGCGTATCGCGAGCCGCGCTGCGCACCTTGGGAAGCAGTACGCGCTCACCCACCTTCATCGAGACGCCGTAATGATTGTGTTCGAAGCCGAACGAACCTGCCAGGCCGCAGCATCCTGAGTCAAGCAACTCGGCATCCACACCCATCTCTGACAGTATCTTCTTTTCCGCCGACATGCCCCAGAGCGCCTTCTGATGGCAGTGGCCGTGAATGAGTGCTTTCCGGTCCAGGGCAGGCGGGAAGTAATTCGCTTTCTCGAGGAATTCATCAAGAAGCATCGTCTGACTTCGCAGGCGCTGTGCATCTTCGTCGTCCGGGAGTAGATTCGTCATCTCGTCGCGGAACACGGACGCGCAGCTTGGCTCGAGGCAGACCATGGGTGTGCCGGATGTAATCTGCGGGCGCAGGGCCTTCAAGATTCGTTTGAGATACGTCTTGGCTTCGTCGAGAAACCCATAGTCGTAGAGCGGCCGCCCGCAGCAGAGACCCCGCATCGGAAGCTCGACGCGATATCCGGCCGATTCAAGCACTTCCACGGCGGCTTCGGCTGTGTGCGGGAAGAAGTAGTTGTTGAACGTATCCGGCCAGAGAAGGACTGCCGGACGGATGTCCTGCTGGCTCTGTTGGCGTGCATTGCGCTCGGCAAACCAGCTTGTGAACGGACGAGGCGCGAACGTCGGCACTCTGCGCTCCTGGGTCAGCCCACCTATAGATTTCGCGAGTGCGGATAACCCGGGCGTCTGAGTGAACATGTTCGCCAAGTTAGGAAACAGAGATGCGATCTCAGCCCAGCGATGGATGTAACCCATTGCGTAAGCCGCACTGGGGCGGACTTTGCCCTGATAGTGGTGGTACAGGAATTCGGATTTATAAGTGGCGACATCGACGTTCACTGGACAGTCGCCCTTGCAGCCCTTGCATGAAAGGCAGAGGTCCAGGGCGTCCTTGATGTGCGGATCCTTCCAGCCATCCTGGATGACTTCGCCGCGCAGCATCTCAAAGAGCAGCCGCGTTCGCCCGCGAGTGGAGTGCATTTCTTCCCGGGTGGCGTGAAAGCTCGGGCACATGGTGCCTCCATCGAGGCCACGGCATTTGCCGACTCCGAAGCAGCGCTCGGTAGCATGCGCGAAGCTGCCCTGGTCTTGTGGAAATTGAAAGACGGTCAAAACCGGCTTCGGCTTGAAGTCAGGACCCGTTCGTAGATTCGTGTCCATAGGGTACGGATCAACGACTTTGCCCGGGTTCATCCGCCATTCGGGATCCCATGCCGATTTGAACTCTCGAAACGCCTGAACCAGGTCAGGGCCGAACATGACCGGCAGAAATTCCGCTCGTGCCTGACCGTCGCCATGTTCTCCGGAGAGTGAGCCACCGTAGCGCGTGACTAGGTGAGCCGCTTCCGTCATGAAATTGCGATAAGCCTGCACACCTTCAGGTGTTTTCAAGTTGAATGTGATGCGCGTGTGTACGCAGCCATCGCCCAAATGCCCGAAGAGGGTGACTTTGTAATTGAACTTGTCAAGCAGCTTAAAGAAATCGCGTAAGTAGTTTCCGAGCTGCTCAACCGGAACAGCCGAGTCTTCCCAGCTTGGCCACGCGTCTTCGACGCCGGGAATACGGCTGGCGCCGACGCCATCTTCGCGAATCTTCCAGACCTTTTTCTGTTCGGCATCGTCCTCCAGCAGCCGGATGCCGACGTGATCGCGGTCGGTCTTCTGGATCTTTTCCATGGCCTTTCGGCCATGGTGCAAAGCTTCTCTCTTGCTATCACCGGCGAACTCCAGCAGGACCCAGGTATCGCCCTTTGGAAGCAGATCGACTCCGTCGAGTTGATTTCCTTTCCTGCGCTCGTTGTCGATCACCGTGTGGTGAAAGCACTCGAGACCGATCGGCCCGAGTTCGCGAAATGGTGCGGCGTGATCACCGGCAGTGAACACATCCGGGTAGGCCACAACGATCAATACTCGATGCTGCGGGCTGTGAATGAGCCTCACCTTCGCCCGCAGCGTGAGCGCGCAGGTGCTTTCGGTTCCCACAAGCGCGCGGGCGACATGGAACCCGTTCTCATGTAACAGCCAATCGAGGTTATAGCCGGACACGCGGCGTGGAATGCGAGGGAAGCCCTCGCGGATCTGCGTCGCATAGCGATCCCGGATGCTTTTCAGGCTTGCATAGATCTCACCGCGGCGGCCGCCCTGCCGGATGATGGCATCCAGCTCGCGCTCGCTAGTTTCGCCGACGGTCATCCGCACGCCGTCATATGTAACGATATCGAGCTCTTCGACGTTATCCGATGTTTTCCCTCCCATGACGGTGTGGACACCGCAGGAATTGTTGCCGATCATGCCGCCGAATGTGCAATAAGCATGTGTCGCCGGATCGGCGGCGAAGGTCAGGTGATGACGCTCGCTTGCCTCTCGCAATTCGTCGAGAATGACGCCAGGCTGGACCCAGGCGTGCTTCTTCTTCCGATCGATTTCTTCAATTTTGTTGAGGTACTTGGAGAAGTCAATAACGACCGCAACGTTACAGCCTTGGCCCGCGAGGCTGGTGCCGCACCCTCGGCCTAATATTGGGACGCCAAACTGGCGGCAGATGCTGAGGGTTGTGATTACATCTTCAACCGATCGCGGCACAACGACGCCGATAGGCACCTGGCGATACATGGAAAGATCGGATGCGTAGAGCGCGCGCGAGCCGGAATCGAAGCGTACTTCGGCACGGGTGCGGCGGCTAAGCGCCGCACTGAGTTCAGCAGTCTTACGATTGTCGATGATCTGTTGCGGGCCTTTGGGAGGGGTCACTTGTTCTCCTTAGAGGCGAACCACCGCAAGTAAGCCTTAAGAAGTTGCTCAGCGGAACGCGAGTTGCATGCGCATTTGCCGAGCGGCGATTCGCCGATGTTCCGTTCCGTGCTGGTGACGCTAGCCGCTTGCGTTTTGCACGCAGGGAAAACTTCGGAAAGTAAGAAGAACTATATCGTGCAGAGGCTGATTCTATTGATCCCAGCCGCCGCCGAGTGCGTTATAGAGCTGCACGATGGACAGGCGCTCACCTAGTTGCGCACGTGCGAGATCGAGTTCGGCGTTGAAATAAGTGGCGTTGTTCGTAAGGACTTCCAAATAGCTGGTGACACCGCCTCGATAACGGATATCCGAGAGGTGGGATGCTTCTTGCGCAGCGGTTGTGAGCTCCTGCTGATGTGCGAGGAATTCGCGGTATTTGCGATACGCAATCAGTGAATTAGCGACTTCCTGAAAGGCGGTCTGAATGTCCTGCTTATAAGTCAGAAGTGCTTCCTGCTGCTGCGCCTGCGTCAGACGCACATTCGCGCGAAGACTGCCCGCGTTGAAGATTGGCTGGCTCGCTTGACCGGTAAAGTTAAAGGCACGATTGGCCCATGTGAACAGGTTGCCCAGCCCGATACTTTCGAGCCCCACGTTCCCGGTGAGCGAGACCTGTGGGAATAGTTGAGCGCGCGCGACGCCAATTTCGGCATTCGCCGCGATCAGGTTCTGTTCCGCTTGCTGGATATCGGGGCGTCGTTCAAGCAGCCGGGATGGGAGCCCGGCCGGAATCTCCTCTGGAAGCGGCTGTTCGGTGAGGCTCAGGCCGCGAGGTATCTCGGTCGGGTTTTCTCCAAGCAGGATGCTGATTTGATTCTCCGCCTGCTGGATTGCAAGCTCCGTTTCCGGGATTGTCGCAGCTGCTCCCTCGACCAGTTCCTGTGCTTGGCGTACATCGACGAGAGTAGTAGCCCCGCCGCGCTCGAGAGTCTCGGTCAACTGCAGAGATTGCTGGCGCGACTCGAGGGTGCGCTTCGAAATGTCAAGCTCCAGATCGTATTCACGTAATTGGAAGTAAGCGGTTGCGAGATTTTCAACCAGCGTGCTGATCACCGCGCGGCGTCCCCACTCCGTGGATCGCAAGCCCGCTCGCGCGGCTTCGGTGGCACGCCGGTAACGGCCCCAGAAATCAATGTTCCAGGAACCGGACACATTGAGTTGGTCCGCCCAATATGAATATGCATTGAACACATGCGGAATGCCCGGCTGCCGGAGACCGGCAATCACAGCGTTTCCGCTTAAGTTCGGAAATTGCTCTGCCCGCGTCATTGTCAACTGCTGTTGCGCTTGCAGGACGCGTGAGGCGGCGATTTGCACATTGTAGTTTTGCTTCAGAGCGGTATGAATGAGCTGCTGAAGCTGCGGGTCTTTGAAGACCTCCCACCATTTCTCATCGCCCAAGGAGGCCGCCTTCGAGCTTGCTTCATCCGCCGTCTGCCCGCGATACGTAGGAGGAATGTCGACGACGGGCCGTTTATAGTTCGGGCCGACTGTGCAGCTTGCGAGCAGTAGCCCGGCCGATAGCGGAATCAGCAGATGAAGGCGGCTCACGCAGGCTCCCCTTCCGGTTGCGGCGGATTGCCGGATCCATCGCTATCAGCGGGCGTGGATGCCGGCGCGCCTTTCGGGCGGCCCTTGATGCGATGCGATAGTTTCTCTACGACGTCGAAGGTGACCGGGATGATGAAGATCGCGATCAGCGTCGCTGCCAGCATGCCGCCGATCACAGCCGTGCCCATGATCTGGCGCGAAATCGCGCCGGAGCCCTGTGCCCGCCACAGCGGCACGCAACCCAGAATGAAGGCGAATGCGGTCATGAGAATCGGCCGCAGACGAATGCGAGCGCCAGTGAGTGCGGCCTCCTCAATGCTCTTGTGCCGCTCCTCGTATTCCTTCTTTGCGAATTCGACGATCAGAATGGCGTTCTTGGCAGCGAGACCGATCAGCATGACGACACCGATCTGCGCGTAGACATCGTTGTCGAACTTTCTCCAGAAAAGGAAGAGATACGCGCCGAAAAGGGCGATGGGTGTGCCCAGGAGGACGCTGAACGGCAACGACCAGCTTTCATACTGCGCCGCAAGGATCAGAAAAACGAAGATGAGCGACAGTCCAAAGACGGCGATCGGCGGCACTCCCTGCGCGGCTCTTTGTTCCTGGAACGACATTCCGCTGTAGTCGTATCCCATTTCGTGAGGCATGGTTTGGGCAAAGACTTCCTCGAGAGCCTGCATGGCCTGACCGGTGCTGTATCCCGGCGCAGCGGCTACGTTGATTTGCGCCGCATGATACTCGTTGAAGCGCATGGTGAATTCCGGCCCTTCAATCGGATGCAGGTCTGTTACTGCGTCCAAAGGCACCATTGCGCTTTGATTGTTCGAGACGTAGAACTGATGAAGGTCTCGAGGATTGCGCCGGTAATCACCCTCCGCTTCGACATACACCTGCCACTGGCGTCCGAAACGGTTGAAGTAATTCACCAGGTATCCGCCCAGGAACGTCTGCAGCGTTTCATAGACGTCGCTGATGTTGACACCCTGCCGCTGTACCTTCAGGCGGTCCACATTTGCGTACTGCTGAGGAATACTCGGCAGGTAAGTACTAATCAGACCCGTGAGCTCTTTCCTCTTGCCGACCGCCGCCATGAACTTCTGCACATTTTCGGTGAGGAAGGAAAGCGTACCGCCGGAGCGATCTTCGAGAATGAACGTCACGCCGCCCGAGCTGCCCACGCCCGGAATCGAGGGCGGCGAGAACGAAAAGGCGATACCGTCCGGAATGCCCGCGAGCTGGCTGCCGATGTGCTGTCGAATTGCGGTATAGCTCTCGCTCGGATCCTTACGCTGGTCCCATGGTTTTTCGGTGACAAAGAAGAAGGCGCTGTAGGTATTCTGAACTCTACTGAGCAGGCTGAAACCGATAACTGAGGTGCACGCCTGCACGCCGGGCGTGTGCATGATGATGTTTTCGACTTTGCGGGCGGCTTCCGATGTTCGCTGCAGAGAGGCAGCATTCGGAAGCTGCATGGCGACGAAGACATAGCCTTGATCCTCTTCCGGGAGAAAGGAGGACGGCAGCTTGCCGCCGATGTAGACGGCGATTGCGGCGACGGCTGCCAGGAACAGGAAGCTGAACACGGCCTTGTGAATGAGAGCCGCTGAGACGCGCACGTATCCTTCGGTTACGTGACCGAAAATGCGATTGAACCAATCGAAAAAGCGCCGCAATAGGCTTCGCGATTCTTTCTTCGGGCGCAACAGGAGTGCGGCTAGAGCCGGGCTCAGTGATAGAGCATTGAAAGCCGAAAGGATCACCGAGATGGCAATTGTTACGGCGAACTGCTGGTACAGGCGGCCCGTGATGCCCGGAATAAAAACCGTAGGGACGAAGACCGCGGTGAGAATCAAGGCGGTTGCAATCACCGGTCCCGATACTTCCTCCATTGCCCGAAACGCGGCATTTCTCGGAGTCATGCCCTCTTCGATATGGCGCTCGACGGCTTCCACCACCACAATGGCGTCGTCGACAACCAGACCGATAGCCAGCACGAGTCCGAACAGCGAAAGCGTATTGATAGAAAACCCGAGCAGCGGAAAGATAACGAACGTTCCGACGAGCGAGACGGGAACCGCGCACAGCGGAATCAGGGTTGCACGCCATCCCTGCAGGAAGATGTAGACGACCAGCACGACCAATCCGAGCGCTTCGAGCAGCGTATATAGAATTTCGTGCATGCCGGCCGTCACGGCCTTGGTCGTGTCGAGACTTACTTCGTAAGTCAAATCCTGCGGAAAGCGTTTCGAAAGTACAGCTATTGCCTTACGGACGTTCTCCGCCGCCTGCACTGCATTCGAGCCTGGCAGTTGGTAAACGGCCAAGATGGCGGAGGGCTTACCGTTGAAGCGTCCGGTCAGGTTATATGTTTGAGAACCCAAGTCCAGACGGGCGACATCCTTTAACAGAAGATTCGAGCCGTCCGGATTCGCACGCAAAATGATGTTGCCGAACTGTTCGCTCGATGTCAGCCGTCCCTGCGCCTGCACCGTGTAAGTGAACTGCTGGCCATTCGGAACCGGTTCTGCGCCAATCTGTCCCGCCGGATTTACGGTGTTCTGAGACTGCAGCGCGCTCACGATCTGCGGAACGGTCACGTTCAGCTTGGCCAGCTTGTCCGGGTTCACCCACACTCGCATCGCATACTGGCCCGCGCCAAACACCTGCACACGCGCAACGCCAGGCGCCCGCGTGATCTGGTCAACCAGGTTGATGTAGGCGTAATTCGCCAGGAAGATGCTGTCGTAGGTGTCATTCGGCGAGTACAGCCCGATCAACAGTAACGGAGAGGAGAGAGACTTTTGTATGGTAAGTCCGGCGGTATTTACCTGCGCCGGCAGCTGCGACTGGGCCTGCGCAGTTCGTAACTGGGTAAGAACCTGGTCTATGTTTGGATCTGTACTTACGTCAAAGTTAACCGTAATCTGCGTCTGCCCGTTATTGGCGTTGATCGAGTACATGTAATTCATGTTGTCGACCCCGCTGATCTGCGCCTCGAGCGGCGTGGCCACCGATTGTTCGAGAGTTTGCGCATCCGCGCCCGGATATATGCCGGTTACCAGAATTTCAGGCGGGACGATTGCGGGAAATTGCGCTACCGGTAATCGCAGCGCTGAAATGACGCCAACCAGAACCATAAAGATGGCGATCACCATCGCGACAATCGGGCGGTTTATGAAGAATTTCGACATGACTAGAGCGCGCCGCCTACAGAAGAATAAGGAGACTGAAATTTGGAGTGGTCCGGCTTCGGATTGACGATCTCTCCATCTCTGATTTTGGAAACTCCCTCGGAAACGACGCGGTCACCTTCCTTCAGACCGTTTCTGATGATCCACATCTCTCCGACCTGGTCGCCTACCTGTACATCGCGGATGCTGATTTTGTTGTCTGGGGCGACCAGCGCAACCTGGTAGCGCCCTTGCAGCTCAGAAATCGCGCGCTGCGGAACCAGAATCGCATTCTGGTTGATGGCAGTCATCGCGCGAATGCGGCCGAACTGGCCGGGGCGCAGGATATTTCCTGGGTTTGCGAAAGCTCCCACAATCTGGATGGAGCCCGTTTGAGGATTCACTTGGCGATCCGCGAAGAGAACGCGACCCTGCTGCAGGATAAATATTCCCGTTTGCCAAAGTCAACTGCAGAGGCACGGCGGCCTTTCTGCGTAATAAGTCGACTGTATAACTCGTCTTGATACGATCCGCAAGCGCGAGATACTCCTGCTCACTAATCGAAAAGTAAGTCTTGATAGGGTCGACTTGCGAAACCGTGGTAAGCACGCTCGAGGTTGATACCAGGTTGCCGATCTGCGTCGCGGCGATTCCGGCTATACCCGTGACGAGCGAACGTACCTTGGTGAATCCTAAGTTCAAGCGCGTATTCTCCACCGCCGCTTCCGCCGCTTCGATGGACGCCTTACTGCTCTGAACCAAGGATTCGTTCTGCTTTTCGGTCTGTATGTCGTTGTCGAGCTGGCTTCGCGCGAGCGCATGGGCTTCGGCCAAGGGAGTATCGCGTTTGACATTGATTTGCGCCAGTCCAAGCTGGGCCTCAGCCTGGCCGAGCTGACCCTTGGCTTGAGAAAGCTGCCCCAGCGCCTGATCGAGGGCCGCCTGGAAAGGTCTCGGATCGATCTCAAACAACACATCGCCCTGATGGACAAGCGAGCCTTCACGATAAGTCTGTCGCACCAGATAGCCGGACACTTGCGGCTGAATGTTAGCCGTGACATAGCCTTCCAGGGAAGTTACCCAGTTGCCGTAAATAGGCACACTCTTGCGTTGGACGACACTAATCCCCACATCCGGAGGCGGAGGCGCCTTGGCGGCCTGAGATTTGTCAGAACAAGCGCACAAAAAAATCGAGGCCAATGCAATAGCGGCAAGGGCGAAGGGTCGAGGTGTGAAAGTCACGGTCTTGTTAGCCTCTTTGTGAAGTGTGCCCCGAAGTAAGCCGGAACGTTAAATAACACGTGAGTGCGAATTTGCACTCCCGTACCAGCGCTTTTCGTTGGGGACCGCGGGCGTCGGAATAGAGCTGGTTCATTCCTTTGACGAGTTGAAGAGATACCGAGGCTATCTGCATCGCTTTGGCGAGCGGCAGGCCGGGACGCATGTTTACAAAGCATCTGGCGAGCTGCCGACGCAGCAGTTGCCGTATCGGAGCGCTGCTCGTGCACGCCGGAGCATCCAGCAGCGGGAGGAATGCCGGATGTTCCTCGATGAATCCAATCATACCTGCGGTGAGATGCGAAACCATCTGGTCTACAGACAGAGATGCGCAGCGTGCTTCCAAGGGTGCCCAGATCTGCTCGATCTCCCGGCCGTACTTTGCTCGCAGCGCCTGAGTAAGTACCTGTTTGTTGGGAAAGAACTGATAGAGAGACCCGATGCAGGCGCCCGCCCGGTCGGCGATCTGGCTCATCGTTGCCGGCTCGTAACCTACTTCCGCAATGACCGAAGCCGCAGCGTCGAGCAGCGCTGCTACTCGCAATTCTCCGCGCCTCTGTTGTGGAATGCGCGGCTCCGTTCGCTCAAGATGTGAGGACACTCTCACATATCTTACAGGGTGAGGCTCAATAGGCTTTGCGCGTGGCTTCCGCATCGGGCCGGGCAACTGCATAGAATGGCGCTATGAACCCGAGTGAGACTGCTGCTGCCCAAGCCCGGCAGGTTGCGGCGGGGACCCACTTCCGCTGGTTCATCTGCGGTCTGCTCTTTTATGCAACGACGGTGAATTATATGGATCGCATGGTGCTCGGGATTTTGAAGCCGACCATCGCGCATGATCTGCACTGGAGTGAAACGCAGTACGGTTTGATTAATTCAGCTTTCCAGCTCGGCTACGCAGTGATGATGCCGGTAGCCGGACGCCTGATCGACTGGGTGGGGCTGCGCGTGGGCTATACGGTCGCCGTGTTGTTCTGGAGCATTTCGTCTATGTGCCACGCGCTTGCCGGTAACGCCCTGCAGTTCAGCCTGGCACGGCTCGGGCTCGGCCTCGGCGAAGCGGCGAATTTTCCAGCGGCCATCAAGACAGTAGCCGAGTGGTTCCCGCAGAAGGAAAGATCGCTCGCAACGGGCCTCTTCAACAGTGGTTCCAATATCGGGGCCGTCATCGCACCGCTCGCCGTTCCTTTCATCACAGCGAAGTTGGGATGGCATGCTGCGTTCCTTTTCACTGGCGCGCTCAGCATGACTTGGGGAATTCTATGGTTCCTCGTCTATCGCGACCCGGAAAATCATCCGCGAGTGAGTCCAACCGAGCTCGCTCTGATCCGGTCCGGTGGCGAGAGCCAGAGCCCGACCAGCATCGGTTACGGTACGCTGCTTCGGCAACGCGCCACTTGGGCCTTCTTGCTGGGAAAGTTTCTTACCGATCCTGTCTGGTGGTTTTACCTCTACTGGATTCCGGGCTTTCTGCAGCTCAAATACAAAGTGGATTTGATCCATATAGGCCCTCCGCTTGTCATGATCTACCTTGTCGCCGATATCGGTTCCGTTGGCGGCGGCTGGCTCTCATCGCAATTTATGAATCACGGCTGGACGGCAGGAGCGGCGCGCAAAACGGCCATGTTGATTTGTGCGGTCTGCGTGACGGCCGTCATCTTTGTTCCCGCTGCCGCAGGTAATCTTTGGTTAACCGTTGCACTGATCAGCATTGCCGCGGCTTCACATCAGGGCTGGTCTGCGAATCTGTTTACGATTAGCTCCGATTGTTTCCCGCGCTCCGCAATCGCGTCGATCGTGGGACTGGGCGGGCTCGGAGGAGCAGTCGGCGGAATGCTGGCCCAGCCACTCATCGGGCGCTGGCTTGATTTTTCTCACGAAAGCTATGCGCCGCTCTTCTGGGCGGCTGGCTCCGCATATCTCTTCGCCTTACTTATAATTCAGCTTCTGCTGCCGCGATTCGAAAAGATCCGCGTGCCTGAGCGGCAGACGTAGTTGCTTTCGATCGGCAAAGGTGCATCGAACGCTCCTTACACTCAGCGCTCATTCGGAGTTTGCGACAGAAAATGCCGATGCCGGCTCAGTGCCCTGCCGGCAGTGTCGCGAGATAGTTTCCGTAACCGACAATTACCGTTGAGCAGAGCAGAATCGCTAATCCAGCGGCGAGCAAGCGGTGGGCTGTAGGTCCCGCGCCTTTCCATTCGAGCAGACTGATGCCCCACAGCGAACTGAAAATAACGATGCTCGCCATGTGGATCGTCCAGCTTGAAAACTTGTAGACGCCCATCTGCGTTTCGCCCATTGTGTAGAAGAAGAACTGCATGTACCAGGTGACCCCGGCGAGGGCGCAAAAAAGGTAGTTCGCGACGAGCGGAACGCGCACGGTCTGCCGTAACAAAGCAGTGGGAGTGGTGGTGAGAATGCCGGTCGTCGGGCCGGTAAGCGCAGTCTCTTCTATCGGCTGCGGCTCGTGCAGGACAATTTGCGGAGTGACATATTCGTGCCCGCTCTTATTCCGGAAGTTCAGCAGCACAGTCCAGATGAAGTTCGTCGTGAAGCCGCCGAGCAGAACTACTACCAGTACTGGTAGGCCCTGCCACAAGCCGGACGTTCCATGCTTCAGAGTTAAGGTTCGAATTGGATCGCCCGCCGCCAACCCGTAGGCGAAGCAGGCACTCATCACGCCGGATAGCACCGCTACCGCGAATCCCTTGCGCAGATTGAACTCGGCAATCGTCTTCTGCTGCTCTTCGGGGGGCATCGCGCGCTCTTTGTAAATTCCGGCAAGGCCCGCAACCGCGAGCCCTGCCAGACACACGAAAATACCGAACAGGATGATGCGGCCCGAAGTGGTGCCTAGAACCTTTCCGGTGAACTCTCCGCTGAAGATGGGAGGCATGAGTGTGCCGAACGCGGCGCACAGACCCATAACGATCGCCATGCCGAGCGACAGGCCCAGGTAGCGCATCGTCAGGCCGAAGGTAAGTCCTCCAACGCCCCACAGCAGACCGAAGAAGTAGCACCAGAAGAGCGTATGTCCAGGCGTAGCGGTGAGGACCGCCGTGAGATCACGCGTAAGCAGCCCTGCAATGATCCACGGCGCAACGATCCAACTGAAAATCCCGCCTACCAGCCAATACGTCTCCCAGGACCAACGCTTCACGGCGCGGTAAGGCACATAGAAGCTGCCGGATGCGAGGCCGCCGAGCCAGTGGTAAACGACGCCGAGCGCGGGATTCGGGGTCATTGAGCTAGCGCAGGAACGCCTCTTGCAGCCCGCCATCAACGGGAACAATGTGCCCGGTTGTCTTCGCGCTGCAATCGCTCGAAAGCCAGACAATCGCGTTGGCGCAGTCCTCCGGCAAAATGGGTCTGCGAGTCAACGTGCGCTGAGCATAGAAACTGGCGAGTTTGTTGCGAAGCTCGTCCGTCGACTCACTTTCATCGAACTCAATTTCGTACTTGCGGAGAGAGTTGATGACCCGGTCGCGCGGAAACATGGTGGATCCGGCAACCACGGTCGCGGGCGCGATACCGTTTACGCGCACGAGCGGCGCCAAGCCGACGGCCAGCTCACGGATCAGGTGATTCACTGCGCTCTTGCTAAGGTCATAGGCTTCGCTTCCGTGCTTCGGCACGACAGCATTGGCTGAGCTGGTGAGCACAATGGTCGCGGGCAGGTGCTGGTCGCGCAGAATCCAACCCAGCTCCTGGGCGAGCAAGAAGTTCCCGGTAACATTAACAGCAAACGTCTTCGCCCACTGAGACTCGCTCAGTTTCCCCTCATTCGCGCCCACCGGAAAGATAGCGGCGGTATTGATGATGCCATCCAGCCCGCCGAAGTGCAGCAGGGTGAAGCGTGCCGCGCAGGCAATGCTCTTCGGACTTGCGATGTCAATGGGCGCGTGTGTCACGAAATCCGGGGAAGATAGCGATGCGGCTTCAGCGGCCACCGCTTTTGCTGCGTCGTCATTCTGGTCCGCGACAACGACGTGCGCTCCCTTACGAGCGAGCAGCAGCGCCACCTCGCGCCCGATTCCGCTACCTCCGCCGATGACGAGCATGATCTTCCGGCTGAACTCCGCCTCCGGCGGCATGCGCTGTAGCTTTGCCTCTTCGAGCGCCCAATACTCGATACGGAAAGCCTCCGAGCGAGGCAGCGCGACGTAGTTCTGGAAGCTCGCAAACTGCTTCGAGTCTTCCGGCCGCCGGGCCTGTGGATATTCGTGCACAGGTTCGTCGTCGCTGAGCGCATTTGCGCTGGCCATAACGTGAATCGCATTGAGAAAGAATTCCGTTGTGATGCGGGCTTCTTTCTTGTTCTTGCCGAAGCCGAAGATGCCAAGACCTGGAATGACGACGATTGAGGGATTGGAGTCGCGCAGCTTAGGAGAATCAGTTTTTGCGTACTGCCGGTAATATTCGACGTACTCATGGCGATACGTTTCAGCACGTTCGGCGATCAGTGCCTTGAGTGTGGAAACATCCTCCTGGCCGGGCTTCCAATCCACCATCAGGGGGCTGATCCGGGTGCGCAGAAAATGATCGGGGCAACTGGTGCCCAGAGCGCCCAATTCGCGAGCCCATTTAGAGCCCGCAAACATGAGTGCATCCGAGTCGTCTGAATAATGCGCAAGCACGCGGCGATTGGAAGACATGAGGCCGCGCAGGGTGGGCAGAATAGCGGCGGCGATCGCGTGCCGCTCCTCCATCGGAGAAAATTCCAAGCCACCGAACGACACCGGCCGCTTCTCCTGATGGCGGCGAATGAATTCCCCCATCGCATCGATGGTGCGGATGCTGTTCAGATAGCACTCGCGCTGGGTTGCGCCCCATGTGAAAAGCCCATGGCTGCCAAGCAGGATTCCGTCGCAACCTGGGTTAGTCTCTGCCGCCCGGGCCAGCTGCAGCGCCAACTCGAAGCCAGGCCGCTGCCACGGAAGCCAGACGATGCGCCGTCCGAACTCCGCGTTGAATTCCTCGAGCTTGCGCTTGCCGTTGGCGCTTGCCGCAATGGCGATCGCCCAATCTGGATGCAGATGGTCTATGTGTGGGAAAGGCAGGAAGGCGTGCAGCGGCGTATCGATGGAAGCCGCCACGCGGTTATCGCCGATTGCCGCCAGCGGGTAATACCCGACCATCTCGTCTTCGTATGCCTCACCGCGGTAGATATTCCGAAGTTGATGCAGACGTTCCAGGCCGAGGATGGCAAATCCACCGTCCTTGATAGATCCAAGATCGCCGCCGCTACCTTTCACCGCGAGCACGCGCACCGGTTCACCGCTGAACGGGTCAGGCATTTCGAATTTCGAGCTGGTGTTTCCTCCGCCGAAATTGGTGATGCGCAAATCGGCCCCCAGCAGGTTCGAGCGATAGCGCAGAAGCGCCAGCGGATGGCCGGCGAGCTTGGCGGCCTCTCGTTCGTCCCAAAGATCCTGTAAGTGCGTCTTCTCAGCAGTTTGAATCACAACAATCCCCTGGTTTCAGGCGTACGTTGATGCAGTTGCGGCATTCTGGGCTGCGCGTTCGGAAGTGATCCGTTCAAGATACCCGCTTTCGCGAAAAGCCTGCATCGGGTTTTCGGGCAGTCCTTTGGATGAGCGCCACTCCGCAATGGCCGGGCGAACGTCGGTCGCAAACGCGTCCTGCAGGCAGGATTCAGCGGCGACCAGATCCGCTTTTTGCTGGGCCGTGACCAGCCGCTTGTAGCTGACCAGCGCGGCCTTTGCAAACAACTCCTGAGCCAGCGCCACGGTCTGAATCATCGCCTCAATCTTGCCCTTGAGATTGTGGCTCTGGTCGACCATGTAGGCGATATCGGCGCGGCCCCCCTGCTCCCATTCAAAGAACAGAATTTCGTGGAAGATCCGGAACACCTGGTATGGATCGATCGAACCCAACGTCAAATCATCGTCCGCATAACGCCGGTCATTGAAATGAAAGCCGCCAAGCATGTCTTCGGATAACAACCAAGCGACGATCTGCTCGATATTTTGCGAGAGATAGTGATGGCCGGTATCCACCAACACTTTTGCCTGCGGACCGGCGGCGCGCGAAAGCAACAGCGACATGCCCCAATCTGCGATATCGGTGTGATAGAAGGCGGGCTCGAACGGCTTATACTCGACCAGCATGCGCTGCCCTGGCGCTAATTCTGCATGCGCGGCTTGCAGTAACTGCTCGAACCATTTCTTCCGCTCCCGGATATTCGCTGTTCCTGGATAATTTGATCCATCCGCGAACCAGAGCGAAACATCTCTGGTCCGAAGCTCCTGGCCGATGGCGATGCTGTCGGTTACGTGCCGGAGGGCAGCTCGCCGTACGCTCTCATCCGGACTGCCAAACGAACCGTATTTATAAGCTTGATCCTGAAACAGGTTGGGATTGATTGAGCCCGGCTCCACGCCGTAACGTTTCGCGAGACTGGCCACTTGTTTCGCGCTTTTGCGGCCTTCCGGGAGATCCCAAAGGACATGCAGCGCCAGGGTCGGGCAGATGCCGGTCAGCGCGTGCACCTGGCCCGCATCGCTGAACTTCTCTTCGAGCGAAGTTGCTGCCGCAGGCTGCAGGAATTTGCCGAAGCGTGTTCCCGTGTTGGCGAAGCCCCAGGAGGGTAATTCGATTCTCAGGCTACCGGCCGCTTCAAAGATCTTTTCCGCTGCTTTGGAATTCATTGCTCAGCCACGCTGAGGGCCATCATAGTAAATCGCGCGGAGCAGTTTCGGATATGAGAATCACATCGAGCGTCCGCGGCCCGTGCACGCCTTTGACGCGCGTCATCTCAATGTCCGCGGTAGCAGAGGGCCCGGAAATGGTCGTCAGCGGAAATGACTGAAGCGCGCTCAGGGCGCGAATGCCTTCCGGAACGGATTCGACAATCTGCTTTTCGAAAACGATGCACAGATGATAGTCCGGTATGAGCGTGAGCGCGCGTGATCCGTATTCCTGCGAGTGCTGGAGCACGATGGTTCCCGTCTCCGCGATTGCGACGGCACAGCCTGTCAGGACGCCTTCGCTGCGATCGAGCTCTCCATAAGAGAGATAAGCGCCCCGGATAAAGCGAAAGCCGCTGGGCAGCCAATCAGGCGGAACTGCATCGGGGATGAGCATCGTTCGTTTTGCGCGTGCAGAAAGAGCCACGGCCACCGCGTTACTGATCTGAGATGTCGTACATTGACGGACCGTCGCGTCGTAATCGCGCAAGCGATCCATGAACAGTGCGACGCGTCCCGCCGGGTCCAATGTGCCGGAAGTTCGATACAGCCGGGGAATAGCTGCGTATTCACGTTGTCGATCCGATCCATTACCGCCAATCGCGTTTCGAATGCTCGCGAGAATTTGTTCCCGGGGATTCACGCCGGCTCTCCTTTCGACTCTCGTTCGCTCCACCATTCCCGAAAGGATTGTCTCGGTATCGGCTTCAGATCACGGAACGCCGTCCATCCCGCCAGCATGCCGGGCAGGCTTTGGATCACGCCGTCTTTTTCGAAGGGCCGCTGCAGCCAGCGCACGAGTTTCTGCGAAAGCTCGAGAAGATCGCGATCCGCAAAGGCGAACGCGGCGGCCTTCATTGCGATACGCTCCTGAAACGGAGTGTTTCCGGTATCTGTAATTCGCTCCCGGAGGTAAATGAGAATCTCCGGAATATTAATCTGCACCGGGCAAGCCTCGTAGCAGGCGCCGCAAAGCGAGGACGCGTAGGGCAGAGATTCCGAGTGTTCCAGCGATTGCAATTGCGGTGTAAGTATTGCGCCGATGGGGCCGGCGTAGATGGACCCGTATGCATGACCGCCAGTCTGGCGGTAAACGGGACAGGCGTTCAGACAAGCTCCGCAGCGAATGCAATCGAGCGTCTCGCGCGATTCTTTGTCGGCGAGCACGTTCGTCCGGCCGTTGTCGAGCAGAATGACATGAAACTCGCGCGGTCCGTCACCGTTCACCACGCCTGTCCAGATCGAGTTGTACGGATTCATACGCTCGCCGGTCGCCGATCGCGGCAAAAGCTGCAGGAATACCTCGAGATCTTCGAAGCGCGGGATGACCTTTTCTATACCCACCAGCGTAATCAAAAGCATCAGGTAACGAGACGCACATGCGCCCGTTGCCTTCTGATTCGACCACGCAAACGGAACCCGTCTCCGCAATGGCGAAATTAGCGCCGCTCACCGCGGCCTTTACGCGCAGGAACTTCTCGCGAAGGTAGATGCGGGCGGCACTTGCGAGATCTTCCGGCGTATCGCCGAGCGAATCGAGATGCATCTTTTCACGAAAGAGCTGGCGAATCTCATTTTTGTTGCGGTGCAGGGCCGGAACCACAATGTGAGAAGGCCGATCGTTGCCTAACTGCACGATGAGGTCTGCTAGGTCCGTCTCAAAAGGATGGATTCCCGCTGCTTCCAACGCGGCATTCAGGCCAATCTCATCGGAGGTCATCGTTTTGACCTTGATCACCTCCTGTGCGCCTCGCGCCTGAAGGATGCCGATGGCAATCTCGTTCGCATCGTCTGCGTCACGCGCCCAGTGGACTTTGCCTCCCGCGCGTGTGCATGCTGCTTCGAACTGCTGCAGATAGTAGTCAAGATGCCGAAGCGTGTGCTCCTTAATCGCGTGCCCGGCTTGCCGCAGCTCTTCCCAGTCCGGCAATTCCCCAACAACCTTGGAGCGCTTGTTCCGGATCACAGCGGTTGCGTGATGCACGTTCTGGCGCAACTGGCTGTTGCTGAGCAGCGCATGCGCCGCTTCGGGAAAACTCGCTGCAGTCGCTGCTTCCCCTACCCGGATGCTCAAGCTGCGCCTCCGGACTCGGTGGATGCCAATATCTCGGCAAGATGCATGCAGCGAATCGTGCTCCCGTGACGCCGCAGACCGCCTTCGATATGCATCAGGCAGGAGTTGTCGAGCGCTGTGCACACCTCCGCCCGCGTCTCGAGTAAACAGCGCATTTTGTCGGAGAGCATGGCCGCCGACACTTCAGCGTTCTTGATTGCGAACGTTCCACCAAATCCGCAGCACTCACTAGCCTCCGTCAGATCGACCAGCTCGAGCCCGCGCACGTTTCGGAGCAGTGTGGCCGGCTTATCTCCCACTTTCAACGAACGCAGTGAGTGGCAGGAGGGATGGAGCGTCACTGTATGCGGGAAGAACGCCCCTACGTCCGTGATTCCAAGTCTGTCCGTCAGCAATTCTGCGAACTCGAAAACCCGGGGCACGATTGCCTCGACCCGTGCCATGAGGCGCGAGTCGTTTTCATCGGCAGCCATCTTCGGGAAGTGATCGCGAATCATCGCCACGCATGACGACGAAGGGGCGCAGATGATTTCTGCATCGTCAAAAACATCTAGGAAACGCAGCATGAGGGGAAACGCTTCGCGACGATAGCCCGTGTTGTAATGCATCTGGCCGCAGCACGTCTGCGCCGGGCGAAACTCCACGCCATACCCCAGACGCTCGAGCACGCGAACAACGCTCTTGCCAGTTTCGGGAAACAGCGTGTCGTTGTAGCAGGTGATAAACAGCGAAATGCGCGAGGGCACCTCCTTAATATAGGGTCATGGAAACTACAGCATCCATCCGGCAGACTGTCGAGGAAGAGTTGTCCAAGGCCCGGTTTATCGATGTCCACACGCACCTGTTCAAGCCGTCGCTGGGATCGCTAGGCCTGTGGGGCATCGATGAGCTGCTCACGTACCACTACCTGGAAGCCGAGCTGTTTCGTTTCTCTGAGATCACTCCCGAGCAGTATTGGGCGCTTCCCAAGCCGGCCCGTGCGCACGCCATATGGCGGGCACTATTCGTGGAAAACACACCCGCTTCGGAAGCGACCCGCGGCGTCGTTGCTGTTTTGAAGGCTTTCGGTTTGCCGACGAGCGGTGAAGAGGCCCTGACTGAGGCGCGAAAATTTTTTGCTGCACAAAGGCTCGAGGAGCACATTCAACACGTGTTCGATTTGGCCGGCATTGACGAGGCGGTGATGACAAACGACCCGCTCGACCCGCAGGAGGGGCCGTTATGGGAATCGGGCGCGGAGAATCATGAACTCTTCCACGCTGTGCTGCGGCTCGATCGGATCCTCGAGATGTGGCCGGAAAACTGGCGCGCTCTGCAGGCGAAAGGCTACGAGGTCGATCTCTATCTGTCTTGCCGCGTGATCTCCGAGGTGCGGCGTTTCCTGACCGATTGGTGCCGCATCATGCAGCCGGTCTATATGGCCGTCTCTTTGCCCGATACGTTCCAGTTTCCGGAGGAAAGTGCTCGCGCGCGCCTGCTGGAACATGCTGTACTTCCAGTCTGCCGCGAATTCAACATCCCGCTTTCGTTGATGATCGGAGTGCGGCGGCAAGTGAATCCGGCGATTCGCCTGGCGGGAGATGCTGGCGGCAGAGCTGATCTGCGAAGCCTCGAAAATCTGTGCCGTAATTTTCCGGAAAACAAGTTCCTGGCGAGTGTCTTGAGCCGTGAAAATCAGCATGAACTATGCGTTTATGCGCGCAAGTTCAGCAACCTGATGCCGTTCGGATGCTGGTGGTTCTTGAACAACCCTTCGATCGTGGAAGAGATCACACGGGAGCGCATTGAGATGCTGGGGATGTCATTTATTCCGCAGCATTCAGACGCACGCGTCCTCGAACAGGTGATCTATAAATGGCGCAATACGCGCCGCACGCTGGCGCCAATTCTTGCGAACACTTATACTCTGCTGATCGAAGACGGCGGATGTGTGACCAGAGAACGCGTCCGCGCCGATATTGAGAAGCTCTTCCGCGGCAATATCGAGCAGTTCTGTGGCATCAAGCGCCTGTAATCTTAAACGCTATCGCGTAATCGCAAGGCTTCTGCTCGGGAACCCTGATGCGTAGCCCGCCATCGCTCTGGATCCACTGCAGTTTGCCATCGAAGCCGATCAGTTCGACATTCTGGATCTTACCCACTCGATACTGATTGTTTAAGCCAAGCGGTGCTATGTTCACGTCGAAGTCAGGCCATCCCATAACGAACGCATAGAGTGTGGCGCCCCTCGTTGTGAAGCGGACATCGGCTGCGGTCAGATCTTTGCGATGGCTTTCGTTAAAAGAGGAGCTTTCAGGCGGCTTTGCAGATCCGGGTCCTTCGCCGTAGATCTTCCACGGACGCGTGGCGTAGATGCCTTCGCTGTTCACGGCCATCCACTTGGTGATATCGGAAAGCACATTCCTCTCCTCCAGGTCGAGATCACCACTCGCGGGAAGCGGGAAATTGAGCATCAGATTTCCATTGCGGCTCACGATGTCGACCAGCATGTCGATCACGGTCTTAGGCGTCTTGTAAGTGATGCCTCGCTTGTAGTGCCAGTCGCCGATACAAGTATCGGTCTGCCAGGGGCGCGGCCAGATACTATCTACCACCCCGCGCTCAACATCGAGCGTCGCGATCCCGTGCTCGGTGTCCTGTACGCGCTTGCTGGTGTAGACAGCTTCGACCTTTCCGCCATTCCGCTTAGCACTCGCGTTGTAGTGGTGTGCCACCAGCGCGAGTCCGTAGTCTTCAAAGGGCAGCGCCCCATCGGTATAGAGGAGGTCCGGCTGATAATTGTCGACCAGATCTTTGATGCGCATATACCAGTGGCGTTTCCACCATTCGGGTATATTGCTTTCGTTCCAGTCGAGCTGCGTTTCTACTTCGTCGCAGTCAACGTAGAGGTCGAAAAACTTGGGATTGGCGCCGTCATAAGGAACAGTCGCCAGAGGCCCCGTCGTGTCATGGCCGTGACTCACCGAGAACCACTTATAAGTGATCCAGAGATGCTCGCTGACGGCGAACTTCAATCCTTCATTGCGCGCCGCCTGTGCCCACATGCCCACGATGTCCTTCTTCGGCCCCATCGCGGCTGAATTCCAGCGTTGATATTTGGAGTTCCAGAGATCGAAGTTGTCGTGGTGAACACCCATGCTCATGAAATAGCGGGCGCCGGCTTTCTTGTACAGAGCCATAAGCTCAGCCGGGTCCCATTTCTCCGCCTTCCAGGCTGGAATCGTATCTTTGTAGCCGAACTTCGAAGGATGCCCGTAAGTCTCTACGTGGTAGTTGTACTGCGGGCTGCCCTCCATGTACATGTTGCGCGCGTACCAGTCGCCATCTTCGATAGCCGATTGCGGACCCCAGTGCGCCCAGATCCCAAACTTCGCATCGGCGAACCACTGCGGGATCTCATATGCCCTCAGCGACTGACGTGTCGGACGAAATGGGCCGGATTCGATTTCGATGCCGGGCGGTAGTTGAGGCTCAACGGCCCGCGCTCGCGATGCCAACGAAGCAGCAAGGAAACCGACAGCGGTTCTTCTGGAGATTTTCATGAGTTCACGCCCGAAGCAAGGAATCCGCCGTCTACACCGATGCATTGTCCGGTAACGAAGGCTGCTGCGTCAGAGGCCAGAAAGACGGCGGCGCCAACCAACTCCAGAGTCTTTCCAAAGCGCTTCATGGGCGTTCGCATTAGCAATTCCCGGCCGCGCTCGGTGCCGTCGAGCAGCGCGGCATTCAGATCTGTGCGGAAGACGCCCGGCGCGATCGCATTCACATTGATTCCTTTCGGCGCCCATTCCACCGCCAGGCTGCGCGTCAATCCCAAAACTCCCGCCTTCGATGTGGCGTAAGCCGCAACTTCGAAGAAACCCAGATAGGACGTCAGCGACGCAATATTCACGATGCGTCCACGCCCGCTCGCGAGTAGCGGCTCATAGAAGCTCTGACACGCTCGCAGCGTGCCGGTCAGGTTCACGTCCATCAAGTTGTTCCACTCACTATCACTGACATTAGCGGTTGGTTTACGGAAGGTCTGGCCCGCCGCATTCAGCAAAATATCCACGCGCCCGAAATGCGATAGGACCTCGTCCCGCAGCGCATCGATAGATTCGCGTTTCCCGGCATCGGCCGTTCTTGCCAGGGACTTTCGGCCTCGTTGTTGAATCTCGCTGCTGACTTCGCGAACCAGGTTCTCGCGGCGGCCCGTGGCTACAACATCGCTTCCAGCATCTGCAAGGCCGATTGCAAGCGTGCGGCCGATGCCCGATGTTCCGCCCATGACGACCGCAACACGGCCCGAGAGGTCAAAAAGATCCATTGGCATGGGAACATCTTATCTTCCGGCTCCGCGGTCAAGACTCGCAGCTTTTCAGACGAGTGTCAGGCACACCCCGAACAGGATCTCGCCAATCGCGAAACGCCTTGCTATGCCTGGATTCTCCGCCAGGTAATCCAGCATGTCGTCCATCAGAGGATTGCCGAACTGCAGGCTATGAGCATGTTCTATGGGAAGGAGGAGTGCCCGCGCACCGTCCATCACTATGAAAATGCCCAGCGCTCGCCGAAAAGTCTTTAAGCTCATCCGCTGTGGAAGCCTCGCATCGAAATGGTATCGTACAGCGGAACGCTCATGACCGCAGTTGATCTATCAAGCGATGCCGGATTGGTCGCGATGGTTTTGCTTACCAGCAACATCCTGCTTGGCCTGGTGCTCTCGGCCCGCTATAACACCGTTCGCAACTGGCCGCATCGCCGGCTGCCGATCTTTGATATCCACAACTGGACCGCGTACATCGCCCTCGGACTGGTTGTCCTTCATCCGGCTCTGCTGCTTGCATCGAGCACCGCGCGCTTTCGTGTTTTCGATATCTTGTGGCCGGTCCACTCGCCGAAACAGACTTTGTATAACTGCCTCGGCGCCGCCGCTTTTTATTGCGTTGTTTTTGTGGTCGTCACTTCTTATTTGCGCTTCCGTCTCGGCAGCAGATTGTGGAAGAAGCTTCATTACGTCTCATACGCTGCAGCGGCATTGCTCTTCGTCCACGGAATCCTGATTGATCCGGAATTGAAAAACAATGCTCCGGATCTGCTGGATGGCGAGAAGGTTCTGATCGAAGTGTGTGCGCTGATCATCTTCTTCGGTACCATTTGGCGTATCCGCTATCAGCCGAAAAAGCGACCGGTCGGCGCTTCCGTTCGCAAAGTGGACTACGAAGTCGTTTGAAAGGCTATAAACCCCGCCCTGCGGATCGTAAAATGGCTTATCCGCGCAAAGCCTATGCCCGCGCCGTGCTCACTCCGCTTTCTCTTTTTCGCGCTCATATTCAACTTCCTCGGTGTGAGCATGATTAGCAACGCGAGCGAGCGCGAACCGGAACAGACCTTGTTACCCACTGGTAAGCGCATCACGCCGCTGGCCACTCCGGGTTCCAAACTGCAGCGCCTAAACCCTGGATTGAAGCAGTTCCCCCGTTTCGTTGCGGGGCAGGCAATCAGCAGTGCCGTAAGCCCGGACAAAAAGACGCTCCTCGTACTGACCAGTGGCTTCAATAGAAACAATGACGCTCAGGGCAAAGCCGTCGAAGACGCATCAGAGGAGTATGTATTCATTTACGACATTACCTCGTACCAGCCCAGGCAGGCGCAGGTGATAAAGGTACCGAACACCTTTGCGGGACTGGCATTTGCTCCGGATGGCAAACAGTTCTTCGTCTCGGGCGGCAAGGACGATAACATCCATTCTTTTTCGCAGGACAGGAACGGCACGTGGCATGAATCCGGCAAACCGATCGCGCTCGGCCATGGTGCCGGCCTCGGATTGGCGCTCGGCAAGGAACCGTTAGCTGCCGGTGGATTGGCGGTGATGCCCGACGCTGCGACGGTGGTCGTCGCTAACGTCTACAACGATTCGGTCTCAATTGTGGATCTGCGCTCGAGGCGTGTGCGCGCTGAGCTGGACCTCCGGCCGGGCAAGGAAAACCGGCGTCAAACGGGAGTGCCCGGAGGCGAATATCCATTCTGGGTCGTCGTACGGAACAGCGACGAAGTGTATGTCTCGAGCCTTCGCGACCGTGAGATTGATCGCGTTCGCGTTACTGGCTCTCCCGCCGTGCTGTCGCGCATTCGGGTCCTGGGAAATCCGAACAAGATGATCGTGAACCGTGACCGGTCACGCCTGTTCGTCGCCGAGGACAACGCAGACACGGTGAGTGTCATAGATACGGCTTCCAATCTGATCGTTGATGACATCAACACCACCGCTCCTGAGCTGCTGCTCGCAAATCAGTCCCGCTACACAGGGAGCGGCCCGAACGATCTCGCGCTCTCGCCCGATGAGCGCACGCTCTACGTCTCAAACGGAGGAACCAATTGCGTTGCTGTTATCGCATTGGGCTCCAACGGATCGAGCTCGAAAATTTCGGGGCTGCTGCCGGCAGGCTGGTTCCCTAACTCGCTCGCGCTCAGCGGGGATGGACGATTTCTGTATGTTCTGAACAGCAAAACAGTCCCAGGACCTAATCGCGAGAGGGGGCTGCGAGTAAAAAGAGGTCCGAATCTACATCCAGGCCCGGATGTGGTGGCACAGTCGCAGAACGAATACGTTCTGCAGCTGGAAAAGGCGAGTCTTTTGACAGTGCCGCTTCCCGCTGAGCCTGTGCTGAAGCAACTCACCAACCTGGTCGCAGCAAATAATGGATTCACCATCAAACCGAACCAGCATGATCGCGACGTCATGGCTCAGCTTCATGAGCGCATCAAGCACGTCATCTACATCATCAAGGAAAACCGCACGTATGA
The DNA here is from genome assembly GCA_963846185.1 of uncultured Acidobacteriaceae bacterium. Classification (GTDB taxonomy): domain Bacteria; phylum Acidobacteriota; class Terriglobia; order Bryobacterales; family Bryobacteraceae; genus Bog-105. The sequence continues at coordinate 47,366 of CAWJVA010000008.1, read as the reverse complement.
CCAGGTGCTCGGAGATCTAGGACGTGGAAACGGCGATCCATCGCTGGCGGAATTCGGGCAGGCGATCACTCCGAATCTCCACGCCATTGCGCGCCAATTCATCGACCTTGACAACTTCTACAATTCGGGCGAAGTGAGCGGTGACGGCTGGCCCTGGAGCACGTCCGGCCGCGAATCCGATTATGGGCAAAAGGCGGTGATGCTGAACTACGCCGGTCGCGGAACGAATTACGAGTACGAGGGCACGAACCGGGAAATCAATGTCGGGATCGCCACGCTGAAGGAACGGAAGCGAGCCAATCCGAAGACACCCGATGATCCCGATTTGCTTCCTGGCGCTAGTAACGTGGTTGCGCCGGACGGCCCGAAAGGTACGCCTCGTGAAAAGGGCTATATCTGGGACGCCGTTCTGCGCAAAGGGCTCACATTCCGCGAATACGGCTGCATGAGCGACACGAATCTCGGCGCGCCTCGCGAGCCGTATGCATTCCCAAAGCACGTGATCCTCTCGCGACCGTCCAACCCTGAACTCTACAAGTTTGGCGACCCGTATTTCCCGGGATTCGACCCTGGTTATCCCGACTTCTTTCGCGAAGCCGAATGGGAGCGCGAATTTGATCAATACGCGAACAATGGCAATCTGCCTGCCTTTGAAATCATGCAACTCCCGGTCGATCACATGGGTGACTTTGATACCGCCATCGCCGGAGTCAATACACCCGAAAAACAACAAGCGGATAACGATTATGCGACCGGCCGGCTCATCGACCACGTCTCACACAGCCGCTACAAAGACTCCACCATGATCTTTGTCGTCGAGGATGATTCGCAGGATGGTCCCGACCATGTAGACGCGCACCGCAGCACGGCGTACATCGCCGGACCCTACGTCAAGCACGGCGCGGTCGTCTCCACGTACTACACCACGGTCAGCATGATCCGCACCATGGAAGACATTCTCGGCCTGGATCACCTGAATCTGAACACCGCAACGACAGCACCCATGACGGACGTGTTCGATCTGAATCAGCACGATTGGAGATTCGACGCGAAGCCATCGGCCGTTCTGCTGAAGACTCAGCTGCCGCTCTCCACGGACGCTCGCAGATTGGCGGGAATGGAGCAGGCAGTCATCGTGCAGCATGACGCGCGCTACTGGGCCGAAAAGACCGCTGGCTTCGATTTCAGCGCTGAGGATCGCATCGACGCCGAACGTTTCAACAGAATCGTCTGGCAAGGGCTCATGAAACGTCCCTATCCCGCGCGAGAATTTTGAAGAGGATTCATGAAGAACGGAAAAAGCAAAACACGGGAAGCCGAGCTGATCATCAGGCTGTACGAGCTGCGGCGCGAAGCGGTGATGCGGGAGGCTCGCAGTTACGTGGGCGGCGAGTTCATGCCGGCCTCAGCCGAAGATCTCGTTCGGCAGGTGAGCGCCGGTACCAGGGAAGGCAGCTTCATTTTGCAGGTGTATGGCTACTGGGACATGGTCTCGGCATTCGTTATTCATGGCATGCTGAAGGAACGGCTCGTGTACGACACATGCCAGGAGATGTATTTCCAGTACTCGAAAATCCAGCCGTTCCTATCCGAAGTTCGTGAGCGACTGAACCTGCCTGAGTGGATGCAGAATCTGCAGACCGTTATCGAAGGCTCGGCACACGGCCAGAACCGGGTCGCGAACATGCGCCAGAATCTGGCCAGACTGGCGGAGGCGCGCTCGCAGGCAAGTGGAGGGAACATCTAACTGCGCTTTGCGTCTTAAGCTCAGGAGGTCTGAGATGTACTGTTCCAGCTGTGGAAACGAGATCGCCGCGGCTTTCCGATATTGTCCCCACTGTGGCACGGCAACCGGCGCCCAGGTCTCTCCGTCCTCTGTTGTAGCGGAGCGCCTGCCCCGCGCCGTGCGCTCGCGGACGGATCGTAAGATAGCGGGCGTTTGTGCAGGCCTTGCCCGTTATCTCGGGATTGATGTTACGCTTCTCCGCATCCTGATGGTCGTGTTCACCATCTGGCCTCTCGGTGCGGGCCTGCTCTTCTACATCGTGTGCTGGATCGTTATGCCGAATGAACCGCTCCTGTTGCCTTCCGCACAGGACAACGCCCGGCTTTCCAACACAAATTTGATTCCCGGCTGATTCGGCCGAGCCCCACTTACGAACAGTCGCTGTCCAGTGCTGATGTGCCTGCCGGTTCGCTTCGGCGCGGAAGGAGGCCTGAATTGCCAGGCCTCCTTTCAGTCAATCTGGCACAGAACGGTTACAGCTTGGCAGCTGCGCGGCGCCGGCGAATCGACAAACCTAATGCGCCCAATCCCGCGCCCAACAAGATGATGGACGATGGCTCCGGAGCGGTACCGGGCATGATCTGGTTCGGCGTAAGCGCCTCTTCCAGGCTGAACCACTGCGAACCGCCCGGCGCGAGGCCCGGGCTGAAGTTCACCGTGCCACTGTTAGCGGATGCATTGATATTGCTGAAGGTAACTCCAGCGGGGGCGTAGCCGCTTGTGTCGGTTGCGCCAGGGCAGGGAATGAATGTGCATGCACCGTCGCCTTCGAAACCGAAGATATTGGTGTTGCTGGTGATCGGTACAGAATTGACTACCGAATTAGTGCCATTAACGATTCCGACAAGAGTATCATCAGCACCGTCGTACGGCCCCAGATCCGGAACTGAAGCAGTAACATTGAAATTGGTGCCTACGCCGCCCGATACGGACGTGATCGTGATCAGAAATTCGCAACCAGTCGTATTGTTTCCCACAGCCGGACATTGAGGGAAGCTCGTAGCGGCAAAGGCTGACATCCCCATGAGTAGTGTTCCAAATATTACGCAACTAAGAAGTTTCATTGAGTCTCACTCCGATTTAAGATAATCCGTACATCGTTCTTACTATACCCGCAGAACTAACGAATCAGGATTAATCGGAGCCTTTTATTCTCCGTTTAGGTACCAGTACCGCGAAAACACGGCGATTTTTGAAACGGTGAACTACTCCTGACCACTATTTAGGGATAGTACCGCGGCCAGGCAAGCCCGCTTCTGGTCTTCTGTCCAAGGCGGTCCCAGTAATTTCCCCTGCTCTGAAATGGTTCGCTTCAGATTCGGTGCAATTGCGCCAAATGAATTCTGAAATTGCTCGTCGAGATCCGCTTCTTTAAACGTAAATACAGCCAACCCCGTGCGCTGGCACGCTGCCCGGAATGTCATCCGGAACAGTTCGCCTTCGGCCGTGTGAATCAGGGCATGCGATGCAAGAACCTTACAAAGTTCCGGCAGTGGCCGGCCCGACGCGAGGAGTAGTGCAGCGCGTGTTAGACGATGGCCGGCCTGCCGCAGGTATTCACTAAGCTGTCCAAGGGCCGCGTAAGCCAATTCTTCCGATCGCAGATAACAACGAGCTAAGTACGCCTCCGCCTCGAGTAAGTCGAGTTTGGCAGCGGCATGATAGGGCTGCACCGACCCTGTAAGTTTTGGATCGGCCATGATGAGTCGTTGCCGGTCCACTATCTGGAAATTCAAACCTTCAAAACTGACCGCAACCAGCGCTCCCCAGCCCGAATGCATTCGCACACCCAGCGCCGTAGAGATCATATAGAACTCTCTTCAAGCGTCCGATGCAGAAGACCTTCGACATACATCGGGACAGTCTCACCTGCCGGTCCCTCGATAACTTCATCGAAGGAAGATGCAACCTGGGAACGTTCCAGGTTCAACTCGACGGTACGCGCATTCGCCGATCTGGCATCCTCGACGAAAGCGGCCGCCGGATAGACCGTTCCCGAGGTGCCGATCGCAACAAAGAGATTGCAAGTCCTAAGTGCTTGCTCAGCCGAGTCCGCTAGCCGCACTTGCTCGCCAAACCAAACAACATTGGGCCGCATCTTCCCACGTCTTGTGCACATTGGACACGCGGTTTCGATCGAAAGATCCTCGTAGCATTTTGTCACGTTGTTACAGGCCGTGCATAATGCCTCGAGTAATTGCCCATGCATATGAACGACTTTCATGCTGCCGGCACGTTCATGCAGATTATCGATATTTTGAGTGATGATCAATACGCTGCCTGGCCACAGCCGCTGTAATTTTGCCAGCGCCAGGTGTGCCGCATTCGGCTGAATCTCAGGCGCGAGCAGCGTGCGCCGCCGTGCATTGTAGAAGGCATGCACTCGCGCGGGATCGCGCGCAAAGGCTCTTGGCGTTGCAACGTCCTCGATACTTACTTTGGACCAGATACCGTCGTTGTCGCGAAACGTTTCGAGTCCGGACTCGCGCGAGATCCCGGCGCCGGTGAGTATCACGATGTTGGTCGGGTTTGCCGCGCTCCGCAAACCCTACAATGCCACACAGGGGCACTCTCTGACACGTCCGAAGCTGTTATGCTACAGGGCGGATGAGAGCAACCCTGCGCGTCAGCCGTCCCATGTTATTAGCCTTGCTTCTAGTTGCTTGCTATCTGCCGGCGCAGCAGCCTGAATCGGGCATTGCTTCACATCCGGCGCGCACTTCACCCGATTGGCTCAAATCGGGTGTCATTTATCAGATTTTCCCGCGTTCGTTTTCGGCCGAGGGCAACCTTGAAGGCATCACCAAACGTATCGAGGACCTGCACCATCTCGGCGTCAATATTCTGTGGCTCATGCCCATTCATCCCGACGGCCAGTTAAAGAAAAAAGGAACGCTGGGAAGTGCATACGCGGTTCGCGACTACTATGCCATAGATCCCTCTCTCGGGGCTAAGGACGACCTTCGCCGCTTGGTCGAGCAGGCGCATCAGCACCAGATGAAAGTCATTATCGATATTGTCGCGAATCACACCGCATGGGACAGCGTCATGATGTCGCACCCGGACTTCTATAAGAAGGACAAGCAGGGCAACATCACTTCTCCGTACGACTGGACGGACGTCGCCGCCCTCGATTACTCGAACCCGAAGTTACGCCGCTACATGACAGACATGCTCGTCTATTGGATCAAGAATTTCGATCTCGATGGCTACCGGTGCGATGCCGCCGGCGAGGTGCCCACTGATTTCTGGGAGCAGGCGCGTATCGAACTGGACCGGGTAAAGCCCGACATCACGCTTCTAGCGGAAGCATCCAAGCCGGAACTGCTCCGCAGCGCATTCGACCTGGATTACTCCTGGCCGCTATTGAGCTCCCTGAATGAGGTGATCATGAACGGCGAACCCGCAACTGCCGTTCGAACCACCATCGAGCAGCAGCGCGCGCTGTTTCCGATGGGCGCACTGCATATGCGTATTAGCGATGATCATGACGAGCTGCGAGCGGTCACGCGTTACAGCTATCCGGGAGCGATCGCCGCATCCGCACTCATAATGACCCTGGATGGCGTGCCGTTGATCTATAACGGCATGGAGGTCGCTGATTCAACGCAGTCGCGGGCGCCGGCTCTGTTCGAACCGCAGAAGATTTTCTGGCAATCGGCCGAGTGGCATCCGGAGTATCCGAAGTTCTATGCAAATCTGGTTGCATTGCGGCGGGAACATCCAGCGCTGCAGCAAGGCGAGTTGGTCTGGGTGCATAATTCCGACGAGCAGCACGTGGTGACCTACTTGCGGCGTACTGGTTCAGAGAAGTTCTTAGTGGCCGTCAACCTTTCTAATACGCCGTTTCGCGGCACCGTCGAAGCCGGGAATGAAGACTGGAAAGAGATCACGCTGCCGGTCGGGCAATCCGGTCAGAATGCATTGCCGGCCGTCGCCCTCGACGCCTTCAAATTTCGTGTGTTTGAAACGCACACAAAGTAACTGTCTAAGGCAGGGATCTGATGTCGAACTTCGAGACTGCGCTGGATGCCATCGTCTCCGGCGACACCGCGACCTTGGAGGCGCTGCTGAAACAAAATCCGGAGCTTGTGCGTGAGCGCTCGGCTCGCGAGCATCATTCTACGCTTCTCCACTACGTCTCCGCGAACGGTGTCGAGGACTCTCGTCAGCGCACGCCGCCCAATATTGTCGAGATCACGGACCTCTTGCTGCGCGCGGGCGCTGATGTGAACGCGGAATCGGAAGCCTATGGCGGTGGTTCTACAGCGCTGTTACTCACTGCCACCAGTGTGCACCCGGAGAACGCCGGGGTGCAGCTTGAACTCCTCGATCTCCTCCTGGCGCACGGCGCACACATCGACGGCCGGAACGGAGCAAGCGCAGTCAATGCATGTCTTGCCAATGGACGCGGGAAGGCCGCCGAATTCCTCGCGAGTCGCGGGGCGCGATTGGACCTTGAAGGCGCAGCGGGCGTCGGTAGGCTCGATCTCGTCGAGAGTTTCTTCGACAAGGACGGAAAACTTAAGCCAGTCGCCACTCGCAAGCAAATGGCGGATGGCTTTGCCTGGGCATGCGAGTTTGGCAAAACCAGCATCGTCGAGTTTCTGCTCGACCGGGGAATGGAGATCGAAGCGAAGCTCAGAAATCACGGACAGACCGGACTTCATTGGGCCGCCTGCGGCGGGCATGTGGATACTGTTAAGCTGCTCGTTAAACGCGGCGCGCCGGTCAATGCAACTGATGAGACCAACAACGCCACTCCGCTTTCCTGGACACTGTACGGCTGGCGTTATCTACCGGAGAACGGTGATAAGCGCCGCTACTATGAAACCATCGCACTGCTGATTCAAGCCGGCGCAACGCTCGATGGCATACCAAAGGAGTTCGTAGCGGAGATCCGCTGCGACCCCGCGATGTCGGCGGCCCTGAATGGTGTGATGCAAGCCTGATCGCGCTACAGGATCGAAATTCCGTGTTGTTGCAGGCTGCCGCGAACTTCTTTCTCGGAAAGCCGGGAGAAATCGTATTCGACGAAGAGTTCCTGACCCGATGGAGACAGACGAACTGCAAGGAACCCATACACTGCATGCATACGCGCGATACTCTGCAAGTCGTCGTCGGTGAGTGGGCGCGAGAGCTTGAACGTGGCCTGTACCTTCGTCATCGGGATCAAGAATAGCAGGAGCAGTAACGTGAAACGCCGCTCAGCCGCCTTGCCTGAGTTTCCACAGGATCTGCCGGAAGATGCCCAGCCATGTCTCGCTGTCGCTGGCAGGCGCGCGCAGACGCCTTACCAGACGCCGGATCTTCAGTTCGCTCGAACTGGCAGTCCGCGATTGGATATACCCGGCTTCTTCCAGCATCTCGATCAGCAGCGCGCTCAGACGCTCCTCGTCCGCCGCCGTGAGCGACTCGGATTCCGGAAAGCGCTCACTTTCGGCCCTGGAGTCGCGCCTCAATTCGTAGAGGCAAATGGCTACCGCCTGGCCGAGGTTCATCGATCCGTGCTGCTCGCGTGTGGGAATTCGCAGTAGCCAGTGACAGAAACTCATCTGCTCATTCGACAGGCCGAACTTCTCTGATCCAAACAGAAGGGCGACGCCAGCAGATGCCGGCTGTTCACGGATCAGCTCAGCCGCAGCCTCAAGCCGATAGAGCGGAAGGTGCAGATGGCGAGGACCGGCCGCCGTCGTACCAATTACTAGCGTGCAATCGCCCACCGCGTCCGGCACGGATTCGAAGATCTTCGCTGCCTCCAACACGTAACGGGAACGGACGGCCGATCGTGCCTCCTGAAAGGCCGGATTGTATGGTTTCACTAGCCGCAAATCGGAGAAACCAAAATTGCTCATGGCGCGCGCCACCGCGCCTATGTTTAGGGGATTGCGAGGCTCGACCAGAACGACGCGAAGGCGGCTTGTACCGGCCTCCACTACTGTTCCAGGTAGGTATAGCCGTGAAGCCCTTCTTCGTAAAACTTCAGCAGCCGTCCGGACTCCTCGTATCCGATGCGCTGTTCGCGCACGGCGAGTTCCACATCTTTGCGAAATTCATCAACGAGCGTCTGCGCGTTGTACTGAACGTAGTTGAGCACTTCACGGACGGTATCGCCTTGAACTACCGTTTCAAGGACAACTTCTCCGTTGTCGTCCAAACTGATATGGACCGCATTGGTATCACCGAACAGGTTGTGCAGGTCGCCGAGGATCTCTTGGTACGCGCCAAGCAGAAACGCGCCCAGGATGTATGTGCCGTTGTTAAACGGATGCAGAGCCAGCGTCTTTTTTACATCGCGGCGATCGATGAATTGATCCACCTTGCCGTCTGAGTCGCACGAGATATCTCCCAGGACCGCCTTGCGCGTGGGTGGTTCATCCAGCCGGTGAATCGGCATGATCGGAAACAGTTGCTTCACGGCCCAACTATCCGGCATGCTTTGGAAAAGCGAGAAGTTGCAGAAGTAGGTATCCGACAGCATGCCGTCCAGCCCTTCCAGTTCTTCCGGGAAGAAATCGAGCTCGCCTGCCAGTTTCAGGATCTTGCGGCAGATCGCCCAATAGAAATTCTCTGCAAGGCTTCGCTGCTCGAGCGAAAGATACCCAAGGCTGAACAGGTTGAGCGCCGAATCGAGAGCCTGTTGCGCGTCATGATAGCCCTCGAGCAGATTCTTCTTGTTGATCGAGCGATACGTTTCAAGCAAATCGAAAAGCGCCTGCTCGGAATCTTCGGGAATGCTCGAAGGCAGCTCTTCCTCTCCAAACCCGCTCACGCCCAGTACGTTGAAAACGAGCAGACTGTGGTAGGCAGCCACCGCCCTTCCGCTCTCGGTGATGATCGTTGGGTGTGGAACCTCGCCCTCATCGCAGATGCTTTGAATGTGGTACACCACGTCGCGCGCATACTCGCCAAGCGTGTAATTCACGCTGGATTCGAAGTCGGTCTGCGAACCGTCGTAATCGATCCCCAGCCCTCCACCGACATCCATATAGGTCAGCCCGGTTCCCAGCTTTTTCAGATCCACGTAGACCCGGGCAGCCTCTATCACCGCGGCTTTGATCTGGCGGATGTTGGTGATCTGGCTTCCCAGGTGAAAGTGAAGCAGCTGCAGACTCGACTCGAGATTGCGTTCTTTCAGATACTCGACCGCCTTCAGCGCTTCACTGACCGTCAAGCCGAATTTCGACCGGTAGCCGCCGGACGATTTCCAGCGGCCTGACCCGCGGCTGGCCAGCTTGACTCGCAAGCCAATGATCGGGCGCACCCCTACTTCCTCAGCATGTTTGGCGATCAGCTCGAGTTCCGTAAATTTTTCGACCACGGGTATGATCCGCCGGCCGATCTTCTTCGCCAGCATGACCATCTCGATGTATTCATCATCTTTAAAACCGTTACAGATGATGGGAGTGTCGTTGTCCGCTACAGCCAGAACAGCCAGCAATTCCGGCTTAGACCCCGCTTCGAGACCAAAATGATACGTGCGCCCGAAGTTGAAGACCTCCTCCACTACCTGGCGCTGCTGGTTTACCTTGATCGGGTACACGCAGCAGTACCCGCCCTGATACCCGTGCTCGCGCATCGATACATCGAACGCCTGATGCATTTCGCCTAGACGATGCTTAATAATGTCCGCGAAACGGATCAGGATCGGCAGCGAAATTCCGCGCCACTGCAGGCTATCGACTAGCTGCTTGAGATCGATGCTGCGACCGGCCTCTTTGGTGGGGTGAACGAAAAGATGACCGTTCTCACCTACCGAGAAATAGCCCTTGCCCCAGCTCGCGACATCGTACAGTTCGGCGGCGTCCGTGGTTGTCCAGCGGTCGGCGGGCTCGCGAACCTGCGCGGTGACGGACGCAACTTTTGTGCTCAGCGGACAGCTCCTTGGGGGAAATTAGCGTTCGGCGAATGCTTAAAACCGATCGGGCCTAAACCTCAATTAAAGCATGAGGAAGTGCTTTTGAAGGAAAACGGGGATTGAACATTTGGCTAGTATTCTGTTTAAACTAAAAAAGAAATGGCCGTCAATCAACGAGAGAACCACGCCTGAATGACGGGCCACGAACCACAAGTTCTTTCTTCTCACCTACAGTACGCTTATGGGGCACTTGGCAGCATCGCCGAGCAAGTTATAGATTGCGTACTAATCATGAAAAAGGCCAGAGCGAAAAACAAGCTACCTTGGTGGTTCTCACATCCTACGTTTTGGCTCTTGCGGGCCGCCTTGATACCGATAGCCGGTTTTCTTGCTTATGCTGAAAATGCGAACAACCCAATGGTGGCCTTTACCATCGGCGTGAGTGCACCTGTAATCCTGATAGGTATAGCGAAAGGACGTTAACGTCCGGGCTCATATTGCCGCTGAGCAGCGTGTTCCCGCACATTTGGACGCGTGGATTCGAGACGAGCTAGGCGCTCCTGCCGTGCTTCCTCATAATCTGCAGCCACAGAGAACCCGCCTATATAGCTTAGAATCCGTTCATACCGGCTGACTCGGTCATTGAGATGATGGAGAATCGAAATGGAAGGTCCGTCGGGAGCAAGCGCCCGTTGGAAAACAGCCTTCTCTCGGTTCCGTCTCCAGCGAGCCCATACACCGACTGACAGTAGTGCTAGAAACGGAAGATAACCGAAGGATCGCCACTCCATATTCATCACTTTAGCGCGTTTTCGTCCGTATTGAACCGCTTTGATCCATTACCGTCCGGCCCCCTATGCAACTCGGGGACATCTTCCGCGCGCTGAATCAGAGATATCTTAGGTACGTTTTTCGGCTCAGAGCGCACTCTTAGCACACTCTTTCGGCCTCGGCGAAAAGCACCCTTATCGGGCCAGAAAATCACTATCCGCGGAAGATTTTTTAAAGGGTACAAGCACCAGAGTCGATAGGAACTCCAGAGCGTGGACTCAATGGACATCGATTCTGTGGCCCATAGCGATTTGCCCTTCCCGGATTCGGCGCAACCGCTTGTATCTCCACTCCACTCCAATCCGATCCAGGAGCGTGAGATCCCGGCCCAGGATCCTGCTCGTCGATTCGTCCGCCATAAGCCGCCGTTCCATGCGTAGCGCTTTAGGTGAATTCGAGCATGATGTCATCGAAGCGAGCTCCACTACAGAGGCAATCGCTGCCATTTCCATGCAGGGCGTCGACCTGGTTCTTATAAATCAGTTCGCACCGGAAGTGGGAGCCACTGAGTTCTGCCGCATGCTGAAACGAGCGCATGCCACTCAGTTTTTGCCTGTTTTTGTTGTCGCTAGCTGCGACGATGTGGATGCCGAAGTCAGCGCCATGGAAGCCGGGGCGAACGAATTCCTGATCGCGCCTTTGCGGCCGAAGGCCTTTCGGGCTCGCGTGCAGGCCAGTCTCCGCCACAAGGCCATGTTCGATTCGCTGAACGATTCGGAAACTGTTCTATTCTCGCTGGCTCAGTCAGTCGAGGAGCGCGATCCGACACTGGGCGCGCATTGCGAACGATTGTCCCTGATGTCCTGCGCTATGGGCATCGCCATGGGATTGCCGCCCAGACATATTTCCGCCCTGCAGCGGGGCGGCTATCTGCACGACATCGGCAAGGTGGCCATTCCGGATAGCATTCTCTTCAAACCGGGCCCGCTGAGCGAAGAGGAATGGATCATCATGAAGAGCCATCCCGAGCGCGGCGAGCGGATTTGCCGTCATATGCGCACGCTCTCTGATGTTCTGCCCATCATTCGCCACCATCACGAGCGCTGGGATGGTTCGGGATACCCGGATGGGCTGAAAGGCGATGAGATCCCGCTGTTGGCGCGCATCCTCCAGATCGCCGATATCTACGACGCCCTGACCAATAGCCGCTGCTACAAGCGTGCCCTGACCACCGATGAAGCTCTCGACATCGTGTGTTCTGAAGCGCGCAAAGGATGGCGTGACAAAGAAATCGTCGAAGTTCTCGGAGATGTCCTTCCCATGTTCCGAACTCCGGCTCCGGCTGATCTTTCCGGGCTCTGGCTGCAGTCGCTCGCCGCATCAGTTGAACGGTTCCGGAAGCCTGCCGCGTCGCAGCCGCACACCGGCGGCCCGCTGGTAAACCAGTTCCAACTCGTCAGCGGATTCTAGGCAGTACACAAGCGCGGCCGCGCTAACCTGCATGGCAGGATGCAGAGGACAAACGGCGCTAGAATCGCCGAACGGAACGCCGGCGCTGCGCTGGTCGAGCTCAATAGTGAAATCGTCAATTGCTTCCGCTGCCCGCGACTGGTCGCCTACCGCGAAGAGATTGGCCGCGTGCAGCGGCGTGCATACAAGGGCCAGCGTTACTGGAGCCGCCCGGTGCCGGGATTCGGAGACCCGGCTGCGCGACTGCTGATTATCGGGCTGGCTCCCGGTGCCCATGGCGCGAACCGTACGGGCCGGATGTTCACCGGTGATCGCTCGGGCGAGTTTCTCTATCGTGCGCTGTGGGAAAACGGATATGCCAACCAGCCAACCAGCACTTCCATCGACGACGGCCTGCAACTCGAGGACGCCTACATCACCGCGCCCGTTCGCTGCGTTCCGCCCGACAACAAGCCGCTGCGCGAAGAGATCCTTCGCTGCCGGCCCTATCTGGTCCAAGAGCTCCATATTCTGACGAATGTCAAGTGCGTCGTCGTTTTGGGCGGCATCGCCCTCGATGCGTACCTCTCCGTGCTGCAGGACCAGGGCCTGATTTCATCTCGCGCGCAGTTCCGCTTTGCTCACGGTTCGGTTATAGAAACCCACGCGCGTGCACCTGTCGTGCTCGCGTCCTACCATCCGAGCCAGCAGAACACTTCCACTGGGCGTCTGACGGCTGCTATGCTCCGGGACATATTCTCGATGGCCCGTCAGTTGGTCGAGGAGCGCACGAAATCCTAACTTGGCCGCGGTGGCTGCTGCGGCGGATACGCAGTCGGGCGCTCGCCCGTCTGAACCGTTGGTGAGGCGGGCACTCCGTATCCTACGCTGCGCCGGTCGAGTAGCCGGCGCGCATCATCGCTAAAGAGAACCCACAGCCCATACACGCCGAGCGCTGTCCCCAGCGGCACGTGAAAGAGATGAAGTATGGATACGATCACCATCAGCAGCCACGACCACGGTTTGAGCTGAAGCAGTCCCCATCCGCCCACAATCGAAGGCAGCGATAGAACCCAGAAAAAAATAGCAACCGCCAGGCCGCCGGCAGCTACGATCGGCGCGGCGACTACCGCATCATGGTCGCTTGTGCTGATACGTGAAGCAAGGAAACCCGCCACTGCTCCCGAGATGAAGAACACGGCGACGCCGATCAGCGCCACCATCGCGCCCATCGCTATATTGAGAGTGCCGAGAACTCGTAAGTGATCCCTCATACCGAATCTCCTGATGATACTTACAATCAAAAAACGGCGGTTTCCAGTAGCTGGTTCAATGATTTGTTTCCGCCCATTACGCCCGGCTTGCGCCAGAACAGCCGCGAGTAGCGTAAATGAAAGAAAACAGGTACACTAAAGGCAAGTTCGGGGAGCGGGCCTGGGAGCCTGGCCCCATACACTGCCCATGAACTTAGTCGGTCCGTTACTACTGTTTGCACAGCCTACCTTAGGTTCGCGAATTGCCAACGGCCTCTTCGATAACACCTTCGCCGGTATTTACCATCTATCGGCTTTCGATTGGGCGCTGCTGATTCCGTATTTTGGGATTCTCTTCATCCTGTCCATATACGGTGTTCACCGGTTTGAGACCGTTCGCCGCTACAGGAAATACGGTAAAAAACTACCGAAAGCCCCAGCCCAACGCTTCGAACAGCTACCCACAGTTACTATCCAGCTCCCTCTTTATAACGAGCGCTATGTCGTTGAGCGCCTGCTCGAAGAGATCAGCAAGATCCAGTATCCGCGCGAACTTTTGCAGATTCAGGTCCTCGATGACTCGACCGATGAGACACATCCGTACACGGAGCGTCTCTGCAACGAATACCGTGCAGCCGGCCTGCCAATCGAATACAGGCATCGTACGAATCGCCACGGTTTCAAAGCGGGCGCGCTGCAGGAGGGCCTCCAGACTGCCACAGGCGAGTTCATTGCCATCTTCGACGCCGATTTCGTGCCACCCTCGGACTTCCTCGAGCGCTCCATTCATTTCTTCACCGATCCCCAGGTCGGCGTTGTCCAAACGCGCTGGACTTACCTCAATAAAGAATTCAGTATTCTTACGCAGGTGGAAGCCATGTTGCTCGACGGACACTTTGTCCTCGAGCATGGGGCCCGCTGCGGATCCGGACTCTTCTTTAACTTCAACGGAACGGCTGGTATCTTACGCCGGCGCATGATCGATGACGCGGGCGGGTGGCAGCACGAAACGCTGACTGAGGACTCCGATCTGAGTTATCGCGCGCAGCTGAACGGCTGGCGCTTCGTCTATCTTCCCGCTCTCGAATGTCCTTCCGAGCTCCCGATTGAAACCTATGGATTTCAGGTTCAGCAGGCGCGTTGGGCAAAGGGCCTGACGCAGGTAGCGCTCAAGCTCCTGCCGCGCATCTTCAAATCGAACCTTCCGTTCCGCGTCAAAGCAGAAGCCTTCATGCATCTGACGCCGAACATCTCCTATCCTTTGATGATTGCGGTTTCGATGCTCATATTGCCGGTCATGATTGTGCGCTTCTATATGGGCGTTTTTCAGATGGTGTTGATTGATCTGCCGCTCATCATCGCCTCTTTCTGGTCCATTACCGCCTTCTATCTTTACGCGCAGCGCGAGCTCTACCCCAAAACCTGGTGGAAGTCGATTGCCTTTATGCCCGCGCTGATGGCTGCGGGAGTGGCGCTGACCGTCAGTAATTCCAAGGGCGTGATCGAGGCGCTGCTTGGAATACAGTCGAGCTTTGCCCGGACCGCCAAATACGCGCTCGGAACACAAAAGATCAAGATCCAGCCAACCGCATATCGGCGGCGGAGTGGCTGGCTTCCGTACATCGAGCTGGCCATCGGTACCTACTTCGTTTTCATGGTGAACTTCGCCGTCGATACCTTGAATTTCTTCGCCATCCCATTCCTCGTCCTGTTCGTCTGCGGTTATTATTGGGCGGGTATCAGCACGCTTTACGAGGAGTATCGCGGTAAGCTGCAGTGGCAGCGGGCGAAAAAGCTGGCTCAGGCGCAGTAACCCGCCCTCCCTGAATTTTCCCGCCTGTTTTAATAGGAGTTTCTATGAAGCTCCAAAGCTACACCATCACGCAAGGCAAAGACCGCGCGCCCGCCCGTTCGTACCTGAAATCCATTGGGTTCAGCGACGAAGATCTGAAGAAACCAATCATCGGCATCGCCAACACGTGGATCGGCACTATGCCGTGTAACTACAATCTGCGCGAGCTGGCGGTGGATGTGGCGAAGGGCATCCGTGAAGCCGGTGGCACTCCCATGGAGTTCAACACCATCGCAATCAGTGACGGCATCACCATGGGCACCGAAGGGATGAAAACGTCGCTCGTGAGCCGCGAAGTTATCGCCGATTCCATCGAACTGGTTGCTCGTGGCCACATGTTCGATGGAATCGTTGCCCTCGTCGCCTGCGATAAGACCATCCCGGCAGCCGGGATGGCGCTGTTGCGTCTCAATGTTCCGGGAGTAGTTCTGTATGGCGGCACCATTCTTCCCGGTAAATACAAGGGTCACGATATTACTATTCAAGACGTCTTCGAAGCTGTCGGCGCGAATGCCGCCGGGCGTATGAGCGACGACGAACTAACTGCCATCGAGAACGCTGCCTGCCCCGGTCCGGGCGCTTGTGGCGGACAATACACGGCCAACACCATGGCAACCGTCATGGAGGTGATCGGCTTATCACCTATGGGTCTGAATTCCATACCGCAGGTGGACTCTCGTAAGCACGAGGCAGCGCGGAAATGCGGAGAAGTCATCCTGAATGCGGTGCGCAGGAATCTTCGCCCGCGTGATATCGTGACACGGGCCGCCATTGAGAATGCAATTGCAAGTGTCGCCGCCTCCGGCGGGTCGACGAATGCCGTTCTGCACCTGCTGGCATTTGCGCGCGAAGCGGGCGTCCCGCTAACCATCGATGATTTCCAGGACTTGAGTAACAAAACTCCTTTGCTCGCTGACCTAAAGCCGGCAGGCAGGTACACCGCGGCCGACGTCGACAAAGCGGGCGGTATTCCGGTGATCGCGAAGCGCTTGCACGACGGTGGGTTCGCCCACTCGGATACCCTGACCATCACTGGCAAAACGTTCGGCGAGGAGCTTGCGAACGTAAAAGAAACGCCGGGGCAGGACGTGATCCGCCCCCTCACGAATCCCATCAAGAAGTCAGGCGGCATCGTCATTCTGAAAGGCTCGCTCGCGCCTCTTGGAGCAGTTATTAAAGTAACCGGCCTGAATCGAAGTTCGCAAACCGGTCCTGCCCGGGTGTTCGATAGCGAGGAAGCGGCCATGCAGGCCGTATTGGGCGGACGTATCAACCCGGGAGATATCATCGTCATTCGCTACGAAGGCCCTCGTGGCGGGCCGGGAATGCGGGAAATGCTCGGTGTCACGAGCGCCATTGTCGGTGAAGGACTCTCCGAAAGCGTTGCACTGATCACAGACGGGCGTTTCAGCGGGGCGACGCGCGGGTTCATGATAGGTCACATAGCACCTGAAGCTGCTGTTGGTGGGCCTATCGCGGCAGTACGCGAAGGCGATTCGATCAGCATTGATATCGCTAGCCGGGAAATCAACTTAGATATTCCCGCCGCCGAGCTCAAACAGCGTCTCTCCCACTTCTCCCGTCCTGCGCCAAAATACATTTCAGGCGTAATGGCCAAATATGTCGCGCTGGTCGGATCTGCTTCAGACGGGGCGGTCACTTCCCCGTCTATCTAGTGGCGCTGTGGTGGGTAACGGCAATTATTACAGCGTTATCTAAAAGAACGTGACGATTTCAACAGTTGCCGTCGAACCTTACCTGCGGGACGCCTCCGGTTATTCCGGCGAGGCGGACAAGGTTTTTCTCCCTGCCACTCGCGAGGAAGTCGTCGCAATTGTAAATGAGTGTTCCGCCCGGCGCATCCCGCTCACCGTCGCTGGCGCCGGAACCGGTCTCACTGGCGCCCGTGTGCCTCACGGCGGTTATGTGATTTCGCTCGAGCGTTTTCGCTCCGTCGAGATCGAACAAGCTCGCGCGCGCTGCGGCGCAGGCGTCCTCTTACGAGACCTGCAGCAGGCCGCCGCGCGAACGCGTCAGTTTTTCGGACCAAATCCGACCGAAGATACCGCCTGCATCGGAGGTATCTTGAGCACCAACGCCGGAGGTGCACGAAGCTTTCGCTACGGAGCTGTCCGGTATCAGCTCCTCGCTCTCGAAGTGACCTTCATGGATGGCCGGTCGCACTTATTTAGGCGCGGTGAGCGTGTCGATTTTCCCGTTTCGCCAGTGCGCGTCCCATTAACTACAAAGAATTCCGCTGGATACTATCTCAAACCCGACGTTGACTGGGTCGATCTGCTCTGTGGTAGCGAAGGAACGCTCGGAATTGTGACTGCCGCCGAAGTCAAGCTTCTGCCCGAGCCGCCTGCGATGCTGAGCGGGGTGATTTTCTTCCCCGATGATGCCTACGCACTCGACGCAATCGATGAATGGCGCCCGCTGCCCGAGCTGCGCCTGCTCGAGTATATGGACGACTCCGCTCTCGACTTTCTCCGGCCTACTTATCCCGATATTCCGCATGCCGCACGCGCCGCGCTGCTGATCGAACAAAGTCTTAACTCCGAGGACGATCCGGAGATCGATGCCTGGACGGTGCGTCTGCATGCCGGGCACGCCTTCGAGGAAGAATCCTGGTTTAGCCTTCGCGCGAACGACCGCGAGCGCTTTCGCGACTTCCGTCATACTCTGGCCACCATCGTGACAGATACCGCCAGGCGGAACGGTTTCTCGAAGTTCAGTACCGATTTAGCGGTCCCGATCGCCCGTCATCGTGAGCTCCATGCTTACTATAAGCGGCGTTGCACTGAAACCCTGCCCGGCCAGTTTACTATCTTCGGCCACGCCGGGGATGGCAACAATCACATAAACCTGCTCCCTACAACGCACGTCTCAAGCACGCGCGGGGGAGGAATTGATGTATGAATTCGCTAAATATGTAGTCAGCCTCGGCGGAACGGTAGCGGCGGAGCACGGAATCGGCAAAAACAAGACGGATCTGTTGAATTTGATGTACTCGCCGGCCGAAATCGAGGCCATGAAGGACGTGAAACGGCGGCTTGATCCCTTTTGGCTCCTCGGGCAGGGAACCATCTTTCCCCTCTCTTAGACCTATGCGTGCGCTAATACAAAGGGTCTCGTCCGCCAGTGTAACTGTGGATTCAAGCGTTATCGGCCGGATTGCAGCGGGTCTCGTCGTGTTTCTCGGAGTCGGCCGCCACGATACAACATTACAGGCGGAACGGCTGGCCGCGAAAGTTACGCGTCTGCGGCTGTTTCCTGATGACCAGGGCAAAATGAACCGAAGTGTCCTGGACGTGCAAGGCAAGCTTCTGATTGTTTCCCAATTTACTCTCTACGGCGATACTACAGCAGGTAATCGGCCATCATATTCTGACGCCGCTGGCCCCGAGTTGGCGCAAATTTTGTATGAGCACTTTATCGGCGTTTGCCGCTCTAACTTGCCGGTCGAAACCGGAGTTTTCCAGGCGCATATGCAGGTTCAGCTCATCAACGACGGCCCAGTAACCCTAATGTGCTATGCCGAACCCTAACTACTTTTCCGTTGCAAAAGGAATCATGGAAGCGCTCCGTTACGGTTGCGCGTCAGTAACCGGCTGAAAACGTTGAGAGCGCAAGACCGAGGCGCGCGCGTCAGCAAGCGCTCATTCGACTTCTGCGGCGAAAGTAACTTATCGGTTTCAGGTGACTCGGATGTTGTATTGTGTTACTACGTAAATAGACATGGCAAAATCATCTGCGGCACCAAGCAGAGAAATTCTACAAGCAGCATTGCAGGGCTTGGAATCTCAAAGAGAGAAGTTAGAAGAACAAATTTCCCAGGTAAGGGCGATGATGGGAGGCCGTGCAGGCAGGCCTGCAAAAACCCACAGTGCACCGGCATCTGAGTCCGCGAGCGGAACATCAAGGAAGAAGCGCGTATTGAGCCCGGAGGCGCGGAAACGAATTGCTGCCGCGCAAAAGAAGCGGTGGGCAGCGTTTCGGAAAACTCAGGAATAACGTTCCGGCTCGCTGTTTCCAAAGATGCGGTTCCGTTAAGGGCCGCTGGCAAACGGGAAGGCCGCTCGCCAAAGCTGAAATGCGATGGCGGCGCCTCGGTCTTGTCGATCGACTATATTGGCCTACCCGGCGCCAGTGTCACTTATTGCGAACCGGAAGCCATACGTGTCCATTCCGGCTAGCCCCAGAATTGAATGATGACGAAATCTAGACGGAGCCGGAGCGTCACACCAGTTCGGAACCCCAACCGCAAGGACGGGCGTCTTCAACGGGAGCGGGCCTCATAACGCTTCGATTGGGACAGCGTACTAGATGATCCTAGGCATCGGCACCGATCTTGCGGAAGTGCCCAGAATTCGGGAGAGCGTCGCCCGCTACGGAGAACGTTTCCTGAATCGGGTCTACACGGAGCGTGAGCGCGCCTATTCCTCCAGAAAGGCAAATCCAGCCGAGCGCTTTGCAGCCCGGTTTGCCGCCAAAGAAGCCGGTATGAAAGCCATCGGTACAGGTTGGAGCGGGGGTGTTCGCTGGGTCGATTTTGAAGTAGTAAACGAGCCTTCTGGCCGCCCTACGCTTGCGGCTGAGTGGTGTTGCGGCCCGTATCGCCGACCACCTCGGTGTAAAGCGAATTTCCATGTCTCTTACCCACACCTCGGAGATGGCCTTCGCCATTGTGATCCTCGAAGACGGCAACTAACTCGGAAGAAAGATGTCTCGCTTAAACCGACATCGTCCCGGAAGCCGCTACGGCGCGGCTCCTGAGTTGGGCATGCTCCAGCCGCTTCGCTTCCTGGTAGGTGAAAATCATCCGGTGAATGACCGTCATATTCCCCAGCACGGCAATCACCCAAAGAACAGGCGCCATCCGATCGAATAGCGCGCCGATGATCAGCAGTACAACCCGTTCCGGCCTTTCCAGAAAGCCCACCTTGCAGCTCGGAATGATATTTTCAGCCCGCGTGCGTGTGTAACTGATCATCACGACTGGCGGTCATCACGATTGCGGTCAGCACCACGTACGCGGGGCGATTGATGTTCCCGTAATACACCAGCAGGCCAACCAGCAGCGCCAGGTCTGAGTACCGGTCCAGTACCGAATCAAAGAAACCCCCGAAGCGAGTAACCTGATTCGTTGCACGCGCAACACGCCCGTCCACCATGTCGAATAGGCCGGCGAAAATGATCACGGCTCCGGCGGTGCGAAACGCGCCAAAGGCCAGAAAGGCCGCCGCGATCATATTAATAACAAGCCCCAGAAACGTAAGTACGTTCGGGTTGATTCGTGAAAGCGCCAGGGCCCGGACAATCATCCGGATCATCTTGTTGGCCCCGATACCGATCGCGCGAGTGTAAGTCATCGCAGCTTTAAGACGCCGCCGCGTCGTGAATTGTCGTCAAACTGAGAATTTCCATCTCGCGGACGCCGTCCGGAATACGGATCTTCACCGTGTCGCCGACCTGCTTACCCAGCAGTCCGCGCCCTATCGGCGAACTCGTGGAGATTTTACCGTTCGCCACGTCCGCCTCCTCGCTGGTCACTAGGTTATAAGTGTACTCTTCGTCTTTAACCAGATCGAGCACCACAACCTGCGAGCCGAGCCCCACCCGGTCGCGCGGAATCTTCGAAAAATCGATCATCGAGAAGTCGCGCAACCGCGCCTGCAGATGCCCCAGCTTGGCATTAACGAAGGCCTGCCGTTCTTTCGCAGCATGGTATTCGGCGTTCTCGCTTAGGTCACCATGCGCGCGCGCCCTGAGGATCTCCTTCGGCAGCTCATTCCGCAGTTCGTATTCGAGCGCCGCGATCTCTTCCTGCAGCTTCTTTTTAAGATCCTCCATGCTTCTACATCCACATTATATGGAAGCAGCGCAGGCACTTAGCATTCCATCCCGCGTCTGAAGCTCCTGCCGGTGTACTCGACAGATCATAAGTCACATTGTTACAATAATCTAAGAGGATCAGCCCGCCCATGGCCAGCAAACCGGCATTTGCCCAGGGAGCACAAGTCGAGCACGGTAAATTCGGTCTCGGCTCCGTCATTTCCTGTAACGACGATTACATCGTAATCAAATTCGATGATCACGGCGAAAAGAAATTTGTTACGCCGATTGTCTTACCGGCATTAAAAAAGAGCGACCGGCAGCCCCCGGTTGAAAAGCGACGCGCGACGCGCAAGAAAGCAGCAGCCCCGGCCGCCAGCGGCGCTTAGCCCAACGCAGGTACATTCCTTCTGATGAAGGTTGGAGTAGTAGTTTTTCCTGGCAGCAACTGCGACCACGACGCGTGGTATGCGGTTTCGCACAATCTACAGCAAAACGCGGAATATATCTGGCACGAGTCCCCGTCCCTCGGAAATGTGGACGCAGTCATTCTTCCCGGCGGCTTCTCCTACGGAGACTATCTCCGCTGCGGTGCTATCGCGAAGTTCTCTCCAGTTATGAGCGCAGTCAGGAAATTCGCGCATGACGGCGGACTGGTTATGGGTATCTGCAACGGATTCCAGGTACTAACCGAAGCCGGTTTGCTCCCGGGTGCTTTGGTTCGCAATGCTCAACTCAAGTTCGTCTGCAAACCGGTTCCTCTCGAAGTAGTAACCACCGATTCACCCTTCACCCATCAGGCCGCAAAAGGGCAGACCCTGCGCATTCCGGTTGCTCACGGCGAAGGCTGCTACATAGCCGATGAAAAAACTCTCGATGAGCTTGAAGGTGAAGATCGAGTTCTTTTTCGTTATCTCGAAAACTGTAATGGATCGATGCGCGCGATCGCCGGAATCTTGAACCAAGGCCGCAATGTCATGGGGATGATGCCGCATCCCGAGCGCGCAGCCGATCCTCTCCTAGGTCTTACCGATGGACTCGTCATTTTGAACTCACTCATCCACTCGCAGGTTGCCGCCACTCAATCATGAGTAAGATCACCCCCGATGTGATCGAGGCTCATCAGCTTACCCAATCTGAATACGACAAAATCCTGAGCCTCCTCGGCCGCGAGCCAACCATCACCGAACTCGGCATCTTTAGCGTGATGTGGAGCGAGCATTGTTCATACAAAAGCTCTCGCATTCACCTGAAGAAGCTGCCTACCGAAAGCCCTCATGTTTTGCAGGGTCCGGGTGAGAACGCCGGCATCATCGATGTCGGTGATGGCATCGCCATCGCGTTCAAAATCGAATCCCACAATCATCCGAGCTTTATCGAGCCGTTTCAAGGCGCGGCAACCGGCGTCGGCGGAATTCTCCGCGACATCTTCACCATGGGTGCGCGTCCTATCGCGGTTCTCGATTCCATTCGCTTCGGCCGCCTCGATGATCCCCAAACCGGCCCTCGCAATCGGCGCATTCTCGAGGGTGTCGTCTCCGGCATCGCCCATTACGGCAACTGCTTCGGTGTGCCCACCGTCGGTGGTGAGTGCGTCTTCGAAGAAAGTTATGACGGCAATCCGCTCGTGAATGTCTTCGCGCTCGGCGTATTTCACCACAACGAAATCTTCTACGGAAAAGCCAGCGGCATTGGTAATTCCGTCATTTACGTGGGGGCCAAAACAGGTCGCGACGGCATTCATGGCGCGTCCATGGCCTCCGCCGAGTTCACCGAAGAATCAAAACAGAAGCGCCCCAACGTCCAGGTGGGCGACCCGTTTATGGAGAAGCTTCTGCTCGAAGCCTGTCTCGAAGCCATGAAAACGGGCGCCATCGTCGGCATCCAGGACATGGGCGCCGCCGGCCTCACTTCTTCCACTTGCGAGATGGGAAGCCGGGCCGGTACCGGCATCGAGATCGAACTCGATCGCGTACCGCAGCGTGAGCCCGGCATGACCGCCTACGAAATGATGCTCTCCGAATCGCAGGAGCGCATGCTGCTGGTAGCCGAGCGCGGCCGCGAGTCCGAAGTCTTCCGTGTCTTCAAGAAATGGGGGCTCGATGCGGTGCAAATCGGCGTCGTCACCGGAGACGGCATGCTTCGCGTCAAGCATCACGGCGAGGTCGCCGCCGAAATCCCGAACCGGGCACTGGCGGACGAAGCGCCTCGCTATGATCGCCCGCACACCGCGCCTCCGCAAGTCGCGCCACTCGATGCGCCAACCTTTCGAAGCAAAGATCTCACCGCGGATCTGAAGGTGCTGCTCGCCTCCGCTGATCTTTGCTCCAAAGCCTGGATCTACGAACAATACGATCACCAGGTTCGCACCAACACGATCGCTGGGCCGGGCGCTGAAGCCGCCGTCGTCCGCATCAAAGGCACGAACACTTCGGTCGCCATGTCACTCGACGGCAACGGCCGTTACTGCGCTCTCGACCCGCGCGAAGGCGCCAAGCTGATCGTTGCCGAGTGCTGCCGCAACCTCTCCACCGTTGGCGCGCTGCCGGTTGCGACCACGAACAATCTCAACTTCGGAAATCCGGAGCGCCCCGAAATCATGGCGCAAATCATCGAGTCGATCGAAGGTCTGGCCGAAGCCTGCCGGTTCTTTGAGGTTCCGGTTACGGGCGGCAATGTCAGTCTCTATAACGAAACGCTCGGCAAAGCCATCTTCCCCACTCCGGTGGTCGGCATTGTCGGCACGCTTCCCACGGGCTTACCGCTGCCCGTTCAGTTCACCAAACTTGGGTCAACCGTTCTGTTGCTCGGCGGCATCGGCAATCCGGCTCCGCGCGAGTTCGGCGGAACACAATATGCCAAAGCCGTCCTCAACACCCTCTGGGGCAAGCCGCCCGCTCTCGACATGGATTATGAGAAACGTGTGCATGCCGCCGTTCGGGAGCTCGTTCGCGAGCGCATAATCGAATCGGCGCACGATCTCGGCGAAGGTGGTCTCGCCGTTGCGCTGGCTGAAAGTTCGTTCGGCCCGGAAGAAATCGGCGCCGATATCCGTCTCGAGTCTGATCTTGCGCCGGAACTACTACTTTTCCATGAGGGACCTTCTCGCATCCTGGTCTCAACTGCGAATCCTGAGAGGGTTTTCGGCCTCGCCCGAAAAAACCAGGTACAAGTTCAGGCCATTGGCGTTACACTCGAATCAAGACTTGT
This sequence comes from uncultured Acidobacteriaceae bacterium, assembly GCA_963846185.1. Classification (GTDB taxonomy): domain Bacteria; phylum Acidobacteriota; class Terriglobia; order Bryobacterales; family Bryobacteraceae; genus Bog-105. The sequence goes on along the minus strand of CAWJVA010000008.1, from coordinate 23,349 downwards.
CGTCCGTAACCGGAACGAAACTTTGATCGACGCAGGCGTTGGTGAGCTGTATGACCTCTGGCGCCACGCTCTGGAACACCTCCTCCAAGCCCCCGTATTGGTGAACACGAATGTCTGATTCGGTAACAGAGGAAGTACATTTCGACAAGCTTCACGAAGAGTGCGGAGTGTTTGCGATTCACGGTCACTCCGAAGCCGCCAATCTCGCCTACCTCGGCCTATACGCGTTGCAGCATCGCGGGCAGGAAAGCGCCGGCATCGCCTCGAGCGACGGACGCAAGATTCACAGCATCCGCAAGATGGGTCACGTTGCCGAAATCTTCACGCCGGATGTTCTGAATCAGTTGCCGGGCGAGCTGGCCATCGGCCACACACGTTATTCAACTGCTGGTGACACCGTCCTGCGCAACGCGCAGCCGCTATCGGTTGCCTGCAGCAAAGGTCAAGTCGCCGTCGCGCACAACGGCAATCTCACGAATGCCATCGAGCTCCGCCGCGAACTCGAAGAGGATGGCTCCATTTTCCAATCGACGAGCGATACCGAAGTCGTGCTGCATCTGGTTGCCCGCTCGCGTGAGCGTACTCTCGCCGGCGCCTTGCGTGATGCGCTGCTTCAGATTGAGGGCGCGTTCTCGCTGGTCTTCCTCGCAGAGGACCGCGTCATCGTCGCGCGAGATCCGCATGGTTTCCGCCCTCTCGCTATGGGCCGTCTCGATGTCGAAGGTCAGGCTCCCGCCACCGTCTTTGCGTCTGAGACTTGCGCCTTCGATCTGATCGGCGCTACGTACCTCGGCGACGTCAAGCCCGGCGAAATGGTGATCGTCGGCCCCGAAGGCACCACGCGCGAGTTCTACACCACCCCGGGCGCTCCGGCTCACTGTTCCTTCGAACACGTCTACTTCTCTCGCCCGGACTCGATTGTTTTTGGCAAAGCAGTCGCCGAAACGCGCGAAAAGATGGGCCGCCTGCTCGCCTGCGAACATCCGGTACAGGCGGACGTCGTCGTTCCCGTTCCCGATTCGGGCGTCTCCGCAGCGATCGGCTACTCTGCCGAATCGGGCATACCGTATCGCCAGGCGCTCATTCGCAATCACTACGTCGGCCGGACATTCATCGAACCCTCTCAGGCCATCCGCGATTTCGGCGTCAAGCTGAAGCTCAATCCCGTCCGGCATCTGCTCGAGGGACGTCGTGTGGTGCTCGTGGACGATTCGATTGTGCGCGGCACCACCAGCCGCAAGATCGTCCGCATGGTGCGCAGCGCCGGCGCGCGCGAAGTGCACGTCCGCATCTCTTGCCCGCCCACCATCTCACCTTGTTACTACGGCGTCGATACGCCTTCACTGCGCGAGCTGATCGCCGCTAACAACGACATCAAGCAGATTGAAGAGTTTGTTGAGGCGGATTCGCTTGCCTACTTATCGCTCGACGGCCTGCGCGAGTCCCTACGCGACCGCGACCAAAGCTTCTGCTATGCCTGCTACACGGGGCATTACCCGACGCTGGTCCAGATCGAGGAGATCGTGATGGCGAAAACGGGCTGCTGCTGAGCTGCGCGGTTCAAGCTGCCACGTTACTTACGTCAAGCTGCTGCACAATCAAATCGCGAACCCGCTCGGTCAATGCGCCGCGATCCTTCAAACTCAGATCCTTCGTCTCAATCGGCTTGAGAATTCGCAGTGTAACCTCGCCCGAAAGGACAACTCCACCACCATACGGCAGTAACTCACGCGTTCCGATCAAAACCATCGGCACTACCGGCACGCCCGCCCGTATCGCAATGTAAGCTCCGCCTTCTTTGAAAGGTCGCAGCGCGCCGTCATGCGACCGCCCGCCTTCAGGAAAAATCAGCAGCGAGATTTTTTTCTGCTGTATCGCTTCCGCCGCCAGTTGCATCGTCTTCACCGCTGCGCGAGGGTCTTCTCGCGGCACCGGGATGTGTCCCGCGCGGCTGAGATGTGTCCCGAGAAACGGAATCTGAAATAAGCCTCGCTTTGCCAGAAATCGAAACTGCACCGGAACGTTCGCCAGCGCCACTGGCGTATCCATGTAACTCAGGTGGTTCGAGATGAACACATAACTCCCGGCTGTGTCGATCTGTTCGAGGCCTTCTACATGTACCCGAATCCCGCTTACTCGCAGCAGCGTTCTCGCCCACGCTCGCGCCACGCGAATCTGCACCGCGCCGGTACTGTCGAAGAAAGACACAATCAGGCTGATAGTGCCGAAGAAAATAGTCGCCAGAACAATCGCGGGATCCGCTATCAGCAGGCCGCGCAAACGTCTCATGCAGGCTTCATTTTACGAGATGGAGGCCGCTTGACCGGCCAGCAGTTTGCGCGCTTCCCCAACCAGGAATAAGGAGCCCGTGAAGAAGACCAGAGCTTCCTTCGGCGCATTGCGAGCCGCGGAAATTGCTTCGGGAATCGTCTCTGCAACCATTGCGTGCGAATGATTCGTGACGCCCAGGATCGCCTGCGGCCGCAGCGCTCGCGGAAAATCCGGTGCAGTCACAATCAACGTGTCCGCCAACGGGAAAAGCTGCTCTGTCACTTCGTCAATTGCTTTGTCACGCATTGCTCCGTACACAATCCAAACCGGTCTGCCCTTGGCAAACTCCCGCATGTAAGCCGCCAAAGCCGCCGCCCCCGCCGGATTATGCGCGCCGTCCAGCACAAAATCAGGTTCGCGCGAGACGTATTCCAGCCGCCCCGGCCACTTCACATCGCGCAGCCCAGCCTGAATCGCCGGAACATCGATCCCAAGCCGCTGACAAATCAAAATCGCCGTTTTCGCGTTTTCGATCTGATGCCTTCCCGCCAGCCCGCAATGGTATTCAGCGCCTTCCATCCAAAACACGCTCCCTTCCGCGCTGGCCTGCACACCCGTTACCTGCACATCCGACGTTCGAATCGTTTCGCAGCCTAGCTCCTGTGCGCGCGCCATGATGATCGCTTCCGCCGCCGGCTCCTGTCGCGCCATCACCAGTGGCACTCGTTCCTTGATAATGCCCGCCTTCTCTGAAGCAATCGACTCTATGTTGTTCCCGAGAAACGCTTCGTGATCGAAGGCAATCGGTGTGATCACCGCGAGCTCTGGCATGATTACATTCGTTGCGTCGAGCCTGCCCCCCAAGCCCACTTCGATCACGCTGATGTCGCACCGGTCTCGAAATGCAAGCAGCGCCATCGCGGTCACCGTCTCAAAGTAAGAGGGATGCGCATCCATCGCGTCTTCCGCGACGAGCTTCTCCGCCACGCCATGGACCTGCTCGAATAGGCGCGCGAATTCGTCTTCCCCAACCGCCGAGCCGTTGATCTGTATGCGCTCCGTAGGCTCGATCAAATGAGGCGACGTGTAAAGGCCGGTGCGATAACCAGCATGCTGCAACACGCTCGCAATCATTGCGCAGGTGGATCCCTTGCCATTCGTGCCCGCGACATGCACCAACCGCTGCCCGAGCTCCGGATTCCCGAGAGCGGCTAGCAGTGTCTGCATCCGTTCCAGACCGAACTTTGCACCCGCCTTCAATTCGTTTCCGAGCGAGTAGAGATATCGAACGGAATCCGGATAACTCACAGCTGTACTACCCGCCGCGATGGGCTCGTGCCGTTGTCTTTCAAAGCATGTGATCGACGCTGTCCTGATGCCAAACTAAAATCCCTCGTAGCCGGAGTGCTCCATTCGCGCTCCGGCCCTTTTTATTTCTTTTGAAGCATCGGCTGAATCAAATGAAAAACATCTTCAGCCACCACCTTGTTCCCCTCCCCGTTCGGATGAATCCCATCCGGCTGCATCATCTCAGGATGCCGGTACACGTTCACTAACAAAAACGGCATCAGCTTTAAGTGGTATTGCTTTGCCAGCTCCGGAAACATCGCAGTAAACGGTTTTACATATTCCGGTACCGTAATTGGGTGGCAGCGTGATGCCAAGCAGCACAATCGGGATGTTCGCCTGCTTCAGCCGCATGATCATCTCTTCGAGGTTCTTCTTCGTCGATTCGACCGGAATGCCGCGCAGACCGTCATTTCCGCCAAACTCCAGAATGACCAGCGCGGGATGCGCCGCGATGACGTTGTCAATCCGCGCCAGGCCATCCGTCGTCGTGTCTCCACTCACGCCCTGATTGTCCACGCGGTATCGATAGCCATTCGCGTTCAGGAGATCCTCGAGATCGGCCGGATAGCTGCGGCCCGCCACTCCCGCCGTCAGGCTATCCCCGAACGTCACGATAACGGGCCGGTCGTCTGAAACGGGCGCGGCCGCCGTCTGAGGCTGCTGTTCAGGCGTTGCGGTGGAACTTGATTCCTCGGCGCTGCGTTTCTCTTGTTGTGAGTTGCCCGCCGTCCGCCCGCATCCGGCCAGCACCGACCCCGCTATCAGACAGACTGCAACAATGGAATAGAATCTCCCGCTCCCCACATCCATAAGGTTGACATGCAATCCTCTACGCTTCAGCCCGGCGTGATCGATGTCCGCCAGCTGTGGAAGGTCATTGACAATCCGCCGAATCGGGTGGAAATCCTGCGCGGCCTGACCTTTTCGGTTCCTCGCGGGCAGTTTCTTGCCATCATGGGTGCGTCAGGCAGCGGCAAAAGTACTCTTCTCGGCCTTCTCGCCGGGCTCGATACCATCACTTCCGGCCGCATCGTTTTGGATGGTGTCGATATCACCGATCTCCGCGAAGACGATCTCGCTCGTATCCGCGGTCGAAAAATCGGGTTTGTTTTTCAGTCTTATCAGCTTGTCCCAACCCTGACTGCGGAAGAGAATGTGCTGTTGCCCGCTGAACTGAGCGGTTATAAAGGCGATGCACGCCGCCGCTCGCGCGATCTGCTCGAACGTGTCGGCCTCACCAATCGCGCGCATCACTATCCCATTCAGTTATCGGGCGGCGAGCAGCAGCGTGTTGCCTTGGCTCGCGCCTTCATCACCGCGCCTCCCATTCTGATGGCCGATGAACCTACCGGCAACCTCGATAGCGCCAACGGCCAGCATGTCCTTGATCTCCTGCTTCAGTTAAATCGCGAAGAGGGCACCACCCTCGTGCTCGTCACGCATGACCGCAATCTGGCCGAATATGCTGACCGTATTCTCACCTTGCATGATGGTCAAATCCTTAGCGATGAGGTGACGCTTCGCGAGGCCTCGCGCCTCCCTGATAGCAAAGTGGAGGTCTAGAAGGTGTCGTTCCGGACTGCTTCGAAAATCGCCTGGCGCGAGCTGCACGCCGCCCCGGCCAAATTCATCTTTGTCGTGCTCGCCGTTGCCGTCGGCATCGCCGCGCTCAGCGGGGTCAAAGGCTTCGGCTTTGCCTTCCGTGGCATGCTGCTCCGCAATGCCAAGCAATTGATTGCTGCCGATGTGCAGGTGCAAACGTGGGGCTACATTGATCCGGAACAAGTTCGCCGCATGGCGGATCTCGGGAGCCGCTATGGAACCATGACCCGAGTCACTGAGACCGTCTCCATGGCCGCCTCCACCGCGCAGCACATTCCTCAGATGGTCTCGGTCAAAGCTGTGGACCCGGCCCTCTATCCGTTCTATGGCGCCTTTAAGGTCAACCCGGACAAGCCGCTTTCAGAGCTGCTTGCAAATGATTCGTCCATTGTTGTCACACCGGAGCTCGAGTTGCGCATGAAAGTGGCGACGGGCGACAGCATCCGCCTGGGCGGAAAAGATTTCCGCATCGCCGGGACGATCGTCAGTGAACCGGATCGCCTGGCTTCCGGCTTCGGCCCGGGCATGCGCGTTATCATGAGCCGCGCCGGTCTGGATCGCACCGGCTTAATCCAGTTCGGAAGCCGCGCCGCCCAGAGATTTCTTATTCAAACTCCGGCCCGGCGTCAATCTCGACGCCATGAAGTCGGCCATCAGGGCCATCATGCGCCGCGTCTATATCAGCGACTATCGCGAGGGCAGTCCGGTAGTCGGCCGGGCCATCGATAACACCACAACTTTCCTGAGCCTCATCAGTCTGATCGCTTTGATTGTCGGCGCCCTCGGCGTTGCCATGGCCATGTACTCGCATTTGCAACAGCGCATGGACACGATTGCCGTTATGAAAGCCGTCGGCGCGCGATCGAAGCAGATAATGCAAATTTATCTGCTCCAGACGCTCTGGCTGGGCATCGCGGGCGGCCTCATCGGAATCGCGGTGGGCGCGGCCGTGCAGCGCTCGTTCCCTTGGCTGATTCATCGCGTCTTCGCTCTGTTGCCCGACGTGCCTTGGGACTGGTCTTTTAGTCTTCAGGGGATGAGCCTCGGCATTCTCGCAACTCTTCTCTTTACGCTTCCGCCGCTGCTCAACATCCGCAATGTCCGCCCCAGCCTGGTTTTCCGGCGCGATATGGGCGACGCCGCTGCGGAAATCCGCAAACACTGGCACGATAAGCTGCCGAGCTGGATCGGCTCCCTCCTGATCTTCGGCGGTTTCTATCTCATCGCGGTTTGGCTCAGTCAGTCATGGCTGATGGGCTCCTACTTTATGGGCGGCTTGACCAGCAGCCTGATCGCTCTTGGGCTGGTTGCTGCGCTGCTGCTCTTTTTCATGCGCCGCGTCGTAAGAATCTGGAGCGCGCGTCTTCCGCCGCCGTTTCGCCACGGCTTTGCCAATCTATATCGTCCCGGCAATCAGGCGCGCTCGGTGCTCGTTGCGCTCGGTGTCGGCGTAATGTTCACACTCAGCACATACCTCTTGCAAAACACCGTGCTCCGCCAGGTCACTAGCGAGGGACCCGGGCGCGAAGGAAATCTCTTTCTTCTTGACGTTCGTGACTCGGCTGCAATCAGCCGCCTGATCGAATCGCAGCCTGGTGTCACCAGCAAGGTTCAGCTTGTCGGCTACATCGTTTCCAGAATGCTCGCAAAAAATGGCATTCCGGCTTCCCGGCTCGCGCTTGGCAGAGACCGCAAAGAAGATCTGCAGACCATTCGCATCACAACGGCGAAATCGCTTCCCGACGGTCTCGTCCTCGAAAAAGGAAGTTGGTGGTCTCCCAACACCGCCCAACCGCAGCTTGCAGTCTCGGAGGAAGCACAGCGCACTTACAAACTTCACCTCGGCGACCGCCTGCAATTCCAAGCTGCCGGCCGCACCATGACCGCTCCACTGGTCGCCATCTTTCATCGTGAGCAGCGCGCGCCTGTGCGTTATGACCTCGTCTTCCCCCAGAACGCGCTCGAAGGGCTGCCCGTCACGTACTACGGCGCCGTACATGTCAAGCCTGCTGATATTCCCCGCGTCGAAGAAGCTGTCTTTGAGAAATTCCCAACCGTGACGGTAATGAATCTCGCCGACGTGCTGACGCGCATCCAGGAAGCCGTCGATCAGGTGGCGCTTGTGGTTCGCTTCCTCGCCGCCTTCGCCATCCTGGCCGGCATCATCATTCTTTCGTCGAGTGTTGCCGGAACTCGCTACCGCCGTATCCGCGAAGTCGCCATCCTCAAGACTCTGGGCGCGACAAAATCGCGCATCACGAGTATCTTCTCCATTGAATTTTCAATTCTCGGCGCGGTTGCCGGTCTGGTCGGCGGCATTCTTGCCAATGTTTTCACCCGCATCATTTCGGACCGCTTCATCGATGCGGGCTTCCGCTTCGACTGGGTGTCGCTTGTAGTCGTGGTCATCGCCACTGCCCTGCTCGCCAACATTGCGGGCTGGCTCGCGAGCGCACGCATCCTCAATCAGAGGCCGCTCGAAGTGCTGCGCGCCGAGTAGCCGGTCACAAAACTCGGCAGTAATTTACTCGCGCACTAACTGTAAAAGATACAGGCATTTCCGTTGCTTCGCAGGCGCCGCTCCCTTGCTGGCTCTGCTCGCGCCATGTCTATGCTTCGGATGTGAATAAGTTCGACCTTACGCGCAGGCTTGCGAGGAAATCGCATAGTTCGCGTGCGAAAGCAGCGGACGCGGTGGACAATCTCGTTTACCAGCTCCTGAAAGATCTCAAGAACCCTCCGTCAGCTCGTCAATCTCGAAAAGATAGTTCGGTTGTAAAGTCGACCCCCAAAAGGGCGGGCCATGAGACGTAGCTTGCGAAGCAAAGCTCTTCTCCAGCTCATCGACACTTACCTCCGCGACGGCGCTCCTGTCGAAATAGACGGTCTCGGCAGCTTCAAACTGAATGGATCGAATCAGGTCACCTTCGAACCGAATGGCCGGATTCAAGTCTTCCTGGCGTACGCGGAGGAAGATCGCAGCGAAGTGCGCCGGCTCTTTTCAGCCCTGCAGAAAGCCGGCTTCGAACCCTGGATGGATCAGGAGAGACTCCTTCCCGGGCAGAACTGGCCGCTTGCCATCGAACGGGCCATCGACCTTTCGGAGTTCTTTATCGGCTGCTTCTCCAGCCGCTCATCCGCCAAGCGCGGCTACTTCCAATGCGAGCTCGAGTACGCCCTCGGCGTTGCGTCGCGCATTCCCGCCGAGGAAACCTTCTTCGTCCCAGTCAGGCTCGATGAATGCGAACTCCCACGGCAGATCGCAAGAAAAGTGCAGTATGTCGATCTCTTCCCCGATTGGGAGCACGGCGTGGGCAAGCTGCTGCACGCGATGTGGCACCAGACCCTTCAGCGCAATAAAAAGCTCCGGCCGAAAAAATAAGCGCAACGATTGCGTGAACTAAATCTTCTCGATTTTCTTCTTTGCTTCGTGCGCCAGCTTTGAATCGGGCGCAAGGTGGATCACGCGCTCGAACGCAATCTTCGCGGCGTCCTTGTTCTTCAGCTTCTCTTCGGCCTCGCCGATTTTGAAGTAAGCCTCGGCATTATTCGGATTGAATTTCGCCGCACGCTCATAGCGTGCCAGAGCGGCACGATACCCCGCCGGCGTTCCTTTATGCATGTAGAAATCGCCCACTTTCACGTTGCGCTCCGATTCCAGCGGATTCAGAACGAACTTCTCCGGGGCAACCGTCTCGTCCTCTTCCGGCGGATTCGATTCGTCCGGCGGAGAGGGCGGCTTCTGTTGCGCTTGTGGAAGCAGAGCAGGCGAAAAAAACAGGCTCAGAAGCAGTGCACAAGACACCCTGCGTGTCACAATTGAATTATAAAGCTGCCGTGGATTTACGCGAAAAAGTAGCGCAGCTTCCCACCCGGCCGGGCGTTTACCTCTACAAAGACGGACAAGGAAACATTCTTTACGTCGGTAAAGCGAACAACCTTCGCAGCCGTGTCAGAAGCTATTTCAACGAAGATCGGCTCGCCGATGCCAAAACCGGCAGTTTAGTTGCCGAATCGCGCGACATCGATTTCATTCAGGTCGACAACAACAAAGAGGCGCTTGCCCTTGAGAACAATCTCATCAAGCAATACAAGCCGCGCTTCAACATCCTGCTGCGCGATGACAAAACCTATCCCTACGTCAAACTCACGCACGAACGATATCCGCGCGTCTATGTGACGCGGCGTATTCTGCGCGATGGCGCCGGATATTACGGGCCATATTTTCCCGGCAACTTGGCCCACCGCCTCGTTCATTTCATTCATCGCCACTTCAAAGTCCCTTCCTGCAAGCTCGACCTGAACCGCAAATACACCCATCCGTGTTTGCAGTACCACATCCATCGCTGCCTAGGACCGTGCACATCCGGCCTTACCACAGACGAAGCATATTCCGCCGCTGTCCGCGATGTACGCTTGTTTCTCGAAGGGCGCCATCACGATCTTGTGCATGAGCTCGAGCAGCGCATGAAAGTGGCAGCCGATGAAATGCGTTTCGAAGAAGCCGCCAGCCTGCGCAATCTCATCACGACCGTTCGCGAAATGGAGCAGCGGCAGAAGATGGCCGCCGTCGAAGGTGAAGACACCGACATCTTCGCGTACCACGCCGAGCCGCCGCTCGTCACCGTCAACCTGTTTCACTTGCGCAACGGCAAAATCGTCGATCGCCGCGAGTTCTTCTGGGAAGATCAGGACGATTTCAATCCGTCGGAATTCTTCGAAGCGTTGCTCAAACAGGTCTACCTGAACAGCAAATATGTCCCCGCAACCATTCACGTCCCGGCCGATTTCGAACAACGCGAAGAGCTCGAAGAATTCCTCTCCGATCTGCGCGGCCGCAAAGTTGAAATTGCAACTCCGCAGCGCGGCTCGAAAAAAGCGCTCCTCTCCTTAGTCGAAACCAACGCCAAACACAGCTTCGATCAGCGTTTCCGAGTGCTGAAGCCGTCTTCGAAAGCCATTGAGGGAGCGCTGCAGGACGCACTGAACCTGGCCGAGCCGCCCCGCCGCATTGAGTGCTTCGATATCTCGCACATTCAGGGCACAGACAAAGTCGCCAGCATGGTCGTGTGGGAGGACGGCAGAATGAAGAAGTCCGACTACCGCAAGTTCATCATCCGGACCGTCGCCGGCAATGATGATTTCGCTTCCATGCGCGAAGTCGTCACACGCCGCTATTCGAAGCTGCAGGAACAAAACAGACCGTTTCCCGGCCTGGTGCTGGTCGACGGCGGTTTAGGCCAACTGCATGCAGCGGCCCAAGCGCTCGAATCCATCGGTATCACCTACCAGCCGCTCGCCTCCATTGCAAAACGCGAGGAATGGATCTACGTGTACGGGCAGGAAGACGAGCCTGTCATCCTCGACAAGTTCTCGCCCATCCTGCATCTGGTTCAAACTATCCGCGATGAAGCACACCGCTTCGCTGTCACTTTCCACCGCACCCGCAGAAACGCCCAGCGGCTCACCTCAGAGCTTCACGACGTCCCGGGAATCGGTCAGAAGACAGTGGAGAAACTTTTGCGCACATTCGGCAGCCTCGAACGCGTGCGCCAAAGCTCGTCACAGGATCTTACGAAGGTTGTGGGCGCTGCTGCCGCCCACCGCTTGGCCGCCTACTTCGCCGAACATCCCGGCTCGCCACTGGTGCAGATCGAAAACGAGCTACAACCCAGCGAGCAGTCCGGCTAACAGCGCGGTGCGATCGGCAATCCGGTTGATCAGAATGCTCTCGTGAATCGCATGCGCGCCTTCTCCCACCGCCCCCAGACCATCGAGCGTCGGAATACCCAGCGCCGCTGTAAAATTCCCGTCTGATCCGCCGCCCGTCGAAGTCTCCTCCACCTGCACACCCATTTCGGCAGCGACTTCTCGCGCTTTCTGAAACAGCCCCACAATCGCTTTGGTGCGCTCCATCGGCGGCCGGTTCAGCCCGCCTTCAACATGAATCGAGCAGCGCTTGTCGAACGGCCGCAGCGACCTGAATTTCTTATCCAGCATCGCCGCGTCCCGCAAGCGAGCCACCCGCACATCCACATGAACATGCGCATTCGCCGCGATCACGTTCGGCCGCGTGCCGCCGCTGACAATCCCCGGATTGACCGTCGTCCCGCGTTCGAGATCGGTGAACCCGGCAATCTTCTCGATCTGTCGCGCCAGTTCCACAATCGCGCTCGCGCCGCGATTGAAATCGACCCCCGCGTGTGCAGCCTTCCCCTCCACCGAAACAAGATAACCACCGACTCCTTTGCGCGATGTCTTCAACTTCCCGTCGAGACCCGTCCCCGGCTCCAGCACCAGCACGCAATCGCTCTGCTTCGCCTCTGTCTCCGTTAGCTCCCGCGAAGTCTTGCTCCCGATCTCCTCGTCAGAAACAACCAGTAGCGAAATGTTCTTCGCAGGCGCCACATCCAGATCGCGCAGACAGCGCGCGGCATACAGGAAGAACACAATCCCGGCTTTGAGGTCGAAAACGCCGGGCCCCCACAGCCGGCCCTTCTCGTTGCGAAACGGCATCGCCTTCAACGTGCCAAGCGGCCACACCGTATCGGAATGCCCAATCCCGAGAATCCGCCCCTGCTTCCGGCGCCCCGCCAGTTTGAAATCGAGCCTCACATGCTTGCCGTGCGTCGGCGAGCGGAACGTCTTCGCAGTCGCCACGTCCCGCGCGCTCTCCGCCAGCAGATCCACGAACCGGTTCACATCGGCAGGCGAATCGCTCGGCGTTTCGCACTCCACGAAGCGGCGTATGCAATCTATGCTTTCTGCTTTCTTGTCAATGGCATAGCGAAGGTAAGGATGCATCGGCTGTTATAATCTAGAATCCCATGGCGTCGATGGATGTCGAAGAGATTTCGGCCGTTCTGCCCCACCGCTATCCGTTTCTGATGGTGGACCGCATCCTCGAGATCGGCGCCGATAACATCGTAGGCCTCAAGAACGTCACCATCAACGAGCCGCACTTCACGGGTCATTTCCCCGGTTATCCGGTGATGCCGGGTGTTCTCATCATCGAAGCGATGGCGCAGGTCGCGGGCATCCTGGTCGGTAAGATGGCGCCCCACACGCGCGGCAAAATCATGTTTCTCGCCTCCGTTGAGAACGCCAAGTTCCGCAAGCCCGTCGTGCCCGGCGATCAACTGAAAATCGAGATGAAGATGGTTCGGCTGAAGCATTCCGTCGCCAAAATTCAAGGCGTCGCAACCGTGGATGCGCAAACCGTGGCGGAAGCCATGCTGATGTGTACCTTGACCGATCGTCCTCAGGCCGCCAGCCCAACCGCGATTCAAAAGGAGACGGAACCGCAACTTGCCTGAGCGCCTCGGCGCCTGCTCATCAGGATGTCGATTCACCCAACCGCGATTATCGACCCGGATGCCGGCATCTCCCGCGAAGCAGAGATCGGACCGTATTGCATCATCGGCAGTGGAGTCACTATCGGCCCGCGCACGCGCCTCATTGCACATGTCTACCTCGAAGGAAAACTCACCATCGGCAAGGACAACATTTTTTATCCCTACTGTTCCTGCGGCGTCGCTCCTCAGGACAAAAGTACAAGGGCGAGCCTTCAGAGACGCGCATCGGCGATCGCAACACCATCCGCGAGTTCGTAACGATTCATCGCGGCACCGAAGGCGGCGGCATGCTCACGTCCATCGGGGATAACAATCTGCTCATGGCGTATGTTCACATTGCGCACGATGTAATCATTCACAACCACACCATCCTCGCGAATGGCGTGACCTTCGCCGGACATGTGATCGTTGAAGACTACGCCAACATCGGCGGCCTCAGCGCCATTCACCAGTTTTGCCGGATCGGCCGTCACGCCATGGTCGGCAGCTACAGCGTCATCAAGCAAAACGTGCTGCCTTACTCGATCACGGCTTCCGATCACGAAGCGAAAATCTATAGCGCAAACCGGGTCGGCCTCGAGCGCAGCGGCTTTACGCCGGAGCAATCGAGCCCTTGCAGAATACTTTCCGTATCCTGACTCGCTCCGGTTTCAACACCAGCCAGGCCCTCGCCGAATCGAAGAAGACGTGCCGCAAACGGATGAAGTGAAGGGAGTTAGCTGGAATTTATTCGCGCCTCGGAACGCGGCTTTACCAAATAGTAGATGGCTCAGCACTATGGAATGATTGCCGGCAACGGCCGCTTCCCGTTGCTCGCGCTCGAAACTGCTAGGCGCGAAGGTCACGCGTGATGGTCGTGGCCATTCAGAATGAAGCCGCGCCCGAGCTTGAGCGCTTCGCCCATCCTTTCACTGGATCAACATCGGCCAGCTCGGAAAACTGATCGACATCCTCAAGCGCGAAGCAGTCTCGGAAGTGATGATGACCGGCCAGGTGAAGCACGTCAGCCTCTTTTCGGAATCAATCCCGATTGGCGACTGGTCAAGCTACTCACATCACTTAAAGAGAAGAACACGGCTTCGCTCATCGGCGGCATCCACGAAGTGCTGCGCGAGGAAGGCATCGAGTTCGTGGATTCCACGCGCTTGCTAAAGACATTGCTGGCTGAAAAGGCGTCCTGACAAGTCGCAAACCAACCAGAGACGAAGAAGCCGATATCCGCTATGGCCGGCGTATCGCTTCGCTGCTGGCCTCTGCTCGATATCGGGCAGAGCGTCGCTATTAGCGAGAAAGCCTGTGTCGCAGCAGAAGCGATGGAAGGAACGGACGCTATGTTGCGACGCGCCGCCTCCCTCATCAATGGCAAGCCCTTGCGTCTCGTTAAAGCTTCGGACGGGCGCGAGCATTTCTCTTCGATGTTCCCGTAGCGGGCCTCGCCACTATCCAAACCATGATCGAAACCAACACCACCGCCCTGGCCATTGATGCTGGACGCACACTGCTTCTCGACAAAGACGAGCTGCTCGAGCGCGCCAACGAGGCTGGCATCGCCATCATTGGTTACCCGCCCCTGAAAGACGTTCTGTGAGCCGGCAGCCTATCCGGATCGCAGTCGTCGGCGCGGGTTCTTTCGGACGCAACCACGTTCGTGTCTTAAGCGCCATGCCGGAGGTACATTTGGCCGCGATCGTCGACACCGATTTTGAACGCGCCCAAACGCTGGCCGCCCAGTACGGTTCTCGCGCGTTTGCTTCCATCGACGATGTCGCCGTATCGCTCGATGCGGCCGTCGTCGCAACCCCGACCCTGACTCACCGCGCCATTGCCGAAGGCTGCTGCTGTTGGGTCTCGATATCCTGATCGAAAAGCCGGTTGCCGGCACGGCCGCTGACGGTACTTGTCTCGCGGAGCTCGCAGACGCACGCGGTCGCATTCTGCAGGTCGGCCATCTCGAACGTTTCAATCCCGCCGTCCTGGCGCTCGAACGGGTCCGGACCATTCCACTTTTCTTCGAGGTTCACCGTCTCAGTGTCTTCACTCCGCGCAGTCTCGACATCGACGTCATCCTCGACCTCATGATCCACGATCTCGATATCGTCCTGAGTTTCACTCGAGAATTGCCCGTCGAGCTGCGAGCGGCCGGCATCTCGGTTCTCTCCGACAAAGTGGACATCGCCAACGTGCGGCTCGCGTTCCCGAGCGGCTGCATCGCCAATCTTACGGCCAGCCGCGTCTCGACCGAGCAAGTCCGCAAGCTGCGCGTCTTCCAGCCCGGCGAATACATTTCTCTCGATTACCAAAAGCAGGAAGCCATCCGGCTCGCGCTCGTGCAAAGCAAAGCCGGCGCGGTCGACGAATTAGATTTTTCGAGCCCTCAGATCGGCTTCGAAAAGCTGCCCGTCGAGCACGGCGAGCCCCTCGCGCTCGAACTGGATTCGTTTCTCCATTGCGTCCGAACCCGAGAAAAACCCCGCGTCGACGCCCACCAGGCCTCCGCCGCCCTTCGCGTCGCCGAAGACCTACTGGCAAAAATCGCCGAACACGGCGAGTTAGTCAAGCAAACCATCCGTCGCCACAGCGCGCATAAAGGTACGAGTTAGTACGGTTAACACGCTTTGATGGCAGACCCTTTTACTTACGAACCATGGACTGCGGAATTGAAAGACGAAATTCGAAACGGAGTCGGAAGCGTCAGCGCCCCCAGTTCGGAACCCCGACCGCCGGGGCACTTTTATGTAAACCAGTTGATGGCGCAAATCCTGATCACCTGGATCCGCGTCGAATTGAAAGCCACTCCTTTGTAATCTCATGCAGCGTAGGACCAACTTCGCCGGTCTTGCGTGCCTGCCGTAGCGCGAGCAGTTCCTCGAGAATCCGGCCCTCACTTCCGACTGGAAATCCGCGGTTGCGTCGAATTCAGAGAGCTGGGGTCCCGGGCCTGTCACGCCAAACGGGTGACTGCACGGCTACTCGATAGGCCGTATCTTCAAATCAAGGTTGCGGGACAACTCAGTGGTTGCAACGTTATAAGCATGGGGTAAACCGCTCACGTCTCGAAACCGTGATGAGCGGCTACCCTTGCTTTAACGCGTGCAAGCCTATGAACATGACTTGTCGCGCTACGGAGCCTGCCGAAACTAATAGCCCCAGCGCAGCGTCTCAGCGAAATTAGCAACGTCCATCGTCCCCAATCCAGCGGCCGGATTATAGCCGTCGCGCCCATGATAAAACCAGTTATCACCGTAGGCAATCGGACGTAAAGGAGGCTTTGTGCCGCCGTACGCCTGCCCGGTGATGTCTAGCAGATAGAGCGGTATGTTCAGGAATCCCATCCTATGCTGATTCAGGTATTCACCAAGCAAGGCGGTTACGCCGTTCAGTTGCGGCGCGACAAAACTGGTACCTCCAAAGAACGTAAGTTCTCCAAACCCATTAACGTTGGAAGTGTAATAAACGACGTAACCAGTTTCAGGATCGGCGTTGAAGGAGATATCGGGGACATTGCGTCCCGCATAGTAGGCAGGAAGCGAGTATTGCAGGACTTCTGCGCCATCAAACCACTTGAACTCCTGACCAGGTTGGCTGAGTTGGGTCCCCTGCACCCCAAACTGATATAGCGGCTTAGAGAACTCGATGCTCACGCCTCCCCCGCTGCCGACCGGAAAAATTCCGCAGGCGATTGGATTAGGCGCGCCGACCGCTTTGCATAGCCCTTCGAGATAGTCCCACCCCCACACTTGCTCGTGTTGAATATCAACATCGTAATAAGGAGGGGTGCATGCGCTATTCAGACAATACTCCTGGAGTCCAGCCAGCGTCGTACCCCCGGCAGCTGTCATCAGCGTGTCGCTGGCCGGATAATCGACACTCAACGTCAGGGTGCATGTTTTTGTGTCCGTTGGCGAGAAGGGCGGGAAACAACTAAGGTCGTGATTCACGTCGTAAGCTCCGCCATCGCCGGACGCCGCAAATGGCGTTTGTCCCTGGATCGCCGCGCGGAGTAGAAGTTCGTGGACAGCTTGCAGGGTGCTTACCGTTCGGCCGGTTATCGGATCGGTAACTGGCGCATTCTGCAAATTATTAAGCCATTCCCACAAACCCCAGCTTATTGAGAGAGACTCGGCTAAGTTGGCATCAATCGCCCTGGCAAATAGGTCGATGAAGCCCTGGTTTGTATTCGGCGCCTGGTAGACAATGATGTTTGCTCCCGGAGCGATTCCGCCCGACTGCTCGACGTCGAGAGTGGTCTCAATCGAGCCCGACTCATCGCTCGGCGCGCCGGGCCCGCCATCAACGTTGACGATGTTGATGCGGTTCGAAGCAACCTTGAGTCCGACGGCCTGCCAATACTTGTAGGCATCGCTTGGCGTGAACGCTGCTAGCGTCATGATGCCGATCGTGCGACCGGCCCCCGTTACTCCTCGATCATAGAGAGGTTCGACGTCGTAGTACTTGGCAAAATCGGTGACCGTGAGAGATCCAAAGGGGTTGCCCGTGGTCGCCAACGGCTTATTCGGTTGCACAGCATGCAGGAGGGGGGAACCCGTTTTATAACGCGGATGAGCGACCGGTCGATTGTCGAGCCCCGCTACGGCGATGACGTCCGCCGCGACTTCGGCCGGAACGATAGGACTGCCGACAGGAGCATGAAACGTGTAGCTTGGCCGGTTACCACTTGGCGCAGCCTCATAAGTGTGTAGGCTGACTGAGAACGCCCGCTCTATTTGGGCAGGCATCCCTGTCACATTGATCGTCGTTGCAGTCGTTTTTTGCGCTGTCAGGCCATATTTCGTGAAAGCCGCAACAACTCGCGCGATGTTAGCGTCCGTGGGCGCAAAACGCGCGGTGAACTGATCGGCTGTCAAAAACCGGTGATATTGCGGGTCCCCCGGTGTATAGAGCGCCTGCTCCAGTCGCTCGGCGTCACTCAAAGCGGGTAAAGCAAGCGCAATCGTCACCGAGATTGGTCTTGTTACCGCGGCAGTATTCAGCGCGCCAAGGTCAGTCGCGTCCTGGCCGGCAGCTACCACAGAAACAGCCAAGCACGCGATCGCCAGATTTCGACAAAAGCGGAATGCAATCACCGTCACGCCAATCTCCTAGGGTTTTATTTGCCTTCTAACGCTGGAACAGCTATAGGGTCGGAGTACACACTCGACAAATGCCGCCTAAAACTGCGTGAGATACCGTACTTTGCTTGCTCCAGTCAGGGGTAGTATATACCACGAATCAAGGAGGTTATACGCTGAATTTCGGTTTTAGTACTGAAAGCGCAATAGATAGTACTTACAAGGTGCTACGCTCAAACGCGCGGGCAGGATTTTGGTGTCTACAAGACGTGAAAGGCGTAGGAATCAGGGCCCTCCCGCCTTCGATGAGACTTAGAAAGGCCGCCATTGAGAGTTCCGCAGCTAGTCAGTTCTTCCGGGGCGATCACTTCTAATTGTCGAGTTTTTCCGGTTTGCAATAGAGCAGAGGTAAAGTCCCCGCACAGAGCCGCTCGCAATCCTGTTTGCCCTCAGTCTCGCCTAGAAATTCTCGAGTAGCCACGCGTTGCTATTCAGCGACCCTCCCATAATTGCCAGATAGTGGCCATCGGGAGAAGCAATCGCCCATGAGTACACAAAATATCTCACCGCCCAAAGCGGCTGAACTTGGCCGTCTAACCCGACGCGCAGTAATGTCATTCCGGTTGGCGCCCTGTGAGGGACCAGCAGACCCTTACCATCGGCAGTCCAATCGATATTTCGCAGGTAAGGCCAACTTTTCAATTGAATCGTCTGTTCGATCTGCCCGGCGAGGGATAGGATCTCAATGTTGTTGCCGCGGAGTCTGCCAATGTGTGCCCCATCGGGGGAGAGCGGTCCTTGAAGTCCGCCGCTACTTCTAAATAGTTCTCGTCGCTTTCCTGTTAATGGATCGAACGCAATAAACTCATCCTGATTGGCATTCGTGCCGGTGGCCCGGCTTCGACGACGCACTGTGTACTCGCCCTAATGGGACAGGCCATGTCGGCAACGGCGGAAGGTGGAAACTCCATAACCAGCTCCCTCGGACCGCCGGAGATTGGAACGCGCATAACGCGTGGGGCAAAATCGCCTGGGCCATGGGCAAGATACACGATGGACGAACCATCCGGAGTTACCCGCGCCAGCCCGACCGGCTCCGGACCGGTCGGGATCAGTTCTGCCAAATCTTGGTCGATCGCCTGCCGATAAATCGCAAACACGCCAGTGCGGTCGGAAACGAAGATGACCGACTTGCTGTCTGGAGTCCAGGCGAAAGGATAGTTCGAACGCTCGTCAGACGTCAGCCGCCGTGGCGCTTCCAGCCGGCCGCCCGGCTGCAGCCGGCCGATATAGACGTCATCCCGTTCAGAGGTCTTCTGGAAGGTGAGCTTCTTCCCATCGGAGGACGCACTCAGATGGCCCATACCGAATCCGGGAAGATTTGTGATCCGGCGCGGACGGCCTTGCGGCTTACCGCTCTTGGAATCGACCTTCAGTTCCCAGAGATTCGCGTCCCGTTCACTCTCATACTGATCGTAGATAATGCGCCCGTCAGGAATCCAGCGAAATTCAGTCTCTGAGGAGAGCCGGCAAAATAACCGTCGGCGGGCCGCCTTTCAACGCGATCCCCGCTATATCAGCCGAGAACGTATCCTTGCTGTCCCTGCGGCGTTTCAAGCAAGCGATACGGCTGCCGTCAGGCGACCACTGAACACGGCGAAACAGCGTCTTGCCGTCGCTCGGGACCAATTTCCTCGCGTCCTCTCCGTTTGGCCCCATGACCCAGATCTCCCGAGTCCAAGGCACGAAGAATTCGCCAAAGTAGTCGCCCAGGATTACGCGGCCTCTTGTGAACGCAATCAGCGAGCCATCGGGAGAGACAGACGGAGCAATGGCATCATCTTGAAGCAGCACCGGGTTGCCGCCCAGGACCGGTACCGACCAGGCGCTACTGATAATTGGGCCGTCCGGGTTGCTCGAATAGCCGAAGCAACTATCCGGCTTCCATCCGGAAACCAGGCGGACGGGAACCACGCGTCATCCTGGGATACAGTCTTTGGTCTGGAAGCGCATAAGTTTGGCCAGTCGATATCTCTTGAAGACGGATACCGGCCAAGTCGCCATAGGCCAGATACTTGCCGTCCGGAGAAATAACAGACTCCACCACCCGATTTTCAAATGAATTTGTGGTGAGTTGCCGCAGCTTCAGTTCTGGCAGCGCCGCGGCCGGGCGATGTGTCATACGCCAGGTAATGAGGACGCCGGCGGCAACAGCTACTCCCGCGACGGCAATTGCGACTAACCAGGCGCCTCGGCGCGATCTGCCTTCCGCTTGTGCCACCGACGGAGCAGCTTCTGTCGGCACTGGCTCAATAGGCGCAGGTTGCGTGTGATTCTTTTCCTGAATCGACCCGATAAACCGATACCCTCGGCGCGGCAGCGTCTCGATGAACCGAGGCGTTTCCGCCGAATCGCCCAGTGCCTCGCGTATCCTATTGACCGCTCTGTTTAAGCCGTGATCGAAGTCGCCGGCCGTTCCGAAGGCCAGACCTTCTCGCGCAACTCCTCGCGACTTACGGCTTCTCCCGGCCGCTCCAGCAGCGCAACGAGCAGCTCGAACGGTTGGCCTTGCAGTTTGACCTTGCGCCCCTGCTTGAACAATTCGCCTGAGTCCCGATCGACCTCGAATACCGAAAATCGGATCAGGCGATCATTTTTCGTGGCTCCGCTCATCGCGAGTACCTCGCGAGTAAGAGAACTATAGCACCGTTTCAACGCAACGGCCGCGCGGGAGACGCGGATAATCCACCCACCAGGACAACGGAAGCGCGCAACTCGTCGTCCCTATGTGCAAGATTCCAAAGCCGCTTACGCCCGGATAAACGTTCAACTTACCAGAGTACGCACAGAGCATCGACTACAGTCCCGCCTTCGGCAAAACTGGCCTCATGACGAAAGGATCCGGTCGCTCAGAACCGCAAAAGGACGTACCTCACACCGCGTCGATCTTGCGCCTGCTCCCCGGACCCCTTCGGCAACAACCACAAACACTTCAAGGAGAAACCCCATGTTTAAGATGTTTTCGACAATGACTCTTCTCGGCTTGGCAACGTTTTCCGCCGCCTACGCGCAATCGTCCCAGCCGATTCAAGCCAAAGTTCCGTTCGCCTTTATGGTGCAGGATACGACCCTGGCGGCCGGCAACTATCAGTTGACGTACAACAACAATGCCCATAGCCTCACCATCCGAGGGCTTGGACCAGAACTCGGGAGACGCATTCGCCACCGCAGAGCCGACCACTGCCTCTGATTCTTCGAGCAGGTCGGGCAGGCTGGTCTTTCAGTGCTACGGCAAGACCTGCTATCTGGCACAGGTATGGCACGGCGGGCCCGAGGGAAATCGCGGCTTGAAGCTGCTCCCAACCGAACCCGAGCGCAAACTGGCCTTCGCAACGCGCGTGATCTCGATCACGATTCCGGCGAAATGAAAGGAGAGCAATGGGGCAGTCGCGCATGGTCGATGAAGCCGAGCGCGACTGGTCCTGCCGACCACAGATGGCCGCGAGATTCGTCTGCGCAACATTACCGAACCCAACTGCCGAGCAGAAAACGCTCCTACAGCAACTCGGTCTTACCCTTCCGGAACGCTTCGAACTGAACCGCAAATGTAGTGCAGACTCGGCAACTGCCTGAACTGATTCTGAACGACTTAGCTGCGTTTTAGACCCCTTTCGTGACGAACTTGGGCTAACGCTAACGGATAAATTGCAGCTCGCAGATCCCTTGGCACGTAGCGGCTCTAGTTCGTGGCGATCTGCGCTCAGCAAAACCGCATCCAAATCGGCTGCGAGTGCTAGGGCGGCGCAATCTGCAAGAGAAACACGCTTGTGGCTGGCCTTTAGCCGGCCCATTGCCCGCCAGAAAGAAGGATGCATATCATTTCGTTCGCCTATGCCGAGTGCGAATAGATCGTTGATTGCACCACTTGCGGTTGCCTCCCCACTTGCACGCGAGAAATCATAATAGACTTCACAAAGATTTAGGGCGTGAGCGAAGGCGTTGCATTCCGGACGGCGCATCTGATTCATTACAGCTTCGGCGCCCGTTTCATCTCGCAAAAACGCAATCATGGCGGAAGCATCCAGGACAACGTTCATTCGCGATGCTCGCGCTCTAGGTCCTCGCGTTTACGTTTCAGGAAATCGTCGACGGAAGTCGGTACAAATGCATATTTGCCCCGGATCTTTGTAAGGTGTTCCCCGAAGTTCGGATACCTGTTTTGCGTCGTGTCGATTTGGTCGAGCAGTATTCGTATTCCGCTTACCATTTCAGCAACCAATTTCGCGTCCATTTCTAGTCTGTCGGATGCTGGATGAGCTGCCCGGTTCCGAAGATCGCGCCAGACATCAAAACTTTGCTCATGTTGTCGTAAGACGCTTAGGTCACTGAAGCGATGAAGCTCTTCGACCGCGATGCCAGCAAGTATTGCCGCGGCTGACACCTGTTCTAGCTCGATACAAAGCTCAGCTTCACGCAGCAGCCGCAGAAGGATCTCACGCTTTGAAAGCGCGAGAACGGCCTCGACGTGCCGATTGATTTCACCCGAGATGGCACTCTGCGCCATAAATGAAAGTCCCTTCCTCAATAGTATCGGGAACGGCCACTCCCCTTCCCACCGCAAAAACCCACCTCCGCCCAAACGCGGTCACAAGCCCAAAACTCAATGTTTCCGGCCCTTCCACGCATCAAACCCTTGACACGACCCTTTATCCTGGAACCGGACCACGTTCCCCATGCCATCTCCTCAGCAGCTCGCCGCCGCGACAGAGAACAATGCCAAAACAATATAAGCAATCAACAACAGCCTGCCTGCAATGTCGGCTGCATCTCATGGAGTGTCCGGCAGTCCAGGAGTATCGTTTCCATCCATTGAATCAACACGAGCGTGTTTGCACCAAGCCGCTGGTGCGTACCGTTCTCGATGCGTCCTTCGCCGCGCTCTCGGATGCCACCCGGCGTGGCGTCCTGGAACAACTCGGCCGAGCCGACGCTTCGATCACGGAGCTTGCCGACAGCTTCCACATGACCCTGACCGGCATGAAGAAGCACGTCGGCGTCCTGGAACAGGCGGGGCTGGTCATCACCGAGAAGGTCGGGCGCGTGCGGACCTGCCAGCTTGGCCGGCGCCGGCTGGGCGAAGAGGCGGCATGGATCGAGCGGTACCGCCAGCTCTGGGATGACGCTTCGACGAGTTGGACCTGGTTGTCGAAGACTTGAAACGGAAGGAGAAGGCCGATGGACGCAAGAAAAGATAATGAGAGCAACGCATGAAGTACCCCACGACGGTGGAACGGAAGTCCGAGCGTGAGCTGGTCGTGACGCGAACCTTCAACGGCCCGGCACCATATCGTTCTGCTCCTGGCCGACGATCACCGCCAGCGCCTCACCGAAATCCACTTGCGCGTGACCTGCAGGATGAGCAAGCGGTACGAACATCTCCCGCTGAGTCAGCTTCCGCTGCCGCAGGTGTATTTCACCATCGTGTAGCCGCCCGGGAAAGCATATTCTTCCCGCAAACGCTCAAAGATCCGCTTGGCGCTGTGCCGCTGCTTGGCTGGTCGCCCCTTGTCCTTTTCGAAGAATGATCGATGATCCGATCCAGGCTCCCAGCTTCGGCCGCCGAACCGGCTGCTGCCGGCTATAACCCGGCGGAATCGAATACCGCAGCATCTTGCGAACGGTCTCGCGCGAATCCAAACTGT